>JASJAO010000022.1 GCA_030066975.1 Henriciella sp. | reverse complement strand
CCCACCGGCCCGGCTCGCCTGAGCTTGGTGGGAGCTCCACTCACCGGGCCTCAGTGCCCATGCCCGAACCAGAAAGAAAGGCGAACAGACTCTCCAAATAAACGGCCCGGATTACGGGGCTGGGTCAGAATTTCTAAAGGTTGGACATTCGCCTGAAACGAGACATCTCTCGTTCACGTCGTCGAAATGGCAAGTGTGAGTTTTTTACCCGATTATTCAAGTGACGACGGACCTCCCGGCAGTCGAAATTTCCAATCTCTTTCACAGCAGAGCCGTATGACCGGAGTCGGTCCGTAGCGATCGTTTTTGGCGTGCCATAACGCTTCATTGCTTTCTTCAGAAACATTAGTGCTGCTTGCTTATCCCGGGGTTTTGTCACGTAACTCTCAAGCACCTCGCCTTCGTGATCGACCGCCTGCCGTAAGTAATGCTGGGTGCCATTGATCTTCACAAATACCTCGTCCAGATGCCATTGCCACTGAGTGTGTTGGCGCATGAAGCTGGCTCGCTTTATCCGGCTCCTGCCAGCGAAGAGTGGGCCGAACCGGTCAAACCAGAGCCTGACACTCTCGTGGCAAACATCGATCCCGCGCTCGTGAAGCAGGTCTTCAACATTACGCAAGGACAGTGGAAACCGGACATACATCATAACCGCAAGTTGGATAATCTCGCGTGAGGTTTTGAAGTAACGGAATGGGTTCTTTGGCATCCCTCAATCCTAAGCCTACCTCCTTAAGATCGAGTTCCCCTGATAATACCCTCCGGAGGGCAGAATATATTGACAATTGTCTCGGCATGGGCCCGCACAGCTTCGTCTGTGGTGCAATCATAGCCGTGCGCGATCAGGCTTTCTTCCTTGACCGCAAAGATGTTCTGGCAGGCTCCGGTAATGATGTAGAGCAGCGAAACCGTTGGCGCATCCTTGGGAAAGACCCCAACCTGCTTGAGCGTCTCAAGCAGGCGCCGCGCTTCACTGTGGCCCTCACGCATATAGCGGTTGATCGCAATTTCCAGCCGACCGGAGGCGGCGACAGACTCATGCAGCATGATGCGGGCATGCTCGGGATGGCGGGCGCAATAATAGACATAGGTTCGCAACCACTCGCGGAAGGCTTCGCGATCGCCGCGCAGCAACCGCTCACGCTGTTCAGCCGTAACGGCGATCTCTTCGTCCAATCGATTGAACAGAAACTCAACCGCAGCGAGCCACAATTCATCTTTGGTTTTGTAGTGATAGCGGATATTGCCATGGGTCAGCCCCACCCGCGCAGCGATATCGCGCAAACGCGCGCGCTCAAATCCTTTTTCTGCAAACTCTTCGAGTGCACTTTGCAGAATATCCGCACGAGAGCGTTCAGAATTATAGCGTTTCCTGACAGGTTCCTGGATCGTCTTCGCCATGTTTTTCGAGCTAGCATAAAGGGCTTGTGCCCGGCAATGACCCCAACGCAAGGAGGCTAAGCCCATGCAGACACCGACAAAAGTACCGTTCCTATCGCGGCTAGGTTTCGGGATTGGCGATGTGGCGTTCGTCCTCATCTGGCAAGGCACAGCCCTGTTCCTGATGTATTTCTATACCGATGTCATGGGCATCTCACCCGGCGTCGCAGGCGCCATCTATCTGATCGCCATGATTTGGGATGCGGTGACCGATCCGGTGATCGCAACCTTTGCCGAGCGTACGGGCGTCACACGTTGGGGCAAGTATCGCCCCTGGATCCTGTTCGGCGCTTTACCGCTCGCCATCAGCTATCCGCTGGCCTTCTCGACCCCTGGTGATCTGCCGATCAATCCGGTGATCTGGGCGCTGGTAACGCACCTCTTGCTGCGCACGACTTATACTCTGGTGAGCATGCCGTTTAATGCGCTGCAGGCCCGCCTGACCGATGATGCCCAGGAACGCGCGGTTCTGGCCGGGTTTCGTATGACGGGCGCGGCGAGCGGCGCGTTGGTCGTTGTGTTCATGACACCGGTGCTGACGTCGCTTTACGGGGAGAGCCGCGAAGCTGAGGCCTATTTCGTTGCCGCGTGTTTTGGCGGTGCCATCACGCTGGTCAGCCTGATCTTCTGCTTTGTGTTCATGCGAGAGCCTATCCGTGAGGAGGCCCCCGCCGAGCGCGTGCCCTTCCTCAAGGACTTGGGTCAGATGGGGCCGCTTTTCCTGCGCAATCCACCTCTGATCCGTGTATTCTCGGTGATCATTCTCGGCTCGATCTGCATTGGCATGTTCGGCAAGAATGTTCTTTACCACTTTAAGTATGATCTGGCGCGGCCTGACCTGGTGGTCTGGGCGCTAACACTGCCGGCTATACTGCTGATCGTGACGGTGCCGTTCTGGGTCTGGCTTGCGGGCAAGCGCTCCAAGCGTGATGCGCTCGCCATTGGTCTGGTGATTGGCCTGATCGGCTATCTGGTCTTCTACTTTAATCCCACGGCGAATATTCCGCTCATCATGGGCAGTATCTGCATTATTGGCATTGGAACGGCGGCGCTGCCGGTGATGTACTGGTCCATGTTGCCCGACACGATCGAGTATGGCGAGGCCATGACAGGCGTTCGCGCTGAGGCCAAGACATTTGGCTTTGCGGCCTTCGCCCAGAAATCAGCCATCGGGATCAATGCGCTGCTCTTGGGTCTACTTCTGAGCCTGGTTGAGTTTGAAGCCAATGTCGAGCAAAGCGAGGCGACGCTGGCCGGAATGAAGGCGATCATGGCGCTGATTCCGGCGCTGGGGTGTGTTGCCATCTTGCTGATTATTCGCGGCTACACATTGGATCGCGCCCGCCACGCTGAACTGGTTGAGATGGCGTCTGAGCGACAGGGTCCAGCGCGGCTCTGAAACACCGCCTTCCGACTAAAATATCTGAGCAAGATCATTCAGCGCGGTCAGTGTTTGAGGAATGATGCTGATATGGCCAAGCTCGTCATAGATGCGCAGCTCAGCACCGGGAACGATGCTGGCAGTATGATGCGCCATAAAGACCGGGATCAACGTGTCCTGACCGCCATGCACAAGGATGACCGGGCATTTAATCGCCCCGATATCAAAGCTCTTCCAGCCCGGTCCGTGTGGCCCGTCAGCAATCCGGTCATCGACAAAACCCTGCACCCCAAACGCAAAGTTTGCGCGGCGGTTTGCTTCAGCATTGGCCAACATGGCCGGATCAGCCAGAACCGCCATGTCAGCCTCTGAAAGATCGGTAAACAGACCTAGCATCTTGCTGCCGTCTTCACCGAAGCGTTCAACGGTCAAGGCGACCGCCGTCTCGCGGTCGGCCGCGTTCCAGACATTATGGTTCCAAATCCCCGGCATACCTTCCGCGGCAGGGGCATGATGCATATCTGTGTTGGCGCAGCTGGCCACAACACCGGCGACCCGGTTTGGTGCCTTTGCTGCGACGGCCAGGGCGTAGCCTCCGCCCGTGGAAATCCCGGCGATCAGGAACCGCTCCAACCCGAGGGCATCCGCAACGGCAATGGCATCATCCGTCCATCCCCCAATCGTGCGCCCCGGCTGCGGTGTTGACAGGCCATAGCCCGGTCGGTCAATCCCAATCAGACGCAGATCAAGGCCTGCCTCAGCGACGCCTGCAGCTGCACCAGCAGGTTCCATCCGACTGCCCGGCCCGCCATGACACCAGAGCACCGGCACAGCCCCGGCTTTTCCATTGTCGTGATAGCCGACCGTGCGCCCCTCCGGCATTTTCAGGGTTTGATCAGCCACGTGACTTAAGCTCCTTCTGCGAGTGCCATTTTGGACACCAGCGCATCGCGATAGGGCGTCAAGTCCCATCCCGGATAGCGGACTTGCGCGCGCTTCAGCGTTGTTTCGGTCCAGAATGCATCGCCGGGTAATGGCACACCAAAACAGGCCAGTTGCTCAGGGCTCGCATGATCAAAGATCTTGCTCCAGGGTTTCTGGACATCATGCGCCCAAGCATGAAAGGCGATATTCTCATCGCCTGCGCGCTTGAAACAGGCCAATACTGCGTAGCGATGTCCGCCAGGTGCCGTCATATTCGTACCGCGATGATAAACGTCGATACTGTAGGGCAGAATGCTCCCAGCAGGCGAAGCCGCAGAGGCGGCCGCCTCTTTGAGTGCGCTTTGCATTTCAGTCTGATCACTGGTGGCAAGCGACAGCGTATCTTCCGGGGCAGCAATTGATGCAGCACGGCTCTTAGGCACGAAATGGGTGGGCCCATGGGCTTCCGAGACATCGCTGAAATAACACATGATCGTCGCACTCGTCCGATATGCCTGCTCAGACGGCACCGTCAGCGTGTGATTGACAAAATCGCAGTGGAAGGGCTGATCATAATCCGCATCCCCTGTGAACTTTGCCCAAGCCTGGCATTGATAGAGATGCACGGCGTCGGTCTGGAGCAAGTCTTTGGCGAGTGCGATCAGTGCAGGGTGTACCCCAATCAGGTTTAGCGCTGGCGAACAGTCAAACGGGATTGCCTGAAGCCCCGTGAACTGTGCCAAATCGAACTTGCCAATCTCATCGCCGTGCTTATTCGATACGGCACCTTCGGCTTTGGATTTGACACCAAACAAGGCTTCGAAATCAGCCCGAACGGCTTTGACTTCATCAGGCGTAAAAAACCGCTCAATGAGCACGCCACCTTCTCTGGTCCACGCATCGATATGCTCTTGGCTATGACGGTAACTCATGACAGTGCCACAATTTTTAGCGGGCGTTTGAGCTTACCTTGAACATCGCCGGAGCTTAGAGAATTCGAGAATATTATTCTACTTGACTTGCATAGTATGGATCCAGGGCGCCTCATTAGTTTTCATCCTAGTAGCCAATGTCCAAAAGTATAACGAATTTCTATCCAATAGGATAGTTTTAAGCGCTATGCAACGTATTAGAGCGATGGCTTTATGTTCGCGACTTCAAGCTGACTGCATCTGCCTTCCCTGGGTCGAACAAGCGCTGCACGCATCGCCATGAGAATTATGCTTTGTGTGCCTTAGTCCAAACTGAGCGGCAAGGGGGCCACGCTCGCTCAACTTTCAGGCCTGCTTGAGTGGCAACCCCATACGGTGCGCGCCGCTTTGACGCGACTGCGGGGACGTGGCTACATCATCGACCGGATCGCCAAGACCGAGCGCTCTGCGGCCAAGTTCAAAATCCGAAAGCCTG
>JASJAO010000008.1 GCA_030066975.1 Henriciella sp. | reverse complement strand
GGGAAATCTAACGTACATCATCACAGCAAGCTGGATGATCTCAGGCGATGTTTCGAAATAGCGAAACAGGTTCTTGGCCATGGACCAAGCGTAGAGTAGGGCGGCTAAAGCTCACTTTCCTCTGACAATGCTCGCCAAAGCTAAAGTCTGGCCAGAGCGGCCTCAAGCGATTTTGGTCTTAAAGTACCCTTGGTCATACCCTACTCCACCCCAATTAATCGCAGGTTCCGCTGACAAACCCCTCAGAAATCATAACGGGCGCTTACGACAAATGTTCGCCCCTCATTGGCGTAGTTTCTGAGACGCTCTTCAACCCCATCATATTCAAACACAGGTTCGTCGGTGAGGTTGAAGGCCTCGAAGCCAAGCGAGAGCTGATCGGTCACGTTCAGGTTCGCTGAGAAGTCGACTTGTCCGCGCGCATCGACGGTTCGATCACCGTCATTTGTGCCGCGTCCTACCCCGGTGAAATACTCGCTGCGGTAGTTGTAGGCGAGCCGGGCGCCCCAGCGATCCGTTTCATAATAGCCAATCAAATTGACGGTATCTTCGGAAATCTCCTCAACCGGGGCGAGTTCACCATCTTCATCAATCGTCTCACCCGCATCGATGTAGGTGTAATTGGCTTGGACCCCGAACCCGTTCCAGGGAGCCGGTAGAAAATCAAAATTTTGAAGAAGGCCGATTTCGAAGCCATTCAGGTCAAAGCTGCCGTCAGAATTGACTGTATCGACGACGGTATATTGAACGCCAGCATCGTCGAAACAATCTTCCTCTGGGTTGCCACCAGGGCCCAATGAAAGCGTTCCGGTAATGATATTTTCCAGACCCGCGATACTGGTTGGGCAGCTAAATCGCTCCTGGATCGCACCGCTCACTTCTTTATAGAAATAAGCGACTGTTATCGCGCTGCCTTCACGATTGTACCATTCGAGCGAAATATCGATGGCATCTGATTCAAACGGTTCGAGCTCTGGGTTGCCATTGTCAACTTCAACCTCTTCGAGGACGTCCACACCGCCCACCGTGTCAAAGTCGAGTTCGACTTCTCGGCTAGACTTAAAATCGTTCGGATTCGGGCGAGAAATTGTCTCTGAGTAAGAGACTCGAAAAAGCAGGTCATCTCTGAGATCCAGAATGAGATTTGCCGAGGGCAACACATGCTCGAAATCAAACGAGGTGCTGAGATCTTCGATAATGTCACCAGACGGATCTTCAATAACCGACACCGACTCTGTGGTTCTTTCTGTACGCACATAACGTAGACCAACATTGCCTCGCGCCCGAACCGGCCAGGCATTTGAGAGATTCTCAGAATCAAACTTCGCCATGGCATAGGTCGCCCAGATATCCTGGGTTGTGTTGAAGAAATCGTCGACATCGGCGTCGAGAACGAACCCTTCAGCATTTATCTCTTCCGTTGTATCGAGTGGCAAGATCGCATTTAACACTTGGCCCGCATCTGGAACAAGAAAGCTGAAATCATCGACATCACTTTGGCGGAAGACATCATCTCCGACACGGGTTTCATCAATATCATCGTCTGAGCCGCTCGTGTCGAAAGACATCTGCTCGCGATCGCGATATTTTACACCGACCTGAACCGCGTCTAGCAGACCAAAATTCAATTGCCGCTCTAAATCGAATTGCAAGGCGAGTTCAGTATCCTCGTTTTCTCGATTGGCGCCTTCTGGGAAGAAACGTAGCTCACTATCGTCATTGGCTGACCCCCACGTATCAACAGCATTGACGTCCAGCCCCGTTATGTTGATGGCAAAATCGTCCGGGTCGCCGCCGCCTGTATTGACCGAGACCGAAGCGGGGGCATCGTTATATCGGCTTCGAACCTCGAACAGGCTGCCATCATGCTCACCTTCGGTGTAGTGAATGATGCCTGTTGCGCGCCAATCGTCATTGACCCATTCCGCGTCACCCGTAATGGCCCATGTGCTGTCAAAGTCTTCACGGATCCGGCTACCGGCTTCGAATCGGCAGTCGCTATGTGTCGACGTTATCGCTGTATCACCAACAATATCACCCGCTGTGTCATCGCAATTTCGAATCCGGAGCGTATCGCGCACGGACGTTTGATCATACTCCGCGAAAACGCCGTTCAAGCCGAGCGTGAGTTCCGGGCTGGCGCGATATTCCAGACCCCCAGCCATAGAAATGCGATCACCGGATGAGCTTGTCGACTGATAGCGAAAGTCATCAGCGACTTGGATATCATTATCGTCCGGATCATAATCTGTGATCTGATTTTGATTTCGCTTGAAATCCGGGCTTGAGAAACCCAGGGCGAAGGTTGCGCCAAAATTCTCCGAGAACAGATAATTACCTTTCAAATTGAAGCCCGGATAGGTTTCCTCGGGCAAGTCCTCATAGGAGAGGCCCGCACCCACAGAAAGATTGTTTTCTGTAAAGTCCAGTGCGCGGGCCGTTTTCATGTTCACGATACCGCTTAAGCCACCATCGTCCATGGCCGCTGTTGGGCTTTTAATCACATCAGCACCCGAAAAAATCGACGACTCGAAGACTCCGAAAGAGAAAGCGTTGTTGAGGTCTGGGCTGGCCATGGCCTGATTATTGACGCGGACAAGGGAGAACTTCCGTGGCAAGCCGCGTACGGCAATCTCAGCGCGGCGGCGTTCTCCGCGTTCGATCTGGACACCGGTTACTCGTTGCAGTGACTCACCGAGATTGAGATCAGGAAAGCGACCAATCCCTTCAGAGGATATTCCGTCCAGGATTGAATCCGCGTCGCGCTTTGTTTCAAGTGCTTCCTCCAGGCTGCTCCGAAATCCCTCAACTTGTACTGTTGAGAGCCGAAGATCTTCTGAGGCATCTGCTTCCTCTGAAAGCGGTTGTTCCTGAGCCTCAGCAAAGTTTGCCTGGCCATATAGCGCTGCCGAACACGCCAGAAGAGCAGATAGTGATACATTGCGCATAGGTTTTCTCCCTTGCCCTATGGTTAATCGCCGCTTCCGATTGGGCCTCGGACGGCTTTGACTATCTGCGTATATCGCCTATCCGAAATTGTCAAATTGTCCTTACCAATTTAATTGGAAAAATCTTACACTCTGTGATGCTCATAAATATTTTTGTATATTTTCATATATTTAAGACGATTTTGTATCCGCATGAATCTTCGGTTTGCGTGGTGAGAAGAGATCGCTTTCGTGATATTTTTGTCTAGACCCGTATTGAAAATTGCTCTGATACCTGACATCAACCTCGTGGGCCTTTCGCGACCAAGAGAGATATGGCGCTGACAAGGACCGCCGAGGAGGAGTATGAAGATGACCGCAAATCGAAACAGGCGAGTGCCTCGCCACGCTCTGCGCCAGTTCTCTCGGCGAACTATGATCTGGGGTGGATTGTTCAGCCCTGCTGCGGCCAACGCTTCCACGATTGTCGCAGGTCAGGATTCAAGTGGCTGGATTTCGTATCCGGAAGATCCCTTACGCAGTCGTGTGATCGATCTTCATAAACGCTTCACAGACCCAATCATTATCAAAGATATTCAGCACTTGAAGCATTCGGACCGCACCTACTTCATGCGTGTCGAAAGTGAAGGTGGCGCTGTTGGCGCGGTGAAATGTAATCAGCGCATGCAGGATGTCTCCAGTCTGTTTCAGCGGGCGATCCGGCCCGCCCTGATCGGAACAGATGCGCGCGACATGGAAGCCACATTTGAGTCAGTTTACCGCTTCCAAAAGCCTCGCGGCTACAAGTATTCCGGCTTGGCTTATTTCACCGCTCAGGGGCATGCTGAACTCGCGATCTGGGACATGCTCGGGCACATAGCCGGGGCGAGGGTGGCCGACCTCATTGGTGGCCCAAGGCGCAGCGGGGTGCCTGTTTACCTGACACGCCTGACCCGCAGAACCACAGCGCAAGAAGAAGTTGACCGCCTCGCCGAGCGGATTGAGGCGACGGGCGCCCGCGCGGTAAAAGTAAAAATCGGCGGACGTATGAGTTTGAATGAAGACGCCTTCCCGGGTCGAACTGAAAGCCTCGTCCCGGCGCTACGTAACGCCTTCGGCGATGACCTGACTCTCTATGTCGATGCGAATGGATCATATGATGCGCCGACCGCGGTTCGGGTCGGCCATATGCTGCAGGATCAGGGTGTCGACTTATTCGAAGAGCCTTGCCCGTGGGAAGACTTCGAGATGACCTGGCAGGTGACACAGTCGCTCGACATTAAGGTTGGCGGCGGCGAACAGGATTCGTCGCTGCCGAAGTGGCGTTGGATGATCAACAATCGCGGGGTCGATGTGTTGCAGCCCGACCTGATTTATAATGGCGGTATCCTGAGGGCCCTCAAGGTTGCGCGTATGGCCGCCGCCGCAGGAATGACGGTTACACCGCATTATCCACGCTGGGGCGCAGAGGCGGCTCCGCTTATCCATTACGCTTCAGTGATCCCGAACTTTCATGGCTTCATGGAGTATCGCGCCGATCCTGTGCGCTTCGACTTCGACTATACGCCAGTGTTTGATGCAGTTGATGGCGAGGTCGCCCTGCCTGACGGCCCCGGCTTCGGCATCGAATATGACCCTAAGATTTTCGAAAAAGCAGAGGTGCTAACGGGATGAATTCGAGACGATTATTAGTGCTCAGCTTGGGCTTCTTTCTGTCTTCATGTGCTGCTGCAGAGGTGACCCCAATGCATGGTGGCGAGATCAGGGTCTGTGACGTGCGCAACTATGGCGCGGTAGCCGATGATGAAGCAGAAGACACACAGGCTATTCAGGCAGCGATCAATGCGTGCGCTGGGCGCGGGGGGCAGGTTTGGCTTTCCGCCGGTACATGGCGCTCGGGCACGATCGAACTTGGCTCAGATATGACCTTTACGCTTGGGCCTGGTGCAATTTTGGCCGCTATTCCCGACATCGATCTTTTCCCATTGAAATATGATGATCAGGTCGACCCTGGCATTACAGGCGCGGGCGATGGCTACCATGATTACCGCGCCTTTATATATGCACGGGACGTGCAGAACTTGACGGTTGAAGGTCCCGGCATTCTGGATGGACAGGGCGAGCTGTTTTGGGATGAGAATTTTTACGATCTCGGGATCCCGCGACCAACACTACCACGACCACAGCAGATGATGGAACTCAGCGAATGCTCCAATGTGACCGTCCGCGATATCACGCTACGCCGTGCGCCAGCCTATTCCGTCAGATTCAATCGCTGTGACCGCGTTCGGGCGATCGACGTTACGGTTCGCAATGATCAACGCAGCCCGAATACGGACGGTATCCAAATCCGTGATACGACAAATGCCTTTATCACCCGCGCCGATATCGATACCGGCGATGATGGCATTGTCATCAAATCGCACCTGCGCGCCGTGGATAATCTGATTGTCACTGACAGTGTTATTCGCAGCGACGATGGCGCAATAAAGTTCGGGACATCTGGTCATGTCGGTGTCTTCAACTCGGTGTTTTCGGACATCCTTATTCGCGATAGCAAATTTGGGATCGCATTGTTCCAAATGGACGGCGGCAGCTATCTGAACAATGTGTTTGACAATATCACGATTGAGACTGGCGGACGCACGCAGCGTACGTTTGCCGTGTATGCCGATATTGATAAACGCACTGACACGTCTCCCTGGGGTCGAATAGAAGGGCTAACACTTACCGGTTTTGATATTCGCACCGCTGGAAATGTTTTGATTGCTGGAAATGTAGACGCGCCGATCCGTGATCTGACCCTGCGAGACTGGAGCCTGACAACCTATGAGACTGTTGAGGCGCTAACCCCCGGGCGACGCAAACCAAAAGGCAATGCTTACGTCAAATCCGGGGACCAAAGTGAAAACTATGCCGGGGAAGCTGCGAACATCACGCTCGCCAATATCGAGGACCTGACGATAGAGGGGCTGCGGGTGCGGCATGAAGCGGTCGAAAACCCCAGGCGCGCGGTTTGGCTGAAACGCGTACTTGGCGGCACCGTTTCGGGGTTAAATACTGCGTCAAAAGCGCTGAGTGATTTGCCAATTATCGGAATTGAGGACAGTGGGGACGTGGCGATCAGCAATGTGAACCTTGTTACAGACGCCCATCTCTTCCTCGAAGTCACGGGCGACTATGGAGGGCCATTGCGCGTGCTGAGCAGTGACCTCTCAAAGGCGGAGGCCCTTTTCCAACTACCAAGCGATGTGGCGTTGAAGACATCGGGTCTTCTACATGACTAGGCATCTATCAGAATCCACCCGCCGGTCGTTGAATTCAGCCTGGCAAGCAAAACGCAGCGACATGCCTTAGATCGCCCCAATGCGGGAGGTCAGATAGCCCAGTAAGAACATCCCTGCGACCACGCCGGTCGCGCCTGCGAACCCCAAAATATCGATGCGATAGCGCTTGAACGAAAAGCCTTTGGCGATGGACAACAGGTTTGGAAGGATCAACCGATGACCGTTTTCCTGCAGCGGAAAGCGGGCACCTTTCGGTGGATCATTTGCGCCCTCAAGCACCACTTCGACGCCTTCTGCTTTCAGCCGGGCCTCTTCGCCGACGGGTGTATCGATCAGGGTGTAGAACTGGCGCAAGCGCTCGGGGTCTTCGGGCCGCGTGACCAGCGCCCCGATGATAAAGGCCAGGAATCCTGCAGGCAAATAAAGCGCGATCTGGGCCGGTAGCGACCAGTTCAGACTCCAGGGCGTATAGTCACCGGTGACAACCACACACCCAGTCGCGACGACCAAGCTTGCGACCACGCCCCAACGATTGGCCCGTTTCCAAACCACGGCCATCCAGAATCCGATGCCAAAGAACGCGGTAATCTTCCAGATGTAGGTCAGCCCCTTAACAACAGAGGGTAAGGTCAAAGCGATCACAACGCCGAGGACCACAACGAGCAGCGAGGCCCAGCGCGCAACCGACAAATAGTGAGTCTCGCTACGATCTGGCCGCATGGGGCGATAAAAGTGGCGATTGAACAGGGCTGCGCCGCCCACCATGAAACTGTCACAGGTCGACATGACAGCCGCCGCCATGGAAGCGAGCATAAGCCCAACGAGGCCTGCTGGAAGCAGCTCGCGCACCATCACGCCAAAGGCTTCTTCCCGATCGACAAGGCCTGGAAAGAGGAACGCTGCGAACACACCGGTAAACGCCCAGGCGAGGGTGACAAAGCGTTTCAGGAAGTTGCCATATGTCCAGCCGGTCCGGCAGGCCATCTCAGTTTTCCCCGCCCCGCCAATCGCTGCATGATGTGGCATCACCACAATGCCAACCAGACCATTAACGACGACCATCGTGATAAAAAAGAGAGTCACCTCCACGGGGGCAACAAAAGAAAACATAGACGGATCAAGACCCTGATGAATCTTGGTCATGCCCCCGGCACTTCCCAGCGCAAACGGGATGAGCAGCAGTGAAAGGATAAGAATGAAGATGCCCTGAATGAAATCAGTTACGACAGCAGCGACAATGCCCCCGGCGATCGAGTAGACAACAAACAAAACTGTCATGATCAGGACGGCTGTCGTTGAGGGAATACCGCCACCAGAAATGGCGTCGATGGTCACGGCGGTTCCTTTTAGCATCAGCCCGATAGAGAGCGCGAAATAGACCAGGCCCATAACCGCATAAATCGCGCCCAATCCTTCGCCATAGCGCTTGGAAAAGAACTCCCCAATCGTGACATATCTAAGCCGACGATAGATTGGAGAGATCAGCCAGTAGAAGGGCGTCGAGAACATCCAAAGCCATTGATACCAGATGCCGGCCAGGCCGATCTGATAACAGGCACCTGTTACCGCGACAGGCTGATCTGTATGCGTGCCGGTTCCAAAAGCGTGGCCGATCATGAGCAAACGCCCAAAGCCGCGCCCGCCCATAAAGTAGTCGCCGGTTGTCTTGACCGCACGCATGCAAGCAATGCCAACACCGGTCAAACCGATGAAATAGATTGTGATGACCATCCAGTCGATTAGAGACAGTCCAAACATCCTATTTCTCCCTGTGTCTTTTTCTGATGGCGCGCGTTGGGTTCTTCGGCCCATAGGTCCCTCAGAACGAAGGCCGCCCGCTTTGGGTCGCGTGTTCGCGTGAAAACGCCCTTGCAGTTCAAAACAGCCCGCCGACCGTGCTGGGCTGTGCGAAAGTCGGCAAAGTTCCAGACATGGGCACCGATTGCGGAGGGATGTTCTGTGACCACACGCCAATAGGCGGCGATCAAATCGGCTTGATATTCTTCAGTCCACATCTGGTCGGTCGTGGCATGGGCTCCTGGAAGCGCATCGGCGCCGAATTCCGAGATCAAGATCGGTTTCCCGAAACGGGTCGCGAGACTATCCAGTTCAGACTTGAGCTTCTCGGTCGCGGTCTCAATCTGTCCCGGATCCCGATACCAGCCATGGTAACGGTTGAGACAGATGAAGTCGTCCTCGGCAAAAGCGGGGTCGTCCAGACCAAGATATTCAACATTCGCATGGGTTAACGGGCGCGTTGGATCAAGATGGCGAGCGGTTGCGTAAAGGTCGCGCCAATACGTCGCTGCTTCGTCTGATCGAGCTTCAGGTTCGTTCAAATAACCCGGTTCATTCGCAAGCGACCAGGCGATCACACAAGGGTGGTTCGCGTCCCGCGCAATTTGTGCCGCGAGCGCCGTTTTATGCTGGCTGAGGGTTTCTGCGCTCACGCGCCGAAAATCGAGGTTTACGGAAAAGAGTTCAGATATAACGAGTATTCCGCGCCGATCAGCTTCGTCTAACCACTCTTCCGAATAGGGGTAGTGCGAGGTGCGAAAGGAATTCGCGCCGCACCAGGCCATCAGTTCGAAATCCTTGATGATTTGCGGTTGATCGAGGCCGCGCCCACGAATGGGGCCTTCTTCATGCTTGCCAAAGCCCTTGAGCTCAACCGGTGCACCATTCAGCAAGAGCGTTGCGCCCTCCACGCGTACGTCCCGAATGCCGATCGGGAGCTGATAGGCATCAATGACCACACCGTCAGGGTCTAGCGCTTCAACTTCAAGCGTATGCAAAAACGGATCAGAGGGCGACCAAAGCCTTGCCTCGTGAATGTCCAGATCGAGCGTGGCATGCTCTTCGTGCGCAGATGCCTGCGCTGTCCAGACGCGGATTTCATCACTCAACCTGACACGAACCTGAGCGGTTACTGCGCCCGTTTTTACCTGAAATGAAATATCTGCTGCAGTGCCATTCAGCTCTGTATTGATACGCACCGCTTCAAGTCCGCCCTTCGGACGAGCGACGAGCTTCACTGGGCGGTTGAGCCCGCCATAGGGAAAGAAGTCGAAACGCACGGCCGGCAGGTATTCGTCTTTGGCGCGCGCTTCAGAGATATAATCTGCTTTTGTGACAGCAGGCGTCATGTCATCGTGACGAAGCTGATTATCGACCCGCACCAACAGTTTCGCGGTCTTACCAGCTGTCACGGCGCTTCCGATATCGATACTGAAAGGCAGAAGAGGTGGGCCGCTCTCGCCAACGTGTTGACCATTAGCCCAGACGCTGGCGCGATAATCAGCCGATCCAAAATAAAGTTCGATTTGCCGACCGTGCATCCAGTCCGGAATGAAGATATCCTGTTCAAACCAGACCGCACCAAGATAGTTCATCAGACCCTGTTCAGACAGTTGTTCGTTCCAGCTGCCTGGTATCGCGATTGCGAGTGGCGCCGGCAGGCCGGCGATCCAGTTGTCGCGCTCACCGATCGCTCCTGGGTCACTTTGGCAGCGCCACACGCCTGATAGGTCGAGAGCGTCGCGATAGGTGTTGATCTGAGGCCTTAGCAAGCCGCGGGCTCGGACAGCGGCGGCATGAGTTCACGGGGAATGATGGCACCGCGTTGCATGATCACTGCGGCGGCCAGGCGGTGGCCTTGCTTGGCCGCCTGGTGTTGAGTTAGCCCGCCAAGGCGGGCTGCTAGATAACCAGCATTGAACGCATCGCCAGCACCTGTTGTGTCGATCGGCTGTAGCGGGTTCGGCGCTGACACGTGAACCGGGTCGCCATCACTTGCAATCCAGCACCCAGCGCTGCCTAGCTTCACAACACGCTCACCACATCCCGCGGCATGAAGGCGGTCTAGAGTTTCTGCTGGCTCGCGGTCACCGAAAAGGGCTTGCTCATCCTCGAAGGTCGGCAGGGCGATCGAGACATGCGGGAGGAGCATGTTGACCGTCCTGCGCGCGGCCGCCGCGTCTTGCCAGCCGCGCTGGCGATAATTTGTATCAAATGCAACCTGTCCGCCTTTTGCTCTGACCGTACTCGCAAGATCGGCAAGACGCCGGTGAGCGGCTTCATCAAAGATCGAGAGGCTGATACCGGAGAGGTAGAGCAGATCGGCTTCTGCGATGTCGTTGAGGATTTGATCGATGTTCGGGGCTGAGAACAGCTGTGTCGCCGCACTTTCTGAGCGCCAATAGTAAAAGGACCGTTCGCCATTCTCATCCGTTCGAATGGAATAGAGGCCGGGTAGCCGGTCGGGGAGGCGCGCGACGAAGTCAAGACCTAGGCCTTCTAAGGCCCATGCAGCCGCCAGTTCTTCACTGTACGGATCATCTGCACCAAGCGCGCTCGCATAGGCTGTTTTGACCCCGAGTCGGCGAAGATAGATCGCGGTATTGAGCGTATCACCACCGAAGCCCAAGCGTACGCCGCCTGCAGGCTCATGGACAAGCTCCATCATGCATTCGCCGAGACAAACTACCCGCATCGCTTCACCTACCAATTCCACATCGTGCCGTCTGTCAGTCGAGTGACTGGCAGTTGCATCGGCTTGTAGGGGAATTTTTCGGCCAGGGCTTCATCAATATCGACCCCATGGCCCGGCGTGTCGCCCGGGTGGAGGTAGCCTTGATCAAATGTGTAGGCATGTGGAAACACAGCATCGGTTTCCGGTGTATGGCGCATATACTCCTGGATCCCAAAGTTCGGGACCCATAGGTCAAAATGCAAAGCCGCTCCCATCGTCACCGGCGATAGATCTGTTGCGCCGTGGAAGCCTGTGCGAATCTGATAGAGCGCAGCCAAATCTGCAATCCGCCTGACATGAGTTATCCCGCCAGCATGAACGATGGTGGCGCGAATATAGTCGATCAGCTGATTTTCAATCAGGTCCTTGCAATCCCAGATCGAGCTGAAGATTTCTCCTACCGCCAGCGGTGTTGTTGTGTGCTGGCGAATTAGACGAAACGCATCTTGGTCCTCCGCCGGTGTGACATCTTCGAGCCAGAAGAGATTATAGGGTTCCAGTGATTTGCCGAGTTGAGCCGCTTCGCGCGGCGTCATACGGTGGTGCCCATCGTGCAATAAACGAACCCCATCGCCATAGTCCTGGCGGAGCTTTTCGAAGAGCTTTGGGATATGGGTTAGATAATCATGCGTATTCCAGACCGTTTCACTGGGCAGTTCGGCATCCGCAGGTTCGTAGAACAGTTTGTCCTTTGAGACCCCATAAGAGGCCTTAAGGCCAGGTACACCTGTCTGTGCGCGGATGGCCGAATAGCCCATGTCGATATAGCGACCGACCTCCTCGACTGTTTCTTCAATCGTGTTGCCATTCGCGTGGCCGTAGACCAGGACTTTGTCCCGAGATGCCCCGCCCAGCAGGTCATAAAGCGGCATATTCGCCATTTTGGCCTTGATATCCCAAAGCGCGACATCAATCGCAGCAATCGCGGACATTTTCACTGAACCGCGTCGCCAATACGCGCCGCGATAGGCAAACTGCCAGATATCTTCAATGCGGCCCGCATCGCGTCCAATGAGGTTGGGCAGGAGATGATCATTCAAATAGGCTGCGACTGCCAATTCCCGACCATTCAATGTGGCATCACCGATGCCATATATGCCATCATGCGTCGTGATTTTTACCGTAACAAAGTTTCGTCCCGGCGAACATATGATAACGCGCGCATCAACAATCTCACGTCCGCGTGCTGATGCCTTTGGTATATCGTGCTGCTGCTCAATCAATGGAGACACCTTCATATTTCTTCTCACATGCTTTGAGCTTAGTGCCCAATTCTCCTACAGTCTGCTCAGTCACGCTTGACAAGCGCATATCGGCCTGAGAGGTTAGGGGTCAATCTACCTGACCAATTTTATTGAGCAAGTAAAAAATATAGTTTCGAAGAAAGATCATCAGAAATGGCGGGGAAACCAGTTAAGTCGAGACGATTATACCAACAGATCGCTGATCGCATATCCAAATCTATAGCGGCTGAAGAGTATCCTATTGGTTCTAGGCTTCCGGCAGAAAGGGAACTGTCCGAAACCTTTAATGTGAGTCGACCGACCATCCGGGAAGCTGTCATTGCTCTCGAACTGGAGGGGCTGGTAGAGGTTCGCACGGGATCAGGGGTCTACGTCATTGCACGCCCCCAAACTGGTCAGGCCAACATGCCAGAGCTCGACATTGGTCCGTTCGAGCTCACCGAAGCCCGGAAACTGTTTGAGGGTGAAGCAGCGGCGCTTGCTGCAATCCAAATTACTGACGATCAACTGGATGAGCTTGAGTCTCTTATCTATGCCATGGAGCAAGAAAATGAGCGCGGAATCGAAGGTGAAATAGCGGACCGGGCATTTCATGTCTCGATTGCTCAAGCCACTCAGAATTCGGCAGTTGTCGCAACGATTGAGATGCTATGGAGCATTCGCGATACATCGCCAATGTGCGTGCGCATGCTACAAAAGGCGCGCGCGAAAGGCGTGAAACCAGCAATTGCCGAACATTGGGATATATTGGGCGCGCTTCGGGCGAGGGATCCAGAAGGTGCCCGAAAGACGATGCGTCGGCATCTGTCGCGTGTTATTGACGGCCTGCTGGAGGCGACAGAAGTCGAAGCCATGCAGAAAGCGCGTAGTGAAGTCGAATTGCGGCGAAAGCGTTTTGCAGCCGGAGAAATTTAATGAGTAAACCCCTTCGCCTTGATCCGGATCGCCTGTTTCCGGCTGGTTCAGGCGTGCGCGATATTGCGCGTCGCCTATACCAGAACGTCCGCGAGTTGCCGATTATCAGCCCGCATGGTCATACCGATCCACGCTGGTTTGCCGAAAACGAACCGTTTCAGAATCCGGCCGAGCTGTTGATCGTTCCCGACCATTATGTCTTCCGCATGCTCTATTCTGACGGCGTTGCGCTCGCTGATCTCGGTGTGCCACGGGCGGATGGTGGGCCTGTCGAAACCGATCCCCGCGCGATCTGGAGACGGTTCGCCGAACGATATTTTTTGTTTCGCGGGACACCGACACGCATGTGGCTTGATTGGGTTTTCTCCGAAGTCTTCGGCTTGGATGTTAGATTGGATGCCGCCTCGGCTGATCTTTACTATGATGCCATCGATGGCGCCTTGAAAACCGAGGCGTTCAGGCCACGAGCGCTGTTTGAGCGCTTTGGTATTGAGGTCATTGCAACCACTGAATCGCCGACAGATGATCTAATCTGGCACGATATGATCGCTCAATCACCATGGACCGGAAGGGTCGTGACGGCGTATCGCCCCGACAATGTAGTGGACCCGGACTATGAAGGCTTCGCAGATCATATCGGTCGATTTGGCGAACTCACGGGCGAAGATACGTTCAGCTGGTCAGGTTACCTTACAGCGCATCGCAAACGCCGAGCAGACTTTGCTGCACGCGGGGCCACTTCCACAGATCACGGACATGCCAGTGCTTTCACGGCTGATTTGTCAGCCGCAGAAGCCGAAACCCTGTTCAAAAAAGCTTTGGAAGGAAAATGCAGCCCGGATGAGGCCGCGCTTTTTCGGGGGCATATGCTCACAGAAATGGCACGCATGAGCCTTGAGGATGGGCTTGTTATGCAGATTCATCCTGGCGCTCACCGAAATCATAACGCCGCGGTGTTCAGCGACTTTGGGCGCGATAAGGGCGCCGATATCCCGACACGAACTGGCTATGTGTCCGAGCTGAAACCGCTGCTTGATGCGGTCGGCAACGAACCGGATCTGACGATCATTCTGTTTACGCTGGATGAGACAGCCTATTCGCGAGAACTGGCGCCGCTGGCCGGCCACTATCCGGCGCTGAAACTGGGACCAGCCTGGTGGTTTCATGACAGCCCTGAGGGGATGCGTCGCTTCCGGCAGCAAACGACAGAAACAGCGGGTTTCTACAACACGGTTGGTTTCAACGACGACACGCGGGCCTTTCTATCGATCCCCGCCCGTCATGATGTCGCCCGGCGGATGGATTGCGGCTTTCTGGCAGAACTTGTTGCTGATCACCGGCTCAATGAAGAAGAAGCCGCAGAAATTGCCTACGATCTTGCCTATCGCCTGCCGAAACAGGCTTACCGGCTCTAGTCATGCTGACGCGTCGTTCTGCTCTGGCCGTAAGCTTCGCTGCGACGATGTCGACCATGTCCAGCTGTACAAAACGGTCTGACCGACCGCTTTTCGCTGCAGACACCCATCCACATGACTATCCGACGGTGCGCGCGGTTGAGTATATGGGTGCGAGGCTCGCTGAGTTAACCGGCGATCGGTTAAAACTCCGCATGTATCCGGGCGGGCAACTTGGGGAAGAGAAGGATACGCTGGAAATCACCGTGTTTGGCGGGCTCGACCTTAATCGCGTGAACCTCGCCCCTCTCAATGCCATTGCGGCCGAAACGATTGTTCCGACGCTGCCCTTTCTGTTTCGGTCGCAATCACACATGCGGGCTGCGATGGACGGGGCTCCAGGGCGCGCCATTCTCAACGCACTTGAGCCTTATGGTCTGATCGGCTTGTGCTTTTATGACTCAGGTGCGCGCTCGTTCTACAATACACGACGCCCGATCAGAACACCGGACGATATGGCGGGACTGAAAATCCGGGTGCAGAATTCCGATCTCTTCGTGGCTATGGTTGATGCGCTTGGCGCAGACCCAACGCCCATGTCCTATGGCGAGGTTTACCAGGCGCTCGTTCAGGGCGTTGTTGACGGCGCAGAAAACAATTGGCCCTCCTTTGTCTCTTCGCGCCATTATGAGGCCGCTGGTTATTACACTTTGACAGGCCATGTGATGGCACCGGAAGTCCTGGTCATGTCGACACGGGCCTGGAACCGCCTTGATGAGACCGATCGCGCGATTGTTCGCCAAGCCGCAGAGGAGTCCGTGCCGGTGATGCGCACCTTATGGGATCAGCGTGTCCGCGAGTCTCGGGACATCATCGCAGCTGCCGGGGTTCAGGTGATCGATACACTCGACCAGACAGCGTTTCAGTCGCGCATGGCCCCGGTTTGGGATCGATTCGTGACCACGCCGGCCCAGCGCCGCTTGGTCGAAGACATCCTCGCGGTGGAGAACTCGGATGCTTGATCTCATTGCTCGTATTTCTGCTGCGTTGAGCAAGGCAGCACTTTGGTTTGCGGGTCTCGGGCTTGTCATCATGACGCTGATTATCGGGTGGCAGGTGTTTGGCCGTTATGTCCTGAATGCCAGCCCTGCCTGGTCGGAACAGGCGGCGCTGGTCTTGATGATCTATTATGTGCTGTTCGCCGCAGCCGCGGGGGTGCGTGAAGGATTTCACATTCGCCTCAGTATGGTCGCAGACCGTATCGAAGGCTGGCCCGGTCAGGCTATGCGCATTGCGGCACATGGCGTGGTTTGTCTGTTCGGCATTGCCATGGCCTTTTGGGGGGCTGAACTTGTTGCGCGTACCTGGGCGCATGACATACCAACCCTCGGCCTCCCCCGCGGTTTTGCGTATCTGCCCCTGCCTATCTCCGGCGGGCTAATCGCGTTTTTCGCCGCCGAGCACATGCTCGCGGCTTTCACAGGAAGAAAAGTGGAGCCGATATGGAACTAGCGCTTCTTCTCGGGGTCTTTACTCTGCTGTTGATCATTGGCACGCCGGTCGCGTTCGCGCTGGGAGCGGCATCGCTGGTTACATTTATCGCGCTGGACATCGCGCCGCTGGTGGCGCTTCAACGCATGGCGGCGGGCATTAATGTCTTCGCCCTGATGGCCATCCCGTTCTTCGTCTTTGCCGGAGATCTCATGCACCGGTCCGGGATTGCCGAGCGGATCGTGCGGGTGGCCGACGCGGCCTTTGGGCGCGCACGTGGGGGATTGGGGCAGGTCGATGTCGGCGCCTCGATGATGTTCGGGGCGGTATCCGGCTCTGCCGTCGCCAGCGTGTCAGCTCTTGGCTCAACCCTGATGCCGATGATGCAGGAAAAGGGCTACGATCGCGATTACGCGGTGAATGTCACCACGACATCCTCCATCCTTGGTCTGTTGATCCCGCCCTCACACAATATGATTATTTTTGCCGCCGCCGCAGCCGGGGCAAATGTCTCGATTGCTGCCCTGTTCCTTGGCGGCATTGTGCCGGGCGTACTCGCTGGTGCAACGCTGATGCTTGCCGCCTGGGCGGTGGCCGCGCGGCGGAATTATCCAAGCGGGTCCTTTCCCGGTTGGCAGGTTTTTCTAACCAGTTTTGCGGTCGCGATCCCCGGGTTGATGACGGCGATCATCATTGTGGTCGGCGTGCTTGCTGGTGTTTTCACAGCGACGGAGTCCTCAACCATCGCGGTCATTTATACCGTAATCATCGGCGCGTTTGGATATCGCTCGCTTGGGTGGTCAGGTTTTGTGAAGGCGGTCACCGGCGCGGTTCGAACAACCGCGATGGTCATGTTGATCATTTCATCGGCGGCGGCGTTCGGCTGGCTGCTTGCTCTGCTGCAGGGCCCGACCATGCTGGCCGATGCTCTGCTCGCCATCAGTGACAATCCGATCATCACGCTGCTTTTGATCAACGTGATCCTTCTGGCGCTCGGCGCGGTCATGGACATGGCCCCACTCATCGTGATCACGACCCCGATCTTCTTGCCGATTACAAGTCAGCTCGGCATCGATCCGGTTCAGTTTGGAATTATGCTGATCCTCAATCTCGGGATCGGTCTGGTGACACCGCCGGTTGGGTCTGTCCTGTTTGTTGGGTCGGCGATTGGCGGCATCCGGATGGAAGAAACGGTCAAGACAATCTGGCCTTTCTATCTGGCGCTGATTGCCGCGCTGCTACTCGTCACCTTTGTTCCGGCATTTTCACTTTGGCTTCCTGAGGCTCTGCTATGACCATGTCTGTTCGACTGAGTGATAGCACTGTCCGTCGCCTCCCCGATGACATTGTTCGGCCCGGCTATGATCGCTCGGCGATCTCCTCCGGTATTGTCCATCTTGGGGTCGGAGCCTTTCACCGCGCGCATCAGGCGGTTTACACAGATGACGCGATAGCGGCGGAGGGCGGTGATTGGGGCATTACCGGTGTCAGTCTACGCCGACCAGATATGCGCGACCGATTGCAGCCTCAAGATGGCCTGTTTGTCGTGGAGGCCCGTGAAGATCAGCGGCGTGACCGCCGGCTGATCGGCGCGATGAAGTCGCTCCTTGTGGCACCGGAAAACCCCGATGCGGTGATAGCGGCCCTTGCCGATCCGGGCACACAGATCATCACGCTCACGGTGACAGAAAAAGGCTATGCGCTCAATCCGGATACCGGCGACCTGAATGTTGAGGCGGACGATATCGCTGCAGACCTGCGCACACCTGAGCGACCGAAAACAACCCTGGGCTATCTGTTTGCCGGTATGCGGGCGAGGCGCCTTGCCGGGGTGGCCGCGCCGACGCTGATATCTTGTGACAACTTGCCGGATAATGGTCAGCGCCTGCGCGCTGGTCTGGTAGCTTATGCGCAGATTGTTGATCCAGCCACGGCGCACTGGCTGGAAGCACATGCCGCCTTTCCCTCCACAATGGTTGACCGTATTGTTCCGGCAGTCACAGCCGAGCTCATCGCGGATTTCACAGCTGAGACAGGCCTCGAAGATCAGGGATTTCTGGCGACCGAGCCTTTCTCTCAATGGGTTATTGAAGACTGGTTTTCAGGACCGCGCCCAGCCTGGGAGGCGGGGTGTGCACAGATCACAAAAGATGTCTCGGCCTTTGAGACGGCAAAGCTGAGGCTTCTAAACGGGCCGCATTCCACGATTGCCTATCTTGGATATCTTGCGGGTCATAGGTTTGTGCACGAGGCGATGGCCGATCCGCCTTTTGCGAGCTTCGTGGAAGCACTGATGACAGAGGAAATTCTGCCAACCGTCGCTCAGCCAGCCGGGCTCGACTTGCACGAATATACCAAACAGCTCCGTGCCCGGTTTGCTAATTCGGCGCTAAATCACAGCACCTGGCAGATCGCCATGGATGGCTCGCAAAAACTGCCGCAGCGTTTGCTGAACACGGTGCGTGATCAATTGCGGCGCGAAGCTCCAATCGAGCGACTTGCTTTGGCTGTGGCGGCCTGGATGCGCTATGTCACTGGACGTGATGAAGCAGGCGAGCCAATCGACGTGCGCGATCCGATGGCTGGGCGACTCGCCGATACTGCCGCGCGAGTTCGCGGCGAACCGCACGCCCTGGCGCAAGCCTATCTTGGCATAAGCGAGATATTTGGCGCAGATCTGCCCCAGAATGTCCGTTTTACCGCGGCCGTCGAAGACGCGCTTGAGAGCCTATTAGAGCACGGCGCCGCCAAGACTATCAAAGCGTTCCAACTCGCTAATTCGATAACCCCTGATTGATGAGCCGATCATGCACAAAATACTGATCTTTCTTGCTTTTCTATTTGTTGTGCCAACAGGGCCAACATTTGCCCAGACTCTCGTATCAGAGGAAACCCTGTCGCTAGACGCGCCATATCCGCTAACAAATGTCTATGGTCGAACGCGCACCGACTTATCCGGTCAATGGCACTACGCCATTGATCCCTACCGAGTGCCTGAACGCAAGCCGCGTACACGCCGCAATTTCTGGGAAGATACTGAAGCTATGCCAGGTGGTGAGCTCATGGAATATGAGTGGGCGTCGGCCGATGAAATGACCATTCCTGGGGCCTGGAACCGTCGCGTTACAGGCCTAGACTACTATGATGGTCTAGTCTGGTTTCAGCGCGACATCGCAGCAAGCCCTGAACCTGGCAAGCGCTATTTTCTCTATTTCGAGGCCGTAAACTACCGCGCTCGTGTCTGGCTGAATGGTGAGAAACTGGGTGAGCATGAGGGTGGGTTCACGCCATTTGCTTTTGAGGTCACAGCGCAGTTGCAAGCGGGAGAGAACTCGCTGGTCGTTGCTGCCGATAGCGCTCATGACGATGAGACATTGCCTGCGCGCGATTTCGATTGGAAGAATTATGGCGGGATTACGCGGCCGGTTCATTTGGTTGAGACACCTTCGACGTATGTTCATGACTATTTCGTTCGTCTCGAAGATGGCGAAATCCTGGCAGATGTCTCACTGGAAGGTGCAACAGAACGCACGAAAGTCGAGATAGAGATTCCGGCTCTGGCGATCTCGTTATCAGGCCGAACCGACGTATCCGGGCAGGTCACTCTATCGACCGCTATCCCCGAGGCCTTGCAGTTTTGGTCACCAAAGATGCCACAACTTTATGACGTAACAATTTCTGCAGGTGATGATGAAATTTCCGATCGCATCGGCTTTCGCACTATTGAAACGCAAGGCCGTGAAGTCCTGCTGAATGGCGATCCCATCTGGCTTGCAGGGATTTCAGTACACGAAGAAGCGCTAGATCCGGACGGCGCACGGGCACTCAGCTGGGGCGAAGCCCGTGCATTGCTTTCAGAAGCAAAAGCGCTTGGTGCTAATTTTGTGCGCCTTGCCCACTACCCGCACACAGAACGCATGACGCGGCTCGCTGATGAGATAGGCTTGATGGTGTGGAGCGAGGTGCCGATTTATTGGGAAGATGTCAGCTATCACAGCGACAAAACGCTCGCCCTTGCGCGCCGCATGATGGCGGAAAACCAGATACGGGATCGTAATCGGGCGTCCATTATTGTCTGGAGCGTCGCCAATGAGACCCCAATCGAAGATGACCGTACAGTCTTCCTCAGGACTCTGATTGCTGACACACGCGCCCGGGACGCGACCCGGTTGATCTCTGCGGCGCTGAACAAGAATACAGCAGTGGGAGGTGTCACGGCGGGCCAGAAGCGGGTCATTGTGGAGGACCCACTCGGCGCGGATCTCGATCTAATCGCGGTCAATCAGTATGAAGGCTGGTATGGCCCAAGGTCGCCAGATCGAATTGCGGAAGTCAGCTTTGAAAATCGCTATGACAAGCCAATGATCTTCTCTGAGTTTGGCGCAGGCGCCTTGTTTGGGCATCGCGGCCCAAAAGAAGACCGCTGGACAGAAGATTATCAAGCCTGGCTTTATGAAGAGACATTTAAACTGGTCGATCGCACTCCAGGTGTCGTCGGAACCTCGCCGTGGCTGCTAAAAGATTTCCGCAGTCCACGCCGCTGGCATGGCCGCTTTCAGGACCTGTGGAATCGAAAGGGCCTGATTAACGAGACAGGCGAGCGTAAACGGGCTTTTGATGTGGTCCGCGAATACTACACGTCAAAAACGAGTGACACTGATTAGAATAATGGGTGTCGTGAATCTAAAGCGGACCAGTCTTCGGCATCGCGCGGAGTAGGAGCTGTTATCCGGTCAGAAGCCCACCCCATTCTGAGAGGGCGGCGTTTCTCATCGATTTGAACGTTGAGCGGTGGTTGAGTTGGCGATCTAAGTTGAAGTGATTGTGGAATGAGGCGTGAGTCGAAACGAATTTCTGGAGATTACTTATCCTCCGAAATCTCGACATCGCCCGTTCGCGTCGTCGGAACGGTAAGTGCGAGCTTTCAACTCGATTGTTCAAGTGGCGACCGACCTCGTGGCGGTCGATGTTACCGATGATTTTCATGGCTGCTCCATAGGACCTTAGTCTGTCTGTTACGATGACTTCTGGATTGCCATATCGCTTCATCGCTTTCTTCAGAAACGTAAGCGCGGCCTGCTTATCGCGGGTCTTAGTGACGTAACTCTCAAGCACCTCATCTTCATGATCGACAGCGCGCCAGCGATAGTGCTGGACGCCATTTATCTTCATAAAGACCTCGTCGAGATGCCATTGCCACTGCGTGGGTTGGCGAATGTACGAAGCGCGCTTTGTTCGGATCTTACCGGCGAAGATCGGACCAAAACGGTCGACCCAAGTTCGGATACTTTCGTGACAGATATCGATCCCGCGCTCGTGCAGGAGGTCTTCGACGGTTCGGAGCGACAGTAGAAACCGGACATACATCATCACGGCAAGCTGGATGATCTCGGGCGATGTTTTGAAATAACGAAACGGAGACTTGGTCATCAGGTGACGTTAAATCTGATCCGTTACCTCAAAATGACCGAGTTCCGCTGACAATACCACCGCGTGAGGCGAAGCCTCTTAGCGCGGTGACAAAAACTCCACAACCACAACCCACTCCGAACCCGTCGCGCCCAGCTCGACTGGGTGTCCCCAAACGCCGCATCTGCGGCTGCACGCGCTGCCCTCGGACTTCACGTTGTGCCCAGCCTGACTGGGAGCCCAAAGGGCGTTAGCGCGGTGACGAAGAAGCTGGAGCGGGTACACGGAATCGAACCGAGATCCTCAGCTTGGAAGGCTGCTGCACTACCGTTGTGCTATACCCGCTCAGTTTGTTGCGGCGCGAAGCCCGCTGACAGGTGGTGGAGGGGACAGGATTCGAACCTGTGTACGCTACGCGGGCAGATTTACAGTCTGCTGCCTTTAACCACTCGGCCACCCCTCCCGAGGGACCTGTACAACGACGTTTGACGCTGCTGTCTCCGCACGTTTAGAGAAGGACACAACGCCTCCCGCCAACATCCGGAAACCGGCCTTATAATGAGCAAGTCCCGCGCGCGCAACCATCCTAATTCACAACAGCGCGGCAAGTTCGGCGGGCGGCGTTCACGCCCGGATAAACCAACCGGTCCGAACGGGGCCGGATGGCTCTGGGGCCATCACGCGGTCGAGGGGGCACTGGCCAATCCGAACCGCCGGTTGAAGCGCCTCGTCGCCAGCCGCGCGGCAATGTCCCGACTTGGACCCGCGGGCAAAACCGCAGAGGACCTCAGCCCCGCGGAGATTGGCGACCTGTTGCCGCCGGGCGCGGTGCATCAGGGGCTGGCAGCCCAGTTCGAAGCGCTTTCAGATGTCGCGCTGGAAGACCTCATCGCCGCAGATACCCCGCGATTGGCCGTGCTGGATCAGGTCAGCGATCCGCACAATCTCGGCGCCATCTTCCGCTCGGCTGCGGCCTTCGGCTTTGGCGGCCTCGTCCTGCAAACCCGCAATGCACCGCCGATTACTGGCATCGTCGCAAAAAGCGCGGCCGGCGCGATTGAGACAGTCGCAGAATGCCGGGTCGTGAATATCTCGCGTGCGCTCGATACGCTGAACGCAGCAGGCTATCACACGGTTGGGCTCGCTGGTTCAGGCCGGGCGAACATTCGCCAGGCACTCAGCGGCGCAGCGAAAGTCGCCATTGCCCTCGGCGCGGAAGGCCCCGGCCTGCGCCCCGGCGTTGCGAAAGCCTGCGCAGAGCTCGCCCATATTCCGATTGATCCCGCGATGGAGAGCCTCAACGTTTCCAATGCCGCGGCGATTGCCTTCTATGAAGCGCGCGAGGCGCACTGACGCAGCGGCTTGTTTTGCAGGCTGAACACCGCATGTCTTGACGTATGAAGACGCAATACCCTTTTGAGGTTTACTTTGATGGCGCCTGTCCACTCTGCCGAAAGGAGATCGGGATCTATCAGAACATGACAGGCGCCGATGAGATCGCCTGGGTCGATGTCTCAGAGCCGGACGCCTTGAACGCAACGAGCGATCTGTCCTGTACGGTCGCCCTGAAACGCTTTCATGTCCGGCGAACAGACGGCACGCTGATCAGCGGCGGTCGCGCCTTTCCTGAACTTTGGAAACATCTGCCCAGGTTGCGCTGGCTCGGCCTGATCTGCTCTGTCCCGCCGGTCAGCTGCCTTGCTGCGCTGGCTTACGAGCTGCTCTTGCCAATCCGTCCAAGCCTGCAGCGTCTATTTGGCGCCGCCGACTAATCGATCAGCCACCGCGGCCGCCAGTCTCGGCCCAAGTTCAGGACCTTCCAAGGGGTAGAGATACGGCTCGATCAGCTCCAATTCCATCAGCAACAATTCGTCCTCTGAACCCCGCAACATATCCACACGCGCATAGAGCGGGGGTTCCTCCAATGTGTCCAGGACAGCCTTGGCTGCGGCGAGGTCAACCTCGTCCGGCACGTAGACTGTCTCAGTCCCGCCATAGGTCGACTGGATCCGATAATCCCCGCTCGCGGCGTGTTTAGTCAGCGCATGGCAGAACTGGCCGTCAATATAGATGAAGCTCAGCTCACCTTCGGTCTGGATCGTCGGCTGAAAGGCCTGCACCATCATCGGATGCGGCATGTCTGGCAGCAGATCAGCTGGCGATAGTCGATACTGGCCATCCGCCCCGGCCCCGACCTGGCGTTTGAAGACAAGATCCTCACTGCCGAGCGTCTCAAACGCCGCCTTTGCTGCTTCCGTCGTCATGCGCTCGATCCACAGTGTTGGAATGATTTGCGCCCCGCGGGCCTCCAGCTCACGCAGGTAGCCTTTATGACTGTTCCAACGAACGAGATCAGCGGAGTTAAACAAAGGCGTTACCGCTTCAATGGCAGTCAGCCGGTCCAGAAACCCCTGCTGGTGATCCCAATAGTCCCAGGTTGTGCCGATCATCACCGCATCATAGGCGGCCCAGTCTTCACGCTCAGATGCCCAATCCACATCCTCCACGTTCATGTTAAGATCCGCGAAGGGGCCGCGTAAGGCCTTCATCATGCGATCATGCTCGAACGCATCATCACGCCGCAGCGGTGAGCCCGGCAAAGTCACTTTCGAAGACAGGTAAGCTATTCTTTTCATCCGCCGCGCCATAAACAGCTGTCAAAGCGGCGTCCAGTCGGCAAGGTCAATCAGGGTTAAAGACAGTCATGGCCAACACGCCCAACGTCACGATTATCGGTGCCGGACCAGCAGGCCTGATGGCGGCTGATGTCTTGAGCACGCAAGCGATTTCCGTTGACATCTACGATGCCATGCCGAGCTTTGGCCGGAAATTCCTGATGGCCGGCAAAAGCGGGCTGAACATCAGTCACAGCGAAGACCAGGCGGCGTTTCTGACCCGCTACACGCCTCACACACCGCTCGCAGACTATGTCAGCAAGTTTGGCGCGCCGGATATTATGGACTGGATGAGCGGGTTAGGGATCGAAGCGTTTGTGGGATCAAGCGGGCGTATCTTTCCAAAGCAAATGAAAGCCTCGCCATTGCTGCGCGCCTTGTTGAACCGATTGCAGGAGCGCGGCGTCCGGTTTCACACCCGTTATCGCTGGACCGGCTGGTCTTCAAACACTGCCCTGACATTTCAAACCCCTGATGGTCGTGTAGAGAAAAAGAGTTCAGCCATGCTGCTGGCCCTTGGCGGCGCAAGTTGGAAACGCCTCGGCTCGGATGGCGCATGGACCGAACTTCTCTCCGGAAAGGGCGTCGCGCTCGCTCCGTTTCGACCGTCCAACTGCGGCTTCAGCGTCAACTGGACCGCTTACATGTCGGACAGGTTTGCAGGCGCGCCGGTTAAATCCGTTCGGCTGCGGGTCAAGAATCAGCCGCAGCTCCAAACCCGCTCTGAATTTGTGATCACAAAGACCGGCGTCGAAAGCGGCGGCATCTACAGACTGTCGGCTGCACTCGTTGCAGCCTTGAGCGAGGCAAGACCAGCGACGCTTGTCATCGACCTCCTGCCAGACCTGTCAGAAGACGCCGTCCTCACCCGTCTGCAACGCCCGCGCGGCAAAGCCAGCCTGAGCAAACACTTGAACCGGACGCTCAACCTGTCCGGCGTGAAGCTTGCCCTGCTCTACGAGTTGACAGACAGCACCCAACGCGCAGATGCTTGGCGCCTTGCACAGCAGATCAAGGCGCTTAAGCTGCCGCTTGTTGCGCCTGCCCCGATGGATGACGCAATCTCAACCAGCGGGGGTGTGCGTTGGGAGGCGCTGGACGAGCAGCTGATGCTGCGCGATCTCCCGGCTGTGTTTTGCGCCGGGGAGATGATCGACTGGGATGCGCCAACCGGCGGCTATCTGATCACCGCCTGCCTTGCCACCGGCGTCGCTGCGGCAGAGGGGATCACCGACTGGCTGTCTATGGAGCGTTGAGCCCGCCCAACACAGCTACGCCCCTTGCCCGCCCGCACCGTGTCTGGCACATGCCGACAATTCGAAGTTTCAGGACCTTCCTCTCATGACCTCTATGTTTGACGTTGTTGGCCTCGGCAATGCGATTGTTGACGTGATCTCCCAGCAGGACGATGCCTTCCTGCAGAAATGGGACATCAACAAAAATGCCATGAACCTGATCGAGGAAGATCGGGCGGACCTGTTGACCAAGGCGTCAATCAACGCGCTGGAAACATCCGGGGGGTCGGGGGCGAACACGATTGCCGGAATTGCCAGTCTCGGCGGCACCGGCGCCTATATCGGCAAAGTCGCTGATGACCGTCTCGGCGAGGTGTTTCGAAAAGATATGGCGGCAGTGGGTGTCCCGTTTGAGACCGCACCGCTAACAAACGGCCCGGCAACCGCCCGTTCCATCATCTTCGTAACCCCGGATGGTGCGCGCAGCATGAACACATTCCTCGGGGCCTCGATTGAGTTCTCGCCCGAAGATGTCTCTGAGGAAACCGTTCGGAATGGCAAAATCCTCTATCTCGAAGGTTATCTCTTCGACAAGGAAATCGCCAAAACCGCCTTTGTGCACGCCGCTGAAATCGCGCACGCAGCAGGACGGAAGGTTTCGCTCACTCTGTCCGATAGTTTCTGCGTCGACCGACACCGGGAAAGCTTCCGACATCTGATCAAGACCCAGATTGACGTGCTGTTCGCCAATGAAGAAGAGCTGTTGTCGCTCTACGAGACACGCGACTTCGACGCCGCTGTGGAGGCCTTGCGGGCCGACAATGCGCTGGCTGCGGTCACTCGGTCAGAGAAGGGGTCTGTAGTTATCGGTGACGGCGAACCCATCCATATCCCAGCCGAGCCTGTCTCCCGCGTGGTCGACACAACCGGCGCCGGGGACCAGTATGCTGCAGGCTTTCTCTTCGGCCTCGCCCGTGACTATCCCCTGGCCACCTGCGCCCGTCTTGGCCATATCGCAGCTGCGGAAGTGATTTCACACTATGGCCCACGTCCGGAAGTGCCCTTGAGTACACTTGCCGCAGATGCCGGATTGATCGGTTAAACGCTGCTAGTAGTTCTGATTTGGAACGCGGGGCAAATCGCGTTAGCGTTTCAGAATGAAATGGTCAGATCTCGACACCAATTGGTGCCCGGTTGCGCGAACCTTGTCTCTGGTCGGGGACCGTTGGACTTTGCTCATTCTGCGCGATTGTTTTCTGGGTCTCGCGAAGTTTGAGGAACTTGCCAAAAGCACCGGCGCGACACGCCATATCGTGGCCTCGCGATTAAAGCGCCTGGTAGAAGCGGGTGTACTGGAAAAACAGGCCTATTCCGAACGCCCTAAACGGTTCGAATATGTACTGACAGTAAAGGGCCGCGAGCTTGAACCAGCGCTCCACACATTCCGCGATTGGGGAAAAGCCCACATTCCCGTCCGGCGTGCCGCAAAAGCCTAGTCGAGATCTCTCGCCACTTCAGCGCGGCGGAACACGGCATCCATGGCGCTCGCTTCGTCATAGGACAGGTCCGGAATGAAGTGCAGTTGCGGTGTGAACTTCATCTCAATCTCGCGGCCAAGACGCCCGCGCAGAAAGGCCGCTGCGCGATTAAGCGCCTCTGACACCGCCTCGATCCTGGTTTTATCCGTTTCACCGAGAGGCGAGCAGAACACATGCGCATGGCGCAAATCCGGTGAGCAGCGCACTTCACCAATCGTCACCGTGACACCCTGCAGTTCAGGATCCCGGAACTCTTCGCGGGCCAGAACATCTACAAGCGCGTGGCGCACCAGTTCGCCCGCACGCAACTGACGCTGACTGGGCTCAGCAGCACCGCCCCCTTTTCGACTTCCACGTGCCATGGTCGGCCTAGCCTTTCTGCAAGCGCTGGCGAAAGGCCTCGCGCATGGCACTATCTTGACCGAACCAGCTATCGGGCACAATGACCGGATCAGCACCTTCAAACCGGATCAGGGTGTAATTCGACGCAAACTTCACCTCGCCAAGCGCAGCCCAATCGATCCGCGTTTCGACTTTACCGCGCCGAATACTGATATAGTTGTCAGTTAGTTTGATCTTCGACTCCTGGTCCATTTCACTCGCACGGCCATGGCGATGACGATACGACCAACGCATAAAGATCAGATACCAGACAATGCCCGCCATCGCAGCAATAATCGCCGATAACATGACCTTCCAGTAGGGTGTCATGCCCGCAAGATCCAAGGCCGCTTTGGTCAGAAGAGCCATGCCTGCGCCGATGACCGGCGCGGTTACCCCTGCATAATAGAGTGTCGTTGGCCCGACCGTGCTGCCGCGCATGGCGTTGGTCAGGCGCTTGGCATCGCCTTCACTCAACTTGCCCGAAATGGAAATGGCAGGTGCACCGTCAAACATGCGGAGACCTTACCGCCAAAATCTTGGTCAATCGAAAAGACGACATCGGAAAATACTGAGAAAATGAAAACGCGGTGGTTAATCCAGTTTCCGCGCAATCATTTCAATCTCGAAACACTCGATCCGGTCGCCTTCGCGAATGTCTTCATACTTCTCGAACGCCATGCCGCATTCCATACCGTTTGTTACTTCCGGTACTTCATCCTTGAAGCGTTTCAGCGTTTTCAGATGGCCTTCATGAATCACAACATCGTCACGCAGCAGACGCACACCGCAGCCGCGTTTGACCACGCCTTCGGTCACCTTACAGCCAGCCACTTTGCCGACCTTGGTGATGTTGAAGACTTCCAGAATGTCGGCATAGCCGATGAAGGTCTCTTTCTTCTCTGGCGCCAGCATGCCCGACAGGCTCGCCTTCACATCATCAATCAGTTCATAGATGATAGAATAGTAGCGAATTTCGACCCCGGATTTCTCTGCCAGTTCCCGTGCCTGCTTGTTTGCACGCACATTGAACGCAAACACCGGCGCGCCGGAGGATTGAGCCAGCAGGATATCGCTCTCGGAAATACCGCCCGCAGCGCCATAAACGACATTGGCGCGGACTTCTTCGGTTGAAATCTTCTCGAGCGATTGGGTGATCGCTTCGACCGAGCCCTGCACATCGCCTTTGAGCACGATGGGCAGATCTTCCGCCTTCGTTGCACCATCCTTGAGGTTGGTCATGAACTGCTCAAGTGAGGTACGCTGGCTGGCAATGCCTTGCTTCTGACGCTTGGCGCGCTGTCGATACTCAGTAATCTCGCGGGCGCGGGCTTCGTTTTCGACAACGTTGAACACGTCACCCGGCTCTGGCGTGCCATCAAGACCCAGGACTTCTGCCGGAACAGATGGACCGGCCTCTTTCATTTGCTGACCGCGTTCATTCACAAGCGCGCGCACTTTACCCCATTGAGCACCGGCAACAACGATATCGCCGCGTTTCAGCGAGCCACGTTTGACCAGAACGGTCGCAACGGGCCCACGTCCTTTGTCGAGCTGTGACTCAACCACAATGCCGTCGGCCGCACGCTTTGGGTTGGCTTTCAGGTCAAGCAGTTCAGCCTGTAACGTGATCGCTTCGGTAAGGTCATCGAGACCTTTCTTTTTCAACGCCGAGACTTCAACCGCCTGGACTTCGCCGCCCATGGATTCAACTTGAATATCGTGTTGCAGGAGATCGGTCAGAACCTTGTTCGGATCGGCTTCCTGCAGGTCGACTTTGTTGACCGCGACAATGATCGGCACTTCGGCCGCCTTGGCGTGACTGATCGCTTCAATCGTCTGCGGCATCACGGAATCATTCGCCGCAACGACCAGAATGACGATATCCGTGACATTCGCCCCGCGCGCCCGCATCGCTGAGAACGCTGCGTGGCCAGGCGTGTCGAGGAAACTGATCTTGTCGCCCGATTTCAGCTGCACCTGATAGGCACCGATATGCTGGGTAATCCCGCCAGCTTCACCGGCCACCACATCGGTAGAGCGCAATGCATCGAGCAGCGATGTCTTACCGTGATCGACGTGCCCCATAATGGTGACGATGGGCGGACGGCCCACCATGTCCTTGGGATCATCCTCTTCACCATCAAGGCCGATTTCCACATCCGCTTCTGAAACCCGTTTGACCGTATGGCCAAATTCCTCGGCAATCAGTTCGGCTGTGTCAGCATCGATAATATCGTTACCGCGCAGCATATCGCCCTGCTGCATCATATACTTCACGACGTCTGCGACGCGTTCATTCATACGACCAGCAAGTTCCTGCAGGGTGATCGTCTCCGGCAACGTGACTTCAACAGAGACTTTTTCCTGTGATTCACCACCGGCTCGGCGCTCACGTTCGCGTTCCCGCGCCCGCTTCACCGAAGCGAGAGATCTCTGACGATCCCCATCATCGCCCAGTGCGGAGGCAATCGTCAGCTTACCACGTGTGCGCTTTCCACCGCGGCCACGATCGCCAGAGGAATCGCGGCGATCGCGGTCCTCTTTGCCACCACGGCCACCTTTGCGACGGCTTGGTCCGCTGCTGGCGGCTGCCTCAAGGTCTGCTTGTGACGGTGCGGCCCCACCATCGCGGCCTTTGCCACGACCCGTTGAGCGCTCACTTTTTTGCGCTTTGGCTTCGGCATCTGCGCGGGCTTTGGCCTCGGCTTCGGCTTTCTTGCGTTCAGCTTCTTCGGCCTTGCGGCGAACTTCGGCTTCTTCGCGCTCTTTGTCTTCCTGAACCTTGGCCTGCTGCTTATCCTGCAGGGCTTTGGTGCGCGCCTGCTGGGTTTCCACTTCGGCCTTGCGCTTTTCTTCCGCCGCGCGGCGCTGCATCAGAACTTTCTGACGCTGGACCAGTTCTTCAACCGTGATCCCGAGCTTCTTCGCCGCTGCTTCCAGCTTGGACGGCTCCTTGCCACCGTCGCCGCCAGGCTTTTTCGCAGCCGGTTTCGCTGCTGCCGTCTTGGTCTGCGCCCCAACGGTTCTGCGCTTCTTGGTCTCCACCACGACCTGTTTCGAGCGGCCATGACTGAAGGTCTGCTTCACCGTGCCAGACCCGCTGCCGCGTGAAACGGTAAGAGGTTTGCGACCTCCGGATGGTTTTTTGTCTTTACTGTCGCTCATGCGTGCTTTCGGTCTCTAACTTTCCATTGCGCCAGGTTGCCCTGGGCGTATTTGCCTATCGCCGATCGGCGAACCATTCTGTTTCCGGAGCAAGCCTGAAACCTGTCAGCCGCTGATAAGCAACGCCGAAGGCTTCTGCCAAAGGCCCATGTTCAAGCAGCGCATGTATCACATGCTCCCGCCCAAAGGCCATGCCCAATTCAGCAGAAGACAGTGCCCCTGCCACTTTTGCCTCTTCATATATGGCCTTGGCGAGAAAATGAACCTTGTTACGGCCATCTTTCGCGCCATCGCTGGCTTCAAGCAGCCAGCCCGGCTCCTGCTTGCGGATATAGGCCCGCACCTGGTCAAATCCAAGCACCGCCTGCCCACCTTTTTTTCCCATACCAATCAAGCCGATACAGCGTTGCACAAGCTGCTTCTCGATTTCGTCGCACAAGGCAGGCATCGCCTTTGTCGGGGCTTTAAACCCGCGCGAAAAGACATCTGCTTGCAGGCCTTTTTCGACGGTTTCGCGGTTAGCTGTGATCCATAGGCCACGCCCGGGCAGTTTACCCGCCACATCAGGCACGGCGAGACCGTCTGGACTGCGCACAAAGCGAATCAGCGCCGACTGGGGCAGACGCTCACGCGTGACCGCACACTGGCGAACGGGGCCGCCAGCGCTGGGTTTCTGTTGCGCCGCTATCCGGCGCTTGTCAGGCTCATTGATCTTCTGCGGCCTCATCGCCGCCCTCCATCAATTCATCGAGATCCAGACCTTCGAGCTCAGCCATGATGTCCTCATCAGACACTTCGACCTCAGCTCCGTCGTCCTCGCCACCTTTGCCCAACTCGCCGAGCGCCAGAAGCGCGCGCTCTTCTTCTGAGAGATCCATCTCTTCAGCCACTGTCTCGGCGGCCATTTCCGCCTCGAGTTGCTCCAGCGCCTCCGGCTCAATCCAGCCCGCGAGCACACGCGCCTTCATGATGAAGAGCTGTGCGTCATCCTTGCGCATTTCGCCTTTCTTTAAGATGCCTTCCTGCCAGACAGGTTTGCCGTCCGGGCCGTTCTCACGCCAACCGGTCAGGTCATCGGGAACGAGACCGGCGACATCGTCTACCGATTTCACGTCGTTCTCGCCCAGCTTAACCGCAAAGCCGGGGGTCATACCATCAAGCTCCATGACCGCATCTTCGACACCCAGTTCCAGACGCTTGGCATTCTGAGCTTCGGCGAGCTTCTGCAGATACTCCCGCGCCCGTTCCTGGATTTCAGCCGCGACATCCTCGTCGAAGCCTTCAATCTGCATAAAGTCTTCCGCGCCGATATAGGCGATATCCTCGACGGTTTCGAAGCCTTCTGAGGCGAGCAGCTGAGCCAGCGTTTCGTCCGCATCGAGCGCCGTCATGAACAGCTCTGTCCGACGCTGGAAGTCCTGCTGGTAGCGCTCGGAATCATCGCTTTCCGTCACAAGATCAATCTGCCAACCGGTGAGCTGTGAGGCGAGGCGCACATTCTGTCCCCGGCGACCGATGGCCAACGGGAACTGGTCATCTGCGACGACCACTTCAACGCGGTGCTCGTCCTCGTCGAGGACCACTTTCGACACCTCTGCAGGCTGCAGCGCATTCACGATGAAAGTCGCGTCGTCATAATTCCACGGAATGATATCGATCTTCTCACCAGAGAGTTCGCCGACCACCGCCTGAACCCGCGCCCCGCGCATACCGACACACGCGCCGACCGGATCGATCGAACTATCATTCGACAGAACCCCGATTTTGGCGCGCGAGCCGGGATCACGGGCACAGGACTTGATCTCGATCACACCTTCATAGACTTCCGGCACTTCGGCTGCGAACAGTTTGATCATGAAGTCCGGGTGCGCGCGAGACAGGAAGATTTGCGGCCCTTTGATCTCGCGGCTGACTTTATAAAGATAAGCCCGGACGCGATCATTCGGCTGAAAGTTCTCGCGCGGAATACCGTCATTACGGCGGATAATCCCTTCGGCGCGGCCAAGATCGACAATCACGTGGCCATATTCCACCCGCTTGACGATGCCATTGATGACCTCGCCTTCGCGGTCCTTATATTCATCGAACTGGCGCTGACGCTCGGCATCGCGCACTTTCTGCATGATCACCTGTTTGGCGGTCTGGGCCGCGACCCGGCCAAAGTCGAAGGGCGGCAACTCTTCCTTGATCTCGCTGCCAAGCTCCAGGTCGCTGTCGAGCTTTACCGCTTCGGACAAAGCGATCTGCTGGGCAGGATCCTCAAGCTCTTCATCCGCCACAACCGTTTGTACGCGCCACAGCGTCTGCTCACCGGTTTCGGTGTCGATCAGAGCGCGAATGTCGTGCTCCTGACCATAGCGGGACTTGGCTGCCTTTTCGATCGCCTCCTGCATCGCTTCGATCACGATGGAGCGGTCGATCGCCTTCTCCTCGGCCACCGCCTTGGCGATCTGCATGATTTCCATCCGGTTTGCGGAAACACCTACAGTACTCATGAGCCTTAAACTCCACTCTCTTCGTCAATGTCCATTGTATCACTTTCGTCTTCGTCGGTCTCCAGACCGTCGAAAGCGGTCTCGCCAGGTTGCGGCGGCATCTCGCCACTGGCCTGGGCATCAGCGATCAACTCATCAGTCAGGATGAGGCTCGCCTTGGTCATTTCATGCACTTTTGCGACCAGTTCGCTCTCATCATCCAACTCAATGGCGGCGCCATCTTCGTCTTCGCGCACAATAATGCCCTGAAACCGGCGACGACCTTCAATCGGCACAGCCAGCTCAACCTTGGCGAGATGACCGACCCAGCGACCGAAATCGCCTTCACGCGTCAAAGGCCGGTCAATCCCGGGGGTTGAAACCTCCAGGCGATAAGCCTCGGAAATTGGGTCCTCGACCTCAAGAATCGGCGAGAGCATGCGTGAGAAAGACGCGCAGTCTTCGACATCTGTCGGGGCGCCGCCTGCTTTCTCAATCATAATTTGCAACAGCGGACGGCGGCCGCCCATGATCCGCACGCGCACAAGCTCCAGCCCAAGCTCAGCCAGAAGCGGCTCAGCCATGGCAGCGATGCGGTCTTCCTGTGCAGAGACAGTGATCAAGGGACAGCCTTTCAGGCAAAGAAAAGCGGCGGCCCCGTTGCCGGAACCGCCGCCGATATTTTTCGACTTCGCCTGTATATAGGGAAGCGCGGGCTTTCTGTCTACAACAGTTTCAGATCAACCGCAGACGTCTTGTTGCGACGCTCATCATGATACAATTCGTACTCAATCGGTTGATCGTCAGCCAAGCCTTGCAGTCCTGAGCGTTCAACCGCTGAAATATGGACAAAAACATCTTTGCCACCTTCATCAGGTATGATGAACCCGAATCCTTTGGTGGCGTTAAACCATTTCACTTTTCCGGTCGCCATGAGGGACCCTTTCCGTCGTTCTCAGCCACGCATGCACCATGCAAGGGGCCGTCAGGTTGTCGATTACGGAGGTAGGGACATTTGTTACCGCCGGTCTGGCGGGGTCTTCTTATGCAGACCGGCCGTATTCGATCACAATAGTCGCTCACGATTGCTGCGCTGCGTCAAGACAAAGTATTGTAACACTCTTGCAGACTTAGTCTAACGCGAACACCAGAGGTAGAATCATGTTGTTTCTGTCGAGACTACAGCGCGTTCCGATATCACTTCTGGGGACATTTGGTTTCCAGCTCCATTTCGCGACAGTTCTCGCGGCGCGATCCTTGAACCCGGCGCTGGGCACCGCAGCGAGGGTCTCGACGTCTGCCACTTCGCCGTCCTTGAGGGTGAGATCCATGATCACCGCGCCAAACTGACCATGCCGCTGCGCTTTCGCCGGATAGGACAGCCTCGGGCGCATCCGCAATTCGCCGTCGCAGAGCGGTAGCCTGTCAGAGCTGGCAGACACGGTATCAGGCTCAGCGGTCTCATAGTCGACGATCGCGACAATATCGGCGTCCAGCGCCGCAGCCTCAATCGCTTTCTTATGCGTCGTGGATTTGAAATAGGTTTCTGTCGCCAATCTCCAGGCCTCAGCAGCATAGCGGTTATCGTCGACCCAGGCCGGGAGCGGCTCCTCACTTGCAGCCTCATGATACGCATGATGCAGCTCATTCAGCTCACGCTCCAGACGAGCAAATGCGAAAACTTGTTCAAGATCGGGTTCATGGTTGAACGCACTGGAGATCTGAACCAGGCGCGCATGGCTCCATTGTTGCCCGATCACCTCTTTCACAGGCTTGAAATGGGAGACCGCGTCTTCTGCCGCACTCGCCGCACGTTCCCACGCTTCTGCCGCAAGATCTTCGCTATAGCGGGTTTGGAAGGCGATCACGGACAATAGACTCGGGTCCGTGTTTACAATCGAGGTCAAGGCCCGATCAAGCGCTGCCCGGGTCGTTTTGTTGGCGTCGACACGCCAGTCGGTGTAGGCGCTGAGAAGGATAAAATCTTCATACGGAACGCCATCGTAACTGCCGCCTTCGCTCACGGCCCAGTTGGCAAAGGGTTGAGCTGTCTCGCAGGCATTGGCAAGACAAAGTGTTTTTGCAGCTTCGAAAGCAAGAAGCGCCGCATCAGGCCGCTCGGTGGCGGTCATTGCCGCCTCGCCGAGCTCGCGGGCTGCTATCAGTTTCGTATCCTGATCTGACGTGTTGATGACCGCATTATAGGTCGCGATCGCTTCACTCACCCGATCTGCTGCTGCGCCAAGCGCCAGCAGGCTCGATATCAGGCCCAGCACCAACAGCCGCATTTCAAACCCTCTTCACCGGTTCGTCCATTCGCAATGGTTACTCATTGGAGGGTAGAGGTCTGTCAAATGAAAAACTGTTTGGTCAGGCGCAGATGAACTCGAAATAGACTGGCGCGATGTCGCCCAGATTCTTGGTCTGATACCGCGTCTGGATGTGATCTGCAGGGGCCCGGCGCCAATCCTCTGCGGTCTCAGCCAACCAGTCAAACGCCGGGTGGCGCAGAAGTCGTTCTAGCGCTTCGTCGGCATAAGAGCGCACATCGGTCGCAAATCGAACGCGCCCGCCTGGTTTCAGGACCCGGGCGAGATCGTCGAGAAAGTCTGGCTGTATGAGACGCCGCTTTTGCTGTTTGGTCTTCGGCCAAGGATCGGGGAACAGGATGAAGACCCGGTCGATACACTGGTCCCGCAAGCCTGCCATCAGCTCGCGCGCATCCTCCTCCCACAGGCGGACATTGGTCAGGCCTTCATCTTCAATCTGGCCGAGGCACTTCGCCATGCCTTCGATAAACACTTCGCTGGCCAGAAGACCGACTTCAGGATGGGACTTGGCCTGCCCGCTTGTGTGTTCCCCGCCACCAAAACCGATCTCGAGCCAGATCTCATCTACGTCATCGAACAGAGTCGCCGGATCCAAGGCCCCCGGCGCACCGACAGGCACGCGAATCTGTGGCAGCAGTGTCTCAAACAGCTGCTTCTGGCGCCCGGACAAAGGCCGGCCCCCACGGCGACCATAGGTTCGCAAGGGGCGATGCGCGAGGCGATCTTCATCCGTCATGTCGGCGCTCTATCGCGAAAGCCAACAGATGTGAAACAGCGGCACTGAATTTTCACCCCGCCACCAAGGGTCAGGACTCATGAATTTTGCCGCGGCGGGCGGCGGAGTTTTTTGATCCTGCAAGGCGCGAGACCGCAGGAAGCCTGAAGGCTTTCAAGGGCTTGCAACGCGGCAGGGGCGAAAAAGGCCGATGCTCGGCGTGGTCCAACACAGCCTTCATCTGCTGAGCGGCGATCTGCAGCGTCAAAGCGTTTGACCGGGGCTCATCCCGCTCTGCACGCTTTTCCTCGCGTCCCTTGCTCATCAGATGACCTCCACAACAAAATTAATGAGTCCTGACCCTAACCATTCCTCAACCATAATCTGCGCAAAACCGGGTCTGTAGAGTTGGCCCGGCGGGCCGAGAGTAAGGTGGCACAAGTGGATACGGAAACGAATGGCCTGAACGTGGCACTGATCTCGATCGTTGTGCCAGCCTATAATGAAGCTGAAAGCGTCAAGATTCTCACAGACGAGATCACCGCCGTCATGGATGAGATGGATCAGGCGTTTGAGATCATCTTCGTTGACGATGGATCCACCGACGAAACGCCGAAAGCGCTTGCCGAACTCTCGTCTGATCATGAGCATATCAAGACGATCACCTTCCGGCGGAATTTTGGCAAAGCCGCTGCGCTGGACGCCGGGTTCTCAGCTGCGCAGGGTGAGATTGTCTTCACCATGGATGCAGATTTGCAGGATGATCCAGCTGAGATCCCAAACTTTCTGCGCGCAATTGCAGAGGGTGCTGATGTCGTTTCCGGATGGAAACATGTGCGCCATGACCCGATTGACAAGACGCTGCCTTCTAAAGTCTTCAATGGCGTGGTTGGTCGGTTAAGCGCGGTCAAACTCAACGATTTTAATTGCGGGTTCAAAGCCTATCGCAGCGAAGCGCTGGAAGCCCTGACATTGTATGGCGAGTTGCACCGTTTCATCCCGGTTCTGCTGCACTGGAAAGGCTTCCGTATTGCCGAGGTCCCGGTCAATCATCGCGCGCGTCAGTACGGCAAATCCAAATATGGGATAAGCCGTTTGTTCAAGGGTGCACTCGATCTGATGGGTGTGATGCTCAACACGCGCTTTGCCACCCGCCCGCTGCACGTCTTTGGCGGAGCAGGAATGGTTTTCGGCACCATCGGTTTTGCTGCGCTTAGCTATCTGACTGTGCTCTGGTTCATTGGCGCAGGCCCGATCGGCAACCGCCCACTGCTCCTGTTTGGCATGCTGATGGTGATGACCGCTTTCCAGTTCCTGACCATCGGCCTGCTCGGTGAGTTCATTCAGCGCCAGAGCGCCACCAAACAACGTCGCTATACAATACGCGACACCCAGAACATTCAGCTCCGCCGCCGCAGCACCGGTCATCTGGTCGATGATCTTCTGCTCGCTGCCGCCCGCATGAAGGAGGCGCAAGCCAAATGGACGCCACAACCATTCGCCACGACACAACCGAGCGACACGTCAACAAATACACCAACAAAAACCCGATCCACCAGCTGAGCCTGGGCCGGTTTTACGACGCGGTCGCCCAAACCCTGTCTGATCTCGCACCGAGCAGCGTTTTGGATTTCGGCTGCGGCGAAGGCTACATTCTCGACATGCTGGCGGCGCGGGACGTTTCCCTGGGTGGCTATCAGGGGCTTGATCTGCGCACGGATGCCCTCGCCTCGGCCCGATCCCGCTGGCCGGCGGAGCGTTTTACCTGCGCCAATCTGTTCGATCCGGCGTTTGATGATCAGCGTTTTGACACTGTGATGGCGCTGGAAGTGTTGGAACATCTGTTTGAACCGGAAAAAGCACTGGAACGCCTCGTCTCCCTGACAGACCGGAAGCTGCTACTGACCGTGCCGAACGAGCCGTGGTTTCAGCTCTCAAACCTCGCCCGAGGCCGCGACCTCATCCGGCTCGGCAATCATCCAGAGCACATCAATCACTGGAATAAGAAGACGTTTGCCGAATTCGTGAGCGGATATGCCGACGTCACCGAAGTTAAAACCCGTTTCCCATTCGTCATTCTGGTCGCCAAGCCTCGATGAGCAAGCTCGCGATGACGCCTGCGCGCATGGCGCTCCTGCTCACAGGTGTCGTTACGCTGTTCATTATCCTGTGGCCGCTCGGTGTTGGCCGGGACTATATGAACCACCTCGCCCGAACCCATATTGAAGGGCACCTGGCAGGCGATCCGATACTGCAGCAATATTTCGCGCTGTCTTTTGACTTCATTCCTGACCTCACCATGGATCTGATCGTGCCATGGCTGTCTCATCTGATCGGGACCTATCCGGCGGGCGCTGTCACGGTCTGGATGGCCTTCCTGCTCCCGCCGCTCGCCGGACTTGCGCTCGCCAAAACTCTACACGGCCGGGTCACCTGGTTGTCTTTGCTCGGTTTTCTGACGGTCTTCAATGTCAGTATGGACTGGGGCCTCATCAACTATGCCGCGTCCAGCGGGCTGGGGCTTTTTGCGTTCGTGCTCTGGATCCGCATGGCCCCGGGAGCGGTGCGCACAGCTGTGTTTCTACCCCTCGGCCTGTTTCTCGCAATCAATCACGCGATCGCCTTCCTGATGTTCGGCTTTCTGGCCGCAGCGTGGGAACTCGCCTCTTTTGCCAGGGGCGAGCGCGGACACCGGGTCCAGTTTGTGACGCGCGCCATTCTGTTTGATCTGTCCGCCACGCTGGGCGGGCTGATCTATATCTATCTCGCAACGCAGGGCGCCGACGATCTGCCGCGCAACACGGCCGAATTTTTCAGCCTTGAGCAAAAAGCCTATGCGCTGTCTGCAGGTAGCGAGTTCTACAACCGCCCCCTGGGGCTCGGCGTGGCTTTCATCGTCATCGCGATGATGGGACTGGCGCTACGCCGCGGCTGGTTCCAGTTTGCGCCAAAGATGGGATGGATTTCAGCTGGTTTCCTTGCGCTCGTCTTGCTGATGCCGACCAGCGTGATGGGCATTTGGGGGCTCCACCTACGCTTTACCGGCATACTTCTGATCCTTGTCGCAGCCAGCGTTCAACCTGCCCCCGACTTTCTTACCGGACCAAGTCAGCTCTACCGCCCGGTTTTTGCCGTCCTGATGCTCGCCACGCTCGTCAATGGTGGTCTGCAGATGGCACGCGTGCATGGGGACGCCCAGTCCATCCGCACCGTATTTGAGCAGGTTCCGCGCGGGGCAAAATTGCTCAGTGCCTATTCTGAGGACGGTGCCACCTATGAAGTCGCCATGAATGCCTCTGCTATGGCGGTGATCGACCGCTCCGCCTATGTGCCCGGCCTGTTCACCAATACCTCACCGGTCGATATTCAGCCGGACATGGCCAAGCTACACCTGCCGCAGTCCATACCTCTGGAACCAGAGTATTTGCGCCGCCTCGCTCCATTGGAGCTGCCCCCGTCGGAGAATGGCTACTGGTCGCTGTCCTATGCGCGCGGTTGGCCTCAGCATTGGGATTATGTCGCCCTCTTCCGGAAACATGGCGGCCAAGGTCTGACAGATCTTCCCGTCTGCGAGATTGCGGCATCTGAGCAACTCATTCTCTATAAAGTCGGGGAATGCCCTCCCGGGACCTAGATTCCGGTTGCAGACAGCCTGCCGCAGGTTCAGAAGGGCGGGCTCTGCTCGCAAGGAAAGACCAATAGGTGGCCCAAGTCACGGCAACGCCCGATACTCAGACGACACCGGTTCTGCCGATGCCGCTGTGGGAGTTTGTGCCGATGATTGCCAGCATGATGGCGCTGAATGCGCTGGCCATCGACATCATGTTGCCCGCGCTGGGCGATATCTCAGATCATTATCAGCTGGCCGAAGCCAATCAGCAGCAATGGGTGATTTTCGCCTATGTTTTCGGCTTCGGCTTCCCACAGCTATTCTTCGGCCCCATCTCTGACCGGTTTGGCCGTAAAGGCCTGCTCCAGATCTGCCTGGTCGGATACATCGCCGCCGGCATCGCCTGCATGCTGACCGATTCCTTCGGGTTCTTGCTGATCACCCGGTTCTTTCATGGCGTGTTCGCCTCAGGCATTCGTGTGATTGCCGCCTCGATCGTGCGTGACCTGATGGCGGGGCGATCCATGGCGAAAGTCATGTCGCTGGTCATGACCGTGTTCATGGTCGTACCGATCCTCGCCCCGACCCTTGGCGCGGGCGTATTGCTGATCGCGCCCTGGCAATGGACCTTTGGCGTCCTGGTGATCGCCGGGATCGCGCTGTTGATCTGGGTTCAGATCCGCTTGCCCGAAACACAGCCCGCAGATGCAAGACAGCCCCTGAGTGTGGCGCAGACGGGCCGCGCCTACCTGCAGGTGATCACCTCACGGGTCACGTTCGGTTATATGGCCGCGAGCGGCGTGATCTTCGGGGCGCTGTTTTCCTTCATCGCCGCCTCCGAACAGATCTTCAGCGATGTGTTTGGCATGGAAGAAACCTTTGCGCTCTGGTTTGCCGGGATCGCCGCCAGCCTGGCGGGGGCAAACTTCATGAACTCGCGGATTGTGGAGCGGATCGGCATGCGCCGGATCAGTCACTTTGTGCTGCTCACGTTCACGGGCTTGTCTTTGATAAACGCGATCACCATGACGTTCGTGGGCGAACATCTCTACCTGTTCTACCCACTCTTCTGCCTGACCTTTGCCTGTTTCGGGATGATGGGGGCGAACTTCTCAGCACTCGCCATGGAGCCGCTTGGCAAGATCGCCGGAACGGCGAGCGCGGCCTACGGCTTCGCGACCAGTACCGTGGCTAGCAGTTTCGGGTTCCTGGTGGCCAGTCAGTTTGACGGCAGTGTCGCCCCGGTCATGTTCGGCTTTGTCGGACTCGGCCTCGGCTCGCTCAGCATCATTCTATTGACTGAACGCGGCAAGCTGTTCGAATCCCGGTAAAAAAGTGCGCCTTTGACACAATTCAGACATAAGCCATTGCTATCAGCGGAGCTTGGCTGGAAATTCTTTCCAGCTTTGTCTTCAACCGGAGCATAACGTATGCGGCGAATAGGTAGTCATCTACGAAATTCGCCTCTCGATATCGGGAGGCGTGTCAGCGCTTCCTCGCGTTTGCCGGGCAGCGCCTGACCTCAATTATCTAACTTGAACACGTCGTCCTCGCCGCAACGGCGACAGGACGGGCCTGCATCCTGTTTTCGGGGTGTGGGCTTTCAGTGATAGAGAGGAGGCGCGGTCATGACCGTTGCCAAGACAAAGGACGCCTTGCGGGTTCGCAAATCGCAGCCCGTCTCTTCCCTGCTTCGCTACTTGGCCGGGGAGCACGCAGATCGGATCGCCTGGTTCTGGCCAGCGCCGCACGAGGGCTTCTTTGCCCTGCCCGCGTCGCGTCGCCACGCTGCGGCGATCCTGGTTAATCGTCTGGTCGGTGCAGACCAGATGCTGACGCTGAAATCGGTGATCGAGCGCGGCCGCGATGCGCAGGTCGCACGCCTGATCGTCGGTGACGGTGTCACGGCGGGTGTTATGAAAGCATTGGCAAAAATGGGCGAGCAGCTCTGGCAGGTTTCTGACTATGAGACTTTCCTCGAACTGTTCGCCGAGCCGAATGCGAACCGGACCTTGCGTCACCTAGAGACGCTGCGTCCGGCCAATTTCGCACCGATCAGCGTGTTGCCGACTGTGTTGCGGGAAGCCGGTGTCATCGCGGCTGTGCCAAACTTGCCTGCTGCGGTTGATTTGGCCTCAGCGTTCAAAATCACGCTGCGTTTGCAGGGTGAGGCACACGCAGGCCAGATCGCCCGTCAATGGGCCCGGGCCAAGGACACCAAACGCCTGTTTGAAATGGCCGCCGGTGGCCTGATCCCGCACGTCTTCAGCGCGCCGCGCCCAGCGCCGGTTTTGCCTGCTCCTTTTGAGCGGGTTCAAACCCGAAAACAGCTGATCGCGACGGCCTTGGAGTTTGCCAACTGCCTGCGTGATTTCACCACTGAAATCGCCATCGGTCGGATGGCCGTCTATGTCTGGCATGGCGCCCCCAAGGCAGCGCTCGCGTTGACCTGGGATGCGGCTGGATGGCGGCTCGCCGAGGCGGAAGCTAAAGCGAACACCGAGTTGGAAGAAGCCCCGCTGCGCGACATCGTGGCGGCGGTCGAAGCCGCCGGGGCCCGCACCGGCCCGGCGATCAAGACCCTGACCTACCGCCTGGAACGGCGCGGTCATGGCGATGCCAGCGTGGATCCACCCGGAGCAAGCTGGGTAGATCAGCTCGAACTGGGCGACCTTTGGGACTGAGGCTTAGCGGCCTCAGTCCTTTTCGTTTGGGATCTATTCAGCCGCCTCTGGGGAGAGCCACGCGGCTTCAACCACATCGACCACATCCTCCATGATTTCGGTGATCTGGAAGTCTTTCGGCGTGTAGACCCGGCGCACGCCCATCTGGCGCAAAGCCTGCTCGTCCTCGAACGGGATGATCCCGCCGACAACCAGCGGGACACGATCCAAACCGGCCTTGCGCATCTCGCTTAATGTCTCACGCACCAGATCAAGGTGGCTTCCCGACAGAATAGACAGGCCAACCACATGTGCGTTCGCCTCTTTCGCCTGCGCTGCGATTTCGGCTGGGGTGAAGCGGATGCCGTCATAAACGACCTCCATGCCGCAGGACCGCGCGCGCGCGGCAATCTGCTCGGCCCCGTTCGAATGCCCGTCGAGCCCAGGCTTACCCAGCACGTATTTCAACCGGCGACCCAGACGTTCTGAAAGCGCGTCTACTTTCACTTTGGTCGCTTCAATATCTTCGTCGCCCCCGGTTTCGATCACGGCAGCCACTCCGGTTGGCCCGCGATATTCGCCGAACACGCCGCGCAGCGCCGCGCCCCACTCACCCGTGGTGACCCCCGCCTTCGCCGCCGCAATTGACGGTTCCATAATGTTTCCAGTGCCTTCGGCTGCAGCCCGCAGATCCGCCAGAGCCGCGTCGACGGCCGTTTGATCGCGTTTTGCCCGCCAGCTTTTCAAAGCCTCAACTTGCTCGCGCTCGACCATTGGATCGACGGTCTGGATCGCGTCATTTCCGGCCCCAAGCGGGCTGTCTTCGGTATTGGTATAGCTGTTGACGCCGACCACTTTCAGATCGCCGCTTTCAATGCCGCGAATGCGGTCAATATGCGCCCCAACGAGGCTTTCTTTCATATAGCCAACCGCTTCAATCGCGCCGCCAAATCCGTCAATTTTGGCGAGTTCTGCCCGGGCCTCGGCTTTCAGCGCTTCGGTTTTGGCCTCAACCACGTGTGAACCATCGAACAGATCTTCAAACTCCAGAAGGTCAGTCTCGAAGGCGAGGATTTGCTGCATGCGCAAGGACCATTGCTGATCCCAGGGACGCGGCAGGCCAAGCGCCTCGTTCCAGGCAGGCAGCTGCAGCGCTCGACAGCGGGCACGTTTAGACAATGTGACAGCCAGCGCTTCGATCAGAATGCGGTAAACATTGTTCTCCGGCTGCGGTTCGGTCAGGCCGAGCGAGTTGACCTGCACACCGTACCGGAACCGCAGCGCTTTGGGATCGCTCACGCCATAGCGCTCGCGCCCAATCTCTTCCCACAGGTCGACGAATGCCCGCATCTTGCAAAGCTCGGTGACAAACCGAACCCCGGCATTCACAAAGAAAGAAATCCGCCCGAACACGGTCTCGAAATCTTCCTCAGGAACTTGCCCGCCTGCTTTCACTGCATCGAGCACCGCGCACGCCGTCGCCAGCGCATAGGCCAGTTCCTGCTCCGGGGTGGCGCCTGCTTCCTGCAAGTGATAAGAACACACATTCATCGGGTTCCATTTCGGAACTTCGGTATAGCACCAGCTCACCATATCCGCGATCAGCCGCATACTGGGCTGGGGCGGAAACACATATGTGCCGCGTGAGAGATACTCTTTGATGATGTCATTTTGGGTAGTCCCGCGCAGTTTCTTGCGGTCATCCCCGCGCTCATCCGCCAGCGCGACATAGAGCGCGAGCAGCCAGGCTGCTGGCGCATTAATCGTCATGGACGTGTTCATCTCTTCCAGCGGCAATTCAGCAAACAGCGTTCGCATATCGCCGAGATGCGCGACCGGGACGCCGACTTTTCCGACCTCACCGCGCGCCAGAATGTGATCCCCGTCATAGGCCGTCTGGGTCGGCAGATCGAATGCAATCGACAGACCCGTCTGCCCCTTGGAGAGGTTGCTGCGATACAGCGCGTTTGATTTTTCAGCCGTCGAATGCCCGGCATAGGTTCGGAAAATCCAGGGCCGGTCGGGGCTATGCTGAAACTCTGCCATTCACTTCGCTCCGCAAACTTTCCTACTGGTTGCACTGCAGCATGGCCGACCGATCGGCATCTCGCAAGTGGCCGCGAGGGAACACATATGCATGCATTTTCGCATAGCAGAGACACGTCGATGCCCGGTGAAGCCTAACTCAATTCAAGCTATAGGCCTCTGCGTCAACGCTTGGAGCCCCTTGTCATGCACGAACTGATTGGACTTGTCGCCGCTATCCTGACCACCGCCTCATTTGTCCCACAGGCCGTGATGGTTGTGCGTACAGGCGACACCGCCGGGATTTCGCTGATCATGTATATCATGTTCACGGTCGGCGTGGCCGGTTGGACGTCTTACGGTTTGCTGATTGGCAGCTTTCCCGTAATCGCCGCCAATGTGGTCACGCTGGTTCTGGCCACGCTTATTCTGGTCATGAAGCTGCGCGCCGTGATGGCGAACCGCCGCTTCGTTGCACGGGCATGACGAGGCAGCCATGCTCACTCTGACAAGTATTGAACTGGTTGGTATCGCAGCCGCCTTTTGCACAACCTTTGCCTTCATCCCACAAATGATGATGGGGCTAAGGACAGAAATCCTGAACAGCCTGTCGCTTTCGACCTATACGCTCCTGGCCGCCGGCAAAGTCAGCTGGTTCAGCTATGGCACACTGATTGGCAGTTTACCGATCTGTCTCTCGAACGGCGTGTCTCTGGCATTTGTTGCAATCATTCTGGGATGTAAGCTGTCCTTGCGGCGCGCCTGATTGCGAAACCGGGATTCGGCATTACATCTCGACGACAGGAGATCATGATGCCGCCTGCCTTATTTTTCCCCATCCTGCTGAGAGCCGCTGGCCCGCTTGCTTTCATCATTGCGGCCCTAATTGCTGGCGGTATGAACCGGGCTGTCATTCTGGTGCCCCTTCTGGCGATTGTCGCAACGCTGACCACGGCAGTGATCCGCGCAACGACCCCTTCGCCGACCCAGGAACTGATGGCAGCCCTGAACGATGAGGCAGAGCCCGCACCCCAGAACCCGTTTTCCGGCAGTTTGCAGCGGCTCGGCGCAGGGCTTCTCGGATACAGCTTCCTGTTTGCTGTCGCCGCCCTGATCGCTGCGGTGTTTCAAGTCACTGAGTTTAACCCTTCCCTCACTCTCCAGGACCTGCCCTTTCTAATCGCTCCGGCCATCATTGCTTTGATCGGCGCCTCGATTTCATCGCGCATGGGCTTTAATCAGATGGCGAACATGATGGGACAAATGCGCGAAGCTATGGCGCAGATGCAACCCGATCGACCCTATGATGCCTCATCAGACGAGGCCTTCACAGTGGAAGGCGAAATCATAGACAAGGATGATCGATCCTCATGAGCCAGATTGGTCACAGCCAGGCAAATCTATCCGGGTTTGCGCCGAGATAGCTGAAATAGAGGCGTTGGACCTGTCGTGTCACTGGTCCGGGCTGACCAGCCCCCACCGCCACACCGTCCACTGATATGACCGGCGAGATCAACTGGCCGGTAGAACTTGTGAACACTTCTGCGGCGCTGCGCAGCTCATCAAGGGAGAAGGCCCGTTCCTCAACTTCAAGCCCGGCCTCGCGCAACAATCGCGCCACAGACGCCCGCGTGATCCCGGGCAGCAGCGCTCTCGACAGATCCCGCGTCACCAAAGTGCCGTCTTGCGTCACCATCCAGGCGTTTGCTGATGCGGCTTCTGTAACCTGACCGGTCTCGTGCATAATCGCCAGATGTGCCCCGCTGCGACGCGCGGCGCGATAGGCGAGGCTTTGCGACAAGAGCTGCGTCGTTTTCATGTCCCGCCGGAGCCAGCGCGTGTCTTCCGCCAGAACGGCCGTCACGCCGTCTCTTGCCACATCACCGATCAGAGTCGTGTGCGTGACAAACATGAAGACCGAAGGTACCAATTCCTCCGGTCCGGCAAAGTCCCGCGGCCCCTGATCACCGGCAGACACTTGCAGGTAGACCAGACCCTCGGTCAGATCATTTCGATCCATCAACTCCCGGTGGAGCGCGCGTAAATCTTCACTGGGTTGAAGGATCTCGATCCCTTTGAGGGTCTTTTCCAGTCGCGCCAGATGCGCGTCGAAGTCGATCAGTTTCCCGTCAAAGACAGCCGTTACTTCATAGGCGGCATGGGCAAACAGAAAGCCGCGGTCAAATGGCGAGATTTTTGCCTGTGACGGCGCCACAAATGCACCATTCAAATACACCGTTGTGCCAAGCGTCATATTTGATTTCCCTTCGGCCTTCGTCTGACTTGCCATCCGGCATCTTTGGTCGGAGGGTGTGGCTTCGTGATCAACAAGCCTACTAGGCCGGAGGACAAGATGGCACAAGCCAGTGAACAGAAAGACCTCTACGCGGTTGGGGAAATCCCACCTGAATTCCACGTCCCGAAATTGATGCATGCCTGGGCGATCCGGCGAGAGCGTCATGGACGCCCGTCCACCGCGATGCAGCTCGAACAGGTGCCTGTGCCGGAAATTGATAGCGACGAGGTTCTCGTCCTGGTGATGGCCGCAGGCGTCAATTACAACGGAATCTGGGCCGGTCTCGGCGAGCCGATCTCACCGTTCGACGTCCATAAGGCAGACTTCCATATTGCCGGATCGGATGCCTCCGGCATTGTCTGGGCCGTGGGACGAAAAGTGACGCGCGTCAAACCCGGCGACGAAGTCGTGATCCATTGCAATCAGGATGATGGCGATGATGAGGAGTGCAATGGCGGCGATCCGATGTTCTCTCCGTCGCAGCGGATCTGGGGCTATGAGACCCCTGACGGGTCTTTCGCCCAGTTCTGCCGCGTCCAGGCGCGCCAATGCATGCCGCGACCCAAACATCTCACATGGGAAGAAGCCGCCTGCTACACGCTGACGCTCGCGACCGCCTACCGGATGCTGTTCGGGCACCGTCCACACATCGTCAAACCCGGCAACAATGTTCTCGTCTGGGGCGCATCAGGCGGTCTTGGCAGTTTCGGGGTTCAGCTGTGTGCGGTGAGCGGCGCCCACGCAATCGGCGTCGTGTCCAGTGATGACAAGTTCGACTTTGTCCGCTCGATGGGCGCAAAAGGCGTGCTTAATCGCAAGAATTTCAACTGCTGGGGACAGCTGCCCACAGTGAACGGCCCTGAGTTCGGCGACTATATGCGCGAGAGCCGCAAATTCGGCAAAGCGATCTGGGAAATCACCGGCAAGAAAGATGTCGACATCGTCTTCGAACACCCGGGCGAGGCAACCTTCCCGGTCTCGGTCTTTGTGGTGAAACGCGGCGGCATGGTGGTGATCTGCGCCGGAACGACAGGCTTCAACCTGACTGTGGATGCGCGTTTCCTCTGGATGCGTCAGAAACGCGTGCAAGGCAGCCATTTTGCCAATCTGAAACAGGCCTCGGCCGCCAACCAGCTGGTGATTGATCGCCGCATTGATCCCTGCATGTCGGAAGTTTTCTCCTGGTCAGACATTCCGGCGGCCCATGAAAAGATGCTGGATAACAAACACATGCCGGGCAATATGGCGGCTTTGGTGAGCAGTCCCAAGCCGGGTCTGCGCACCGTGGAAGATGTCCTGGCTGCGCCTTCAACCCTGGCGTCATAGGCAAAAAAAGGGCACGATATTTGCGTCCAAAAAACCTCAGCAGGTGCTACAGTTTGCACTTGGCGGAGTGACGCATGCCGAAACCCAGTCCCATTGTTGCCCTGACAGCCGGGGGTCCTCATGCGTGGATCATGATCAACGCCCTGCGCGCTGAGTTTGGCGATTTTCCGGTGATACTGGAAGATCCAGAGCCTGAAGATCTGTTCTGGGCGCGGCGGCGACGCCTGCTGGGGCCGCTAAAAGTCGCCAGCATGCAGGCCGCGCGTCTCCCGATCAAACTCGCCAAACGTGGGACTGGCGCAGTGATCGATCAGATCATCACGGACTATGGCCTGAAGCCCGAGCGCCCGGCGGATCTGCAGCCAATTAAGGTGCCATCGGTCAATTCGAAAGCGGCGCAGGAGGCGCTCATTGAGACTGATCCGCACGCCGTGTTTGTGGTTTCCACGCGAATGATTGGCGCGCGTACGCTAAGTACCGTCAAAGCGCCCTTCATCAACTATCATTCGGGCTTCAATCCGCTGTATCGCGGCATGTTCGGAGGCTATTTTGCCCTGGCGAATGAGCAGCCGGAATATTTCGGCGCCACAGTTCACCTGATCGATCACGGCGTGGATACGGGCGATATTCTTTATCAGTCCCGCATCAAGGTCCACCCGAAGGACAATTTTCACACTTATGTCTGGCGCATTGCCGCAGGCAGTCAGGCGATTGTCATCAATGCCGTGAATGATGCACTCACCGGAACCCTGCGCCCCTATACGCTTGATCTCCCGTCCCGGCAGTATTTCGCCCCGATGTTCGGTCGCTATGTGTGGACCGGATTGACCAAAGGCGTCTGGTAGATCCTAGCTTCCAGCGCGATGCGCTCTGACAGGATTTGTCGCCAGCCCGGCCCCGGCGGCATCGCATGACGGACCAGAAACGGCGCGTCTTCGTGGGCGACATGTCCGTCTGCGGCTTCAGCAAACCGCCCATCCCACAGTCCACCCGCTTCAACTGCATGCACCGCCCCTGGGTCACGGCCGATCAGCACGCCATCACGGGTCCGTTGAAACCAGGCGCCACCCAGGGTCGCACGATCCCCCGGCCCTTTAAGCATTTCCAACAGAGCTTTGACAGGCTCTGCCCGCGGTGTGCGATCATGCCCGCCGCACACCCGTACCATCACCCCGACCAGACGCTCGGCCAGTTGGGGCGGCACGCGATCGAGCGCCAATCGTACCAGCCCGAACGGGTCGACAGTTACAATATCTGCCCGGTCGAGCCATTCACCGAGTCCGATATCGGCCTCCTGACGACGCGCCATCAATTGAAGCGTCTCTTCCACGCGCCGGGCGTCTTCGCCGCGTTCCCGCTTCAGCGCCTCTCGAACCTCAATCCGCTCATAGGCCTGGTTCTCATTTGATGGATCGTCGATCCATGGTCTGTTTTCGGCCGACAGCCAGTCGCGTAAGACTTGCCGACGGGTCGCAATCAACGGGCGAAGCAGCGTCAGCCCGCGCCCTTCCGGCCACACCGGGGACGGCGCGGCCAGCACGGGCCCGGCCAGACGGTCCTCCGGCGTCGATCGCCGCTCGCGAATGTGGATGGTCTCAATCACATCATCCAGCGTATGCCCGAGCAGCAAGATTAACGCCCCAGCATCTCGTGCCGCGCGCGCCAGCAAGCGATGACGCGCGTCGCGGGCCGCGCTCTGCCCCGCCTGCGGTTCCTGCCAAAGCAGTGTGCGATGCTGCACGCCGAGGGTCGCCGCAAGATCTCCCACTGATCTGGCTTCTGCGGCAGACGCTGTCCGCAACTGATGATCCACGGTCAGGACGAGTAACTTGCGCCCAGCCCGCGCAGCCCAGTCTGCGGTCAGATACAAAAGGGCCGTTGAATCGCTGCCGCCAGAGACCGCGACCGCCAAAGGCGCTTTCACATCGTCGCTGAATCGCTGAACAAGCTGGTCAAATTCAGGGCCCAGCGCGAGGGTCAAATTAGCTGTCGCACCCAGACCGCAGCCGCTCACCAGCGGCGAGATTACGCGTCACCCCTGACGCATTCGGATACTGCTGCGGCAACAGATCGAGCGCATTGCAAGCGCGTTCTGTGTCACCGACCAGACGCATGGAACGCGCCAGTTTCGCGAGCGCCTCCGGCGCGCGGGCATCATCGGGATATTCACGGATCATTTTGGTATAGGCCTGACCAGAGGCGGCATACTCTTCCTGCTGATACAGGACTTCACCCAGCCAATACTGCGCCTCACCGGCCTGAGGGTCATCCCCAAACTGGTTCAGAAACGCCCCGAATGCCGCTTCTGCCCCGGCATAATCAAACTGCAGAAGACGGGACTTCGCTTCGGCAAATAACGGGCCCGCCTCGCCGGGCAGGGCGGTGGCAGAGATTGTGCCAAGCGTGCCTTGCGGCAATCCGTCTGTGGTAAACTCGGCATCCGTCGACTGCGCCCCGGCCGCATCTCCGGGACTTTCGACACGGCGGACAATACGTGTCGGCCCGCCTTGGGTGGCGGCGGCGTCAACCTCGTTGATCGCACTACCCCGACCATTACCGACACTTGTGGCACCACCGGCAACCTGGTCAATAATCTGTTGTGGCGACCCAGCGGGCAAACGCGCATCTTCCGCAAAGCCCGGCCTCACGCTGGACTCAGCAATCTGGTCCTGTAAATCTGCAATCAGATCGTCCTGAGCGTCAATCCGGTCTTCCAAACGCGCGATCAGGCGTCCGATTTCGGCATCGTCTTCCTGCATGCGATTAATCTCATCGCGGGACTGCGACAGCAGAAATCCCAGCGTTTCAACTTCACCTGCAAGGCTGGCCTTGTCGGATTCCAACCCCGTGATGCGCGCGCCCATGGACGCGTTCGCAGCGCGCAGAGCATTGACCTCAGCTGCCAATTGCCCGCTCGTCGAGCCCTGCCTGACCGATGCTTGCGCGTGAGCTTGCGGCACACTCGCAATCATTCCCAGAAAACAGGCAGCAATCAGGACTTGGCGCATCATCGTGTCGGACTCCACTCAGGCAGGATTTCAGTTCGTTTTCAACGAGAATAAGAAACGGCCGGGGCCAAAATGTGGCACCGGCCGCAACTGATCTTTGGTTTTTCGCGCGGCGATTAGCCGACGGCACCAGACAGGATCTGAGTAAAGCCGTTCCGATTCTGGGCCCAGGCCTGCTCATCACTGCCGATCGCGATCGGACGCTCTTTACCGTAAGAGACAGTCTGAATGCGGGCCGGGTCAACGCCCAGATCGACCAGATAGTCTTTAACGACAGACGCGCGGCGCTCACCGAGGGCAAGGTTGTATTCGCGTGTGCCACGCTCATCACAGTTGCCCGCCACCAGAATGTTCACATCAGGATAAGAGCTCAGCCAGGCAGCCTGACGCTGCAGGACAGACTGTGCGTCTGCGCTGAGGCGATATTGATCAAGGTCAAAGTACACGCGATCGCCGACATTGACCTGGAAATCTGCAACTGAGCCTTCAACGGGTCCGTTTGGAATCGGCTCTGCTGGCTCAACTTCAACGACTTCCACCGGCGGGGGTGGTGGCGGTGGTGGGGCTGGCTGTTCAACTTCGACAACTTCCGGCTCTGGCGGAGGGGTCGACGTACAGGCCGCCGCTCCAATAATCAGGGCCAGTGATGCTGATGTCATCATAAGGCGACGCATATAAGTACTCCTTGCTTGCACTTTGGGTTGGTGCCTTAGGCACCGAATTTGTCAACTTCGTGTCAGTTTCTACGCAAATATGACCCTAACCGGCTTCATTGTCACCTGAAAGGCGAATTTCACAGAATTACTGTAACAATGGCGACCATGCTGGATCTGAGGCATCTGTTGGGGTTGGCAGCCGCCGCAAATTGCGTCCGGTCAGGTCAACGGACCACAATCCAGGCGATGCGCCAGGGGCCGCTTCTCGGAAAAACGTGATCACACGCCCATTTGGCGACCAGTCCGGCCCCTCATCAAGATAGGCCTCCGTCAGCAGGCGTTCGCCGTCACCATCGGTTCCGATGACGCCGATATGAAACTTACCGCGGGCCTGTTTTGTAAAGGCAATCAGATCGCCGCGCGGGCTCCAGACCGGTGTTGAATACCGTCCGGCCCCGAAGGTGATCCGGCAAGCCACATCGCGACCGCCAGACGGACAGGTACGCGGCGTACCGTCCGTGTTCATGATATAGAGCTGTGGGCTACCACCCCGGTCAGAGTTGAACACAATCTCCCGACCGTCTGGTGACATGGACGGTGAGGTATCGATCGCCGGGTGATCGGTCAGGCGCCGGGATTGCCGGGTCTGCAGATCCATAATGTAAATATCAGAGTTCCCGTTTGTCGCTTGCGTCAGCAGCACAGACCCGCCATCGCGTGAGAAACGCGGTGCAAATGTCATATTCTGAAAGTTGCCCAGGACTTCCTGCCGCCCGCGGCGCAGATCATAGAGATAAACACGCGGCATCTGGTTTTCGTAAGACATATAGGTGATCTGCTGAGCTTCCGGCGAGAAACGCGGTGTCAGCACGGTGAAGCGACCGCTTGTCAGATATTGAACATTAGCCCCGTCAGCATCCATGATGGCCAGCCGCTTGGTGCGGCGATCCTTTGGCCCGGTCTCGGCAATATAGACGATGCGCGTATCAAAGTAGCCGGTCTCACCGGTGAGCCTCGTATAAATCGCATCAGAGATTTTATGCGCGATCCGGCGCAGATCTTCCGGATTGGTCAGGAACCGGCGCCCGGAAACCTGTCGACCGCTCTCGTCCTCGAACCGCATCAGCTCTTCGCCATAGACGTCCCACAGGCGCACTGACCCGCGCAGCAACTCATTGCCGTCGCGCACAACGCTTTCAACCGACCCAACCACCAGCGCGTCCGATTTGATAATCTTCCAGTCGGCAAACCGCGGCGCGACTTCGATATTCACGTCTTTCTGAATATGCGCGCTTTCCGGCGTGATCGTGAAAAGGCCCGTCGACAGAAGGTCATTGCGAACAATTTCGCTGATCTCCTCGGCGATCGCCGGATCGACCCCGATCGCCTCAAAAGTTGGGATGGCCACCGGTGTCGGCTCGAAATTGGTTGGGTTCAGCGTGACTTCCAACTGCGCAGCAGCGTGCGAGATAGTAAATGCCAAACCCACAAAAAGTGCGGTGCATAGTCGTTTGATCATGACAGGTATCCTCATGGGTCGGGTCTCTTATTCAGCGTAGGTGGGATCCATCGTTAGCGTGACTTCTCTCCACTCCTCATATTCATTTCTGGGGAACGAGTATGGCGCGCATTTTCGAACTGCACGCAGGGCGCGATCAATCGCAATGCCCATAGGCTGTCGCCCCAGGGGGCGCCGCTTTGGATTCACCAGTGACAGATCATCAATATTGCCATTCATGTCGAGTTGAATGTTAACGGTCACGATCAGCGATTCCCAATTCGGTTGATCCTTTACCGATTGGCCACACGCCGCAATCTGGCTGAGGAACAGATTCTCAAGGCGCGTCGTATTCCCGGTCCGCTCACCTGCACCCTTCCTAGCTTCTTGCGGCACGGGTTTGTCGGTTAGAACAGAACGCGTTTGGACCGGCTTCGGCTCTTCTCGCTTGCGGGTCTGGCGCTCGCTCTGGAAGGTGCTGTCGGCATCGTTCAAGAGACTATCAAGTGCGTTCGATTTTTTTTGCACAGGCGGTTCCGGCTCGGGCTCTTCTGGCTTCGGCACCTCTTCCTCAACAACTTCCGGCTCGGCATCGAGGTCTGGCACCACATCTTGGGGGTCCGGCTCTTCTGGCGGCGCTTCTTCGCTCGCGGTGGCGATCTCGTCTTCCGGCAGCGTCTCATCCACCGGGTCTGGATCCTCAGGCGGCAGCTCGTCTTCAGGTTCCTCTTCCGGCACCTCGGGCGCGATTTCTTCTTCCGGTTCGGGGTCGGGCTCGCGGACCGGCGCAATATTGGTGAAGGCGCCCAGATCCACCAGCTCAACCGGAATGATCACCATTTCCTGATCGGTGGCCGTCGTCGCGCTGACATAGGGCCAGCTGACATAGCCTGCACCCACGACCGCAGCGTGGAAAATGATCGAGGCAGGCAGGCCGCGAAGCATCGGCTATTGGGCTCCCTGCACCGTAGATTTCGGGTCCGTGACCATGGCAATATTGCGAAACCCGGCCCGCTGCATCTGCGTCATCACTTCCATCACGCGCCCATAATCTACATTCTGATCGCCGCGCAGGAAAATCCGCTCCTCATAACCTTCATTCGTGATCGCGATCAGCTGCGAGGTCAGAGCCTCGATCTCGATCTCGGTCTCCTGAACATAAATTTTACCCTCCTCATCGACGGTCACAGACAGCGGTGCCTCACTTGGTGCAGGCAGGTTCTGAGACGCTGTTTGCGGCAGGGTGACATCCACGCCGGTGGTCAGAAGCGGCGCGGTAATCATGAACACGATCAGCAGCACCAGCATGACATCCACCAGGGGCGTCACATTGATTTCGGCGTTCATCGAGCGCCGACCCCGACTACTGCCTCCAGATCCGCTCGTCATCATGCCCATGGCTTAAGATCCTCCGTCGGAGGCCCGGCGAGACAGGCGAACGAGCAGATCCTGAGAGAAGGAGTCCATCCGATCTGCCAGCTGGTTCAGGTCACCTGAGAACTTGTTGTAGTAAATCACCGCAGGTATCGCGGCCACCAGACCGAGACCGGTCGCAAACAGGGCCTCAGCAATTGGCCCAGCGACATTGGCGAGACTGGTATCCTGCTGTTCCGCAATGTTCAAAAACGCGTTCATAATGCCCCAGACGGTGCCGAACAGACCGATAAAAACCGAAGCCGACCCAATCGTTGCGAGCACGCCAAGACCTTTACTGAGGCGACCAACTTCGCGGTCTGTGGTTGCCCGCAAAGACCGCTCAGCGCGCGAGACCAAAGGCCCGTGCTCTGCAAGCGAGGCGCTCCGGGCATCCCGCCATTCGCGCGAAATAGAGGAGAACAGGCGCGCCCCGGCATTGTCGGGCGCTTCGCCCGGGCGGGGTTCGAACTCATCGCCCCGTCCGCTCCAGAACGCATCCTCGAACTTTTTCATCTTCTTGCGGGCACCGCCAATCGTGAAGTACTTCTCCATCACAACCGCCCACGACCAGATACTGGCCAGTAACAGCGCGACCAGAACCAGCTTCACGACCAGATCTGCTTCCATCAGAAGACCGATCAATGAGAACGTACTCTCTGCGCTCAGCTCGCCGAGGGGTTGATCATCCATACTGACATTCCATCCATAGATTGAGAGGCTGCACGACGGCCGCCTATATGCTCGTTGTCTATCCGCAGAGAATCAGGCGGAAACGTGACGGGTTCCACGCAAACTGCATAGAAAACTGGTAATGACCCGGTTCGGGTTAACGAAGTCTCGCCAAAAATTAAGACACTGGCCTCCGCGCGGGCAATCTCGCCACGGCGCAAGGGCCTGCTATAGCTTTGGAAAACCCGGGAGGCAGCAATGGGTCACATCATGTATGGCAGCGAGATGAGCCTGTTTTCAGGCAAGGCGCGGGCCTATCTGCGCTGGAAAGGCGTGGAGTTCACAGAAATCGCACCAACCCCAGCCATCATGAAATCAGAGATTATCGCCAATATTGGCTGGCCGGTGGTCCCCGTGATTAAGCTCGACACCGGCGCCTACGTGCAGGACACAGCCGATATCATCGACGTGTTCGAGCGCCGAGACAGTACACGCCCGGTTATGCCGGGCGCGCCCGTCCAAAATTTTGTCTCCTATCTCATTCAGCTCTTCGCTGATGAATGGCTGACACTTCCCGCTATGCATTATCGCTGGAACCATAATGAGGAATGGATCTACACTCAGTTTGGCGCCAACGCGGCACCAGACGCCTCGCCGGAAGAGCAGTACGAAGCTGGAAAACAAGTCGGGGCTCGGTTTCACGGCTTTGTCCCGATGCTTGGCGTAACGGACGCGACGATACCGGGTATCGAGCAAGCCTATGAGCAATTCCTCGCCGATTTCTCAACGCATCTTGAAATCTACCCTTATGTCTTCGGTCACCGCGCCTCATTCGCAGACTTCGGCCTGATCGGCCCGCTTTATGCCCATCAATATCGCGACAAATATTCCGGTGAGCTGATGAAACGGGTCGCGCCGCGCGTCGCAAACTGGGTTGAGCGTGTCATTGCGGGGGACGGCAAGGATGGTGACCTGATCCCAGACGACGCGATCCCCGAAACCCTGCTGCCCATTTTGAAAGTCCAGATGGCAGAGCAGATCCCGGCGCTCAGTGCGACCAATGATCTGTTCGGCACATGGGCTGAAACCGCCGAGCCGCTCTCAGAGGTTCCACGCGGTTTTGACATGATCCCGTTCACGACCGGCGGCCACAGTGGCCAGTGCGCCGCGCGGTCTTTCCCGCTCTACCGTCTACAGGACGCGCTCGACGCCTACGCGCTGTTACATCCTGACGACAAAGCGCGCGCCGATGCCTTGCTCGATGAGATCGGCGGCGGCGCGCTGAAGACGTTTAAACTCAAGGCTCGGCTGACCCGCCGAAACTACAAACTGGCCCTAGCCTAGAGCAACTTCGAACAGGCGCTCATAATCGCCTTGCGTGGCGGGCCTGGCATTGCCGCGATGAGCAAGGTCAGCCAGCGCATACTCGACGATCCCAGGGCCATCCGAGGCTTCGACGCCAATCGCGCCCAGTGTGGTTGGGATACCGATATCTTCATTCAGCTTGGCAATCGCATCACCAAGATCCGCGTTTGAGCTGAGCCCCATGGCAAAACGCAGGCGCTCATATTTCTCAGGTGCCGCGCCCTCATTGAAACGCAGCAGATGCGGCAGGAAGATCGCATTCAGCGTACCATGATGCAGCTTCTTCTCTTTCAGACGGCCCGCCGCATGGCTGAGCGCATGGACCGATCCAAGGCCCTTGGTAAAGGCGAGGGCCCCTTCATAGCTCGCCATCATCATATTCCAGCGCGCGTCCTTGTCGCTGCCATCGGCCACCGCGCGCTTTAGAGCCCCGGTCTTGATCGCCCGGTTCAGTCCGTCATAGCCCACCCCTTCGGCCGGTGGATTGACCGCCGGGGTCAGCACCGCCTCGATACAATGCGTCACCGCATCCATGCCTGTCGCCGCAGTAAGCAGCGCTGGCAGGCCGAGCGTCAGGTCCGGGTCACAAATCGCGGTCGACGGGATCAGGTGCGGCGAGGCGAACGTCTCCTTACGGCCATTATTCATCGTCGTGATCATGCCAACAGACACCTCTGAACCTGTCCCCGCGGTCGTTGGGATCGCAATCAGTGGCGGCAGCTTGCCGATGTGTTTTGCGCCCCCGGTGATCGCCGCATATTTCTCAAGCGGTCCACCCTGGCTCGCGAGCAGGCCAACGGCTTTGGTAAGATCCATGGCCGAGCCACCGCCGAGCGCGACCAGACTATCTGCCTGTGCGCTATTGTATTGTTCAGCGACCGCAATCGCCTGATCTTCAGTTGGATTTGCGACCGTGTCTGCAAAGACAGCCGCAGGTTCAGTTCCAAGATGCTGCAGTACAGTATCCAGCAGGCCAACTGCCTGAATGCCCGGATCCGTGATCACCATCGGGCGGCTTACCCCGAACCCTTTCAGCGTGTTGCCCAGCTGGGCAACGGCACCATGATCGAAAATACACGTGGTTAGAAAGCTCATTACAGGCATGGCGGTCTCCGGGGCTGGCGTGTTTCCTTCTGCAGGCTACAAAGCCTATGAAAGCAAGGAGAGCAACGCCTCTCCCAAGGGCAGAAGGATACAAGACTTTGAGTATGACACCCCTCCGCATCGGCCTGCTCGGGGCCGCGCGCATTACGCCGAAAGCGGTCATCGATCCAGCCCGCGTCATTCCACATGCAGAGATTGTCAGTGTCGCCGCCCGCGATCCGGAACGCGCCGCCGCCTTTGCGTCGCGCCACCATATACCAGAAGTCTTCCGCAGCTATGATGAGCTTATCACCGCAAGTGACGTGGATGTTGTCTACAATGCGCTGCCGATCAACCATCATGCCAACTGGACGATCAAGGCGCTGAACGCGGGCAAACATGTCCTGTGTGAGAAGCCCATTGCGATGAATTCAGAGGAAGCCGAGGCCATGCTTGAGGCAGCCAACGCCTCCGGCAAGCGCCTGGTCGAAGCGTTCCATTATCGCTATCACCCCGCCTTCCGCACCTGTCTCGACTGGATTTCTGAAGGCAAAGTCGGTGATATCAAAGAGATTGATGCGGTGTTCGATGTCGCAATCAAGGATAATGGCCACGAGATCCGCCACCAGGTCGAAACCGGCGGCGGCGCGATGATGGATCTCGGTTGCTATCCGCTGCACTGGGCTTTGTCTGTGATGGGGCAGGCACCTGTATCAGTGGAGGCGCGCGCAGACCTCACGCCGACCGGCGTTGATGAGACCATGAATGCGGTTCTGACCTTCAAGGATGGTGCAACCGCCAATCTGTCCTGTAGCATGGCCGCAGGCGTGAAGTTCCGAGCCGATCTCATCATCAAAGGCACACAGGGCGAGATCACGTTCCGCAATGCCCTTGCTCCGCATGGCGGCGCCTCTCTTGCCTGCAGTGATGGCAGCCAGGCAGAGATCAGCCCGATCAGCACCTATTCCTATCAGCTCGCTGCCGTCATCCGCGCGATCGAGCTTGGGACAGACTTGCCCACCGAAGGCGAGATGATCCTGCGCCAACAAAAGGTTCTGGACGATGTCTACGAAGCCGCAGGTCTGCGCAACCTTCGTTATCTTGCTTGACCATAGCTGTATCGCGAGGCGCTAAGCCGCTGCCGCGCCTGCTTGACAAAGCGACCCTGCTCACGCCCTCTGCGGCCATTGTAAAAAGAGAGCCAAGCCCACGTGACCACGCCTATTCTGACCGTCCGCGACCTGAAGGTTGAGTTTGATACACCTGACGGCACGGTTCAGGCGGTGAAAGGCACCAATTTCGAAGTCGCCGCCGGAGAATGCCTCGGCATTGTCGGCGAGTCCGGCTCCGGCAAATCCCAGACGGTTCTGGCCGCCATGGGCCTGCTTGCTGACAATAGCACCGCCACCGGCTCAGTCATATTTGACGGCACCGACATGCTCTCAGCCGACACCAAGACGCTGCGTGACATTCGCGGCGACAAGATGTCGATGATCTTCCAGAACCCGCTGACCTCGCTGACCCCACACATGACGGTTGGTGCCCAGATGCGGGAAGTGCTGAAACTCCACAAAGGCATGGGCACGGAAGAGGCGAACAAAGTCTGCGTCGACTGGCTCGAACATGTCCGTATCCCGGAAGCGCGCCGACGTATGGATCAGTTCCCGCATGAGCTGTCCGGCGGCATGCGACAGCGTGTGATGGTGGCCATCGCCATGCTCTGTGGGCCGAAACTCCTGCTTGCTGATGAGCCGACCACTGCGCTGGATGTCACCGTCCAGGCACAGGTCCTGGATCTCATGGACGAGTTGAAACGCGAAACCGGCACCGGCATTGCGCTGATCACCCACGATATGGGCGTCGTGGCCCGTATGTGTGACCGCGTCGTGGTCATGCGTCATGGTGAAATTGTCGAGACCGGCAGTATAGACGATATTTTCTACAATCCCCAGCACGACTATACAAAAATGCTGCTGGAAGCCGTGCCGCGGATTGATCAGCCCAATCGCGAAGGTCGGCCAAGCCTCGGCAAGGCCCCGGATGCCAGCGTCGAGCCCATCCTTACGGCCCAGGACCTCAAAGTCCACTTCCCGATCAATGTTGGCGGCGGTCTGTTCGGCAAGACAAAGCCGCTCAAGGCCGTTGACGGGGTCAGTTTCGATCTTCGCCCGGGCGAAACCCTTGGCGTGGTTGGTGAAAGCGGCTGCGGCAAGTCCACGCTCGCCCGCGCCGTGCTCAAACTGGTGCCACAAACCTCAGGCACGGTCGCCTGGATGGGGCGAGACATCTCTCAGGCCGACCGCAAGACGATGAACGCCCTGCGCGACGACTTGCAGATCGTGTTTCAGGACCCGATGGCGAGCCTTGATCCGCGTATGACGATTGGCAACTCGATCGCAGAGCCGCTGACGGTTCACGCTGCCCATCTGAGCAAGACCGAACGCGAAGCCAAAGTCGCCGAAATTATGCCGCGTGTCGGCCTCGACCCGGCGCTGATCAATCGCTACCCGCATGAACTGTCCGGCGGGCAGAACCAGCGGGTCGGCATTGCCCGTGCGATGATTCTCGATCCCAAACTGGTCGTGTGTGACGAGGCGGTCTCCGCGCTTGATGTCTCGGTACAAGCCCAGGTCGTCGATCTCCTGATTGAACTTCAAAAAGAATTTGATCTTGCGATGATCTTTATCAGTCACGACCTGTCAGTTGTGCGTGAAATCTCGCACCGGGTGATGGTCCTCTATCTAGGCAAAGTCGTGGAGATTGCAGGTCGTGAGGAAATCTACGAGGACGCCCGCCACCCCTATACACGCGCTCTTATTTCAGCGGTTCCGGCCCCCGACCCGAAAGCCGAACGCAGCCGGGTTAAAGTCAAACTGGAAGGCGACCTGCCAAGCCCGCTCGACACCCGTGCGCCGCTGCGTTTCCTGAAATCGAAACTCATCGATGATGCCGATGCAGACCAGTATGCCCCAAAGCTGATCGAAGTCGCTCCGGGCCATATGGTGGCTGAACATGACCCATTCGAGGGCAGTTCGGGTCTGACAGGCTAAGGTCAGATTGGCTTAGTAAGCACACACCACGCAGGCGAGATAATCGCCGCGGGTCTCGATCTCGACCACTTGTGAAAAGCCCTGATCACGGCAGAACCGACGCGCGGCCCGTTTGCGGGCTGGAATGCGATTGCCATAGGCATCGCGCGGACGATCAAACTGGACCGTCTGCGGCCCGTAACCTTCGCGATAGCCGTCATCTCTGCGATAATCGCGGCGATCCCGTGGCTGATAGCCAACATTGTCACGGTAACCCCGCCCGCCACCAGCCCGCTCGCCACGATAGCGTTTCAGCGATGTAATCCGGTCATTCAGGCCAAAGATACTCAGATGCGGCACGCCCCCCTCGACCACTTCGCACCGGCCACGAAAATCCGGGTGCTCGCACACCAGCCAGGTGCCGGACTGGATCGAAATGGAACTGGCCGTATCGTTAAAGCGCAGGTCCTTGAGGTTGCGCACAGCATAATCGATGTCGATGGCCCCGCCGCGATAGTTAGGGTCCTTGAACAGGGTCACCGCGCCGCTGCCGCGCCGGGGCGCATAATCACTGTAGCCATAATCGCGTGAGCGATAATCCTTACGGTCATGTCGAAAGGCCCGGCCACTCACCGGACGCAGCGACGTGATATTGTCGTTCATGCGAATGTCAGCGAGGCGATGGACGCCGCCTTCGACGATCTTGCACCGTCCGCGATAGTCTGGATCTGTACAAATTTCCCAAGCCCCGCGGACTTCAATTGAGGAAATCGTGTCATTGAACCGCTCATAGGCGAGGTTCGGAACTGCCCCGCCTATCGCCAGACTTGCGCCGCGAAAGCCCGGGTCCTTGAACACAATGACTTCCCCATAGCCGCGACCTTGCGCGGTCGCAGACAGGGCGAAAGCGGACACGGCCAGCGCAAGTAAGGCTGCGCCACGCGAAAATATCTTGGTCATGGATCTCTACTCCGATCTGACGAGGTTTGGTCGACAGACATCACACTTACCCTGAACGTGTTTGCAGAGCCGTCTTCAGATCCCGTTCATTTCTGTAGCACCGAAGCCGTTTCTCTCCCGAGTTTGGACAAACTGCCCCGAAGGCATCGGTTTGGCGAAACGTGAAGATCGCGTATGTCTGAAGAAACAAGACATTTCTGGGAGACACCTATGGCCGACGCATCTTCGCTACCTGCCTTTCGACCCTTGGCGCAAAAAGCACCGGACATTGAGTGTATTCGGAAGCCAGACGGCACAGTCTATCTTCGCCAGCATCACGCGCCGGGCGAGCGTCCGCCGTCTATTCCTGCCGCGCTGACCATGCGCGCAGGCGAACATCCAGATCGCCCCTGGCTGAAACAACGCAACCCGCAGACTGACGAGTGGGAAGCCGTGACTTATGGCGAGGGCAAAGCCCGGAGCGACGCTCTGGCTCAGGCTTTTCTCGACATGGGGGCGGGCCCTGACGCACCGGTCATGATCCTGTCGGGCAATTCGATTGAAAGCGCACTTGTGATCATGGGGGCGATGGCCATCGGCGCCCCCGCTGCGCCGATTTCTGTGCCTTACTCACTGATGTCGACGGACTTCGCCAAACTGAAACACTGTTTTGAAACCGTTCGACCAAAAGTCATTTTTGTTCAGGATCTGAAACCCTTTGAACCCGCCCTTGCTGCACTTGGCGAGCATGGCTGCACCGTCGTTGCGGTAAACGGCGCAGGCGGTGAGGTGAAAGCCTACGACGACCTTATCCAGACCCCGGTCACCCCGGCGGTCGACCAGGCGATCAAAGCGTTGAACGACGACTCGATCGGAAAATATCTGTTCACATCAGGTTCGACCGGCATGCCGAAACCGGTTCCGACCACGCAAGGCGCGATGTGCTCGATGATTGCTGGCGTCGAGGGCCTGCGCGATGACAGCCGCGACCCGGACTATGATCCTGACCAGGTCGACAATTTTCTCGACTGGCTGCCCTGGAACCACATTTCTGGGTCGAATGTGAACTTTAACGGGGCGCTCTGGAGCGGCGCGACCTTCTGGATTGATGGCGGCAAGCCAACCCCGGCCCTGTTCCACGAAACCATTCGTAATGTCCGCGACGCGAAACCCTCGACCTTCGGGACGGCACCGATCGCACTCGCCATGCTGGCCGAAGCCATGGAAGAGGATGACGAGCTCTTGCAGGCCTTCTTCGCAAACATGCGTCAGATCGGCTATGGCGGTGCCACATTGTCAGACGATCTCTATGACCGTCTACAGGCCCTCGCGATCAAAGCCACCGGACGGCGTATTCCAATCATTACCATGTATGGCGCCACCGAAACTCAAGGCATCACTGTGGTCCACTGGGAGGCAGAACGCGTTGGCCTGATCGGTCTGCCCATCGCCGGAGTGACGCTGAAACTGGTGCCAAATGGCAGCAAGCTGGAGGTGCGCGTCAAAGGCCCCACTGTCATGCCCGGCTACCTCAATCTGCCGGACAAGAATGCCGAGGTTTTCGATGAGGAAGGCTATTACTGCCTCGGTGATGCCGCCAAGTTCGTAGACGAGAGCGACCCCAATCAGGGCATCATTTTTGACGGCCGGGTCGGCGAAGACTTCAAACTCTCTTCTGGCACCTGGGTCAGTGTCGGTACGCTCCGCCCGGACCTGGTGGCCGCTTGTTCACCGCTCGTCTTTGACGGCGTGATCTGTGGTCAGGACAAGAACTTCATCGGCGCCATGTTGTGGCCCTCTCCCGGTGCCTTCGAAGACTATGTCAAAGCCGCCGGCGGCGATCAGGTCGCCGCGTTTACCAGCCTGACCAAAGACATCGCCGCCAAGATCGGCGCGTTTAACGCCGCGGAGCCGGGCTCCTCCCGCCGGATCAAGCGCTTCCTGATCCTGACCGAACCGCCCTCCATTGATGCTGGCGAGATCACGGACAAAGGCTATGTGAACCAGCGCCTGGTTCAAGATCGCCGCGCAGACTTGGTCGCCAGCCTGTTTGTCGACGAACCCGGCCCGGGCGTGGTTCAGCTTTAACCCTTTCTGGGCTAGGTTTCGGCAATGCCGCAGAACCCTGCCCGCCAAACCGGCTTGAAAACCGGCCTGATTGTCCTCGCCTGTGTTCTGCTGGCAGGGCTTGGTCTGGTTTTCACCGGACCCGAGCGAGGCGCCTCCACACAGATGGCAGAAACCGCGCCGCTTCTTGTGGACGAACCGGTCTTTCTCCAGCGTCTTGACACAGCCTCACCGGAACTTGCCGACAAAACACGCCGCGTTCTCGCCCTGTCGCCATCAGGCGAGCGTCGTGAAGTCCTGCTTCAGTCAGCGCTCCATCTGTTCAAGCTCGAGGCCCCACGCCTGCGCTACGCCTCCACGACTGATTTCGATACATTGGTCACCCACTTCAGAGACGGTGTCCAAAAACTTCAAGACAGCGGTTCAACCTGGTGTGAGGCTGGGCAGGTCGAGACCTATGTCCGCCTCAATGAAACCGAGCTGATCCCAGTTCTGATCGAGACCTTCGCTCGTGATGATGACGCTTACGCTTGGGCCACACAGCTTGCGAACCTCTACCTTGACGCGATCGTCTCCGCCCGCGCCCGTCCGGTTCAACACGGCCAGCGCACCTACCGCGACAAGCTGATCCTGCAGGATCAGGGGCGCGCCATGGGCACAAGAAACTGGGTCATGGCACTCTCGATTGCCGCGTTCAGTCAGGCCGAAGGGCAGAGTTACGACAAAATGCGTGAGGCAATCGAAGCGATCGATGTCTGTGAACTCAGTCTCGCCATGGCCGACCTCTCCAGCCAACTCCCGACCGATACGCGCGGCCGGATTCTGGCGGAACTTCTGCCCGAAACCTTTTACGGCAACACCCCCTATGCCTTGGCTGTGCTGACCAGCTTCTTCTTCATCTGATGAACAGCTTGTTAGGAATTTCGTTCGCAATCCTAAGACTTTCCAAGCCTTTTTCTGAGACCTTCCTGTGACTACGGGCAGATCTGGATTTCGGACATGTATGATGCAAGTAAAGGCCACTCAATCTCCGGTGGAGACTCTAATCTAGTCTTTGGCGCGATCTTTGTCGGGGTTGTCGCGCTCGCATTCTGTATCGCTTTCCTTATCCCGATCGGTTCGAAAAAGTCAGATGGTCTGCCGGATATGAAGCTGACCTCCACCGACAATGTCCTGCTCGCGCAGCTGAACGACCCGCACACGAGGGAGTTCTTCACCCTGCTCGAGCAAACAGACCCGGATGCGGCGCTTGACCTGGAGATCGATGCCGAGATGGCGGTCGAAAACGGGGCGGACAAGAATGAGCTGGTGATGATGGTGTTTAATGCCCTTGACCCCTCAGGCTTGCAGACGCTCGCCAAATCAGATGTCAAACACTTCGACGCCATTCTGAACCATGCTCGCACCGGTCTCGACAGCATGTCCGATGGTCGTTCGAAATGGTGCAAAGGCAGCACCTATGAGCAGTTCGCAGACATGTCCCAGTATCGCATCATGAAAGAGGTTGAAACCACGTTCGGCTATGGCAGCGACGCCTATGAGTGGGGCATTCAGCTCAATTCCCTGGTCTTGAAAGCCCGCCTGGATGGACAGAAGAATCCGGTGAGGAACGGCACGCTGACGGCGCAAGATCAAACCCTGCTCCAGAATTCCATGATGCAACTGATCGCCGATCCGCAAGTCATGCAGCTGATGATGATCGGCAGCATGAGTGAGCAGGACCAACGCGCAGCCATCGGAAAAGTCGATGCCTGTCAACTCGGCAGCAGCGCTCTTGGCATCCTGACCAGCCTGCCCACAGACACGCGCCGCCGCATGTGGGGCGAGATGGCCAGCTATCTGAACGAAGCCCGGTTCAACGAAGCGATCAGCCAAATCGGCGGTTTCTAGGAATTTCGTCTTCAAATTGACTTGAGATCGCGGCAATGTCGCGACATGAGTTTTGAAGATACGCTACGGAAATTCACGGAACAGATGAAAATGCCGGCCTTTCCAGACGACTGGAAAGGCTCCATCGACGGCTTGCGAGAGAGTTTCTATCGCGCCAGTCGCTCGGTTGAGCGTGACCTGCCCAATCTTGCGGAAATGTCCAATCTGATCGTTGATGGCGCCGACGGCCCGCTGAAAGCCCGCCTTTATGTTCCGCTTGGTGCCGGGATCGCCCCGGCCCCGGCCATCCTATTCTTTCATGGCGGCGGCTTTGTTCTTGGGGATCTCGACTCGCATGACATTATCTGTCGCCGCCTCGCTGCGGGCTCCCATTGCCGGGTTCTGTCGATCGACTACCGACTGGCACCAGAGAGCAAGTTCCCGGCTGCACATGCCGATGCGCTCGCGGCCTGGACCTGGGCAACAGAACGCGGCGACATGCTTGGGTTCGATCCCGATCGCATCGCTGTCGCCGGCGATAGTGCCGGCGGCAATCTCGCCGCCTTTATCTGCCAGGAAACCAACCGGACCGGACAGCACATGCCCGCCTTTCAGCTCCTGCTCTACCCATTGGTACAGTTTGTCGACATCCGCAAAAAGAAGCTCACCTTTCAGGAAGGCGGCTTCTTCCTGACCCCCAATCTGTTCGACTATTTTCGTGACAATTACATTGAAAATGACACCGACCGCATGGACCCCCGCGTCTCGCCCCTGTTTGCAGACGACGCTGCGTTTGCCGGTCTCCCCCCCGCGCATATGGTGCTCTGCGGCTGGGATCCGCTCAAGGATGAAGGCCAGGCCTATGTCTCGAAACTGGCCGCCCACGGCGTATCGGTTACGGTCAGGGAACATGCTGGCATGGTGCATGGCTTTATGAATATGACCGCCTTCTCCACCACCGTGCGCGAGGCCATCCACGACGCCGGTGTCGTTGTCGGCAAAGCACTTGGCAGCATTTAAGTCCGATTTGGACAATCGCCCCTCGCCACAGGATTGACATATGGTTAAGATAATCCGACGCGCGTAATCGTAAGGGGAATTAGAATGAAGACCCGGTACCAGGCGTTCCAACTGACCGTGTGTGGTCTGCTGGCGCTAACTCTGACAGCTTGTGATCGCCAGCAGGAGCGCGCAGACCGCGCCAATGGCCTGATCTCCTCGGTGATCAATCAGATCCTTGGCAATGAGGTCGATTCCGCGCCGGATCAGCTTGAAGCCGTGCCGGTCGAAGCCCGGGCCATGTCCGGCACAATTCAGCCCCAATCCGTTCAAGTCCCGCCGCAGGAGCGCGCGGCCAGTCGCTTCGTGATCGGCTCGATCGTGGCCAAGCCGCGCGACTTGCCACCGCCAGTGGCCATGGCTTCGGTGAAGGCCGACCCGACGCTCGCTGAAGATATCATTGTCGATGACATGACCGAAGCGAAAATCGTCGTGCTGGACGAGGAAACCACCGAAGAGGCGATGTCCAACCCTGAAGTGATTGAGAAAATCCAGGGTCCGACCACGAAACGAACGCGCTCAATTGCCGTGATGAGCCCTCGTGTCGCCATTCGAGAGCGCACCCGCTCGCTATCGCCACGCGACCCGGACGCCGAGCAAGCGCCGAGCGCGCCGGAACGCTCGGTCATGCGCAGCCGCTCCCTACCGCGCCCACCAAGCATTGAAGAAAAGATTGCGGCGCTTCCAGACATGCGGCCGAAACTGGCCGAGCGCGCGCTGACTATGCGGGCTGCAGCGCTCGATCGACAGATGATCGCAGAAGACCGGATGATCGAAGCGGCGAACAAATTCGGGGTCGCCGCTGCCATTCAGCGCTCGCGCACGGGTCAGATGGTCATCGAAATCGGCGCCGATGCGATGAGCCCGACCCAGTTTCAGGGTCAGACCACGCCGCAACAGACCTACGCCTACGAAACAGACATTGAGTGTACGCCGGAAAATGTCGAGGCGGCCCGCAATGATCCCCTGCTGGCGATGCAATGCGTGATCGACGATTTACAGGCCTCCGGCGAGTTTGAATATGTCGAAAAGGACTATGTATTCGACGCACAGATCATCCGGCGTCCGGAAGGAGAAGGGCCGACAACGGTTCAGATCACCCCGAATGACCCGCTGTTTGACCTGCAATGGCACCTGCGCTCGCAAGGCTCAGACACCGGCGAATCTGCAGGCGGTGCTGGCTTTGTGGACTTCTGGACCAATGAGGGCACGCAAGGCTCACCGGATGTCGTTGTCGCTGTGATCGATACCGGCCTCGACATGGCGCACCCGGACATATCCGAGTCTGAGAATCTGGTTCGGGGCTGGGACATGGTCACCGATCCACTGGTCGGCAATGACGGCGATGGCAGAGACGACAACCCGGACGATCCGGGCGACGCCTGCCCGGAGAACGGGGTCTTCGCTGATACTTATCATGGTACCCACGTCGCGGGCACCGTCGGGGCTGGCGCAACCAACAATCGCGCGGGCATTGCCGGTGCCGCCTGGAACGTCAAAATCGTGCCGGTCCGCGCACTCGGTAAATGCGGCGGGCGCCTGTCAGACATTAATGACGCAATCCGATGGGCCGCTGGTGAGATCCCTGAGTTTAACGAGCTGAACGAAGAGGTCTGGAACGACAACCCGGCAGACATCATCAACCTGTCGATTGGCCTGTTCCGGACCTGCCCGGCCTCGCTTCAGGACGCCATTGATGCGGTCACCGCACAAGGCGTTGTTGTGGTCGCAGCTGCTGGCAATGATCGCGTTTCGACCGAATTCTACGCACCGGCCGGCTGCCGCAACGTGGTTACCGTGGCCGGCAGCGATGCGCGCGGTTTCCTCGCTCCCTACTCGAATTTCGGAGACGAGGTGGATATTCTCGCCCCGGGCGGCGACCTCACCCGCGATGACAATGGCGATGGCAATCCTGACGGCGTCCTGTCGACCAAGTCAGCCGCCAATTGCTTTGACCCGGTCAGCGGACAGCCCGTGGCCAGTTGTTTCTATGCCTATGAGCAAGGCACCAGTATGGCCGCCCCTCACGTGTCTGGCGCGCTCGCTCTGATCAAGTCGAAACGCCCGGAATTGACAGCCACCGAGCTTGTCTCCCGCCTGATGACCGGCGTAACCTCCATCACCGGAGATCAGTGCCTTGGCGAATGTCGGCAGTTTCCGGGGGCAACGCGGATCGAAGGAAACGACGATATCTGCTTGAGAAAGTGCGGCAGTGGCCTGCTCGACATGGGCGCGGTCGACCTGTCGCAATAGGGGAGAAAAGGGGAAGACAGTGGCGATCCAATTCGCAAATTCAAACGAGACGGTTCGGTTCGCCGGCTTAATGGGCGCCCTCTGCCTGATCGGCGTTGCAGCCTGCGATACGTTCGGAAATACCGCGCCTGATCAGTCCGCCTCCTGGATTCCCCGCTGGATGCTCGAAACACCAGAAAACGAGCCTGAAGTTCTGCCCGCACAGGCCATGACCTCCGTTCAACCCGCCGCGACCTTCATTGTTAGATTCCGGGACGAACCCGCGCTGGAAGACGTCTGCAAATCGTTCCGACGTGACTATAATGGCGCGCAGGCCAAATATCAGGCCTGGGCCTCCGGGCGCCCGGCCCTTGCTGGACTTTACCTCAGCAGTGCCAGCTATTCCGGCGAACTGATCCTCGCCCTGCCCCAGAATGATCCTTACAATCGTTCGCCGCAGGACGTGCTGACCGCCCTGCGCGGCCTCAACAATCTGGCTTATGCGGAGCTTGATTCCAACGCCTATGCCAATGCCGGAGGCAACCCGAAATGACCCATACCTTCTTCCTCACCAGCCTCGGCGCGGCCATCTTGCTCACCGCCTGCTATCGCCAGGGTGAAACGCCGCAGACAGAGCCCGAGCCGCCAGTTGACCTCGCCGCGCCTGCAGCTCCGGCTGACCCGCCGGCGCCTGATGTCGACCTGGCGCCTGTGCAGGATCGCACTGAATCGACCGCCAAACGGGCCGACATCGACTGGCAGGCCGCCCAGGCTGATTTTGCCACCCGAGACATCAGTTCCGATGACAGCGTGACAATCGCCAACATCACCGAGGACCCTCAGGTTCCGGTTTTACTCCCTGTCGGCCCGATCGCCCCGGCATCGGTCACTGGCGGCGAGCGCCCGAAAGTCGTCCCGGTCGCTGATGGCTATTATGCCTCATATCCCGGCGGGGACTACGACATGGAAATCAATGGAACCGACCGGCTCGTCGCAGCGCCCGGACGCGGCCTCACCGCAACCGACACAGACCTGCGGTTCGAAGAAACCATGATCGGGGCACAGGTCTCCTTCAGCCGCTATGGCGCGAGCTACATTGTCGAGTTCACCTGCAACAATGCGCGCCCGAACGAAACTTGCATAAGCGAGGAAGAAGCGATCGCAGCCGTCAATGAGCTGCTCGTTGCAAGGACACGATAGATGCGCATTTTGTTGAGCTCAGTTCTGGGCGCGGTTCTCGCCTTATCCGCTTGCGACGCGGTGCGTTTGCCCGGCGATGGCCGCAGCGTGCCGGAAGATCCCGTCATTCCGGATGGAGCCCCAGGCCCGGCGCCGCCAACGGTCCCGGTCGATAATCCTTATGGCGAGCCCGACCCTGATCCAGACACACCGGTCACGCCCCCTGATCCGGACGCAGCAGATCCGGTTGATCCTGTGGACGCTGACCCGGCCGATCCCGTTACGCCGGACCCAGCCGATGGAGCAGACGATCCAAGCGTCCCCACGGATCCAGATGCCCCCACAGATCCCGATACACCCGATCCCGTCGGCCCTGCCGACCCGGACACGCCCGACCCGGTCGAGCCGGAACCCCAACCCTTGCCGGTCAAGTTCGAATACTATCCGCCGGGCGATCTTATTCCGGGTTCAGGGATCGGATCCCCGGACCAGACCGTCTATGTCCCCGACATGCTGTTCCCGATCAAGGATGCCCCGGCCTATCCTCAGTCCCAGGTCTGGCGGTTTGGCGGCTTTATGGGCGGTCAGGGCGGCCAATGCGATGAACGCAATTTCACCGCGCCCTGGCGCGACAATTTCTGCGAAACCCGCTCGCGTACGCGCAACACGCCGCTCTGCCCAGCTGAGAAAGTTCATCAGGGTCAGGACATCCGCGTTGGCACCCGCGCCGACTGTCTCGAAATGGTGGCGATGCGTCCGGACAAACCGGAACTGCATTCCGTCGTTGCGGTCGAGGCTGGCACGATCACCAAGATCGGTAACTATTGGGTCACACTTCGCGGCAATGAGACCGGCAATCTCTACAACTATATCCATCTCAATATGGGGGCTTTGAAAGTCGCCGAAGATGAGCTGGTCACCAAAGGCCAGGAGCTTGGCTATGCGTCGAACGATTTCGGCGGCACCGCAACCACGTTCCATCTGCATTTCGAAATCAAGTCGCCGCTTGAAGGTGAAGGCTTCACCCATGTCCCGCCCTATATGTCTCTCGTCGCCGCCTATGAACGCCGCGAGAATGGCCGGGGCCAGATGATCGAAAATGATACAGTCGAGGTCGCCAGCGTGGCGGTCCTGCCCGAGGGGGTCGAGATCATCGAATAGGCAGGTCTGCCCTTCGCAACAGTTTTCTGGTTGTAATTCAGGGCACGGACTAAGTCTTGACAAAGTTTAAACAGAATATGACTTGAACGCGGCGCGTTTCTTGCGCCAAGTGAAGTCCATCCAACAGAAGAGACGTCGATCAGCCCATGAGCGTGGTTCAAAAAATACCTGCCGCCTACGAAGAAGCTGAATCGACAGGCAAACCTCCTATCGTCACACTCATCGGCTCAGACCTTCCAGAGGCCTACCTGGATGAGGCCGAACCGAGCCCGCTTATGGAAACCCTCGGTCGGATCTGGCGCCGGATTGTCGGCGCGGCCAAACTTTTGATCGTTCTGGTCCTGGTCGGCGGTTACCCCGCAGCCGTCATGACGTCGCATCAGGTCGATGACAGCCAGATTGTCATGGCGCCTGGCGACAATTGGACCTCGCCCGAAATCGGCACAGCGCTGACTTTGGTCGGCCGTGAACTGACAGGCGCCGGGATCGCAGCCGACCGCGGCGACTGGCATCCGCAGGCTCGTCTCATCGCCCTCCCGGCCTGGCAGGACAGCACCTTCGCTGCTCTATCGGAATATGTGCTCGCCAGCGCCAATGCCACGCTCGACGCTGACGGTCGCCCGGACGTCGATCTCACCGCTGCAGGTCGCCTGCTTGCCCCGGCCGATGACACAAAACTGGAACCACGTCTGCATGCGGCTGCAGAAGCCCTGCAACGGTTCGATGGCCGCGTCTCACGTGAGCTGACCATCGCTCCTGTAGGGCTCGAAACACTGTTCGGACGTCTCGACATGTTCGCATCCTGGGCCTCTGAGGCGCAAACCGAGTTGCGGGTCCGCGCCAATTCGGCAGAAGCCTGGCCCGCTTCAAAACAGGACGTGATGGCCATCTATCAGGCCCGTGCTCGGGCCCATGTCGCCGGTCAGCTTCTCATGGCGACTTTTCTGAACGAGCCGAGCTTGGTCTCTTCCCCCGACGCTGCTGAAGCCATGGACCGTGCCTTTGCTACGTTGCGCCGCGCCGCAACCTTCAGCCCAATGATCATTTCCAGCCAGTCCGGCACCGGTAAGGTCTTGTCCGATCACCCCGCCACCATGACCTTCTACATGCTGGAAGCCGAGACCGCGCTGATGGATCTGAAAGCCGCTCTCGAGGCCCAGGCCGCCAATACCGAAGCGGTGACCGTGGCCTCAGCAGAAGAAACGGTCACACCGTAAGCGCATTCGCCTTGAAACTTTGGCCTGTATCCATCATCTGACAGGCAGACCAGAGGACGCTGATATGTTTATCCAGACCGAACCGACGCCCAATCCGGACACGCTGAAATTTCTGCCCGGCCAGACTGTGACCGGCCAAACCGGCCCGTATGATTTCGCCGCAGTGGAAGAAGCCGGCACGAGCCCCCTCGCGCAAGCCTTGTTCGATGTCAGTGGGGTCGTACGCGTCTTCTTGGGTAGCGATTTCATCTCACTCACCAAAGACGCGGACGCCGACTGGAAACATGTCCGCCCGATGGCGCTTGCAACGATTATGGACCATTTCGTTGCGGGCCTGCCCGTGATGGCGACCGGCGCGCCCGAACAAACAACACCTGAGGCCTCTGCTGATGATTATGAAGGCGATGCCGCAGAGATTGTCGGCGAGATTATCGAACTGATCGATACGCGCGTCCGCCCGGCTGTGGCCCAAGATGGCGGCGACATCATCTTCCACCGGTTTGAACCCGACACCGGCATCGTCCACCTCTCCATGCGCGGTGCCTGCGCCGGTTGCCCTTCATCGACCATGACTCTGAAACAGGGCATTGAGAACATGCTGAAAGCCTATGTGCCGGAAGTCACCGCCGTTGAGGCCGCGCTTTAATCCTCTAGCGCCGCTTCATAGGCTTCGCTCGCCTCCATCCAGTCCATCTCGGCTTGTTCAATCGCGTCCGTCAGTTTGCCGCGTTTCACCATCAGCGCCTGTATCTCGTCAGAACTCTGTCCCGGCTGCGACAGGTCTTCATCAATGCGTGAGAGATCCGCCGTCGCCTTGCTGAGCCGCTTTTCTGCCGCTTCGGCTTTGCGCTTCAAGGGCGCGGCAGCCTTGCGCTTTTCCGATGCCAGACGGCGTTGCTCGGCCTTGTCCAATTTCGGTTCCGGCTTCACCTCAACCGTTTTCGCCTTCGGTGTCTCCCCCTTCCCACGATCAGCCTGCAGCACCAGTTTGCGATAGTCAGACAGATCGCCAGCATAAGGCGTCGCGGCTCCATCCTTGACCAGCCACAACTGATCCGCCGTGGCCTCCGCCAGGAACACATCGTGGGTGATCAGCAGGACCGCGCCTCGAAAATCATTCAGGGCATAGATCAGCGCTTCGCGGCTATCGATGTCGAGATGTGAGGTCGGCTCATCCAAGATCAGCACATTCGGCTTTTCCATTGCCATTAGGCCAAGCAGAAGGCGAACTTTCTCGCCGCCGGACAGGCGTTCAATCTTGGTTTCGACTTTCTCGTGAGAAAAGCCCATCCCGGCGGCCACAGCACGCTGACGCGCGACCGGCGTGTTCAGGGGTAAAGCCCGCCGAACGTGATCCAGCACGGTTTCGCCCGCCGTCAGCTCATCCATCTGATCCTGACTGAAATAGCCGATCCGAATGGCTTTCGGCACTTTCTTACGCCCCGCCATCAGCGGCAGGCGTTCGGCAATGGATTTGACGAGCGTGGTCTTGCCCTGCCCGTTCGTGCCGACAATCGCGATCCGGTCATCGGGGTCCAGGCGCAGATCCACATTCCGCAAAATGTCAGCCCCGGCGCCATAACCAAGCACCGCGTCTTCCAGCAGCAACATGGGCGGGGCGAGTTTCTCTTCACCGGATGGAAAATTGAACGGTACAGTCCGTTCCGCGAGCGGGATGGAAATGTCCTTCATCTTCTCCAGCATCTTCACCCGAGACTGGGCCTGACGCGCCTTGGATTCCTTATAGCGAAACCGGTCGACAAAAGCCTGCAGGTGCGCCCGCTCTGCCTCCTGCTTCTTCCGCTGCGCTTCGAGCTGCGCAACTTTTTCCGCCCGGATTTTCAACCAGGCATCATATCCGCCCGGTACGATAGACAGTTTGCGATGCTCCAGCGCCATTGTGTGCGTCACGCACCGGTTCAGCAGCTCGCGATCATGGCTGACAATGATCACTGTGTGCGGATACTTCTTCAAATAGCCTTCAAGCCAGGCCGCGCCTTCCAGATCGAGATAGTTGGTCGGCTCATCCAGCAAGAGCAGATCTGGTTGTGAGAACAGCACCCCGGCAATCGCCGCCCGCATCCGCCAGCCGCCCGAAAACTCCCGTGTGGCCCGCGACAGATCCTGATGCGTAAACCCTAGCCCCATCAGCACTTCGGCGGCGCGGGCTTCGGCCGACCAGGCATCAATATCAACCAGGCGCGTATGGATCTCGGCGATCCGGTCGGGATCGGTCGCGGTGTCGGCTTCCTGCATCAGCGCGTGGCGCTCATGATCGGCGGCCAACACGACCTCCAGCACGGTCTCATCGCCCGGGGCGACTTCTTGCGCGACCCAACCGAGCCGCGCGCCCTGGTTCAGTTTGATCGCGCTTTGCTTGCTGGGATGTTCGACATCTTCCCGGATCAGCCGCAGCAGCGTCGACTTGCCAGTTCCATTGCGCCCGACCAGACCGACTTTCCAACCCGCCGCAATCTGCGCGGACGCCCCTTCAAACAGGGGCCGGGCCTCGACCCGGTAATCAAGATCGGAAATCTTCAACATGGGCGAGGGGTTTAGCGCCGCTACCGGCGAAGACAAGCATCCACCGCTTGACTTCCCTTATGCCGACGCGCGAGGGGGCAAGATGAGCTCAACCCTGCTGCCCATTGCCTTGTGCCTGTTGTCCGCCGTTACGGTGGCGGCGACCAATACGTTTCTCAAAAACGGCGGCGACGTGCTCTCCGCGCGCATGATCCTGTCCATTGCCATGGCCTTAAGCGTGGTGCCATTCATACCGTTTGTGCCCCTGCCGACGCCAACGGTCTGGGCTGCACTCGCAGCCTCAGTGGTCGTGCATTGGGGCTATCAGTTCGCCATGATCCGCTCGCTTCATCGCGGCGATCTTTCACTTGTTTTTCCAGTGATGCGCGGCCTGGCGCCCCTGATGACTGCGATTGCCGCCTCCGTGTTTCTGTCAGAAACTCCCAGCCTGCTCGGCTGGATCGGCTTGCTGATTGCCACCGCCGCACTCATCGTCTTTGCCCTGCCCGACGATCTGGAAGCCGGACAGAAAAAACTGCAACGCGCCGCTTTGTTTTGGGCTGTGATGACAGCGATGGGAATTGCCGCCTATTCGGTGGTTGATGCGCGCGGCATCCGGCTTGCGGACCATGTCGGCACCTACATCGTCTGGCTCTTCCTGCTCGACTGGATTGGTATCACTGCCGCGATGCTGGTCTCCCGGCGGGGCCGGATCTGGAGCGGCATCAGACCACAAATCTGGAACGGGACCCTGGGCGGCCTGCTCGGCACCATCTCCTATGGCGCGGCCCTCTGGGCGTTTACACTCGCCGACACCGCGAATGTCACCGCGATCCGCGAAACCTCCGTTGTGTTCGGCGCGCTGTTTGGGGCGATTTTCCTGCGCGAACCGTTTGGACGCCGCCGGATCGCCGCCGCATCAATCCTTGCGGCCGGTCTGATGCTGCTCGAGTTCGCCCCTTAACCGGACTTTCGCATATCCCGTGATAAGTCCAGCGCCATGAAGTTTTTGCGCCACCTGGCCGGGTATACGCCTGTAAGCATTGCCAGTGGCCTGGCCGCCTTTGGCGGGGTCTTCCTGTTCACGCGGCTGCTTGAAGCCGAAGAGTATGGCCGCTACGCGCTGATGTTCTCGGTCCTGACGCTTGTACATACAATGAGCTTGGTACCCGCCGAAGCGGCGGCCTATCGCTATGCCGGACAGGCGCAGGCGCGCTCCGAACTGCCGGATCATTTCCGCACCGCGCTTTCCCTGACCTTCCGCTCGCTGATTGTCACAACTGTCCTGTTTGCGGCCTTGGCCATCGTCCTGCGCCACCAGCCGGATTATCTCGCCATCCTGCCCTGGCTACTCGTCATCACGGTGATGAGCACCATCATTCAAGTGGCGCTGGAATCCCATAAAGCGATGCAGAATGTCAGCCGCTACAGCCTGCTGCAGACCTTCCTGACGCTGTCCGGCTTTCTGTTCGGCGCATTGGTGGCCTGGCAGACTGGGCTTGGTGCCGTCAGTCCCTTTGTCGGTCTCGCCCTTGCCGCCGCAATTGTCTTCATCCCTGAAGCGGCATGGCTGCGCGCGCAGGCCAAAGGCGGCACTGTCAGCCCGGAGCGCCGCAAGCTTTACCTCGCCTATGGCCTGCCCATCGCGGCTGCACTGGTGCTCGACATCATCGTCTCCGTCGCCGACCGGTTCCTGATCGCGATCTTTCTCGGCGAAGCCGCGGTTGGCGAATATGCGGCGGGATATGGCGTCGCGGACAAGACAGTTCTGCTGATCTGTAGCTGGGCCGCGATTGCCGGCTCGCCCCTGATCATGGCGGCCTACGAGTCCGGCGGCAAAGACGCTGCCCGTAAAGAGGCCCGCGGTCTGATCTCAACCCTGCTCCTGCTCGGCGTTCCGGCGGCGGCGGGCATTGCCATGGTTGCCACACCCCTCGCGGAGGTGCTGATCGGCGCAGAGGTCCGTGTCGGGGCGACGCAGATTATTCCCTGGATCGCCTTTGCCGGTCTGCTCAATGGCTTGCTGATGCACTATTTTTCCGAAGTCTTTCAGCTCGCCCACAAAACCCTGCGCCTCACCACTTTAATGCTGATCCCCGCTAGCCTCAATATCGGGCTCAACCTGATCCTGATCCCCACCTACGGTCTGATGGGCGCAGTCTATGCGACCCTGATCAGTTATGGTGTCGGCGTGCTGATTGTCGGTCTGGTCGGACGCCAGTATGTCGCCCTGCCCCTCCCGCTCGGCGATCTTGCGCGCATCACGGCCGCGGCCGCCTGCATGTGGCCCGTTATTCAGCTGATTCCGGCCTGGGGCGGCTGGCTGGAATTGCTCGGTAAAGTCATCGCTGGCGGGCTCGTCTATGTCACGATTGCGCTGTTGCTGGATGCTGGCGGAGCCCGCCAATTTCTGCGAAATAGAGGTCAGGGCTGAAACCCGGTCATCCAAAGGACGCCGCAGCGCGTAACTCACAGTATGAGCGACACACAAAGCGATATCGGCAAGACCGCCGACAAGGCCAATCAGATCTGGGCGGAACTGCTGCCCGTGATCGCCTTTGTCGGCCTGTACAACATCATCCGGATTGCTGGGATTGAGACCAGCTTCAACCTGTTCGGGCTGGACATGGCGATCAATAACGACACCGCGCTCTACTGGGCAACCGGTGTCCTGATCATCGCCACACTCGGCGTCATCGTCCACAAGCGGATGAACCGCCTACCCGTCCCGCTCTTCATGCTGATGAGCGCTGGGATTGTCGGCACGTTCGGCGTGATCGGCATCGTCCTGCAGGACAAGGGCTTCATCTACGCCAAGCCCACGATCCAGCAACTCGTATTGGCAAGCATCATTTTGGGCAGTCTCGCCTTTGGGCAGAACATCTGGAAAGTGATGTTTGAAAAGGTGTTTCAGCTGCCAGACCGCGTCTGGGACATTTTCGCGCTGCGCTGGGCTTGCTACTTCGTTGCCATGGCCGCAGCGAATGAATTTATCTGGCGTTATTATGCGCCGGGGCTGGAAACACCGCTCAATATTCTCGGCTTCCAATGGGCGCCGGCTGGAACCTATCAGTTCCTCGGCCTGGAGTTTGGATCGCGCGACGCCGAAGGCATCTGGGCAACCTGGTGGAAGCTCGCGACCTGGGGCATCACGGTCGTCTTCATGATCGCCAACACACCGCTCATGCTGAAATATCTGCAGGACCCGGACACGAAAGACGCCGAACCTAGCGCGTAAGCTTGTCGGTTCCCGGCGGGTTGGCAAACGGCGCAAACACATCCTGATCACGGGTCTGCGCGAAATGCGTCAACGCCCAGACCACGGTTGGAAAGGCAAGCTCTGACCACGGAATGTCTTTCCAGTCATACAGGTCCACCGCTTCGCTTTCTGGTCCAACGCCATAGTCGCCCGTTAGCTCAGCGCGAAACATCACCTGCACCTGCCCGATCCGCGGCACGGAATAGACCGCAAGCAGGCGATCAATCCGAATGTCGGCGAGCGCCTCTTCCTGGGCCTCACGCATTGCGGCTTCCTCGACACTTTCGCCGAGTTCCATGAATCCCGCTGGAAGGGTCCAGAATCCTTTGCGCGGCTCGATCGCCCGCTTGCATAACAGGATCTTATCACCCTTGGTCACGACCGACCCAGCAACGATTTTCGGGTTCTGATAGTCAATGAAGTCACAGGTGCGGCAGACCCGACGCTCCTTGTCATCGCCCGCAGGTATAGCAAATTCAAAGGCTTGGGCGGTTTTGACTGTCATCTTATTGTCAGGCTCTCCCTTTATGGGTGAATTCAATTGATCTGCACACGGTTTGTTCGCAAAACCGTGTTAAACCGGGCTGAGCTAAAAAGGGTAGGCTAAAATCATGGCCAAACAAGACGTTGAGTCCGAATTCGTACTGGCGACTTCGGTGACGCATCTGCTGCACAGAGCACAACAGGCAGCTGTGAACTTGTCAGCGACACCGCTCAGCAAACAGGGGCTGACCATTCGACAATTTGCAGTGCTCGCCGCCCTGCATGACGAGGACGGACAAAGCCAATCCAACTTGGTTGATGCGACTGGCATCGACCGCTCGACCCTTGCCGACATGGTCTCCCGGATGGAAAAGAGCGGCCTCGTCAAACGCGTCAAATCCAAGGAAGACGCGCGCGCCAAAGCCGTCTCGCTCAGCGAAGCGGGCGAACGCGCCTATAGCGAAGCCGCCCCGATCGTCGCCGAAGCCGATCGCGAACTGGTCGATGAGTTGCGCAAGTCGCGCCGCCAGAGCCTGATCTTTTCCCTGACCGTGGTCGCTGGCGACCATGAAGAGGAAGATGAAGACGAGGATGATCGTCCGCGCAAAAAGAAGAAGAAAAAGAAAAAAAAGAAGAAGAAGTAAGCGCTCTACTCGGCTAACGCGTCTTCAATACGTCCAAGGCTTTCGGGGTCCAGCACTCCGCGAACGTGCATTACAATTTGCCCGTCACCATCAATGACAAAGGTCTCCGGCACGCCGGTGAGGCCGAAGTCCAGACCGCCCTGCCCGTCGCGATCCTTGCCAATATCAGCATACGGATCACCAAGATCAGCCAGAAATTGCAGCGTGTTTTCAGGCGCGTCCTTATACGCCAGCCCGTAAACCTGCTCAGGATAGGCAAGCGCCAGATCCATTAGCAGGGGATGCTCAACCCGGCACGGCGCGCACCAGGACGCAAACAGGTTTACGACAACCGTCTCGCCATTTTCAGGTGGTGCAAAACGGATTTCACCCTCACCGCGCAAACGTTCAAACGCCATGACCGGAGCCGGTCGCAGCGTCGCCTCTTCAAATCCCGGCTTCTCCGGATTCATCAGCTGCGAGGCCCCAACCGCACCCAGGATCAGCAGCGCAATCAGCGGAATAGCAGCATACCAGCGCTTCATTTCGGCAACTCATCTTTCTGAAGCCGCTCCAGCCGCTGTTTCGCAAGCCGCACACGCAGCAGCGTCAAAGCCGCCATCACGATCGGCACCGCAAGGCCAAGCACAGTGATCGACCAGATATAAATCGCATCATCAGCAAAATCCGGCATCGGCTCAGCTTTCTTCCAGCCGCGCTGCGAGGAGGCGGTCTGATCTCTGGCTGTAAATCTCGGCCCGCATCAGCATGAAGATAAGCGCGCTGGCGAGCAGGCCATGCCCGCCAAACCCCCACAGCAATTGCTGCAAATACATCGGATTCATACCCTGGCCTTCTTCGGCCTCGGCTCCCTCCGGCGCACCCCCAATACGGATCACGCTGGAGGGCTGGTGGATGGTGGTCGTCTCCCACAGGTCTACCGACACTTTGATGATCGGCACATTGATCAGCCCCACCATGGCGAGGATCGCGCCCGCCTTGGCCGCTTTCTGCCGTGTCTCCATGGCCGCGCGCAAGGCAATATAACCAAGGAACAGGAAGAACAGGACCAGGACCGACATCAACCGGCTGTCCCCCAGGATCAGATTGTGCCAGCCCTGGCCCCAGCCTTTCTGGCCCCAGATCGCGCCGGTCACAAAACAGAGCGCGGTATAGCCTGCCCCGATCGGCGCAATCGCGCGCGCCGCCACATCGGCCAGCTCATGACGCCAGACAAACCAGACAAAGCTCGCCGCCGCGAGCCCGGCATAAAGCCCCATGCACAGCCAGGCCGACGGCACATGCGTAAACATGGCCCGCATCAGATCACCGCCCTGAGCCTCATCCGGCGGCACCACCATAAGTCCATTGTACAGGCTCCACCCGATCAGCAGCGCCCCGATCGCGAAACAGATCGGCACCGCTAGGCGCGAAAACCCCATGAACCGGTGCGGATTGGCAAGGAAAGACCACATGAGCGTTATCTACTGCCTATCTATTCTGCCGCCAACCGCAAAGCCGCGCCCATTGCAGGGGGTGCGACACCAAGCGCAAACAGCATGGACGCGCCCAAAAAGGGCAGACCCACACCGTTCAGCCCCTCCTCCGCGACGCGCACGCCAAAAATGATCGCGGGCACATAGAAAGGCAGCGCAATCACTGCGATGAGCAATCCGGCCCGCGCAACACTTGCCGCAAGCGCTGCTGCCACACCGCCCCACAGGAAGAAGGTTATACCGCCCATCGCATAGCCCAGCATGGCCGGCAGCATCTCGCTCATCGGCACGCCCAGCATATAGCCGATGGCCGGTGTCAGGATGACCAGCGGCAGACCTGAAATCAGCCAATGCGCAAAGGTCTTGCTCGCTGCGATCAGCGAGATTGAGTCGCCCGACTGGATCCAGAGATCGAGCGCACCATCCTGCAAATCAGCCTGAAACACTCGCTCCAGCGTGACCATGGACGCGAGCGCCAGCGCCAGCCACAGGACCCCCGGTCCAATCCGCGCGAGCAGTTCCGCATCGCTGCCCAGGCTGAACGGGATCAGCATCGCCGTCCCGGCAAAGAACCCGAGCGGCAATAACAGCCCAGACCCGCCCGCCCAGGCCTCCGACAAGGCCTGACGAAACGCTGAGGAGAGAGGGGCTGGACTAGCCTTCATCTTTCTCTCGATCGAGCCTGTCTTTTCGTTGCTTCAAATTAAACCAAATTCCATAAGCAAGTCCGCCGATCACAGCAGCTACAAGCATGGCAAATATCAAAGGGCCGATCCCAGTCGTTTGAAGCGCTATCAAGAATACGACGACAATCGCCGCGCCCCAATAGTCAAGACCCAAACCCTCATTTTCGCTATCGCTTTTTTCTTGATCGGAAGCGGAATGAACTGGCTTATGCAGCGCGTTAAAATCGCCTGAGCGACGCCTACGTCTTTGTCGTCTTCTTTGACTCCCCCTCACAACGCCACCTCGCGGCTAGCAGCCAACGGCGCGTCGCCATGCAGCGCCGCAATGACTGCGCCGCCGCCCGCGCAATGGGTCTCAATCATCCCGGCGAGCAGATCCCGCCCGGCTGTGTCGAGCGCATTGAACGGCTCATCCAGCAGCCAGAGCGGGCGCTCCACCAGCAAGAGCCGCCCTAGAGCTGTGCGCCGTTTCTGCCCCGCTGACAGCATTTGGCATGGCACATCCGCAGGTCGTTTCAGCTGCATTCGCTCCAGCACGCCGTCAATCTCCACATTGCTGCCCCAGACCCGCGCCCAGTGCTTCAAGTGTGTACGCGGCGTCTCATGCGCCTTTAGTCCGTTTGTATGGCCAAGCCAGTGATGCGCTGCCACCCGCGTCATCGCTCCACTTGCGACCTCTGACAGTCCGGCAAGCTGGCGCAGAAAGGTCGTTTTCCCGCTGCCATTCGCGCCGCGCAGCAGCACCGTTTCACCGCTGCGCACCTCAAGGCTCAGCGCCTTGAACAGTACCCGCTCCCCGCGGACCGCCCCGACAGACTGCGTCTTGATCAGAACCGCACCGCTCAAGCCACACCCGCCATCTCACCTGCGGCCCGATGTGCCAATTGCGTCAAGGCTCTAGGCGGTATAGGACACGCGCAAGTCACGACAATATTCACAAGAGAGGTGCTCACGCCAATGTCTTCCCTCGACAGTTTCAAGGCCCGCAAGACCCTAACCGTAAACGGTAAGGACTATACATACTACTCCCTCGATGCCGCAGCCGAAAATGGTCTTGGCGATGTATCGAGACTTCCGGCCTCGCTGAAAGTGCTGCTCGAGAATATGCTCCGCAATGAAGACGGCACGACGGTCACCAAGGATGACATCACCGCGTTCAAGACCTGGCTCGACAATGGGGGCAAGGTCACTCACGAAATCGCCTATCGCCCGGCCCGCGTCCTGATGCAGGACTTTACCGGCGTTCCGGCCGTCGTTGATCTCGCGGCGATGCGCGATGCCGCCAAAAAGCTCGGCGCCGAAGCCGACGCGATCAACCCACAGGTTCCGGTCGATCTGGTCATCGACCACTCGGTCATGGTGGATCACTTTGCGGGTCCTGACAGCTTCAAGAAAAACGTCAAAGTCGAGTATGAGCGCAATGAAGAGCGCTACGAATTCCTGCGCTGGGGCTCGACCGCGTTTGAAAACTTCCGGGTGGTCCCTCCGGGCACCGGCATCTGCCATCAGGTTAACCTTGAATATCTTGGCCAGACCGTCTGGACCAAAGAAACCGATGGCGCGACGGTTGCCTATCCGGACACTTGCGTCGGCACCGATAGCCACACAACCATGATCAATGGCCTCTCTGTTCTGGGTTGGGGCGTCGGCGGCATCGAAGCCGAAGCGGCGATGCTGGGTCAGCCCGTCTCCATGCTGATCCCGGAAGTGGTCGGCTTCAAACTGACCGGCAAACTGCCAGAAGGCGCAACCGCAACCGACCTCGTGCTGACCGTTACCAAGATGATGCGCGACTTTGGCGTGGTTGCGAAATTCACCGAATTCTTTGGCCCGGGCCTTGCCAATCTCACGCTCGAAGATCAGGCCACCTTGTCCAACATGTCGCCTGAGTTCGGCTCAACATGCGCTTTCTTCCCGGTCGATGATGACACCGTCCGCTACCTCACCAATACCGGCCGCGAGGCTGACCGCATCGCGCTCGTCGAAGCCTATGCCAAGGCCCAAGGCTATTGGGCGCCTGAGATGGCCGAGCCGATCTTCACTGACACGATCGAGCTTGATCTCTCAACCGTCGTGCCCTCCATTTCAGGGCCAAAACGCCCACAGGATCAGGTTCTGCTCTCCGAAGCCGACACCAAATTCGCCGAAGCCATGGTTAAGGAGTTCGGCACCGCCGCTGATGATGCAACCGAGGTCCCAGTCGCGGGCGAAGACTACACCGTCACGCATGGCGACGTGTTCATCGCTGCGATCACGTCGTGTACGAACACATCCAACCCAAGCGTTCTGATCGCCGCTGGTCTTGTGGCCCGCAAAGCGGCGGCGCTCGGCCTCAATCGCAAGCCCTGGGTCAAAACCTCACTCGCACCCGGATCACAGGTCGTCACCGACTATCTCGACAAAGCGAACCTGACAGAGGATCTGAACGCGCTTGGCTTCAACCTGGTTGGCTATGGCTGCACGACCTGTATCGGGAACTCCGGACCACTCGATCCGGACATTTCCAAAGCGATCGCAGATGGCGACTTGGTCTCCTGTTCGGTTCTGTCCGGCAACCGCAACTTTGAAGGCCGGATCGGTCCCGACATCAAGGCGAACTACCTCGCATCACCGCCGCTTGTGGTGGCTTACGCGATTGCCGGTTCGCTCAAGATCAACATTACCAAAGAGCCGCTCGGTCAGGACAAAGACGGCAACGATGTCTATCTGAAAGACATCTGGCCAACCAGCCACGAGATCGCTGAAATCATGGCTGAGGCTGTAACCCCGCAAATGTTTGCCTCACGCTATTCAGACGTCTTCAAGGGCGATGAGATGTGGCAGGATATCGAGGTCTCCGGCGGTCAGACTTATGACTGGCCGATCTCCTCAACCTATGTGCAGAACCCGCCTTACTTTGAAGGCATGGGCCGCACCGTTGAGAAACCCGAAGACGTGCACGATGCGCGCATTCTCGGCCTGTTTGCAGACAGTATCACAACCGACCACATTTCTCCGGCCGGTTCGATCAAAGCCGACAGCCCGGCGGGCGAGTATCTGCAAGACCGTCAGGTCAACGTGCTCGACTTCAACTCTTATGGCTCGCGGCGCGGCAACCACCAGGTGATGATGCGCGGCACCTTTGCCAATATCCGCATCAAGAACCAGATGGTGCCCGGCGTTGAAGGCGGTGTTACCATTCACCACCCGAGCGGTGAGCAGATGCCGATCTATGACGCGGCCATGAAGTATCAGGCCGAAGGCAAGCCTCTGGTCGTCTTTGCCGGTCACCTCTACGGTAACGGCTCTTCGCGCGACTGGGCAGCCAAAGGCACGATCCTGCTCGGTGTCCGCGCTGTGATTGCAGGCTCGTTTGAGCGCATTCACCGCTCCAACCTGATCGGTATGGGCGTGCTGCCGCTTGAATTTGCTGAAGGCACGAGCTGGCAATCGCTTGGCCTGAAAGGCGATGAGCAGGTGACCATTACCGGCATTGATGACATCAAGCCGCGTCAGACCGTACCGGTGGAAATCACCCGCGCTGACGGCTCGAAAGTGACGGCTGAGACCACGGTCCGCATCGATACCGATAATGAGCTCGAATACTACCGCAATGGCGGCATCCTGCACTATGTGCTGCGCAACCTCGCCAACGACGCGGCGTAACGCAGTTATAACGCAGACGTGAGTGCCCAAAGGGCGAGGAAACGGTTATGTCACCCAGCATGACCCGTCTCCTCGCCCTTTTTCTATGTCTCACGCCCACGGCCCTGCTGCCCGCAAGTGCCGAAGCTTCCCCGGTCGTGGTCGAGCTTTTCGCCTCGCAGAACTGCCAGGCCTGTCCCCGGGCGCATCGCACGCTTGACCGTGTCTCACGTGAGAATGACGATGTGCTGATCCTCACCTGGTCGGTCGACTATTGGGACTATCTCGGCGCGCCGGACCCGATGGCGATGCCGGAAGCCAAAGCCCGTCAGGCGGCCTATGCGGACCAGATGGAACTGCGCGCGCCCTACACGCCGCAATCGGTCTATGATGGCGTCAAACAATGCCCGGCCACAAACCGTCGGCGTGTTCTGCAGAATATCGAGGCGCGTCGCGACACAAGGCCAGACCTCGCCCCGCAACTCACCCAGACCGAGACCGGCATTGAGATCACAGGCGCCGACCCAGAAAGCTTCGACCTGCATGTCGTGGAATATCTCTCCGCTGAGGCCAATCAGACCGACATGGTCAACCCGGTCATCTCCACCCGGGTGATTTCAGATTGGGACCCAACTAGCGGCACAGTCGATCTGTCCTGCACCTATACGTGCGCGGCAATCCTCCAGGAACCCGGTCACGGCGAAATCCACGCCACTTTGGTCCTGAACTAGGGCCTCAAGACTTCGTCGCCAACTCGTCGAGCTGAGCCTGCATCGCTTCCATCTGGCTGCGCAGCATCGCCACCGCGTCCTGATCCAGCTCGCCTTTACCGGACTTACCAGAGGATTTGGATCGATAACTGTCTTTCTTGCGGTCCCGGGTCGGCAAAGTCCCGGCAGAAAACATTCGCATCGTGTTTTCAAACAGTTCCATATTCGTGCGCGCCTGTTTCTCAAACAGAGCAAACGGATTGGCCGCGCCGCCCATGGTCTTGGTCCAGCGTTCCTGGCTCTCGGCGAAGCTGTTCATGCTCATCTCAAGCCAGGCCGGCAGCAGCATTTGCGATCCACCGCCATAGAAGCCGATCAGCTTGCGCAGGAAATTCACAGGCAGAGCCCCCTCGCCCTTATTCTCTTTTTCAAAGATGATCTGCGTCAGCACCTGCCGGGTCAGATCTTCCCCGCTTTTCGCGTCGCGCACCTCAAAATCCACCTCGCGCCGCACCAGGTCAGACAAGTGGTCCAAGGTGACATAGGACGATGTTGAAGTGTCATACAATCGACGGTTGGCGTACTTCTTGATGATTACCGGTCCAGACGTTCCATTCGCTTTGGCCATCACGCGGTCCTTTCAACAATTGGGCACACCCTGATCCAAGTTTACCCAAGGAGAGCATTGGACCAAAGAATGATTGGGAACTGCTTGGCACACCTATCAAGGGCGTGTTTAAATTCAGTTCCAACATAAACAGCAATTTTATGCTGCGCAGCATATACGGAGGATCAGCGATGTCCAGAACAGTACTGGTAACAGGCGGGACACGTGGAATCGGCCGTGAAATCTGCGCCTATATGAAAGCCAAGGGCTACCAGGTCGCGGCCAATTATGGCGGCAATGACGCAGCTGCAGCATTGTGCGAACAAGAGACCGGCGTGAAATGTTACAAGTTCGATGTCTCGGACTTCGACGCGGTCGGCGCAGGCCTGTCGCAAATCGAAGCCGATCTCGGCCCGGTCGAAGTACTCATCAACAACGCTGGCATCACCTGGGACGCGCCCTTTCACAAGATGAGCAAGGAGCAGTGGGACAAAGTCGTCTCGGTGGATTTGACCTCGGCCTTCAATCTCACCCGGCAGGTCTGGGAAGGCATGCGCGAGCGCGGCTTTGGCCGGGTCATCAATATCTCCTCCATCAATGGCCAGAAGGGCCAGTTCGGACAGGTCAACTATTCCGCTGCCAAGGCCGGTCTGATCGGTTTCTCCAAAGCCCTGGCCCAGGAAGGCGCGCGCAAGGGGATTACCGTGAACACCGTCTGCCCCGGTTATATCGACACAGAAATGGTCCGTGCGGTCCCGGAAAAAGTCCTCGACAGCATTATCGCCACCATTCCCGTCGGCCGCCTCGGCAAAGCCGAAGAGATCGCCTCCATGTGCGCCTATCTTGCCAGCGACGAAGCCGCTTTCATCACCGGCGCAACGATGACCGTCAATGGCGCGCAATATATTGCAGGCTAGGCTAAGCCGTTAATCTAACTCTTCGGCGTGCAGGGGATGCGTGAGATCCAGCCGTCCCTCAGTGACCCAGCCGCGTAGCCGCAGCCGCGCGCCCTCCGGCAGCGCGCAGACCTCAGCCGCCTCAACGCGCACCTCCACCCGCAGCGCGCCACCTTCAACGGCGCGAACACAGGCAAGTTCCACCGGTATCCCCACCGGGATCGGCAAATCCCCCGCCAGTGTGGCTGTGACCAGCTCAAACCCGCGCTGCCCCTCCTCAAGCTGACTGGCCTGACGCACCCGATAAGCAGCCTTGCCCCACAACCCGGTCTCATCCCGGCGCGCGACCGCTTCGGCTATCAGCAGCGCCTCACCCATGGCGGCCGTGTCGGGATAAAGCCGCACCCGCGCGGCCCCGCGCCGGATCAGTTCCATATTCACCCAGAGTGGCGGACCGGCCTGATCCACCGCCACCAGATGCCCGAGCGCGCGGTCATAGCGGTCCCGCGTCAGGCCCGGATAGTAGACCTGCACCTCACGCCCAAGCACCAGATCTTCCAGGGTTCTTGCCGCTTCGCGCGAATGCGGATCCGGCTCGCGCCCACGCGGTTTGAGAACCGGCGCTTCAATCCCGACCAGCCGCACCACCTGACCGGTGTTCAGCACCAGCGCATCGCCATCGATGACCCGCACAACCCGCCCGGTCTCGCCCGGCTCCATGTCCGGCAGGGGCGATGTGCCGCCGCAGGCCGCGAGTGCCCACACCCACAGCCCGACACACCTCCACGCCGCCCAACGCCTCTTCAAACCACATCCTTTTCACGCTAATCACCACCCTACGGTCCCGTAGCTCAGCAGGATAGAGCAACAGATTCCTAATCTGTAGGTCACGTGTTCGAATCACGTCGGGATCGCCATCGGTTCAACGGACCAAATCGTCGAGATTGTTGCCATCTGCGATGAAAGTGCGACGCTTCCGGTCTCTTTCCTCCCCCGCTTTTGCAGGCTTCGAAGCGTCAGCAATCCTATACGATTGCGCTGAGAAGGTGGGCGCGCAGCGCTCGGAGGGGGGGAGTGTTTTTCTCACCGCGCTAAGAGGCTTCGCCTCACGCAGTGGAAGCAGGTTCCCGATCCTCGCTGCGCTCGTCCGATGAACCAGGTTCAAGACTGTATTTCTCAAGGTTCAGCAAATGCCATCCCGGCCCCGGAGCCCTCAGCCTGGTTCATGTGAGCGCGAAGCGCGATACGGAACCCGCTTCCACCGCGTCGCCCGTAGGGCATTAGCGCGGTAACAAGCAAACCCCTTTTGGCGCTGTGCAAAACCATGGATAAGACCGCCGCTTATCCTCCCCTCCCAAATCTGGCGTATGCTTCTACCCATGGACATTCGCTTCTCCATTGCCGCTGTACGCCACCTGCCAGTCTATCTCTGGCCATGGGTGTGGTGGCAGTTGTTTGCTGTGAAACGCTGGTGCCGGATCAACAAACGCAAAGTCCTCTGGCAAGCTGACGAGACTGGCAAAGTCTGGGTGACTTACGTCTCCGACGACGAGAAAGACCTCACCGCCTGGTGCCATCAGCAGAATAAAGTCTACCGCGCCCATTGGCGCGCCATGTACAATGAATCCGGTGAGATGCATCTCAGCGCCATCCACTTCTGGATGGGCCGCATCATGGAATGCGGCGAGCGGTGCGTCGGCCATGTGCGGGTTGAGGTGGAGTGCGCTCTGCCTGCGGTTCAGGACAGCAGCTAAAGGTTGAGTTTGGCCTCGCGCTAACGCCCTTCGGGCGACGCGAGGCAGAAGCAGGTTCCGGTCTGGCTGCGCCAGCCCATGAACCAGGCTGAGGGCTCCCGTTCCAGGACAACCGGTTCCGAACACAAACAGCCCTGAGCCAGGTTCATCGGACGAGCGCAGCGAGGATCGGGAACCCGCTTCGCAAAGCGTGAGGCGAAGCCTCTTAGCGCTTTGCAAAACCACAACCCCTCCGAATCTCCAAATCTGCCGCATCCGCGGCCGCACGTGCTGCCCCCAGCTCGACTGGGGGCGCTGTTCCCTTCGCCCCCCAAAACTAAGCGCGTACCGCTTTCAACAACAGTTCGACCGTGCGCTCAGACACATCCCGGGCCGGCGCCAGGGCTACCCGGTCCATGTTCACCGGCAGCGCGAGGCAGCCATGCACGCCCGACCAAAGCATTTGCGCCAGGACTTCCGGCGGTCCGTCGACAAACTGGCCGCTCTCCCGGCCTTCCTTGAGGGTCTCGATCAGCAGGTCGGCAAAGTCGACTGTGCTGAGCGGTTCAGCGTCCGGTTTCTCCAGCCCGGCCGGTCGAACAAACATCAAAGCACCTCTGTAAAGTTCCGGGGTTTCAATTCCGAAGCGCAAATACTCCATCAGGAGAATTCGAAGACGTTGAACCGGATCTTTATATTCGCCCGCCTTGGCCCGAAAGACCTGCGCCTGACGCTCCACGGTTGGGATCCACAGCGACTGCATCAGACCGGTCAGATCGCCGAAATGAGCATAGATCGTTCCGACCGATACGCTGGCTTTCCTGGCCACGGCCCGGGCCGAAATCGCGGCGATGCCGTCCTGATTGTAGAGGTCCGATGCGGCTTTCTGAATGCGGTTTCGGACCGCTTCGCGTTGTTCAGGTGTCGATTTGGGCCGCGCCATGGAGCTCCTTTAGGCGGCTTTGGCGATCTGACGCAAGTTCATTTCCGACTGCAATGCCGACAAGGGCTCGCCGAGCCGCTCTTCCCATTTCTCGAAATTGATATTCATCGAATTGCGGCCATAATACCATCCATCCACGAACGCATCCATGGCAGGGAGATTCCCTTTCGGCGCCACCAGAGCCGTATGCGTCATCACCACAGCCAGCCGAATGGCGTGATACGGGCTGCGGATCTGCGACAGATAATAGGAGGCGAGCGCCAGCTCGCCCGGGATCGTCGCACCATAGCCGGTCAGGACATGCATGAAATCATGCAGCTGCGTGCCGCGCACCGACATATACGCCATCTCTTCAGGCATTTTGCTGAGCTTGCCCGATGCCATCAGCTCTTTCTGGAATTTGCGATAATCTGTGCCGAAATTCTTCATCAGGTTATTCTCGACCACAAAATCGCGATAGGCCGCGCCAAGCGTGCCCGGGGCGTAATCTTTGAGATCCTCAACCACCATTGGCTCAGCGATATGGCCTTCTCGCAGAAAGTCTTCTGCGCCGGGGATCGCATACAGCTCCTCCATATAGGCATCGATCGCGTCCTGCGTCGCGGTTTCCCACCAGTCATTGATCAGAAAATACACACCATAATCGAGCGGACGATCGACAGAGATCATGAATTTCTCAACAAAACCGCGATCGACAATGGGCGGCTTATCCGTGATCGGTTGGGTCATGCGCACTCCTCCTTTATCCTCCTGATAGCATATATTCCTCATAATGTGAACATGTTCATTTTATTTTGCTCTTTAGACAACGCTCATGTTTCTGAGACAAGATCGCCCTTTCCATTGCGGGTAAACCGCGCAAGATAAGTCTCAGCCCGTCGGGGAGGCAGGTCCATGGCAAACGCCCAGAGCATTATTCTTCACCATTATCCAAGCTCGCCCTATTCGGAGAAAATCCGGCTTGCGCTGCGCATGAAGAATCTCGCCTGGGCCGGTGTGACCGTCCCGGTGATCCTGCCGAAACCGGATCTGATGCCGCTGACGGGTGGTTATCGCCGCACACCGGTGATGCAGATCGGCGCCGACATATACTGCGACACAGCGATTATGCTGCCGGAGCTGGAGCGACGGTTTACCTTGCCTGCGCTGAACCTGCCGGGTCATGAGGGCCTGGCGAAAATGGTGGCGGCCTGGACAGATGGGAAATGGTTTCAGACCAGCGTTGGTGTGATCTTCGGCACTAATGTAGATCAGGTCCCGCAGGCATTCATCGACGACCGGGTCAAGATGTCAGGTCAGGGGTTTGATGTTGAGGCGATGAAAACCGCTGCCCCGATGCTGCGCGATCAGTGGCGTGCTCAGCTGATGTGGATCGAGGAACGGCTGGAAGGCGGGCGTCATGCCGGCACCGGGGATTGGCTGGTCGGCACCAAGCCTGGACTTGTCGACGTCCATGCGTTTATGAACCCGTGGTTTGTTGAACAGACTGTGCCTGATTTTCTGGAGCGGTGTTTTGAGGACGCGCCGCTGACGAGAAACTGGTTCAAACGCCTGAAGGATTTCAAAGGTCAACTGCCAGAAGAACTGACCGGGGCCGATGCGATTGCGATTGCGCACGCCGCAGCACCGCGCTTGAAACCGGCCTCAACCGACGATGATCTGCGGGGGTTTCTGCCGGGAACGCGTGTGGCGATTGCTCCGGATGACTATGCCAAGGATTGGGTCGAAGGTGATCTTGTTGTGGCCAATGCAGAGCGCGTGATCCTTGCGCGGCAGGATGCGCAGGCCGACAATCTCCACCTGCACTTTCCCCGCACCGGCTATAGCCTAAAAGCTGTTTGAACGATCTGACCGGGATTTTCGGAATTTCTCGATCGCAGAGAGGACCGGCCCAACCACTTTTCCGCCAGCGCGGCCAAGCTGCATGGCCTGTTTCAAGCGCCGCATGATGAACGCGTCAACGGCATCGTCATCGTCATGGTTGAGCCAGTAGAGTACGATGGACGGAATGGTCGCACTCAGCAGGGCGCGTTTGGTGTGCCGGTTATAGTCTGTTGCGGTATCGCCTGCGGCCTCCCAGATCGCGTCGGCAATCTTCCAGACCCGCCGCGTCGCCGCACCAGCGCCCCAGGGCAGCAAGCCTCGCGCGGCCGCTCGGCGAACCGCTTCACGGTTGGCGTCAAGACTGTCGAGCCAGGCGCGCAAGCCCGCCGCAACGCGCTCATGTACCCGCATTTGCTCAAGATTCTCTGTCGATAGGCGCTCCAGCATTTCATCCGTGGCGCGTTCAAAAAAGTGATCAATCAGGTCATTGACCCCGTTTGGCGCAGCTAGGGCTTGCTCATTTTCAGACAGGTCCGCTTCCTCAGCGGCATTCTGAAGAACACGCTCTGTCCAGCCATCGACATTGATGTGCACAAGAGCAGCGTCCAGCCACCGGTCTTTCAAGGCTTCAGAAGGCGTACGCATCTTTATGAGTCCAGTGGTAGGCAAACATCGGTCGTCATGTTATAGGCCCGCCTTTGTATTGGTCCCAGAGGCCAGATTACCGCATCGGCACCTCTGGGGCCACATACATCAATGGAGAGTTGACCATTATTCAGATCACCGTTCGCGACAATAATGTCGAGCAAGCCCTACGCGCGCTGAAGAAGAAGATGCAGCGCGAAGGCCTTTTCCGCGAAATGAAGTCTCGGACCTATTTCGAGAAGCCATCGGAAAAGAAAGCCCGCCAGAAAGCTGAAGCAGTTCGCCGGGCGCGCAAGCTCGCACGCAAGCGGGCACAGCGTGAGGGTCTGGTCTAGACCTTTCAGCCGATACAGAGTTTGAAGCCCCGCTGGTCTGAACCCGGCGGGGTTTTTCGTTCTGAGGCAGATCGGGTCTAGCTTTCGGCCTTACGACCCGGGATCAGTTTGCCGAAAAAGGCCCAGACATCGGCAACACCCGCGCCGTGAACGGCGCCAGCCCGGTAAACCCGGGTGGCAAGATAGAGAATGAGGGCTGCCGCAACCGCCATCAGGCCGAGCTGGGCAAACACTTCAATCATCGGCGGATCTGTTGGCATGCGCAAGATCAGCAGGAACGGCGTGAAGACCGGAATCCACACCATCGCTTCAATGATCGGCGATTGCGCGTCACTGATCGCAAAGGTCAGCATGAAGAGCGGCACCATGAGCAGAACAATCAGAGGCGTCATCAGGGTCTGGGCCTCCTGGATCGTGTCGCAGAGGGATCCGAGCGCCAGGAAAAGCGAGCCATACATCAGATAGCCGAGAATAAAGCTTATCACCGCCGGGACGATCAAACTCGGGTGAAGCGCGGCGCCGAGCACGGTCAGCGCATTGTTTGCAAAATCCGGTGACAGCTGCTGGCTGGCGAACATACCGATCGCGGCAGACCCGATGCCCCAGAACGCCATCAAGGTCAGAGCCAGTGCCAGGACCGCCAGCAGTTTGCCGGCAAGCAGGCTCGGCAGTGAAACCGAGGTCAGCAAACTATCGAAGATCTTGTTGGAGCGCTCTTCGATTGTCCCCATCAGGAGATAGTTGATGACGGAAAAGATCAGAAACCAGAGCGCAAAGGCCATGGCGATGGACACGATAAACGGTGCCTGATCACTTAAGGTGACTTCCGAGCTGGCCGCATCAGAGGTTGGTCTTGCGCGTTGCGCAACCACATCGCGCCGCGCATCACGCGCATCATCAAGCAACCGACTGCTGACGCCCGCCGCGGTGAAGATACGTTCCTCCGCGATCTTGCGCTCAGCGGCTCGGCTGATATCCATCAGCGCGCGCGATTGCAGATTCTCACTCCAATACTCGATCGTTTCGCCATCCTCTGACACAACCAGCGCCGCAAACAGAGGTTTCGGGCCTTCCGGCGTGTCGATCAGCTGTTGCCCCAACAAATAGGGCTTTAGCGCTTCAGCGGTGCGGGCGGGCGGCGGTACTTCAACAAAATCGCCAAGCGTTAATTCGATTGGTGCGCCACCTGCGGCGTCCAGCGCTTCCTGCGTGGTTGCACCACTCTGACGAGCTTCATCGAACAGCTGCTGGCGTTCACTTTCCTCGCCTTGGAGGGTCGCAACCGGATCGAGGCTGGTGCGGGCAAGCTCGGCCGCGATACTGTCCAGTTCAGACCGGATCGCCTTGGTGAACTCGTCACCCGTCTCGATAATGGTGAAATAGCGTGTCGGCTGAGAGCTTGCCGCGAGACTTGGTGCGAGAATGCCAATGCCGAGCAGGACAGGCGTGAGCAGCAGCCCCAGCCAAAACCCCCAAGCGGTTACATAGCCAAGATAATCGCGCCGGGCGACGAGATATGTCGACAGCATTACGCAGCCTCCTTGTCACTTGCCAGCGTATCGGCGAGGTCCTGCGCTTCCGCATCGCTCACCAGCGAGACAAAGACATCGCGCAATCGCGCTTCTTCCGGAACAAAACTTGTAATCGGCGCACCGGCATTGATTGCCAGACGCAACACATCCTGTGCATCGCGGCCTTGTGGCAGGTTCACCCGCCAAACGCCGTCTTCTGCTTCAGCTGAATATCCGGCGGGTGCGAGGGTCTGTGATAGATCAAACCCATTCGCGACGCCGACCTTTACCGCCCGGCCCAGCGCGGTGAACGCTTCATCCAACGTCCCATCAAAGACTTTGCGGCCACGCGCCATCATCACGATCTTCTGACACAGGCGTTCGGCATGCTCCATGACATGCGTAGAAAAGACGATCGTTGCGCCGCGCTGATGCTCCTCAACAATCAGGGCTTCAAGCGCTTGCTGGTTGACCGGGTCAAGCCCGGAAAACGGTTCATCAAGGATAAGAAAATCCGGTTTGTGGGCGAGCGCGCAGAGAATCTGCACTTTCTGGGACATGCCCTTGGACAGGCGGGAGACGCGCGTTTTGGCGAACTCCCCCAGTCCCATCATATCGAGCAACTCGTCGGCGCGCGCCTTGGCGTCTCGGTTTGACAGGCCTTTCAGCCGTGCAAAATAGGTGATCGTCTGGCGCGGCGTCATTTTCTTGTAAAGGCCGCGCTCCTCCGGCAGGAAGCCCACCCGGCGGAGATTGGTCAAACTGGGTGGGGCCCCAAACAGGTTTGAATGGCCGAAGTCTGGAGACAAAACCCCGAGCGCCATGCGCAGGCTTGTGGATTTGCCCGCGCCGTTCGGACCCAGAAAGCCGACAATTGAGCCATTCTCGACAGAAAAATCGAGCGCATTGACTGCGCGAAAGTTGCCAAACCACTTGGTCGCGCCGATCATTTCCAGAGGACGAGCCTCACTCATACGTCCATTTCTCCATGAATCTCTTGTTTATCGATAAGATAAGGCATTCTTTTGCGTGTCTAGCCTTGCCAAGCTCTTAAAGTAGACCCACGATATTCTCGCTATGAAGAGGTTCGGGTCAAAATCTGCGGATTTGGCTACGGCGCTTGGGGGTGAGCATGACCGCATTCTCGTCCCAAAGACTGTAAACCCTGACGGCTGCCCGCAGCCTAACCCGTTAAGCGGGTTGTCAAGTGATACAGCACTCGCACAGATTGAGGCCGCATTAAAACGCCTGGAAACGGGCGATTACGGGATCTGTATTTCCTGCGGCGCGCAAATCAGTCTGGAACGGCTAGAAGCTGATCCATCCGTGGCTGACTGTGGAAACTGTATGTCTGGCGACCAGGTCGGCGTGTAGACACACCGACCTAGATCGCGGACAGAGCCTGCATCAGGTCTGCGCCCAAATCCTCGACATCTTCGAGCCCGACTGAAAGTCGTAGCCAACTCTCGTCCAGCCCCATTTCAGCTTGCTCTTCCTCGCTGAGGGCACGATGCGTTGTCGACGCCGGGTGGCAGGCGAGCGATTTCGTATCGCCGAGATTGTTGCAGATATCGACCAGTTGAAGCGCGTTGAGCACTTTGAACGCTTCCGGCCTTCCACCTTTGACGGAGAGAGCAATAAGCGTGCCGCCCAGCGTCATTTGTTCAGCGTGAACTTTATGATGCGGGTGATCTTCGCGACCGGGATAGCGGACAGCTGCGACATTCGGGTGAGTGGCTATCTGGTCCGCCAGGGTTGCAGCATTGGCCGAGGCTTGCCGCACCCGCAGATCCAGCGTGTCGAGACCTTTCAGTACGGTCCAGGCATTGAAGGGTGAGCAGGACGGCCCGGTATGGCGCAGCCAGGGATCGATATGCTCTTCGATGAATTCGGATGACCCGAGGATGGCGCCAGCTAGAACCCGGCCATGACCGTCCATATGTTTCGTGGCCGAGTAGACGACAATATCCGCGCCAAACTCCAGTGGCTTTTGCAGGACCGGGCTTGCAAACACATTGTCGACCACAAGCAGTGCGCCAGCTTTATGGGCGAGATCTGCCACAGCCGCGATGTCGACCGCATCCAGAAGCGGATTGGACGGACTCTCGATCAGGACGAGACGCGTCGGTTTTGACAGCGCCTGTTCCCACGCCTCGAGATCGGCACCATTGACGAATTCGGTCTCAACGCCATAGCGCGGCAGAATGGTCGAACAGATATGTCGGCAGGATCCAAACAGGGCGCTCGCCGCAACCACGCGGTCCCCGGCACTGCACGGCGCGATCATCGCACTTGAAATCGCCCCCATGCCTGACGCGGTGACCCGGCAGGTTTCGGCCCCTTCAAGCAGCATAAGCCGCTCTGCCAGCATCTGATTGGTCGGGTTGCCATAGCGCGAATAGACATAGCCCTCTTCGTCACCGGACATCCGCGCCGCGGCCTGTTCAGCGCTATCATAGGCGTAGCCGGAGTTCAGGAAGATCGCTTCGGAAACCTCACCGAACTGGGATCGCATAGTGCCACCGCGCACCAGTTTGGTGGCTGTCTTCCACTGTTCTTTTCCGCGCCCTGACATGGCTTCGTCCTTTGCATTTTCGGTGCACCGTCATAAGCCTGTGGCATGAGAGGGATCAAGCCATGGCTGATGTAAATAAAGGGGTTCTTCCCGATAGTGCCCTGAACGCCTTGTTGAAACAGGGCGCGATACGCACAGAGCAGCCGCTGGACGGCGACCAGATTCAGCCGGCCAGTCTGGACCTGCGCCTCGCCTTTGACGCCTATCGTATTCGAGCAAGTTTCTTACCGGGCAAGGACCGAAGCGTCGCGGATGTCTTGCGTGAGCCGGGGATTGAGCTGCATCGCATTGAGCTGACACCACAAGGCGCTGTGCTGGAGATAGGCTGCGTCTATCTGGTGCCATTACAGGAGAGTTTGCGCCTACCGGCTGGCATGTCAGGACGAGCCAATCCGAAGAGCTCAACTGGCCGGATTGATGTGTTCACCCGCGTGGTCTGCAATCGCAGCCGGGCGTTTGATGATGTGCCGGTCGGCTATTCGGGGCCGCTTTGGCTGGAGATTAGCCCACGCACCTTCCCGATCCTGGCGAGGCCGGGTGACCGCCTGGCGCAGCTGCGTCTGAGACGAGGAAAAGCTGAGGATACAAGTGAGAAGACCGTCTCTATTGATCTTGAGCAGCCGGCAGGCACACCGGTCGGATGGCGGGCGAAACGGCATGGCGGCCTGATCGATTTGCGCGGCATTGGGCGTCATGACGTGCGGCATTTCTGGGAGCCGCTTTACGCGACCGGCGGCAGATTGGTCCTCGATCCGGAAGAGTTTTACATACTGGCGTCCCGCGAAACCGTCAAAGTCCCTTCAGGCAAGGCCGCTGAGATGGCCCCAATCGCGCCGGAACTCGGTGAATTTCGGGCCCATTATGCGGGATTCTTCGACCCGGGGTTTGGCATGAATAAAGGCGGCAGCCGCGCTGTGCTCGAAGTGCGCTCACGCGATGTCCCGTTCATTCTTGAGCACGGCCAACCAGTCGCAAAGCTGATCTATGAGCCGATGAGCGAAAAACCGGCCGCCCTCTACGGTGGAAAGACCAGCAATTATCAGGGCCAGGGATTGAAACTGAGCAAGCATTTCGCCGTGCCGGACTGATCGTTGTAAAGCACACTTGACATGTAAAGTTTACTTGTCTATTTGTCAATGACACTAGACAAGGAGTCGGCGATGTACCGGAGAATTTCAAACCCCAAGCTTTCCCATCTGCTCCTTATGCTTATGGGCACGCAGGCCATGATCGCGGCCTTGCCGGACCAGGCTGTCTGGCCTGTCATTACGGTCAATTGTCTCGCGCTGATCATCCTGTTCGCGATGTCGCGGCGGACCGAAAAGAAGCTTCGAGATGCAGAAGCCTTTGCGCAAACAGTCATCTAAACAAGAATTGGAACCCGATATGACCCAACAAACATTCAAGTCTGCTGGAAGGCGCTATTGGCGCGCTTTTGTCCCGCTTATGGCGATCTACATGCTCATCGTGCTCGGCGGCAGTTACTATCTAAAGATCATTGATCCGGAGCCGCGTTGGCTGCAGGTGGCCCTGGGTGTTGCGACCGCGCTGCCGCTGCTCGGGTTCTTTGCGGTGATGCTGCGCTATTTTGCCGAAACCGATGAATATCATCGCCAGATCCATCTCAAAGGTTTTGCCTACGGCGCCGCCATTACAATCAGTGCGGTCACAGTGGTCGGTTCGCTGCAAATGTTTGATGCCATCGGCTATGTCGAGCTGTTCTGGTTCAACCCGATGTTCTTCATCACTTATGGTTTAAGCACCTATGCATTGGGCGGGAGGCAGTGCCTGTGAAGAACACGATTAAACTCCTGCGAACCGAACGCGGTTGGAGCCAGGCAACGCTAGCCGATCAGCTTGGTGTGTCTCGGCAATCCGTCAACGCGGTTGAAACCGGCAAGTACGATCCGTCTCTGCCCCTTGCATTTGCGATTGCCCGCTTGTTTGAGCGGAGCATCGAAGAGATATTCGACGATCAGGAGAACATCGCGCAGGCCGCAGAGTAACTGCAGATCAGCAAGCGCACTTCACCGCATGGACTTTATCAAACAGGCATGGTGAAAGGCGGATCAGTGATTTGCCGCGATCCTGCGCCAGGTTGAAGGGTTTGAATATGTCTAAAGGTCTTGTCGTCCTGTTCGGTGGGTCTGGCTTTATTGGACGGTATGCTGCGCGCACCCTGGTTCAGGAAGGGTGGCGGGTCAGAGTAGCCGTCCGCCGCCCCCATTTGGCCGGTGATGTCCGCCTCGCCGGGGCACCGGGCTGGGTCGACATCGTTCAGGCCAATATTCGCGAGAAAGCCTCTGTCGAGCGCGCCCTTGAAGGCGCGGATGCAGCAGTCAACCTGGTTGGTATTCTCGCAGAAAAGGGCCCGCAGAAATTTGACACGGCCCAGCGGGATGGCGCGATCAATGTGGCGGAAGCCTGCGCCGAAGCGGGCGTTCAGCGTCTGGTTCATGTCTCGGCAATCGGCGCTGATCCGGACTCCAAAGCCAATTATGCGCGTACAAAAGGCGAAGCTGAGGCCGGGGTGCGTGAAGCGCTGCCGGAAACGGTCATCTTGCGCCCCTCCATTGTGTTTGGTCCTGAAGACGAATTCTTCAATCGGTTTGCTGCCATGGCAGCCCATCCGATCGCTACGATTGCCCCCTTCCTGCCGGCCATAGGCGGCGGCAGCACAAAGGTGCAGCCCGTCTATGCCGGTGATGTCGCCGACGCGATTGCAGCGGCGGTTCAACAAGATGACGCGGCGGGCAAGACCTATGAGCTGGGTGGTCCGAACACCTATTCTTTCAAAGAGCTTTACGCGTTCATCTGTGATGAAATTGATCGTCAACGCATGGCGCTTCCGCTGCCTTTCTTTGTCGCCAAACCATTAGGTCTAACGATCGGTGCGATCTGGAGCCTGCCTTTCCTGCCGCTTTGGACAATGCTTGGCCCGCCGCCGATCACAGGCGATCAGGTGGAGATGCTGAAGACCGACAATGTCGTGGCCGAAGAGGCTTTGACTCTCGGAGATCTCGGGGTGACGGAGCGGGAATCGATCGAGGCGATTGTGCCGACCTATCTCTGGCGCTTCCGCCCCTATGGGCAGTACCACCAAAAGAGCGAAGTCTGAGCGGCTACCAGCTCAACCTGTCATTTCTGTAACCGAAGATGAACAGGGCTTTCTTCAAATGGCCTTGTTTTCCGCCATCTGAGCGCCTGAATTGCGGCCCAAAATTGTAAGCAATTCAAGGCTTTCCGCAGGCGTTGGGACGCGTTTCGGAGGCACGGCGCACGGGACGTTGATTGCAACATCGCCGTGCGTCGCTGCGTGGGGACACGCTGCGTTGAACACGAAGATCGCGTCAGCTCAGCCCCATGATCGGCGCGGCGATCAACAACCCGATGCCGAGCAGGAAGCGATAGATCACGAAGGGTAGAAAACTCATCCGTTTCAGCAATTCCATCAGGGCCCAGATGGACAGAAAGCCTGAGGCGAAGGACAGCCCGGCCACGATCAGGCCATCGGACAGCGTGGCGATCCCTTCGCCGGCATCTGAGCCTGCGAGCCGGAGAAAGGCATAGGCCCCAACCGCGGCCAAGAGGGGCGCCCCAATCAACATGGAAAAGCGGGCCGCTTCTGTACGTTCAAATCCCAACGCACGAGCGGCGGTCATGGTTATACCTGATCGGCTGGTGCCGGGCAGCAAGGCCGCGACCGCCTGTGTCGCCCCGATCAGGACCGCGTCCCGGATGGTCATATCGCGTTGCTGCCGCGATTGTCCGCCTTTGATATCAGCCCACCATAATGCGGCACCGAAGATGATCGACGTCGCAGCGACAACCCAGACCGAACGCATCGCGTCTTTCTGGGCGTCGGCCAGAAGAAACTCGTAAGCCACCATCACCACCAGGGCGATGGGCAAGGATGCGAGGATATGCAGGGCAAGGTTCGCCTTGGCACTGCGCCTGCCGCCGCTTGCGAATGGTGCCTTCAGTAGCTCAAATCCGCCTTCAAAAGCGCGGCCAACATCGCGCCAGAAATATAACAGGACCGCAAACAATGTCCCGATATGCGCCATGGCATTGATCAGATACTCGTCACGCCCTTCAAGATCGAAATAGCTCGCGGCAAGCAGGACGTGGCCGGATGACGAGACTGGCAGCCATTCCGTGATCCCTTGAACCAGCGATATGATAAGGAGTTGGAGAAACGACATTGTGGGTCCGGGCTGTATGATCGAGTTCTGCCCTTTAGGCAGGGTTTGGCAGAAAAACCAGACCTGATTAAAAGTATCGAATTGATACTATTCTCAGAGATGAGGAGCGGTTTTACTCTGCGTTACTGATATTTCTCCATTTTAAAATATCATTTCGATACACAATAAATAATCTTACCCTTGCGCTCTTGGGATTGGCGCCGCATAAGGCACGTTCACCCCATTGGAGGCCCCTATGGCGCAGAAAATGCTGCAATTCATCACTGTTGATCGTTCCATGCCGGGTAAACGCGCCGCAGACAAGCGCGCGAAAGACTTCAATGAAATTTACGGCGACTACTCAACCGAAGCGGCCCAGGCACAGGCCTCAAGATGTTCCCAATGCGGAGTTCCGTTTTGTCAGCAGGGTTGCCCGCTGCAGAACAACATTCCGGACTGGCTGATGCTCGCCGCCGAGGACCGGCTGGAAGAGGCCTATGCGGTTTCCTCCGCCACCAATAATATGCCAGAAATCTGCGGTCGCATCTGTCCGCAGGACCGCTTGTGCGAGGGCATCTGCACGATTGAGCAGTCGGGGCATGGCACTGTGACTATCGGCTCGATTGAACGCTATATCACCGATCATGCCTGGGATCAGGGCTGGATCAAGCCGATCAAACCGCCGAAAGAGCGCACGCAGTCTGCGGGCATTATCGGCGCAGGCCCGGGTGGCCTTGCGGCGGCTGAACAGCTGCGTCGCAAAGGCTATCAGGTCACTGTGTACGATCGCTATGATCGCGGCGGCGGCCTGCTGGTCTATGGCATTCCAGGCTTCAAGCTTGAGAAAGACGTTGTCGAGCGTCGGATCAAGCGGCTGGAAGACAGTGGCATTGCGTTTCGCTTCAATTGCGATGTCGGACGCGATATCGGCCTGAACGAGATTCGCGACACGCATGACACGGTGCTGATCGCCACGGGCGTGTACAAGGCCCGTGACTTGAAAGTGCCTGGCGTCGGCGCGTCAGGCGTGTTCCCGGCGCTGGATTTCTTGACGGCATCCAATCGCGTTGGTTTCGGCGACACCGTCGATGCTTTCGGGGATGGCACCCTGAACGCGTCCGGCAAACGCGTCGTAGTGATTGGGGGTGGAGATACAGCAATGGACTGTGTTCGCACCGCGGTCAGACAAGGGGCAAAGTCGGTAACCTGCCTCTACCGCCGTGACCGCGCCAATATGCCGGGATCCCAGCGCGAGGTTCAGAACGCCGAAGAAGAAGGTGTCGTGTTCGAATGGTTGTCGGGCCCGGAAGCTGTGCTCGAAACCAAGGCGAATGCCGTAAAGGGCGTTAAAGTTCGCCGGATGCGCCTCGGCGCGCCTGATGCGTCCGGACGCCAGTCGCCCGAGAAAACCGACGAGACCGTGACAATTAAGGCGGACATGGTGATCAAAGCCCTGGGCTTTGATCCCGAAGACCTGCCGGTCCTGTTTGATGAGCCAGCCCTGACGGTCAATCGCTGGGGCGCTGTGAGGGTCGATTTCAAGACGATGGAAACCAGCCTGAGCGGGGTCTACGCCGCCGGTGATATTGTACGCGGCGCATCATTGGTGGTCTGGGCCATTCGCGATGGCCGGGACGCAGCCGAACAGATGCACAAAGCAATGCGGGCCATGGCTCGTGAACAGAAGGTGGCGGCAGAATGAGCAATGTCATCAAAGGAAACTGTCTTTGCGGCAGTATCAAACTCGCTGGTCATGGCGCGCCACTGATCGATGTTTGCCATTGCGGACAGTGTCGGCGCTGGCATGGCGGACCAGCCCTTGGGATTAAGTTCGACGGCGGCATAGAAATCGTTGCAGGCGAAGAGAACCTGCGCTGGTATGACAGTTCCGCCTGGGCGCAACGCGGCTTTTGCGGGACGTGTGGCTCGACTTTATTCTACCGGCTGAGAGACGCTCCCGAAGATCTCTACGCGCAGGCCGGTTCGTTTCACCTACCGAAAGGGCTCGCCATTCACGAACATATCTTCGTGGACGAACAGCCAGACTATTACGATTTCAAAGGCGAGGCCGAGCGCCTGACAGGTGCAGAACTCATGGCCCGCTTTGAGGCGGAGCAGGCAGGACACTCCAATGACTGATTATGTACAACACTATCTTGCGAACCGTGATCGCTTAATCGCGGGCCATGCTTACAATCCAGAAGATGAGCACAGCGCTTGCGGAGTTGGTCTTGTCGCTGCACTCGATGGTCAGCCCCGGCGCGAAATTGTCGAGATGGGGATCAAGGCGCTGAAGAATGTCTGGCATCGCGGGGCGGTGGATGCCGATGGCAAAACCGGCGACGGCGCAGGTATCCGCATTGAAGTGCCGCAGGATTTTTTCCGTGAGCAAGTCTCGCGGACTGGCCACACGCCGACTGACAGTCCGATTTGCGTGGGACAGATTTTCCTGCCGCGCACAAATCTAAGTCAACAGGAAGCGGCCCGATCGATTGTCGAAACCGAGATTCTGCACTTCGGATTCTACATCTATGGCTGGCGTCAGCCGCCAGTTGATGTCTCCGTCATCGGACAGAAGGCTCAAGACACACGTCCAGAGATTGAGCAGATCATGTTTCGCGATGGCCGCAACCGCGATGCGGAAGCGCTGGAACGCGACCTTTATGTCTGCCGACGCCGGATCGAACGCCGGGCGCGGGAAGCCGGCGTGCCAGATTTCTACATCTGCTCGCTCAGCCATAAGTCTCTGATTTATAAAGGCATGTTCCTGGCGGAGGACATCGACAACTTCTATCTCGACTTGCAGGATGAGCGGTTTGTGTCTGCGGTTGCGATTTATCACCAGCGCTATTCGACCAATACGTTCCCGCAATGGTCGCTGGCTCAGCCGTTCCGGATGCTGGCCCACAATGGTGAGATCAACACGCTGCGTGGCAATCTGAACTGGATGAAGAGCCACGAGATCAAGATGGTCTCCGGCGCGTTCGGGGATTATGTCGACGACGTCAAACCCGTTGCGCCGCAAGGCAGCTCTGACTCCGGGGCGCTCGATTCTGTGTTCGAGATTCTTTGCAAGGCGGGGCGGACCGCGCCGATGACCAAAGCGCTCCTGATCCCGGAGGCCTGGTCGAAGCGCGCCTCAATCATCCCGGACAAGCATGCCGCGCTTTATGCCTACTGCAACTCTGTGATGGAGCCCTGGGACGGGCCCGCTGCGATCTGCGCTTATGATGGACGCTGGGCGGTTGCCGGGTTGGACCGCAACGGTTTGCGTCCGCTACGCTATGCGCTTACCGGCGATGGCATTCTCGCGGTTGGGTCAGAAACCGGCATGTGCCCTCTATCAGGTCATGAAGTGGTGCGCCGCGGCCATGTCCAGGCGGGCGGCATGATTGCGGCTGATCTGGAGTCCGGGAAATTCTATGAGCATGAGGAGATTGTCGACGAGCTTGCCGCTGAGCACCCCTATGACAAGTGGCTCAAGAATGTTCGTGATCTTGATCCGGAGATCGGTCCCGGGCCGGAACCGAAACTGTTCGACAAGGAGGCCTTGTTACGGCGACAAGCTGTCGCCGGGTTTACGCTGGAGACCCTCGAACTGATCCTCGCGCCCATGGCAGAAACGGCCAAAGAAGCGATCGGGTCGATGGGCGATGACAGCCCGGTCGCCGTCCTGTCTGAAAGCTACCGCCCGCTGAGCCATTTCTTCCGTCAGAATTTCAGTCAGGTGACCAATCCACCGGTCGACCCACTGCGGGAAGACCGGGTGATGAGCCTGAAAACCCGGTTCAAGAATCTCGGTAATGTCCTGACCACGGACGAGCGCCAGCAGGATGTGTTCGTGCTCGAAAGTCCGGTCCTCTCAACCGGCATGTATGACCGGCTGATTGAGATGCTCGGGGAAGGCGTTCAGGTCATCGACTGCACGTTTGATGGCGCCAAAGCGACCGGTAGTGGCGGTGCCCTCAAGGACGCGCTCGCCCGGATCCGCGAGGAAGCTGAAGAAGCGGTTCGCGCCGGCCGCGAACATATCGTTCTGACCGATGAGAACCAGTCATCAGACCGGATCGGTATGCCGATGATCCTCGCCACAGGCGCGGTTCACTCTCACCTTGTGGCGCAAGGTCTTCGTACCTTCTGTTCGCTCACTGTCCGGTCAGCAGAATGTATCGACACGCACTATTTCGCGGTCCTGATCGGCGTTGGCGCGACCTGTATCAATGCTTATCTGGCCCAAGATGCGCTGTCGGATCGGCATGCCCGTGGCTTGCTGGGCGACTTGTCGCTGAGCGATGCAGTTCGAAACTACAAAAGCGCGATTGAGGCAGGCCTGCTAAAAATCCTGTCAAAGATGGGGATCTCGGTGATCTCCTCCTATCGCGGCGGGTATAATTTTGAGGCGCTCGGTCTCTCGCGCGCGCTGGTGGCGGACTATTTCCCCGGTTTGACCAGCCGAATATCCGGCCTTGGTCTCGCGGGTATCGAAGAAAACGCCATGAACCGCCACGATCAGGCGTTTGACGAAGATATCATCTCACTGCCGGTGGGCGGCTTCTATCGTTTGCGCGCGGGCAGTGAGCCGCACGCGCTTGATGGCAACCTGATCCACATGCTGCAGGCGGCCTGCGACCGCGGCGAGTACTCACTCTATGATCGCTATCAGAAGGCTGTGAATTCACGGTCTGGCACAATCCAGCTGCGCGATCTGATGGATTTTAAACCGGCCGGCCCCGCCGAGCCACTAGAACGCGTTCAGTCAGTAAACGAAATCCGCAAACGCTTTGTCACGCCCGGCATGTCGCTCGGCGCGCTCAGCCCTGAAGCGCATGGTACGCTGAACGTGGCGATGAACCGGATTGGGGCAAAGTCTGTCTCCGGTGAGGGCGGTGAAGTGCGGGAACGCTACACACCGCTACCGAACGGCGACAACATGAACTCCGCGGTCAAACAAGTCGCCTCTGGCCGGTTTGGTGTTACCGCGGAATATCTCAACATGTGCCGCGAGGTGGAGATCAAGATCGCTCAGGGCGCAAAGCCGGGCGAAGGCGGCCAGCTTCCGGGCTTCAAGGTGACCGAATTCATCGCCAAGAACCGCCACTCGACGCCCGGTGTAACGCTGATCTCCCCGCCGCCGCACCACGATATTTATTCGATCGAGGATCTGGCGCAGCTGATCTATGACTTGAAGCAGATCAACCCCGATTGCCGAGTCTGTGTGAAACTGGTCGCCCAGTCTGGCGTCGGGACAGTCGCTGCTGGTGTGGCCAAGGCGAAAGCTGATATCATTCTGATCGCTGGCGGTGTCGGCGGAACAGGCGCGAGCCCTCAGACCAGCATTAAGTACGCCGGTCTGCCTTGGGAAATGGGCCTCGCCGAAGCTCATCAGGTGCTGAGCCTCAACAATCTACGCGACAAGGTCACCTTGCGCACCGATGGCGGGCTCAGAACCGGACGCGATATTGTCATCGCTGCGATGCTTGGCGCAGAAGAGTATGGGATCGGCACAGCCTCTCTGGTTGCCATGGGCTGTATCATGGTGCGTCAATGTCACTCCAACACGTGCCCTGTTGGCGTCTGTACCCAGCGCGAAGACCTGCGTGAGAAATTCACTGGCACAGCAGACAAAGTCGTCAATCTGATGAGTTTCATCGCCGAAGATGTACGCCGTATCTTGTCAGATCTTGGTCTGTCCTCGCTGGACGAAGCAATTGGCCGGACAGACTTGCTGGCGCAGGTGTCGCGCGGGGCACCGCATCTCGATGATCTTGATCTCAACCCTTTGCTCGTTCAGGTCGATACGGCGAGAACCGTCGAATATACGCCCGAGCGCCGCGAAGAAGTGCCGGATACACTCGACGCGCAGATCCTGCGTGATGGTGAGCCTTTCTTTGCGCGCGGTGAGAAGATGCAGCTGCAGTATGAGGTGCACAATGTGCTGCGCTCAATCGGTGCCCGGTCCAGTTCGGCGATAGTCCGAAAGTTCGGTGAAAAGGCGCTGCCGGAGGGTCGGCTACACATTCGCCTGAGCGGCAGTGCCGGACAGTCGCTCGGCGCCTTTTCGGTGCAAGGCCTGCTGCTGGATGTGGTCGGCGACGCGAATGACTATGTCGGCAAGGGCCTGTCGGGCGCCACAATCCAGTTGCGTCCGCCTTCTGATGCGCCGTTCACCGCAGGTGAAAACACGATCATTGGCAATACCTGTCTTTACGGGGCCACATCCGGACAGCTCTATGCCGCTGGACAGGCCGGGGTCCGGTTTGCCGTTCGCAACTCTGGAGCAACGGCTGTGGTCGAAGGCTGCGGCGCCAATGGCTGTGAGTATATGACCGGCGGAAAGGTTGCGATCCTCGGCCCGATTGGCGACAACTTCGGAGCCGGCATGACGGGCGGTCTTGCGTTTATCTGGGACGAGGACAATCGCTTCGATGAGGTTGCGAACCCCGATGCGATTGATTGGTACAAGCTCGCCGACATGGCGCCCCAGCATATTGAGGTGTATCGCACGTTGCTGGAGTCCCATGTCGAGCGCACGCGTAGCGCTCGCGCCAAGGACTTGCTCGAAAACTGGGACCGCACGGTCGCAGAAACGCTGATGATTGTGCCAAAAGAGAGTGCAGATCGGGTGTTTGGAGAGGCAGGCTTGAAAAAGACCGGTTAATCACTGGATCATAACCCTTGCAGTCTGGGGCGGTCTTCCCCACTTTCGCCCCTAAGAGTGTTCGGCAATACGGTGCAGTAGAGAATGAGCAAACGCGACTATTATGAAGTGCTTGGCGTGTCCAAGGACGTCGATGAGAAAGCGCTGAAGAGTGCCTATCGCAAGCTCGCGATGAAATTCCATCCGGATCAGAACCCCGATGATGCGGAAGCCGAAGCCAAATTCAAAGAGGTGGGCGAGGCCTACGCCATCCTGTCTGACCCTGATCAACGCGCTGCCTATGACCGGTTTGGGCATGCCGCCTTTGAAGGTGGCGGACCCGGCGGCGGCCATCCGTTTGGTGGCGGCGACCCTGGCGATATTTTCCAGGACATTTTCAGCCAGGTCTTTGGCGGCGGGGGCAGCCCGTTTGGCGGCGGTCGTCGCGGCGGTCCACAACGTGGCAGCGATCTTCGCTATGATATGGACATCACCCTGGAAGAAGCATTCGCTGGCAAGGAAACCGAAATCAACGTGCCGAGTGCGGTAACCTGCGGCACCTGTGAAGGGTCCGGCGCTGAGCCGGGAACCAGCCCTGAAACCTGCCCCAGTTGTAATGGCGCGGGCCGCGTGCGTGCTCAGCAAGGCTTCTTCACGATGGAACGCACCTGCGCACGCTGTTCAGGCCGCGGTCAGGTCATCTCCAAGCCGTGCAAAACCTGTCGCGGGGCGGGACAGGTTCAGGAAGACCGTCACCTCGCCGTGAAAATCCCGGCCGGGGTTGAATCCGGTATGCGCATCCGCCTCTCTGGTGAGGGAGAGCCCGGCACAAAAGGCGGCCCGCAAGGCGACCTCTATATCTTTGTCGAAGTTCAGGAACATGACCTGTTCGAGCGCGACGGCCCGAATCTCTATTGCCGCACACCAGTCTCCATGGTGACGGCCGCGCTCGGTGGAGAAATTGAAATCCCGACCATTGATGGCGGGCGAGCACGCGTTTCCATCCCGGAAGGCGCTCAGACAGGCCGCAAGCTGCGCCTGCGCGGCAAAGGCATGCCGAGTTTGCGTGGAAGTCATCAGACTGGCGATTTGTATATCGAAATGTTTGTCGAAACCCCGCGCAATCTCTCTGCCCGCCAGAAAGACATCCTGCGCGAGTTCTGCGATTGCTCAGGCGCGGACTGCAACCCGGAAAGCGAAGGCTTTATGGGCCGGATCAAGAAATTCTGGGACGGCTCAGGCGACGAGGCGGCGAAGCATTAGCCGCTGACGCGGAACGTCAGCGTTCTTGTGGGTACGCCGTCTACAGGCTGGCCCCCGTCCACCATATGAAACGTGACAGTTGTTTCGCCCGCTTCGGCACCGACAAGCACAATTTCTGAATAGCGCGTGCTGCCTTCCAGGGCGCGCCAGGTCTTGTCATAGCTCGCGATCGGCTCGTAACTGCCCTCGGCTATACTCCAATTCACCGCCGTCGATGAGCCGTCCGGTACATCGAGCTTGAACGAGAATTCCTCCCCAACTTTGCCCGTGATGACATCCCCATCTTGCGCATAGGTTTCAGCCGGGGGCAGTGTGCCGGGTGAAGCGGTACTCTCTTCTACCACGTCATTTGTATCTGCAATGATCGGTGGAGCCTCCGCCGTCAGCGTCGTCTCCGATTCGTCTGCACCACCGCAAGCCACAAGGCTCATCCCTGCTGCCAAGCCAGCAAGCAACTTTCTGATCATGGCCGTCCCTCCTGCTTATGCGCGTAAGAGTAGCGGAAATGAGCGAGATACTCAATTTGATAGAGATCCCCACCTGCGCGGAAGTGAACGAACTAGGTGGCGGTCACAAAAGTTGAGATCACCTTCTTCAACCCCGCCTTCTCAAACGCCACCGACAGTTTGGTGCCGTTTGCGTCCATCACTTTCCCATAGCCGAACTTTTCGTGAAACACGCGCTGGCCGAGTTTGAAGCCGGATTGACTGCTTTCTGAGGCCATCAGCGTTGCTTTGCCATCGATCACGGGGCCGCTGTCAAACTTGCCGGCATTCTCTTTCAGCCGTTTCCAGCCGGGAGAGTTGTACGCGCTGCGCTCGCCGAGATCTTCGACCGTGCCGACAAAGCCCTCCTCGCCGCCAGGAATGGCAGAATAGCCGGTCTCGCTGCTTGCCTCGACATGATCCGGGGCCAATTCATCAACAAACCGGCTCGGCAGGACCGATTGCCAGCGGCCAAAGATCTGGCGGTTGGCGACGAATGATATCCGGCACACTTCGCGGGCGCGTGTGATGCCGACATAGGCGAGGCGGCGCTCTTCCTCGAGCCCTTTCATGCCGCTCTCATCCAGGCTGCGGCGGCTTGGGAACACCTCTTCTTCCCAACCCGGCAGAAAGACGAGTGGCCATTCCAGCCCTTTCGCGCCGTGCAGGGTCAGGATCTGCACCTCATCGCCATTGGCCTGCCCGCCCGCATCCATGACCAGTTCCACATGTTCCAGAAAACCGGTCAGATTGTCGAACTCGCCCATCGCATTGATTAGCTCTTTCAGGTTGTCGAGCCGTGTCTGCGCCTGCGGGCTGCGATCCTTTTGTAGCATGTCGGTATAGCCGCTCTCATCCAGGATGACTTGAGCAAGTTCGGTATGGCTCATCCCGTTATTGTGCCGGTCACGCCACATATTGATCTGATCGACAAACCGAGTCAGCCCGCGCTTGCCGGGGCCTTTGATCTCATCGGTTTGCAGCACCATCGGCGTCAGCGTGAACAGGCTGCGCCCATCATCGCGGGCATAGCGCTGGAGTTTCTGGACGGTTGTGTTGCCAACCCCGCGTTTTGGTTGATTGACCACGCGTTCAAAAGCGAGATCATCATCCGGGCTGCGGATCAAGCGCAGGTAAGCCATTGCGTCGCGGATCTCGGCCCGCTCGAAGAAGCGCGGGCCGCCAATTACCCGATAGGGAATGCCGAGCAGGATCAGCCGCTCCTCGAACAGCCGCATCTGCCAGGAGGCACGGACGAGAATGGCGCAGTCCTCATAGGAACGCTTGCCCCCCTTGCTGACCCAGGCTTCGATCTCATCGCAGACCATGCGGGCTTCGGCTTCCCCATCCCAGAGACCGCGCACCTGGACCTTCTTGGCATCCGGATCGCCGGCCCAGTCCCCGCCGACAAAGAGTGTCTTTCCGAGCCGTCCCTTATTGTGAGAGATCACGGCAGAGGCGCAGGCAAGGATCGGCTCTGTCGAGCGATAATTCCGCTCCAGCCGGATCACTTTGGCGCCTTCAAAATCCTTCTCGAACCGCAGGATATTGTCGACTTCAGCCCCACGCCAGCCATAGATCGACTGGTCATCATCGCCCACACAGCAAATGTTCCCAGTGCCCTGCGCAAGCAGGCGCAGCCAGAGATACTGGGCGACATTGGTATCCTGATACTCATCGACCAGAATGTATTTGAACTTGCGGTGATAGTCGGCCAGCAGGTCCGAATTGTTCTGGAAGATCGTGATATTGTGGATCAGCAAATCCCCGAAATCACAGGCGTTCAGGACTTTCAGCCGCGCCTGATAGATCTCATAACAGTGAATGCCTTTGCCGTCAGCGAATGTGTAGGCCTCATCGGCGGGCACTTTGTCTGGCGTCAGTGCGCGATTCTTCCAGCCATCGATCTGGCTTGCCAAAAAGCGCGGGGTCCAGCGTTTCGGATCGATATTCTCGGCTTCGATAATCTGTTTGCAGAGACGGATCTGATCATCGGTGTCGAGGATGGTGAAGGAGGATTTCAGACCGGCCAGTTCGGCATGCTTGCGCAGGATCTGCGCGCTGATCGAGTGGAACGTCCCGAGCCAGCGCAGGCCCTCTCCGGCCTCACCTGTCAGCTTCAGCGCCCGTTCGCGCATTTCACGCGCCGCCTTATTGGTGAAGGTCACCGTCAGCGTCTGGCTCGGATAGGCGAGACCTGAGGCGATAATATGAGCCAGACGCGTCGTCAGCACGCGGGTCTTGCCGGTGCCGGCTCCGGCGAGCACCAAGAGTGGCCCTTCGGTCGTTAAAACCGCCTCTTTCTGCTCCGGGTTCAATCCCTCCAGATAGTCTGCCTGATCACTGGGTCTCGGCGCCCGGGCAGCTGCCAATTGAGAAATTGAAGGGCGATTCGATTCGGTCATGCGTGGAATATAGGGGGAACGAGCGCCGATGGGCAGGGGGGAAGTGAGATGCCTGTTTTCGACTCGAAATAGATTACACGAAATATAATTGACCCGTCGGTCATTTAATGAGGTTATATATTCGACATAGGAGACTTTATTATGAATCGTAATTTATCAGTACTCTCCCTATCTGCAGGCGCGGCAGCAGGATTAGCACTTTTGAGCGTCCTTCCGGCTGAAGCGCAACGTCCGGGTTTCAAGCCGGGCGGACCCGCTGTCGCCAAGGTTGGGCAGACAGTTGGGCAAGGTGTGCGTTTCGCGGGGTCCCGACCTGCAAGCGCGGGTCGGGCGGTTCTTCAGCCTCAGGTCGTTCCCGCCCGTGGCGGGCCTGCCTTTCGCGGTGGTCCCGCGGGCGGCAAACCTGGACCTCTAAAAGTCTTCAGCAAGCGCGGTGGACCTCCGGTTGGCCGAGGTCGGGGGCCTGGCCCAGCTGGCGGACCGGGATTTGGGCCGGCCGGTGGCCCGCCGGGAATATGGAGCAGTGGAGGGCCTCGTAAAGCTGTGCCACTGCCGCCGCCCCTGGCGATTGCGACAAATGTGGCGCCGCCTTTCCGTGTGTTCCGTGAGATCAGCGTACAGCGCGCCTATGGACCGCAATTTTATGGCTATGGCTTTCATCATACTGATGAGGCTGCTTATCCTTGGCTCGCCTTCACCGCGATCACTTTGGGCGTGCTCAACCTGCTGAACGAAAATCAGGTCCGTTATCATGAAGAAGCTCAGATCGTGGCAAGTTCTGCCCCGATTGGCGAGACCATCGTCTGGGAGAATGGCGCCGCGCAAGGTTATGTGACACCAACGCGCCAAGGCGTCGATCGCTACGGGAACACCTGTCGGGAGTTCCATCACTATGTCTATATCGAAGGCAGCGAGGAAGAAGTGTACGGCACGGCTTGCCGCGATTCCAATGGCGTCTGGCGTCATGTCAGCTGAATAGTCAGACAAACAATTGACGACGGTATTCAAGTCTAAAGCGCTCACCTGATTGACTGTCAGGTGAGCGTTTGCGGTTGGAGTCGCCAAACGCGACCTTGACCATGACACCGCAGCGGCTTCTTCTGCTGCCATGCAGAGCCTTCTTCCACTCGCCCACACTGTCGCTGAACATCTGAAACGGCGAGGCGAGACTGTAGCGATTTCGGAGTCTTCATCCGGCGGTCTGATCTCCGCAGCGCTATTGGCGGTGCCCGGCGCCTCAACCTACTATCGCGGCGGCGGTGTGATCTACACGCCGCAAGCGTTTCGCGGTCTGATGGGACTTGAGCGTGATGATCTTAAAGGCATGCGATCTTCGTCTGAGCCTTATGCCCTGTTTATGGCAGGTCAAATTCGCGGAAAGCTCCGCGCGGACTGGGGTCTTTGCGAGACCGGAGCCGCCGGTCCAACCGGCAATGGTTATGGCGATGCGACCGGTCATACTTGCACGGGCCTGGTTGGTGAGGCCGTGCAAACGGCCAAAACGCTTGAGACCGGTCTCGCTGATCGTGAAGCCAATATGCGCCTGTTCGCCAAAGCGGCTTTGGAGCATCTGCTCGAAGCGATCTCATAAATACGCACCGAGGCCCCACTGGACAAATTGAGCAAGCAGGCCCACTAACGCCGCCCTGAGACCGGGGAGGAAACAATGTCAGATCGCTTCGCAGCTTTCCGGCATTCGTCCTATCGCCGCTATTTTGCCTCCCGGTTTGGCGGCGCGCTCGCTGGCAACATTCTGGCCGTGACCGTCGCCTGGCAGATCTATGATGAAACCGGTGACCCGCTCTACCTCGGCCTGATCGGTCTGGTTCAGTTCTTGCCCTCCCTGGTCCTGGTCCTGATGACAGGACTTGCCGCAGACAAGTTTGGCCGTCGGCTGATTATGGGCACGTCCATTCTGGTGCAGTGTTTGGGCGGATTGCTCCTGCTTGCGATAACTGCGACCGGCAATTTTGATCCGATCAGCGTTCTGGCGCTTGTCACCCTGTTGGGTGTGGCGCGGGCCTTTTATTCCCCCGCCACGAATTCTCTGGTCGTGAACCTTGTGCCGCGGGAGGATTTTCCCAACGCGGTGAGCTGGAACGCGTCCTCCTGGCAGATGGCGACCATACTCGGCCCGGCACTTGGTGGGGTCCTGTCTGCGATTTCGTTGAACCTGTCCTATGGCATTGCCGCATCAGTGTCGCTCGCCACAGCCCTCTTGATCTTCACGATCCCACGGCCAGAACAGGCCCGAACCGAGGGGCGCACCACGCTGACCACGCTGTTCGGCGGGTTTGCCTATATCTGGCGGACCAAAATCGTACTCGGGGCGATCTCGCTGGACTTATTTGCCGTCTTGCTCGGCGGTGCGGTCGCCTTGTTGCCGGTCTATGCCAAAGACATTCTGCAGATTGGAGAAGCCGGTTATGGCGTGCTCCGATCCGCCCCCGCCGTCGGCGCGATCCTGATGGTGTTTGTGATCACCTCGTTTGAGATCAAGAAGCATGCGGGTTTGATCCTGTTTGTGTTTACGGCGCTGTTTGGCGTCATGCATATTGTGTTTGGCTACTCGACCTTGGTCTGGCTGTCGGTGCTGAGCCTCGTCCTGATCGGCGCGTTCGACATGATCTCGGTCTATGTGCGCGAAACGCTGATGCAGCTTTGGACCCCGGACGAAGTGCGCGGGCGAGTCAATGCAGTGAACTCGATCTTTATCGGTGCCTCGAACCAGATCGGGGAAGCGCGGGCCGGGTTTATGGCGGCGCGCTGGGGTGCGTTTTTCACTGTCGTGGCCGGGGGTTATGCTGCGATCGGGGTGACGGCGCTTTGGGCCATCCTGTTTCCGAGCCTGCGCACGGTTCAGGATCTGAGCGATGGCGTAGAAAAATAGCGCTTGCGACAGCCCGCCGCTCGTTTTGACCCGAAGCGCACCTATCTCTATCGAGACCCCGTGGAGCGCCCCTAGATGACAGACAGGTCTGACCCTCAATCTGACCCCGAACGCAACCGTTTGTCGGCCCGGCTTGGCCGGTCTGCGAAAGTCGGCGCGAACCTGTCTGGTGCGGGTCTGAGCTTTGCAGCCAATTCGCTGTTTGGCGGTGACAAGGGCGATGAGCGGATTGCCAAATCGCTGGCGGCCGCGCTCGGTAAATCCAAAGGGCCCTTGATGAAAGTCGCCCAAATGGTCTCGACCATCCCAGACTTTCTGCCCGCCGAGTATGCCGAGGAGCTGAGCCAGCTTCAGGCGCAGGCCCCTGCTATGGGCTGGCCGTTCGTGCGCCGACGCATGCGAGCCGAACTCGGGCAGGACTGGCAGCAGCGCTTCGCTGAGTTTGGCCAGACCGCTTCGCACGCCGCCTCGCTTGGCCAGGTGCATCGCGCGACCCTGCCGGATGGACGAGAGGTCGCGTGCAAACTGCAATATCCCGATATGGCCTCGGCGGTTGAAAGCGATGTCAGTCAGCTCAAGACTTTGCTTGGCCTGTTCAAACGCCTCGATGGATCGATCGATCCGAGCGAGATGGTCGACGAAATCACCGAGCGTTTGCGCGAAGAGCTCGACTATACGCGCGAAGCCAAGCACATGGCGCTCTATGGACGCCTGCTTGCCAATGAAGACTATGTCAGCGTTCCCGAACCCGTCGATGCGTTGTGCACAGATCGGCTGCTGACCATGAATTGGGTCAGCGGTGAAAGCCTCTCCGCCTATGAAACTGCCCCGCAGAAGGTGCGCAACCAGATTGCCCAGAACCTGTTCTGGACCTGGTGGAAGCCGTTTACCGGCTCTGCCGTGATCCACGGGGATCCGCATCTTGGAAACTATCAGGTGACGGACGACGGCACGGCGCTGAACCTGCTCGACTTTGGCTGCATCCGAATTTTTCCACCAAGTTTTGTCGCTGGTGTGGTCGATCTTTATCGCGCGATCCGAGACGATGATTTTGATGCGACTTATGCGGCTTACGAAAAATGGGGGTTTGAAAACCTGACCAGGGACCTGGTCGAAGTGCTGAATGTCTGGGCCGGCTTCATTTATGGGCCGATGCAGGATGACCGGGTTCGAACGGTTGCGGATGGGGTCAAGCCCGGTGAATATGGCCGCAAGGAAGCGTTCGAAGTACGCCGCCTGTTGAAAGAACGTGGACCGGTGAAAATCCCGCGCGAATTTGTCTTCATGGACCGGGCCGCGATCGGCCTCGGGGCGGCTTATTTGCGGCTCGGGGCAGAGTTGAATTATCATCGTTTGTTCGAAGACAGCCTTGACGGGTTTGATGAAGCCAGGGTTGCCGCTCACCAGGCCGAGGCGCTTGATAAGGTTGGGCTTTAAAGGGTTTCGTGCGTTGGAGGCAGCGCGTGCGGCCGCGGATGCGGCTTTTGGGGAAATGAGTTTTGGTTTGTTAGGCTTCCGCTGACACCCGCGCAGGCGGGTGTCCATGGAGTTTTCTTCACCGCGCTAACGCCCTTTGGGCGACGCGGTGGAAGCAGGTTCCCGATCGTCGCTGCGCTCCTCCGATGAACCAAGCTTAGGGCTGATTTTCTGAAGGTTCGGGGAGCCCTCAGACTGGTTCATGGGCTTCGAAGCGCTCGGAAATTGATCCGGTGGATCAATTTCAGCGAAGAAGGCCACGGCAGTGGCGCAGCCAGACCGGAACCTGCTTCGCCCGGCTGCGGCGAAGCCGCTCAGCGCCGGGCCAAACTCAATCTCTAGCTGCTGTCCTGAACCGCGGGCGTCATACGCGCCACCTCCACCCGTACATGGCCGACACACCGCTCCCTGCATTCCATGATGCGGCCCATCCAGTAGTGGATCGCGCTCAAGTGCATCTCACCGGACTCATTGTACGTGGCATACCAATGCGGGCGATAGAGTTTGGCCTGCTGATGGCACCAGGCGGTGAGGTCTTTCTCGTCATCTGAGACATAGGTGACCCAGACTTTACCGTGCTCATCCGCCTGCCAGAGGACCTTACGATTGTTGATCCGGCACCAGCGTTTGATCGCAAACAGCTGCCACCACACCCACGGCCAGAGATAGACTGGCAGGTGCTGTACAGCGGCAATGGAGAAGCGAATGTCCATGCCCATTAGGGTGGCATGGGTGCGAATTCGGTCGGATTGAATTCGTGGCGTTCCCCTCTCCCGGACGCGGGAGAGGGGCCAGGGGTGAGGGCGACAGACTCGCCGAACGTGTTCTGTGGTTGCGCTGCGCCGGGCGCTTAAAGAGTGTATAAGTCTACGGCCCGCGCGTCGATTACAGACACAGTGCCCTCATCCCCGACCCTTCTCCCGCGTCCGGGAGAAGGGGGAGCCGGGGGCTGGGTTGAGTGAGAAAACGGGGTGCAGCGGGGGATAGAGAAAATTCTATCCACGATCTTCGGGGCATCGGTTGGGGGGATTAGTCCCTCCCCCCTTCGATCCCTGCGCGCCCACCTCCCCCGATGAACCGGGGGAGGAAAAAGACCGGAAGCGTCGCTAGACTTCGCGGCTTGGGGCAAGCCGGGGACAGAGTACCGTGAGAGCACCCGACGGACTTGACACAGGGGTTTGATTATGAAAAATGAACGTGTTCATTTAATTATGGCTTGAGATGAGGTTCGGCGGGTTTGCCGATCGTCCTATCAGGCCCGGCCCCGGGAGTGGGTTAAAGGGAGGTTGGCTGTGGCAGGTCTTGAAAACATGGGTCAGAGCAATCGCAAGATGCCAGCGCGGGCGCGGATGGCGCGGTTTATGGAAACCTGGCTCGGTGCGCCTTTGAACCTGCTCGAGTTTACTTTGCATTGGGTGTTGGTGCAGCCGACGCGCTGGATCATGCGGCATCTGGATGGGCTGTCCTACAAGCTGGAGGGCACGCTGCTCCGGAAGATCATCTCCAATACGTTGCTGCCGTTTACGCTGATCCTGTCGCTATGGGTCGGCTTCAAACTTGTCGAAAACGGAATCACGAGTTTTACGCTGCTGGGCTTTGTCCTGCTGCCGATCGTGTTTGGACTCTATTGCGCGCCGTTTGAGCGGCTGATGCCGTATAGCCGCAACTGGCTGGAAGGCGGCAATGATACCGCCGTCGACATCATCATGTATTTTTCCGGCGCCTTCTGGAGCGGTATTTCGAAACTGATCGTCGGCGCGTTGTTTATTGTCGGCATGGTTGAGTTTCTTGAGCCCTATGGGCATGACTATTGGCCGACGCACTGGAACCCTGTGGTGCAGGTCTTTCTGTTCATCCTGATCAAGGATTTCTTTCGCTACTGGTTTCACCGGGCCTTGCATGAAGTACCATTTCTGTGGCGGATCCATGCGGCGCATCATTCGGTGGAGCGGCTCTACTGGCTGAATGGCATTCGCGCTCATCCGCTGGAGATCATCAGTCAGGCGATCTTCTACGCCATCCCGCTGGCGCTAGTGCAACCAACGGCGGAGATCGCGCTGGTAGCCATTATCCTGCAGCTCAGCATCGGGATTTTCCAGCATTCCAATATCGATCTGAACCTCGGCTGGTGGGAATATATCTTCTCGATCGGCGACAATCATCGCTACCACCACTATCCCGATAAAGGCGTCGGCGACTCCAATTATGGCGGCGAGTTCATCGTGTGGGACATCCTGTTCGGCACATTCCATAAGGTTAAAGGTGAGCGCCCGCATGACCGGATCGGGATTGGCACGGCGCCCGAGTATCCGATGACGGTGGCGGGGCTGTATCTGGCGCCTTTCCTGCCGAACCAGAAGACGGTTTTCGCACCAAGCGCGGACGAGACGGCAGAGGACGCGATTGAACCGGCTGCAGGCCAGCCCGCCCTACATCCCGCGGAATAAAGCGCGGGTGTGCACCTAGGAGTTGCGCGCGGCTTTTTCTTCCAGACCGGAGAGGCCCTGCCGCTTGGCCAGAGTTTCCGCCACGGCGTCGAGAGAAACACCCTTGGCGCGCAGGCCGACCAGCATGTGATAGATCAGATCGGCCGCTTCAGAGGCGGTTTCGGCCTCGCCTTGCGCCGCCATGGCAAGGGCGAGTTCGGCGCCTTCTTCGGCGATTTTCTTGCCGCAGGAAAGCGGGCCTTCGCCGAGCAGTTTGGCGGTGTAAGAGCTCTTGGGATCGCCGCCGACGCGCGCGTCGATAGTATCTGCCAGGTGGTCGATGACGGCCGACAGCGTCATCGCACTGCCGAGTGATGGGGTTGGGGTATCAGCCATGATCAGAGCTCCTCAAACGGACGTACCGGCGCGCCAGCTCTGGCCAAGGCGGCGCGAGCCTGTTGTAGCGTCACTTCACCGAAGTGGAAGATGGAGGCCGCGAGCACCGCGCTTGCCCCGCCTTCCAATACTGCGGGCGCGAGGTCTTCTGCGCTGCCGGCCCCGCCGGAGGCAACCACCGGAACATTGACAACGCTCGTAATCGCCTTGAGCAGCGGCAGGTCATAGCCCGCCTTGGTGCCATCTCGGTCCATACTGGTGAGCAGGATTTCGCCCGCGCCGCGCTGTTCGGCCTCGCGCGCAAAGGCGACGGCGTCAATGCCGGTGCCCTTGCGTCCGCCATGGGTGAAGATCTCCCAGCTGTCGCCGCTGGCGCGGGCGTCAATGGCAACCACCACGCATTGGCGACCGGCGCGTGCGGCGCAGTCGGCGATGACCTGCGGATTAGCGACGGCGGCAGAGTTGATCGCGACTTTGTCAGCCCCGGCACGCAGCAGCTGGACCATGTTTTCAGCCGAGCGCACACCGCCGCCCACCGTAAGCGGCATGAAACACTGTTCGGCTGTGGCGCTGACCACATCAAGCAGCGTGCCGCGCTCTTCATGGCTGGCGGTAATGTCGAGAAAGCAAAGCTCGTCGGCACCTTGCGCGTCATAGACCTTGGCCAGCGCCACCGGGTCACCGGCATCGCGCAGGTCAACGAAGTTGACGCCTTTCACGGTGCGGCCATCCTTGACATCAAGGCAGGGAATGATGCGGGTCTTGAGCATTGTCTGATGCCCATAGAGCTGTAAGGTCGTCAGGGGAAGAGAGGGATCTGTTGCGCTTGATGAATATCGCAGTTAATTCCGAACATCGGCCATATTTTGGCCATCCGAATTCATATGAGGCTGGGCGATCTTATTGTCTCGAACTGTGCGGATATTCGACATGAATTGTATTGCCCGTTTTTTGGCGCTGGTCCTGGGCTTTGCCGGACTTGGACTGCCTGCTCTCGCTGACGCAGATGATGCGCGCAGCAGCGAGCCCATTGTGCTTGGCTATATTGAAGACGCCCATGTCGGCAAACTCGGTCTGGAAATGAAAGCCAAGCTCGATACCGGCGCCGATACAAGCTCGCTCTATGCACGGGATGTGAAACTGTACAAGAAATCAAGCCGGGACACCTGGGTGCAGTTTCGTGTCATCGGCAAGAATGGCCGGTCCATTCGTTATGATCAGAATGTGATCTCTTTCGTGGCAATCAAGCTGAAAACCGGCGGGACGCAGCGCCGACCCGTGATACACCTGCCGCTCTGTGTCGGCGGGGCCTCAGGGCTCGCAGAGTTCACGCTGGCCGACCGGGAGCAGTTTGACTATCAGGTCCTGATCGGGCGCGAGTTTCTGGCCTCGCGGATTGTCGTCGATTCCGGACAGACCTTTGCCGCCGATGATTCGTGTGACTGAGCGATAGATGAGTGGGCAGCTCCATACGCGGCTTCTATCGCTTGTACTGGTCCTGATCGGGTTAGGCATCTTTGCTCACAAGGCCATCAATCACAACTATCCTCTGGTGCCGGACCAGACGCGTACGGTCTGGAATCTGGAAGTCTATATCGAGTTTGCCGCCGATAATCGCCCGGTTCGGGTGGAGGCCTTTCTGCCCGCGCGCAGCGAAATACGGGATGTGCGTGAAGAACAGTTCTATAGCGGCCCGTTCGGGCTGCGGATCATTCGCACAGCGGAGAATCGCAACAGAAAGGCGATCTGGACTTATCGTTATCCCGAAGGCCCGAAAGTCCTGCGGTACCGGACCTCACTGATTGAGGAAAACCGACAAACGCCTTTGCCTGCCGAATTGTACGAGCAAACTGAGCGTATTGATCTGCCGTTTGAATCCAATCTTGAACGCCAGGCCTTCATTGTCTGGCTGTCCAATCTGCGCCGACAGTCTGCGGACGAGGAATCGCTGGTCGAGCTGACCTTGCAGGAGATTTTCTCTGCCAATCTGTCGGACGAAGTGGCCGCGCTGATCCCGCCGCTGCCAGGCTATCTCGGACGGTTGGAGCTCGCCCGGCAAGTGCTGCAAAGCCAGGGCGTTCCCGCGCGCGTGGCCAACGGGGTTTACCTTGATGATGCCCGTCGCCGCGCGGATACGACAAGCTGGCTGGAGTACCATGTCGCTGACCGGGATCGACGCTATTTTCCAAGCGGCAATCCGACCCGGTTCTTCCCGATCTGGTATGGCACGGAAGAACTGGTTGAAGCCGATGGCACATCTGAGCTCAGCACACAGATCAGCCTGCAACCTCTGCGGCTAGCTGCGAGTTCGATGGTGCTCGATGCCGCTGACAATAATGATGTGTTCTTGCGCCTGTTTACCTTTGATGGCCTGCCACTCACCACACAGCTGGTTTACCGCGTTCTGCTGACCATCCCGGTCGGCATCCTATTGCTCGTTTTCCTGCGCCAGTTTGTTGGACTGCAGACGCTTGGCACATTCATGCCCGTTCTGATCGGTATTGCGTTTCGCGAAACCGCGCTGCTGACCGGTCTGATCCTGTTTATCGTCCTGATCACGCTCGGGCTCGCGATGCGGTTCTATCTGGAACGGTTGAAATTGTTGCTGGTGCCGCGATTGGCTGTCGTTCTGACCTTCATCGTTCTGTGCATGGCCGGGATCACGATCTTTATGGCCGATTCCGGTCAGCGTATTGGCCTGTCTATCTCACTGTTCCCAATGGTGATCCTGACCATGACGATTGAGCGCATGTCGATCGTTTGGGAAGAATATTCGCCCAGCGAAGCGATCAAACAGGGGCTGGGCAGTCTGGCGGTGGCCAGTGTGGCCTATTTGGCGATGAGCAATCCGAATGTTGAGTATCTGATGTTCAACTTCCCGGAGCTTCTACTCGTGATCATGGGGCTCTGTCTGATGATGGGACGCTATATGGGCATGCGCCTGAGCGAGATCAGCCGGTTCCGGCATGCGGCGGAGAAAAATGTCGATCCTTGACCGTATTATCGGCCTGCGCCGCAATGGCGTGATGGGACTGAATGAGCGCAATGTGCGGCTCGTCGCGGAACTGAACCCGCGCCGCCTGATGCGCCTGGTCAATGACAAGTCGGTGACCAAGCAGTTGGCGCAGGAGGCAAACATCCCCTGCCCCGAACTGATCGGTCTGATCCGCGGCTCGTTCGGCATGCGCAATCTGAAAGACATGCTTGATCGCGAGCATGGCGTCGCGATCAAGCCCGCCAATGGGTCGCAAGGCAACGGCATTCTGGTGATCATGGGGCCGATGAAGGGCGGATATCGGCTCGCCAACGGACGCCGCATTCTGTTTGAGGATTTGCGGTTTCACGTGATGAACATACTCTCTGGCATGTATTCCCTGGGCGGACTGCCGGATGCGGCGCTGATCGAAGAGCGCGTGCGGTTTGCCGGTGTGTTCGATCAGGTCAGCTTCAAAGGCGTGCCGGACATCCGGATCATTGTGGTGAAAGGCGTGCCGATCCTTGCCATGCTGCGCCTGCCGACGGCGGACTCTGACGGTAAAGCCAATCTGCACAAGGGGGGTGTCGGGGTTGGGCTGGATCTCACCACCGGGGTGACGCGTGACGGCATGCAGTATGATGCCATTATCGACACGCACCCTGATACGGCCAACAGCCTGTCGGGGATTCAAGTCCCACACTGGGACGAGATGTTGATGATGGCCACCCGCGCCTATGAGGTCACGGGGCTTGGCTATCTTGGCGCGGATATCGTGATTGATGCAGAGAAGGGGCCGCTGCTGCTGGAGCTGAATGCTCGTCCGGGTCTCGCCATTCAGATCGCCAATCGCCATGGATTGCGCCCGCATATCGAGCCAGTTCTGAACACCGACACATCGCAAATGGACGCCGCAGAGCGCATCGCCTTTGGCCAGGAGATTTACCGATCCGTGCACACCGAGCCGCAGCCGGAAGCGGCCTGAGCCGCCCGGTTACACATCGCATTCAGCAATATCAGATTGATCATCGCGCTAAAGGAACGTACCGAAGGGCACGCGTTTTTAAGGGGTTCGCGATGAGAATTTTCAAATCTACCGGGCTGGCCATTGGCCTGATCCTGGGGCTTGGCGGTTTTTCCGCCGCGCAAGTTCAACCGAGCAGTTTCGGGATCGACCGGGATACAGGCGAGATCATTTGCACCGATGATGGCGATGCGGCCTTGTCTGACGATCCGAGCTACCGAGCTGCGGCGCTGTGGGATCAGATGATGCTGGCCGACCGGCCGGACCTCTGCGGCCCTGATCTAACGCCAATTGATGGTGGAACCTGGGGCGAAAGCCGCAAGTTTGACGGCCTGGATGCACAAGGCAAGAGCGCTGAATTCAGACTATATGTGCTGCACGACCGCTATTCCTGGAGTTCCGGATCATCGCGCCAGATAGAGGATAATGGTCAGTTCGTGCGCTTTTCCGAGGTGTTGGAAACACCGCAATTCTTTCAGCGGTTCTGCGCCTCAAAGGCGGCTATGGCGTTCGGATCCACCTCATCCGATGGCGCCACTGCGACCAACCATCAGCTCGCCAGGGCGCGCGCGACAACGCTGGGCGAGGCGCTGAGCGGGGCCAGAGGGGCCTGCGCGGCGGGGCAAATTCCGATCATGTTTTCGATCAATCTGGGTGAGTATCGCGCAGATGCGGTCTGCGCCCCGGGCGCCAGTTGCCCGGCCAGTGCCGCTGAACAAAGACGGGTGATTATCGTTGCGGTCGAAGCGCTGGATATTGGCGTGAACCTGCGAGAAGCGCTGCGCGCGGCACTCACCCAGCCGAGCATCCTCAAGACTGTGGATTTACGCCAGTTCGATCTGTTCGAGGTCGAACAGAACTAGTTCCGTTCTGAGATGACCCTCCGTGCGATCACCATGGCCTGGACCTCGCCAGCGCCTTCGAAAATGTTCAGGATACGAGCGTCCTGGAGGACGCGGCTGACGGGATATTCGAGCGCAAAGCCGTTACCGCCATGGATCTGCAGGGCATTGTCAGCGGCGGCCCAGGCGGCGCGGGCGGCGAGCATTTTGGCCATGCCGGCTTCGAGATCACAGCGCTTGTCATTGTCTTTCTGGCGCGCGGAAAAATAGGTGAGCTGACGAATGCCGACCAGTTCGGCCGCCATCATGACCAGCTTGCCGGACACTCGCGGGAAGTCGAAAATCGGCTTGCCGAACTGATTGCGATCCAGCGCGTAGCGCAAGCCAAGTTCGAGCGCGTTCTGGGCCACCCCGACGGCACGCGCGGCGGTCTGAATACGAGCGCTTTCGAAGGTCGCCATGAGGTGTTTAAAGCCCATGCCTTCGGTCTCACCGAGCAGATTGGAGGCCGGGACTTCAAACGCGTCAAAGCCGATCTCGTACTCTTTCATGCCGCGATAGCCGAGCACTTCAATCTCGCCGCCGGTCATACCGTCGGCCGGGAACGGGACCTCGTCGCTGCCGCGCGGTTTCTCGGCGAGGAACATGGAGAGGCCGGAGAAATTGCTCGTTTCCGGGTCGGTACGGGCGAGCACGGTCATAAGGTCAGCGCGAACCGGGTGGGTGATCCAGGTCTTGTTGCCGGTGATCTTGTAAGTGTCGCCGTCTTTGACCGCGCGGGTCCGCAGCGCGCCGAGATCAGAGCCGGTGTTTGGCTCAGTAAAGACAGCCGTGGGCAGGATTTCGCCAGACGCGATGGCGGGCAGGTATTTCTCTTTCTGGGCCTCTGTGCCGCCAATCAGGATCAGTTCGGCGGCGATTTCTGAGCGTGTGCCGAGCGAGCCGGTGCCGATATAGCCGCGCGACAGCTCTTCAGAGACGACACACATGGCCGTTTTGCCCATGCCGAGACCGCCATTCTCTTCGGGGATAGTAAGACCGAAGACGCCAAGCTCGGCCATCTCATTGACCACGTCCATCGGGATATAGTCATTGTTCAAGTGCCACTCATGCGCGTGCGGGACGATCTTATCGTCGGCATAGCGGCGGAACTGATCGCGGATCATCGCCATCGTCTCGTCTTCACCGGTATTCTCTACCGTCGCCCGGCTCAGCGCATCCGGCAGGAAAGCGGCCGCCGCCGCGGTGGTTTCGGGAGTGAGACCTTCGGTGATCAGGGCTCGCACCGCCGGAACATCGAATAGCACGTCGACGGCAGCGAGGGCACCAAGTTCATGCGGGCGAATGGTCTCGCCCTGATTCATCGGGATGCCGCCGACAATGTCGGCGAGATATCTCCCAAACAGGATTTGGGACAGAAGCGCTTCGATATCGGTGAATTTGCCGTCCGCTTCAAGCCGTGTGGCCCAGTTCGCCGTCTCACGCAGGGTCTCAACATAGGTCACAAGCCAGGCAAAGCCGTGGGCGGCATGCTGGTGGGCTTCAAGCGCGCGGCGATCAGGCTTGCCCTCGGGCGCGAGCGTCTTTGAGAGTTCTGTTCGAACCGCAATTTCATACGTATCGATCGCGGTGATTGCCTCGTTCAGCAGCCCGGTCAGATTTGCCAGGACCGGACCCCGATCTACTACCCCTGTGCCGTCCATCGCATCATCTCCTGAACACGGTTCTCTATCTAATTGGAGAAAGGATAAGCGACGCATCTGACGGAGTCACGGCATGACGCTGCGGCGCAGCGAAGCAGGCGCTGTCGCGGATCAGCGAATGCGCGCCCGGAACCGGACAGAGAAAGTAGGATCGGGATCGCCTGCGGCCATGCTGCCTTTGGGATTGAAACAAATATGGGTGATGTCGGCGTCATAGCCCGAATCAACGGTCGCGGTGCAATCGGCAAACACGCTCGGTGGTCCGGTGACGGTATCGGCAAAACCAAGGTCGACCAGCGGATCGAAGGTCAAAGTCGTGTTGGTCTCTGTCCACTCGATCACCGTATTGCCGAATTCGGGGGTCGTGCCGTTGAAGAATTCGACATCTGCCGGTAGCTGATCGATCAGGACGATTGAATCCTCCGCCGCTGGGGTGACGCTCTCGTTGGTCACGGTGAGCGTGTAGATGACATCACTGCCCGGGATGGCGAAGACATCTCCGGCACCGCCCGGATCGTACACTGCCGCGGATTTGGAAGCGATGAGGCCGCCCGCAGCGGTGCAGATTTCCGAATAGGTCATGCCAGCAATCCAAACCCGGCCGGATGTGCGCTGGAAACGGATATAGCGCGCGCCGCCGGACGGTACTGTGACCGGTACGATCTGAAGTTGGTCATTTGATCCACCACTGAACGTCTGGATCGTCGTGAAGCTGATATTGTCAGATGATAGCTCAATCGTCGCCGCCCCGGAGCCATTGTCGCGCGCCATCGTGACGTCAATCGTGCTGCCCTCCGGAACCAGATCGCCGAGATCAAGTGTGAGCGTGCGGTTGCCATTATTGACTCGCGCAGAATTGCCGGAATTCGCTGTAGTCCCGGCAGATTCCGGTGGTCCAAGCGCGAAGGAACTGAACTGCGCCGACACAAGCACAGTATCGGCATTGCCGCTGCTGGAGGTCTGTATGAACCCGCTTGGGCAGGTGGCGGTGGTGAGAGGTGAAATGGTCAGCGCGAAGTCTTCCACCTCACCGGACGTCGCCGCCTCTTCAGCGCCGAGGCCGGTCTGCTGCGACCAGCGCAGGCGTGCATAGGTCTGAGACGTTGTCGCCGTAATCGGGACGCTGAGCGGGATGGATACGCTGCCGCCAACCGGCTGCAAGTCATCTGCGATCAGCTCGCTGGTCTCAAAAGTATCGTCCCCGTCCCAATCGACCCATCCTCTGAGATAACCCCCTGAGCCGCTGACCGCGACATTGAGTGTGGTCGCATCGCCCTGGGTCAGCGCGGGGAAGGACACGGCGTTTTCGTCATCAACTCCTGAACTGTCATCGCCATCAGCCTGGGTGGATGGGATAGCGGCGGTTTCCGCGTCGGGTGCGACGGGCCCCATGGAGATGCCGGGTACGATCAGGTGAGACGGGGCGCCATAACTCGCAGGCGCGTCCGAAAAGTCCCGTGTGCGTTCACAATAGGTAATGTCATGCACGGCAACGCCTTGCTGGCCCGGATTGGGCACCACGGCGGGATCATTGTCATAGAAGATGACGACCTGATCGACGGGCGTATCGAAGGTGACGGTGACATTGCCCGCCGCGGAGGTGGACCCAACCGAGGCGGTTCCGGTCGCGGTGGCCCCACTGACCGAGTTCGACGTACTGCCGGTCAGGATCGGGGTTCGGGCGGCCCCGCCAAAATAGCCAAGCACGCGGATGCGGTCGATGAAATTGGCGTTATTGGCTGTGCTCGGATTGATATCGACGTCGAAAATGGTGAACTGAGCCGCGGCAACGCCCTCCCCGGCTGTGCCAAGGTCGATCTCAAGCTCCACGGCCTGGGTTGAAGATGTATAGTTTACCACGAAAAGTAGGGCCTGTTCCGCGGGTGAGAGCCCGCCGCTGATCGTCGATGAGCGCGCCGGGGATTGTCCGCCAAAACTGGCATTATTGACGAAAAAGCCAGTATCGCCGGAGAAGTCGAAATTCAGACCGACCCCCGAGGTCGGATAGGATTGAGACAGCGCGCCCGTGGTCCAGTTCTCGCCATCCCAGTCGAACACGGTTTGCGGGCCTGAACAGGTCAGCGTTGGGGGTGTGCCGGGTGCCGGTCCGTTGATCAGCAGGTTCAGCGATGCGGTATCGTCTTCGGTCGCATCCGTGTTGCGGTTGTCGGGGGTTGAATCCGGGTCGTCCAGGCCGGAAGCTGTGATCTCTGCCAGAACGGCACCGCTGCCCGACGCATTGGCATTCGCTGTCACTTGCAGGGTTGTACTCGCGCCATTGGTGAGCGTGCCTGGCAGCGTCCAGACCCCGCTTGCCGCATCATACGCCCCGCCGCCTGTATCGGAGACATAGGTGAGACCGGATGGCAGCGCGGCCAGGACGGTAATGCTGTCAACATCCGCTGGACCGGAATTGGTCACGGTGAAGCTGAGCACGGTGTTGGACCCGGTGGTTGGGTTGGTCACGCTTGCCGAGGCGGTGAGGGACAGATCTGCTGACGGCGCGGTGTTACCGGTTGTGAGGGTCAGATCTGCGCGTGTGAAGGTGCCCGAATCCTGACCGAAATCATCGCAAATCTCCATCGTCCAGGTGCCGTTTGCGGTCTCGCCATTGAACGCCGATAGCGGGTTCTCAGGCGACAGCGTGTTCTGGTAGGGCAGCGTCGTGGAATGGGTGGCGGTGTTAGAAGCCCCGACATAAGTCGCGGTCGCCGCATCGTCGAACGTGACATTGAAATTGTCACCGGAACGGCCAATCAGGCTGGAGGTCAGCTGCACCCGTGTTCCGCCTGGCGACTCCAGGACGGTGACAATATCACCGCGATAGGTGTGAGTGGCAAGCACGGAAAGGTCGACGTCGACAAGGGTGGCGGTGTCACTCACCGAAAAGGTTCTAATCAGTGGGGCGCTACAAGGAGCGACGGTCTCATTGAGCGCGCCGCTTGTCGTATTGGAATAGGTTTGCGCTTCGGCGAGCTGAACACCCGCAGACAGAGCCAGACAGGTGGCAAACGCTTTCAGCATCGTGGGGGCAGAGGCAATGGGTTTCACGGGCGGCGCATCTCACTCAGACCAAAAACCAGACTGATCCACGCGAAAGCCTATGTTTGCTTGGTTAACGCCCTGTCAAAGCCCAGCATAGGCTGCACGCGCCGCTTCGATATGGGCAAGCGTCGCCTCCAGCTGAGACCAGTCATCCTGTTCGGCGATTGGCGCCCACAGAGCTTCGACGGCGTCGATTGCGAGCGTGACCGGTTTGGCGTTCTGAAAATAGGAGGCGTTCAACCGCTCAGGCCGATCGGGTGACCGGGCTGTCAGACCTTCGCGGACGGAGACGAAGCTGGTCTGATCATATTGGGCGGCGATGGGGCTGTCTTTGGCACGCGCCAGGCTTGCTTCGCCGCCAAACCAGTCGAAAAAGACCTGCTGCCAATTGGCCTGGCTTTCCGTGAGCCAGCCATACAGGGTCTGAAGGAAACGCAGATCATCTTGCAGGCTCGCCCCACCCAGAAGCCCGAGCAGCGCCAGCGTATGCCGGGCAAAGCTCTGTTGATAAGCTGGTTCATAGGCTTTCAGAGCCTCCGACAGATCCTGTTCTTCGCAGACCAGACTGATCGCCCCGCCGAGCTGTTGCAGCGCCCATATGCCTTGGGTCGGCTGGCGCCCGAACCGATAGAGACCCTGGCGATCAAAATAGGCGGCCACGAAATTGGGGTCGCTCGTCTCAAGAAAGCGCCACGGCCCGAAATCGAAGGTCTCGCCGGTAATGTTGAAATTGTCCGTGTTCATGACGCCGTGCACAAAGCCAACGGCCATCCATTGCCCGATCATTCGGGCCGTCTGTTCGACAATGCGCTGAAAAAGGGCCGGCGCGGCGATCGCGAGCGCTTCGTCCTCGCAATCGGGATAATAGTGCCTGATGACGTGCCGGATCAGGCGCGCCATGCTGTGGGCATCATCGTGATAGGCGGCGCGCTGAAACGTTCCAAACCGGATATGGCTGTGCGACAGACGCACCAGAACGCTGGACCGTGTCGGAGACGGCTCATCATTACGATGCAGAGGCTCTCCGGTTTCGATCAGTGAGAAAGGTTTGGACGTGTTCACGCCAAGCGCTTCGAGATAGTTCGCCGCGAGGATTTCCCGCACGCCGCCTTTCAGCGTCAGGCGGCCATCGCCCTGGCGTGACCAGCGCGTTTGTCCGGAGCCCTTTGTGCCGAGATCGAGCAGGCGGTTTTGACCATCTCGCACTTGCGCAAACAGAAATCCGCGCCCGTCGCCAAGGTCCGGATTGTAAACGTGAAACTGATGGCCGTGATAACGCTGCGCCAAAGGCGCGCCGAGATTTCCCGGCAGAGGCGCAAACCGCGCGAAGTGAGTCACCCAGTCTTCATCGGTTAAGTCTGCGAGGCCGACCTCGCCATCCCAGCGCGTGTTGCGATAGCGCAACACAGCCTGAGGAAAAGTTGCCGGCTCTGCTGCGTCTGCGAAGACGTCAGAAATCTCTAGAAATGGAATACTCATGGACGAAATCGCCTGCGCTTCTGGGAAAACCCGGTATCGTTTCTGGTTACGGACGTAAACCGGCAATATTCGCCGACAAGCTGACGAACGCTGTCACATCTTTCGTGTTGCGCCGCAACAAACATCAGCTCTTCCAGTCGTTCAACTTACACATAGTGTAGAAGTGGAGCCAGAAACGCAGTGTTGCGAGCTGTATCAGAGAATCTGGCCTGAAACGGAGGAATTAAATGTCATTAGGAAGAAAGCTGATCTTTGGCGCGTCGTTTGCCGCCATGTCAGCCGTTGCCGGCACGGCAGCCGCGCAGGTCGAAGATAGCGATCGCACACTTGATAAGGTGACCGTCACGGGATCTTTCATCCCGGGCACACCCGAAGATGCGGCGCTGCCGGTCGATGTCCTCGATCAGGGGGATCTGATCGCTGTAGGGTCACCGTCAATCAACGAGATATTGCGCGACTTGCCCTCAACCCAGGGTCTGATCGGCGAGACGAACCAGTTCGATACGCGCGGCGGTCAGGGCAATGAAGGTGCGACGACCATCAACCTTCGGGGACTTGGCTCGGCCCGTACGCTGGTTCTGTTGAACGGGAACCGTCATGTCGGCTCCGCGACGATTGGTACTGACGTCAATTTCATTCCGAACATTTCAGTTGGCCGGATCGAAGTTCTGAAAGATGGCGCTGCAGCGCTATACGGCTCGGACGCGATTGGCGGCGTGGTCAACTTTATCACACGCGATGATTTTGAAGGTTTCGAAGTTAGCGCCAGTCACAAATTCATTGATGGTTCCGACGGGGACACCGAGATTGCTGCGATTGGCGGTTGGGCCAGCGACCGCGCAAACCTTGTCGTATCGGGCGAGTATGCCTTGCGCAGCGAGCTTGATATCAAGGAGAAAGACTGGGCGCTTCTCGACTTTAACTCAAACCCGCAAGGGGGTTGGTCATCGATTGGTAATCCCGGCACTCTGATCAATCCGAACGCGATCCCGATCGCGGATTCGATCGGTCAGTCTGCCGTTGTGTTTGGACAGGCTGATCCGAACTGTGAGGCGCTTGGCGGACATGTGACTTCAATCGCGTCGCTCGGATCAGACTTCTGCCGCTTCCAGTACACGTATTTCGACAATCTGGTTGAGGAAACAGAGACGATCAAGCTGCTTGGCGACTTCAGCTATGATGTTTCCGATACAATGACGTTCAAGGCGCAAGCTGCTTATTCAGACCTCAGCATGGATGAGTGGAACACGTCACCCTCCTATCCACCGCAATCTCTGGTAGATACGCGCATTGACGCTGATCACCCTGGCCTGGTCGATTTCTTCGATCAGAATCCCGGATATGCGGCGGAATTGGCGGCGTTCGGTCCGACAGACGATTATGCGTTCTGGGGTCGTTTTGCCGGCGTGGCCGGATTGGACGGCGAACCCAACAAGGGCGTACGTGAGACCGAGCAGTCTCGTCTCGTCGCTGGCCTGGAAGGCACCTTGTTCAACGATGGTCTGAATTATGACGTCTCGGTGAGTTGGTCGCAGCGCGAACGGCATACTGAAACAGATGACATGCTGGTTGAGAACTTTGCCTTTGCCCTCGACGGTCTCGGCGGACCAGGGTGTGATCCGGCGACCGGCACGCCCGGGGTCGGACCTTGTGAGTACTACAACCCGATGTCTAACGCGATTGAGGTCTCTGCGGTGAATGGCGCGACCAATCCGCAATACAATCCCGATGTGGCGAATTCACCAGAACTGCTTGACTGGCTGACCGACACGATCGTGACCGATACCACCGATGAGCTGCTGGTTTTCGATGCTGTGTTCAGCGGCATGACCGGGGTTGAGTTCAGCGGTGGCACCATGGGCTGGGCGGCTGGCTTGCAGACCCGGAACGAGAAGTTCGAATTCGGCATCTCCGAAAATGCCAATCTCGACATAAATCCGTGTCCATTCAACAATCCCGCGTCGATCACCAATGGTAATACGACGGCAGTTGGAAATGATTCCTGCTCGTCACCAACAGGACAGTTCGCGTTCCTTGCCGGTAGCACGAACACGTCATTGGAGCGGACAGTCTATAGCGGATTTGTCGAGTTGGCCCTGCCAATCAGTGATCGTCTCGACATTCAGTTGGCCGGTCGGTTTGAAGACTATGGCGGTAATGTTGGATCAACGCTCGATCCAAAGATTGCGGCGAAGTTCCAGGCCACCGAGAACCTGGCGTTCAGAGGGTCGGCTTCGACCACGTTCCGGGCCCCGCCTCAGCCATTCCTGGACAATCGCAGCACGACTCTCGAGTTCATCGTACCGACCAACGCGTTCAAGGCGGTGGATACGCTCGGCAATCCTGATCTGGAGCCGGAAAAAGCCTTTGCGACCAATTTCGGTGTCTTGTTCGACAATGCGAACATTCGCGCCTCTGTCGACTACTGGCGGTTCGACTTCACCGACCCGCTGCAATTGGAGAGTGCCGGTCAGATCGTTGCCGCTTATCAGGATTGTGTTGGCGGTGCGACGACACGCTCAGCCGCAGACTGTGAGGCGATTGCCTCACACATCTTCCCGGTCAACACGTCCCCTGACTCGATTGAGCGGGTCGAGCGTAACTGGATCAATGGCGGTGACATTGTTACCTCCGGGATCGATTTCTTCGGCGAGTACAGCTTTGATCTTGGCGGCGCAGACGCCTCTGTCGGGATCGATGGCACGTACACGATCGAGTATGAGTCCGATGATTTCGTCGACATCAACGGCGTTGTTCTGGCTGAGGGCGGCGACTTTGTCGGCTTCCTGAACGAAGGCACGCCGTTCCAGACGATTGTTGATCTTCGTGCCAACGCGTTTGCAACGTATAATCGCGGGCCTCACTCTCTGCGCTATACCTTGCGCTATGTGAACGATTACGAGGATGCTGCCCCGTCGATCCCGGAACTGGCAGAGATTGACAGCCAGATCACACATGATCTGACCTACAATCTGTCTCTGTTCGATGAGCGGACGCGTTTTTCGATCTCGGCGATCAATTTCACGGATGAGGACCCGCCACAGGCCTCAACCGACCTGAACTATGATGCCTACACGCACAGTCCGTTCGGGCGTATGATCAAGGTCGGCGTGACGCACACATTCTAGCGTCGAACACCACACTCGAGAAAAGGCCGCTCCCCGGAGCGGCCTTTTTTTGTTTGGATCTTGATTTCGAAAACTGCGGGTCAGTTCAGACCTTCGCGGCCAATCGCGTAGAAGCGCTCGCGGCGTTGCTGCTTCAGCTCCAGCGGGGTCATGCCGCTCAGCTCTTTCAGGGCCTTGTCGATCGCCTTGCCGGCATTTGCGAGGGCTTTCTTGGGATCGCGATGAGCGCCGCCCACCGGCTCCTTGACGATGGAATCGATGACTTTCAGTTTCATCAGATCCTTGGCCGTGATCTTCATCGCTTCCGCCGCTTCGCGCGCTTTAGCGGCGTCGCGGTAGAGAATGGAAGCGCAGCCTTCCGGCGAGATGACCGAATAGATGGCATGTTCCATCATCATCACCCGGTTGGCCGCGGCAATCGCGATGGCGCCTCCGGACATGCCTTCCCCGATGACGAGCGTGACGATCGGCACGGGCAGTGTGAGACAGCGCTCTGTACCGCGGGCAATGGCTTCGGCCTGACCGCGTTCTTCACCGGCTTTGCCGGGATAGGCCCCGGCGGTATCCGGCATTGTAATCACCGGCAGGTTGAAACGCTCAGCGAGATCCATAAGGCGGACGGCTTTGCGATAGCCTTCCGGGTGCGCCATACCGAAATTGTGGCGCAGGCGGCTTTCCGTGGTGCGACCCTTTTCATGCCCGATGACCACAACTGACTGGCCTTTGAACCGGGCCAGCCCGCCAATCACGGCCTCATCATTGCCGTAGACCCGGTCACCCGCCAGTTCCTGAAAGTCCTCAAACAGGCCTTCAACATAATCGCTAAAATGGGGGCGCTCAGGATGTCGAGCGACCTGTGTTTTGCGCCATGGGCTGAGCGAAGCATAAAGATCCTTCAGCTGCTTGGCCGCCTTGTCCTTGAGCTTCTTCAGCTCATCAGAGATTTGCGGGCCACCCTCCTGCAGCGCGACCGCTTCCAGCTCGGCAATCTTGGTTTCAAGATCGGCAAGCGGCTTTTCGAAATCGAGATAAGTCGTTGTCATGGCCCCTGAATAGAGAAACTCGCGGCCTGCGGCTAGGGGGTTCGTGGTGAGGGTGGTTCGCGCTCGAACACCAGGACCGGGCTGCCGCGATAGTCCGCTGGGCCCCATTCGCGGTAACCGGCCTTCGCCGCGATCCGGATTGAGACGGCGTGATCTGGGTCAATGATGCAGGTGGAGCGACCGGGGTGGACCTCATCCAGCCACTGGTGCGCCGCCAATACAGCTTCGGTGGCATAGCCCTGCCCCCAGGCCGATTGGGCGAGTGCCCAACCCGCCTCGGGCCGTCCAGAAATATCGGGCTGCATACCACGCATGAAGTCGGCAAAGCCCGCCTCACCGACAAAGGCACCGCTTTTGCGCTCGCGCACGATCCAGTAGCCATAGCCGAGCAGGTCCCAGAACCCGCGATTTCGCAAATGCGTAAACCAGGCATCCTGGCGATCCCGGGTCTGACCGCCAATGAAGCGCACGACCGCCTCGTCCGCCCAAAGCGCTGCGACCTCGTCAAAATCCTCCAGGGTCTGCGGTTTTAAGGTCAGACGCCTGGTGATCAGTGTTGGCGGGGGATTATGCACCCGCTTTCATACGCTCCAGCATTTGTCCCATCTGGGCGTGCACCACCTGTATCGCTTTCAGCGGCCGGACCATGACTTTAAAGTCAGTGATTTTGCCGTCGGCGTCCCATTCGATCATATCAACGCCATTGACCTGAATACCGTCCATGACGGTCTCAAACTCCAGCACGGCACGGTCGCCGCAATCGAATACGCGCGTGTACTTGAACGCGTCGCTGCCCAGTGTTTGTCCTGCCGCTGACAGGTAAGCGAACGTGATCGCCTTGCCTTCCTGCGGCGTGTGCACGACGGGGCTGCGAAACACGACATCCTCGTGCAGCATGTCACGTAAGGCGCCGTCATCATGGCTGCCGGTCATCCAATCAAACCAGCGCTGCAGGTTAGGTTGATATCCCGACAGAGCGATATCATGGTCCATTGAGGCCTCCCGATCTTTACCTGCCAGACTGCGAGTTTGGGCGCACAATGTCCAGCCGGGGCGCGAGGGCAGCCTTTGCGCGCTAGAGGCCAAACACGGCCAGCACCGCCCCAATTGCCGTGACCAGCGTAAAGATCAGGGTCAGGCTGACGGCGACGACACGCTTGGTCTTGTGACGGCGTTGGGTAACTTTTGCCGCTTCCTTTTTCTTGTGCGGCGCAAGGGTCCAGCTGTTGGAGAAGAAGCCAAACGCGGCGAGCAAGGCGGTGACGCCAGCGGCATAGGCATTGCCGAGAATGGCGAGCGCGCCTGCCGCCAGCAGGACAAAGGTGACCGGCCCGGAGACCGCTTTCAGCAGGCCGCGGACCTGTTCATCGGCGCTCTTATCCTCCAGCTCATCGTAGAAACTGTTTGGCGCAATGATGGCGGCGACCCAGCCTGCCCCGGTGGCGAGGCCGAGCAGCAGGGCGGCGCTCGCCTGACCGAAATCGCGGATGATTTCAAACATCGCGGTGTCTTCGTATGGGAAGAGATGAAAGATGAAGTGCGCGATAAGGCTTCGTCATCCAGCATGATTTCTGTTTATGGATTTGTGGATCTTGCACCGCACATTGCTCCTGATTCAAACTCGCTGACGCCGGGGCGGCGTTGCCGACCGTCGGGCGGGCTGTCATATTCAGTCTGGCTTATCCCCCGCCCCCAAGCAAGCATGCAGGAGTTTATCATGTCCTCACCGTCTTCCCTCAATCGTCGCCAATTACTGGCCCTGAGCGCGGCCGCTGCCGCTATTGCCCCCGGCGTTGCCGCGCAAGCGTCTGGAGAGACGGGTGCGGCGCCGGACCTTTCAGGCAAATCGATCCTGGTGACGGGGTCCTCCTCCGGGTTTGGCCGCCTGGGTGTGGAATATTATGCCCGGCTCGGCGCGAAAGTGTTTGCCACCATGCGTAATGTTCCGCGGGTCGAAGCCGATGAGCTGCGCGATTTGGCAAGCAGCGAAAATCTCGATCTCAGCGTGATTGAGATTGATGTGACGTCGGACGAGCAGGTCGAGGCCGGCGTCAATGAGGCCCTCGCGGCAAATGACGGCCAGTTGGATGTGTTGATCAATAATGCCGGGATTTCTGTCGGGGGGCCGATTGAGGTTCAGGATATGCCGGCCACCGACTTGATCTTCGACACCAATGTCTATGGCTGTCACCGCTTGGCGCGCGCAGCGCTGCCCGCGATGCGCGCCAATGGCGGCGGACAGATTTTCAACATCTCTTCGCAGCTTGGGCGTTTGGTCATCCCCGGTTTCGGCATGTATTCGGCGACGAAATTTGCTCTGGAGGCGATGAGCGAGCAAATGGCGTATGAGCTCTTTTCGCATGGGGTTGATGTGACCATCATTCAGCCGGGCGGGTATCCGACGCGGATCTGGGCCAATAATAATGCGAACTCTGGCCCGCTGAAAGAGCGCACCGATGCAGCTTTGCTTGAGGCTTATCCGGCGCTGACGGCCGGCATGGGGGCGCGCACCGGCGGCGGGTCGACCGATCCGATGGACGTACCGCGCGCGATTGCCGAGATCATTGCGATGCCTGCCGGCACGCGGCCCTTGCGCAAAGCGGTACACCCGGCAGCACGCCCGCAGGAAGGGATCAACGAAGTGTCGGCCCAAACTCAGGTCGCGATGCTGGGCGAATCGCCGTTCGGACCGATGGTGAAGGGCGTGCTGGAGCGGTAGCCGCTGCGCTATCGAAAGACTTTCGTGTTTGCCTGAGCCAATGAGAGACAAATAACACCGCAGGTCACCGCAATAGCGCCGATGACTTTATGAAGGACTTCGAGCGGCGATTGCCGAACCGGTCACCCCACAATAATGGTTGCCCCTTGATCGGCAACGACAAACTCTCCAGTGACCTGGTCGGGCGCGCTGAATCTCCAGAATGTTGTGCCCCATGATTGCCAGGGCTCATCCGAGCTGAGGCACAACACGACCTCATTGGTTTCGTTGACAAGCCAAGTTTCATGTTCAAGTCGACCCCAAGCGTCAGATGACAGGCTTTTCGACTGAATAGCCGGGTTCTGCGTGGCCATCTGCCGATATTTATCCGCGTTAGCCGGTGGCTCGCTGATAAACCATCCAGCTTGTTCTGTACCGCATGCACCAAGGGGGGCTTGATCTCCAAGCTGCGGGCCGGTTGCGCAAGCAGACGCCATCATTGCAAACATTCCAACGACACGGGGATCTGTAGTCATACCTCACTCTTCCCCAAACAGTCCGCCTTGCAGGCCATTCTGCGGTGCGGGGAGGCCGATACGCTCATAGGCGAGGGGGGCTGCGACGCGGCCGCGAGGGGTGCGGGCGACATAGCCTTTTTGCATCAGATAGGGCTCGATCACGTCTTCGACGGCGTCACGAGCTTCTGACAGGGCCGCCGCCAGCGTGTCTGCGCCGACCGGGCCGCCGGCATAGGTGCGCACCAAAGCGTCGAGATAGCGGCGGTCGAGCGCGTCGAGGCCATCCTCGTCGATTTCCAGGCGTGCGAGCGCTTTGGCAGCGGCAGTCTGGTCAATCTGAGCGCCTTCTGCCTCAGCAAAATCGCGGACCCGGCGCAGCAGGCGTAGGGCGATGCGAGGTGTGCCGCGCGCACGTTTGGCGATCTCGACCGCGCCGTCGCGGGTGATCGGCACGGTCAGTTTGCGGGCGGCCGCCAGGACGATCGTGGAGAGCGTTTCTGGCGTGTAGAATTCCAGCCGCAGCGGGATGCCGAACCGGTCGCGCAGCGGGGTCGCGAGCAGGCCAGCGCGTGTCGTCGCCCCCACCAAGGTAAAGGGCGCCAAGTCGAGCCGTACCGAACGCGCCGCTGGGCCTTCGCCAATCACAATGTCGACGGCATAATCTTCCATGGCCGGATAGAGCACTTCCTCCACAACAGCGGGGAGGCGATGGATCTCGTCAATGAAGAGGACATCATTGGCTTCGAGATTGGTGAGGATCGCAACCAGGTCCCCGGCCTTGGCGATGACCGGGCCTGACGTGGCGCGAAAGCCGACGCCGAGTTCTCTTGCCAGGATTTGCGCCAAGGTCGTCTTGCCGAGCCCGGGCGGACCGAACAGCAGCGTATGATCGAGCGCCTCGCCGCGGCGGCGGGCGGCCTCGACATAGACGCGCAAATTGTCCTTGATCGCATCCTGTCCGACATAATCATCAAAACTTTGTGGGCGGAGGGCACGGTCAAGCGACTCGCCGATTTGCGCCTCAGGATCGGTGAGCGTGCCATCGCGGGTCATGCCGGGCTAAGCTCTTTCAGGGCCGCTTTGATGAGCGCGCTGGTCTCGGCGGCGTCATCCTTGCGCGCAGCGCTCGCAACGGCTTTGGCCGCGTCAGATTGGGCAAAGCCAAGGTTAACCAGCGCGGAGACCGCTTCGGCGCGAGAGCCGGTGATTTGCGGGGTCGCGGCGGCTTGTACACTGCCGGACGGGTCCGCGGTGAACTGACCGAACCGGCCCATGGGCGGGGCTTTGCCGGACAGCTCACCAACGATCCGCTCTGCGAGTTTCTTGCCGACACCCTTGGCGCGGGTGATGGTCGCTGCATCGCCAAGGGCAAGCGCGTCCATCAGCTCTGCCGGGGAGAGCGCATCCATCAGCGCCATGGCCGACTTGCCTGCGACACCCGGAACATCTTGCAGCCGGACAAACCAGGCGCGTTCATCATCCGTGGCGAAGGCGAAAAGCGTGATGGAGTTTTCGGTGACACGTGTTTCGATGAACACTTCAGCCTCTGCGCCAACGCTCAGTTTGGAGAGCAGGCGCGATCCGGCGAGTGCGACGTAACCAACGCCGTTCACGTCGATCAGGATATTGTCGAGGCCAATCGCGGCCACTTCGCCCCGGAGCCGTCCGATGATCATCAGGCCGCTCCCTTGAGCTGTTTCGGGGGTAGATTGTGGGCGGTGCAAATCGCGCACGCCAAGGCGTCGGCGGCATCAGCCTTCATCTCTCCGGCGCGCGGCAGAAGGCGCGAGATCATGAACTGAACCTGCTCCTTGTCGGCCTTGCCGGTGCCGACAATTGCACGTTTGATCGCAGTGGGCGCGAACTCTGACACTTCCAGCCCATGGAAAGAAAGCGAGGTCATCGCCGCGCCGCGCGCCTGGCCGAGCTTCAGGGCCGAGCGCGGATTGGCGTTCACGATGGTTTCTTCACAGCCACTATGATCAGGGCTGTAGGTTTTCACCAGCTCCCCCACGGCGAAGAAAATCCCGGCGAGTCGGTCAGCCATGGCCAAGTCGGGATCCACATTGATCACGCCATGCGCAACATGACCGAGCCGAGACCCCGTCAAATCAATCACGCCCCAGCCCGTATGGCGCAAGCCCGGATCAATGCCGAGAATCCGAATCGTTTCACTCATCACGCACTCTAATAGCGCGTCTGGTTAAGAACGTCTTGCTATTTTCGTGGTTTGTTCCGATTCACGTTAACGTTGCAAGTTGGATTTCAGCCTATTGTTCCAACTTGGAAGCAATCAACTCCAGGTCACCGATTGCGGACACCACCAAACGTTCATAGCGGTCCCGCTGATCTCCTAAGCCATCTTGCGCTGAGGCTCCGCAAGACATGTCCCATATCGCAAGTTTCTGCAAAACCTGCTCCACTTGGGGCGTTTCAATCTTACTCAGTAGATCGATCAACTCGTTTTGTTGCTCAACAAGTTCATCGCGGAGGTGTTCGAGTTCCAAATCCTCGCTGAATGAATCTGCTCTTACAGACAGTTGGCGCTCAGCGGCACGCCAAAGTTTGATTAAAGCGTCGAAATCTGAAGCAATTTTTTCATCAATTTTTTTATCTATATTCAATGTTTTCTGCACGGATTCCCCTATTACTATTATAATTAAATTATGTTCGGATGATTTTTAAATCACGCCGGTATGCGACAAATATTGATATCACGATTTTGTTATATTCTGGTTTTAGGTGATAGCTCAGATATTTCCTCCCCTGATTCCTGTATTTATCAGTGTCTTGAACTTTAAATTTTCAGCAATGCTTTACTATTTAAGCGTGCATCTAGTGCGCCGCTGCAATCGCCTCAGTCGGATCAAGATCACCATCATAGAGGGCGCGGCCGAGGATGGAGCCATAGATCGGGCGGTGTCCGGTATGGGCGCGAAGTGCTGTGATGTCTTCAGTTCCGGCAACCCCGCCGCTGGCGATCACAGGAATGGAGACCGCGTCAGCCATCGCGCCGGTGAACGCGACGTTCACGCCGGTCTTCATGCCATCTCGAGAGATGTCGGTGACGATCAGCGCCGCCACACCACAGCCCTCGAAGACCTTGGCGAGTTCAATGGCCGACATGTCACTGGTTTCTGCCCAACCTTCGACCGCGACCATGCCGTCCTTGGCGTCAATGCCGACGACAACTTGTCCGGGCAGAGCGCGGGCGGCGTCTTTGACCAGCTGCGGGTCTCTCAGCGCGGCCGTGCCGAGAATGACGCGAGACACCCCGGCCTCCAGCCAGGCATCAATCTGAGCGCGGGTGCGGATGCCGCCGCCGAGCTGAACCGGGGAAGATGTGGCTGCGAGGATGGCTTTGACGGCTTCTGTGTTGGCGCTGGTCCCGGCAAAAGCGCCATTCAGATCCACCACGTGCAGGTTCGAGAAGCCCATCGCAGCGAAGCGGGCCGCTTGATCGGCAGGATCGGGATTATATTGCGTCGCCTGATCCATCTCACCGCGCAAAAGACGCACACACTGACCGTCTTTCAGGTCAATCGCGGGATAGAGTTGGAAAGTCATTCTGGCATCCAGCGCACGAAATTAGACAGAAGTTTCAAACCGACGCTCTGGCTCTTTTCCGGGTGGAACTGGGTCGCGAAGATATTGTCACGCGCCACAGCGGCGATCAGGGGCTGACCATAGTCTGTGAGCGCCGCGATATGCTCAAGAGCGGGGTTTCGAAACGCATAAGAGTGGGTGAAATAGACGTGAGGGTCCTTACCAAGACCTGTCAGGACCGGGTGCGGCCTGGCGATCTCCAGCCCGTTCCAGCCCATGTGCGGAATACGATAGCCAGCGCCGGGTGTGATCCGGTCCACATCGCCGGGGATCCAGTTCAGGCATCGTGTCTCGCCATCTTCCAGGCCGCGCGTAGCGAGCAATTGCGCGCCAACACAGATGCCGAAAAAGGGTCGGCCCTGTTTCAGGACGGCCTCTTCAAGCGCTTCGATCAGACCGTCCACGGCTTTGAGATTGGCGGCGCAATCGCCGATATGGCCCACACCTGGCAGAACGATGCGCTCAGCACGGGCAAGGGCATCCGGATCTGAGGTGATGACCACGTCGTGCTCTCCGCCAGCCTCTGCAGCCGCGACACGCAGGGCCCGCTCGGCACTGTGCAGGTTGCCGGATCCGTAATCGATGAGCGCAATGGTCTTCATGGGCGTGTGCTTAGAGGCTCTGCACGGCTAAGAAAAGTCACCAATTGTTTGCATCTAGGCCGAGATAAAAGCTGCGGGTGCTGTCAGTCTAACGCGAACCGGTCTCCAGCAACACTAGGGTGAGGCCTGCTAGGCGGCAAGAAGTTCGCGCTACTGGAGAAGAGCGGCGTCGCGTTGAGTTTTGAAGGTGTGTCGGCGGTTGATATGGCGATCTAAATTGAAGTGATTATGGAGCAAGGCATGGGTCGAAACGAATTTCTGTAGATTGGACATTCGTCTGAACCTCGACATTGCCCGCTCCCTTCGTCGAAAAGGCAGGTGGCCGTTCTCAACCCGATTATTGAGATGGCGACCGACCTGCTGGCGATCGCTGTTTCCTATCTCTCTCATGGCGGCGCCGTACGAGCGAAGTCGGTCGGTAACGATAACTTTCGGAGCGCCGTATCGTTTCATCGCTTTCTTCAAAACCGTAAGTGCCGCCTGCTTATCGCGGGTCTTTGTCACGTAGCTTTCGAGCACTTCGCCTTCGTGATCCACAGCACGCCAAAGATAGTGCTGGACGCCATTAATCTTCACAAAGGTCTCGTCGAGGTGCCGCTGCCATTGAGTGTGCTGGCGCATGTAGGATGCGCGCTTCGTTCGGATCTTTCCAGCGAAGATTGGACCAAAGCGATCGACCCAAGTTCGGATACTTTCGTGACAGATATCGATCCCGCGCTCATGCAGTAGGTCTTCAACATTGCGAAGCGAAAGTGGAAACCTGACATACATCATGCCCGCGAGCTGGATGATCTCTGGTGATGTTTTGAAATAGCAAAATGGATTCTTGGTCATCGGACAAGCCTAGAGCGGGGCTGTTAAAGGTCACTTTCCGCTGACAATAACCCGCTGACAATTCCACCGCCCGACCTCAAACCAAGGCAAAGTGATCCCAAGCTCTGTTAATCTGACAGTACCGTTTGCCACACTCTAGCAATACGATTGTTACAATCTTTCATATATGGATAAATGAACGGGCGTGGAACGTGCACGCGCTGGGAGGGGTAATGGAAGAGAGCTCAACGTTTCACAGGTTAGTTGATCGTATCTACGCCGCTGCGATTGAACCGGAGCGATACACTGAACTGGTCGATGCGTGGCTGCAGCAAACCAGGGAACTGAACGACGCGGCCACGCTGAATTCTGCTTTGCAGGCCCACTTTCATCGCGCCGCCGATCTCGTTGTCGACAGTCGACCTGGCCAAAGCGCCGCCGGTCATGATCGACTTCAGGACCTCCTTGTCGACGGCGTCACAGCGGAACTCATCGTCTCGGCGGAAGGTATTGTTGAAACAGCGAATGAAACGGCTCGCACGGCCTACGGGGTTTTACCGGGCGATCATATAGAAGTCCTGCCCATCGATGCGCGGTCGGCGGATCAGTTGATCCGGTCGATTTCGGATGTGGCCGCCGCGGATGGCGAGCACTTGGTGCGTCTGATCCGCACCCGGGACGAAGGTCCGCTGATCGCCGCCCTCAGCGCTTTTAGTGGCCGCGACGGCGAACCATTCATTCTCATGCGGTGCAACGATTTGAGTTGGACAGAAGACCTCGACAAGGTCGTTGCCGAGGCGTTCGAGCTGACGGCTGCGGAATTGGACATCTTCAAGTTCGCCATCGATAAAATGGACGTCGCCGAAATCGCCGAGGCCCGAGATAGCGCCCTCACCACCGTACGCAGCCAAATGCGGGCCATCTATGAGAAGACCGGCACCCACGGCCAGGTGGAATTGGTGCGCCTTGCGATCGGTCTAGCGGCCAGTCAAAGCTCCTCTGGCCGCGACGACCAGGCGATCGCGGATCACCTGCCCACGGGGTCCCGCGCCCGCGTCGAGGCCCCTTACTTTCCCCAGCAGGACCAACGCAGCACGTTCATCCTCCCCTCCGGCCGGCCCCTTGATGTCGCCCATTATGGTGCAGCGTCCGGGCGCCGAGTCCTCCTGATCCACGAAGACATGTTGAACGATGCCATCACGCCCGATGCCCAGGCCGCTTTTGAACGCGCGGGCCTGCGCCTGGCAAGCTGTCATCGTCCAGGGTTCGGCAAGAGTGCCCCCTATCCGAACGGGGCCGATCTTGCGAACCAGTTTGCCGATGACCTCACCAACTGGCTGGATGAGATCGCGAGCGACGAACGCGTTGTTATCCTCGCCAGGGGCGCAGGGTTGTTCTACGCTACAAAGCTGGCCCAGCGGCGGCCAGGCGCGATTGCCGGCATTGTTGGGGTTTCGCCGGGGCTTCCGCACGCGCCAGGCACCCATTTTGAAAGCCTGCCCCATATGTGCCGCTTTGTCTTTTCGGCATCCCTGGGCACACCCATCGGTATCGGCTTCGCCACACGGGTGATGATCGGCTATTTTAATGTGATCGGCGTGCGACGTTTTACGCGCGTGCGGTTCGGCAATTCCGAACACGATATGAGCCTGTTGGACGATCCCACCGTGTACCGTGTGGTGACATCCAGTGTCGAAACCATGACGGCCCAAGGCAATCGAGGCTTCGCCGCAGAGTTCGCGGCGCTGAGCCATGATTGGACGGGGGATATTCTTGCCTGCCCTGTGCCAATCCGCCTGATTATCGGCGAGAGCGACCGGGAGTCGCGATGGAAGCGGCTGAGGCGGCTCCAGGCCGTCGCGCCCTCGATTGAAGTTGAGACCATAGATGGGGTCGGCGGACTGCTGTTCTATACGCGCTATGATCTCATTATTGATGCGATCGTCAGGATGTTTGACAGCTGAATCGGCCCTTGGTTGCGTAGATGGGTCAATCATCCTGGGCGTTGCAAACGAGGTCACCGAGATCTGTGAAGTCTTCCGATCCCGACACCGACAGATCGGGTAGCGGGATGGTACAGACACCCCCGTCAGGCGCGATCGCCTTGATCTCGCTGAGCGTGGATAAGACATCGAACACGAAATAGCCCCCCTCATCGACGACAAAGGTGTCACCGTCGACCGTTAGACGCGCATCCCCTAGCGGCGTCCCGTCAGTATCCGTCAGCAGGCCGAATATGGTTACCTGACGTAGGAAGCTAGGATTGATCGGAATGACGTTGCCGGGAAACGCAGCGACACGAATAACGCCTCCGTCATAGGCGACGGCACCCCTCGCACTTGGCCTCAGCCGGATGAGTTGGGACTGGATTTCCGGGACGGGCATGAACGTCAGTTGTGACCGAACCGGCTTAAGCCGCCCGCGATTCACACTCGCAGAGATATCGATCGATGCCGGTTCATCCCGCAGATCCACCAGGACGCCCGCTTTGGCGTTACGTCGGCCTGCGAAGGCAAACCCACCGTCAACGGTCGCAGCAAACGAGGTAGCTGCAGATCCAAAAAAAGTCGCTCGCCCCTCATCGGAAAATGTATAGTCCACCCGACCATCAGCGATGTAACGCGCCGACTGGAGCTGCCCGGAAAGGCCCGCTTGCGGATCACCATCGCTGGTATTGGAAGTGCGAGTTGAGATCGACCAGGGTGTAGCAGCTCGGTGATCTGACCGCCGCGACCATTGCAGATTTTGCGCATGATCGAAGCGGTCGCCAGACGATGCTTGGACGTTGCGCCCGGTCAATGAACCAGAAATGGTTGAACGTTGCTGCAAACGCGAGAAACGCAATGTTGCAGTCAATCGGGTGTCAGTATCGGTATCCTGGAAGTTGAGGCTAAACTGGGTATTCACTCGATCAAATACGGTCGGAATGGAGCGTGTCCAAGTCGCGCCGAAACTGTTTCGCGCGTCGCGGTCGTCTTGCTCGCTGTAGCGGCCAAAGCCGGAAATCGTCCCGCCGAGGAATGGCATCGGCCCGGACACATTTAGGGTCGCCTCGCTAAACGCACCACGTGCTGTTGGTTCGAAACCGTTTTCACCACTGGTGGCGTGACGAAGATTACCGGAAACATTCAACGGCCCCACAAACCCGGACAAGCGGGCGCCAGCGGAGACTACACCGTCGCTGGCCGACAAGGCCGAAACCGCCAAAGACGCCCGATCAAAGCGAACTGTCGAGACGGCTTCGGCAAACGCGGTTTGTCCAAGCAGGCCAGCACGGGCCGAGAGATCCAGATTCCTACGCCAGGGTACACTCATGCGCGCCGCCAGGAACGGCTCACCCGCCTCATCGTCGCCCACGCCCCCATTGCCTCGGTCGCGCACCATGCCGGCCTGGAGCGAATAGTGCACTTGCCGGGCAGTCCCGGGAAAGGACGTCCGGCTAAAGAATTGGCGTTCTTCGCGTTCCTCTCCATTCTCGGAACGAATCCGAATTGTCACGTTGTAGGATCCTGCGGGAAACCGCCGTGTCGGTAAGGTCTGGGGACCTGCTTCCAAATATGCTGAGTAGAGGAGTTGGCCGTCGCGGAAAACATCGACCTGAGCCGGACGGGCAAGGAAGAGTAATAGCGGCGTATCGTCAAAGCCAGAACTCTGATCCAGCGTCAGATCCGAGGTGTGATACTCAACACCGACAAGATCCCTCTGAGTGAAAAGGTCTGACGCTTCAGACAGGAATAACCCGGCAGCGGCACGGCCGCGACCGCGAAAGGTCTGCGCACCAGCCCGCAGGACCGAGACCTCACCGTCTTCGTTGACCGAGCCATTGGCGAAGAGACTGTCGCGTCCACGCCCGGCAATCGTGTCAAAAGACAAAGATGAGTTTATCGTCGTGACATTATTCTGGTCGCTTCCAGACACGCGCGCGGTCAGGCCGCTGACCAATCCGGCAGCCTTGGGATGGCTCGGCATGATCCGCGGCGGGGGGAGGCGGTACCGATTTGATCGGAAGAGATCTAAACGCAAGGCTTCTGTGTCTAGTACCAGACCGAGACGACCATCGGTTGGTGGCTGACACGGCGTGACTGTGCCCACCACACAGAACGCCGGATCATTGCGATGAAAGCCGTCTTCGAACAGGGCGACCAAGTCTTCTGAGTTTTGGAGATCGGTGATTAGCGCCGCTGCTGCCACGGGATCATCAAACCGCAGGTCACCATCTTTGATGGCAATAATCACATCGCCGCGCCGAACGCCTTCAACATGGAACTCAACGAACAGTTCTCCGTCGGATAGGGGCCGGGTGCGCTCAGCGTCTATCGCGGGTTCGACGAGATCCAGGAATTCAGCAGGAATACCGGTGCGAATGCGATTGTCTTGTCCGTCCTCATCGCCGGCGGCAATGGGAGCAACCATGGCAGTACAAGCCAAGACGCACGCTGCTCTGCGCATCTGCGCGTAAGCAGACGTCCCGGCGTGCCTATTCTGGTGTCGAGTCAATCCTTGACCCCCAAACTGTCGTGTCGTTGCACCAGTTCACAGAGTCCCATTCTGCATCGGGTTATGGCATCATCAATCTTAGGTATGCGCCAAACGAATTCGTGGCGTATTCAGCACTATCGTGGCGCCATCTGGCCGCACAGCGAAAACAGGTGAACACCTTGGTCGAACAGGAACACATCGCCGATCTGGTCGACGAGACCTACGCCGCCACGGTAGACCCGATCCACTATGATGCCTTTATGGAGTCTTGGGAACGCTACATTGAAGCGTGCATCTCCGCACGTGGCGTCGAGAAACTGTCGGAACTACAGCACTCGCCGGTTCATGCCCATTTCGCCCGCGGGTTGCAGATTCTGGACCGGCTGGGACGGCTGAGAAAGCGCGAGGCCACGGCGCAAACGCTCGCCGAACGAGCTTTCGGGATCGGGATTGTCATCAACACTCATGGCCGGATCCTCGCCGCCAATCAGGATGCGATCCAAATCGCGAAGTGTGCAGTCTCGAAATCTCTGCGCGACACCACGATTGACGCTGATGCGGTTGACCGAATCCTTGCTTGGGCGCGTCCCTCGCGCAAAGGCGACGACACCTTTCTGTTTTCGCCCTGCATCGTCGGTAAAGACCAGGTGTCGAGTTGTCTGTTGGCGACCCGTGTCCAACTCTTCGAAACGCTTGACGGGGAGAAATTGACAGAGCCGCAGACCTCCGTCTTGCTGTCATCGATCGACATCCGGCTTGGCAAACCAGCAAAGGAGGCGCTGGTGCAAGCCTTCGGACTAAGCCTGGCGGAGGCGGACGTGGCCGCAGCGCTGGCTGGCGGAGATGCCCCGGCGGAGATTGCCAGGAACCGGGGATCCTCGATCAACACGGTCCGCACGCAGATCAAAAAGATCCTGCGCAAACTGGACGCGAACAATATCCCCGATCTTGTCCGTATTCTGTGTGGTTTTGCCGCCAGTTACAGGTCCGAGCGCTTTCAAGGCCAACGACCGCTTGGCACGCGCCCCTCGTCATCGAGCAGGACGGCCGCGATCACCTTGCCCGATGGTCGGAAACTCGCTTTCGTTGAACACGGGGCGCCGAATGGCCAGCCGGTCTTATTCTTCCACAATATGCTTTATGGAACGGTTGTCACAGATGCCTGTGCAGACGCCCTCAAGCGCCAGGGGTGGCGGATCATCGCGCCGTCTCGGCCAGGTTTTGGGCGATCAGACTTGAACGCAGGTCCGAAGCACGGCGATCTGGTGAGTGCGACCGCGCGGGATGCCGCCCATCTTCTCGAGCACTTGAAAGTTACCTCGGCACTTGTGTTGGGGCATGCGGCAGGGTCGATCTACGCTCAACGGTTCTCGATCTTGTTCCCCCAGCAGACAGACGGTGTGCTGTTCGTCAGCCATGCGCCCTATTGGCGTGACGCCTTCATGGCCCATTTGCCGAGGCGCCAGCGCCTGCTTGCAAAATCGACCCGATACGCCCCTGCTGCCTTACCCTTCATCACCCGCGCCGGTGTCGCCCTGATCGATTCCGGTCGACACGACATGTTCATCGCCGCGCTGCACCAGGAGGTGCCCGAAGACATGCGGGCACTCCGCCGCCCCGACGTCTACACGGCGGTCGTCTCCGGATTACACCATACGGTGCGGCAAGGCTCAGCCGCGTTTTGCCTGGACTGCCCCTTGGTGCTCACGGATTGGTCGGAAGAGGCTTCGCAGACCGAAGCGCCTGTGCGCATTCTGAATGGGGCCGGGGATGCCGTCGTGACGATCGACTATATCAACGGCTATGTGGCGCAAAGGCCGGACGCAAAAGTAACGATAATCGACGGGGCAGGGCAGTTCCTGCTCTATAGCCATTGGCCGCGGGTGATCGAACAATTGGGCCTCCTGCGCGCTCAGGCGCGCAACAAGGAAACCGCCGGAACGGTGTAACTCAGGCCGGACTGTCTTTTAACGCCGTCCGAACGCGTTTGAGTCCAAGACGTTTTTCCGCCCCGCATACCCAGTCCTGATGATGAGCTCCCCCGTCGCCTGCGATTAGCCTGTGAATGAGGGGACCGGTCCCCGGGATGTATCCGTTGCGGGGAGACGCCAATGATGCGCACACTTTCAATCACGACTGCGTTGGTGGCAGGAGCCACACTGACCACTGCACCTGCAAGTGGGCAAGCCAGCGAGAGCGTGGCGATCGATCTGACGATCCAGTCGGACGCCCTCATAACCGTTGCGCCACCGCTCGACGTGAGCTTCTCTTCAGACGGTTCAACCGCTTCACCCGCCTCCGACACGTCGAGCGTTTGCTTCGAAACAAACCTGACAGATATCCGCGTAACGATCGCGACGAAGAATCCTCCCACCGGCAATTACAGGACATTGAATAACTCGGATCTGGGCGACTATGTCAGCTACGATCTACGCGCGGCGGTATTAGGCGCCGGGGACTATTCGACTTTCAACACAGTCGATCAGAGAGACTACGACCTATCGAGCGCGACGACGGGGTCGGCGGACTGCACGACATCGGAGTTTGCCTTCGATGTCTACATGGCACCGATCGCCAATACAGGTGTTGGTCAAGCCCGCGCGATTTCCGATGTCGTTATCGAGAACGGCCTCGATGATGGCGCTCTTTATGTCTTCTCCGACATCATCACCATCGTCTTCGAACCAATCCCATAGACGCGCGAACTCGCAAAGGACACCGAGATGTACAAACCTTACCAATTCTCTGGCGCGCTTGCGGCGGCACTTATGTGTCTGATACCTGCCTCCGCATCGGCTCAGGCAAATGACGATGTCCGCATCGATCTGACCGTCAATGTTGCCCCCTTTATCGTCGTCGACCCGGTCGCCGATGTTAGCTTTGCTGCAGATGGGACGAGTGTAACTCCCAGTGCGGCTAATCTTGATTTCTGCTTCACCTCAAGCTTGCCGGATGTTCGCTTAACGCTTGAATGGGAAAACGAGCAGCCAGACGGGCGTCCGAGGCTCCTAAACAAGACCATTAACGACTATATAAACTACACTGTCGCAGGCGTTGTGTCCGGTAACGGCGGGACCCGGGGCTTTTCCGACACCGGCAACACAGAAGATTACATGCTCGCCGGTGCGGAACTCGGCGCCGGCTCCTGCTCTGAAGATCAATATCGCTTCTACGTCAATCTCTTCCCGGCCACAGGGACGTCGATCGCAAGGCGAGTTGAGGATGTCATTCTCGAGAACGGATTGGATGACGGGAGAGATCATGTCTTCTCCGACATCATGACCGTCACCTTCGAGCCCGCACCGTAAGACCAGAGGTTTTGGAGGTCATCACTATGAAGCCCATCTCGACTCTATCGCTTGCTTTGGTCGCCTGCGTATTCTCCGCAGCACCTGCTATCGCCCAATCGAGCGACGACATCACTGTGACGCTCGATGTTCAGGCGGATACATCGATCGCCGTGACGGGGTTTCAGGACGTTACTTTCACGTCCCAGGGCGTCGCATCGATCCCGGGCGATGTTGAACTTTATCTCTGTGTCGACACGCCGGCGGCGGGCGTGAACGTCACGCTGACGACGCTCAATCCGACGACGAACGGCGAGAACTCGCTGACATCGCCGGGGGTCGCGGACGCCATCAACTATGATGTCCGGGCCAAATTCGGCGTGACCTTCGGCGGGTTCGTCAGCGGCACGACGCGCAGCTACACGCTGTCGAACTTCACGCCCGGCCAAAACGGCTGTCCGCCGGATCAATACGCCTACACGGTGAAGATCGCGCCGAAGGACACCGACGGCGGCGCGGCCACGAGCATCAATGAAGTGATCACCGCAAACGGTCTCGACGACGGCGTCTCGCGGCCCTTCACCGACGTGGCAACCTTCACGTTTGAAGCGACATTGTAAGGGGGGCTGGATGAAATCTAGGTACGCATATATGGGACGAAAAGAACAAGACGGAGTACGGAACAAAGCGGGCCACGCGCTTGGCTTGGCACTCCTCACCGCAGCAATAGCGGGCTTCCCGGCAACCGCGCAAACCGCGAGTGAGGACGTGGGCGTGGGCGTCAGTATAGAAGTGGCGCCGACCCTCTCCGTCACAGGACTTTCCGATGTGAATTTTCTAGTGACAGAGGCAGGTATACCTAAGGACACAGACGTGTCTGCATCAAACATTGACGACGCCGTTTCGCACCTCTGCGTGGAAACAAATGCCAGATACCTCTTACTTGAGCTTGATAGCGCCAATGAGTTGGGCAATTCGGCGCCATGCAATGGTTGCTTTCCTCTTATCGGACCAGCGCCAGAACCATTTGGTTACACGGTTGTTTTGAGACATTCCCGTGACACTGTTCCTCTGTCCGCTACTGGATTTGATTTCTTGTTTATGGACGAGGCGTTAGAAAACACCGTGTGTCCTGAAGCTTCGTACGAATATGAAGTCAGTTACGATTTAAGATTCAGTTCGACGAGTTCAGTTCTGCAAGACTTTGGGCTGGATGATGGGCAGCCCTACACGTTCACCGATCAGCTGACTTACGTTTTCACACCAAGATTTTGAAGTTTCGTCCAACAAGCAAGAGGGCCCACAATGAAACATCTATCTGTTATAACCGCTGTCGCCATCGGGCTTGTTGCCCCGACCGCCGCACAAGTTTCCGAAGACGTCCAGGTGACGTTGACCGTGCAGACGGAAGTCCCCGACCCGATCGCCTTGTCAGGACTCGACGATGTCGCCGTCAGCTATGACGGAATGGTCTTTACAGGCGTTTCAGACGACAGTTTCTGCCTTTACGCCGGCGAAGAATTTTTACTGACATTGGTCAGCGCCAACGGCGTTGGGGCGGACTTCTTTCTCGCGGCGCCAGGCGCGCAGTCGAACATCGTCTATGACGTCGACGTGACCTCCGACTTTGGCTCTGGGGCGATCACGTCAGACGGCCTGACGTTCGATCACGACGTTCAAGAAACGATCGACGGGACGGGTCTGTCCACCGATCCGAATTGCGCGGAAGGCGACAATATGTTGCTAGAGCTCAGCTTTCCGACCGGTTCGGCCAACGGCATAGACGTCGTTTCCGCCAACGAACTTTCCGACGGTGCGACCTATACCTATTCCGATTTGCTTACCATGACGCTCACGCCGAGCCTTTAAGGGTTTAAGGAGATAAAGACATGAAACGGACCCTCAGCTTCATCGCATTCGCCGCCGCTTTGTCGATGTCCGCCGGCGCCCAAGTCACCGACGACCTCAACATCACAGTCGACATTACCCTTCCCGGACCGGATCCGGAGATTATCGGCCTGTCCGATTTCAGCTTCAGCTATGATGGAACGGACATTACAGGTTCGGCTGAGAACGAGTTCTGTATCTTCTCGCCGACTGATACGTTTAATCTCACGCTCACCGGGCTGACAGGCGCCGGGGCGGATTTCTTTCTTCAACCGGATTCAGGGTCGGGTTCCAACATCGTCTATGCGGTGGATGTGCAAGACTTCCTCAATTCGACGGGCTCTCTAGGCTCATTCACGCCGGGCGTGCCGGTCACGATCGACGCCGTCGGATTCGCGGATGAGCCTGCCTGTGCTGGTGACGAAAACGCCATGATTGTGATCTCGTTCCCGCTCGGCGGCACGAACAGCATCGATACTGTGACCGCAGACGAGTTGAGCGATGGAAGCCTTCACGCCTATTCGGATACGCTGACGGTATTGCTAGAACCCGTGTTGTGAATACATCATTGATGGAACATGCCGCCATTTATGGGGGTGTGGGATTGATGGCGGCTCTCTTTATTACAAGCGCTTCGCCATCTTGGAGCCAGTCGGCTTCGGAAGACTTGGGCGTCGGGTTGAGTATTCATAGCGGACGCCCGTTGTCGGTCTCAAATCTCGATGACGTCATTTTGACCAACGACAGCAGAATCTTCGTTGATCGCTTCTGCGTTGACCGCCCCGCAACCGCCGCAGTTGACGTAACCGCGTCAAGCGCGAACAGCGCTGTAAATCCGTTCTCGACCGAATTTCGCTTAACTGACGATAACGGCGCAGATATCGTCTATTGGGTAGGCGTGAAAGCAAGTTTGTCGACGCAGCGCCAGCCCTTAAAAAGCGACAATGTCGTCCGCCTGAGAGGCTCCTTTGGTAGGACGGTATGCTCTTTGGAAAGTGGCTGGGAGAACGAAATACGTTATGAAATTCGGGCGACGTCTCTTGCGAACAAGATCGATGAATTCGGACTCGACGATGGAGAACCGCATGTGTTTACGGACATTTTGACGTTGACGTTTTCGCCGGTTCTTTAGAGGCGAACATCGCTTAAAACGCCACCTTCTCGACCTCACTGGCGTAGAGCACGTTGAATTCAATCGGCGCCGCATTCTCGGGCATGGGCAGATCGATACGCTTTTCGCGGCCCGCAAGCACGCGAAAGCGGTCGATCTTTTCACAGCTGTCTCTGTCTGCACTCGCGCATTGCTTGCCGCCGGTGAGTTCGGCATGGGTCGTGCCGTCATTCTTGACGATCAGCGCGCCGTCCTCGCGTCGGGCGGTGAGGGCAGGGGCGCCGTCTTCGGGCCGTACGAAAACCCAGGCGGCATAAGCGATCATCAGCTTTACGCCGATCATCTCGTCACTCTCGATCTCACCAACCACCGGCGTCACGGTTACTTTGTAGAACCGGTCCGCTTCCGGCTGTTCCAGCGCCACCAACCGGATCCGTTTTTCCTCGCCCTCGTTCACGATCAGGCGCTGCGGCGAGACAAGAAGGCCCAATTCGCGCGGATCAACCACATCGCGTACGCTTTCAGTCTCCAACCCCGGGTCGATCACCTCTTCTGCGGTGACTTTGAGATAAAGCGGATCGCTGCCCTCGTTGGCGGCATAAATTTCTCCCGACGTGGCGCCGGGATAGAGATCAATGAAGAAGTCACTCAAACGCAGCTGCGCTTGCGCTGGCAAAATAAGATAAGCCGCTAAACCGGCACCAGCGAACAGCCTCCAAAAGATACGCACCGGAGATCTCCCTGCATCATGAGCCGCGTCGGCGCCCGCCGACCGCGCTACTGGGGTTTTCGAGATGACGATGCCACTGCCGTTTGGACCGCGCATACCCAAGATTGGTGACGGTGCTGTCATGTGTGGACGGCTCGGTTTATGCAAGTGCTAAACGATTGATTGAGATCTGCGGGGATGCGGTCATGTGTCCGGCCTGTTTGTGCGGTGCGTATGACCGCTGGCCCCGATGAAGTCCGCTGGCCGGGTTCCATACAGTTGACCTGAGACCCGATTGGTCCCGCATTTGAATTGAGAGTCTCTGACAACGGAGACCCAAATGCGGAAAAGCAGATTTAGCGACGAACAGATCATTTCGATCCTGGCGGAACAGGAGCGCGGCATGTCCACATCGGAGGTGTGCCGCCGTCACGGGATGAGCTCGGCCACCTTCTACAAGTGGAAGGCGAAGTTTGGCGGGATGGATGTGTCCGACGCCCGGCGACTGAAGACCCTGGAAACGGAGAATGCGAGACTGAAGAAGCTTCTGGCAGACAGCATGCTCGACAACTCGATCCTGAAAGACTTGCTGGGAAAGAGCTGACGACGCCCCGGCTGAAACGGGAAGCGGCACTCAAGGCGATGTCGAAGTATGACATCTCGCAGCGCCGCGCCTGCAAGCTGGTCAGCGTCGATCCTAAGACGGTTCGCCGGGAGCGTGAGCCGGACAATCCGCACATTCGCGAACGCATGCGGGAGATCGCTTCGCAGCGGCGCCGGTTTGGTTATCGCCGGATCGAGCTGATGCTGGCGCGTGAGGGTATCATCATGAACCAGAAGAAGCTGAGACGGCTCTACCGGGAAGAAGGCCTCGCCGTGAAGCGAAGGCGAGGCCGCAAGCGCGCCACGGGCACCAGGACGCCAATGCCAGTCCCGGATGGGCCATGCGTGCGTTGGAGCCTCGACTTTGTGGCCGATACATTCGGGGCGGCCAGACGCTTCCGCATCCTGGCGGTGATCGATGACTTCACACGCGAGTGTCTAGCGCTTGTTGCGGACACATCGATCTCGGGACAGCGCGTCGCTCGTGAGCTGGATCGTCTGATCCGGCTCTATGGAAAGCCAGAGACCATTGTCAGTGACAATGGCAGCGAACTGACCAGTCGAGCGATCCTGGAATGGCAGAATGAGCGCGGTGTTGCCTGGCACTATATCGCCCCCGGCAAACCGATGCAGAATGGCTTCGTCGAGAGCTTCAATGGCAAGCTTCGCGACGAGTACCTCAATGAAGAAGTGTTTGATAGTCTGGCCCATGCCTGATCGATCCTCGGGCGCTGGCGCCACGATTACAACCATATCCAGCCTCACTCATCGCTGGGCGGGCGTTCACCGGCTTCGCCGTCTCACCCCGCAGCGCACCGTGATCGGCATGCGATCACCTCAGAGCTTGATGGGAGCACCGCTCCCGACGCGCTCGCCAAGCCTCAAACCATAGACTATAGAGAGGTCAGACTCTCGAAATAGACGAGGGATCCGAAGGGCTCAGGTCAGAGGCATTATAAAATAGCGTTGGCAATCCTGTAGCAGTCTTGTGATCGACAGCAAGCTGGGTGGTTGCGACCTACTCCGTTTGAGCGTGTCGGACTCGTGTACTGGCGCCGAGATGAGAAGTTGATCAAAGACCTTAAAGCAGCAAACGAGCAAGGCGGTTCAGCTGAGAGCCGGGTAGGCCTCGATAAGATGCCATTGCAATTGAGTATGCGGCCATATGCAAGAGTTACGCCAAGTACGCATCTCGCCAGCGGAGATTAGACCAAACCCATCCGTGCGGCGTCTCATACTTTCAAAGCAAATATCGAGCCGGCACACCTGGAGCGGATCATCCACATTTCGAAAAGATAATGAAATCCGGACATGCATCGTTGTCGCAAGTTGGGTGATGTCAGGTGATGTTTGAAATGGAGAATACGAGCTCGCTCATCAGAAGAGGCTGAGACAACTTCTTAGGCGCAAGCTCCGTCGGAAACGCTAGTTTCTCAACAGAAAATAATTTCCATACGGAATTTTTCTGCCAGAATTTCATCTTAAAGTTCCAATAATTCATAAGATGTCTGATTAATTCTTGGGTATATCTTCCATATAATGAAGGCGAATACGCGCCTCACGACGGACACGGGAGGGACGAACCTATGAATGAGAAGACGGTTCGTAATATCGGGAAATCCTTACTGATCAGCGGCGCATCCGTTACAGCGGTGATCGCAGGCCTACCGGCCCTCGCGCAGGATAGCGGCGTAGATGACAACCCAATAACCCTTGATCGGGTGGTTACTACCGGTTCGCATATCGCCCGCGAGCGTAACGAAGTCTCGCCTATCGTTGAGATTGACCAAGAGTCTTACCAAGAGGCTATGTCACCTTCGGTTGCGGAATTCTTTCGAGACCTCACCATAACTACAGGCAGCATCACGCTCGGCAACGCGGAAGATGGCGGCCAGTCGCCTACGGCCTCGATCAATCTGCGCGGGATCGGGCCACGCGGGACGCTGGTTCTGCTAAATGGAACCCGTCAGACGGTTGGCGCAATCCCGACCGATGACGGGATATTGGCCGTTGATGTCAACGGCCTTGTTCCCTCGATTATGATTTCGCGCATTGATGTCCTCAAGGACGGCGCGTCGGCCCTTTATGGCAGTGATGCGGTTGCCGGCGTGGTGAACTTTGTGACGCGCGACCAATTCGAGGGCGCCGAATTGTCAGTTGACTACGATTATGTTGAAAGCGCCGAGTCTGGGGTTCCGAATATCAATGCGCTGTTCGGCCTACAGGGAGACCGAGGCGGTATCGTATTCGCCGCCGAATACTATGATCGTGACAGATTAGAAATCGAGGACGCGGTCGGCCTCAATCAAATAGAAGAATTTGGCGTTACATCTACGTTTGGCAATCCGGGCACATTTACCCTGCCCCGGCCTGGTCCTAATGATATTCAGCAGCCAGACCCTTTGTGCGGAGATCCTAGTCTTGGCGAACCAAACTTTTCCAGCTTCGTCGGGCGCTCTGTCGGTGGCGGCCTGGCCCCCGGAGGAACAAATTGCCGGTTGAATATCTCGCTTGGTCGTTCGGTTGCTGCCTCCAGTGAGCGTCTGCTGGGCCTAACGCGCGCGCATTATGATCTCACCGATCAGATTACGGCGAGCGGCGAAATTGGTTTTTCCAGAATCCGGTCGGATCGTTCATCGGGATATTCTTCACCGCTCACCTCGGGGGTCTTCAATGTCCCGGCCTCGAATCCCGGAAACATTTATGGTGAGGACGCGCTGTTCCGCGGCCGCGTTCGGGGCAACTTTCATGGCGACCCGGTTATCACCGAAATGGAAACGGATACCTGGCGCGTAAGTGGATCGCTGGAGGGACAGATTCCCGATGGCGGATCAGGCTGGGGCTGGCGCGCGACGGCTTTGTATTCTCGCAATGACTCGATGCAAATGCGTACCGACACGATTGGCGACAATCTACGTCTGGCCCTGAACGGGTTTGGCGGGGCAGGATGCGACCCAGATACGGGTACAGCAGGGGTTGGCGATTGTGTGTATTACAACCCGTTTGCGAGTTCCCTTCTCGCCGCTCCAGGGGATGCCACTTATAATGATCCGGAAATATTTGACTTTGTCCTCGGCGACCAGACCCAGCAATCCAACTCCACGCTTCGCGTGATTGAGGGCGTCGTCAACAAGACATTTGGGGATCTGGGCTTTGCCCTCGGCTATCAGTACCGGAGTTCGAAGTTCGAAAACGACTTTGATACGCTCTCGAACAATGGCGACTTTACCTTCTTTACACGCGGTTTTGATTATGAGGATGAGCGGGACACGCACGCCGTGTTTACCGAAGTCGTCTTACCGGTTGGCGATATGGTCGAGGTGCAACTCGCCGGACGGTATGAGTCGTTCGACAATGGGTCTGATACGTTTGATCCGAAAGTTGGTATAGCCTTCACACCGAACGACAATCTCAAGCTTCGCGGCACTTGGGGCACCTCGTTCCGTCAGCCAGGGCCGGTACAATTGAATGGCGCGTCAGAACAATCGGCCAATTTCAATGTGCCCGGCGGACGCATCACGTCGACGGCCAGCAAGCGCGGTGATCCCGATCTAAAGCCGGAAGAGGCAGAAGTTCTCACGATTGGCGCGGACTATAACCGAGATCTCGGTTCAGGGCGTTTCAACTTCACGATCGACTATTGGGATATCAGCTTTACTGACCTGATCGTCGAGCCGACGCCGGAGTCGATCTTCTTCACCGACCCGACCGATCCACGTATTGTGTTTGACAGTTTCTGTACGATTGGCGTCGATTGCACACCGGGCAATGTTGTCGGGTTTGATATTCAGTTCGTGAACGCGGCCTCGCTCGACACGTCCGGGATCGATCTCAATGCCGGATACTCGATCGATACTGCCAATTCCGGAACCATTGATCTCAGCCTCGCGGCGACGCGTACGTTGACTTATGACATTGTTCAGGCGGCCGGCGAGGACTCGATCGATGCGGTCGGCTTCCTCAATGTCAGCAATCTCGCTTCGCCGGTGCCGGAATGGTCGGCGGTGGTCTCGGCGCAGTGGAGCAATGGCCCGCACACGGCTCGGGGCAGCGTGCGTTATCTGTCCGGCGTTGAGGATGAAACCAGCGACTTGACCGAGGACGATGCGTTCACAACCTTCGATGTGTCTTATCAATATGATTGGGACAACTTTGCGGGTGCGCCACTATCCCTCAGATTGGGTGTAATCAATGTGACCGATGAGAAGCCACCTGCAAAAGCCAATACCCTCACAACCGTCAGCACTCTACTGCATGACCCACGGGGGCGCGTTTTTCGAATTGGACTGCATCGTTCTTTCTAGTTTCCTAAGGCCGACCTTTCTCACTAGCCTCCTGGCCGCTCAACTTTGGGAAAAGTTGAGCGGCAAAACCATGAGGAATCATAAACTACGTATTTCGCGCCAGGCACATACGGCTCTACGACAGCTCAAAGGGCGCTTATGTACGGAAACATAATAAACGAGAATACAGGAGATTGAGACGTCGATACATTAGAGGGGCTACCGAGTGTAAGACATCTGCGAGCCGTACTTGCCGTTGTGCAATCCGGTACGGTGACCGCGGGTGCGCGGCACCTCGGACGATCTCAAACAGCGGTAACAAAGGCAATTTCCGAAATCGAAAAGTCGCTTAATGTTTCCCTGTTTGACCGATCACCCTGCGGTATGACCCCAACGGTTTACGGGACGCTCATCGCGCGACGAACACACTTTGCCCAAGAAGAGTTTGCAAAAGCAGGGCGGGCTTTTTTTGAACGACAAGTAAGTGATCAGCCATCAAAGCTCACACCCATATTTTCGATGGATATCTCGAATCGCCGCCTTGCAGCCTTTTTGGTCTTGTCGAGCCATCAAAACACTCGATCAGCTGCCCGAGCACTAGGGATAACACCCAATGCCCTGCATAAGTCTATTCGCTATCTGGAAGCGCAGCTTGGATGCACTTTGTTTTATAGATCGTCAGATTTCACCGTATCTCCAACACCCTACTGTTTAATTCTGGGGCGTTGTGCACGATCTGCGGTGGCAGAAATTCGTATAGCGCTAAGCGAAGTCCAAAGCGTCGGCGGCGTTCTCACTGGGGCACTCAGAATCGGAACATTGCCCTTTTTACGAACGGCTGTGTTGCCGCGCGCCATAGAGCAATTCACAACACAACATCCGGGCATCAGATTCTCCACTTGTGAGAGTGATCTTAAAGACCTGGTGCACAAGCTGAGAGCGGGGGAAATTGAGTGCATAGCGGGTGTAAGTCGATCGATGGACCACTTTCCTGACTTAGTCGCTGAAGATCTTTTTACTGATGAATTAGTAATTATAGCCCGGGAAGGTCACCCCCTCGCGGATAAATCTGATATTACTCTGGACCAACTGGCTGATCAGGCCTGGATACTGAAACCAAGCTCGTCGCCATCTTCGACATTTTTCCGAAATGTGTTGACTGAGAATGGATTGGACAGTCCGCGGTCGGTCGTCGAGACCGTATCCCTAAGCCTGACACGCGGTATTCTTCTTGCAAGTAACCGCGTAGCGTTTTCTTCTATCGCACAAACGGCCCGCTGGCGTCCCGATGATAAACTGGTGCGCTTGAGCGTTAACTTATCGTCGTTTAGTAAAGTCCACTCACCGAGCCTGCGAGTAAAAGTTCTGCGTCGTACCAATTCGACCCCCTCACCTTCATGTCGAGCCTTCATCGACACCCTCGCGCTTGTGGTAGGAACAGTTACGTAAGCGAACAGGATGGCCATGAGTAATAGGCAGAAGGGCGGGTGCTGTCAGTCTAATGCGACCTCGTCTCCAGAAGCTGGCGCCATTCGGAAAGGGCGGCGTTTCTCATATTTTTGAAGCGGGATCTTCGATTGATATGGCGGTCGACATTTCCGATCTCTTTCATGGCGGCCCCATATGAGCGCAGCCGGTCGGTAACAATGACCTTCGGAGCGCCGTATCGCTTCATGGCCTTCTTCAAAAATGTAAGTGCGGCCTGCTTATCGC
>JASJAO010000021.1 GCA_030066975.1 Henriciella sp. | reverse complement strand
TCTGGCGACGATCTCATCCTCACATTTGCCGGGACGAGCGATCAAATCACCATCTGGAACACGTTGGAGTATTCCAATGGCGACCAGATCGAAGAGATTATCTTCGATGATGGCACCGTTTGGACGACAACCGACATTCTGAACATCATCGACGGTACACTGCCTCCAATTATATTCGATTTGGATGGCGATGGGATATATTTTGCCAATCAGTCGGTCTCTTTCGACTTCGACTCAGATACAGCAGTGGAACTCGGTGCATGGGTCGATCAGGGCGATGCCATCTTAGCCCTGGACAGAGACGGCGATGGAACGATCTCATCTGGGAACGAGATTTCCTTCGTCTCCGACCTTCCAGGCGCTCGCACCGATCTTGAGGGCTTGCGTGCGTTCGACACAAATGGCGATGGCTTGTTCTCAGCAGCTGATGAGCAATTCTCTGACTTCCTCCTTTGGACCGATACCAATCAGAACGGGGTGAGCGATGAAGGTGAACTGGCGAGTGTTGTCGACGCCGGATTGCTCGCTTTGTCGCTGTCTCGCGCGGACTTCGAAGGCGCACAACCTAATGCAAATGCTACGCTCTATGGAGAAACAAGCGCAATCTTTGACACTGGTCGAAGCGTTGACGTCGCAGATGCTGCTTTGAGCTATCAGCAAAATACCGAGGCCGACGCGATCACCAATTTCCGCGGGCAGATTGACGACATTTCAAAGTACTTCGTTGATTATGATCGAAGCGTGGAGCTGCGGCCAGGAATTGAGTTTGCACGGTCAAGGATCGACAATCGTCTTGGAGAGTCGTTGGATCAAGTCCTCAATGAACTATCCGTATCGGAGTTCCCCCAGCATCATGACGATACATCCGTCAGAAGAGTTGACGATAGTGTGCTAGATGACTGGCGTGAGAGTGATACGATCGAACTACCAGACAATCTTGGGCATATGCTGAGTACGGTCAAACTCGATGTGGCTACGGGGCCTGAGCGCGACATTACAGTTCCGGACAATGGCATCGTAGGCATGTGGCTCGCCGAGGATCAAATCGAAATCAAGGCGGCGACTGAGACTGAGTTTTCGACGATTAAGCTCAGCCCTGATGAAGATATCAAGATTATCATGGATGAAGCACCAGAGGCAAAAGTGTCGGCGGATATTCTATACCTACCCACCGCGCCGCATGATCCTGACTCTTGGCTTCAAAACCAGTGGGCAGAGATTGCCTAAGAGAGATGCCTGCGGCTAACTCGAAACATTCAGCTGTATTTGATGCTGTAAATCAGTCTCGCCGAGCCCTGGTTGGGCTCGGCGTCCTCGCCTTTGTCATTAGCGTCTTGATGTTAACCGGCCCGCTCTACATGCTTCAGGTCTACGATCGGGTATTGGCAAGTGGATCGGTCCCGACATTAATCTCGTTGACGATCTTGGTTGGAGCACTTTATGCGACACTGGCCATTCTCGACTGGATCCGCTCAAGCATTTTCAGCACAATTGGATCTCAAATCGAAGATCGGCTTGCTGATGCCGCTCTGGCGGCAACATTGCAGAAGTCTCTTGCTGATCGTGGGGGAACATCGAACAAGACGCTGAGCGACTTGAAGGCCATTAAGAAATTTGTTGGCAGCCCCGCATTGCCGGCACTATCGGATTTGCCTTGGGCGCCGTTATTTTTTATCGCCCTTTTTATGCTTCATTGGTCCTTTGGAGCCTGGGCGTTGTTTGGAACAGCAGTGCTCATCGCAATTGCCCTTTTAAACCGCTTCCTCACTAAAGGCCCAAGCATCCGCGCGGACGGATGTGAACGAAATGCCGAACAGCTTGCTCGGGAGCTTTCTGCCAATGTTGAAGTTATTGATGCGATGGGGATGCGATCCTCACTCCAGAAAAGGTGGCGCTCTGTACTGGATCAATCGGACGGGCAAAACGACCGCGCGAGTAAGCTACTTAGCCGTTTCACAGCATCAACCAAAGCGATCCGTCTGTTTATGCAATCGGCAATTTTGGGTTTGGGCGCTTATCTCGCGATTATTGGTGTTTCCACACCAGGGGCGATGATCGCCGCGTCTATTCTAATGGGACGAGCGATTGCGCCGATTGAGCAAACACTTGGACAATGGCGATTGATCGTTTCAACAGGGCAAGCGTGGTCATCGCTTAAGAAATCCCTTGATATACTACCTGAAAGTGAACAAGTGATCGAGCTGCCCCCTATCGCAGGTAAAGTTTCCGTTGAAAATGTTTATGTTCTTAAAAGGAGTGGTCAGGCACCTATTCTGAGGGATATTCGTTTTTCACTGGAACCTGGTGATATATTGGGAGTCCTTGGAAACAGCGGCGCAGGAAAATCCACACTAGCTCGCGTTTTATCGGGCACTCAGGGTTACGAGCGCGGTGTCGTCCGTATCGATGGAGCTGATCTTTCACGCTGGCCTTCGGAAAGCCTCGGGCCGCAAATTGGGTATTTGCCTCAGCAGGTCAATCTCATGTCGGGAAGTGTCGCAAACAACATTTCTCGCTTTTGCGACGCCCCTAATAATGAAGCCATATTGGCAGCCGCCGAGGAAGCAGATTGCCATCAGATGATCCTTCAATTGTCCAAAGGTTATGAAACAGAAATTGGTGAGGGGGGTGCCTACCTGTCAGGAGGTCAAAGGCAAAGAATAGGTCTGGCGCGTGCAGTATTTGGATCACCGAATATTGTTATCCTTGACGAACCGAATTCCAATCTCGATTCAGCCGGGGACAGAGCTCTGTTGGAGTGCCTCTCGCACTTGAAGAGCCGAGCGGCCACCGTGATTATCATTGCTCACCGTCCCAATGTACTGGCTGCCTGTACCAAACTTCTTGTCCTGGAACGAGGTGAAATCCGTCTATTTGGCGACAAGTCAGACGTAATTACGAAATTGTCTGACGCAACGCAGAACAATGTCTCTCAACTTAGAGAGCGAGCCTAATGCGACCCAACAACGAAAAGAGCATTCGCAACTACTTCATTGGTGCATCTACGATAATTGGGTTTGTCTTTGGAGGACTATTAGCATGGTCGGTATTGGCGCCCTTTGAGGGCGCGATCATCACATCTGGCACAATCGTCGTGGAATCTCAGAACAAAGCTATCCAGCACTTGGAGGGTGGCATCGTTGCGGACATTCATGTTCGTGAAGGAGACCTCGTTGAGGCAGGCGATAAACTCATATCCTTAGATGCCACCGCGATCCTATCCGCTCGCTCAGCATTAGATGCCAAGCTTCTAGATTTGATCTCTGAGGAAGCCAGGCTTGTAGCCGAGAGAGATGGCAATGAGGCGTTGGAGTTGCGCCGGGGCGCAACAGATCTGCAGTTGGGAGACGCCTTGGATCAGGCACTGCAAAGCCAGAAAGAGTATCGCGCTGCAAGACGTCAAAGTCTCGCCACTCAAATCTCAGTTTTACGAAACCAGGAAGAACAATTGAACAGGCAGAGAAGCGGTATCCAGGCCGATATTGCATCGAAGGACCGACAGCTGTTAATCCTGAACGAGGAACTCTCATCTATAGAGTTCATGATGAATCGGCAACTTGCACCCAGGGCAGAAGTGCTCGGACTTCGGCGAGAAAAGGCGTCGATTGAAGGCGCGATCGAATCGCTAACAGCCGAAATGGCACGAGTTGAAGTCCAAATCGGTGAAACCACGTTGGAACGAAATCGAATTCGAGATTCATCCCGAGAAGAGGTCCTCGCGCGGCTCTCGGACGCTCGAACCGAAATTGCTGAACTTATCGAGCAACGCATCACCGTGAATGATCGCTTGGCGCGCGTGGAAATCAAAGCTCCAAGAAAGGGTCGCGTTGTAGGTGTAACGACACATACGCTGGGTGGTGTGATAGCCGCTGGCGAACCGATTATGCACATTGTGCCAAAGGATGATCGGTTGGTTGCAAACGTTAGAGTGTCGCCGCAAGATATTGATAAGGTTGAGCCAGGGCAAACAGTCACGCTTCGTTTGTCAGCCTTCAATCAGAACACAACACCAGAGGTGGACGGGCAGATCCTGACGATATCAGCTGATGCGATCGAAGATCCTAATTTGGGCGTCTCCTATTATCAGGGAATCGTACAGCTCCCGCCTTCTGAAGAGCTTCCAGCCCATGTCCAACTCTATCCTGGGATGCCTGTCGATGCTTTGGTCCGCACCGAAAGTCGCACAGTGCTCTCATATCTGATCAGACCTGCGCAGGATGCGATGTCCAAGACGTTTCGTGAATAGACAGATTTAGCTTTAAGCGCCTATTCAATCAGCGTTCCGGTAAGCGCCATGAGATTAATCTGCTGTCGTAAGTGTTCATACTTCAAGCTCGCGGTGACCAGGCGGGATTGCTCATATTCAAGCCTGTCTTCGATCAGACCGGGAAGTGTCTTCATTCTGCTATCAAATTCGAACTGAGCGGCCTCAAATTTTTGAAGCTGCATATCTTCGACATGCTTTCTACGCTCGAATTGAGCGCCCAAGGACAGCAAGTCCCGGTGCGTCAGTATTATATCTTCACGTAATTGTCGGCGTATCTGGGCAAGTTCAAATCTCGCTCTTGATACGTCCGCTTCAGCACCGCGCACTCGTGCAGACAGCGCTGAGCCAGAAAAAAGTGGGACCGATACGTCTACACCAATACGATCTCGATACTCCCAATCATTCAATTGGTCGATATAAGAGTAAGACGTTATCCCCACGGCCTCCACAATTGGTGTGCGGTTAAGCCGTTCACGCCTTTTATCCGCATCGAAGGCGTTCACATCTTGCTCCGCGCGCACGATTTCGGGGTTGGCATTTAGTGCGACTTCGACATCGGTATCATCAAAGTCTAATGCTGAAATTCCGAAATGCGGGATCTGATTTGTACAGATGACTACCGGTTCATCGACGTCGATTGAAACCTCTTGTGTGAAACGATCGATAAGGAACTCAAACTCAATCCTATCGGCTTGAGCTTCGGCTAGATTAGCAGATATTTCCGCCACTTGTGATAGCGTAACATAACCATTTTCCAGGGCGCTCTGATTGGCTTGCAGCAGGTTTTCGAAATACGATTCTCTATCTTGAATAATTCTTAGGCGCTCATGCGCTTCTAGAGCTGACAGATAGGAAAGCGCAGTTTGCCGTACCGTTTGTGTCTCAACCGACATACGGTTGCTGATCGCTGAGTTCACACGAGCATTAGCTGCGGTCCGCGCTAGGCGGGCGTCACCAAAATCAAAGAGCCTCAAAGAGGCGCGAAGGCCGACTTGATTGTCCAGAGCATTTCCGGTTAAGCCACCATCTCCTGCTTGCGACCTGCCAAAAACGGACAATTGCGGTTTATTGAGAGAGGAAGCCACTGCAGCGTCTGATCGAGCACGATCAACGATGGCACCTGAGGCATGGATAGCTGGGCTACGTGAAGCCGAAAGCCCCAAAACGGTCTCAATAGGATCGCAGGTCTGAAGTGTCTCTGCGTCTGCAATCACGGTGGCGGCCTGAGTTTCGCTTTTCGCAGTCAGACTGACATCCGGATTTTGAGCAAAACAGGGATATGCGGCGGCGACCGTTACGAGAATCGTAAGTATAGCTCTAGGCATAGCGGAGTGATCAAAAAGCTCAGGCCCACTACATTCTAGATAGAGTGTCATTACTTAAGCCTTGTGTTTTTGAAGACCGTTCGACGCTCATTATACTTTCGTCGATAGAGTTCTTTACAACGGGATCCGCCAAGGCTTAAGTGAAGCTTTTATTAGGGTGCGGCTGGAACGTCTGTTTTCCCAATCGAAGTAGATTTACGAAATCATTACAAAGTATACAAAAGAAGAAAATTCGTATCTCTCAATACTTCGATATATATAACAGTGGTAGCGACAATAAGAATTTCGCAGCACAAAATCTCTCTGCACCAAAATCCTTAGCCGCCACCCAGGCCGGATCGTAATCTTTGGCTGCACACTGTTGCCCTTCCCCCTTAAACTTGGGCCAAATTGATCTTAGTGGCTTTAGCGGTTCAGGAGGGATTGTTGGTTGCGGGAGTAGGATTTGAACCTACGACCTTCAGGTTATGAGCTTACAGCGTGATGGTTGCTATTAGCACGAAACTTCAAAATGTGGTGGCTTACAATAGTGTGCATTATTCCTGACGGAAGTACACTTTTTATCATTTCCCTTCTTGGTTACCGAGTGCACGTAGCGTGCGCGGCACAATATAAATTATTGATTTTAAACAACTTAATTTTCTATCCATCGTAGGGGCGACGGAGAAGCGGTAGGTGGAGGCGTCAGGCATTCAGGTGCCTGACCAGTTTGGAGAAGATGTCGACGCCTTTGGTGATTTCGGCGGTTTCGATGAATTCGTTCGGTTTGTGGGCCTGATCGATTGAGCCGGGGCCACAGACGACGGCCGGGATGCCTGCCCGGTGAAACTGTCCGGCTTCGGTGGCAAAGGTCGCGGCGCGAAGCGTGTTGTCACCGGTCATGGCCCGCGCGAGACGCTCTGCCGGATTGTCTGGAACGGCGGCCAGCGATGGGACATTGGTCAGGTGCGTGACCCGGACGCCGCATTCTGGAAACCGGTCTTTGAGCTGGCGATCAATGTCGCGCGCCTTGGCCTTGAAAGGGGCGAGCAGCTGCTCCGGCTCGAAGCCGGGTGGGCAGCGTAGATCGAACAGAAACTTGCATTGCCGGGCGAGGATATTGGTTGCCGTGCCGCCCGAAATTTCGCCGACCGTCATGGTTGGGTAAGGTGGTTCAAACGGCGTGTCTTTCGGCGCGGCGGCGATGAGATCTGCTTGGATCGTTTTTAGACAAGCCAGAAGCTCCACTGCCTCTCCTATTGCTGAGACACCGAGATGCGGCAGGCTGGAATGCGCCTCCTTCCCGGTGATCTCAACTTCGGTGAGCATGATGCCTTTATGGCCGGAGACGACTCGCCAATTCGTTGGCTCACCGACCCAGACCGCCCCGGGGGCCGCGCCCCTATCGACGATTTGATGGATCATGTCCGGTGCCCCCTGACAGCCCACTTCCTCGTCATAGGAGAAAGCGAAATGGACCGGCTGACTGAGATTTGCGGCTTTGAAGGCTGGCGCAAAGGCGAGACAGAGCGCGAGGAAGGATTTCATGTCTGCTGTGCCGCGGCCATAGAAACGATTGTCCTTTTCGGTCATCGTGAACGGGTCGGTGTGCCAGTCCTGCCCGTCCACCGGGACAACATCTGTATGGCCTGACAGGATCAGGCCGCCCGGACGGTCCGGGCCGATGCGAACCCAGAGATTAGACTTGTCCCCGGTCGAGTTCGGGATGCGTTGCAGCGCCGGTTCCAGTGGCGCAAGCTCGGCCTCAATCCAGTCAATGATACCGAGATTTGAGTAGCGCGACGTGGTGTCGAAGGCGATCAGGCGCTCAAGGAGCTCAAAAGTGCGGGCGGAGCTTGTCATGGACCTGACTTAAAGCGGTGCGAGGGTGTGACCACCGTCCACGATGAGGGTTGAACCGGTCATATAGGCGCCTGCGTCGGAAGCGAGCAGCAGCAGAGCACCGTCGAGGTCTTCATAATCGCCAAAACGTTTCATCGCGATCCGCTGGCGGAGTTTGTCGCCCGCCTCGCTGTCGAGATAGGTGTCGTTGATGGCGGTGCGGAAATAGCCCGGAGAGATCGCGTTAACGCGGATATTATAGCGCGCGAGTTCAACCGCCATGTTGCGGGTCAGGTGCTCAACAGCGGCTTTCGAGGCGGCATAGCCGGAATTCATCAATGCAGGCTGAACCGCCGTGATGGAGGCAATGTTGATGATGGAGCCTGGTGTGCCGGCCGCAATCAAGGCCCGCGTTGCCTGCTGCGCCACACGCCAGACGCCGGTGAGATTGGTCTCGACAATATCGGCCCATTCTTCCTCTTCGGTGTTGATGAACCAGGAGGCCTGACCGATGCCGGAATTATTGACGACAATATCGCACGGAGTGGCGATTTGCTCGAAGGCTGCGGTGACTGATTCTGGCGAGGTGACATCCATCTGAACCGCGTTTGCGTGCCCGCCACTCGCTTCAATCTCGGTCTTGAGCGCTTCGAGTTTGTCGAGGCGACGTGCGGCAAGCACGACGGTCGCGCCGGCCGTTGCCAGGACGCGAGCGAAGTGCGCGCCGAGGCCGCTCGACGCGCCGGTGACCAGCGCGGTTTTTCCCGACAGATCGGTTGAAAGGGTCATGTGATGTCCTGAGCCTTGGGGGTTGTCCGGCTTTTAAACCCGACCCGAGACCGGGAGCAAGGCACCGGTGACGCCGCTTGCCGCATCTGACAACAGAAAGCCAATCGCGTTGGCCAGCTCCTGAGCCGTGACCCAAGCGGGGAATTCCGCGTCGGGCATATCAGCGCGATTGGCCGGGGTATCAATGATTGAAGGCAAGACGGCATTGACGCGAATGCCGCGCGGTTTGAGTTCTTCAGCCAGGGCCTCTGTCAGGCGCGCTACTCCGGACTTGGAGGCGGTATAGGCGCCCATCCCCAGTCCGGCTTTGGCCGCCGCGCCTGCGCCGATATTGATGATCGCCCCTTTGTGGTCCTGCAGGTGAGGGACCGCAGCGCGGGACATGTTGAGGGCGGTTTTGACGTTCATCGTCCACATCCGGTCCCAGCTCTCCGGGCTGCCGTCCATAATGGTCTCCCAGGTAAATCCACCGGCGACATTGACCAATCCGGTCAGAGGTGCGCCACCGTCAGTGATCTGATCCATCGCGCTCTGCACAGAGGTTGCATCGGAGAGATCGACATCAGAGAGCTGCAACTCAAAGCGCGAGTCCGGCTCGTCGGGAGCGCGCAGGTCGATGCCGATGACGGAAGTCCCCTGCCCCAGAAGATGCTCGCACACCGCCTGTCCGAGGGCGCCGGAAGCTCCGGTTACAATAACGCGCATGTCTCTGTCCTCTTACATCGTCACGCTGGTCTGGCGTGTCCCGACCGTACGATCTTGAAGGATCAAAGTCGAACACGCCAGATTGGCAAGAGGGTGTGTTGCCCCAGGTCGAGGGATAGGCGCAACTGATTGAGTGGGGAGAGCCCCTAGAACCTGCGCGACAGGGTAAAGGCGCCAAAACGCTGGGCGTCCAGTTGCTCTTCATATTCTTCGGTGCGGTAGACGACGGTGAACCCGATCTGGGTCTTGCGGAACTGAACGGCGATGCCGCCCTGCAAGTCTGCGACCCAGGGCTCGCTTGTCAGAGTGCCTTCATCGTCGAGAATGACACTGCCATCCAGGAACCGGTTGTGTGCGATCCAGCGTGCTTCCGCGCCTGCAAAGACATACCAGCTAAAGCCATCGACCGGGTGGAAGAAGTTTGCCCCGGACAAGGAGGGCCTGACACGCGGCGGGCCATAGTCGACTTTCAAATCGTCGCCAATGCGAAACATAGTACCGACCTTCGCGTTGGTGTGGACGGTGCCAAGTGTCGCCCCCAATGTCGGCGTGACGTCGGCAGAAAGCCCGCCGACACCAAACTCTGCGAGCCTCTGAAAACGGCGATCCCAGGAGATCCCGACCGTCATTTCGTCGCGCAATTGATTGTCCCAACCAAACACTTCGTCGGCGCCGATCAGAGCGTGGAACTCGTTCTGGACCCATTCGCCGCCGGCGCTGGGACCAATAAGACCAAGCTGGAGGGTGAACTGGTCCACCTGATCTGCCTGCTGGATCAGTGCCGTGTACTCTGTGTAAAGCCAGCCAGCATAGGGATGCTGATCGGGCAGCGGCTCGGTCGCGCTGATATCCTCAGGCGTGAACAGGGAGTGTCCGATCGAAATTCCGCGGCGTACAACCGCACCTTCATCAGCCCCGAGGCGATCCGCGACCCATTCCGACACCCCATCGGTATCTCCGGTGCCGGACAGCCAGGACAGGCGGATCCCGTTGGTGTAGTTTCTGTCCGTTCCGGCAAAACTGTCATTTTCCCAGACGAATGAGACGGTCGCGCCATCATCAGACCGGGGCGCGGGCCCCGCTTCCTGCGCGATCGCAATCGGCGCCAGGCTGGCAAGCCCGAGCGCCATAATGGTTTTTAACATGGTCAGATTCCCTCGCCTTCATCGGCGGTTGCTAGAGGTGGAAGGATCAGTCCCAAGGCTTTCTCAAGTGCAATTTGATCGATCGTCTGACGCGCGCGCAGACGCAGGACCGTGATCTCAGCTTCGATCAGGTCCTGTTCAGTTTCCAACACGTCGATCAGCGTGCCGGTCCCACCTTCATAGCGAGCTTGCGACATCTCAGAGATCCGTCGCCGCGAGGCCATAATCTCGATACGGTCCTGCAGCTCAGCTTGTGTTTGCGATAGCGATACAGCGCTCGCTTCGATGTCTTCGACTGCGCGCAAAACGGCGGCGCGGTAGGCGGCATCTGACTGGGTCAGTCGCGCCTGCGCAATATCGTCCCCAGCGCTGCGGCGACCGCCATCGAGCAAGGCCCAGTCGACCAGCCCGCCGAGCGAAGCTGCCAGACTGGCCGGGTCAAAAATGTCGCCAAGGTCTGTGGCTTCCGGACCGACCGCAGCGAACAGGGAGAAACTCGGATAATAGTCCAGCTTTGCAAGATCGACCGAGGCCGCAGCGATGGCATAATCGACCTCCGCCAGCAGGATGTCGGGGCGGCGGCGCAACGTATCGCTTGCGGCTTCGGCAATGCCACCGGCTTCGGAAAACACTTCGAACTCTGCACTGGGCTCCAGTTCAAGCGCAGACACAGGCTGGCCGGTCAGGGTCGCGAGGCGTGCTTTAGCGAGGGCACTTGCCTCGGCCAGCGCCGGTCGGCGGGCGAGCGTCACGGCGAGTGATACATTGGCGCGTTCGACATCGAGATTTGAGGCTTCACCGAAATCGCGGCGCATGGCCGTTGCATCACGCACTTCAGTCTGGCGATCTGCAATTGTGGTGATCAGAGAGAGTTCCTGCATGGCCGCCTGGGCGTCGATATAGGCGCGGGCAAGGTCTGCGATCAGGCTGGATTTTGTACTGCGAAGATTGAAGGCTTCAGCATCGACCCCAAGCGCGCCGAGTTCGCCAATCACGTCGCGCCGTCCAAACAGGTCAAGCTCCCAACTGGCATCAAACCCAGCCTCGTAGATGATCTGTTCGGTTTCAAAGGCGGCGATTTCACCAACAGGCAACGTGCCATTCTCGCTCTGACGCGTCCCGGTGACCGAGCCGCCGGCATTCAGTTGCGGGCCAAATCTCGACAGGTCCTGTTGCGACAGGGCGCGGGCCTCTGCAATTCGTGCCTCGGATATATCGAGATCCGGGTTGTTTTCGAGCGCCAGCTCAATCAGGCGCGCAAGCTGTTCATCGACAACACGGTCCTGCAACGGCGACATTGTCTTGTCGACGTCCTGGAGCATCGGGGCCAGGGCCTCAGACCATGCCAGCTCGCTCACGGTGACAGACCGGTCGGTCGTCTCCCGTTCAAATTGCGCGCAACTGACCGTGAGAGGCGACAGCAACATTGTGACAGCAAGAACGGAACGCATGAGGGATCTCTTTAGTCGAGGGTGCGGCGATAGCGAAGCAGTGCGATCGTCATCACGATCGCTGTGAACAGGGTCATGGCAAGGAGCGGCGCTTGCAGCTGAGCAAAGCTGGTATCTTTCAGCATAACGCCCCGAACCAGACGCAGGAAATGCGTCAGTGGAAACGCTTCGCCAATGACTTGTGCCCAATAGGGCATCCCGCGAAACGGGAACATGAACCCTGAAAGCAGCAAGGACGGCAGAAAGAAGAAGAAGGTCAGCTGCATCGCCTGCATCTGTGACTGCGCCACCGTCGAGAAGGTGAAACCGATGGCCAGATTGGCGATCACGAAAATCGTAACCCCGAGCAGGAGCAGCCAGAGCGAGCCGGCGAACGGCACCCCGAACAGGACATCTGCGGCAATCAGAATCACCAACGTCTGAGCGGCCCCAACCCCGACATAGGGCATGATCTTGCCAATCATCACCTCGCTCGGTGCTGCAGGCATGGCCAACAGATTTTCCATCGTGCCGCGTTCGGCCTCGCGGGTCATTGCCATGCCGGTGATCATCACGAGAGTCATGGTGAGAATGACCCCGAGCAGGCCGGGCACGATATTGTAGCTGGTAATCCCCTCAGGATTGTATTTGGAGTGCACGACCAGATCGAACGGCGACGGACTGGACTGCAGATGCGCGAGCTGTCCGGTCAGCTCGTGCCGCAAGGCCTGGTTCAGGATCGAACTCGCCTGTCCAATGGCACCGGAGGAAGCGGACGGATCGGACGCGTCTGCTTCAATCAGGATTTGGGGGCGCTCTCCGCGGATCAGACCGCGTGTAAACCCGGACGGAATGGAGACCACAAACGCGACCTCTCCGCGCGCCAGCAGGTCAGAGCTTTCGCGCGGGTCGTCGGTCTGCAAAATGATTCTGTAGTAGTCTGATGTCTCCAGCGCGGTCGCCAGAGTGCGCACGATCGGCGTGTTTTCCTCAGCCAGCAGCGCAGCCGGCAATCGCTTCGGGTCGGTGTTAATCGCATAGCCGAAGAGGATCAGTTGGACGATGGGGATCCCGAACATCATGGCGAAGGTCAGACGATCGCGCCGCATCTGCACGAGTTCTTTCATGAACACGGCGATGACGCGCTGGAAGGAGGCCACCATGCCCATTACGAATGCACCCGGTTGTCTTGACCGGCCTCTGCCATCATCGCGATGAAGGCATCCTCAAGACTAGGCCGAACCTCGTTCCACTCGACATCATGGGCGGCTTCATCGGCAATCGCCGATTGGATGATCGCCGCATTCCCGCCGCTGACGTGAAGGGCGGAGCCAAAGTAGGCGACATGATCGAGCCCGGGTCGCCCTTTGAGACGCTCCGCCAGACGCCGCACGCCCTGGCCTTCACCGCGAAACGTGACCAGCCCAGATCGGGTAATGATTTCCGGCACGGTGCCTTCGGCGACTTTCTGCCCGTTGGCGAGATAGACAATGCGGTCGCAGCGTTCGGCCTCGTCCATATAGTGGGTCGACACCAGCACGGTCATGCCTTCCAGGGACAGGTGGTGGATTTCATCCCAGAAATCTCGCCGGGCCTGTGGGTCCACGCCGGCGGTCGGTTCATCCAGAAGCAGCAATCTCGGCCGATGCATGGTGACGGCCGCGAGCGCCATCCGCTGTTTCCAGCCGCCCGACAGGTCACCCGCCAGTTGATGTTGGCGGTCCGTCAGACCCAGCTTTTCCAGGGTCTCGTCGACGCGGAGCCGACTGTCCTCAAGGCGATAGAGCCGGGCCACGAATTCGATATTCTCTCTGATGGTCATGTCCGTCCAGAAAGAGAATTTCTGGGTCATATAGCCCGTGCGCAGTTTGATCTCGTTGGCGTCGCGGCGAATGTCGTAGCCCAGCGTTTTGCCCTCGCCTTCGGTCGCGCGAAGCAGGCCGCAGATCATCCGGATCGTGGTGGTTTTTCCAGACCCGTTCGGCCCGAGAAACCCCCAGACCTGTCCGCGCGGCATGGCGATATCAACGCCATTGACGGCGGTCTTCTTGCCAAACTTTTTGACAAGACCGCGAACATCAATGGCGAGGTCGGCGCTCACCAGTTCACCTCAACCGGCAGACCAGGCAGAAGCCGAGTTGAGCTTGGCAAATCAGCTTCGATCAAGAAAACCAGCTTGTCGCGAACATTGCGTGAGTAGATCACAGGCGGGGTGAACTCTGCGCTTGCAGAAATGTAGGACACGGTCGCGGTTGTGGGCGCACCCAAACCGTCTGCTGTGACCTGAATGCTGTCGCCCATGGCAATCTGTGGCAGCTCGGCCTGCGGCACAAAGAACCGAACTTTCATGCCATCAGCGGGTAGGACGGCAAGTACCTGGGCTCCGGCAGTGGCATATTCGCCTTGGGTCAAGAACACTTCCTCAACCCGGCCGCTGACCTGAGAGATGATCGTCCGCTGGTTGAGCCTGTACTGAGCGCTTTCAACCGAAGCCTGGGCGCTTTCCGTCGCCGCGTCTGCCGCTTCGCGGGCTGCCGGGCGACCCGCGAGCGTTGCGACGGCGATGTCCTGTTTCAACGCTTCAACGGCGGCTTCAGCCGCGGCGACATCGCTGTTGAGCTGTTCACCAAGTCCGCTCGGCTCAACCCCGGCTTCCACCAGAGGCATAATTCGGTCGCGATCGGTCACGGCTCGCACCAGGCGGGCTTCGGCCTCAGCCAGTCTCGCCTGCAAGGCGCGGATCTCCGGGGCGCGGGCACCGCTTTCGATGTTTCGGGCCTCTGCCCCGGACTGTCGAACGCGCGCTTGAGCCTCTGCGAGGGCTGCCTGCTCTGCATCTGTATCGAGCCGGAAGAGCGTGTCTCCGACGGCGATCGTATCGCCCTCGGAGATGGTTTGTTCGACCAGCCAGCCAGACTGCGGTGCGGCGATATAGACCCAATCGGCTTCGACATAGCCGGTATTGATGTCTTCAGGCGTCTCGCCGGAACAGGCGGCCAAAAGCAGCAGTCCGAGACCCGCTATAGAAGATCTGGTACTCAACGTCATTGTGAATTCTCCACAGGAGCAAAGGCTTTTTTCATTGCGCTGGCGTGCATCCGAAACAGCTTTTCCAGGTCGACTTCGCCGCCTGGCGTATCCGAGAACAAGGCATGCCAGAGGCCCGACAACAGCATCGGGCCCATCACGATGCGGGCTGCAAGATACGGGTCCTCAACCTCAATTTCACCGGCCGCTTTGGCCTGGGATAAAAGCTCGCCAAAGAGCCCGAGAATGCGATCAAGAATGTTCTGTCGATACTCGATCAGGATCTCAGGGAACGTGTGGCTGTCCCCGACAATGACTTTCATCAGCCGTGGTAGTTTTGACGTACGGATCACCGTGGGGGCGAAAACCGCAACACGATCCAAGGCTTCGCTAAAGCTCGGGGCAGATGTTGCTATAGCACTGATCACTTCGAGATTTGGCGTCGCCAAGGCATCAATGATCGCCTTGAACAAGGCGTCTTTCGAGTCGAAATAGAGGTACAGAGTGCCTTTCGAGAGGCCAGCACGCTTCGCGATGTCCTCCATGCGCGCGGCGGAGAAGCCACGCTCGAAGAACTCGTCCAAGGCTGCATCAAGCAGCTCCTGGCGGCGAGAATCCTTGTCGCTTACAGTTCTGGCTCTGAGCATGCGATCAAATAACTGACCAGTCAGTCATTTGTCAAGACTTAAAGGGCCCTGCTCCATTTTGGACCCTATTGGGAATGTCATGCATCGTTCTTGCCACGGCAGATGTTTAGCTGATGCTGGGCCCGGGCCCTTCGCCGACAATAGACCAAGTGACCTAAATCACTCAGGGTTTTCAGATTGCGCGTTCGATCTGATCAAAGAAGCGAAATGAGCGCGCGATGTTTTCGTGCCAATAGGTCCAGTCGTGACCGCCGCCGGGTGTATCAAACTGATGAGCCATTCCAGCAGCGCGGAGCCCCTGACTAAGGGACTGACAGCTCTTAAACAGAATATCAGAGCGTCCACAATCGAAACGAAAGGGCGGCAGACGATCAGGATCGGATGTCAGGAGCGGGATCAGATCCAGGGTCTGCGCGTCTTCCTGCAGCGCCCGGTTCGGCGGGTCCTGGGTGAAGTGGTCAAAATCACCAAGGCGCGTGATCGGCGAATGTGCACTCATGGCCGTGAAAACATCCGGGTGCAGCGCCCCAAGCCGCAAGGCTCCATACCCGCCCATGGACAGTCCGGTCAGGTAGACCCGTGACTGGTCTGTCACGCTTGCAAACACGTTCAATGCCGCGGACCGGACATCCTCGACAATCCAATTGCGGTACTGGGCATCGTCGCGATTGAAGTATCCCGAGCCATCCTCCGCCAGGCCATCGCTCGGCATGACCAGAACAAACTCGCTGAGCCCCTCTTGCGCTCGCAAGCGCTCATAGACCGTGTGCACGCCGCCCGCGAACAGCCACGCCCAAGCGCTGCCATAAACGCCGTGCAGTAAGATGATGACGGGCGCATCCGGGGCGGTTGACGGGTCACAATAGACCAGCATATCGCCGCGACGACCCAAGGCCGGGGCTTGAACAGTTATGAAGTGAATGTTCGGCGGGGTGTAAGCCGGGTTGGAAATCTCAATTGTTCGAAACCGGTTCATGCCGGATCACGCTGGTCCAGCCGGATGACCCCCTTGGCCAGGCGACCGGCCAACATGTCCGCAAAGGCGGTTTCAAGCTGATCGAGCGCGTAGGTCTTTGTGATCATGTCATCCAGCTTGAGATCACCCGAGAGGTAGAGATCCTGTAACCGGGCAAAGTCGCGCTCAGGATTGCACTGGCCATACAGCGGATTGATATAGGTCTTGTCCCATTCGAACAGACTGCAATCAAAGGGAATAACCTGTTCGATGCCGCTGACCTGAACCGCTGTGCCACCATGGCGAATAAGGGCGAGCGGCGCGGCCCCCAATTCGGGGATGGCCGTGCATTCGAAAGCGAAATCCGCTCCGCGCCCGGTCGCTGCAAAAACCGCATCCTTTACAGAAGCCAGGGTCGGGTCGTCGCGATCACTCAGAATGGTCTGCGTCGCGCCGAATTTCCGGGCCTGCTCCAGCCGCTCTGGACTGATATCGATACCAAAAATTGGATCCGCACCGGAAATCGCGGCGGCCTGGATGACATTGAGCCCAATGCCTCCGCAGCCGATCACGGCGACGCTGGCACCGGCGCTGACTTTCGCGGCGTTTACGACCGAGCCAAAGCCGGTCATCACCCCGCAGCCCATGATTGCGCCAACTTCAAAGGGAACACCGTCCTGCAAATGCTGACACGCGGCTTCCTTGACCATTGAGAAATTGGCCATGGTCCCAAGGTTGAAGGAACTGTTGATCGGGGCTCCGGACCGTGTGGTCGCTTCGGGTCTTGGCAAGCCGGACTTGCCGTCGCCGTTTGCGGGTGAGCTTGTTTCGCAAAGTGGAAACAGGCCATCATCGCACATGGCGCAGTGGCCGCAGGCAATCGCCCAGTTCAGGACGACATGATCGCCGATATTGAAGCGTTGAACACCTGGCCCGACCGCGCGAACCACACCGGCCCCTTCATGGCCGACGACAAACGGGCCATCCCAGTTCTGGATCGAATCCCAATCTGTATGACAAATCCCAGCCGCCTTGATCTCGACCAGGATTTCATCGTCTTGCGGCGGCAGCAAATCGATCTGCTCAATCGCATAAGAGCCGTCACCATGAGCAATCACAGCCTGGGTGCGGGTGATGGGGTCCACGTTACTCATTGCGGCAAGACTTTCACGATTAGGGAGTCATAGGCAAGCCATCGGGCATACTCGCCATTGTCCTCGGTCTTGGCCGTCGCATCGATAATCTCAATCCCTCCCGTCCGGCTGGCGAGGGCCTTGATCAGGCTGCGCATAATCACCCGTGCCTGATGGGCCCCGAGACAGGTGTGATGACCACTGCCAAAGCCGACATGCGGATTAGGTGAGCGGTCGAGGCGTACATCTTCCGGGGCTTCAAACACCGTCTCATCATAATTGGCCGACGCCCAGCACAGTCCGACCCGGCCATCGGCCGCGACCGTGGTGCTGCCCAAATCGGTTTCGTGTGGACAGACCCGACCGATAAAGGTGAGCGGCGAGATCAGCCGAACAAATTCTTCGGTGGCGAGATTGATCTGTCTTTGATCATCGGCGATGTCGATGAAGTGTTCGGGATGCTCTGCGAAATAGGCGACCATGACAGACACGGCGTTGATAATCGTGTCCCGACCGCCAGCGAAAGTCAGGTTCGCGATCCCCATCATCTCGTCTTCGTTCAGGGGGCGTCGATCGAGTTGCATCCGCCGCAGGGCGCAAAAGAAATCCTCGCCGTTCTCGTCTCTGGCAGCGCGCGTGAGTTGCGTGCGAATGTAGCGATCGACTGTGGTTCCCGTGCCGCCATCACCGGCATCGCGAAAGACATGTGTGCCCCACTGGGCCCAGATATCCGCCTCGGCCTCTGGCATGTTTAGCAGGTAGGTCAGCGCCCGCGACTGCAGCGGTAGAGCGAAATCGCGGACGACTTCAATCGGCTCACCTGCCGCCGCCTGATCGACCAGTTCGTTCACCAGCGCTTCGATGCGCTGAATATAGTCTGGCTGTTGCGGTTGCCGGAACACAGGTTCCAGCAGGGCGCGCACTTGTGTGTGGCGGGGGGGATCGGTCTCGATCGGCAATTGACGGACCGAGCGGACATCTTCTTCGGACGGGACCGGCACACGGAACGGTGCATCTGAGCTGTAGGTCTGCCAGTTCTTTGCGGCCAGGCGGACGTCGCGATAGCGCAGGATAAGGGGAATAGGCTCACCGTCCACATCAAGCGTGAGCACGCCTGTCTCCGCACGCGCTGTCTTGAAGGCGTCTTTAAATGGGCTGTCTGTCATGGCATCCAATTCATTGGCGCACTGTTTCGGTTTCCGCTTGTGTGAAGTCAACGCAGACCGCCTCCATAGCAGTTTCACGCCTCATCCGGACCGATACAGTCAGCGTTTCCTTCATCAAGGACTCACTGCTGCGATGGACCGTTCGCGTGTGGATGTTGAGACCTGATACTTTCCAATCAATGCTCTAACTGGTTCCATTCTGTATGGGTTAGGTCAAAAACTATCGAAAATTTGATACCTAAAGTATCGCCTCATGCCCCTGCGCCATAGACCGGTAGTCACGGGGCGTCATGCCAAAGCGGTTCTGGAACAACGCCGTAAAATGCGCTGGGGTGGCGAAGCCCAGACTGAAGGCAATGTCGGAAATCCGCTCGCCGGACACAATCAATCGTCGTGCCGCCAGTCGCAGGCGATAGGTTCGGACATAGTCTGAAAAGTTCATACCGAAGACTGATTTGAAACGACGGGAAAAGTAGGCTTCCGACAGGTGGCAGGCCGAGGCCGCATCTTCGAGCGAAACGGTGTGCGATGTCTGTTGCGCGACAAGGTCGAGCGCAGGCCTCAAACGTTCGAACTTGCCGACATCGCGTGTGATGTCCCGCGGTGCGATAGAGGCTGAGCGGGTCATCTCACCCAGAACGAGCTTGATCAGACGGGTCAGGAGCGGCCGATTGGCGATCGGATCTGACGAGACATCTGACGCCCAATCCAGCAAGGTATCGATCCGCGTGCGCGCGGTGCCTTCAAAGCGGCAGCAAAGCACGGTCTCCAGCGCCGGAAGCGCGTCTTCTTGAATGAGCGTCGCCACCAGCGAAGGATCGATATGGAACAACACCCACTCTTTCTCCCCGGCCGCAATGGAGAAGTCATGGCTGTGCATGGCGGGCAGAAATATCGCCGTGCCGCCCGAGATCGTAAATGTACCGGATTCGGTCAGGACCTCGCCGATCCCGCTGCGAAACCAGACCAGTTCACAGACATCATGAAAGTGATGGAACGGCTCAAGCGCTTCAGCCTCTTCTGTTTGCTCAACATGTTCTGAGAGCAGCAGGGTTTCCGGCCTGACATCGACCGGTTCGCAGATGATCCCGTGACCCATGGAGCGCAAGATTACGAAAGAAATTCCAGTTTTCAAGCGAAAACACGACGCTCGGCATCATCAATTCGATGATCTGTGCGCATTGACGATCCCATCCGGCGCCGATTTCCAGTTCAGCGCGGGTTGGCAGACGATCGACGCCTAGGGTTCAACCCGCGACAACAAGGCGATAGTTTTTACCGTTGAGCGAAGCTGAGTGGGGTGATTTATCGAATTGGGCGGGTCCACTCCCCGGCGAGCCGATCCGAATATGGAGCGAAATTCTGCGATGATTGAAGCGACGCTTGATCTGCCGAAACGAGGACTGACCGTCTGATGTCGGGGTCAGCCAATTCTGCCTTTGTGGTAGGCGGCGCTGGGATCATGAATGTGCTGCATCTAAGCGGTCCGATCAAAGACCCACCACAAACCCTCTTCGCGGATCGCAGCGCCAGATATGTTGGGGGCACCGGCTATGGAAAAGCGGTCGCGCTAACGCACCTGGGCTTGGACGTCGTGTTTCATGCGACGGTGGGGCCTGATCAAGCAGGCGCTGAAATACGAGAGGCGCTTGCAGCAAAAGACCTCGTGTTTCTCGACGAGCAGATCGATCACCCTACCGAGGTACATACGAATTTGATGTTCCCCGACGGGGAGCGGCTTTCAATCTATCACTCGTCCCCCTTTTCCGGATCGCCGACCAGAACAGAGGAGATCGGCGCGGCCGCGAGACAGGCTGACATCACGGCCCTGAATATCGTCCCCTCGGCCCTTAGCCTGCTTCCAAGTCTGAGGCGGAGCAGCGCGACCATCTGGGTGGATCTTCACAATTACAATGGCACCGACGCGTACCACATGCCGTTCATTGACGTCGCCGACGCGGTCTTCTTCTCCAGCGAAGCGCTGCCGGAATTTCGCCCGTTCATGGAACAGCTGATCGCGCAGGGAAAGCGTTTCGCGGTCTGCACGCATGGTGCAGGCGGAGCGACGGGACTTACCGCGGGCGGCGACTGGCACGTCATGCCTGCTATTCCCGTCAAAACCGTGCTCGATACAAATGGTGCGGGCGACTCTTTCTTTGCCGGCTTCTTGTATGCCTATCTTCGCGAAGCGCCCTTCCCGGTTTGCCTCGCCTATGGCGCAGCGGCTGGCGCCACTGCGATCGAGGCAGAGGGGCCGGTCTCCCCGGATCTGTCGCCGGGCTGCCTCTCCGCTATGATCGAAACCTTGGAGGTCACGATATGACTGAGACAAGACGGCGCCCACGCGGCGCGCTTTTAATTTCGTTTCTCGCCCTGATGGGCGGGTGCCAACAGACGGCAGAGATCGACATGGCAGCAGCTCAACCGAGCAAAGATGCCTTGTGCGCGGCCAACCAGTTGCTGCATGTCCCCTCCCCGGACTGGCAGGATCAGATCATTTATCTGGTCTTCACCGATCGCTTTGCCGATGGCGACCGCGGCAATAACGATTTCGGCGTCGGCGAGCATGCCCCCTCTCGCGAGCACTTTTTCAGCGGCGGGGACATCAAGGGTCTGACCCAGCAAATCGACTATATTGAGGGCCTGGGTGCGACGACGGTCTGGCCGACCCCGCTGGTCTTCAATCAATGGAAAAGCCAGGCGAATGATTTTACCGGCTATAGCGGCTACTACCCGGTCGATTTTTCAAAGCTGGATCCGCACTTTGGAACGGTGCAGGATTATCAGGCGCTTAGTAGTACGCTGCACTGCCGGGACATGTATCTAATCAAGGATATTGTCGTGAACCACACCGGTAACTTTTTCGGGTACGATGGCGCGTACGACCCTGAGGACACGGCGAAGAATTTTGTTCTCTATCAGGACGAAACCTCCCCGCAACCGGCGCCAACTCAGTCCCCCTTCGACATGATTGATCGCACCAATCCGGAGCATTATGCAGCCGGGATCTATAACTGGACGCCGATGATTACGGACTATCAGAACCTGGGCGAGCGCCAGTTCACCTATCAGCTTGGCGGATTGGCCGATATCAACACGAAAAACCCGGTTGTGATTGACACTTTCAAAGACACCTATGGCGACTGGATTGAGAAGGTGGGTGTCGATGCCATTCGGATCGATACCGTCCGCTATGTGGAGCCGGACTTTTTTACCCGGTTCATGACTGACGAGGACGGCATTGTCGCCCGCGCGCGCGATACGGGGCGTGAGGATTTTCTCGTCTTTGGTGAAGTGCTGGATTATTCCGCGCCCATGGACAATTCGGGAGAGAAAGCGCTTGCGGAATATCTCGACCGACCGGATCAGAAAATCCTGCCCGCCGTGATCTCATTTCCGCTGAAGCAGGAGATCAAATCGATCTTCGGACAAGGTGAGCCCTCCGCGCAACTCGCCTATCGCATCGCCCAGCATATGGAGATGTTCCCCAATCCCTATGTGACGCCGACCATGGTGGACAATCACGATGTCGCCCGGTTCCTGTCGACCGGATCGGTGGACGGGTTCAAACAGTCATTTGCGTTGATTTTTACCATCCCGGGCATTCCGACCATCTATCAGGGCTCAGCGCAGGGCTTCACTGAAACCCGCCAGGCCATGTTTGCCGGTGGGTATCTCTCTGACACTGACCATTATGATACTGAAACGGAACTCTACCAGTTCATTGCGTCGCTGTCGGAGCTCAGAACCCTGTCCCCCGCCCTGCGGCGCGGGGATTTGGAGGTGCTGGCGTCAAACCCATACGAAGCGGGCCTGTTCGCCTTCCGACGGTCGCATGACACCGAAACGCTGGATGTGATCTTCAACACTTCAGATCAGCGCGTCCTCGTGGACGAGTTGGCGCTGCCCGGACTGCCCGACGGTGACGCCGCAATCGCGTACGCGCTGAATTTTGATGCCGACCTGACAGTTCGCAACGAGACGATTACCGCTGTGCTCCCGCCCCGTGCCTTCGTGGTGGTCCGTACACCGGAAAGCGGCGCATCTGAGGTGGCGCCGTCTGCGACCCTCCCGCCATTGGTTCTCAATAGTCCGGGGATGACAGGTGATTTATTAACGCGCGATGTGGAACTTTCTGGCCTTGCCCCGGAGGCGCGCGATATCCTGATCGTCAAGAACGGATTGATGGAGAGTGCGATATCAATTGATGTGGCGCCGGATGGCACGTGGGCGCATACCTATCCCGTCGCCAATCTTGGGAAAGAAGACTTCTATCTCGTCGCTTTCGACCCAGAGTCTGGACGGACGAGTGACCGGCTCACACTGCGCACGCAAGTCGATACAGCGAGCCTGCGCGCTGAAGTCGAGGACCCACGAGATGACGATACCGGACCAGCCAGGTCTTATGTCGATTTGCAGCAGCCGAATGCCAACAATCAGAAGGATATCCTGAATGCCAAATTACGGGCTGGCGGCGACATCCTGCAGCTAGAGCTCACCATGGCGGAAGTGACCAGCGATTGGCTGCCGCCGATCGGCTTCGACAATGTGTCTTTCAGCATCTTCTTTGACCTGCCAGACGCGACAGGAGCGCGAGCCCTGCCGCAATTGAATGCCGCGATGCCCGACGGCATGGATTGGGATATCGGACATGTCGTATTTGGCTGGGGCAATACGATGTTCTCAGCCGACGGGGCAACGTCAGCGCAAGCCGGAGAGCGGTTTTCCAGCGCGCCCAGCGTGACGGTGGATCAGGACGCCCACACCATCACTTTCACCTATGATGGATCCGATTTCGGGGTGCAGGGCTGGACCGGTACAGACGTCTACATCACCACCTGGGACATTGCCGGTGAGGGCTCTTATGTAAAGCTCGGCGAAGCCCCCTCAGAATGGGAGTTTGGAGGGGGTGCGCCGGACGGACCTAGAGTTCTGGACGATGTGCTCCTAACCCTCTCCGACAGCCCGGGCTGAGGGTGCCCGCGGACGCCTCGGCCACTCAGCTGCGGATAGCGATCAATCCAGAAAAGCCCGGCAAGGTTTCGGGATAATCGTCCCCTTCGAGGCCGACAGATAAGCGCACTTGCCAGGTCTCTCCATCCGGCAGTGCTGACAGGGGAACGGGATCCGGTCCGAGATTGACCGCGCACAGGGCCGTCGCGACCTTGTCGAGGGTCCTTTGAAAGCAGACCAATGAGGCGGGACCGTCGATGAATGTGAGCCCGCCATGGCGTAAGGCGGCCTGCTCCCGGCGCAGGTTCAAGCCGGTTCTGAAGAAAGCCAGCACGCTGGACGGGTCATTGTCCTGCTGGCTTACCGCGTTCGCTGTATGGGCCGGGTCGACAGGCAGCCAGGGCTTGCCTGTCGAAAATCCGGCATGGCGTTGAGTGTGCTCCCACGGCATCGGCGTTCGGGCCCCATCGCGGCCCTGATCGTGCGGATAATTGGCGATCCCTTCCGGATCGACGCGTTGTTCGAGCGGAACTTCGACCTGTGTCAGGCCAAGCTCTTCACCCTGATAGACGAACACCACACCGCGCACGGCAGACTGGATGAGGGCAAACAGCCGTTCCGCACGGCCTTCGGGGGCGCCGTCCAAAGCCCAACGGGTCGCAACGCGATGGCAATCGTGATTTGAGAAGGCGAAGGACGGATAACCCTGATCCGCTTGATCCGGCCATTTCTCCACCACCTCGCGAATATGCGGCGCCGACGCCTCGAGCGCCCCGATGAAATCGAAACTGTAGGCTGAAGACAGGCGCGCCTGACCGGAGGTGTATTTCACCATAGTCGGATGCGGGTTGGCGCCGCCAATCTCTGCGATGGTGAAGAAGTCCCGCCCGCCAGCGCTTCGGAATGCCTCGGCCATCTGTTCAACGACCGCGACCATATTGTCATGCGATAGGCTGTGGACATGGTTCTGCATGTCAAACGGCCGGGTCATGCCATGACTGTCAGGATGGGCGGGATTATCTCTCAACGCCGGGTCGGACATCCCCATGTTCAGCGCATCAAGGCGGAACCCGTCGACGCCGCGGTCGATCCAGAATTTCCCGGCCTCAATCAGAGCTGTGACGACATCTGGATTGTGCAGATTGAGGGTCGGCTGCTGCGACAGGAAATGATGCAGATAATACTGGCTGCGCTGAGCGTCCCACGTCCAGGCAGGCCCACCGAACACGGACAGCCAATTATTGGGCGGCGACCCGTCCGGCTTCGGCTCAGCCCAGACATACCAGTCTGATTTCGGATTCTGTCGGGCCTTGCGGCTCTCCTGAAACCAGTCGTGGAGGTCCGAGGTGTGGCAGTAGACCTGGTCGATGATCACTTTCAGACCGAGGGCATGCGCGCGTTCAACCAGACGGTCAAAATCGTCCAGAGAGCCAAAAATGGGATCAACATCGCAGTAGTCGGCGACATCATAGCCGAAGTCGGCCATCGGGGAGGTAAAAAACGGAGAGATCCAGATGCCATCCACATTGAGCGACGCAACATAGTCGAGCCGTTCCGTGATGCCTGCAAGATTCCCGACGCCATCACCGTCAGTGTCCTGAAAACTGCGCGGGTAGATCTGGTAGATTGAAGCGCCGCGCCACCATTCAGTCAGACGTGCCGGGCTGGCGCTCTCTGCCGCAAATTCTTCGTGTCTTATCATGCCTGACCTATTTCTTGAATCGCGTCGTATGTCGTGTTGCAAGCCAGGTTCGGACAGGCGAAAAACTGTCGTAGAATTGACTTTAGAATGCTCGGGACACCCAAATTCACTGGGCTTTGAACATGTGCGCTATCCACTGCTTGTTGTTTGAAAGTCTATTTCGCTTTGACGTTTGAATTGACGTAGCGTTTAGTTCAGTACGCTGGTTTTGGCGCGCCCGAGGTTGACCGAGAAGAGTGGCCCGCGCGAGGGAGGTTGTTCTAAAGATGCGGACAGTCGCAGTCCTCATTCTGTGGTGTATACTGACATGGGCCTTAACCGGTTGTGCGCCGTCAGAGAAGCCTGTCTCAACAGATGATGCGACCAACACTCTAGAGGTCTGGCACACTTATTCAGCGGACAGTTTGGAAGAAGAGGTCTTCGAGACGTCGATTGAGGCCTTTCGCCGCCAGAATCCCGACATGTCGGTCGAAGTGGTTCGCGTGCCGTTCAGTCAGACCGTGATGCAATTCATCACCGCGTCACAGGGCGGCGAAGCACCGGACCTCATCCGCGTTGCAGATTCGCATTTGACCCAAATCGGTGTGGTTACAGTGAGTGGGGTCCCACTCGTCGAAGACCTCCGCCCCCACCTCACCCCGCAACAGCTCCGTCGGTTTCAGCCACTGACCATTGAAGGGATGCGGATGGACAATGCCCTGCTCGCCCTGCCGGCCAGTCAGGGGACGATGTCCTTGTTATACAATCCGGATCTGTTCGCAGCCCATCAGGTGTCACCGCCGCGTGATGACTGGACGATCGATGATCTCTTGGCGGCTGCGAGCGCGTTTGAGGAGACCGGCGTCGATGGACTGTCCATACCGCTGCGTTGGTCGCTTTGGGTGATGCCGTTTCTGACCGCGTATGGCGGTGACCTGTTTGACGCGCAGGGCGACCCACGTTTTTCGGCCACAGGCTTTGCAGACGCGCTTTCGCTGAGCTACGCGCTTGAGTTCGATCTGGGCCTGGTCTCCAGCGCCAATCAAATCGACGCCTCGAAATCCAAGTTCTCTCGCGGCCAGGCCGCCATGATCATTGAAGGGGTTTGGAATCTGGAAGACTACCGGCAAGCCGGGATCAATGTTCGCCAGGCCCTTTTGCCGGTGCATCCGGACACGGGACTGCGTATGCGTCCGCTTAATACTCTGATTGGCTGGAGCGTGTCCTCGCAAAGCACCAACAAACCGGCCAGTGTCGACCTTGCGCTCTGGTTGACCGGCGCGGACACTCAACGCGATGCGCTGAACCGGACCCTGACGCTGCCAACCGACATCTCTGTGATCGAGGATGCTGAAAGCCACGAGAATCCCCTGATCGCCGGGTTCATGGCACAGGCGAACCATACGTTTGCATTGCCGATGCGGCGCGGAACGCAACAGATCTTTCTGGTCATGGATACAGCGATTGAGTTGTTGTCCAGCGGCAAGGCTGATCCGGAGACCGCGCTCAGCGGTGCCGAGACGGAGATGAGGGCGGTGTTTGAAAGATGAGCCGGTTTTGGATCTCTCTTCGCAGCTTCATTCTGATCGTGTCGCTTCTGGCGGTGCTGAGCGGCGGTGCCGCTTATGCTCAATCGGTGGAGGCAAGCAGCGCGGAAGACCTGACTGACTATCGACGCACCGGTCTGGAATTGTCGCTTTCGGGTCTGCAGGAGGGCTGGTCGGTTGAGATCCGCACGGATCAGCATGGCGTGCACACGCGCATTCCCGTTAAGGATGTCTTCGGGCTGACCCGACTGCCAGCTGAGGCCGCGCTACAGGCCTGTTTCAGTGACGGCGCGCCTGTGCATGTCGACACTGATCAGCAAAGTGTGATCGGGGCAGGCACGCAGAGCCTGCGCTGTGCGTTGACGGGGCTGCGACCCGGCACAGACGTCGCTGTCCAGGCTGCGATTGTCGACGAGACCGGAACACTGCGCGCCCAATCATCTGAGATTCGCCTTCGAACCGACGTTTCGGATCTTCGTCTGACACCGCCAGACACAAGACCGATCCTGTACCTGTTGGGGTCTATCCTCATCTCATTGGTGCTGTTGCTGTCGGCCTTGCGCTGGTGGGACATTCGACGCGGCAATCTGAAATCGCGGAATGCGTATCTCTATGTCGGTCCGGCGATTGTCGCGCTGGTGCTGCTGACTTTCTATCCGATCACTTACGGCATTTGGCTGTCCTTCACCGACGCCAACCAGACGCATCTGGGGCAATCGAGCTTTATTGGGCTGGAGAATTTCGGCACGGTCTTGATGAGTTCGGGGCTGGTGCAGGTCGGTCTGTTCACGCTGATCTGGACGGTGGTGAACGTGTTCCTGCATGTGACACTGGGTTTGCTGCTCGCCCTGGTGCTGAACCGCGAGACGCTGTTTGGGCGCAATGTCTATCGAACGATCCTGCTTCTGCCCTGGGCGGTTCCAGCCTATATCTCCGTTCTGGCCTGGCAGGGCATGCTGCAGCCGGAAGGATTGGTGAACCAGTTTCTCGGGGCGGAAGCGAACTTCCTCGGCGAAGCCACATCGGCGCGGATTTCGGTGACCTTGGTCAATGCCTGGCTGGGGGTCCCGTTCATGATGATGAGCCTATCCGGTGCGATGAAGGCGATTTCTACCGACATGTTCGAAGCCGCTGATCTTGATGGTGTCAGCCGCTGGAACCAATTCCGGCACATCACGTTTCCGAACCTCAAGACCACCCTCGTGCCGCTGAGCCTGCTCAGCTTCATTTGGACCTTCAATATGTTCAACACGATTTACCTTCTCACCCGCGGCGGACCTTATCTCGGCTTCGGTCAGCCGGGCGCCACCGATATTATGGTGACTTACATTTACGATGTGGCTTTTGAGTATGGGGACTACGGCCTTGCCGCGGCCTGGTCAGTGATCGTTTTCCTGCTGCTTGTCAGCTTCTCGATCTTCTACGTTCGCCAGACCCGCGCGACGGAGGCCGTAACATGAGCCTGCAGACCGCGTCGCACAAATGGTATGTCCCGTTCGAGATTCTCAGCTTGCGAAGCGTGCTGAATGCAGCGGTCGCTATGCATGTTGTGCTGGCCGCCTTGGAACTCATTCGCGACCGGATCGATCTTGCGGGTCTGACCATCGCGCTGGCGGCCATCTTCGCGCTGCTGCGCTGGCTCGCTCCCCAAGCGCTGTCCGGTAGTCCGCGGCTACAGATTGTTCGGCTCATCGTTCTATTGTCGATCATAATTGTGGCGCGTCTGACGCTGGCCGGAGATGTATCTGGTTACGCAGTGTGGGCGCGGGCCTGGAGTTGGATCCCGATCCTGATGGTGCTGGCGGCTTTATTCAGCCCGTACACCTCCACCTGGACCCGACAACCGCTCAGCACCGATGACCTGGCTGAGGGGCTTGCGCGAAACCGGCGGCTCTATCCCTGGTTCCAGCGCTTTGGCTCCCACGTCCTACTGATCCATAGCTGTGTTCTGGTCCTGTTGCCGGTGATCTGGATCGCCGATGTTTCAATTTCACCCGGCAACCTGCTCGGGGGCGGTATTGGCGATGCTTTCTCGCTGGAGCATTACCAAACGATGCTGGGCGGCAGCAGTTTCTGGGTTTGGACGCGGAACTCTGTCATTGTCGCGGTTGGCACGACATTTTTTGGCCTCTGTCTCGCGGTCCCATCGGCCTATGCGTTCAGCCGGTTTGATTTTTTCGGCCGACGCTCAGCCATGTTCGCCTTTATTGTTGTGCAGATGTTTCCCGGCGCGATCATCCTCGTGCCCTATTTCCTGGTGATGAAAACGCTTGGCCTGTTGAATACGTCGATTGGGCTGATCGTCGCCTATTCTGTCACCGCGCTTCCACTCTGCATCTGGATGCTGAAAGGGTTTTTCGACGCCGTCCCGCGAGAGTTGGAAGAGGCCGCAAAGCTCGACGGGTGTTCGACGGCGCAGATTTTCCTGCGGATTATTCTGCCGCTGTCGATCCCGGCTGTTGCGGTCACAGGTATTTTCTCCTTCCTGACGGCCTGGAATGAGTTCCTGCTGGCTCTGGTGTTCAACACGTCGAATGACCAGTTCACCTTGCCGGTCGGTCTCGCCTCTCTCATCCCGACGGATGGTCAGCGATGGGGCGATTTCGCGGCTGCGAGCCTGCTCGTCAGTATACCGGTCGTCATTCTGTTTATTCTATTTCAACGGTCCCTCATTCAGGGCCTGAGCTCAGGGGCGGTCAAAGGCTGATGGTAGACGTTCGATTTATCAATGCGCACAAAGAATTCGATGACGGGTATGTGGGCGTCGATCGCCTGAATCTCGATATCGCGGACGGAGAGTTTCTTGTCCTACTCGGGCCATCGGGGTGCGGCAAGTCAACGACTTTACGCCTTCTGGCCGGGTTGGAGGACCTCAGTGACGGCGAAATCCAGATTGATGGGGTGCGCGTCAACGATCTACCCGCAGCAGCTCGGGGCCTCGGCATGGTGTTTCAGTCCTATGCGCTGTATCCGCACATGACGGTGTCGGAGAACCTGTCCTTCGGCTTGCGAATGGCGCCGAAGGCCGACCGGGTGGAGGCGGCTGAGATTGCGCGCCGGGTTAGCGAGATTGCCGAGCTGCTGACGCTGGAAAAGGAACTCGAAAAGAAGCCGCGGGAGCTATCTGGCGGGCAGCGCCAGCGGGTCGCGATCGGGCGGGCTCTGGTGCGACGGCCGAAAGTGCTGCTGATGGACGAACCGCTCTCAAACCTGGACGCCAAGCTGCGCAACCGGATGCGCCGGGACTTACGGCGCCTGCACGAACAGCACGGCACGACCACCGTCTATGTTACCCATGACCAGGTCGAAGCAATGACACTCGCCGACCGGGTGGCGATCATGTCAGACGGGAAACTGCAGCAACATGCGACGCCGAATGACGCCTACCATCATCCGGCCAATGCATTTGTGGCTTCTTTCCTGGGCACCCCGGCGACAAATCTGATTGAAGGCGTCGCGAAGGATGGGCGGTTCACCGCTGGGGATCTCAGCTTCGACCTTCCAGATCATCTGAAACATGTCTCCGGACCCGGACAGTATGGTGTCCGTCCGGAATATGCTCAGATCGCCAAAGGATCAGGCATTCCCGCGAAGATCGACATTGTCGAGAATTTGGGCGGTGAGGCCGTCTTCAATCTGGATGTATTCGGACATGCGGTTCGGATTCTCTATCACCGCTCAGGTGCTGAGCAGCGCAACTATCACGACGTCGTCGCCGATGGACATGTTGAGATTGACCTCGCCGTCCCGTCAGCGATGTTCTTTGAAGGATGAATGACATGATGTATCGCGCCCTCGCCCTGTCAGCCTCTCTTTGCCTCGCTGTTTCCTGCACAACCCAGGGCGACAGCCCCCCGGCGCAAGACGCCTTCGACTTTGGCGGCGTATTCGATGAGACTTATGCGGGGGAGATTGACCGGACTGTGACCCCGCGCCGTCCGGACGGCCCGCCAAATGTCGTTCTGATCATCGCGGATGATCTCGGTTGGCCTTATCTGGGCTTTCTGGGCGATGAGAATGTGATCACGCCGAATATGGACATACTCGGCAATGGTGGCGCGGTGTTTGAAGTCGGGCATGCAACGTCAAACTTCTGCCGGCCCACGCTGCAGACCCTGATCACGGGTCTTTATCCGGTACAGTATGAAGCACGCGCCGATGCGATTGCGGAGGCGGCGATGGACGCCGGGCCGATCCCGCCAGAGGTCGATACCGATCAGGAGCGCAACATCCTTCGTCAACAGTTGCAGACCTCGGCGATCGAACAGTTCAAAACCCTGCCGCGCGTTCTGGGTGAAGCAGGATATGCCTCTCACCAGAGCGGAAAGTGGTGGGAACAATCCTATCGACATGGCGGCTTCACCGACGGCATGACCGAAAGCTGGGACTGGCAGGACGCCGCAGAGCTTGGCGATCGCTGGTTCTTCACCTTTATGGGTGGCCAGGGCCAGCGCATTGGCCGCGAAACTATGGAACCGGTCGACACGTTCATTCGCGACAAGGCCGATGAGCCGTTCTTTGTCTGGTATGGCCCAGCCCTGCCCCATACGCCGCTGAACGCGCCTGACTCGTTTTACAAGTATTTCGAAGACCGGGAGGATCTGTCGGAATCTGCCAAGCTCTATTATGCCAATATTGCCTGGTTTGACTGGGGTGTCGGGGAGATTCTTGATACGCTGCGTGAAGAGCGCCTGATGGACAACACACTGATTGTCTATGTCAACGACAACGGCTGGGAGCAGCCCGCAGATGTCGAATATGTTGACGATCATGTGACCTTCGCCAATGGCGGGCCGCGCGGCAAAGGCTCCTTCTTCGAGACCGGGTTTCGCACACCCATCATCTTCTATTGGCGCGGTGAGATCGTGGCCATGCGGGATACGACAACGCTCGCGAGTGCCCTCGATATCATGCCGACCATATTGGACTATGCCGGGGTTGAGACGCCGAATGGCCTGCCCGGCTACTCTCTGCGTGCGGCGATCGACTCTGGCGAACTGGCAGAGCCCCGCGACTATTTCATCGGCAAGATGACCCAGCACCGTGCAGGCACCAACTTCCTCGGTGAGCCCGACGACTTTACCGATGACCATATGGGTGCACCGCTTGGCGGGTACTATCGCCGTGATCTGCGCTGGCATTTTGTCTGGCTGCCGACCACAGGTGAGACCGCGCTTTACGATCTTGATAATGATCCGGGCCAACTGACCAGTGTGGCGGACAGCTATCCGGATCTGATCAGCGGTTTCAAATCTGACATCGAGGCCTGGCGAAACACTTACGAGGCCGCGTCTAACTGAGATCCTGCCCGGACAGCGCCGCAGAAAACTCAACCGCCCGCGTCAATCGTAAGCAGAGGTGATACGCCATCGCTCGCCGCAGACTGTAAGGCCAGCAGGAACAGGACAAGATTGAACGTGGTTTTGGATTCAAGGTCAGCGTCCTCAATCCAGTACCAGTGGTCGCGATAGAACACTTTTACAGATGAGGTCTTTGGCTCAGCAGCACCGGCGTGAACGCGAAACAATCCGCTGGTAAAACTCGCCCAGTCCGGCGTGTCCGAGGCAAGAACTCTGCTGCGCGTCGTCAGACCTTGTTGTTGGTGGGTGTCTGGCGTTGGTGACCTAGCCCCCTGAACTGCAGCCAGGTTTTGGTTATAGAAATATGCTGTTCAGGAGAGAAAGATGGCCCGTAAACGTTACACAACTGAGGAGATCATCCGGAAGCTTCGCGAGGCGGATGTGCTGATTGG
>JASJAO010000007.1 GCA_030066975.1 Henriciella sp. | reverse complement strand
CGCACACCTGCCTCGTGCTCCCTGATCATCCGTATGATCTGTTCTTCGCTGAAACGTGATCTTCTCATTTTGCATCCTCGTTTTCGAGGACTCTGCAAATTCATGGCCGGAAATTACGGGGCTGGGTCACACGCCATATCCGCCGGGTTTTCCGATCGTCGTTCCAGGCCAAATACTAAGTAGAACTGCTGTTGAATATCTACTTGCCTTAAATCACGAAGAAATTCACGGTCTGAATAGGTCTGAAACGGGACTTATGATTTCGGCATTGCCAATTGATGCAAACTAATACGGTGCGATAGCAGATTTACCTACCCGATAGCTCACTCTCAAAATTTGAATCTTGAGTGCTTCCTCTTCAGCGCAACCATTCGGCCAATTGCGACATTTCTGCCGCGCCAAAAAATGTGCCATGGTGAATGCCCGCACTTGCATCAAATTCTATAAGTTGTTCCTGCGGCAGGCCTAAACCTGAGTGGACGCCGGCCGTGGGGACGACGAGGTCGTTCAAATCACCTTGAAACATTGAATCGACTGCGAGGTCTTTCATCAAATCAACCAGACCCTGGCTTGGCTCATAGTTCGACGTGAATGCATAGAAATTTGAGATTTGATTTCCTGAGTGTAAAAGGCGCCCTTGCAGGAGACTGTTGGGAACTTGGTCTGCCAATCCGGGTAGCCTTGGCATAGCGACTTCCAATATCGACGATGCCAATGCAAGGACAGCCCCCATTGAAACAGAAATGAATCCATCTGGCAGCATATTGATATACGTTGAAAGTCGATGCGTGAAAGCTGGCACGCCTTTAGGGTCAGCCATTATCGTCCCTTCATTTGGCGTCGCCACAAAGACAATCCTGCGTATCTTGATCGAAACATTTGTTGGGCGAACCCAGTGTCTCCCCAAAGCTTCCGCTATTGCTTCATCGGGGAGGTCATTGATGGCACGCGCTACGAGCCCGCCCCGGCTATGGGCGATAATATCAAACTCGTAAGAGCCAGGGTGATCCACAAACTGATCATAAAACAAAGCCACGTTCTCAGCGACGCTAGAAGTCAACGTCTGGTGATTGAAGCCTAGCACCCGGTCTTCGTATAGCGAGCTCAGGGTTTCTAAAAGCGCCCCGTTTTCTGAGAGTTCGAAGAAAGTCCTGGCATTCGTACTGAAGGTGCCGTGTATGAACAGAAGTGACCTTTTGCCTTCAATGCGGTCGAAATTTGCGAAAAGTTCCGTTGGCTCAGATTCCCAGAACGCAGGGTTCTCATCGAACAATCCCTGAAATGCTCGATTGGAGTCTTCCCATTTTTGTACCGCTCGCACTGCTAATGAGCCAGCGAAGTCGGGAGCAACTTTGACGACGATGATCTTAAAAATTTTTGATGTTAAATTGCCGACAAACCCTCTGGTGGTACTTCCCCCTGTATCCACTGGATGGCGGAGCGCGAAATGAAAAGTCGCGGATTTTTGTCCTTTGGATGAGCGAACTTTACTGGCAACACTCTCAAGCTCCGGTGCGTGAAAGCTTGTGCCGCCGCTTTCATCGCAATACATGAGAATCGCGGTTTCGTCGTTTGCAAGCGGCGCGGTCAGCATCATATCGCCAAGTTCGATGTCCGACGATCGGCGCAACCGACCTGATGCTTCGATAGGGGTATCAGCCTCTAATACAATCGTGTGACGGTCTTCAAAATCGGTTTCGGAGATTGCTTCGTCCCATGCCGCCAGCTCACCAGCTTCAGATCGGACTTTTCCGGAGTCTTTGCGTTCAAAGCACTCACCGGATCCTACCAGCCCTGGGGCAAAGACAACCAAACCGCTTTGCTCGAGGTGCAACTCCCTGTTGTCGCCTGCCAACTGGAACGACTCGCTCATCATTCATCTCCCCCATGTGACTGAATCTTATTTCGGAATTTGATCCGCGCATCCGGATCGCCATAGAGAACGTAGGCTAGGTAGGTCAGACTTTTTTTGGATTGCCATTCAGCACGAATATTTTTCAGAACTTGGCCTACGGTTTTGCCTGGAGAAGATTTTAGTTCTTCATAAAATGTTTGAGCAATTTGATGCGCCGCGTCGTCTCCTACCGACCACAATGGCGCGATTAGTGCGGAAGCTCCACTTTCAACAAATGCCGACGGAAATCCGGCGATCATCGATAGAGTTCGCCCGCTTGCTGCGCTCTGACAGGCGTTCAAGAATATGACCGGTGCGGTTTGACGTAGCTTTCGTCGAACCGACCACTCATTGATCATAGTGGGAACTATGTCATTCTCCGGCGTGTTCTCCATAACGAGGCGCGTCAGTGAGGCTTGCGATGTTACGGTGTCACCGTGACAAGCGAGATGCAGAAGATCGAAGTCTTCTTCGGTTAGGAGATGGATGATCTTATCAGCCAGCAACGGGACATCGCTGACTTTGAAATTCCGCGCGAGGAAATCGCGTTCTTCTAAAGCCCCAGGAAGCTCTTTTGGACGTCGCTTGGATTTAACATTTTTATAGTCCGTTGCGCCGACCCTCATTTTTGAAATGTTGCGTTGTTGTCTGAGAGGAGGATTGCCCTTTGGAAACCAACGACCAACGCTATGAAGCACGGCAAGAAATTCCGGTTCGACGGCATCATTTCTGTCAACCACGCGCATGAGTTCCCACGGGATTGCCGTCTCGCACGAAACAAACTGTATGCTTTCGAAGTTCATTTGTCTGCGGGACGCTTCATCTCGGAGGAACCAATAGGCATCGTAAAAAACTTGCGGCGCGCATCTGAAGATGTGTTCGCCTAGACCTTTAAGCGCTTGGACATCAGCCGTCGAAAGGTCTCCCCCCGCATGCGGTTCAAAAAACTGCTTTACGAAGGTTTGTGCGTCATCGCCAAGGTCACTCGTATAATATCCAACGCGATCACTGCTTTCTTTAGCGCGTTTTTGCAGATAATCGTCAGGCAAATATGGACTGTCACAACTCCATACGTAAGTGGGTGCGTGATCGTTGCGCAAAATGGTAACGGTTAGAAATGGCGGATCCGATGAGCCATTAAACTTGAATCCCGACCCGTTCGAATTGGGACTACCGCTATCGTTTCCATTTCCGCTCGTTGCTCCTCCTCGATCAGATGATCCTCCTGCGTCGCCGGTGCCGCCGGTCACGCCAGCGGATGTTTCTTCTGATGGAAAGACGGTAATCTCTCGGCGTCCTTCCCCGCACCAGCGTGAGTTGAATGAGAACGTTGCTACGATTGTGAGTGTCGTGGGCTCCGAGAAGCCTGGTGGTACTCTAAATTCGAATTCAGCTTTCTTTTTCGTCCCATGTGTTGCGGAAAAGATCAGTGGTGCCTTCTGTTGCTGACCAGCGAAAAGTAGGCTCACCAAGAACTCAATATCCTCATCTGTGTCGGGGACTTGGATTGTTCCTGTTGTTTGCTCTGCCTTTTGCGCGTCGATCGAAACCGTAATCGAAAGAGTCTGCCCTGATTGAGGTGCATCAATTGAAGTATCAATTTTTGGGTAGAAGGTTTTTGAGTTCTCGAAAAGGGCTTCAACATCCGGTGTTGGCTCTGCGGCGTTTTGCTTTGGTGATGGCGGAAACGGTGGCGACGTTTGCACGGGCGGCAGCACTTGAGCCGAATGCGAACCGCGAACGGGGGCCGCCATGCCGGTCACCACGCCTGCGCCAACCGTTCGTCCGCCGTCCCGAATCGCAAACCTTAAACCGGGATTCATCGCGATTGGTTGAACTAACTCAACATTCAAATTCACGTTGCTGCCTGGCTGGACCTCAAGGGTGCCTTCCGGGAGTGTTACTTCGCCAGTGACATCGGTTGTGCGGAAGTAAAACTGCGGCCGGTATTGAGAAAAGAACGGGGTGTGGCGTCCGCCTTCTTCTTTGGTTAGAATGTATGCTTCCGCTTCAAACTTGGTATATGGCGTAATCGAGCCTGGCTCACATAGAACTTGACCTCGTTGGACGTTTTCTCGGTCGATTCCCCGAATTAGCGCACCGATATTGTCCCCAGCCTGCCCTTGATCGAGAAGCTTTCGGAACATTTCAACTCCGGTAATCGTCGTTTTTTGAGTGTCGCGCATTCCGACGATTTCGACTTCTTCGCCAACTCGAATAACTCCCGTTTCAACGCGACCAGTTACGACCGTACCCCTTCCGGTTATTGAGAATGTATCTTCAACCGCCATTAGAAACGGCTTATCCATCAGGCGTTCGGGTGTTGGAACAAAGCGATCTATTGCTGAGAGAAGTTCAACAATTTTGTCTTCACCAATCGACGGGTCGCGGCCTTCGACTGCTGCGAGCGCGGACCCGCGAATGACGGGAACGTCATCTCCCGGGAATTCGTACATGTTCAGAAGCTCACGAACCTCTAGTTCGACAAGCTCCAAGAGCTCCTCATCTTGAACTTCGTCGACCTTGTTCAGAAAAACGACAAGCGCAGGCACACCAATTTGACGGGCCAACAAGACATGCTCTCTCGTTTGAGGCATCGGTCCTTCTGCAGCGTTTACAACTAGTATGGCACCGTCCATTTGCGCGGCACCTGTGATCATGTTTTTCACATAGTCGGCGTGCCCTGGGCAGTCGACATGAGCGTAATGTCGATTCTCAGTCTCATACTCAACGTGAGCAGTATTAATTGTGATTCCTCGAGCCTTCTCCTCCGGAGCTGAATCCAAATCGTCATACGATCTGAATCGGGCACCCTCGCGTTTTGACTGAACCATGGTTATGGCGGCCGTAAGCGTCGTTTTTCCGTGATCGACATGTCCTATTGTACCGATGTTCACGTGCGGCTTGTCGCGATTGTGTTTTTCTTTCATTGCGCACCCTGTGCTGAGCGTCTTTTAACGTGGAGTGTTGCCGCCTCAGCCTTATTCATAATCAAGCCAAATAAAAATTATTCAACTCAAAATAAAAAGGATTCGAATAGATTTAGGTTTATCTAGGCTGATCTCTCAGGTCGGGTCGCGATGCGCTTAGTATATGTTCATTTTGAGCCTCTCGCGGATCGAACTGCTGCGAAGCATCAATGTCCGGGACCACTCGACGAATAGGAGTCCGATGGCGAATTACCAATTTTTCCAAGATGTTTTATTCTCAGAAGAGAGGCGTTTTGTGCGAGGAAGCACAATGGACGATACTATGCGTTCCTCTAATTACAGATCATTGGAAAGGGCTTTGGCAACCAAGGTTTAACCCTCTGTTTTGAATGGAATTACTTGTCTGCTCTTTTGGTGGGTGCGAGCTCCCGCACCCAAATAAAGCCCTGAAAAGTTAATGCTTTTCGGGGCTTTTTCTTTGTCAGAGACTTGTCGGGTCCGTATGGCTCGCTAGGAGCCGACCGGGCCGCCATCCAGCCGCCGAAGCGCGAGTACGCTCGGGCGCGGCGGAAGTGCGTCATCGAAATCGGGCCAGCGTGTGGTCGGGGCTTCAAAGCTCGCGCCATCGCCATCGCCGGGGTGTTGAACCGCCACAAACAGGGTCCGGCCATCATCGGTAAACCGCGGCCCGCACACTTCAGCGCCAATCGGGGCGCGGAAGAAGGCCCGTCCGGTGCCGCGTCTGTCACCGGACGTGTCCATCGCCCAGACGCCATCGGCCGCCCCGGTGCCTTCATTACCGTCGGTTGCGATCCAGAGGCGCCCTTGCGGATCGAGCGCGCAATTGTCCGGGCTGCCAAACCAGCCCTGATCGCTGGTCAACGGGTTCCAGGTCGCGCCAATTTCAGCCACATCCGGGTCACCACAGCGCACAAGAATCTCCCAACGCGATTGGGTGGCTGTGAAATCCCCCTCCGGCTCGGTAATCTCGATCACGTGTCCGAACCGGTTGTTCGCCCGCGGATTGGCGGCATCCACTTCATCCTCTGTGCGGCGATGATTATTGGTCAGCATGACCCAGACTTTACCGGTGCGCGGATCCGGTTCGACGTCTTCCGGGCGATCCATTGGGGTCGCACTCATCAGGTCAGCAGCGCGCCGTGTTTCAATCAGCACGTCGGCTTGCGAGTTGAAGCCGTTCTCCGGTGTCAACAGACCTTCCCCGAACACAAGCGGGATCCATTCAAGCCCGCCATCCTCATAGAAGCGCGCCACATAGAGCGTGCCCTCGTCGAGCAGGTCGCGATTGGCGGTCGGTGCATCTGGCGTGTAGCGCCCGGCGGTCACGAATTTGTAGACATAGTCGAACCGCTGATCATCGCCCATATAGAGCACCACGCGGCCATCCGGCGCGATCACGCTTTCGGCCCCTTCATGCTTGAACCGGCCAAGCGCGGTGCGTTTCTTCGGCGTCGACCGAGGGTCCATCGGATCGACTTCGACCACCCAGCCAAAACGATTGGGCTCGTTCGGCTCTTTCGAGACGTCGTAGCGATCAATATGACGGCCCCACTGATACCAGCCGCCCGGGACGCCATAGCGTTCATGATTTTCAGCTTCGGGATGATCGGCTGGCAGCTCCCCGAGGAAGTTGCCGTTAAAATTCTCTTCCGCCATCAGCCAGGTGCCCCAGGGCGTGATCCCACCCGCACAATTGTTCATCGTTCCCGCGACCAGGCGCCCCGAGGGGTCTTCTTTGGTCTGAAGGCGCTTGGCGCCAGCGGCTGGTCCGGTCAGTTCCATTGGCGTGCGGTGCGCGGTGATGCGGCGATTATACTTGCTGCCGACCACCGGCGCCCAGCCCGTCTCGGTTTGCACTATCTCGACCACGGAGCCGCCATGCGCCGCCATTTCGGTGAGGCAGCGCGCCTCTGTCATCGAATTCGGATAATCCGCTGCCACATCCGGCTGCATCAGCGGCGTTGAGACATATTCATGGTTCACACATAGCAGGCCATGCGGCTGACCTTCTGCAGTCTCGCCGAGTGAGACAAAGCCGAGATAGTCGTTATTGTAGCCAAACTGTTTCAACTGTGCGGCTTCAGACTGATTGTAGGGATCAAAGGCCGGGCTGTCGTTGAACAGCGGATCGCCCCAGCGGATCAGGAGATCTGAGGTGTAGCCGTCGGGGACATGATGCGTTTCATCAACCCCGCGCATGATCTCTTGAAAAGAGAAGCCGGACGGGGCGTCCTCCAGCTCAGTCGAAACCACCGAAGATGTTGTCGTACACCCGGTCGCGAACAGGCCGCCCGTGGCCGCCAGTCCTCCCAGAAAGCCGCGCCGGTCCAAACGCGTCTCAATAATATCGGTGATGGTGCGCGCGCCCGCGCGGATGCGTGGATTTGAAGTTTGATTTTCACTCTGGTCCATAGTGATTGTCCTGTTCGTTCGTCGCGCTGATCCTAATGCCTGAGTGCAACAGTTTTAGGGCATTGGATAGGGGTCTAAGACGTCCAGCGTGAGTGCATAGGCCGCATCGCCGAGCTCATTGTCATTGCGTTCAACGCTCAGCGTCCCCTCAACCCAGTACGGGTCCCAGATATCTTTGATCCGAACAGCCGGGTCGGCGCGAACGTATACGATCTGGTTTGGCGGCGGCGGCGGTGTGTGAATACAGGCGCCCATATAGGGCACGAACAGAAACTCGCTGTGGCGACGCTGTAAGTTGAAATCAAACGGAACAATGTAACCTGGAATGCGCACCAGCTCGCCATCGAGGTCTTCCACAACCTCAAAGGTTCCAAACTGAGGCATATAATCGAGATCCGATCCTTCCGCGATGCCCCCATAAGGGTCCGCATCCGCCAGCGTCGTCATGTTCGCAGAGTAGCGCTTGTCCAGCATCGCGTAGAACTCTTCATACTCGCGCATGAGCTGTTCTTCCGCCCCTTCCGGCATCAGATCTTCCCACATCAAAGTCAGCGCTTCGCCCGGCTTGATCCCCCAATAGGTCGGTTCATCGCTGCCGGCGTCCGGTGTCTTGTTTTGGGCCGCAGCGCTGGTCTCTTCGGCCGTGACGGTGCGTTCAAACTCGACTGTCTCGGCCCCCTCCGGCAGAGGCGGCGGCGCCGTTTGCTGTGCGACAGTTTCCGAGGGCTCGGGGGCCGGGGCGGGCTCAGCGCAACTTCCGAGAACCAGCGCGAGAAAGATTGCTGCAAAAGGCCTCATATTCGCGCTCCACATGTCTACGCAACCAGGTTCCCACCTCGCACAGGCATACATATGTTCAGCCTTATGCGGTGTGAGGACAAGTTCGGCAGGACGACCAAATTCAGCCGCTCATCTTCAGAGGCACTGCGCGAAGAGGCAATATAAATATCTGTTAAAGCCAGCGAAGACCTAGTGTTCATAAAGTCGATCATATTCAGGTGAGATCTCTGAATCTGAAATCCCTTCCACAACGAGAACCAGCCGGGACAGCCCTGTCCCCGAAATCGGGGGCGACCGGTGGCGCAGCTTCAAATCTTCTGCGCCGGGCCAGCGTAACCCTTTCAGCAAGATTGGCGATCCAGTCGTAACCGTATTGGTCACGTCGGATGCGGTGCCCTCAAGGCTGATCTGTGTTCCTGGCCCGCGATAGGTGCAGATCAAACGCGCGACGACATTATCGACATGAAATTTGGCACAGGCATTATCAAACACAGGCTCAACCCGCAGGCGTGGCCGTGTCGTTCCGGTCACCGCGCAGATGCAGCGGGCGAGCTGCGCGGCGTCTTCGCAGAGCCAGTTCAGGGCGGGTGCTGACTGAACGCCCTTGGCCGCAAACAGGTGCGCTAAGCATGCAGATACTTCATCAGGGTCCAGCACATATCGTCCTTGCGGCAGGTGCTCTACCGGCAGATCATTGAGCCAATCGGCCACACCTATCGGCAGAACACGATTGCAGATCGCCGCGTCAATAGAGGGCGCTAGACTGTTACGCAAATGACCGGGGCTCGGCACAGAAGCGACTGGCAAGTCCTGATACGAACGTTCTGCAGGCTCGCATGTCTGGGTCTGAAGGGCAGTTTTCGGCATCAAGATCATGTTCCAAAAGGTTCGGAAATTAGAGTCGTTTTGCCCTTGTCGGGGGAAAAAGTCGACCTATTTGTGACGTTATACGGTCACTTCATTGCGTTTATCGTGAGTCACGAAATGAACATTGAAACTTGGCTAAATCTGTCACGTCGCGGGCGCCAGTCCCTCTGCGACGGTCAAGCGACATCCCGTTGGTCGCGGGTCTCTCTCGAACGCTAGTCTAAACGAAATTGGCCCACACCTTCCTCCCCGGTTTGTGTGGCCAGGACGCAAACGGCTGCGTTTACCGGTCGTAAGCGTCATTCCCAAGGCGAGGGCCTCAGGGCCCTCGCCGCCTAACCTCTCAAAAGGAAATCTACAATGAACAACAACATGAAAGCCATTAAGGGTGGCCTGGCTGGATTGGTCTTGGTTGCTGGTGCGTCAACCGCTGCGGCAGACAATGCGGACGCAACCTCGGAAGGCATCTCCAAAGAAGACGTGATCGCGGTACAAACGGAATGGGGCGAAGGTATCGTTGCCATTTCAAGCGTGCACGCAGCTGAAGGCGACTACAAAGCCCGTGCCAAGAAGCACATCAAATCGCTTTACGCCTATGGCGACACAGCAGTGATGTTCAAGCCAACACTGGCCGCCGACGATCAGTTTCGTGAGACATATGACGAAGCTCTGTCTTACTTCATCGGCACAGAAGGCACTGAAGATAGCGGTTTTGCCATCAAAGGCTGGACCAATGTCCGCTGGGAAAGCAATGGCATCTACACAGATGGCGACTCAGCCATGGCCATGGGCAACTACTACTTCACGGGTCCAGACGGTGCTGAAACCAAAGTTGAATACACATTTGGCTATGTCCTCGATGATGAAGGCGCTCTGAAGATCAACCTGCATCATTCGTCCCTGCCATACGCAGCAGGCTAAAGTTCAAATATCCCAGAAGGGAGCCGCCTCTCGCGGCTCCCTTTATCTTTGCGGTCTTCACAGGGACGCCAGAAGATCCGTCACTTCAACAATCTCGTCCGCAGTATTGTAGATGTGAGGTGAGAAACGCATACCGGCTGAGCCTGGGGTTACGGCTATTTTTCGGGTCGCCCAGAGTCTGTCATAGGTTTCGAAGACTGATTTTGTCTCAAATGGCGCTCGCAAAATTGGCCCCGACATCTCTGGGTCATCTGCCCCGAGAACACGGATCCATGGAATAGTCCCCAGTTTCTGCCGAAGGAGTGTGGCATTCGCGATCGTGCGGGTCTCTACCTCGCCAAAGCCGATAGCTGCATGCGCGTCGAGGGTCGCTTCAATTCCGGCAAGCCTGGAATCATCGCGCTGGCCGAGTTGTTCAAACTTGCGACTGTCGACCAAAGGCTCACCGCGCGGCGCACTGGACCAGTAATTGACGCTGACAATGGCCGGGTCAACACGGTCCATCTGATCGGCGCGGACATAGAGAAGCCCGGATTCCATTGGCCCCATGAACCATTTATGGGTGCTGCCCGTGAAGGAGTGGCAGCCCAGTTCGTGCAGGTTGAGCTGTTTCCATCCAAACGTCTGAGCGCCGTCGACATGCAGCCAGATATTGTTCGCCTCGGCGAGTTCAGCGAGCATTTCAATCGGGTAGTACAGCCCTGTTGTATTGGTCAGATGTGAGACCGCAATGACCCGCGTTTTAGGCGTGACTTCGGCCGCGATGGACTCAAAAACTTCAGCTTTACTCCTGGCGTCTACAGGCGTTTCACTGATCTTCAGCACCAATCCGTCGCGGGCTGCGCGGGCCTGCCAGGCATTCAGGTTTGACTGGTGATTATGCGTGCTGAGCACCACCTCATCTCCGGCTTTCAGGGCCAGGCCCTGCACAATGAGGTTATTGCTCTCGCTCGTGTTTCTTGTGATCGCGATCTCATACGGATCCGCGCCAACATAGGCCGCAAGGCGGGTCCGGACATGGTCAGCATAGGTTTTGAAACGATCGCGATTCTGGAACGATGGATCACGTTGGACCGCGAGCGCAGCGGCGTGCTGGACCTCAAAGGCGGAGATGAAAGCTGGCGCCAGGTTGGCGGCGTTCATGTAGATGACGTCTGGTGACACCATATGAGTCGGGTGCGCCAGCTTCGCGTCTGAGCCCGAATTTGGCGCAGATGCCTCTGCCGCGACCGTTGAGGTCGTACAGCCCGCAGCACCCGCGGCGACCATGCCAAGTCCAAGCGTTTTGAGCGCCGAACGCCGGGTCGTCAAAGGTGCATTTGAGGGCATAACGATATCCTATTCACGAAGGGCGGCGTTGAGGCGGGCGGGCGTTATGGGGAGATGGCGCAGGCGTTTGCCGGTCAGATTGAAAACGGCGTTCGCCACGGCAGGCGCGACCATGGGCAGGCCAAGTTCACCGACGCTGGTCGGCGGCGCGGTCGACGGGGTGATGTAGACCTCAATCTCGGGCGCTTCATTTGCGCGCAGGATGGCGTAATCATGGAAATTAGTGTTCTGCACTTCGCCGCCTTGGATGACGACTTGCTCTTTCAGCGCGGCTGAGAGCCCCATGATGATTGCGCCTTCAATCTGGGCCCGGACATTGTCTGGATGCACCGCGAGGCCGCATTCGATGGCGGTCCAGACCTGGTGCACTTTGATCTCTTCGCGCTCATCAGCAGAGACTTCGGCGACACCTGCGGCGAGGGAGCTGGAATAGCCGGCCAGCGCTAAGCCAATGGCGCGGCCCTCAGGGCGCGGCGTGCGATAATCGCTCATCTCCATCACTTTACGGATCAGGCCTGTGGCGCGGGCATCTTCTGACTGCAGATGCAGCCGGAAATCCGCCGGGTCCTCACCGCTCGCATGGGCCAGTTCGTCGATGAAGCTTTCCACCGCGAAGGAATTTGAGCCGGTGCCGATGCCGCGCCAGGAGGTAACGCGCGCCCGGCGCGGGGTGACAATGTGTTCTGTGCGGAAGGTTTCAGCCGGATAGGCTTTGCCGTCGGCATTCTTCATCACCAGAAAGTCGCGGGGCGCCTCGGGGTTCCAGCGGGCCGGGTCCATGAAGTCCAAAATGGAGGACGCGGCGAGGCGATGGGACCAGGCGGCGAGCTTGCGCTCAGGCGTTAAAGCCGCACGCAGGTGCTGCGCGGTGGCGGGCCGGAACCAGCCAAGCCTCAGATCATCTTCGCGGGTCCAGATCAGCTTGACCGGCCGCCCAATGGCTTTTGAGGCGAGCAGCGCGTCGCGCAGAATGTCGCGTTCAAAGTGCAGGCGCCGCCCGAAGCCGCCACCGGAATAGGTCACATTGGGCCGGATACTCTCAGATGGCAGGTCCAGAGCCTCACTGGCATGGCGCATCGCATTCGATTGGCTTTGCGTGCCGAGCCAGAACTCGGCGCCTTGACCGTCCGCGTCAACCGAGGCGACGGCGGCGAGTGGTTCGATCTGAGCATGATAGACATAGTCGGTCTGATAGGTGGCCGCGATAATCGTGTCCGCCTGCGTCAGTGTGCTGATCGCATCGCCCGTTTCGGCATAGACCGCGCCGGGCGTGTCCGTGGTTTCACAGGCGGCAGTCAACTCGGCCATTTCGGCCTGGCTGTCGGCGCCCCGGAAAGGCGAGGTCTCGCTCCAGGTCACGTCCAGAAGATCACGAGCGCGCAAGGCGATGTCGTACTTTTCGGCGATCACAGCCACACCGCCGGGCAAGGTTAGGACGTCAACCACGCCGCTGACCGCGCGGGCATCAGTATCGCCGATTTGAATCGGTGTTTCTCCCTCAACCGGCGGGGCGAGCACGGCAGCGTAGGCCATATCCGGCAAAGCAATATCGATGGCATAGATCGCAGCCCCGGTGGATTTGTCCGGGCTGTCGAGGCGGGTTATTTCGGTTCCGATCAGCTCAAAGCCTTCCGGCGCTTTCAGGTCCGCGTCCGTGATGTCCGGAACGTCAGTGGTGAGTGGCCCGGTGGTAATGACATCGCCGAAACTGAGGCTGCGGTCAGTGGACGGGTGCAGAACCTGTCCGGACCGGGTGGTAATCTCTTCCGGCGGCACGCCCCAATGCGCCGCGGCGGTATAGATGAGGACGCGTCGCGCGAGCGCGCCCGCTTTACGCAGCGTGTCGAAATAGCCCTGGACGGTGAGGCTGGCGACGGTCGATTGATCACCGCCAAAAATCGGATTGCCGAATGTCGGGTCAGCGCTGTGGACCTGTTCGACTTTCACCTTTGACCAGTCGGCGTCGAGTTCTTCAGCAACGATCAGTGGCAGCGCCGTCATACCGCCCTGACCGATTTCTGTGGCGCCAAACATGATGGTGACCGTGTCGTCTGAGGCGATCATCAGCCAGGCGCTGGGCGAGGCAGTGGTGAGATGCGTCTCGGCCTGCTCTGGCGTACAGGCGACCAGACCGCCGCCCGCCAGCATCATCACAGTGAGGCCGCTAGCGCCTTTAAGGACGCCGCGTCGGGAAAGAGCGAGATCGCTCATTGGTCGCCCTCATTGGCCGCGCGCTCGACCGCCTTGACGATGCGGCCATAAGTGCCACAGCGGCAGAGATTGGCGCGCATCGTCTGGCTGATTTCTTCACGTGTTGGGGTTGGGTTTTCAGCGAGCAGGGCGGCTGCGCGCATGATCTGGCCGGACTGGCAATAGCCGCATTGCGGCACGTCTTCAGCGACCCAGGCTTTTTGTACCGGATGATCACCGGTCTCCGACAGGCCCTCGATCGTCGTCACCTCGGTACCTTCAACCGCGAGCAACGGCGTAATGCAGGCATAGCTGGCGATCCCATCTATATGGACCGTGCAGGCCCCGCACTGGGCTGCGCCGCAGCCATACTTCGTACCCGTGAGGCCGAGATGATCGCGCAGGACCCAAAGCAGTTGGGTGTCTTCATCGGCCTCAACCGTGACAGGCTGTCCATTGAGTTTGAAACGGGTCATCTGTCTATGTTCCCTGAGCCGAGGTGTCTGTCAAAGAAAGCCGTTGTAAAGTTACTGGCGATCGCGCTAAAATAGACAGACATCTTACGAATATTTTTCGTCTGGTCGAGTAGGGGAGGTCGCGATGCGCCAAGAAGAGAATGAATTTCTGACACAGACGGGCCCCGGCACGCCGATGGGCGAACTGATGCGCCAATACTGGTTCCCGGCGATGCGATCAGACGAGCTGGTCGCCGATGGCGACCCGGTCCGCCTGCGCCTGTTGTGCGAGGATTTTGTCGCGTTTCGGACCGGCTCTGGCGAGGTCGGGATTGTTGATCATTTCTGCGCGCATCGCTGTGCTTCGCTGTTCTTCGGGCGCAATGAGGACGAGGGCATACGCTGTGTCTATCATGGCTGGAAGTTCGACCGGCACGGCAAGTGTGTTGACCGGCCGAGCGAACCTCATGAAGCGATCCCGGCTTCGATCCGCCTGAAAGCGCTGAAAACCCGTGAGGTCAACGGCCTGGTCTGGGTGTATATGGGCACCCGCGAAACGCCGCCGCCGTTCCCGGAGTTTGACGTGAACCGGCGCAGCGAAGAGAGCTGCGACGTCTCGATTGCTTTGCGAGAGTGTAACTGGCTGCAGGCGCTGGAAGGCGACATCGACACCGCGCATGTCGGCTTCCTGCATCTGGGCGGCGTGTCGGCAGATAATTTCGAAAAAGGCTCGATCAATTATTATCGCCATCTCGATCTTGCCCCGCGCTATGAGATTGTCGAGACGCGGTATGGGACGATGTATGACGCCTATCGTCCGGCGGGCGAGAGCGAGACCTATCACCGGGTCGGGCAGTTCATGCTGCCTTTCTTCACGATGACGCCGCCATTCGACTTTGACAGCGGCGCGACGCACCTGCGCGCCTGGGTCCCAGCGGATGATCACCATACCTGGCTGATCGAGATCAAGAGCGGGGACGTGACCCTGACCAAGGATAAAGACGGCAAACCGTTGTCTGGTGGAACAGTTGGCTGGACCTATCTGCCGAACACAACCGATTGGCTGGGCCGCTGGCGGATTGCGGAGAACAAGTCGAACGATTATGGCATGGATCGCTCGCGCCCGAATTATACCGGGATCAATGGCATTCCGCTGCAGGATCAGGCCATCACCGAGAGCATGGGGCCGATCCAGGATCGCACGCGCGAGCATCTTGGCTCAAGCGATCGAATGATCATGCTGTCGCGGCGACGGATGATGAAGGCGGCCAAAGCACTAGCTGAGGAGGGCGCTGCGCCGCCTGGGGTTGAGACGCCGGAAGTCTATCAAAGCATCCGCTCTGGCTTCATGCTGACACCGAACGAGGCGGACTGGCTAGCCGTGATCAATGACTATCGGGCCGGTTGGAATGACGGCGCCCCGCCGATTACGCGTTAGCGTTTCTGCGTACGCTTTGGCCGGATCGGGGTGCGCGTCGTCTCATTGTTCGCCGAAACGTATTTGTTGAGCAGCCGCAGAAACGTCGTGGCTTCTTTTTCCGTGAACGCTGACAGCACCTCTTCCTGCGCGCGCCGCGTTGGTTCGGCGAGTTTTTTCAACATCTTCTTGCCCTCTGCGGTGAGCGCGAGGACTTTACGGCGTCGATCTTCTTCCGACATTTGCGACTTGATCAGGCCCTTGGTCTCCAACTTGCTGGAGACAAGCGCCGCGGTGGATCGGTCGAATCCCACCAATTGGGCAAGGCCGATCTGATCAATGCCCGGAACTTTCTCGATGACAAACAGGGCGCCGAATTGTGACGGCGTGATATCGAATTCAGCCGTTTCGCCGAGAAACTGCGCCATTGAAATCTGATGTGCGCGGCGAATTAGAAAACCGGGGCGGCTGTAGAGGGCGCGAAACTGATCATTGTCGATTTCAGTCTGTCTTTTCATAGGCTTCTGATCTGTCTCGGTTGTTGAGGGCTTGTTGTGGCGGAGCGGGGCCGAATTGACAATACGAGCCGCCGGATAAGGTCAGGTTACGAAAATAGAAAGATGTCTGACTATTTTCTTTATCCCTAATGCTGGTTATAGCTTTAGGGGTTAGAGGATAAGGGGCACCAGTCTATGATCATTGATTGTCACGGCCATGTCAGTGCACCAGCTGAGCTTTGGGCCTATAAGGCCAAGCTGGTCTCACATCGCGGCGCGCATGGGCGCGGCAAGGTGAATGTGACCGATGAGCAGATCCTGGCGGCGCTGAACAAGCCGGAAATCTGCGCGCATGGGCATCTGGAGTATCTCGACAAAGTCAAAACCGACATGCAGCTGATCAGCCCTCGGCCGTTCCAGCTGATGCATTCGGAAAAGCCGGGCAAGCTGGTCCACTGGTTCGCCGAGGAATGCCACAATATCATCTATCGCCAGTGCCAGATGTTCCCAAACAAATTCATCGGCATTGCCAGCCTGCCACAGGTTGCGGGCGCGCCGATTGAAGGCGTGTTTCCGGAGCTGGAGCGTTGTATCAAACAGCTCGGGTTCAAGGGCTGTCTCCTGAACCCCGATCCGTTCGAGAATGGCGTCGAGGAAGCCCCGCCGCTCGGCGACCGCTATTGGTATCCGCTCTATGAGAAGCTGTGTGAGCTGGATGTCCCGGCGCATATTCACGGCACGTCGTCGCGGTCGGAGCGGGTGAACTACTCCCTGCACCTTATCAATGAGGAAACAGCCGCTGTGCTCGGCCTGCTCAACTCCGCCGTGTTTGACGATTTCCCCGATCTGAAAGTGGTCGTATCGCATGGTGGCGGGGCGATCCCGTACCAGCTTGGCCGGTTCGATGCACCCAGCCTGCGCCGCGGCGGCACGCGCCTGCGCGACAAGCTGCAGCTGCTTTACTTCGACACCGTGCTTTACACGCAGGACGCGCTGGAACTGCTGGTCAAAACGGTGGGGCCGGAGCGTCTGTTGTTCGGCGCCGAATGCCCCGGCGTCGGCTCAATCGAGGACCCGGAGACAGGCGTCCTTTGTGATGATCTCAAACCCAATGTCGACCGTATTGAGTGGCTGTCTGAGGCAGATAAAAAAATGATCTTTGAAGACAATGCCCGCAAGGTCTTCAACATAACTTAAAGGAGAAGGCGGCCATGGCCAAAATTGTTCTCGGCCTATGGGCCACGCACGGGCCGACGCTGTCGACAACGCCGGAACAATGGCTGATGCGCCTGCCGGCTGACCATAAGAATAAACGCCTCTTCTATCGCGGCACACCCTATGACTTTGAAGGCCTGACCAAGCTGCGCGCGGATGAGAATCTCGCCGAAAAATGCACGCTGGAAGAGCGCACCAAACGTCATGCTGCCTGCCAGGTCGCGATCGAAAAGCTGGCGACAACATTTGAAGAGGTGGCCCCGGACGCGACAATCATCTTCGGCAATGATCAGCGCGAACTGTTCCTCGAAACGGTGATGCCTGCCTTCACGGTCTATCATGGCGATACGTACTATGGTGAGCCGCCAACGCCGGAACAGGAACAGAAAGCCCCGCCCGGCATCAAGGAAGCCGAATGGGGCTGTAAGCCGCCGGTCTATACCGACTATCCCGGCATGCCGGAGCTTGGCAAAATGGCAATCAAGGAGCTGATGGACGCCGAATTTGATGTTGCGCAATCGACTGAGGTACCGCGCCATGAAGGCCATTGGTCGAGCGGCATCTCGCACGCCTTCGGCTTCATCCTGATCCGCATCATGAAGCAGAATGTGACGCCCGTCCTGCCGCTGATCACCAACACTTTCTTCCCGCCGAACCAGCCGACGGCCAAGCGCTGTTTCAATTTCGGCCGCACCGTCGCGCGCGCCATCAAAGCCTGGGAGCCGGACAAACGCGTTGCTGTCGTCGGCTCCGGCGGCATGAGCCATTTTGTCATCGATGAGGACTTCGACGCCAAATTCATGGCCGCTATTCAGGCGCGCGATGTCGACTATCTCACCTCAATCGATGAAAGCTATTTCCAGTCCGGCACGTCGGAGCTGAAGAACTGGATCTCAGCGGCAGGGGCCCTGTTCGAGACGGAGCTCTCCGGCGAGATTATCGACTACCAATCCTGTTATCGCTCTGAAGCGGGGACCGGGACAGCGAACGGGTTCATTTCCTGGACTTAGGATGGGTTGGGAGAAGTATCATTCCCTCAAGTGGCTGCGGTTCGAAGCGAGCAGTACAAATCGGATCCATAGATCCAATCGCAACCATATTGAGTTCAAAGTTCAAGCCGAACTTCATAAATATAGTTGATTGATTGACTTTCATTCTCCAAATTTCGGAGATGAAACCCCTGCTGACCACTATCGTCCTATTTCTTGGATTCGGCTGTGTTCTGGCGCACTCAGAGCCGTATACGCTTAACACTGGTGAGCGATTGGTCGATTCGGAGTTTATCACCACGCAACCCCTGTTCGGCAAAGCCCAACTGGTGTTGGAAGTTGAATTCGAGCCGGGTGAAACCGATCGAACCCTGCGAAACCTCTCTCTGATTGAGTTGTTGGCCGAGCACCTTCTACCGACTGCTAGCAGGTCAGGATTCGAACGCGTATCGATCTGGGAAGCACTCAAACAGGGCAAAGTCGGTCCTGAGACGAGTGCTTTTACACTGAAGCTCTCTGCAGGTGCTTACGAAAACTACGATTTCGAGTTGGGAAAGGATTGGATTTGGAATCAGACCAGTGGTCCCGACCTGGATCTATCCGCAGTCACCATCCGAGAGCACAACTATAACGCTGATCTGAACGCCTACATTACCGAACCGCTTCAAGGACAAGTCGAGGAGTGGACAATTTTCGAGGTCTGGGCGTCGGTCGAAGGCGCGTCGCCTTCAGAAGCGGCTGAGAAGGCAAATGAAATTTTCCAGTACTACTCTGGATGCACGGAAGACGGAGTTCCGGTTGAGGCCGATAGCTTTATTGGCCAACAGAACGCTATCGCTTTTCGCGTTTACATGTTGCCAAATGTACCGACGTCACCTCTACAGCTTCAACCTAGGTTAAAATTCACCTATGGCCACGAAGACTACGTTGCTCATTGCTACACGGTAGAGGCGGTGGAAGCCCAAACTTGGGATGAGCTGTACAAACGAGTAAGCGAGAAATAGCGCGCTACCGACTTAGTCGGGCGACGATTTAGAAGGCATCCCCGTCCGTCCCACCGCCGCGAACCAACACCAATCCCCCGGATTGAGCGCGCTGAAGTCCCGTCCAATCCCAAGGCTGGCACCGCGTTGGCGACTCGTCCTTGCTGGATAGACGTAAAACAATCCTATGCCGAAAAAACGGGTGTCTACTAGCGCCATGATTTTTGAGCGTTACCGCGATCTGTTTGACGACTGCGCGCCGGTTTTCTGGCCGTGGCTGTGGGTGCAGATTGCGTTACTGCTGGCTCAGAAACAGGTTGATCAGCGCGAACGGCTCGTCTTTGCCACCTGGTGGGGGCATCTGGTCGTCTACGCCATTGGCGATGATCCCCGCAAACCTAAACCCTGGACTGTGCAGCAAATCTGGACCCATGTGCGCCCATTGGAACAGTGCGAGCACCTCGCTTTCAGCACGGTTCGCGCGGGGCTGTTTCGCCGCGATCACCGGGGCGCGCTGACCAATCTTCCCTGCGTCGCCATCGCCCACAATAGAGGGTGCCAAGGATTTGAACTTCGCTCAATGACCGAGACAGGTCAGAGTGTTTCCGACGACCTCTCAGCGCCCTTGTTTGCAGGCATCGGGAAGGTTTATGCCCCCGCGGGTCTCGATCCACCCTGACGGTGCTCGGCTGTGTCATTCCGGCGCTTGTCGATACACCGGCGCTACGGACACACCGCCTATCAAATCCAGTGATATCCTGCCGACCTGATCTCAATCAGGGCGGGCGAAGGCGCTGGTCCCGACGTGATCGGGGGTGTTGCCTCCGCTCACTCTTCCACCGGCGGGAACCAGGTCAGCGAGGAGTGATGCAGTGAGATCAGCACCCGCCCGTCGAGCTTGTGATAGGCGAACGTATAGTCGGCGCGGGTCGCGTTGCCGTCTCCGTCTATGAAGGTGTAGTGGCCCATATCCTTATAGCCGAGCCCGCCCGCTTTCAGTACGGGCCCCGCCGCACTTTGAAACTCCACCCGTGTCCAGCCGCGATTGAGAAAGCCATGGTCGTTCGGATAGTTCGGGTCGCCGCCGACAAAGTAGGACTTCGTACCCGCGCGATCGAGGCGAATGACGTCGGCCAGGGTGGGCTTGAAGAGCAGCGGTTCGTCCGGCGCGCCGAAATCGTAGAGATCAAGGAGGTTATCGACGTCACGCTCTGTGACATATTTTGCCCAAGCCCGTTGCGCTGCGACCACCTCAGCTTTGGTCATAGGTTCATAAATGCGCTCAGTAATTTGTCCGACTCCCCAGTTATTATGTGAGAAATAGTGCCGGGTGGGGCCTTTGATGTCCAGACCGGGATTGCCTTGCAGCCGGGCACCAGCCAAAGGCGGCCCCTAGGTCAGATCGGCTTTCGCGAAGCCGGCAATCTTCTTGTAGCGATCCGACAGGGCGGCGAGTTCCTCGCGGCTGACATAGTTGGAGAGGTCGTCGAACGGTTTGTCGCCGGTCAGGTCCTCGACATGGATATTGATCAGATCGGGCGGGCTGGTGCGGTTGGTGGCGACGATCTTGGCGGTGGCGGGGCGGCGCGCGGCCTCATAGGCGGCAAGGGCTGTGTCTATGTCAGATGTCTCGGCCAGCGCATCAGCCAGGGTACGGGCATCAATCAGACCCTGCGCTGAGCCGTTCGAGCCGCGCGGATACATCGGGTGAGCCGCATCGCCGGCCAGCGTCACACGGCCAAAGGTCCAGCGCTCGACCGGATCCTTGTCGACCATTGGATATTCGAAAATCGTCTCAGCATTGCCGATCAGATCGCGGACATTCAGCCAGTCAAAGACCCAGCCATTGAAAGTATCGGGCAGGTCTTCGGGCCGGGCCGACTTGTTCCAGTCATTCATCGCCATCGTATCGGACTGAATCTCCGCGACCCAGTTGATGAGCTGGTGACCATTTTTGTCCGGCTTGGTAATCGGATAGATGACCATCTTGCCGGTGCGGATCGAGCCAACGCGCATATAGGTCCGCCCACCGAGGATCGGCGTATGGCGCGTGACACCGCGCCAGGTATTGATGCCCGCATAAGCCACGGTCTCGTCCGGATAGAACTGGTGGCGCACAGCGGAATTGACCCCGTCGCACGCAATGATGAGATCGGCTTCGATCGTGCCGGCCGGGGCGCCTGTTGAGGAGTGTTCGAAGCTCGCGGTTGCACTGGTGTCGCTGGTGGTGACCCCCGTGCATTTGTGATCGGTCAGAATGTTCTCAGCGCCGATTTCGGCCTGAGCGGCGCGATAGAGAATCGCATGGAGTGTACCGCGGTGAATGCCGAACTCCGGATAGGTATAGCCCGCTTTAAGGCCGCGGGGCTCAGAGAAGATTTCCTGACCGAAGCGGTTGAAAAAAGCGCTTGTCTCATTCTCGACCGAGACCGCGCGCAGCTTATCTTGCAGGCCAAGGGCGGTGAGCTCGCGCACGGCATGCGGCAGGAGGGTGATCCCAACCCCCAGTTCAAGGATTTCCGGCGCGGCTTCGTAAACGCGTGCAGGAATGCCCTTGCGGTTTAGGTTCATGGCCAGGGCGAGACCGACGATCCCGCCGCCGATGATGGCGACATTGGGCTTAGCCATTGGCAGCTGGTCCTACTGTGATCTCGAGATCGGCCAGCCCCTCGACTTTCCCGAGCATTCTGTCACCTGCCACGACCGGGCCAACCCCTTCGGGTGTTCCGGTGAAGATGAGGTCACCGGGCTCAAGTGTGTTGTAGGTCGACAATTCTGCGATGACTTCGTTGACGTTCCAGATCAGAGCCTTGAGGTCGCTGTCCTGGCGAGGCTCGCCATTGACGGTCAACGAGATAGCGCCGCCTGTGATTTCACCTGTGTCTTCAATACGTGAGATAGGGGCGCAGGGGGCGCTTTCATCAAAGCCTTTCCCCATATCCCAGGGGCGGCCTTTTTCGCGCGCGGCCATCTGAACATCGCGGCGGGTCATGTCGAGGCCGGTGGCATAGCCGTAAATAACCGAAGCCGCGTCCTCGACGGAGATGTTCTGTGCTGCCTTGCCAATCGCCACGACGAGTTCGATCTCGAAGTGGAAATTCTCGGAGCGCGGCGGATAGGCGATGGTTGACCCTGTCGGCACGATGGCGTCTGCGGGCTTCATAAAGAAGAAGGGCGGCTCGCGGTCCGGATCAAAGCCCATCTCAATCGCATGCGCGCGGTAGTTGCGGCCCACGCAATAGATCCGGCGCACCGGAAAGGGGTCAGCGCCAATAACCGGAATCGTGGTTTGGGAAACAGTGATCGTCATATGTCGTCCTTATGGGATGTTATTGGCCAGCGCGGTCTTCGCGCCAGAGATTGAGTTTTGTCTGAGCTGCCCGGTCGGAAAAGCTGAACAGGATGGTCTCGCTGGCAGCGTGCCAGGTAACGGAGGTCCAACTCGGCACGACCAGAATATCGCGCGGGGCGAAGGTGTAGGTTTGATTGCCAATTATCGCGGTGCCTGTGCCTTCGACGACGCTGACGACACTGGCATCGGTGGAGCGATAGGGCGTGCTTTTGAAGCCCACGGGCAGAAGCTGCATAAAAGCGGCCATGGTTGGCGTCACGTGGCCACCATCTGCCGGGTTCACATAGCGCAGCTTGTGGCCGTGGCAGGGGTCGGGGACATCATTGGTCGCGAAGGTGGCGAGCGTCTCGCGCGTTTCGGAATAAGGGTAGTTGAAGATCGGTGACGCCGGGCTTTCGGGCTGCCAGTCCACCGGGGCGAGGTTGCGGCCGTAGCGGGCTGGGCTGTCACCTTGAGGCCGGGTTTCAGCCTGAACGGCGGTATCGAACTTCTCCGCAAAGCTTGCATCGAAGAAACTGACCATCGGGATATCGAGGCCGTCGAGCCAGACCATTGGTGTATCGGTCTCGTTGCCATGATCGTGCCAGGTCCAGGCGGGCGTTATCACAAGGTCACCGGGATACATGGCCGTGCGTTCGCCATTCACAGCCGTGTGGGCGCCCTTGCCTTCGAGGACGAAGCGCAGCGCGTTCTGGGTATGGCGATGGGCCGGTGCAACCTCGCCGGGGAGCACGAGTTGCACACCGGCATAGAGCGAATGAGTGATAGACGCCGTACCAGGCAGACCCGGATTCTCCAGGATCAGAACGCGGCGCTCGGCCTCTTCGGCGGTAATCAACTCACCTGCTTCCATCAAGGGCGCGCGGACGGTTTGATCATAACTCCACCGAGCGGGCTCTGCTGGAGTATTTGGCTTCTCTGAGACAAGCGTTGACAGGCTCTCCCAAAGGGGCGCGAGGTTGTGCTTGGCGATGCGATCATAATAGGCCTGACGCTTCACCCGATCTGCAGATGGCGTCATTGGCGACAGATTTACAGTTTCGCCCTGCATAAATTCTCCCCCGGCCAAAATTTATCATATGTCTGTCAATTCTAGGCTGCGAGAAGGCTGACGTCAAACTTCGGAATGTAAATTAAAAAGACGTCTGATGAATTGATATTCTGCCGCTCGCACTGTAGGAGCCGATTTGTTATCGAGCCGGCGAGGAGAGTGGCATGACTGAAATTACGCTGCAAAGACTGTCGCGGTTTGACGCCTGTGCGCTGTCTGACGCGTGCGATCGTTTGGGCTTGCCGCCTGCTGTGACCGGGATCGTGTCGCAGACTGTAAAGACAAAGATTTTTGGCCGCGTTCAGACTGTAAAATTGGCGGCCGGAACGCCGCCAGCGGATATGCCGCCGAAGCATCTCTGTTCAAACGCTATTGAAACCGCGCAGGCGGGCGAGGTGATCGTGATTGAGCAGCGCACGGGGATCGATGCAGCAGGCTGGGGCGGCATCCTATCCAATGCAGCACGGGTGAAAGGGCTAGCCGGGGTGATTGTTGATGGCCCGGCCCGCGATATTGATGAAGCGGCGGGGCTTGGATTTCCCGTCTATGCGCGCGGGTCTACGGCTCGCACGGCTCGGGGCCGGATCTATGAGGCTGAAACCGGCGGGCCCGTGACGATTGGGGAGACCAAGGTCGAGACGGGCGATTATGTGCTTGCCGATCGTTCGGGGATGGTTTTTGTGCCGCAGGGTGAGATCCAGCGCGTCCTGGACACCGCAGAGGCGATTGCCGCGCGAGAAGCTGTGCTGACCGCGCAAGTTTTGGAGGGCGTGCCGGTCGGCACAGTAATGGGCGCCAAATATGAGAGTATGCTGGATGCGGGAAAGGATAGCTAAAGATGAGCGATGCAAATGTAGGGCGCGCAAAGCAGCTTGACGTTGCTACCCTCAGTGACGCTTTGGACAAGCTGGAGATCGCCGGACAGTGCCTCGGCATCAAACCCCTGGACCCGTCTTTTCAGCTCGCCGGGCGCGCTTTCACGGTGACCTATGGCCCGGCGTCCAAGCCGGTTGGGACGGTGGGGGATTTTATTGATGATGTGCCAGCTGGACACATTTGCGTTCTCGATAATGGCGGACGCGAAGATGCGACGGTTTGGGGCGATATCATGACGCTGGTCGCCAATAAAACCGGAATTGGCGGTACGGTGATTGATGGGGCTTGCCGTGACACAGCGTTGGCGCGAGAGCTGGGTTATCCGATGTATAGCCGATCTTACTCAATGCGCACCGGCAAGGATCGGGTACAGTTCGAAGGTATTGGCAAGACGGTGAATATCGGTGATGCGCGCGTGCAGCCGGGTGATCTGATGCGCGGTGATGCAGATGGCGTTGTTGCTATTCCAGCTGCGCTTGAGGACCAGGTGCTTGAGGTGGCTGAGACAATCCATGCCGCGGAGACGCGTATTCGAGATGGTGTCCTTTCAGGCAAGAGCCTGGCCGAGGTACGCAAAGAGCAAGCCTACCACCTGCTACAACGTAAAGGAGACAGCTGAGCATGGTCGAGTTGACTAAAGCTCAGATTGAGCGGGCGAGCAAAATCTCGACACCGACTTTGCATGAAGCGGCTGGCCGAATTGGCGCACTGCCATCGTATTTGAAGCCGGTCTCGCCAGACATGAAATTGTGCGGCCCAGCCTATCCGGTACGTGGTCCGGCTTGTGATAATCTATGGCTCCATCGTGCGCTTTATAAGGCCGCGCGTGGAGATATTATAGTGTTTGATCCCAGCGGATTTTCAGAAGCCGGATATTGGGGAGAGGTAATGACTGAGGCGGCGCTGGCGGCAGGACTTGGTGGTCTGGTGCTGACGGGGAGTGTGCGTGATAGTGATGTGTTGCCTCGTCAGGGCTTTCCGATTTTTTCCGCCGGGGTTTGCATTCAGGGCACGGAGAAGGACCAAGGCGGCCAGGGTTTTCTGGGGACGCCGCTTATGTTGGGGGATGTCCTGATTAGCCAAGGTGATCTGGTGGTTGGCGATCAGGATGGTTTGGTGGTCCTCTCGCCGGAGGGTCTGGATGACATTCTTGAGGAGTCAGAGCGCCGGGACGCGAAGGAAGTCGACCTGATCGCAAGGTTGCGGGCAGGGGAACGCACGATCGATATCTATGGTCTGGGTGAGGGCGAATGAAGCTCTACAATTTTCCGCGCTCGTCGGCGTCGTATCGGGTTCGGATTGCCTGCAATCTGAAAGGCATCGAGGTTGAGAAGGTCCTGGTCAATTTCCGCGAGGATGCACAGCGTTCGCCTGACTATCTGGCGCTTAACCCTTCTGGCCTGACGCCGGCTTTGGTTGAAGAGGACGGGTTTGCCTTGTCCCAATCTATCGCGATCTTGAAGTATCTGGATCACCTGGCGCCGGAGCCGCGCCTGTTCCCAGTTGACCCGCGTGGTGAGGCGCGTGTCATGGAGATGGTCCAGGTGATTGCGAGCGATATTCACCCGCTGAATAATCTGCGCGTGTTGAAATATCTGAAGAACGTTCTAGGCGTTGACGAGGATGCGAAGAATGCCTGGTACGCACACTGGATTGCGCTCGGGTTTGAGGGCTTGGAGCAGCAGGTGCGCCGGGCTGGCGGTGGGCCATATTGCTTTGGCGAGACGTTAAGCGCGGCGGATCTCTGTCTCGTGCCGCAAATGTTTAATGCGCGCCGGTTCGAAGTGCCGTTGGAGGCCTATCCGAAGCTGGTCGAAATCGATGCACGTTTGCAGCTTATCGAAGCGTTCGCACAGGCTGCACCGGAAGCTTAGACCTTCAGGGCGGCAGCTTCCTTTTCAATTTCTTTGACCCGGTCGCGATACATGGGGCGTACAGGCCAGAGCATGGCCGCAGCCAGCACACCCAAGGCAGCGAACAGATAGAAGCCATATTCATACGAGCCAAATTGGTCATAGATGGCGGCCAGTACTAGGGGGCCTATGGCGAAGCCTGCCGTTGTGGTGCCTGTTAGCAGGGGTAGGACGCGATTCATCGGCTTGGCGCCCCATGTATGTTTCGCGAGGATTGGGCTGTCGGCGATAATTCCGCCATGGCCAATCCCTCGCAGCACGATGAACAGGATCAGCATGATCGTGCCATCAATCGTTAGAGCAAAGAGTGCGGTCAGACCGATGAATAAATAGGTCAGCGAGATGCCCTTGAGTGAAATCCGGTCATAGAGCCAACCGGCACCGATTTTTGCACCAATCGATAACGCGAACGTGCCAGACACGCCGAGTGCCGCACCGGCTGTACCGAGGCCTTTATCGCGCTCCAGATAGAGGCCAGTATGTTGTAAGAGGCCCATATCGATCACCGCCGCGAGAAACAGGCTGATCATGATGATCCAGAAGATACGACTGCTCAGCAGTGAGGTATAGGTGACCGGAATATCGGCGGTTTTCAGTTTCTCGATTAGGCCTGGGTCGGTTTTGGATGTCCCGAGCTGCGCGGCAAGCTCGCGCTCTGTCGGATGTTCCCGGCCAAGGAAGATGACAAGGGGGAGGGCGATGAGCCAGCCGCTGAGGCTGAGCGAGGCATAAGCGGCGCGCCAGCCCAGAGCGTCAATTAAGGGATAGGCAATGAGGGGCAGCAGAGCGCCGCCAACACTGGTCCCGGCAATCATCACGCCAACGGCCAGGCCCTGATTTTTATTGAACCAACGTGAGATCAGCACTTTCAAACTGAGCAGGATAACGGTGGCGAATGCATTGTTCAGCATGCCGAAAAAGTAATAAGTCGGCAACGAGTCAATGAGCAGGAAGCCTGTCATCATCGCGCTGGTGGCGATAATCGCGCCGATGAGGACGGGCTTAGCCCCGAACCTGTCGATTAGCGGGCCAACAGCAAAGAAAGAAAGCGCCATGCTGCCAAATGCGCCATAGGTAAATACGACCGTGGCCTGGGTGCGCGACCAGCCGAATTCTTCGATCACCGGGCTGTAGAGCAGCGGCAAGACGGAAACCGAGGCAGCGAAACAGAAGGCCAGGCAGACAAATCCAAGTGCCACCATACCCCAGGGGCCAAGGCTGAAACCGGATTTCTCGTCTTCAGTAATCGCGTCAGTGGTCATGCGGCAGCGCCTTTACAGCTGAGATGAAATCTGGGGAGCCTGCGTCAGGCATCTTCTGAGACCTCGCCAATGGCGGCTCGGAAAGCATCGCGGACGGTTTCGGGCTGTCCTGCACAAAAGGGGAAGTCCTGCATGTGCTTGGCCCAGATTGGATGAGTGGCGAGCGCAGCGCGCGGCGCGCCTCTAAGAAGGAGGTCGCGTTCTGCGACCGGCAGTTTGATCGACTGGTTCTCAGCCGGATCTCTAATGATGCCTTTAGGGTCTTCGCCGCGATCGATTTTCTCAAGATCGTCGAAGAAGAGTTTGCGCATTTTGATAATCCCGGCGTCGCTGGTGCCGAGGCGTTCCTGAGCGCGGTCTGCGATTGTGCCCTGACCGACCCAGGCGACAAAATCCTGGTTCATGACATGGCTGGTGATCCAGCGACCAGTGGTCTCGTCAATGAGCGGGGCCTCCCAGGCCGGGATAGTGTCCTGCTCGAACGGTTCCGCTTCGGTTGGAACACGAAAAAAGGCCCAAGTGACACTGAGTGTGTTTTCATCATCAATCGGGACACGCCATTCGAAGTGGTCCCCAAGGAAAAAGGCGTTTGGCCAAAGGGCGGTGCGCCCTACGGTCCAGAGTGGATTGGTCTCGTCGGTATCTTCACGAATACGTTTGTAGACGAGGCCATGTTCGAACTCGTCAAAAGCGACCTTTAAGTGACGCGGCGCACGGCCATCTTCGCCACGCAGACGTTTGGCCCAATTGGCATGCATCCATTCGAAATGCACCGGGTCAATCGAGTTCTCCTGACACTGGAACCAATTGCAGGGGAGTGTCGTGAAAACGATCTGTTTGAAACCGTTCGGCCAGTTAAATGGTTCCCAATCGGGGAGCAGGGGGGCTGGCATTGGGCCCATATAGGCCCAGATCAGACCCGCTTTGCGTTCAAGCGGGTAGGCTTTGATTTTCACCTTCTCGCGAAACTTACGCTCAGGGGCTGCAACGTCCTCATAAGGCTGTTCCAGACAGGCGCCATCTTTGTCGAACAGCCAGCCATGATAATTGCAGCGCAGGCCGCAATCTTCGGTATAGCCATAAGAGAGATCCGCGCGGCGATGCGGGCATTGGCGGTCCACCAGGCCAAGATTGCCTTTGCCGTCGCGATAGAGCACCAGGTCCTCACCCATGAGGCGGATCGGTGTGACCTTTTGGTCCTGATAGTCGGCTTCTGCCGCGATCGGCATCCAATACCGGCGCAGTAGATTGCCCATGGGCTCGCCGGGACCGACACGTGTAAGGAGCTTGTTCTTTGCTTCCCCGAGCATGTTTCCTCCTATTCGCTGGAATTTGAAATACGTAGGCCCGCACCGATGGGATAGAGCGGGTTTGCTGTATCCGAAGGAAGACCGGGGCTTTGTGCTTCGACGTCTGCCATGGATGAGGGCAGTTCGAACGGCATGCGGCCTTCAGCCATCGCTCGGCCTGTCACAACGTCCATCAGAGCCGCATCGGAGATACCAAAATGAGCAATCAGGCCAGCGGCTCGAGCTTTAACATCGGTCAGGATGGCCGGGCGATCGAGATAGACCACCGCGATTGTCGGAACCTTCGCAGCAGCGGCAGTAAATGCGTCGAAGTCTAGATCGCCGGGGCGGAAGTCGAGCCGACCCTCATGATGGCGACGCCCGAAGAAGTGGTTGGGGTGAAGCAATTCATAAGGGGTACGCATTGCAACTATCGCAATGTCTGCGTTAGCGAGTGTATCAACCGGTATGAGGCCCGCAGCTTCGGCGTCAGCTTTGTCCGGACCAGAGAGATAGACCTTGGTGCCGGGGCTCAAGGGCAGGGTCATCTCCCGGTTCTCCAGAATGACGAGTGAGCGATGTTGAGCGGTTTTCGCTTTCTGTACCGCCTCGCGTGTGCCGACAATCCCGTTTGCCGCGGCAGGGTCGACAAAAGGATTATCGAAGAGGCCAAGCGCGAATTTTTGCACCATGATGCGCTGAACGGCTTCATCAATTTGCGTTTCGCTGACCTCCTCTGCACTGAGAGCTTCGATAATCGGCTCCCAGTGATTTTCGCCGCCAAATTGATCAACACCGGCATTGATACTTTTGGCAAAACGCTGGGGGACGGTCAGGTCTTCAACACCCCAGGGCATGCCGATATCGGCGCGGGTTGGCGGACGCAGACCCAAACGGCAATTCTCGCTGCAGTCTTTTGTGATCGACCAGTCCGAGAGAACCAGGCCGTCAAAGCCATGCGTACCGCGCAGCAAGTCGGTGAGTATCTGTTTGTTGAACCCGGCCGCGACGGGCTCAACCGGGTCGCCATCGATGATCTCATCTTCAAGAATGACATAAGACGGCATGACCCCGGCCACATTCGCGGCTAAAGCGCCTTCAAAGGGGCGAATATGAAGATCCAACGCGCCGTCCGCGCGGGCCATCTGGCCATAATAGTTGTGCCCGTCCCAGCCATCGACTGCTGCGCCATAACCCACCCAATGTTTGGCGATGGTGATCACGCTACCAGTGTTGAGCCCGTCGCGGCCATTCTGGAAGCCCTCGACATAGGCCTCGGTCAGATCGTGGGCGAGATCGGCATCCTCTCCGAACGTGCCGTAGAAGCGCGGCCAGCGCGGTTCGGTGCCGAGATCAGCCATTGGATGCAGCGCCATATGGATGCCGACGGCGCGATATTCGCGGCGGGCAATATCAGCGAACTCCCGAACGGTCTCTGGATCCCCAATCGCAGCGAGGCCTAGTGTATCGGGCCATTGCGACACGCCTGCGGCGACAACACTTGCCCCCAAGGTCTCCTGAAAATGGTTGCGAGGGTCGGTTGAGATGGTGAGCGGGATGCCGAGACGCCCGCGTTCAGCAATTTCCTGCATGGCATTGCTGGACGCTGCCAGCTTGGCAGGCGGGGAGGACAGGCGTGTCAGGAAAAATGTGATATGCTTCTTGAGGATGCGTTCCTCAGCGGCATCGAGGCGATAGGCCTGTGAGGCGGGGGCATCAGAGGGGCCCTTGAGAGGCGCGATGGGGTGGATCATCGCCGCAGCCTTTTCCTCTAACTTCATTAGCGAGATGAGGTTATCAGCGCGAGCGTCGGGGCTGAGGCGCCAGTCCTCATAAGGGTCGAGCGCGCCATTGCGATTGAGGTCACGGAAAGTCAGACCGTCCTGCTCCAGAAGAGGTGTCGTTCGTGTGCTGATTTCAATCTGATTAATTGGGGTAGCGAGCGGCACAGCTTGGTCTGTTGTCGAGGCGACACAAGACACGGCGAAAGCAGTGAGTGCTAGACCGAACCCTATCATAACCTGCAATTTGGTCTGCTGCAGCGCCATGAAGGACCCTCCCTAATTGCACAGACGTCTGATTTTTTGTGAGCCTACTCGCAATCGTAGATTAGGCAACCCCCGCTTTGGGCTGATTGGGAGTTACTAGACTGAGCAGCCGCGCGCATCGACGGGCATGGCGCCAAGCACCTGGTCGCCGCGCACCAGGATGACTTTGTCGACCAGATTGCAGACGACGCAGACATGGTTCGGGATCACTTTCAGAAGATCGCCAATCTGCGGTTTGGGCTCATTTTGACTAAGCGCGATGTAGCCGTGTTCTTCATTCAGGGCATAGATTTCAGCCTTTGGATGGGTTGGGATCAGGCCATAGCCTTTACCGCCAAGCGTATCGCTGGTCAGGCCTTTGGTGCCGGCATCGATCATCGCGCGGTCTTCGGTCGGGCGGCTAACCACTGTGGTGAGGACGGTTAGGGCACAGTCGGAGACCTGCGCGCTGCCGCGATCCACTTGCGAGCGGTCAAAGAAGACATAGGTGCCGATGCGATACTCGGTGATGTCTTCCAGGCCCTCATCATCCCACATATCGACGCTGCCGCCAGAAGAGATCGTTTCGACTTGTAGTCCGGCTTGCTCGCAAAGCGCTTTGGTTTTGGACAGGAAGTTTGCGGCTTTGCTGCGCTCGCCAAAGGGCGGGTAGGTCATCAAGCCCTTAAAGATCAGTCCTGGAGTCGCATTGACGATCTCGGCAAGATCGCGAGCAGCTGCTGGACTTTGCACACCGCACCGCGCAGCGCCCGTGTCGCATTCGATCAGCACACCAATCGGCTCACCCGCCATCTCGGCGGCCTGCGCGATGTTCTGAACAGTAAATTCGGAGTCGACGGTGACCGACATGGTGGCGCGTTGGGCAAGGCGTGCGAGGCGTTCAATCTTCGGCTTGCCGACGATATTGTAGGTGATCAGAATGTCGGTTGCGCCAGCTTCAATCATTACCTCGGCTTCGCTGAGCTTCTGACAGTTGAGACCAACTGCGCCGAGCTGAAGCTGGCGGCGGGCAATCGCTTTGCTCTTATGGGTTTTGATGTGCGGGCGGTTGGCGATGCCCAGCCGGTCACAGCGGTCCTGCCAGGCTTTGAGATTGGCCTCGACAATATCGACATCGATGATCGGGCAGGGCGTATCGAGATCTTCGAGCGTGTCGCCGACATATTCCAGCTCAATGCCGGGCCAGAGATTGAAACGGTCTTTTACCAAAGTGGTCATGATTGCGTGCCTTGCATTTTTTGCCGACCTATCGCGCAGATGTCTGCGTAAATTTTGGGCAGGCGTGAGCTGTATTTGTTTCCATTCGGAAAATAGCCGGATATCACCAAACTTACAATCATTGAGCTTGACGAATTTAGTCGATGATAAGACGGTTCTCCAATCGGAAAATTTCTGGTTGGTCCGTGCCGATCAGGATCCAAGTGACACGATTTAGAAGGATGCGGCAGATGACAGAGTCCGGGAGCAGTGTGTTGCGTGGGATAAAAGCGCTGGTTGCGGCAATTGCCGGGTGGTTTTGCATTGCTTTGCCTGCCGGGGCGGACACGTTGAATGAAGTGCTATCCCGCGGCGAACTGATCGTTGGTACGGGTAGTGCCAACGCCCCCTGGCATTTCAAGAATGAGGATGACGAGCTGGTCGGGTTCGATATCGAGATTGCGCGTATTCTGGCGAATGGCCTTTTCGGGGATCCGGACAAGGTGCGATTTGTGACTCAGGCGGCGGATGCGCGGATTCCGAACCTTGTGACCGGAAAGGTCGATATTGTCTGCCAGTTCATGACGGTGACAGCGGGCCGGGCCCAGCAGGTGAACTTTACCCGGCCTTATTACCGTGAAGGCGTCGGATTGATTGTCCTCGAAGGGGCCGAGCTTGGTGACTATGCGGCGTTGCAGGCAGCGGGCGACGAGGTGCGCGTCGGCGTATTGCAGAATGTCTATGCCGAAAAGACGGTGCATAAAGCGCTGCCTGAAGCCAAGGTGGACCAGTACGATAGTCCGAACCTCGTCTCACAAGCGCTGAATGCGCGCCGGGTCGATGCGGCGGTTATGGACGCCTCGACCATCCGCTACCTCGCGGCGCAAAACCCGGATCGCTATGCTTATGCGGGCAAGGCCTGGGGACCGCAATCCTATTCCTGCGCGGTACGCCGGGGCGATGCGGACTGGCTGCACTATGTTGATACAGCGCTGCGCGAGGCGATGCTGGGCGTAGACTTTGATGCCTATGCTGATGCGTTCGAGAAATGGTTTGGTATCCGCCCGGACGAGCCGGAAATCGGCTTTCCGCAAGAGTATAAATAGGGCGCGTCAGGGCAGGTGGGCTACACACTCAACTTCTCGTCCGTCTGGGCCAATTTTGATAGCCTCCTCTGGGGGCTGGTGCTTGGTCTGTTCATGGCTGTCTGCGCGATCGGGATCGGCTTTCTTATCGGGATTTTCGGGGCCTTTGCGAGCCAGTCCAAGTCGCCCTGGGTGCGCGGCGCAATTGGGTTTTATGTCTCGATCCTGCGTAATCTGCCGCTGCTGGTTCTGATCCTGTTTGTCTATTTTGGTCTGCCGCAGCTCGGCATGACGCTTGGGCGGCTGGAAAGCTTTATCGGTGCGCTGGCCATCTATGCCGGGGCCTATCTGATTGAGGTCTTGCGGGCGGGGCTGATGTCGGTGCCGCCGGGTGTGGTTGAGGCGGGGCGTGCTGTGGGCCTGACCCAGTTTCAGACCAACCTTTACGTCGTGACACCGATCATGCTGCGCAACGCTTTGCCGGCGATGAGCTCGACCTTCATCTCGCTGTTCAAGGACACGTCACTCGCGGCGATCGTTGCGATTGGCGATCTGACCTATCAGGCGCGCAAAATCAATGTCGAGACCTTTCGCGTGGTTGAGACCTGGACCGTGGCGAGCCTCTTATACATTGCCACCTGTGTGCTCATTGCCGCGGGCCTCCGCGCACTTGAGCGCCGGTATCCGAGGTTCTAGCGGCGATGTCAGAATTTCTCCATCAACTGACACTCTCCCAGGGCGCGCTGCTTAGCGGCGTGCAGGTGACCATCTATATTTCCTTTCTGTCGATCATTATTGGCACGGCGATCGGCCTGGTAATTGGATTGGTGCTGACCTATGCGCCTTTCCTCGCGCGCCTACCGTTTCGGATCTATGTTGATGCCATTCGCGGCACGCCGGTGCTGGTTCTGATCCTGGCGGCCTATTATGTCCCAGCTGTATTGGGGGTGAGTCTCGACGCGCTGTCGTCTGGTATTCTGGCGCTGACCGGCTTTTGCGCAGCGCATATGGGCGAGATTTTTCGCGGTGCCTTCCAGTCGGTCGAGAAAGGCCAGACAGAGGCGGCCCGCGCGATTGGGCTGACCTTTCCGCAGACGGTGCGCTATGTTTTGCTGCCGCAAGTGATCCGTTCGGTGCTGCCGACCTGGGTGAATACGGGGGCAGAACTGGTCAAGGGCTCGACGCTTTTGTCCGCCATTGGCGTCGGTGAGCTCGTCCTGCGGACGCAGGAGATTATCGGGCGCAACTTTATGACCATGGAATTCTATCTCGTCGCAGGTCTGATCTTCCTTTTGATCAATCTCGCGATTGAGAGCTTTGGCAAATATCTCGAACGCAGGCTGACCTACGCATGACCGATACGACCTCAACTGCATTGCTTGAAATTGATGGCCTCCATAAGCGGTTCGGCGATTTGGAGGTTCTGAAAGGCGTTGATCTCAATGTGGCCGAGGGCGAGGTGATCTCGATCATTGGCTCTTCGGGGTCGGGTAAGACGACACTGCTGCGCTGTGTGAATCTATTGGAGGAGTTTCAGGAAGGTGAAATCCGCCTTGAAGGTGAGGCGATTGGCTATCGAGAGGTGAACGGCGTACGCAAGCGTTTGCCGGACAAGGACTTGTCGCGCCAGCGTTCAATGACCGGCATGGTGTTTCAGAGCTTCAACCTGTTCCCGCATCTGACGGCGGCAGAGAATATCATGCTGGGGCTGCGTAAGGTGCGCAAGCTGGGCAAGGACGAAGCGCGTGCAAAGGCCGAGACCTGGCTCGGGCGTGTCGGTTTGGCGGAGCGCGTGGACCATCATCCGGGGCAGCTTTCGGGCGGGCAAAAACAGCGCGTTGCCATCGCAAGAGCGCTCGCTATGGACCCGAAACTGGTGCTGCTGGATGAGATCACATCGGCCCTGGACCCCGAACTGGTGCAGGAAGTCCTGCAGACAGTGAAAGAGCTCGCGGCTGAAGGCGCGACCTTGATGCTGGTCACGCACGAGATGGCGTTCGCGCGAGATGTTTCGACGCGTATTGTGTTCATGGAACAGGGCCTAGTCGCCGAACAGGGACCGCCAGAACAGATTTTTGGAGCCCCCAAGCATCCGCGGCTTGCCGAGTTTCTCGGCCGCAGCCGCACCTGAACTTAAAATTTGGAGCGTAAAATGATCAAACGTTACAGCACTTCGATACCCGGTATTCCCTTGTCAAAAGCCGTTCGGGCCGGTGATACCGTCTATCTCTCCGGTCAAATCCCGATGGGGCCGGACGGCAATCTTGTTGAGGGCGGGATTGTCCCTCAAACGCGCCAGACCATGGACAATGTCGTTGCAGTTTTAGCTGAGGCTGGGCTGACTTTGGCCGATGTTGTCAAGACCACGATCTGGCTGGACGATACGCGTGATTTTCCGGCTTTCAATAAAGTCTATGCCGAATATTTTGGTGACACGCTGCCCGCGCGCTCTTGCATACGTGCAGACATGATGTCCGACATCAAGGTTGAGATTGAGGCGATCGCATATAGCCCGATCGGCTCATAGACATCGGATCGTCTTCACTTCAACGCCGGATTCTTACGGCACCATAACGCAAGTCGCATCAAGCATGGCCTGATCAAAGCCTTTCCGCCCCAAAAGAGAGAGGCCAATGGGCGCAGGTTTGTTCAGAGCTGGAAAAGCGACCTGTGGTCGACCGGTGACACAGGCGATTGCCGAGAGCTGAATGAGTCTGGCGCGGCGGTTGGCGAGCGTGTTGCTCTCTGTAGTGCGCAGAGGCGCGGGATCTGGGGTGATCGGTAGTATTAGGGCCTCATCCGGCTGTAAGAGTGTGTTGAGATATGATGAGAATTCCGCGCACTCGGCGTCTGCGGCTTTGGCGTCCTCAAGCGAAATTGCGGCGGCATCTGCGAATCTGGCAGCGACATCGGGGCTGAGGTCCGGTTTGGCCGTCTCAATCCAGTCGCCCAGGGCAGACCACACATCATATGATCGCGATTTCGCGAACATGCCGGTAATCGCATCAAGGTCGAGATTGAGGTCACGCTTGGTCAGTCCGCCAAAGGGTGCCGCCGCTGAATCTGCTGCCTCCAGAAGCGCGGGCCTGTACTCCTCGTCCACCAGTTCGAATAAGGCCGGATCAAGAATAATGGTCTGTATTGCTTTCGGTTTTTCGTCCTCGCCGAGAAGGACTTTCCCGACGTCTCGCAGCGGCTCGGCGCTGCGGGTGAACCAGCCCACCGTGTCGTATTTCGGGGCAAGGGGCACAAGCCCCTCTACGGAAACGCGGCCATGGCTGGGGCGCAGGCCAAATAGACCGCATTGGCTCGCCGGCACGCGGATGGAGCCAGCTGTATCCGTGCCGAGGGCAAAGTCGCATGTGCCAGCTGCAACAGCGCTGGCTGAGCCGCTGGACGAGCCACCTGTCAGACGATCTGGCGCAGCAGGATTGGGCGGCGCGCCATAATGTGCATTGTCGCCATCCAGCGAGAAAGCGAGCTCGTCCATATGGGTCGCGCCGATCAAATCGGCCCCGGCATTGAGGAGCATCTGGACGGCGGTTGCTGATCGAGCCGTCGCGTCGTGTGTTGAACGCCAGTCAGGATGTCCAGCGCCAGCCTTGTGATTAGCGATGGCAAAGTTATCCTTCGCCGCGAAAGTCAGCCCGGCAAGCGGACCAGCTGACGCACCTTGTCTCGCAGTTTTTGCAATGAACGCATCACAGGAAGCGGGATGTTCTGCGGCGGCGTCTTTGGCTGTCATGCAGGCCTCCTCGCACTCAAATTTAACAGACCTCTGCTGATTGCACAGCCTTACGATTTCTCTATACCGAAAAAAGCTCAATTCAACAGGAGTTTGCGCGTTGCTTGATCATCATCGCTATGCCTATCGATCTATCAATGACCGGCCTGATTATTCATGGCCGGAGGGACAGCGTTTGGCCGTCTATATCGGCCTGAACCTGGAGCATTTTTCGTTCGGAGAAGGGCTTGGCGCCGAGCTTGCGCCGGGCGGCCCGCAGCCCGATGTCTTGAACTATGCCTGGCGCGATTATGGCAACCGGGTTGGGGCCTGGCGCATGCTTGATCTATTTGACGCGCTTAAGCTGCCAGTCGGACTACTGCTGAATAGTTCCATCTACGACTATTGCCCCGAACTTGTGGCCGCATTCCGAGCGCGCGGGGACGAGATTATCGGCCACGGCATCACCAATTCCGAGCGTCAGGGCGTCTTGAACGAAGCTGATGAGCGGGATCTGATTGAGCGGGCGACGGCAGCGATGAAGCAGCAGGAGGGACGAGCGCCTGCAGGCTGGCTGGGCCCCTGGATATCCCAGAGCCGTGTGACGCCGGACCTGTTGCAGGAAACCGGTTACACCTATGGTCTGGACTGGTGCCACGATGATCAGCCGGTTTGGATGAAGACCAGGAATGGGCGCCTGCTCAGTGTGCCTTATCCAGAGGAGATCAACGATATTCCAGCGATTGTCGCCCGCAAGGTCAGCGCGTCTGAGTTCGCGGATATGATTATTGACCAGTTTGAAGAGATGCTGGAACAGTCCGTGGCCCAGCCTTTGGTCATGGGGATCGCCTTACACCCTTATCTGGTCGGGCAACCTTTCCGCCTGCGCCACCTGCGCCGCGCGCTCACACATATTGTCGAACGCGCGGATGAGCGGGTCTGGATCACAAAGCCTGGAGCGATTGCCGCTTATATTGAAAGCTTGGGATCGCTGATTCCAGGCGCTGAGGATTAGTTCAATCTGTCTCGCTCGGTGCTTTCGCCCGCACCTTATCAACGACTTCATTGATCGCCCGTAGCAGCGGTTCGGGGTTCGGAAAGTGGATCATGTGGTCCGTGTTCGGGATGATTTCGACGCGGGCATCCTTAGCGAACTGCGCGATCTGATAATTGTATTGGATATAGCTCGGATTCTGTAGCTCGCCCGTCTCAGCATTTGTTTGCGCGTGCTCGCCAGCAATCAGAATGTGGACTGGAATGTCGGCGAACGGTTGCTGCTGTGATTTCAGCGCCGCGTGATAAGTTTCCATGTTCGACAGACCATAGATGAACTGGTCATATTTTTCCGGTGCCAGAACCTTCGCTTTGAAGGCTTCCTGAAGCGGCGGGATGGATGCGACCGGGTTTATGATCGACTCGCAGGTCCCATAGAGTTCCGCGTCATCTTCCAACGTACCGGCGGCTGCTGCGGCCTTACATTCCTCAAAAATTTCGATGGACCTCGCCCGCCATTCGGGATTCCAGTTCGGGTGCTCAAAGTCGAACACAGAGCCGTCAGTGATCACCACACCTACGACTTTTTCCGGGCTGCTCCACGCGAAATCGCGAGAAATCATGCCGCCCGCAGACCAGCCAACCAGGACGAAAGGCCCTTCTTCGCCTGCCGCTTCAAGCCATGTTTCTAGGTCAATTCTGTCCTGGCCCGGAGGACGTTCCAGTGGACCGAACTCACTGAAATTCATACCCGCGCGATCATAGCTGCAGGCGCGTGTTTTTTGAGCGACGAGGGGCTGAATATTGGCCCACGCGACAGCCCCCCAACCGCCACCGGCTTCGAAGACAACAGTAGGTGACCCTTCACCGAAACAGTACGTGTTGAGGCTATATCCGCCAATATCGACCATACGCCCCGGCGAAAGCACATAAGGCGGAATTTGGAGATCTGAGGAGGTTTGCGCTTCGGCAGCTTCCGGCTCCGCTGTGGCAGGGGCTTCTTCGGCTGTAGCACATCCGGTGAGGCTCATGACGCCAAGGCAAAAGGCGTATGGAAGCGCTGCGAGTTTGTTCGACATTTTATCCTCTTTTCATGACTGCCAGTTCAGCCTAGAGGAGCTTGAGGAATTTTCCAATAAGAGAATTATCGATCGAATGGGTTCCAATACGAAAAATTTGCGATCGCGGCACCGCGTGCATTCCACAGAGCGGGTGTGTCGTTTGAAGGTCTTTCACAAGCATTGGCTGCTCCAACAGCCTTTTGAGAACGCCCGAAATGTTGTCACGACAGTCGTGACGACCAATGTTGAGATGACCAACGCCGAAGGGATCACCGGACGTGGCGAGGCGTTTGGGGTTGATTACAAAGGCGAGACGCCTGCGTCGCTGCTTGCCCAGATCGAACAGGTTAAAGACAGTATTGAACAAGGTGCCGGGCGCGAGGACGTGCTGAGCCTGCTGCCAGATGGTGGTGCCCGCTACGCGATTGATAGTGCGTTATGGGATCTCGAGGCGAAAGTATCCGGGCACAGCGTATTTCAGCGCGCCGGTATTCAGAGCCCCAAACCGGTGACGACGGCCTATACGATCGGCATTCAGGACCTGCCTGGCTATGAATCCGAGGCGCGCGAGCGGTCAGATTACCCGCTCTTGAAAGTCAAAGTGCGCGGCACTGACATTCTCGACGTTATCGAGGCGGTGCGGCGGGGAAACCCGAACGCGGATCTTATTCTCGACCCTAATCAATCCTGGAGCGTGCCGCGGCTTCAGGAGATCGCGCCTCAACTTGCGAAACGCGGCGTTGTCTTGCTGGAACAGCCGATTGCGGTCGGTGATGAGGCGGGGCTTGAGGGCTATACTTGCCCTATCCCTTTGTGCGCGGACGAACTGATCGATGGCATTGATGATCTCGATAAAGCTCAGGGTCGCTTTCAGGTGATCAACATCAAATTGGACAAAACGGGCGGCTTGACGCGGGCGCTCGAACTCGCTGCGCACGCGCAAGCCCGCGGCTTCGATCTTATGGTCGGCTGTATGTTTGGCTCATCGCTCACGATGGCGCCTGCGCTTGTACTCGCCCAGAAATGCAAGTTCGTCGATCTCGATGGCCCACTCCTGCAGGTCGAGGACTGGCCGGGCGGCCTGAACTATCACAACGGTCGCGTCTGGCCTGCGGAGCCTGAATTTTGGGGGTGAACGACACGTGACCCCAATTAGTATCGCAGGTTGAACGTCAAAACGTTCCAGGTGGCGAGAAACCAGACCCCGGCCAGCCCGCTCAAGAGGAAGACTGAGGTCGCGGCAGAACTCAGCCAGCCGATCTGGCGGGCCATCCAATCGCGATAACTCAGCCAGGACAGACCCACGAGGGCAGCGATAAACACCCATCCAAACAACTGGAACAGGCGAATGGCTGTGTTCCGCTCCGGGGTCATACTCATCACATCGTTCTGGATACCAAGAATGGTCGCCGCGAACCCGCCAAGACACACCAGGAAACCAGTGCCCATAAGGCCAGAGACGAGCCAACGTTTGGGCCAGGGTCTGTCCTGTCGAAAGAGTCTCGTGATCAACGCGACCAGTCCACACACCAAGGCGACAAGCATGCCGGTAACGGCAAATCCGATAAGCGGGAACTGGACCGCTTGCGACTCAAGAAACGGCACCGGCAGACCGACACTATAAGTACTGTCTTTGACCTGGATGACCTTGCCGGACTCGTCTGTGAGAAAGATCAGCAGCCGATCGGCGCGCTCAACATCTTGATAGGTGAAAGGCGCGATACGGGCGAACCGGCTGCGACCTGATTGGAGTCCGCCATCGGGATGCACAGCAATTGAACGACCTTGGGCCAGTTGGGCGATCTTCAAAATACTATGGCTGGAATAACGCGGATTGAAATAGGTGCCAGCCACACTTTTGGCCTCTGCAGCATCAGGCACTTCGGTGCCAGGCGCAGATTTCGGGAAGCCTGCATAGTCTTCAAATGCGCGTTCGATTGCCCCGGCGATCCGCCAGCCATCAGTGTTCTGTGAGATGATGAGCGCGTAGCCCTGGTCCAGCCAGAGCGTCGCGTTAGAGTGGAATTGCACAGTGTCTCCGCCATGAAAGGCCTCGCGACCTGCAGGGCCTGAGGTTTCCATTGCGAACCCGATGCCGAACCCAGATCCGGTCTTCTCTGTCGCCGGATCCATATCCTGCAGGGTCAGCATTTCGGCGACGCGTTCGGCCGACAGGATGCGCGCGCCTTCAAACTCTCCACCGCGCTGAAGTGCGGCATAGAATTTGGCAAAGTCGGTTAGAGTTGAGGTCAGAGCCCCGTATGGTTCAGCACCGATATACTCGAACGGACCGGGCTGATTGCCCCTCATATAACCTACCGACAAGGCCGGGTCGCCTTCGGGAAGGGGTTGCATCATCGTTGCGGAGGCCATGCCCAGCGGACGAAAAATCTGGTCTTGCACGTACTTTTCGTAGCTCTGGCCGGAGACGTTTTGCACGATGTAACCGGCCAGCGCCATACTGTAGTTGGAGTAGGCCAGCGTCGAGCCAGGTGCGTAAACGACCGGCGGTTGATAGGTTTTGACATAGTCTTCCAATGGCAGGTGATACGTATCGTCAGGCAGAAAGATGAGGGAGTAAACATCGGAATATCCGGCCGTATGCGTCAGAAGGTGGCGCAGCGTGATCTCTTCACCGAACCCTCCCGGAATGTCGAAATCGACATAGGCGTTGATGTCCGTGTCCAGATCCAGATCGCCGCGATCGACCAGCTGCATGACTGCCGTCGCCGTGATCAGCTTTGAAATCGATCCCAGGCGAAACCGGGTCGCCTCCGGATCGACCGCAATATTTGCCGCGGCATCAGCGAAACCTGCACCGCTCGCAGCGATCATCTCTCCATCTTTGAGCAGAACAGCCGCCGCACCGACAATCTCGCGCTCCTCTACTTCAGCGGCGAGCACCTGATCCAGGAAAGTCTGTGCGCCTTCTGCGACCGGATCAGATGAGAGGAGCGCCGTGTCTTCCTCCGCCGGGATGATGACAGGTGCGCCCTCAGTCTGAGCAAAGCCGACGCTGGAGAACAGAAGCACAGCCAGAAATAACTGGGCGAAATAGGCCGACCATCGCAATCCCGGTCTTGAAAGCGCAATGGCTTCGTCCATACCGTCTGACTTTTTCATCACAACCCTCGTTCATCGACCACAAAGTGCTCGGCTGTCATCCATTTTGTTTCTGATTGGAAATCTGCTTTACAATCGGAACCATTGCAAGCAATTTGCAGGTCCAAATTCGGGTGTCTGAAGGCTGTTCAACGTGCAGGCTGATATTATTGTCATTGGTGCCGGAGTCGCAGGCTTGTCCGCAGCCTATACGCTTGCGGAACATGCGCATGTGATTGTGCTCGAACGTGAGGCGTTTGCCGGATATCATAGTTCCGGTCGTTCCGCTGCCTTGTTGGTACCCTCTCTCGGCTCCGAAGTAGTTCAGACAATCACAGCGGCTGGAGCGGCGTCTCTGCATGAGCCTCCGATTGGGTTTGATCGGCCCGTGCTCAACCACCGCGGTGCGCTTTGGGTGGCCAATAAACACCAGACCCAGGACTTGAAGAACCTGATGTCATCTACTGTGGGTATGGCGCCTTGTTCACCCGATCAAGCAGTTGCCAGAGTTCCGATCCTGCGGCGTGACTGGCTTCATTCCGCCGCATATGAGGATGAAGTCTACGACATTGATGTGCATGTTTTGATCGAGGGCTTTCGGCGCGGAATTCAGGCCCGTGGCGGTCGGTTTCTGGCAGGACACACTGTGCAGGCGGCCAATCGCCAGAGTGGTCTTTGGCGCATTGAAACGCCGCAAGCTATTGTCTCGGCGCCAATTGTGGTCAATGCGGCCGGGGCGTGGGCGGATCCGGTTGGGCAACTCTTTGGCGCGCAGCATATTGGTTTTACGCCTATGCGCCGGACCGCGGCCACGGTCGAGGCTCCGGACGGGCTCGAAATCGAAGACTGGCCCTTCATCATCAATCCTGCCGAAGATTTTTATGTCAAACCTGATGCCGGTCGATTGCTCATCTCTCCGGCAGACGAAACCCACACGCCGCCTTGTGATGCTCAGCCTGAAGAACTGGATATCGCAATCGGCATTCATGAGGCGCAGCAGGCACTTGATATCGAAGTCAGGCATGTGCAGGCCTCCTGGGCGGGGCTCCGGACATTTGCACCGGACCGGGAGTTTGTGATCGGATTTGACACTTTGGCCGAAGGCTACTTCTGGTTAGCCGGGCAAGGTGGGGTCGGGGTTCAAACCTGTTTTGGCGCAGCGGCTTATGCGAGCGGTTTGATTCTGAATGGGCCATCATCGGGCATATCTGCGATCGACGCCTTGAGAGACAGAATAACGCCCGCCCGCTTTGCACCTGCTGAGACGCGTATCGAGTCATAAGGATAAGAGATGAAACTGTTCACCGCCTGTCTTGCCACTGAAACCAACACATTTTCGCCTGTGCCGACGGGTCTCCGCGCGTTCGAAGAATATGGCATCTATCGTGGTGATGGTTCGGCGCATCCGGAGAAGTCCTTGTTTGGACCCTTGCTTGGCTTGTGGAAGGGCATGGCTGAGGGGGAAGGCTATGAGAGTGTTGAGAGCCTTTGTGTATTTGCCCAGCCTTCGGGCCTGACACCGCGGGCGCTCTATGAAGAGTTTCGGGACGTCATTCTGGAAGACCTGAAAGCTGCCTTGCCGGTCGATATGGTCCTGTTTTCGCTTCACGGGGCGATGGTTGCAGATGGCTATGATGATTGTGAGGGAGATATTCTGACTGAGGTGAGAGCGCTGGTCGGACCGGAGTGCGTGGTTGGTGCGATTGTCGATCCGCATTGCCATACAAGCGCGGCAATGCTCGAACAGGCTGACGTGCTTATTGCTTACAAAGAGTATCCCCACACTGATGTCGCGGAACGGGCGATTGAACTCTACAATCTATGCGCTGCAACGCAGCGTGGTGAGATCAAGCCTGTAACCCGCGCTTATGACTGCAAGACGCTCGGCTTGTGGCGTACATTGCAGGAGCCGACCAAGAGCTTCGTCGCCGAAATGAAGGCTATGGAAGGTCAGGATGGGGTGTTGTCAGTCTCGTTTGGCCATGGCTTTCCCTGGGCAGATGTGCCCGACGGTGGCGCTAAAGTCTGGGCCGTCGTCGACGGTGATGCCGAGCAGGCTGAGGCTGTGGCTAAACAGTTGAGCGAGCGGGTTGTCGGTTTGCGTGAGGCCGGGGTGGTTGAACTCATCTCCATTGATGCCGCGATCGACCAGATCGGCTCGGCGCCGGAGGGGCTGATCGTCATGGCAGATGTGGCCGACAATGCTGGCGGTGGCGCTATGACGGATTCAACGTTCATTCTGGAGCGCTTCCTGGAGCGTGGTGTGACCAATGCGGCGCTCGGCTTCTTCTGGGATATGGGCGCGGTTGAGATTTGCCAGAATGCCGGTGTCGGGACCGAGCTGAAATTGCGAGTTGGTGGCAAATGCGGGCCGAGCTCGGGTCGGCCGCTCGACCTCGTCGGCACCGTGCGCGCCATAAATACAGATCATGTGCAGCCGGGGCTTGGTGGTTCGGCCTCGCATCTTGGTACATCGGTCTGGTTCGAGACAGCAGGGTTGGATCTCATTCTGACTTCAATCAGGGCACAAGTCTTCTCGCCGCAGGCATACGAGGATTTGGGCATTGAACTCGCTAAACGACGCGTTGTGGTGGTGAAATCGAGTGAGCATTTCTCCGCCGGGTTTGGCCCAATCGCCGCCGAAACACTCTATATCGATACACCTGGCGCGCTGCAGTCAGACTTCAAAGCGCTTGTCTTTGAGCGTCGCGCGCCCGATTACTGGCCGCGGGTTGAAGTAGCCGAGCCCGCGCCGTTTCCCTAGTCTTCTGCCTCGCTAAGGTGTGCTTGCAGGAAGTCTGTCGTCCGCTCCAGAACATCGACCCAGGATTGATGCATCAGGAAACCATGAATCTCGTTGGGTAAAACCATCGCCTCAACCGGCTGTCCGGCATCTTCCAAGGCGATGTGCATCGTCACGAACTCATCGAACAGAACGTTGCGATCATCGTCGCCTGAGATCAGAAGCGTTGGCGACGTCCAGGTCTCGACATGCGACATGGGCGAGCTTTCCCAGTTGGTATCCTCGCTTGATGTGGAGGTTCCCCAAGGCGTGAAGTTGAAGACGCCCGGAGCTGGATTTTCCTTCCAATAGGTCCAATCATAAATGCCGTGCCAGGAGACACCGGCTTTAAACAGATCGGAGCGGCGCCCAAGCGAAAGCGCGGTGAGATACCCGCCAACTGAGCCGCCATAGATGCCGACCCGCTCGGCATCCACAGTGTCCAGCTGAGCCAGATATTCTCCCGCCGCAATCACATCCTGCACTTCATCCGCCCCATGCGGTCCATAGGTTGGCCAACTCCGGAAATCGCGCCCAAACCCGCGTCCGGTTCGGTAATTGACCGACAATACCGTGATGCCTTGCGCTGCCAGATACTGGTTGGTCGCATAGGCGTTGGCATAATAAATGGAGCGATGAACACCTGGCATCATCTGGCGTACAGGCCCGCCATGGACATAGACCACAGCCGGGGTTGTCTCGCCGTCGCCTACCCCTTGGGCCGGAAATAAGGTGCCAGTGATTTCCATGCCATCAGGTGCGTTGAAGCTGATCTGGCGTGGAGCGGCAAACAGGGTCATGCGACGCGGTTCAGTCAGCGCCGTCTCGATACCGGTGCCGTCATTGAGGGTCGGTGCGGGCGGGGTCTGCGCATCGGCAGAGCGATAGAACACCTTGCCGTCTGTACCCACAAAAGCGGGGTCTGTCGCGATCGTTCCCGGCGCGCTGATACGGGTCATCGTGTTGCTATCGATCTCCACCAGCGAGACTTCGCGCCTGTCGCGGTCGACACAGTTGGATCCGGTCAGCAGCCGCGTGGCGGTGGCATCGATAAGCAGCTTTTCAATTTCACAGGTGCCACTTGTGATCTGGGTGATCTCACCCGTGTCGCGGTCGCCGATATAGATATGGGAGAAGCCGTCTTCCTCTGACAGGAAGGCGACACGTCCGTCAGCGAGCCATGGGACGGGAAAACTGAGTTGCTCAGAGCCATCCCGGCCCGGGGTCTTGTAGAGCCTTTCAGCCTCGCCCGAGGCGACATCAGCCGTCCAGATCTCAAACGGCCAGCCCGACATGACGTTCGTCACTTTGTAGCGGCTGCGCCCTTCGATGCGGACCCAGGCTAAAGCGGTGCCATCCGGAGACCAGGACAGGCTCATATCCTGACTGGTGCTGGGGGCGATCCAGCGCACGCGGTCACTGCCAAGCGTGAAGACGCCGACATAAGAGGTGACCCGCCGCCCACTGATAAAGGCAACGGACTGACCATCCGGCGACCAGGCATATTCCCAGATGCCACCCATATCTTCAAACAGGGGGTCCGGCAGATCAGGTGTATCTGTGAGATCGGTGGTAAGCTCCAAAATCCGGATCGAACCGCCATGAGTGATGGCGAGGTGAGAGCTGTCAGGGCTGAAGGTCGGCGAGCCGGATTTCGCCGGTAGGCTGATCGGCGCGGTCCCTGCGGAAAGATTGACGAGCCAGAGAATATCTTCAAGTGGCTCGACCAATCCTGCAGGGTTCGGGGTGCGCCCGCTGGGAGAGCTGGATGGGCCTTGCCGATAGGTCATCCATTGCCCATCAGGTGAAAGCGTAAGACCGCGAAACGTGTCACCGACGTCACCGCTTAGTTCTGCAATCATCGTTGTCTCAGTCATATCGCCAGTGGCGACAAACAGCGTTTCTTCACCAAGTTTCCGATCAACCCAAGCCACGGTTTCGGCCTGTGAAGCCGCAGCGACCCGTGTCGTATACGTCATATCGAGATAATCGGGCAGCGTCGCGGTTTGCGCTGTGGCGCAGGCGCTGATCACGAATGGTGCTGCGAGCCCAATGATCAGGTTCTGAAGTCGTGACATGAATGAAGTCCCCCTAGGCAAACAATAGGCGCCACTCTTGCAGGAAGAGCACGATGAAGATCCATAGTCCGATTGTGGCAATATGGGTGGTTAAAAAGACAAGGCCCGCGCGACCGTCAAGGCGCGGTCCACGCCAGATGGCAAACCCGGCGAGCGCGGCGCCGACTGCGACAAGCGAAAGGGCAATCGTCGGTTGCATCAGCAGCGCTTTCAGCTCCGGCGGCATCTCAAGCGACAGCGGTTCCAGACCAGAGAAATTCGGGGCCAGGATGCCGCGTTCCGATAGGAACCGCGATATCGTCATCAGACCAAGCAGCGTCGCGGCATTCGCGGCTGCGACGAACCATTTGCGCCGGAGCAAAGCCACACCAGCTAATATCAAGAGCACCACGGCCAGGACTTTGCCGATCAAGCGGCCATGGCCGAGCATCGACTCTGCCACCCGAAAATCACGCCACCCGGTTTGACGTAGATTGATACGCGTCGTTTGATTGAACCGCGTCGACGCGTAGGGATGAGTCGCGCCGTCTTCGAATAGAAACAGAAGATCGCCAAAGCCGCTTGTGTCGGCGCTATCGGGGCGCCGGAATCGATCCTCAGCCACCCAGCGCCAAACTGTCGTACCCCACTGGTTGGAAAGCGTGAGTTCGCCATCACCTGTGGCTTCAACAACCGTCTGACCGGTGGCCGCACTCAGCGCCGGAAAGCTGTGGTAGAAACTGCCAGAGGTTTGATACGCCCCTTCGTATTTTTGCATATCAGCTTGTGGCGGCGGAGTAGGAAAATCACCGGGTGCGGGCATCGGGAAGTAATGATCGATCAAGGCTTCCCACAGAATGTTTCCAGCACCATGACCGGGCCCGCCAGTATTGAACGCGGTAAACACCGCAAAATCTTCTTCCGACAGTGCCGTCAGGCGGCTGGAGGCGTACATCAGGCCGCCCGTATGATACCAGGCTGGCCGTCCCTCCAGGTTTTGGACCGGGAAGGAAAAACCCATGCCCATAACCCTTGGATCGACGCGAAACTGCACCGATTGCAAGGCGTCAAAAGACGCTGCAGAAACAATGTCAGCTGAACGCTCCGCTTTGAGCGCTGCAATCGCATAGCGCGCCATGTCGAGGCCTGTCGCACTGATCGCGCCCCCGGGGCTTGCCGCAACGATTTCGAATGGCTGAGGGACGAACTCGTTTGCGCTCATTGAATAACTGGTAACCACTTGGTCAGCGAGCGCTCCAGGAACGGGTTGATGGGCGCTGGAGCTGGTCATGCCAATTGGTGCCATAACGTGCTGCTCGACATAATCATCATAGCTTAGGCCGCTGACCTCTTCGACAATCCGGCCAAGCACGACAAAACCGTGATTAGAGTAGGCGGGATAGAGCCCCGGCTCAAAGGCCTGCTCAGGCATCGTCGTGTCAATGACCTGTTGCAAGGTTGGGGTTGGATCTTTGCTATCTGTGAAGATGCCCATCTGGGCATGCTCAAAGCCGCCAGTGTGGGTCAGCAGATGGCGAACTGTCACCGGTGTATCGAACCGTAGTGTGAGCGGCGTTCCGAGGTAAGTGTTGATATCTGCATCCAGGTCGATCAGGTCTTGTTCGACCAGTTGCATCACCGCCATGCCGACGAACAGTTTCGAGATCGAGGCGATACGAAACAGGGAGCGTTCCGGATCGACCGGAATTTTATTCTCCAGATCGGCATAGCCATAACCTTTGAGCAGCTGAATCTCACCATCCTTAACGATTGCGACCACCGCACCGGGGATTGGGCGATCACGCAACACGCCTTGCATGACCCCGTCAACGAAGTCTTCCAGTCCAGGCAGCGGAGACGGGGGCGGCGCAGTGGGCTCTGCCGGGTCTTGGGCAAGTGCTGCGCCGGAGATCAACAACAAACCACCAACAAGTGCTGTGAGTTGCGTCAGCCATGCTTTGATCATGGAAAATCTCCTAGTGGCAAGCTTCAGCAGTCGGAAGGGCTTTGACAAGACTTTCCAATTGGCACATTGGTTTCCAATTGGGAAAAAGCGCAAGGACCCCACCATGTCAACTCGCCGACTTATGCTGCCAACTTTTCTTGTCTTTGTGGCGGGTTTCTTGGGATCGACCCTGGCGCAGTCCGAACCTGACGGAGCATCACCTTTGGCGAGTGGTGAAGCGCTTGATGCGCCTGCGCCCGCAGCGCCCATCGTCAGTGATGAGTGGCTGGAGGCTTGGCTGCAGCGCAATATTCTGGACCCGATTGAAATGGGCCATGCGACCGCAGCTTCCGTCGCGATTGTCGCAAATGGTGAAGTGGTCCTGGCCGAGCAATATGGCGCATTCGATCCGATGCAGGATATCCCGATCGAGCCGCATCATCAGTTCATGATTGCCTCGGTTTCGAAGTCATTCAGTGGTTTGGCGATCGCCCGTCTGGTCGAGGATGGGCTGCTCCCCTCGCCGACAGCCAAGGCCAACGACTATATGACGCGCTATCAGTTGGAAGGCGATTGGGGCGCGAAGGTTACGGTCGCCGACCTGTCGGCTCACAGTGCTGGTCTCGACTCGCCTGGCTTTGGTTCAGCCGTCGGGGATCAGGAGATCATTCCAGCAACGCCAGACTATATCCGCAAGAAAATGCCAGGCATTGTGCGTGAGCCCGGCAAGTTCGTGACCTACGCCAATTACGGTCCGCCGCTTGTGGGTGTGGTCGCCGAGGACCTGAGCGGATTGCGTTATGACGAGTATCTGCACGAACACGTCTTAAGGCCTCTCGGCATGGCGGACTCGGCGTTTGAGTATGATCCGACAGGCGGGCCAACTTTGGTGCGTGCAGGCGTCTATGATCCTGAAACGCCCGACGTGCCGATGTATCGTGCGACCGTTACGGTCAATGACCCATTCGTTGCTGCTGCAGGGTCAATACAGGCCTCTGCCCGGGATATGGCGAAGTATCTGAATGGCCTGCTCGGACATCGTCCCGACGTTCTGACACCGGAAATGCTGGCCATTCAGCGCGATAGCTATGCCAATAATTATTCAGGATTGGCGAAGGTCGGATTGGGTTTGCTGAACGAGCAGTGGAACGACTATGAAACCTGGCAACATGGCGGGATCATTTCCGGTTTCCGGTCCCAACTGTTCATCGTCCCGGAAGCGGATTTGGGTGTTTTTGTCGTCTTCGCTGGTGGAACCTCGCCGTTTTTTGGCAAGGGTGGGGACACCGGCCAAACCGTGCACGAACTGATGATTGAGGTGCTTGGGCCTGTCGTGCCGAAACCACCCATTGAGCCTGTGACTGACCCAGCCGAGTTTGAAGGGCGTTATTGGTTTTCTCTGAGAGCTCATCAAACACCGGAAGCGATCTGGGGTCTGGAGCGGATCTGGACGATTGAGAAGGGCGAGAATGGCGAGATGCTGATCAATGGCACGCCAAATGATGAGATTGCGCCTGGCTTGTTCCAGGAGAGACGCGACGATGGTCGCCCGCCTTATCTCATGGCGGTTGCAGACGATAAGATCCTAACCCGCCTGTCTTATGCAGAGCGAGTCTCCGGCTTAGGCGATCCGCGCTGGATCACCATTTTTGGTCTGACCTTTGCTGCGGTGGCGGTCACTGGCCTGATTGCGATCTTCGGCACCGGGCTCTGGCGGTTTGGAGCCGTGCTGGCTGGATTGGCAGTTGCGGTCGTGTTCGTTACGAATTTCCTGCCGGCCCTGCAGGGCCGGGATTTGAGCTATGAACTGTTTCGAGGTGAAACTTGGCGCTTTGATATCGCCGCGACGGGCGGCTGGTTGACGCTGGCTGGCGGTCTGGCCGCATTATACGCAGGTGGCGCGCGGCTGGTGGCTGGCGCGGACAGTTCCTTGTCCAAGCTTGCGGCAAGCCATCGCATTCTGGTCGGCATCGCAGCGATCGGGTTCTTCTTCGTATTGAAAGCAATTTATCTGGTTTAAGGGGCTTAGGGCATGTTGGACATTAGTGTTGACCTATGGGCGGCCCTTGGCCTGCTTGGCGTTTTGGCGTTTTCCTTCTGGTTGACTCGGTACAAGGCGGCCGCCTGGCTGAGCCCGCCCGTTGTGGCGCTGATCCTGACCGCTATTTTCGTCAATATCGGGTTAATGCCGAAAGGCGGCACCTCTGCGGTTTATGACTTTGTTTTTGGCCCGGGCCTGATGGCGGCGATATTCCTGCTGATGTTGCAGGTTGATATGTCAGTGTTCCGACGTGCAGGACCAGCGATGGGAATGATGTTTGTGATCGGCACAGTTGCCGTTGCCATCGGCGTCATGCTGACGCTGCTTGTTCCCTATATCTCAAGCACGTTGGGTGAGGATTATCCAACTCTGGCGGGAATGTATGGCGCGACTTATACGGGCGGCAGCGTGAATTTTAACTCTGTCGCGGCGATCAAGGACATCTCCCGCGACGATGGCCTGTTCGCTGTCGCTGTGGGTGTCGACAATCTGATGGGCTCGACCGCGATTGCGTTCAGTATTCTAATCGCGCCTTTCCTTGCGCGCTGGTGGAAGAATCCTGACGCGCTGCACGCACCGACGCATGAAGATGTTCCCGATACCGTCTCGGCGACACCCCTCGATCTGGCTATTGCCGGGGTGGCCGCCACCGCAGCGATTATCCTGGCTCAAGTGCTGAATGACCTGATCCCGCAGATTCATCCAGTGTTGTGGCTGACCACGATTGCGTTGATTGCGGCGCAGACCCCGCTTGGTCGACTGGGTCTGAAGCTTGAGCCAATTGCGATTGTTGCGCTGTATTTGTTCATCGCGGCGATTGGCACAGATGTGTCCTACCCAGCCATTATGGGCCAATTGGATATTGCGTTCGCGGCCATCGTTCTTGTCGCCATCGTGATGCTGGTCCACTATCTGGCGATCTTCACACTCGGCAAACGCGTGAGTGGAGGGGATGCAGCGCTGGTCATGGTGGCGTCGCAGGCGAATATTGGTGGCCCGCCAACAGCGCTGGCTGTTGCCGATGCGCTGGGGCGCAAGGACTTGCGTATCCCGGGGGTCGCTGCCGGTCTGCTCGGCTATGCGACCGGAACGTATCTGGGGGTAACCTTGTCAGCGATTATCGGATCGATGGTTTAGACATTCAGGGAGAACACAATGGATCGCCGCGATCTGATCAAATCAATGGCGCTGCTCGTCGGCACCGCGCCGCTGGCCAGCTGTGCGGCCTCGCAGACGACCACTTCCTTAAAGACGCCCGCAATATCCGGTGTCCGCGGTGTCAGTGACGGGATACTCGACACACAGAACACGATGACGCCATGGGTTGAAGTCAGCCGCTCAATCATCCGCTCTAATCTGCGCAAAATGTCGGAAGCGGCGGGCGGCGCGAAAGTTATGATCGTCGCCAAGGCCAATGCCTATGGCTGTGGTGAACGCACGGTGCCTCCAATCGTCGATGATATGGACGAGGTGTGGGGCTATATGGTGGTGCGCCCGTTTGAGGCGCTGGCCATCGCATCGACGGGCGTAAAAAAACCGATCTTCCTGATGGCGCCCGCAAGTGACGATGACAGTGTCACTCTGGCCAGGATGGGCGTACATCTGGCGATGACCGCGAATGATACACCGGCGCGGGTCGAGCGCCTGGCCGCTCGGGTTGGCGGCAAGCTAAAGGTCCACTTCGAAGTCGACACTGGCATCAACCGCCAGGGGCGCCCGCACTGGGACGCAGCCGAGTGGGCGACAGCGTTATACCGTACGGGCAAGATCGAAGTGCACGGCACGGCCAGTTACTTCATCGTGCCGCCGGGCAGCGAACCTCAGGCCGAACCCTGGGGGCCTGAGCTCCAGCAGATCGAGCGGTTTAATGCGGTAACCGACGCGATGACCGCCGCAGGTGTGCCGCTCGGCACCCGCCACATGGCCTCGTCGCGGTCGTACTTTCAGTATCCGCAGGCGCATTTTGAGGCGGTACGCACCGGCGTTCTATCCTATGGCATGTACCCGACGCAGGACGCACGCGCGAGCGGAGTCGTGGACGTCGATCAAGTGTTCGAGATGAAGGTGCGGCTCGCGCAGGTCTCGATGATCCGGGCCGGGGAATATTTCGGCTATGGGCGCAAAATCAAAATGGAGAAGGACACCTGGATTGCGACCACCCTGCATGGTGTTCCAGGCGGCACGCGCCGCGACCGTACCCTGAAAATCAACGGCAAGGATTGTGAAGTGATCCTGTCAGGTGGGCGCCTCTACACGATTGCTGTTCTCGGTGAAGAAAAAATCGCTGAGCAAGGTGATGTCGCACTGATTTGCGGGCGGCAGCCTGGCTACACGGCCGAGGATTTGAACAATCCGTGGATTGGTTATGGTATGGCGGATCCATTGATTTCAATGGAAGTGGCATAGTGCTGAGCATCGAACGCGATGTTCCCATGGGACAACGACCACTAGAATAAAGATAGTGGGATTACGGGAGGATGATATGACTTCGATCGGTTTTGTAAGGGCAACCGTCGCAATAGTAATATTGACAACGCTCCTTCTCGGTTGGCGACTACCCGCGACAGCTCAGGAAACACCTGCCGACGAGGTGACCACAATAGAGGAAGGCGTCGGGTCAGATAGCGTTGTCGAGCCGATCGAGGAGACCGGCCTAAGCGCGGCTGAGGCGCAGGACTTCCTGCAGTCCACGCTCGATGAACTGGTTGCAGAGCGCGATCTCGTCGGCGCTGGCGCCGTCATTCTCAAGGGTGATCAGGTGCTTGCAGCCTACGGCGCCGGGTTTGAAGACAAGGAAGCTGGGATCGCCGTTGATCCTGAGCGAACGCGGTTTCGCCTCGGTTCAATCTCAAAGACGGTGACCGCGGCAGCCGTGATGCAATTGGTCGAGGCGGGAAAACTCGATCTTGACCGCGACGTGAATGAGTATCTCGACTTTGATGCCTCTCCGAACATGGACGCCAAAATCACACTGCGCCATCTACTCAGCCATACAGCTGGGTATTCGGATGCCTATAAATATATCTTCCTGCGTGACGAGACCTATTATTTGTCTACCGCTGAGTATGTTCGCGAGAATGTACCGGATCTGATTTTCGAGCCGGGAACGATTGCAGGATACTCAAACTATGGCATCACACTGGCAGGTTACATCGTCGAAGTCGCGGCGGAGATGCCTTTCGAGCAATATGTCGCTGAAAACATCTTCGAACCGCTCGGCATGCATTCAGCAACGATGGCGCAGCCGGTCGAACCGGAGTCACTGTCCGGCTTCCCTGAGCCGATCGGATATTACCAGAATGGCGAGCGCGGCCCGTTCGAATTTGTCGGCACGGCGCCTGCCGGCGCCCTGACCTCGACCCTGACCGACTATGCCAAATTCATGGCGATGATGCGCAATCGCGGTGAGTATCAAGGCGTGCGTTTGCTGTCTGAAGAGAGTTTCGCAGAAATCTCACGGATCCACGACGTGAACCCGTATCAGCAGGCCGCGAAGGCCGGGTATGGTCTGGCCTGGTATGTTACGGACGAAGTACCGGGCCGATTTGGCTTGACCCATGGCGGTGACACGGTGTTGTTCCACAGCCTCGCCAAAATCTATCTGGACGCCGATTATTCGATCGTCATGTCCCAGAACACCGAACATTTTCCAATTACAGCCGAGCTCAGCCGCCGGTTTGATGCGCTCGTCGGATTCCCGAAAATTCCGGCGCTGCCCGAGGTGCCGGATGCGGCCGAAGACGCCCGGGTGGCTGGCGAATATGCAGGATCGCGCTATTCGGGACATGGAGTTCTGAAACTCAGCAAGCTGTTGAGAGCGTCCACAAGCATTGAAGCCCTGCCGGATGGTGGCGGCATTCGTATTGGTCGCTCGGAGCACAAGCGTGTGGGGCCGCTGACCTATCAGAACCGCGAAAATCCTGATTGGGGCAATGTAACATTCTTCACTGACTCGTCTGGCAAAGTGTCCCACACCAATTCCGGGATGACCCCGATGCCCCTGCTCGAGCGCCCTGGCGTGGTCATGCCTCAAGCTTTGATCACCTTCGGTCTGCTTGGCGTTGCTTTGATTGCCGGACTTGTTGCCTTGGTGCTCACGGCTCTCACAGGCAGCGCGGCCACCGGCCCGTGGTTGATGGCGGGCGCGATGTCAGCTTGTATTTTGGCCGGGATTGGTGTGCTGGCCACTCAATTCCTGGGCATCCAGAGCGATATCTATTCCATGACGCCCGCGCGCGATGGCATGTTCAGACTGGCGCAGCTTCTATTGGTTGCCGGACTGATCGCCCTTGTTCTGTTTGTCGTCTCCTATGCGCGGCAATTGTCCGCCGGGCGCCTTGGCTTGGTTTCGGCAGGCGCATTGGGCCTGTTTGGTTTGGCCGGTCTGTCAGTCGCATCGATCATGCTGACCTGGAACTTCCTGTCCCTGAGCCTGACTTATTGAGGGCCAGGGCTAGCCCGTTCAGCAAGCGCTTGCGGGAGGCCGGGAATATGATCGGCGCCAGCGCGGACGGTCATTGTGGTTTCTCCCTTAAGGTCGCTGCCAAACGGTTCGGCGCGACCGCCCAGGCAGTCGGCAAAGAAGGCTTCGGCGACCGCGTGGAAGGAGACCTGATTGGGTTTACGGCGAAAGCCGTGGCCTTCATCGGAATAAGTCACAAACGTCACCGGCAGGCCCTGCTGCTGCCAGGCCTCCACGATCATTTCGGACTGGGAGATGTCGACCCGCGGGTCATTTTCACCATGGCCGACGAGCAGCGGCGCCTTGGCTTGATCGACGAGCCGCATGGGCGAGCCTTTCAAGAGCTGTGTGCGCCCTTCTGCTGTGTCGGGATCGCCCATCCGACCGACATATTCGGCGCGGATGTCGGTCCAGTAGGCTGGCATTTTGTCGTAAAAGGCGATGAGCTCTGACAGGCCGACAATGTTGACACCGCAGGCAAAGACATCCGGCGTGAACGTCATACCCAGAAGCGTGTTATATCCGCCAAAAGAGGTCCCCATAATTCCGATACGGTCCGGGTCGGCGACGCCCTGATCAATAGCCCAGTTTACGCCATCAATCAGATCATTGAGCTGTTTGCCGCCAAACTCAAAATCCCCGGCAGAGACAAAGGCTTTGCCAAAGCCGAGACTGGCGCGGTAGTTGACAGAGAGGGCGGCGTAGCCGCGATTTGCGAGCCATTGATGTAGGACATTGAAGCCAAGCTCATCGCGTCCCCACGGCCCGCCATGAACCAGCAGGACCAATGGCAGCGGCGAGGCCGTCTTCCCATCAGCTGTGGTTTCGATACCGGGCGGTAGCGTGAGGTAGCTGACCAAGGTTAGGCCATCGCGAGAGACAATCTCGTGGCCGGTCATCGGGGCGAGTTCAGCGCCGACCAGCTCTGGAATCTGGCTGAAGAGGGGCGTGAGTGCTCCCGTCTCTCGGGTGTACAGATAGAAGGCCGGTGGCGCGGTGATCGCATCGACCCGCAGGGTCCAGCGGGTGCCGTCGAGCGAGCGCGAGAGGACGGACCAGACGCCCTCTGTGGCTTGCTCAATCGCGGCAATATCGGCAGCCGTCTCGGCGGTGAAGGCGGTCCATTCCGGGCGGATATAATTGACCGGGACCGCCTCGACCTCTTCGGTCATCGGGTTGATCAGCGGTTCGCCAATATCCGCCTTTGGATGTTCGAACAGGACCTCAAGCTGATCACCGGTTTGGGCATCATATCGGATCAGGGCCGCCTTATCCCGGTTCAGGCTGGAGAGCATGTAGAAATCCTCACCACCAGGCGGGATAGCTTCGACTGTGGCGGTAAAGGAGTCGGCCGGGGCAAATTCCAGGATCGGCTGAGCGTCGCCATGCTCATCGATCACCATAAGCGTTCTGGCATTACCGGCCTCGGTCCGTTTGGCAAAGCGCACCATCAAGTCCGCGTCTGCGACCGGGCGGTTCAGGCCCGTATTCTGATACCGCATCTCCATGGTGCCAGTTTCGAGATCAAGCAGGTAGATATCGGCCCACTGCGGATCGCGCTGATTGTGCGAGAGCAGGACTTTCGTGGGGTGGCGCGGGCTGAGCTTCAGTAGGCGGACACGCACACTCTCAAAAGGTGTATAATTTCGCTTCTCGCCGGTTTCGACATCCACGCCGATAAGGTGATAGTCCTCTGTGCCGCCTTCATCATGAACATAAAGGATGCGTTTGGAATCCATCGACCAATAATAGCTTGGATAACCAAAGACTGGGCGGCGCGTTTCGCGCGTGACAGCACGGGCTTGGGACAGATCATCCGAAGGCGCGACCCAGACATTCTGAACACCATCAAGCGGGGCGAGGTAGGCAATCCTCTGTCCATCGGGGCTAATGCGTGGATCACTCTTTGTGCCCTGTCCAAACAATAACGCTCGTGGAATAAGAGGAGCCGCCTCAGCAACTTGCACTTGCTCCTGCGACCGCTGCTGTTGGCAGCTGGCGGTCAGCACAAGGCCTAATAAGGCACTCATCAACATGGGCCACAACACCGGTTTTTGTGTTGCCTTGCGTTGTAGCATATCGCTCGACCTATTCTGTTTAGTCCGCGTTTAAATGCCGCTCAAGGAAACGGGCAATAACAGCGCTTTTATAGAGCTCGTCATTGCGGCTGCAGCAGGACAGGCGGTGATGGCTGCCGGGCACGGAAAACAGCTCGACCTCTTTGCGCGCATCAATCATGGCGTCGACCAGTTTCATGCCGGGGGTGAACCCCGCGTTTACATCGAACGGGGCGGGCACTGACAGGATCGGGCCCTGAACCTCATCGATCCGCAGCAGGTTGGATGCGGCCTCATACCCCTCCGGATTGTCATCCGGTCCCCCCATAAAGGGCTCTATATAGATCGGGTGATCATAGAAATCGGATGGCGCAGCGTGGGACGCAGCGGCCCGATAAAAGTCCGGCGCATCAATCATGGCGCGTTGGGCAAGATAGCCGCCCCAACTATGCCCGAATATACCGACCCGATTAAGGTCCATCCAGGGGCGGGTGCTGGCGGCATGTTTGATCGCTTGCACGTGATTGTCGACAACTGTTTGCGGCCAGATACCATAGGTCGCGTCCTGAAAGGCGCGGCCGCGGCCCGGCGTTCCCGGGGCATCGACAATGATCACCACATACCCGGCACCTGTCAGCGCCCGCAGCACCGGATGGCGGCTGCGTCGGCTAGTGTCGTAATCATCATGGGGTACGAAGGCATACTGCATGCCGCCATATATGAACTCCACAACAGGATAGGTTCTATCGGGATCAAAATCATAAGGCTTGTAGATGACCCCGTGCTGGTCGCCAAAACCACCCAGCGCCGGGGCGGTGAAGCGTTCCACGCCGCCAAAACCGGCCTCGTAAAGATCGCTGTGATCGGCCGTCGACAACGTGGCGATCAAACTGCCATCGGCGCGGCGCAGTTCAACCTGCATAGGTCTGCCCGTGGCAGAGCGATGGGCCAGAAATACGGACTTATCGGGAGACAGAGTGATCTCGTGAAAATCAACGCCAGCGGTCAGCAATTGTGCCTCACCGCCGCTGAGCGGAACGCGGTAGAGCTGCATGTGATAGGGCTCATCCGCATCCTGGCTGGCCCGGAAGTAGACAAAGCCTGCCAACTCATCGACGCCAACAATGTCGCGGACCTCCCAGTCGCCCTGGGTCAGACTTTGAACATATCGGCCACTCTCATCGTGAAGGTCGATCTGGCGCCAGCCAGTTCGCTCGGTAAGGTAAAGGAAGCCATTTGTGGTGCTCAGCGGAAAGAAAAGCTGAGGCGACAAGGTGTAGGGTATATCAATATAAGTCTCGCGGCGCTCTTCGTGCAGCAGCGTGGTCTGGCCGGTCTGCGGATCGGCGGCGAGGAAGCGCAAATGCTGCTGCGTTCGGTCATTCACGCGCAGAAAGACCGCCCCGCCATCACTGCGCCAGCCAAGTAGGTCGACATAGTGGTCCGTCGTGTCACCCAGCACGATTGGCGTGCGGCGCCCGGTCTCCACGTCGATAATGAATTGCTCAAAGCCGTGCATTGGTTCGCCCGATCTCGGATATGGGATGGGCTGAATGGTCGGCGGTGTATCGAGCCAGTTTTGAACCGGCTCATGCGGCACGTCTGTCAGATCGAGCTTGGTGGCCGCAATGGTGTTGCCATCAGGGCTCCAATGCACGTTGAAGCCAGGCGCTGATTCCTGCGCATTGAGCCATGTCTTGAGTGGCGTCCCGTCAAATGTCAGCTGCCTCAGCGCGCCATCAGCACTCGCACGGACAAATAGATTGTGGTCGATCACGGTTACGAAGCGCGTTCCGTCTGGCGACTTGGCCTCAAACATTGGCCCGAACGTGGTTGGAAACTGATCTGAAATCATTTGCGCCGTGGTCAATGTCCGTCTGGTCTGCAGATCGGGTTCGGCGCGGGCCGAGCCATCCTCAGGGGACAGGCTGTAAAGCAGTCCGTCCGCTGAGAAGAGGAGGCGCGCGGCGTCCAGGTCGAGGCCGATCAGCGTGATTGCGTCACTGGTTGCCCCAAGCGCGCCAAGCACGTCACGCACGTCGCTGTCATCTGTCAGCTGAGAGATGCTGCCGGTTTCGGGGTCTGCTCTGAAAATCGAGAGATCACCTGGACCGTTATTGGAAAACAAGAAGCCCGGGCCACCGTCGATCCAGATCGGGTTAACGCGTCCACCAATGATGGCGTTGCTTTCAAACGCGGCGTGTTTTTCCAGGGCTTCGATCGTCGCGGAAATCGGCACGCCAGAAAGCGGGACACGCTGCTCAACCTGCTCAGTTAAAGTCTCTTCTATTGGTTCCGGGCGACCACAAGCTGCAAGCGTCAGACAGAGGCTCGCAGTGAACACAGCGGTGAACCATTTGGCGGGCATCATGCAGGCTCCAGTGTTTTGGTTGTGAGATAAGAGGCAAACTTCTCCGGATCGACGTTGGCGCCGCAGGGTACAACACCGATCCGCTTCGCGCCCCGGGGTGCCAGATCCGACAGCAGGGCTGCAAGACCAACCGCGGCGCCGGGCTCCAGCACCAGTTTCAAATGGCGAAAGGCGAAACGGACGGCCTCGACGGCCTGATCATCACTTACTGTCAGCGTTCCAGCCCAGCGATCTTTTAACACGGCGTAGCCAAGATCTCCCGGCGCACGCGCCTGGATCGCGTCACACAGGCTGGGCTTGGCTTGCAGATTGTCCTGTTTCAGTCCGGCTCTGTGAGATCGGTGCAAGGCGTCCCAATGTTCAGCCTCGACCGTGTAAAGTCCGGTATTTGGTGCCACGGCCTCGAGAGCGAGCGCGCAGCCCGCAGCAAATCCGCCGCCGGCACTGCAAATTAAAAGAGCGTCCAAGTCGGCACCCAAAGCGCGCACTTGCTCGACCATTTCGAGCGCGAGTGTGCCCTGACCGGCAATCACGTCTGCATCATTGAAGGGATGGAAGAAGGTACGGCCTTCCTTGATCGCCAGCTGTTTGGCGATCTCTTCGCCATTCTCCTTGAATCGGTCGCACGACACCACACTCGCGCCTGAAGCTTTCACCGCCTCGACTTTGATCGCAGGGGTGTCGATCGGCATGACCACGGTCGCCGGGACGTTGAGGAGACGGGCGGCTTCGGCGACAGCCATGCCGTGATTACCTGTTGAGTAGGCGATGACGCCGCGCGCGCGCTCTTCGGCGTTGAGCTTTGTCATCTTCGAGGTCGCGCCGCGGAACTTGAACGCGCCGGTGCGCTGAAAGGTTTCGACTTTGATGTAGACGTCTGCGCCAACTGTTGCGTTGAGGGCATCATTGCGCATGATCGGCGTTGTCCGCACCAGCTCTTGTGTGCGTTCGCGGGCGGCAAGGACATCTTCGAACCTTGGCAAAGCTTCAGGCATGGCGTGCCCCCCAGGTAGTCTCAGCAAGACGGAGGAAGTTGCCGCCAAGAATATTGGCTAGATCGCGCTCACCATAGCCCCGCTGCAATAGTGTTTCGACAAGATCAGACAGCTGTTCTGGCGGAACAAATTTGATGCCCGGGCCATAACCGAAGCCCGCAGGCCACACCGTTTCGGCGGTGGCAAGCTGTTGGTTCAGATCATCCATATCGTAGACATAGTCGAGACCGAGACCGATATGGTCAGTGCCAACCAGTTCGGCCATATGGTCGATATGATCGGCCAGGAGCTCAATCAGATTGGGGCCTTCACCGAGGAAAATGTTGAGGCCGTTCAGGCCGATTACACCGCCAGTTGCTGCGCAGGCTTTGATCAGGTCATCCGGAATGTTTCGAGGGTGATCCTTCAAGGCCCGGGCGTTCGAATGCGAGAACACGACCGGGCGTTCGGTCATTTCCAGCACATCGCGGGCGGTACGATAGCCTGTATGCGAGCAGCATTTGATAAGACCGACCCGGTCCATTTCCTTTACGAGCTTGCGTCCTTCCAAGGTGAGGCCGCGATCAGTTTCATCATGACAGCCGCCCGCTGCCCAATTTGCTTTATTATAGGCCATGAGCATCCAGCGGACGCCGATTTCATAGAGGAATGGGACGAGACTGATCTGGCCATCAAGTGCGTAAACACCTTCCAGATCGAACGCGATTGCGGTTCGGCCGGTCGCCTTCGCCGCGTGGATGTCCGCGGCTGTTGTCGCCATCAGGTATTTGTCCGAGTTGGCCCTCACAAAGGCGCGGAAATCGGCCGCCAGTCGGATCACGGTATCCAGTTCAATCTCAGAATCACCAATGTTCAGCGACAGGAAGGAAAAGCCGGCTGCATGTGCGCGGGCAATCTGCTCGACCCAGACAGAACCGCTGCGCCGCGTGGTGATGCAGACATGGTTGTCCCAGACAATGGATTGGTCGATGAGCGTCTGGGCGGCCGAAGCATGTCGGGAGGTTTTGGCGTGGATCAATCCAGTGGTCTCCAAAGGCTGCTCAGCGGTGGCACTCTACTAGCATCAGGGCGACGGGTCTGAATAGTCTGAATTTTTCCAATTGGAAATATGTGTGATGTCGATCAATCCGCTCAATTTTCCAGTAGACGGGTGACCACGGGGTGAGTTACAGAATTTCCGATTGGAAAATCATATGGGTTCTCGGCGTGGGCTATTCAGGGTTCAGATTAATCCGTGAGGCATTACGCGGACACCGGGGCTGGGGCCCGGCCTGGCGCTCACCCGAGCCTAAGGCCAGGTATGATGCCCTCATTGTCGGTGGCGGCGGACATGGGCTGGCGACCGCCTACTATCTCGCCAAAAATCACGGGCTGACCAATATCGCGGTGCTCGAGAAGGGCTGGATCGGCGGCGGGAATACCGGACGGAACACCACCGTCATCCGATCGAACTATTACTATCCCGAAAGCGCCGCGCTGTATGACTTCTCTCTGAAGCTTTATGAGAACCTGGCGCAGGAGCTCAATTACAACGTGATGATCAGCCAGCGCGGGATGATCACGCTCGCGCATAGTCGCCATGATCTGGAGGGTGCGCATCGCTGGGTTGGCGCGATGAACGCGAACGGGGTTGAGACCCGCATGCTCAGCGTGGCGGAGATCAAACGGCGCATTCCGGCGCTCGATGTCTCGCCAACCGCGCGCTACCCGGTCTGGGGCGGGTTCATGCAGAAGCGCGCTGGAACTGGGCGCCATGATGCGATTGCCTGGGGTTATGCCCGCGCCGCAGACCGGCTCGGTGTAGATATCATCCAGAACTGCGAGGTGACCGGTATCGATCGCGGCCCGGATGGCGCGGTGACGGGCGTTCAGACGACACGCGGTGCGATCGCGACAAGCAAGATCGGGCTTGCCGTTTCGGGACGCTCCACGGCGCTCGCTGAAATGGCGGGTTTTCGCTTGCCGATCACGACTTATGCGCTTCAGGCCTTTGTAACCGAGCCGCTTAAACCCTGTCTGGATGTTGTCGTTCTGTCACTGTCGACAGGCACGTATCTTAGCCAGTCTGATAAAGGCGGGCTGGTGATAGGTGGCGGATTCGATCTCTATCCCTCTTACGCCCAGCGGGGAAACCTGCCAGCGGCGCGGCGCGTGCTGGCAGCGGTCGCAGACCAGTATCCGGGCTTTGGCCGGGTGCGCCTGCTGCGCCAATGGGCAGGGGCTGTCGATGTGGTGCATGATTCCAGTCCGATCCTGGGGACCTCGCCGGTTGAAGGGCTGTATCTCAATTGTGGTTGGGGCACAGGCGGCTTCAAGGCGATCCCTGTGGGAGGAACGACGCTCGCGCATCACATGGCGACCGGGCGTCCGCATGCGGTCGCCGCGCCATTTTCGCTGGAGCGCTTTTCAACAGGCGCCCTAATTGATGAGGCTGCGGCCTCTGGCATTCCGCATTGAGGGCGCGCTGATGTTACGGATAACCTGTCCCTATTGCGGCCCGCGCGACGAGTTGGAGTTTCGTTGCGGCGGCGAGGCGCATATTGTCCGCCCCGGACCGCCCGAGACTGTGAGCGATGAAGACTGGGGCGCCTACCTGTTCCAGCGCCAAAACCCTGTCGGCGCCCACCATGAACGTTGGGTGCATGAGGGCGGCTGTCGGCAATGGTTTCATCTGGTGCGGGACACGCGCACGCATGAGGTGATTGCGGTCTACAAGATGGATGAGCCGAAGCCTGAGGTGCCGGAATGAGCGGGCGCCGATTGGATCAAGGGGGGCAAGTGGATCGCAGCCAGCCGCTGAGCTTCACGTTTGAAGGACGGGCTTATACCGGCTTTGTGGGCGATACGCTGGCTTCGGCTTTACTGGCCAATGGGGTGAGTGTCGTCGGACGCTCGTTCAAGCTACACCGCCCGCGCGGGCTGTTCGCGGCTGGATCTGACGAGCCGAATGCACTGGTGCAACTGGAGACGGGTGCACGAACGGAGCCTAATCTGAAAGCGACCGAAATTGAGCTTTATGAGGGGCTTTCCGCACGCGCGGTCAATTGCTGGCCGAGTGCGCGGTTTGATCTTGGCGCGGTGAATGGGCTCGCGGATCGGTTCTTTCCGGCGGGGTTCTACTACAAGACCTTCATGTGGCCGGATTGGCATCTTTATGAGTGGGCGATTCGGCGGGCTGCGGGGCTTGGCAAAGCGCCGAAGGACGCGGATCCTGACCGCTACGATATGCGGTTTGCGCATTGCGATGTTCTCGTGGTCGGGGGTGGTCCGGCCGGACTTGCGGCGGCGCGCGCAGCCGCCTCAGGTGGTGCCCGGGTCATGCTGGTTGAGCAGGACGCGGCTCTGGGCGGTCGGCTGAACTGGGATGCGGCCGCGATTGATGGAACGGACGGGCTTGCTTGGACCGACAAGGTGCTAGAGGAGCTAGACGCTGCCGAGGAGGCGCAGGTTCTGACCCGCACAACGGCGATTGGCTATTTCGACCACAACCTAATCGGGCTGGTTGAGCGCGTAAGCGATCATGTGGAGCAAGCGGACAGTGACAAGCCGCGCCAGCGCTTCTGGCAGGTGCGGGCTGGTCAGGTCATCTTGGCAACGGGTGTGGAAGAGCGACCGATCGTTTTTCCCGGAAATGACCGACCCGGCGTCATGATGGCGAGTGCGGTGCGCCGCTACCTTAACCAGTACGGCGTTGCGGCAGGTCAGAGCGCAGTGATTTTCGCCAATAATGATGAGGCCTATCTGACCGCGGACACGTTACACGCGGCAGGTGTGGAGGTCGCAGCCATTGTCGACACGCGGGTCAGTGTGTCGCCGGACGTCCTCGCCGCGATGAGCACCCGAGCCGTCCCGATTTATTCCGAGGTGCAAATTACCGCCACGCGGGGGCGCAAGGCATTATCCAGCGTTCTCGTGTCAGGCGCGCAAGTTGACGAATGGATCGATTGCGATCTGTTGGCGGTCTCCGGCGGGTTCAATCCGCGCCTGCAGCTCTTCCGACAGTCAGGCGGTAAGCCGGATTATGATGAAGCGAAGGCGATGTTTGTGCCCGACCTATCGGTGCAGGCAGAGACCTCGGTTGGCGGAGCTGCGGGGGAATTGGGTCTTGGAGAAGCATTGACGGTAGCGCACGAGGCTGGTGTCGCCGCTGTGGCTGAAAGCGGCTACCGCGCCGCCGATCTGGTCGCACCGGTCGCTGACAGCCGAGCGCCTCAGCTCACGCCGTTCTGGCGCGTCGATGAGGGCAAGGGCAAAGCTTTTGTCGATTTCCAGAATGATGTCACGGTGGAGGATATAGCGCTGTCGGCGCGGGAGAATTTTGTCAGCGTGGAGCATTTGAAGCGCTACACGACGCTCGGCATGGCGCCGGATCAGGGCAAGACGAGCGGCGTAACGGGGCTTGCCATTCTGGGTGAACTGACAGGGCGGAGTGTCGCTGAAACCGGGGCAACAGCGGATCGGTTTCCGTTTGTGCCAACCGCGCTCGGCACGCTGGCCGGCCAAGCGCGCGGCGAGCTGTTCCGTCCGATCAAGCGCATGGCCGCGCATGAGGTGCATGAAGAACTCGGCGCGGTGTTTGAGGAATATGGCGGCTGGGCGCGCCCGGCCTATTATCCAGAACCCGGCGAGAGCGGCTGGGACGCGGAGCAACGCGAGGCCCTGTGCGTGCGCCAGGCCGCGGGACTGTTCGACGGCTCACCGCTTGGCAAGATTGAGGTCGTGGGCCCGGATGCCGGGACGTTTCTTGACCGGATCTATGCCAATCGCCTGTCCAATCTGAAGCCGGGACGGCTGCGCTATGGCTTGATGCTGAACGAGCTCGGCGTCGTCATTGATGATGGCGTCGCGGCCTGTCTCGGTGAGAACCATTTCATGGTCGGCACAACCGGGGCGGGGGCCGATACAATCGCGGCCTGGCTAGAAGAATGGCATCAGACCGAGTGGCCAGAGCTCGATATCGTCATCGCCCCGATGACGCAGCAATGGGGCGTGCTGACGCTTTCAGGCCCGCGCGCGCGCGACATCCTGGACGCGGTGGGCGTTGAGGCAGACATCAGCGCGGAGGCCTTCCCACACATGCGCTTTATTGAAACGAACGTGGCCGGGGTACCAGCGCGGATCTTCCGTGTGAGTTTTACCGGCGAGCTGTCTTATGAAGTGAACGTGCCCGCCCGCCGGATGCCGGACATGTGGCGCGCCTTTATGACGGCAGGTCAGCCGTTTGGGCTGAGCTCTGTCGGGCTCGATGCCTGGATGGTGCTACGCACGGAGAAGGGCTATCTGCATGTCGGTGCCGACACGGACGGCGCCACCGTTCCGGATGATATTGGCTGGGCGCGGGTGATGAAGAAACAATCCGACTTTATCGGACGCCGCTCGCTGACCCAGCCCGAGAATCTGCGCACCGATCGCTATCAGCTGGTTGGGTTGGAAACGGTCGGGTCAAACGCGATGCTGCCCGTCGGGGCACACTTGTTTATGGGCGGGGCGGACGGTGGCAGCGAAGGGTATGTGACGTCGTCCGGGTTCAGCCCGACACTGCAGCATGGCGTTGCATTGGCCATGGTAAAGGGCGGGCGGGCACGCATGGGGCAAGTGTTCGAAGTGCGCATGGACAAGGCGCTTCATCGGGCGCGGATCGTCGACCCGTGTTTCTATGATCCAAGTGGGGATCGCTTGAATGACTGATCTATTTGCCCTTATGCCGAATCGGGCGCCGATCCGCCGAGAGGCACTGGAGGTGGACGAGGTCGACCCTGTCGGTCTGTTCCTGCTGCGCACACGACAACCCGATGACGCCTTGATTGCGCGGATCGCGGCGCAGACAGGGATCGACCTGCCGACGGTGCCGAACCAAGCCGTGTCGCAGCCTTGTTTCGCTGCCTGGCTCGCGCCGAATGAATGGCTGGTTCAGAGCGCGGAAGTGGAGTTCCATCAAACGCTCACAAAGGCTTGCGGCGATCACCTGCATCATGTGGCGCGTGTGGACGATGCATATGTCCAGTATGATCTGACTGGCTCAAAGGCGCGCGACGTCCTGGCCCACGGCTCAAGTCTGGATTTCCACCCGCGCGTATTTCGGTCGAACACCTGCGCTCAAACGCTGATTTCCGGTGTGCAATGTCTGATCTATAGAGCCGCGTCTGGCTCCAGGTGGACCCTGTTCACAAGCGCCGCCTATCGCGGGCACATCCGAAACTGGTTGCAAGTTACAATCGGCGTAAACTAGCAGACGTCTGACGAGTGTTGCTGTCATGCAACATATTTTGATCCAATCGCCTTCATATCGAAAGCGTCGTTTCTTAAAAGAACATTTTGTGTCAGATAAGAAAATTGGCCGACCCAAAAAACAAACACCCTGGGGAGTATCTGATCATGAAATCAACCAAGTTTTTGAGCGTTTCGCTCCTGCCTCTCGCAATCGCTGCAACACCTATGGCCTTCGGACAGGCCGATACAAACACTGAGGCTGAAACAAAAACCTTGGACACGGTAACGGTTACCGCAACGCGTACAGAGAAAGACCTTCAGGAAGTGCCGGTCTCCGTCGCGGTTATCACCGGTGACACGCTCGATACCGCTGGTGCGATCACCTTTGCCGACATTGGTTTCTCGGCAGGTAACTTCGTCGCCAATGAAAGCGCAAACAATCCGAATATCGGTGGCGTCAGCATTCGCGGTATCCAGGGACGCGCAGGCGTCTATGTCGACGATGTCCTGATCAGCGACAGCGCCGCTGTTAACTCGACCCTGGTCGATGTAGAGCGCGTGGAAATTTTGCGCGGTCCACAAGGGGCGACCTTCGGGGCGAACACAATTGCCGGTGCGGTAAACACGATCACGCGTAAGCCGTCATTTGAGTGGGAAGGCACAGCCGACGCGACACTCGGGAGCTTTGGCTTCGAGCAATATCGCGCAGGCATCAGCGGCCCCATCATGGAAGACCAGGCCGCCTTCAAGCTGACCGGTTTCATGCGTGAAAGTGACGGCCCAGACACGACGATTGAAACAAACAAGGACGTGAATGGCGAGGATGAATGGGGTTTGCGTGGCGCAGTATTGCTGACGCCCAGTGAAGACCTCGAGATCCTGCTCAATGCAGACTATTCCGAAGTCGATATCAAAGACGGCTTCATTTTCGATTTCCTAAGCGAAACGCCAGGATCGCTGGTGCAGCCGCTCGCGGCGGGTCTGTTTGGGACCCAACCTTTCGAACTGAACACAGATCCGAACGACCGCAGAGTTTGGGACACAACGGTACCAAACCAGTTGGGTCGTGAAATCTTCGGCTATTCCGCAAACGTCACCTGGGATGTCGGCGATATGACTCTGACTTCGATTACCGCTTATCGCGGTGTCGATACGCTCAGCATTGTCGATGAAGATCGTCTGCCGATCTATCTGGCTGGGAACGAAGTGCTCACCGAGCAAACACAGTTCACACAAGAGTTCCGGTTGAACGGTTCCTTCAACAATATCGACTGGCTGGTTGGGGCCTTTTATCTAGACGATGAGCGCGAAAGCCAAGGCACGCTGGAATTTTCAACGCTTGCCCTGATCGCTTCGAATGTGCCGGCCCAGTTCGCTGGGATTGGTGGTGTCGAAGCCACAACGGATATCTCGGATTTCCAGGATCTCGCCGCTTTCGGATCGGTTGGCTTCAACTTCATGGATGACCGTCTCAATGTCACCGTCGGTGGCCGTGTGACACAATCCACACTGAACCAGACCCAAGGTGAGTCGATTGGCACCTTTGGCGGACGGACCGTCCTCAATACGCAGGGTCGTCCGGATGAGAGCACGCTTGATTTCTTCGAATATCCCGAAATTGAAGAGACACGGTTCGATCCTTCGGCCAGTGTCACCTACGCACTCACGGATGACATTAACATCTTTGCGGCTTACGGCACCGGCTTCCGTCGTCCGGCTTATAATAGCCGCGACGTCTGCCAGGGCGCCGATGCCACAGTTGATTGTTTCATCGAGGAAGAAGAAGCGACCAATTTTGAAGTGGGTATCAAGAGTGAGTGGTTCGACAACACGCTCCGGTTAAACGTCGTCGCTTACGCCCTTGCTTATGACAACCTGCAGCGCAGCCAAGGCGTGCTCAACGAAGATGATCTCTTCACTGGTGCAACTGTAACAACCAATGTCGATACAACCTCAGAAGGTCTTGAGATTGAAGCATTGTGGCAGGCGACTGACGAGTTCACATGGGAGCTGAATGCCGGTTATCAGAACGCGACCTATGACAATTCCGAGGACAATAACAATGTCCCAGTCGGCAATGCGGATGGTAGCGGAACGATCCTGATCGACGCACGCGGCGAAACCCTGCCTGGAGCGCCGGAATATACATTGAGCACAGCCGGGACCTATGATCGCCCGATCCGCGATAACCTGAACCTCTTGGCTCGTATTGAGTATCAGTACCGCGACGATTTCGTCACCAATCTCGGTCCGAACCCGGCGCTGCAAGTCGACAGTCAGGAGAATCTGAACGCAACACTGGGGATCTATCAGAACTCCGAAAAGGGCTTCTCGCTCATGCTGCGCGGACGCAATATTCTGGATAACCAGTATTTCTCCAACGCGTCGAGCGTCGCCGGTATCGGCCAGTTTATCGCGCTAAGCGACCCGGCCACTTACACCGCAGAGCTACGCGTTAAGTTCTAAACGCGGTTGAGCCGCACGAACTCTCTAAGGCGCAGCTTGGCTGCGCCTTATTTTTTGGTTTGAATACTGTTGAAAGGAGATTGATCAGGATGATGACACCTAACCGGAGACGGCGCCGACACCAGTCTGCAACAGTGCCAGCGATCGCCCTTGCTTTGAGCGTGACGGGTTGCGTGGCGGGGACAGTCTCGTCAGATAATCCCGACACCCAGGCGGCGAGCGTTGATGAAACCGCAGTCGATGTCGCGCAGACACCCGATACTGTATCCGACGCGTCCGAACCTCAAACAGAGGTTACGACAACCGCGACCGAGCAAGCCGCGTCTGGACAGGCCGACGTGGAATTTCCGCCCTATGTGCTGGAGCCAGGCAAGATGCTGGATGTCGGGGGTTATAGCCTAAACACCTATTGTTTTGGAGAGGGCGCGCCCACGGTGATTATGGAATCCGGCGGCGGCTGGGGCGCGATTGCCTGGGCTGGGATCCAATCGCAGATTGCCGAGACGACCCGCGTTTGCAGCTATGACCGCGCCGGTATGATGTTCAGCGACATACGTCCGGGCGAGGCCACACCCGGACAGGACATGGCTGATCTGACCGCCTGGCTCAAGGCCAGTGGCGAGGCAGGGCCTTATGTCATGGTGGGCTGGTCCGCAGGCGGCATGATTATTCGCGATTATGCCTGGACCTATCCGGAGCGTGTTGCAGGTCTGGTCACGGTTGACGGGTCGACGTTCGACTTTGGCGACGGCTCTGTCACGGAAGAAGATTGGTATGTGCAATCGATTGCGGGGCTCACGAACTGCCAGGCGGCCGCCGAAGCTGGAACTCTGGCTGAGGATCCGGACCTGCTGACCACTTGCGCGGGGGCGATTAATCCGCTGATGATGTTCCCGGACATCCAGGCGATATTTGGCCCGCAGGCGCTGGAGGCCGAGCGCTATGCGAATATGGTCGAGGGCTTGAAACTGACGGAGGCGGGCGGTGCCTATTTGCAGGCCAAACAGGAAAGCTTTGGCGATCTGCCGCTGCATGTTCTGGTCGCGGGCAGCCACGGTGAGGACAGCCCGTTCGCGGCTGACTCGCGCACGATTGCGTCCTGGTCTTCGAAAAGTACATTCGAGATTGTCCCGAATGCCGGTCATATGATCCACTATGATCAGCCAGAGCCCGTGCTCGCGGCCATCCTTGGCATGGTCCAACAGGTCCGAGCGGAGACCGCGGAGTAACGGGCCTCGCCAATCCATCCAGTAATAAAAACGGCTGGCGACTATTCCCGCCGGCCGTTTTCGTAATAGTCCGCCAGAACCCCATAGGCTTCTTTCGGCTGCCCGGTCTCATCCACCACGCCCTTGCGGTTATAATAGTCCTGTACGCCCGCCATGGGCCGGCGCGGCGAACGGATATCTTTCAGCATCCAGGGCGAGATGCCCGCGACACCGGGTGAATTCTCAATCATCTGCAGCTGCGCGCGATACACCGCGGCTTGGTAAGCTTCCGTCCAGAGGTCGAGTTCGCCACCTTCCCGGCCACGTACAGCCCCGGCGCCAAACTCGCTGATGACGAGGGGTTTGCCATTCGCCGACTTGAAGCGCATTTGTGGGATGAGATTCAGGATCACTTGTCGCAACGTGGTCTCATCAACGTTGAGCAGGGGCGCGAGCAGCGCGGCATCATACCAGCCGAGATATTCATTATAGGCGACGATATCGAACAGGTGGTTCGCTGGGTCATCGACCACGCCGGTGCGTTGGTCTTCGCTCAATGTCTCCAATCGACCCTGCAATGCCGCCACAACGACACCGGCATAAAATTCGAGCGACTCGCGGGTCGAAATGGCCGCTGCGGAAACAAGGCGTGTCGGATCTTCGGCCCGGACATGCTCGACCATTCCGGTGAGGAAAGCGGTACGCGCATCAGACACGGGGGTTTCATTCGCCACCGACCAGATGATGACCGAAGCCCGGTTGCCATCGCGGGCGATCAACCGCGAGAGCATCCTGTTGGCTTTGTCCAGCACTGCCGGATCTTCGAAGTCGACCGCCCAATAGACTGGAATTTCTTCCCAGAGCAGGATTCCCATCTCATCGGCGACCCGCGCCATATGCCGGTTGTGCGGGTAGTGGGCGAGGCGGGCATAATTGCCATTCATTGCTTTAATGGTTTCGAAAATCGCACGCGCATCGGCTTCAGTGGCAGAGCGGTCGGTGCCATCCATCCGCTCCTCATGCAGGCTGATGCCGCGTAAAAACACCGGCTCGCCATTCAGGAGGATCTGATTGCCGCGGGTCTCAATAGTCCGGAAACCAATCATTTCGACCAATTCGTCATCGCCAGCTTGAACTTCGACTTTGCACAAGACAGGGGCCTCAGGTGACCAGCGCTCATTTGGCGCTTCAAGGCGGATCGCTGCGCGGCCATTGGCGTCTGCGGTGGCGGTCACTTTGCGCCCACGATCAATGCGCACGGTGATCTCTGTGCCTTCTGGCGCGCCGTCAAGGTCGACCCATCCAGTGGCCATATCGGGCTCGGCCTTGTCGAGTTGCAGTCTGAAATTGCGAATGAAGGTCTCTGGCGTTTCTACCAGGTGCACCTCACGCGTGATGCCGCCATAATTCCACCAGTCGAACCGCTCGGCGGGCAGGGTGTCTGCGCCGGGCCGGCTGTCGACGCGCAGGACGAGTGAGTTTTCACCCGCCACCAGCGCCTCGGTCACGTCAAAATCGAACGGCGTGAAGCCGCCTTCATTCTCACCGACCAGTTGGCCGTTGAGGTAGACCTGGCTGTGATAATTCACCGCGCCAAACTGGAGGTGAAAGCGTTTTCCATCCTCAATCTCTTCCGGCATCTCAAACTTGCGGCGCAGCCAGACAATGCCCTCATAAAAGAGCAGGGTCTCATCCTGCGCGGTCCAGCTGCCAGGCACGTTGAGCGTGGGCGCTTCATCGAAGCTATATTCTTTCAGCCGTGTGGCCGGTTCGATCGGCTCGTCCAGGAAAAAGCCATTCGGCACTGGCGCACCGTTGATATTCGTCGCGCCTACATCCTGGGGATCAACAATATAGCTCCAGGGGCCATTCAGTGGCGTCGCCTTTCGCCCTTCGGTAAGGAGCAATCCCTCTGCGCTGGCCACGGGGAGGATGACCGCCATCATCATGCCGAGAAGGGCCAGTACGCGTCCAGTAAAACGACGAATTAGAATGGACAGCTTCATTATGAGCCTCCTCAATAGCGACTAGAGTTCGGATTTGAATGGGGTGAGTTTCGCTGCCTCGCGCTCCAAATGCGCAATCACATCGTCTGGCGGGCCGGGCCATTCCTGCATCGGCTGGTTGCCAATAAAGCCCATAATCGCGGCCCCTTCCGGTGTTGTGTAATAGGCGCCGGCGGTCAGGCGTAAGAAGCGCGCAAAGGCGGTTTCAGTCTCATCCGCATGCAACACCTCAGCACGGGCGACCTGGGCGTCCTTGTCTGCATTGGCAAAACCCTCCGCATGGAGTTGCTCCAAAAACGGCTCGAGAAGCGCGCGATCACCGCGTTGGGCGGGATAAGGCGCGCTGAGCCATTCTGAGAAGAAGTCGCCAATCCCGATCATGCTCGGCGCTGGGCGCGTTTCATCGCCGGGCAGGACCGTGTCAGCCAGAGCGTCAATCACGACCAGATGCGGCGCGCTGACGGTCCGTGGCCAGTAGTCCCGGCGCGGGTTCAGCAAATCCGGATCACCGCCATACCCCTCGCTGGCTTGTACCCCTTCGTCAAACGCCTGATCATAGGGGCCGAGCGCCTCGCCATCGTCTGCGCCGCCATGGTATTGTCGCATCAGCAGGGTGCCGCCGACGCCCAGGGCTCCCGCAACGGCGGCGGTCCAGGCAATCGTCTGACGGCGGGTCAGGCCTGAGGATTTGGTTTCATCGCTCATCGCTCACCCCTCTTCATCGCGTCCACAAGATGATCCGCCGCGCGCCAGGCCAGCGCCAGAATCGTCAAGGTTGGATTCTTGTCCGGATTGGACGTGAACGCGCCCGCATCCACCACATAAAGCCCCGGTACATCCCAGGCCTCACCATTGGCATTGAGGACCGAGTCACCGGCTGAGGCCCCCATGCGGCAGGCCCCGGCTTCGTGGACCACAGAGCCGCCAGCGCGGATCGTCTGTTCAATCGGGCTGCTGGTATCGCTCAAGATCGTTGCATTCATCGCGCCGAACGCATCGATCAGGAACTGCTTCTGATAGCTCGCGGTCGCGTAATCATGGGCGTCATGGCGCCAGTTGAAACGCAGCACCGGCAGGCCCCAGCGGTCTTTGACCTCCGGGTCGAGTTCGCAATAACTACCATCATTGGGGATCATCTCGCCATTCACACTGATATAGACGGTCGAGCCATAGAGGCGGCGGATATCATCGTGCAGCCCGGACCCGATCTTGCCGCTTAAGCCTGCCAACATGGCACCGTCCCCGACGCCCGGCTGCAGGCGCCCGCCCCAGAATTCGAGATGACAACCGCGCATGAAATCAAGCTGACCCGCACGCTGGGCATCATACCCCCACCAGGGCGCGTAGGAGTGGATCAGCGAGACGCCCTCATCATTATACGGCGTCAGGCCCTCCAAAGCGGGGACCTGCGCAATCATCCCGACTTTCACTGTGTCGGTCATATTGCGCCCGACCTGCCCACTTGAATTGGCGAGGCCATCCGGGAAGAGGTTTGACTTGGAATTGAGCAGGATGCGCGCGCTTTCCGCCGTGCTCGCCCCCAGCATGACGGCGCGCGCCTTCACCCGGTGACGGGCGCCGGTTTCGGCGTCGATAAACTTGACCCCGTTCGCTTCGCCATTGGCGTCGATGGTCACCTCGTAAACCGGCGCATCCGTACGGATGGTTAGATTGCCTGTATCTCGCGCCGGGGGAATAAGGACCGTGGTCGACTGGAAATTCGCTGCGATTGAACAGCCGCGCAGGCAGTCTGTGGCGTAAAAACACGCCGGACGATTGCCATGCTGGCGGGTCAGGATCGCGGAGTGAGCCGGAACCACCGGCACATTCATCGTGCGGCCGAGTGCAAGTTTAAGCCACAGTTCATGGGCGCGGGGCTTGGGGGGCTTATGCAGCAGTCCGGCAGGGGAATCTGGTGAGTTTTCAATGCCCTCGGCTTCACCAAAGACACCGATCAGGCCCTCAACCTTGTCATAGTAGGGGGCAATATCCTCGTAGGAAATCGGCCAGTCCATGCCAAGGCCATCACGGCTGTAGCCTTTGAAATCATAAGGCCCAAAACGCAAGGAGACGCGCCCCCAGTGATTGGTCCGCCCCCCCAGCATGCGTGCACGCCACCAACTAAAGCGGGACCCTTCCGCAACTGTATAAGGCTCGCCTGGTATGTTGCGGCCGCCACCAACAGTTGCATCGTAAAAGCCCTGTTCCTTGTCCGGCGTACTGGCAGCAAACAGCGGCGCCTCGGACGGCAAGTTGAACATCGGCGTTTCGAGCGTCGGCTCATAATCGCGGCCAGCCTCCACCATCAGGACTTTCACGCCTTCATTGGCCAGCACGTAAGCCGCCATACCCCCAGCGGCGCCGGACCCGACGACGGTGACGTCATATTCGCTGTCAAGCAGGGGATCGTTTGGGACCGGCATCGGGTGTCCTATTCGTCAGGGTCAGATGTCAGGGGCAGCGCCCAGATATTACGAAAAGCGACGCGGCTTCCCGGGTCGCCATGGTCTTGCAGCGTCAACGGCAATTCTGGCTCATGCGCTTGGTACGTGCTCAGAGCCGCGAACCGTGTGGGCCCGAGGATTTCAGTCTCATTCTGCACCCGAACGCCGTTCAGGTCGACGGTGACGCGCGCTGGAGAGATGAGCGTTTCCCCTTCAAAGCGCGGCGCGGTGAAGGTCACATCCATACATTGCCATTCGCCAGGGGCGGCGCCCGCATTGGCCAGTGGTGGCGTCTGGCCATACACGGCGCCAAGCTGACCATCTGCATAGGTTGGGTTATCAAAGGAATCGAGGATCTGAACCTCATACTTGCCCATCAAAAACAGCCCGCTATTGCCGCGAAACTGGCCATGGCCAATGGTGGGTGTCGGCATCCTGAATTCAAGATGCACTTGCACGTCGCCAAAGCTGTGCGTCGTCGCGATCCGGTTATTTTTCTGACCCGAAGCCACCAGCGTGCCGCCTTCAACGCTCCACAATGTCAGGCTGTCGCCCTCAAACTTGTCGATCGAGTCTCCCTCAAAAAGACCAACCGCAGCGGTCGGCGGAGCGGAGCTGAGACATGGTTCGGGTCGTGCGAGAGGCGGCTGTGGGCGACCGAGGTCGTGAACGCGCCAAAGTGAGCCGGGATAGGCGGGCGCCTGCAGCAAGGCATCGTCCCAAAAATCTTCCGTCCAACCCAGTGGCATATCGGGATTGGCCTCAATCAATGCGGCGATGTCTGGATTGGACGCGATGAGGGCCGCTGTGAGCGCACTCTGCTCTGAATCCGAATTGGCGAGGCACCCCGAAAGCAGGCCACCGGCCAGCATCAGGCTAAGGCTCCGCAACCATATTGGTGCTCTATCGGTCAAACGCGGTCTCACAATGGTCGTTACGATAACGTGCCGCGCGCCAGGCACAAGAAAAATTTCCGATTGGAAAAATCGGTTGCCTATCCGAAGTGAACCCATACTGTGCGCAGTGTAAATCAACATAGACACAGGGCTTTTGCGCGCCGGAGCAACCTTCATTTATCCCCCTGTGCGCGCCCTGAGGTGCGGATAGCATCAGAGGCCAACCAGCCAAGGGCTCGTGCGGGATCTGCGTTAGTCCGCAAATTTTGATCCAGGAGGCCTCCATCATGTTCATACTCAAGCTAAACAGCGCTTTGATCTCCGCGTTTGTGATCATGCTTGCTGGCTGTCAGTCGGCGGCTATCGCCGGACCGGACGACATCGCGCTTCGCCCAAATATAATCGTCATCCTGACGGATGATCTCGGCTACGGTGATGTTGGGTCTTATGGCGGAATCATTCCAACGCCGCACATGGATGCGCTCGCCGCTGACGGGGTACGATTTACCGATGCCTATGCGGCGTCAAGCCTATGCTCTCCGTCGCGCGCTGCCTTGTTGACCGGACGATATCCCGCGCGCAGCGGCCTGGCGGTTGATGTTGTAAATTCACGGGCCAAATATGGCTTACCGCACGCGGAGCCAATCCTCACGCATCCGCTAAAGGCACGCGGCTACCAAACCGCCTATTTCGGCAAATGGCATCTTGGAGCCGTAGCGCCCTATTGGCCACCGACAGCCTACGGCTTCGACACATTTGGGGGCCTTCCATATAGCCATGATATGCAAGGGGTCTGGTGGGGTGATATTGATCCAGTCTCGGGAGAAGAGGTCCGCTCTGAGGTTGATGATGGCCTGCTGACAGAGCGGATTACCAACGCCTCTATCGATTACATTCGCAGTGCCGGGAATGCGCCGTTCTTCTTGCAGATTGCCTATACAGCGCCGCATACCCCGTTCACGCCGCACCCGGATCATGCCGGCCGGTCAGAGCAAGCGGGCGTTTACGGCGACATTGTTGAAGAGCTGGACGACGCGATCGGCCAGCTTATCGCGACGCTGAAAGATACCGGCCGGTACGAGGACACGTTGATTTTTCTGACCAGCGACAATGGCCCATCGCCCTATGGCGGCAGTGCCGGGCCGTGGCGCGAACGTAAGGGGCATGTCGGCTGGGAGGGTGGCTACCGCGTGCCGCTGATCATTTCCTATCCGAGGGCCATTCCGGCAGGCCGGGAAAGCCCCGCCTTGACCATGGGATTTGATGTACCTGTAACGGCGCTGGACTATGCAGGCACCCTGTTCGAAGGCGAACAGACAATTGATGGAAAGAGCCTGCGTGACGTGCTCGAGGGCAAAACACCCGGCCTGCACGAGTCGCTTTTGCTGTTCCGGAACGAAGAGATTGCCGGTGTCCGGATGGACAAATGGAAATATGTCACGCGCGCGTTCTGGCGCGTTTACCAATATGATATGACCCGGTTCGGACCATTGCTGTTTGATCTGGAAGCCGATCCCGGCGAAAACTACACGGTTGCCGACCGACACCCTGAAGTGACTGCAAAACTGAGGGCGTTGGTCGAGCGGGCCGAAGCTGAGTTCGACGGCGTTCCTCAACTCGATTATCTTGTTGAGTAATCTCCAAAAGGAACAACAATTTTCGAAAATGAAAATAGCTCTTTTAACCGGCCCGCGTGCGGGGTATCGTCCTTTGGGGCGCTGAAACCGATATCGCGGTAGATTGAGTGGTTGGTATGGACGATCTAAAGCATCTGGGGCCTGACGGAAGCAATGAACGCCCGCTCCCGGGCTTCACCCCGCCGGGCTGGCATCTGAAGGGGATACCGCGTGACGTCGAGAATGGCGGCGAGATTGCCGGAAAATCGCTGCTCAACGACGATCTGATGCTGCCCGCGGCCATCCTCAAAACGGCAGCGCTGGAGCGCAATCGCGCCTGGATGCGGGATTTCCTGGCTGATACCGGGATCAGGCTCTGTCCGCATGGCAAAACAACTATGGCGCCAGACCTTCTGCACATGCAAATGAAGGATGGGGCATGGGGTATTACCGCCGCAACCGTTCAACACGTCCGAATCTATCGTCGCTTTGGGATCAATCGGATCATCATGGCCAATCAACTGGTCGGCACCGCAAATATTCGCTGGATCATTGAAGAGCGCATGGTTGATCCGAACTTTGAGTTCTATTGCCTTGTCGACTCTGTTGAGGCTGCAACCGCACTGTCCGAGGCTGTACTCACAGCCGGTGGTGCCCCTGTCGACGTTCTGCTCGAGCTTGGACGCACCGGCGGACGTACCGGGCGACGCGATGTGGAAAGTCTGGTTGAACTGGCCGACCAACTAACCGCGCTGCGCGGCATTTCAGTCGCCGGACTGGAGACGTTTGAAGGTGTGTTTCAGGGCAGCGACGGCGATCTCGGCGGTGCAACCTCGCAAATGGACACAGCGGTCAATGCCCTCGCGGCCTTGCTCAAGGACAACCGTCTGACCGACCGACCGTTCATTTTTTCGGCTGGCGGCACCGCTTACTTTGACGTTGCGGTGCAGCGCATGATGGCGGCAACGGCGCGATGGCCAAACTTGGTCCCGATCCTGCGTTCAGGATGTTACATCACCCATGATGCAGGCATCTATCGGAAACTCTTTTCGGATATGAAGGCGCGCGACGATCGCGTCGTCACAACACAAGGTGGCTTCGAGCCAGCGCTTGAGGTTTGGGCCCACGTGCAATCGCTGCCGGAGCCGGGGACCGTGATTGTCAGTCTCGGGCGTCGCGATGTGGGGTCCGATTCGGGCATGCCGAGATTGGTGAGTTGGGCCCGGCCGGGCGGCCCCCGTCAGCCGGTTCCGGCAGGCATTCAGGCCGCAGCCTTGTGGGATCAGCATTTGAAGTTTCATGTTCCCGAGCCACATGACTTTAAAATCGGAGACCTGCTAGGCTGGGGAATCTCTCACCCGTGTACGACCTTTGACAAGTGGAAAGCCCTTTACTTTGTTGATGAAAACGATGTTGTTACGGGGCTGACATCCACCTATTTTTAGGTTCAATGGGTTAGGCTCTCCCTCGGCAAAAGGAGTGAAAAGCGAGCGAAATATGGCCCAATCTCAGACCGCGAAAACACCAGAAACACTGGTTGAAGACAATGAACTGGGGCGCCGTATTCACCGCTTGCGTCAGGAGCGTGGATGGAAACTGGCCGACCTGAGCAAGAAATCCGGTATCGCCACATCAAGCCTGTCCAAAGTTGAAAATGGTGTCCTGAGTTTAACTTATGATCGGCTGATCATGGTGGCCTATGGCTTTGGTCTGACCCTGTCGGAATTTCTGACCGATGATCACAAAGCCGGGGGATCGCCAAAGCCTGCTGTGCCCATGGGCCGCGTCAGTGTCCACCGCGACGGCGCCGCGAAGCTCGTCAGTACCGAGAATTACGACTATCAGTATATGTGTACGGACGTTCGCAACAAGGCGATTACGCCGATCCTGGTAGAGGTCAAATCGACTAGTATCGAGGAGTTTGGGCCGCTGATTACGCATGAAGGCGAGGAGTTTATCTTCGTCCTCAAAGGGCAGATCGAAGTTCATACTGAACTTTACGAGCCTAAGCTGCTTAATGAGGGTGAAGGTGTCTATCTCGACAGTGCGATGGGTCACGCCTTTGTCAAGAAATCACGCGGTAAAGCGGTGATCGTATCGGCGGTCACATCTGTGCAGGCTCTCTCTCGCTAGACCTGATATCGTCTCGACAGGTTTGACGCGTGCGCGATAGCCTGGCGTGCGATCAAAAAGGAATTGCAATTTTCCGATCGGAAAATTAAGAAAGCTTGATCTCGACGCGACCACCGATCGTCAAGGGTGTGTTACTCTAATCAAGAACGCGATAGACAAGATAATGGACCAAGACAAACTCTCAGGTTTAACCGATATTGAGCGTAAGATTCTCTGGCTCGCCTGCTGGACTGTCCACAATGCCAATCACTTGCGCGCAAAAGACGACGTGAAAGTGGGGGGGCATCAGGCCTCCTGCGCGTCGATGACGGCGATCATGACGGCGCTCTATTTCCATACTTTGCGCCCGGAAGACCGCATTGCGGTGAAACCCCACGCTTCGCCCGTCTTTCATGCGATCCAGTATCTGGTCGGCAATCAAACCCGCGAGAAGCTGGAAAACTTCCGCGGTTTTGGTGGCGCCCAGTCTTATCCGAGCCGCACCAAGGACGTCGACGATGTCGACTTCTCGACAGGGTCGGTTGGCCTTGGCGTCGCGATCACCGCCTTCTCCTCGATCATTCAGGACTATATCGCAGCCAAACCCTGGGCCACAGATCGCAAGCTTGGTCGGATGATCGCGCTGGTTGGCGACGCCGAACTGGACGAAGGCAATATCTATGAATGCCTGCAGGAAGGCTGGAAGCACGACCTTCGCAATTGCTGGTGGATCATCGACTATAATCGCCAATCACTCGATGGTGTTGTCCGCGAAGGCCTCTGGGAACGTATCGAGGCCATCTTCGGCGCGTTCGGCTGGGAGGTTGTACGTCTCAAACATGGCGTGCTTCAGCGCGCTGCCTTTGAAGAGCCGGGCGGCGACAAGCTGCGTGACTGGATCGATACTTGTCCGAACCAGCTCTATTCGGCGCTGACCTATCAGGGTGGGGCGGCCTGGCGCGACCGGCTGATGAACGATATTGGCGATCAGAGTGATGTCTCCGCGCTGCTCGACCGGCGCTCTGACGAAGAACTCTCAGATCTGATGAACAATCTTGGCGGTCATTGCCTGAAGACCATTACTGACGCCTTTGACGCCATCGATCATGACAAGCCGACTTGCTTTCTCGCCTACACGATCAAGGGGTGGGGCACGCCGCTCGCGGGTCACAAGGACAATCATGCCGGCCTGATGAACAAGGCGCAAATGGCTGAGTTCCAGACCAAAATGGGTGTCCCCGAGGGACAGGAATGGGATCACTTCGCAGGGCTCGACAATGTTGAGGCAGCCCGCGCATTGATCGAAAACGCCCCCTTCTTTGCCGACGGGACGCGCCGCTTTTCTGCGCCAGTGGTTGAAGCCCCGGGGCCCATCTGGCTGGATGATGACAAGCTCTCAACTCAGGCCGGCTTCGGCAAGATCCTCGACAAGATCGCTCAGTCGGACAGCCCGATCGCTGAGCGCATCATCACCACCTCGCCGGACGTGACCGTCTCCACAAATCTTGGGCCCTGGGTCAATCGGCGCGGTCTGTTTGCCCGGGATGAGCAAGCCGATACGTTCCGTGACCAGAAAATCCCGTCGACCCAGAAATGGGCTTTCAGCCGGGAAGGCCAGCATATCGAGCTTGGCATTGCCGAGATGAACCTGTTCCTTGCGCTGGGCGCGGCAGGTCTCTCGCATTCGCTGTACGGTGAACGCCTGCTACCGATCGGGACGGTGTATGACCCGTTCGTCGCCCGGGGCCTCGATGCGCTGAACTATGCCTGTTATCAGGATGCGCGTTTCATGATTGTCGGCACGCCGTCTGGCGTCACGCTCGCCCCGGAAGGCGGCGCGCACCAGTCGATCGGGTCGCAACTGATCGGGATCAGTCAGGATGGCCTGACCTCGTTCGAACCGGCGTTTCTGGACGAACTCAGTGTCATCATGGACTGGTCGTTTGATTATATGCAGCGCGATGGCGAAGGCGATCCCGATGAGCGCACGTGGCTGCGCGATGAGACGGGGGGCTCAGTCTATCTTCGTCTGACCACGCGCCCAATCGAGCAACCGCCCCGGAGGCGCGATGACGAGGCGTTCAAGCGCGGCGTCATCGATGGCGCTTACTGGTGGCGCGAACCCGGCCCGAACACCGACCTTGTGATCGCCTATCAGGGCTGTGTAGCCCCTGAGGCGATTGAAGCGGCAGGCCGGATTGCCAATGACCGCAGGGACACAGCCGTGCTGGCGGTTACCTCGGCGGATCGCCTGACGGCTGGCTGGTTTGCCGCGCAACGCGCGCGTCGCCGTGGTCAGCTGGATGCGTCAAGCCATGCTGACCGTTTGATGGCGCAAGTCCCGCGTCATGCTGCGATTGTGACTGTCACAGATGGACATCCGGCTACACTTGGCTGGCTTGGCGCCGTGGTTGGGCATCGCAATATCCCGCTCGGTGTGGAGCATTTTGGCCAGACCGGTACGGTCAGCGACCTCTATCGCCATTTCGGCATCGACACGGACTCGATTGTTACCGCCGCGCAGAACCTCATTCCCGGCAAGCCGATCCGCCAGTTCCGCGAAGTGGTGTAAATCAGGCGCAGTTCAGGTCAGCGTGATCAGCGCACCGCCCTGGAGCCTGTCCAGCGTGAATGACACTGTGTCGGCATTCTGCGTAAAGGGCAGGGCGCGCCCGTCAGGCTGAACCGTCACGGCTTTGATTGCACGGTCCGTTTTGACGGTGAAGGCGACATCGTGAAGCTCCGGCAGGTCTTCGATCACTTCGATCAGGCCAAGTACGGTCTGCCCGCGAAGCTCCTTTGGCGCATAAACCGTTTGAAGGACAAGTTTCTCATCATCCTGTCTCAGAGTGGCGATCGCAGCCGCGGGCAGGGTGCTGGTCAGGGTCTTTGCTTTGCCGAGCAGACTGTCGATCACCTTGCAGGTGAAATCGCGCATCATCGTCTGGCCGAGCGATTTGTAGAGCGTGAAGACTGGCACGGGCAGGTAGACCGTCCGGTCTTTGCGCACACCGCATGAAAAACCCGAGGGCTGTAGCTCACGCGGCGTGTTGATGTGGCCGCTAAAGGCGCGCAGGGTCCGGTTGAAACGGGGATCGTACAGCTCGCCGAGCGACTCCCCATCTGTGGCTTTGACCCGAATGGTCGGGCTGAAGGCGAGGAACGGTCCCTCAACATAGTCCGGCCGCAGCTCCGGCAGCGGGTGGATGTGCGCATTGTCAAATGGGCTCGGGCCAGCGTACGCCGCGCCGATATCTAGTGCCAGCGCTTCCCCGGTTGGCGTCAGCGCGCTCTCCCCGGTCAGCAGCAGCGCCCCGCCCGCGGCGCGATAGGCCTCCAGTTTGGCCGCAAGGTCAGGGCTCAATCGTACCCGGTCGGGGACGATGACCAGCTTGTAGGCCTCAAGAGCGTCATCCGGCCCGACCACATCAAACAGATAGCCGCCCTGTTGCAGCATACGCAGCGCGCCATAATCCTCGTCAATGTGCCGCGCATCGCGTGAAAATGACCCCGGCTCACGCGCCGCGATGCTGGAGAGCAATGCGATGTCGGCCACCGGCCGCGTCTCCGCCACAAAGCCTTCCTTGGCCTTGACTTCTTCGTAGACGCCGCCAATCAGACGATAAGTGTCCGGGTCCAGGGTGCCATCCACGTCCATATGGTCGCCGATACAGACCTTGGCGCCATGCGCCTGCATGGTCAGGATTTCGGCGCGCAAGGCATTCGGATGGCGATAGCCGCCAAGCTCGCCCCAGATCAGGTCAAACCGTACTGTCACGCCCATAAAGTCCAGACCTGACGGGTCGATATAGCGCGCCGAGATCGGAAAATGGTCATAGCCCCAACCCCCTGTCGGAACGGCCTCAATCTCCATATGCGTAAAGTCACCAAACGCCTCGCGATCACCGCGCGGGACCATCGAACTGTTGTGGAAGATTGAGTAGTTTGGGTTGAGATCGCGGATGAGCTTGGCCGTGCTGCTCAGATAGTCCTGCAGGACCTGTTCTGCATAGGCGGTCTGATCGGCGCTGTTCGTCCAATCGAGACCGGCTTTTGTCATACCGTCCTGGCAGTGCGGACAGATGCAGGCATGTTGGAAGACGATATCGAGCCACAGCCCGTCGCCCTCTGGAAATGCTTTCACCACTTCCTCGATCTGGGCGTGGAGATAATCACGATACGGCGTGTTCAGGCACAGATACGACCAGTACGGATCCTGGCCATTCTTGCCTATCATCATGTGGAATTCACCGTCAGGCTTTATCCTGCGCCAGCCTGGATTGTTGTGCGCTGCGTGCTCATCCCAGCCCACCGAGACATAGATTGGTGTGCGCACCCCGGCGGTCTGACAGGCATCCACTTGCGCGCGGAGCAGATCGAACTCGAGGCCGGGATGTTTGGTGCCAACTTTGGTGTCATAGTAAGCCATGCCGTGATGGCACTTGGCGAACAGAACGATGGCGTCGACGTCTGCATCCGTCAGGGTCTTACCGAACACTTCGGCATCGAAATTTGCGCCAATGCCTTCAATCTTCGGGGAGGTGTGAAAGTCGAGGTGAACCTGTCGAAAGGGCAAGGTGTGAGCCGTCATGCGGGGGCCTCCGAGGGGACGCTGTCCAGCGCCCGATTATAGCTGCGAAACGCCCAGAGAATGAGCAATCCGCCGACAATGGTCAGCGCCGGATTGGCAATTGCCAGGGCAACATTGATCCGGGCCTCGTCCTGTAGCAAGCCATTGGTGATCAGTCCGACCGATAATGGCCCGACCACCATACCGATCAGACCCGTCAACAGAAGCTGAAACGCGGCGGTGCGCCCGCGCAGTTCGCCCGGCGTGATCGCCTGAACAGCTGCGGGCCCAAGTCCGACATAGGATGATCCAAACGCCATCGGGATCAGCAGTGCGATGACCACCCAGCTGGCATTCGGCAGAAGAAAGGCGATAGCCGCGATCGGCGCTGTGGCAAGGCTCGCATAGGCCATGAACCGCACCGGCGCATCGCGCTGACCCCCATCCGCCCAGCGGCTGGCGACAATCCCGCATAGAACACCCCCGGGCAGCGCCACCAAAAGCAATAACAACCCAATCGTTACCCCGGCCTGCGCCGTTGACCATCCGAAGGTGCGTTCAAAGAAGCTCGGCAGCCAGGCGAGATTGGCATAGCCCGCCGCTGTCAGCATCCCGAGGCCCAGCACAAGCTTGGTAACCAGACCGACATTGTCACCGGCAAACCTCGTCAGGGACATGCCCTTGATCGGATCAGAGACGGCCCGCCGTTTGGGTTCCTTCGCCACAAGGCCGATCAGACCGGCAACCAGAATGCCCGGCAGCCCAACCGTTATGAAGACCGCTTGCCAGGGCTGAAACGTGAAAGGTCCAACCGCGAGCGGCGGTAACCCGTTTAACCACTGCACCAGCAAGCCGCCGCCAATATAGGCTATACCGCCGCCCAGGGCGACGCCCATTCCATAGACGCTCATCGCCAGTGGCAGGCGTTTACGGTCGAACAGATCGGCAATCATCGAGTGTCCGGACGCAGACAATGTGGCTTCACCCACGCCGACGCCCATGCGTGCCAGGAACAGGTGGACAAAATTCTGCGCGAGGCCACACACAGCCGTCATGGCCGACCAACTGGCGACCCCAACTGTAATGATCCATTTCCGGCTCGCTTTGTCCGCCAGCCAGCCGAGCGGGACCGCAGCAATGGCGTAAAAAACCGCAAAGGCGAAGCCCTGCAAAAGGCCCATCTGGATATCATTGAGACCGAGATCCGCCTTGATCGGCGTGACCATGAGGCTGAGAATCTGGCGGTCCACGAACGAAACAAGCGAGGCGATCACAAGGACGCCGACTGTTATCCAGGCGCGAAATTCGCTGACACTGGTGCCTCCCGAAGCGTCTACGCCGCCTTCAGGTTCGGTTGCTGATTGAGCTTGCACTAGCTGATCATCTCCCCAGATGCACGCGGACGCCGCGCGCTAAATTTTTTATCTATCAAGGTTTCCAATCAGAAATCGGGGGTTTGCGCAAGTCACAGCGCGAAGCAACCGACAAAACAAGAGAATTGGTTTGCATTGATAGAGATATCAGCGCGCTTCGGGCTTGCCTGATTGCCCGCATTGATGTTTCTGTTTGGAAAATGGGCCTGCCGTTTACAGGCGACCGGATAATGACATGGGTTTGCAGTAAAGATGACGATTGAGCCGACTTATGCGCTGGGAATGGACCTCGGCAGTCAGTCTGCGCGGGTGGCGATCATCTGTTGTGAGACAGGCGAGTTGGTGGGGACGGCGGTTTCAGCCTACGCGTCCGGTGAGGCGGGGGTGCTGCTTGACCCGTCCGATCCAGACCTCGCCCGCCAGCGCCCGGATGATTATCTGGATGCGATCATTGAGGCGACTGCCGCAGCACTGGTGGAGGCCCGCGAGCGTAAAAGCGGGTTCTCTGCCGATCAGGTCATCGGCATCGGTACAGCGACGACGGGTTCGACTCCAATCCCGGTCGATGCAGCGTGCGTTCCGTTGGCTCGCCAAGAGCGGTTCAAAGACACGCTCGCGGCCCAGGCCTGGATGTGGAAGGACCATACCGCGTATCAGGAAGCTGCAGATATTGTCGACGCCATTCAGACTGCGGGGGCACCCTATCTCAATCAGTCGGGCGGGGCGTATTCGTCTGAATGGTACTGGGCCAAACTCCTCAAATGCGCCCGGACCGCGCCTGAGGTCTCGAATGCCGCGGCGAGTTGGATGGAGTTACAGGATTTTGTGCCGGCTGTTCTAAGCAGCGCTCCATTGCCGCAGCTCGCCAAACGCGGGGTCTGCGCCGCTGAGCATAAAGGCATGTACTCCCCAGCTTGGGGTGGTTGGCCGGACGCAGATTTCTTAGGCGCACTGCATCCTGATTTGGCCCGTATTCTTGACAGCTTGCCGAGCGACACTGCTACCGCTGATCAGCCCGCTGGCACGCTCAGCCACGAATGGGCTGAGAAACTTGGGCTGCCTGTCGGCATCCCGGTCGCAGTCGGGTGTCTTGATGCCCATGCCGGAGCGCTGGGCGCCGGGGCAGGCATCGGCACATTGGTCAAGGTGGTCGGTACGAGCACCTGCGATATCACTGTAGTTGAGGGCCCGGCCGAAGCGTTTGATGCGATCGGGCTGAGTGGGGCGGCGAATGGCTCTGTGATACCCGGCGTGACCGGCTTGGAGGCGGGCCAATCAGCCGTCGGGGACCTTTTTGAATGGGGCGCGCGACTGCTGGCGGGGGAGGGGCCGCTGACGCCAGACGTGTTCCAGCGCTTGACCGATGAGGCCGCGGCGCTCGGACCGGGCGAGAGCGGGCTCCTGGCGCTCGACTGGAATAATGGCAACCGGTCTGTGCTGATGGATTCCAGACTATCCGGCCTGATTCTTGGGCAGTCGCTTCAGACAAGACCGGGAGATCTCTTCCGCGCCTTGATTGAAGCGACGGCGTTTGGCGCGCGCATCATTGTTGAGACGATGGTCTCACGCGGCGTTGTGGTTGATCAGATTGTCGCCGCCGGCGGCGTGTTCGAACGCAACCGGCTCGCGGCGCAGATCTATGCCGATATTCTTGGCTGTCCGATCCTGTTCAGCGGGGTAGCGGAGGGCGGCGCATCGGGCGCGGCCCTGTTCGGCGCTGTGGTTGGCGGCGCGTACCCAGATGTTGAAACTGCGCGCGCGGCTATGTGCGCTCCACCCAAGCCTGGCGCGGCACCAAACCCTGATGCGGTCGCCGTCTATGACAAACTCTACGCGCTCTACCGGGAGCTGCATGACAGCTTCGGTGCGCAAGACACGCGCGGCGCCGACCTTGGCAGCCTGATGAAACGCCTGCTCGATCTTCGCGATCAGGTTCGGCGCGAGAAACCGACAAATGATACCTAGCTGAAAGGCCTGACCCAATGTCTGATACAATCCATATTTTCTGGCCCGGCGACTATCGTCCCAAGCCCAACGAACTGGCGCTGCCGCTACTGGAAGAAGCGCATCGCGAGCTTGAAAAGGGCCTCGACCGCCTTGGCAAAAAGTACAAACGCGTCGAAGGCTTCATGACCCGCCCACATGAAGTTATTGAAGGCCTCGGCCAGGTGGATGAGCCTGTGATTGGCCTCTACACGCACTGGGTTTACGGTCCGCATACGGTGGACGGCCTGATTGGCAAGACCAATCCATTCCTGATGATTTCCAACTTTTCAGGCACCTGGCCGGGTCTGGTTGGGCTCCTCAACACAGGGGCCTGTCTGCAGGCTGAGGGCCGCGCCCACAGCCGCCTCTGGACTGAGAACCCGCTGTCTCAGGACGATGAGGCCATGGCCAAGCTCGAGACCTGGTGCGAGACGGGTAAGCTCGACTATTCAACGGCCTGTATCCACACGCCGGGGCCGGTTTCAGGCCCAGCGGAGGCGCTCGCCGCCTCTGTGCATGACGAGATGGTCAAGCGGCGTCCGCTGGTCCTGATGCTAGGCGATACGTCCATGGGCATGACCAATGGTTATTTCGGTGCCCGCACGCTGCACAAGGTTGGTTTTGCTGAGCACAAAGTCGATCAGGCCTGGATCATGGATTATGGCAAGCGGGTCAGCGACAAGCGCATCGATGACGCGCTCGCCTTCGTCAAGGACAAGGGCGTGACCTTCCACTACGGCGGCCCGGAGGCGGAAGACTTCACCGAGAACGCCACTCGCGAGCAGCTGCGTGACTATCTTGTCGTCCTCGACATGGTCGACGAGTTCAAAGCAGATTGTGTCGGCTGGCAGTATCAGCTCGGCCTGATCCATCAGCGTCCGCCGTCTGACTTTGCCGAGGGCCTGCTCAACTCCACCTGCCGCCCCGAAAGCAATGGCGACACGATCGCCGATGCGACCGAGGCCGATCAAGGCAATGTCCTGCCGATGGAGATGATGAAACGCTTGCTCAAGGCCAAAGGCTTGCACCAGAGTGTCGCTTTCCATGATGTCCGCTGGGGGCTGGAGCATCAGGGACGGTTCCTCTGGGTGCTGCTCAACTCCGGCTCGGCGGGCGCCTATGCGTTCAATCACGATCCTGACACGCTGCAAGGCGTCCATTCCTATCGCCAGCCTGCTCAATACTTCCCGACACCCGGCGGAACGTTTGCCGGTATCAGCAAAGGCGGGGCGATCACTTGGGCGCGGGCGTGGTTGGACGATGGTGTGCCGGTCATGGATGTTGGCTCCGGCGAAGTCGTCGAACTTCCGGATCAGGAGGCCCAGGACGTCCTTGACGCAACGACGCCGCAATGGCCGCTGATGATGGCGGATATGGGCCTCTCGCGCGACAGCCTGATGGCGCATTATATGAGCAATCATGTCGCCGTCTGTTACGGCGATATTCTGGATGAAATGATCGCGCTGAGTCAGAAACTCGGCTTCCGGGTCAGGGTGCTCAAAGATGCTTGATCAGACGTATCAGACGGTGCGCCTGTCGGTCTATGATAACCCGGTCGCCAAGCCGGGAGGCGCCTATCCATCGTCGCTGCAGCCCTTGTTCAATGATGGTATCGCGCAGTCCATTCGCAAGGAGATTTCAGATTGGCCGGGTTATGCCCCGACGCCTCTAGTCTCACTGAATGACATGACCGACAGGGCAGGCGTCGGCGCGATCTGGTACAAGGATGAAAGCCCCCGGTTTGGCCTGCGCAGCTTCAAAGCGCTTGGCGGGGCCTACGCCGTCGATCAGCTGCTCTTGCGAGAGATCGAAAAACGCCGCCCGGGCGAGCCCGTCAGTGCAGAGAAACTGCACGCCGGTGCTTATCGGGACGATTGTGCCAACATCACCATCGCTACGGCTACAGATGGCAATCATGGGCGCTCCGTTGCCTGGGGCGCGCAGCGACGCGGTTGCCCCTGTATGATCTATATCCATGCGGGGGTCAGCGAGGGCCGAGAGAACGCTCTTGCCTCTTTTGGCGCCAAGGTGATCCGGGTCGCGGGAAATTACGATGACTCGGTCCACCAGACGGCCAAAGACGCGGAAGAGAACGGATGGTTCGTCGTCTCTGACACCTCCTATGAGGGCTATGTCGACCCGCCGACCGATGTGATGCGGGGCTACACCGTCATGACCGCGGAAATCGTCGATCAGCTGCCTGCGCCGCCGACACATGTGTTTGTGCAAGGCGGTGTCGGAGGTCTGGCGGCGGCCGTGATCGGCCATCTTTGGGATGTATACGGGGCGAACCGGCCCCGGTTCATAATCGTCGAACCTGAAACAGCCGACTGCTTGTACCAAAGCGCCAAGGCGGGACACCCCGTTGCGGTCGAAGGCGATCTTGAAACCATTATGGCCGGCCTGTCTTGCGGCGAGGTCTCAACGCTCGCCTGGCCGGTCGTGCAGGCCGGAACCGATCATTTCCTGATAATTGACGATGCGGCGATCCCGCAGGCGATGCGCGACCTCGCCCGCCGCGATGCCGGCGCGATTGAGGCAGGCGAATCGGCGGTCGCCGGTCTTGTGGCTCTGTTGGCACTCGGCGAGCAGCCCGATCTGAAAGCGCGTTTATCGCTGGATACCGATAGTCGGATCCTGTTACTGGGGACAGAGGGGGCGACGGACCCTCATCTCTACGAGACAATCACCAAACATGCAGGGTAAGCGCTATGAATAGGTCCATTACGATTTCCGCACCAGCCGCCATAGCCGCGGTCCTTCTGGCGGCTTGTGGATCACCTGACTCCGCGTCCGCGCCGGAAGCGGGTGTTGAGGTTGAGACGTCTGTTGCCACGTCTGACGGCGCCGAGCTTGCTGCAAAAATTGAGGCTGTCGAGACCGGCTTGCTAACGCCTGTTCTGGTCGAAGGTGCGCCGCAAAAGGCCTGGACCCTGGCAGACCGCATGGCGCTTTATACCACGCCGGCGGTCAGCATTGCCGTGATCGAGAATGGCGAGATTGCCTGGGCAAAGACGTATGGGGTCGCAGACACTGAGACGAATGCGGCCGCCAATACTGATACGGTGTTTCAAGCCGCGTCAGTGTCCAAGCCTGTCGCCGGGGCGGCGACCATGACGCTGGTTGACCAGGGTCAGCTGCAGCTTGATGCGCCGGTCAATGACAAGTTGACCGCCTGGTCGGTGCCCGACAATGAGTTCACGGTCGAGCAAAGCGTGACGCTTCGCCATTTGATGACGCACAGTGCAGGGCTGTCGGTATCAGGCTTCCCCGGCTACACCGACGGGGCGGATATTCCGACGGCTGTACAAATTCTAAACGGGGAAGCCCCCGCCAACACTCCAGCGGTTGAGGTTGTTCGTGACCCGGGGATGGAAAGCCACTATTCCGGCGGCGGCCTGACCGTCATGCAGCAGCTGGCGAGCGATGTCTCGGGCAAGCGCTTTGCAGATTTGGCCACGGAAAACCTATTTGACCCTGTCGGCATGACGCGCAGCACGTTCGTTCAACCTTTATCTGGCGACTGGACTGAAAATGCAGCGCGCGCGCATTTTGGCGTGGCGGCCCAGCCCATGCCCGGTCTTGGGAACATCTATCCCGAACTCGCCGCAGCGGGTCTGTGGACAACGCCGACAGATCTTGCCCGGTTTTTGCTGAATGTCACGGAGGCGGCAAAGGGCGAAGAGGGCCGCATGTTAAGTGTGTCATCGGCGCGCGAGATGTTGACCCCGCAAATCGATGGATGGGGTCTGACCTTCCGCGTTGATGACGAAGCGGACGGCATCAGTATCGGGCATTCCGGCGCAAACTATGGGTTCAGATCCCAGATGTTTGCTTATACCGATGGGCGCGGCGGCGCGGTGATCATGACCAATTCCGACAAGGGTGACCGGCTGATCAGCGAGATACTTGCCGCCATTTCATCCGTCTATGGCTGGGCCTATGGCGCGCCGGAGACAAGGTCTGCTGTCGCCATCAGCGAAGAAACTGCCAGCGCGATGGTGGGCAATTACCAGTTTGAATGGCCGGGCTTTGGCATCTTTACCATAAATATTAGCCTCGAAGACGATGGCCCTTGGATGGACCACGCGAACTTCTTTCCGCGCTCCAAAATTTTCGCGTCATCAGAGACGACGTTCTTCCTTGATAATGGAATGACGTTTGAGATGGATACGGTCAGCACGGATGCGGCACCAGAAATCAAATTTCAGTATCGCACGGCGACGCGCTTCAGTTCTGATTGATACTCTGGCTGGATTTAAGGAAACGACGCGCCGGCGGCGATCTTAGAGCGTGGCCAATAGTCCGGCGCGCGCCGCGTGTAAGGCAGGGTTGCAAAATCACAGCCAAGCGCGCCAGGTGTGTTCACGTAGAGCACCTTGCTTGCAATCGGACCGAAGCCGCCTGTGAAATGCTCCATGGACTTGACCACGCAGATCTTGCGCTGCGTGAGATCGATGCCGAGGTCGAAGAAGGCATCCGGGAAGAACGGCTGTTCGCGCAGCGAGGTCAGGACCAGATCCAATCCGCGCGCCTGAAACCAGACGGCGGTTCCCAGATGAGACGGCGCGCCGCTGAGCCCCGGCTGTACATAATTCTCCAGCAGGCCGCGTACGGTTCCATCAAGATCGACCGGGTCGCCCGATGCCGGCCCGCATTTACCGCCCACCCGCAATTTTAGTCTCGTACCGACCCCGGCATTCATACAGATTTCGACCGCGCCCTTGTCCCAGAAATAACCCAGCGCTGCATCGGTAACCCCACGCTCCAGAAAACGTTGCAGTATGAAGGTGGAGTCCGACATCGCGCCGCCGCCGGAATTGTCGGCGATGTCGCCCATCACAACCAGCCCCTGCGCTGTTGCAAGTGCCTCATCAATGGCGGCGTCAACCTCCAGGGGTTTCAGCAATCCGGCTTCGCGAATGCCAATCACGTCTTGGCCAACACGTTCCGCCAGCGTGGCAGCCCGTTCGGGATCATTGTCTGTGATGACCCAGACTTTTGCGCCGACCTCGGCAACATCGGCCCAGGGAAAGCCATGACCAAAAGACACTGACAGAACCCCGTCCTCCGCTTCGTACCGGCGCATGTCGGCCACAAGGCTCTTTGTCGGTTCCTTGAAAGTCTTCCACAGTCCGATCATCTTGCAATCATAAGCGCGGGTCACCGGCTGGATCAGGCCTCGCGCTGCCTGCAGGCAAAGGGCATAGAGCTGCCCGCCGCGGCTATGAATGTCTGTATGGGGATACTCTTGATACGCTACTAGGAGATCAGGAATCTCCAACATCTCGGCTGAGGTGTGGCAGTGCAGATCAAGCAGCGCCCCGATGACGACGCCGGGGCCGGTCAGCGCACGGATATGGCGTAGCAGGTCGCCTTCACAGTCGTCATACCCCTCAGCGACCATGGCACCGTGCAGACACAGCAGGACGATATCGACGTGCCCTGCCGCGCGCAGGTCTTCAAGAATGATATCACGGAACTCTTCATATAATGCCTGCGGCGTTGGCCCCGCCGGTTGGGCATAAAGGCAAAGGCTTTCGATAACTTCGAAGCCGTCCTGTTCAGCCATGTTGCGCCAATCTGCCAGCAGCGGACCATACATGGCTTTCTCCGGATGGGCAGAACCATCACCTCGGAAAATACCATATTCCTTAAACGCCCTGCGCCCGGTTGGTACCGGTGAGAACGTGTTTGTTTCGGTGGCAAGGCAGGCTGTAAAGACCTTCATGAGCGCCCCTTTTGCAACACCTCAATTCTCGCTCCTTTAGCGATTTGAACAGACAGGCCAAGCCTTTCTTCAATCAAAGGGGTACAAGCCACTTTTGCGTCATCAGAGATATCCACCCTGATGGTAAGCCGCACCAGTGAGATCGATCCGATAGATGCATTCGGCACACCCATCGCCCGATAGGGTGCTGAAGCGCTTCAGCTGTTCGGGGCTTCATTGCACGGGCGAGTGGTGTATCACTCCGCCCACGTCCGCGCCGGAGAATCTGATTGAAAACCGTTGATGCCCTGATCCTGGGTGCAGGCGCTGCCGGCCTGTTCTGTGGTGCGAGAGCCGCCGCCCGTGGGCGGTCTGTTCTCGTCCTCGACCATGCGCGCAAGCCAGCCGAAAAAGTCCGCATCTCCGGCGGCGGGCGCTGCAATTTCACCAACATGGAGACCGAACCCAAGGCGTTTATTTCTGCCAATCCACACTTCGCCAAGTCAGCATTGGCGCGCTACACGCCCTGGGATTTTTGTGACCTGATGGCCGCGCATGGTTTGACCTGGCATGAAAAGACCTTGGGGCAGTTGTTTTGCGATCAGAGAAGCGGCGCCGTGATCCAGATGCTGCTCGACGAGCTGAGCCATGCGCGTGGAGAACTAGCGCTGGAGGTTGAGATTGGCGAGATCGTCTTCGCCAATGGGCGTTTCATAGTCCAGAGCACGTTCGGCCCCGTGTCGGCGGCGCATCTGATTGTTGCCACGGGCGGCCTCTCGATTCCGAAAATGGGGGCAACCGGACTTGCCTATCAGATCGCGCGCCAGTTCGGTCACGATATTGTCCCGACTCGCCCGGCCCTGGTCCCGCTGACCTTTACCGGCGCCGCACATGACGCGTTTTCGGCCCTGTCAGGGGTCAGCGTGCAGGTTGAAGCGCGCGCCCAGGCTGGCCCGAGTTTTGTCGAAAACATGCTGTTCACACACCGTGGCCTCTCTGGCCCAGCGGTCTTGCAGATCTCATCCTATTGGCGCGAGGGCGAGCGCATAAGCGTTGATCTTGCCCCCGGCCGCGATGTCCGCACCGCCTTGAGTGAAGCCCGCGACAGCGCTGCACGTCAAACCCTTGAAAGCTTTCTGTCGGGCGAGCTTCCCGCCCGTCTCGCACCCCATATCTGCGCGGAGGTCGACCTGCCTGCCACGATACGTCTGGCTGAACTCTCCAAGGTCAATATTGAGATCCTGGCCCAGACCCTCAAGGCCTGGCGTTTGACGCCCGCCGGAACGGAAGGCTGGCGCACCGCGGAAGTCACTGCGGGCGGCGTCGACACGAACGCGCTCTCATCGCGCACCATGGAAAGCCGGAAACGGCCCGGCCTGTTCTTCATTGGCGAATGCGTCGATGTCACGGGCTGGCTCGGCGGTTATAATTTTCAGTGGGCCTGGGCGAGTGCGGCGGCGGCTGCGGAAGCCATCTGACAGCACGCGTGAGACACGTCTTGCCGCTAGGGCCGTTCGTGTTACTCACTCGCGGTATGATCCTCTTGCGCATCCTGGGCGGTATCTTCTTTTTAGCGGGCGCGATCGGCTTGATCCTGCCGATCTGGCCAACCACGATTTTCTGGATCCTGGCCGCCTATTGCTTCGCCCGGTCCAGCCCGGCCATGCGCGACTGGATTTATCGACAGCCGGGCGTTGGCAGCACTGTGGAAGGCTTTGTCGACAAGGGTATTTTACCGCGCAAGAGCAAGCTCACCGCCATCGGAGGCATCCTCGTGTCTGCTGCGATCAGCGCCTATTTCCTGCGCGAGCGATTGATCGTTCTGGCCATCTTGCTGAGCGTGCTGGCCTGTGTCTCGGTCTATATCGTGACACGGCGGGAGGCTTGAGTGTGGGGCAGGGCGCAGAGACGCTTCTCATGCGAAAAACCCTTGGCGCCGTTCAAACGCTTGAACTGCCAAAGCCTTATGCACTCGCTCGCTTCCAAGAACATCAGCACGCACGTCCTGCGCGCGCACTTCTAAATGCCGCTTACGCGCACGGCGGCGGGACAGTTATGACATTCGATCGCTGGTGGCCTGATCTGACACGCGATGAAGAATATGACCCAGACCTCCTCTTCGTCGTTGAAGAGACAAACACGTCACACATGGTCGGCTTTGCCCAGTGTTGGACCAGTGGCTTCGTCAAAGACATCGCGGTCGATGGCGCGCACCGCCGCAAAGGCGTGGCTGCTTCTTTGATGTCGCAAATCTTCGCCACTTTCAAAGCGCGCGGCCTGCGTTCAGTCTCATTGAAAGTGCAGGCGGACAATCGCTCGGGCGCGCTGCAGCTGTATCACGCCGTGGGTATGGAGATCGCTTAGCCTCCGCCCCGCACGCCCAGCCAGACCAGCAGAAGCGGGATCCAGATCAGCGACAATGTCAACATGCCCTTGATCGCCTGATACCCGACCCACCACCAGAAAAACCGCTTCTTGTTGGCGTTAAGCCACTGGATTCCGCCGCGGACGCGCCCGAAAGGCCCTTGTCGCGGCTCATCGGAAAGCGGCGTATCCGGATCAGTCGACATTCGGGGTAAACGCCCCGGCTTTGCGCAGGCGGCGCTCCAACTGTCCGTGCAGGGCCTCATTCGCGCTGACGATCGATCCGGTGACGAGTGGATCCCCGCCATCAATCTCTGTCGTTAGCCCGCCAGCCTCACGCACCAGGATCATACCCGCCGCGATGTCCCAGGGCTTCAGGCCACGTTCCCAGAACCCGTCAAATCGACCGGCGGCAACCCAGGCAAGATCCAGCGCGGCAGAGCCATGGCGGCGAATACCAGCGACAACCGGGGTCATTGCCGCGATCTCTGCGGCAAACTGCGTGTGAACCCCATCGGCTTTGCCGACCCAGGGCGTCCCGGTGGCAAATACCGAGGTCTCCATCTTGCTTCGCCCCGCGACGCGGAGCTTGCGTTGGTCGAGCCAGGCCCCGCGGCCGGTTTCGCCCCAGAAAATCTCATTTCGAGCGACATCATAGACGACGCCCGAATAGAGTTTGCCTTCTCGTTCCAGCGCAATCGAGACTGCATAATGTGGCTGCCCGTGCAGGAAATTCAGCGTGCCATCCAGTGGATCCACAATGAACCGGTTCGACTTGTCACTGCCCTCCACAACGCCGCGCTCTTCCATAACGAAACCATAACCCGGGCGCGCCTTGGTCAGGCTCTCATAAATAATTTCTTCGGCGCGGTGATCCGCATTGGATACGAAATCACCGGGTCCCTTTTTGGAGACCTGAAGATATTCGACTTCACCAAAGTCACGTGCCAGCGACCGGCCGGCCTTGCGCGCCGCTTCGATAATCACATTGCCAAGAGCTGAGGGTTTAGACATGCTGGTTTACGGCGCGCATGCGCGCGCTTCTCACTGAAATTGTGCCGGACTTAAGGGCGATCTTTTTTGTCGGACGCGATAAAGCGAGACGCCAATGGCATCACAACAAAAATGCCCAGTGTAAACAGGGCCGCTGTGATAAAGGCTTGTGTGACTGGGTCTTCAACCATGATGGTCCTCGTCTCTCGTCCTCAGGATATAGAGCGTAATGAGCTGAAATGCTATCCCTGCAAGAAGCGCTGCGCCAATCGTCAGCGGACCAATTTCTGCACCATTGACGAACGGGCCAACCAAAGCACCGGCTAGAAACAGTCTTGATAAGGTTCCAAAAGCATCGGCCAGCGACTTACGCTGCTCTGTATTTTGCGTGCTTAGCCAGTCAAACATACCTAGTCTGCGCGGCGCAGATAGGTTCGATCAGAGGTTTGAACCACGATCTTCTCCCCAACACCAATAAAGGGTGGCACGGTCACACGAACGCCATTGTCGCACGTTGCGGGCTTGAAACTGTTTGCCGCAGTCTGGCCTTTGACCACCGGCTCGGTTTCTTCAACCGTTAGCGTGACCTGGTCCGGCAGTTTTACCCCAATCGGCGTTTCACCGTAAAACTCGATCTCAACCGTCATGCCGTCCTGCAGGAAGTCGCCATCGTCGCCGACAAAGTCCTTTTGCAGTTCAATCTGTTCAAAGCTCTCCTGATCCATGAAAGCAAAGGCTTCGCCGGCATCAAACAGGTATTGAAAACCTTTCTGCTCCAGGCGCACCCGCTCAACCGTTTCATTGGCGCGGAAGCGCTCATTCGCCTTGGATCCGTTGAACAGATTGCGCATCTCGACCTGATTGAACGCGCCGCCTTTACCCGGTTTCACATGGTTGCATTTCATCGCACGCCAGACGCTGCCATTGTGCTCGATCACCATATTGGGTTTGATTTCGTTGCCGTTAATCTTGGCCATGGAACAGTCCTGTATTTGCTTGGCGCGGCGTAGCCGCGACCGCAGGCGGGGTCAAGTAAAGTGGACAGATCGTTCCCGATCGGGTTTTCTGTTGAAAACACACTGGAGGGACTCATGGGATTTCTATCGCGCTTCTTGAGCTTTGAGAAACCAATCGGCGATCTGCTCACCCGGCTGCTTTACTATCTCGGCTGCATCGGGATCATCCTCGGGGCGATCCGCTACATCATCTATCAACTCGGCCGGTTTGGCAGCCAGTGGTGGGATGAAGCCCTGTGGGAGATTATCAAGACACCGTTCGGCGCCATTATCGCCATCATGGTCCTCCGTGTAATCGCGGAATTCGTCCTCGCGCAGTTTCGCATGGACAAGTCACTGCACGATCAGGTCACCGGTCGCGCTGTCCCGCCGCCCGCGCCGAAAGAGTAATCCCAAGCAGGCCGTGAGGGTTTGGCCTTGCGTCTTGAAGCACCAGGACATTACACCGGGTCGCAATGTCAGTTCGCGCGATTGGCGTTTTGAGGGCATTTAGATGAACACAAAGGCAGATATTCGCGCCTTTCGCCCCGGCGATGAAGATGGCGTGATCGCCCTTTGGAACGAGGTTTTTCTCGACGAAGGCCCATGGAACAAGCCTCAAGATGTGATTTCAAGAAAGCTATCGGTGCAGCCGGAACTCTTTTACGTCGCAACGCGAGACACCCAAATCATCGGCACGATTATCGCTGGCTATGACGGCGTGCGCGGTTGGGTCCACAAATTGGCCGTTCGCCCGGATCATCGGCGACAAGGATTGGCGTCGGCGTTGATGCACCACGCTGAGAAGAGTTTGAAAGACATCGGATGTCCCAAACTCAACCTTCAGGTCCGAGCGTCGAACTTGGGTATGCTTAAATTCTATGAGTCACTCGGCTATGCCGTCGAAGACAGAGCGAGCCTCGGCAAGCCATTGGTTTAAGAGCGACCCAACAACACTGACACCGCCCTAATCCATCGCCGCATCAATCACCCGGTTCAGCATCGCGACCGCCGCGGCCGGGCCGTCGGGATGGTCCCAGACCCCCCTGGACACGGCCAGGAAATCCGCCCCCGCTTCGATCAGTGGCGCGGCATTGTCGACGGTGATCCCGCCGATCGCGACGCAGGGCAGGGTGAGAAACATCTGACACCAGGTCAGAACTTCTTTGTCCGCCACCACGGTATTGTCCTTGGTCGCGGTCGGATAAAAGGCACCGAACGCGACATAGTCTGCGCCCTGCTCGCCGGCCACCATAGCGGCGTGACGACTGTTCCTGCAGGTCGCGCCGACAATTACCTCGTCGCCGACCAGTTTGCGCGCCGCAGCGATATCCATATCGTCCGCGCCGAGATGAACCCCATCTGCCCGCAGCGCGCGACAGAGTTGTGGGCTGTCATTGATGATCAGCGCGATCTCATGCGCCTGGCAGAGCGGCTGCACCGCCTGCGCCACCGCACGGGTCGCCGCCGGATCGATCTCGGTTCCTGACTTCAAACGGACCTGCAGGCTCGCAACATCCCCGCCTTCTATCGCGGCTTCGAACTGATCGACAAACCCCGGCACATCCTCAATGTGCGGCGGCGTGATCAGGTAAAGGCGCGTGCGTTCGCGGGTGGGTTCCTCAGCCATGATGGTCTGGTTTGGTCAGAGACATCACGAGTCGTCAAGAGGCAGCAAGCGGCGAGCTGGCCCAGCGGTTCAATCCCCGGAAAATTTCGGCGACCGCTTGTCGAGAAAAGCCTGAATGGCTTCGGCCTGATCCTCTGATCCGGCCGCTAGCAGGAACTGGTCCCGGTCCATGAAGCTTGAGGTGAACCCAAGCGGATGCGTGGCAGCATCAATGGCCTGTTTGGTCATCCGCACTGCAAGCGGTGGTAAGGCGGCATAGGCCTCGGCCAGTTTCAGAGCCTCTGTATAAGCCTCACCGGGTGCCGTCATCTCATCAATCATCCCCCAGTCGAGTGCCTGTAAGGCCTCAAGTTTTTTCCCAAGAATGGTGAACTGTTTGGCCCGCGAGGGGCCGATCAGCGCCACTGTGCGCGGATTGGTGCGCCAACTCATATTCATGCCGAGTGGGATTTCTGGCAAGCGGAAATGCGCATCGCTCGCGGCAACCCGATGATCGCACGCCACCGCCAGGGCGACCCCGCCACCAATGCAAAACCCCTCCACCGCCGCAATCGTGATCTGCTCCAGATCTGCCCAGGCCTGGCACAGATCCGGACCGAGTTTAGCGTGCAAACGGCGCGCGACCAGCGACGCGTCGCCCCGCTTGGCACGATCGGGGTCTTTCAGGTCCGCTCCGGCAGAAAACACGCGCGCCCCTTTCAGCACGATCACGGAACTGGACGCATCCTCCGCCAGCCGCTGCGCCAGAGTTTTAAGCTCTATCATCCCCTGTATCGACAAAGCATTCAAAAGGTCACCGCGGTCATAAGTGACCGTTACGATCCGGCCCGCTCGCTCAACCGAAACATAGTCGCCATGGCGCTCGATTGCAGCGTCAGCGGTCATGGGCTTTCCTTTGTAGTGTCTTGGCTACCCCGAACGCCTACCGCGTTTTGGAGTGCCCCGCGAGTCCCTTCGCAACCGCGCCAGTCCAACATCTTGATATGCATCAAGGCTTTGGCCCCGATCCTCCGCATACTGTGCCGTACAGTAATCGAGGGGATCGATATGAGACATAACCCATTTCGCGCGTCTGTTGCGAGCGTGGTCCTGTTCGGCATCGCGGGGTGTACGGCCATCCCAAACGAGGCCGAGCCGCCAATGATCGCGGGCGCATCACCAGACTTCTTTTTCGACTATGATGTTGCGAGTCTAAGAGATCGCTCGGAGATGTCGCGCCTGTATTCCAGGCTGCAGGTTCAAGCTGACCGAGCTTGCGCAGGACGCACCCGGCCCGATTGCAGCGCGCAAGTTGTAGCGCGTGTCGTCAACGGCATCAGCGAACCCAGACTCGTAACCTATCATCAGAGCCAGCAAGCAGATGCCGCGCCGCTAGAGGCCGACACGCCAGACTTCACATTCCATTTCAAGGATGATGAGGTTGACACATTTGCCCGGGCCGGTCGGCTCTACGATCGCTTAGAAGGGGAAGCGACCGCTTTCTGTGCCACTCATGAAGTGGGCGTATCGGAGGCGGCCTGTCAGGAACTCCTGATCGCCCATATTGTTGACGGGGTCGACGACCGCATGCTCAACCGGCGCTATGAAAGCGAGCAGCTGCGTGGCCGGGTCATTGTCTCTGATCCGATTTTCGGTGACGAAGAGGAGTAGCGGCTGACAAAAAAAGGGCGACCCGGTCGGCCGCCCTTTTGCACGGCGCTGCTGACAAGCCTATCCAGCGCAAGAGGCATCAAAGATGCTGTCAATTGTGCTAGCTAGGGTCTCGTTGAATTCCGCATCGCTTTGTTGGGCCGAGAGGCCTTGCGTCAGCGCGCGGGAGAAGCTCGCAATCATACCGGTATTCTCGCACAGGCGGCGATTGGCTTCATCGCGATCATAACCGCCAGACAGGGCCACAACCCGCATCACTTTCGGATGATCGACCAGAGACTTGTACTGGTTCGGTTTCTCCGGCAGCGTCAGTTTCAGCATCACTTGCTGGCCGTCTTCCAGCGCGTCCAGCTGTTTGGTAATCTCGGCCAGAAGCAGGTCTTCGGCCTCGGCTTTATCCGCAATCGTGATCGTAACTTCCGGTTCGATGATCGGCATCAGGCCGTGCGACAGGATCTGTTTGCCGATCTCGAATTGCTGCGCGACATTGGCTGCGATCCCGGTCGGGCTTGCCGCGTCGATCACAGAGCGCATCTTGGTGCCGAAAATGCCTTTATCCTTGGCCCGGGCCAGCAAGGCGTCCAATTCTGGCATAGGCTTCATCAGTTTGACGCCGTCTGCTTCCTCTTCCAGGCCTTTGTCGACTTTCAGAAACGGCACGACGCCGCGGGTCTGCCACAGGTATTCCGCGGTTGGCGTGCCATCAATCTCGCCATCCATTGTGCGTTCAAACAGAATTGCCCCCATCACTTTCTCGCCCGTAAACGCAGGCGACTTGACGATCCGGGTCCGCATCTGGTGGATCAGACCGAACATTTCCTCATCATTTGTATAAGCGGTTTCTTCTATGCCATAGAGCCGCAGCGCTTTTGGCGTTGAACCGCCAGACTGATCCAAAGCAGCGACAAAGCCGGCCTTCGCGGCGGCCTGTTGGGTCATTTGTTCAAGTGCCATTTCAAGTCCCTTTGTATTCTACGAGATGTATTGAAGTTGAGGTAAGGAGCGCACACGGGCGCATCAACCGTAACGCATGGCGCTACGGTGTATTCTGACAGCGGTGTCGAATTTGCGCTGATCCTCTCTGCTGGCATTCGATCGGGCAGCAGGGAGACAATCAGTAACATGGTCAGCCTTTCAGCGCTTCAACCCCGGGGAGGGGTTTACCTTCCATCCATTCAAGGAACGCGCCACCAGCGGTGGAGATATGCGTGAAGTCCTGTGCGGCGTTGGCATGGTTGAGCGCAGCAACGGTGTCGCCGCCGCCCGCAACGGCAATCAGCTCACCCTTTTTGCATCGCGCGCCAGCAGCCTGCGCGGCCTGCACCGTGGCTTTGTCAAATGGGGTCAGCTCGAAGGCGCCTAGAGGTCCGTTCCAGACCAGCGTGTTCGCCGTGTCCAACGCCGCCGCCAGGATCGCTACGGTCTGCGGCCCGGCATCCAGGATCATTTCGGCGTCTGACACCTCATCCAGACCGCAGGTCCGGTGCGGCGCATTCGCGGCAAACTCTTTCGCCACGACCACATCCATGGGCAGCAGAATATCGCATCCGGCGGCCTTGGCATTGCGTTCGATCTCGCGCGCCGTGTCGGTCAGATCGTGCTCGCACAGCGATTTGCCTACACTATAGCCGCGCGCCGCCAGAAACGTGTTCGCCATGCCGCCGCCAATCGCGAGCGCATCGACCTTGGAGACCAGGTTCTTCAACAGATCAATTTTAGAGCTGACTTTGGCGCCGCCAACCACAGCCAGAACCGGGCGGTTTGGCGTCCCAAGGGCCGCATCGAGCGCCTTCAATTCCGCTTCCATCAGTAAGCCCGCGCAGGACGGCAATAGGCGTGCGACCCCTTCGGTGGAGGCGTGCGCGCGATGCGCTGCAGAGAAGGCGTCATTGCAGTAGACATCACCGAGCGAGGCCAGGAATCCCGCCATTTGCGGGTCATTGGCTTCTTCCATCGGCGTGAAGCGGGTATTCTCCACCAGGATCACCGCGTCGGCTGGCGCCGCATCAATCATCGCCCGGTCAGGCCGCTCTACAAAAGTCACGGTCTTGCTGAGCGCAGCTTCCAGTGCTGGAACCGTTACCCGCAGGGACATCTCCGGATTGGGTTGCCCTTTTGGACGCCCGAAATGCGCCAGAAGGACCGGCTTGCCGCCTTTCTCAAGGATTTTGAGGATGGTCGGCGCGACTTTGTCGATCCGGGTCGCATCGGTGACCTGGCCGTTTTCCACCGGCACATTGATGTCAATCCGCGTCAGGACCACCTTTCCGGCAAGGTCCATATCCTCGAGTGTGCGAAACGTCCCCATCCGTTCGCGCTCCTACAGGAATTTCGCCATGTGCAGGGCGGTATCACTCATCCGCGTCGCAAAGCCCCACTCATTGTCATACCAGCTCAGCACGCGAACCAGTGTGCCCTCTGTCACGTTCGTACCATCAGCTGCAAAGGTGGAACTGGCCGGATTGTGATTGAAGTCGGCTGACACCAGCGGGGCTGTTGAATAGCCGAGAACGCCTTTCATCGGGCCGTTCGCCGCCGCTTCGATCGCACCATTCACCTCTTCCACGCTGGTTGCGCGGCTCGCATCAAACACCAGATCAATCATTGAGACGTTTGGCGTGGGCACCCGCACGGCTGAGCCGTTCAGCTTGCCGGCCAGCTCCGGCAGGACCAGACCCACCGCTTTCGCCGCACCAGTCGAGGTCGGGATCATGGAGCTCGCAGCCGCCCGCGCGCGGTAGAGATCCTTGTGCATCCGGTCGAGCGTTGGCTGATCGCCGGTATAGGCGTGAACCGTCGTCATATAACCGCGCTCAATACCCACCGTGTCGTTGAGCACTTTCGCGACCGGAGACAGGCAGTTCGTCGTACACGAGGCGTTGGAGACGATCAGGTCTTCTGCGCCCAGCGTCTCGTGATTGACGCCATAGACGATCGTCTTGTCAGCATTCGCGCCCGGTGCGGAGATCAGCACCCGCTTCGCGCCCGCCGTCAGGTGCGCGGCAGCCTTTTCTTTCGCCGTGAAGATACCGGTACACTCAAACGCGATGTCGACACCCATATCGCCGTGCGGCAGCTCTTCGGGGTTGCGAACCGCCGTGCACTTGAAGCTGCGGCTGCCGACGCGGATCAGATCGCCATCGACGGAAACCTGCTGCGGCAAAGCGCCGTGCACCGTGTCGTACTGCAAGAGGTGCGCATTCGTCTCAACCGGGCCGAGGTCGTTAATCGCCACCACTTCGATATCGTCCCGGTCATGCTCAATGATGGACCGAAGAACCAGGCGGCCAATGCGTCCGAAACCGTTAATTGCAACACGAAGAGCCATGAATAACCTCTCTGGCAGTAGACTGATTTTCGGGTGCTTTAGACGCAAGACGCGGGCCAGTCCAGCGCGGCACGAGGGCGCGCCTGACTGATTGCGTTGTCAGAATGCAAGTGCACGCCTGCAAAGGGAAATTTGCGCCATTTCAAGTCTCATGAAGCGAGAATCCCTTGCCATGGGCGAGGCGCAGCAGAGCGTAGAGCAACAAACCAACCGGCCCGAACAGGAAGGCGAACAGAATGCAGGGCAGGGTTTGCCAATGTGGCACAGACAGCCGCTGGCTGTCACGGCCGATCCAGGCTCCGACAAACAGGTCGAACACCAGAAAATGCGTCCAGCCGGTGATCACGCCGTTCGGATGCTGAAACAGGGCGGTGACACCACTCAGGGTAAACCCGGCCTCCGGATCAGAGACCCCAAAGCCCATGGCCGCGACCAGACTGACAGTATAGATCGCCCCCATGACAAGCGGCCACAGCATGGAGTGAACCAGCGTCTTGGTGATTCTGGCTCCTGGGATAAGGATCAGCATCGCCCAGGCGGGCAGGACCAGCATATTGATCAGCGTGAAGGCCGTCTGCCAGCTCATTTCGGGTCCTTGGGTTCCTTGGCATCAGACGTGTCCATCCAGTCGGTAAACACTTCCCAATCGACCCAGGTCTTCTTCTTGCGCCGCAGCTTCTGCCAGAACCGGCGACGTTCCGGGGTCGGCAAAGGCTGTAAATTCTCCAGAAAGGCCAGCGCCACGGCATGCCAGCTATAAGTCTCTGCATAGGCGCGGCAGGTATCGCGATCGAGATCAAGACAAGCGACAGCGCCCGCGGCAAGATCGCCTTTGATCGGCGTGATCGTCCCGGCATCAGACCCCGGAATGACATCTTTGGGTCCGGTCGCCTCAAAAGCGGCCACCGGCGTGCCTGAAGCCATGGCCTCCAGCACGACGAGGCCGAACGTGTCGGTCAGGCTTGGGAAGACAAATACGTCCGCACTGGCATAGGCCGTGGCCAGATCTTCTCCGAACCGGGCGCCCAGAAAATGCACGCCGGGATAGCGTTTCTTCAGATCCGCTAGCGCTGGACCATCGCCGATTACGACCTTGGAACCCGGCAGGTCCAGTTCGACGAAAGCTTCAATATTCTTCTCCACCGCAACCCGACCCACATTCAGAAAGATCGGTCGCGGCAAGCCTGCAAACGGGTCACCTTCCTGTCCGGCTTCCCGCCGACGATCAGGGTGAAACAGATCGGTATCCACGCCGCGGGTCCAGGCCACGGTATTGATAAACCGTTTCTCTTCCAGCTCTTCGACCATGCTCTGGGTCGGGACCATCACCCGCCCGGAATACTTATGGAACCAACGGACAAAGGAATACCCGGCCCCGACCGGGACGGGCAGGCGAGCAGCGACATACTCCGGAAATCGCGTGTGATAGGCGGTCGAAAACGGATGGCGCATTTTCAGGCACATCTTGCGCCCGGCCATGCCCAGTGTGCCTTCGGTCACGATATGCACGGCTTCGGGTTCAAACGCCTCAAACCGTTCGCGGATACGCCGCTCGGCAAACAGCGCGAGCTTGATCTCGGGATAAGTGGGCAATGGCATGGTGCGAAACCCTTCGCCCGGGTGAACCACATCGAACTGGTGACCTTCGGCTTCCAGCTCTCCGATCACCCGTTGCATGGTGCGGACAACGCCGTTGACCTGGGGCTCCCAGGCGTCAGTGACGATCATGATGCGCATGCAGGCTCCGGTTGCGATTCGCCTTGTGTGGCACGTTTTAAGGGTTCGGCGACGGGCGTAAAGCCAGCCTGCGCTGTGGGCGCTTGCATCTCGCGCCGGATGCGCGCACCGTTGCGATGAGATAAAGGCTTCGGAGGGCTATGGATGAGACACTGTATCGGTTTGGGCTTCGCGCTCTGTCTGGTTTCGGCTTGTGCAGTGTGGCCGACCGCGCCGACGGCGGATGGTCCTGAAATCATTGACGAACCGGTTGCCGAGACTGTGGATCAGATCGAAGAGACCGTTGAAATCGCCGCGGCCAATCAAAAGCCCAGCCTGATCGAACGTGAAGACGAGACCTATTACGCCTCCGCTGCGTTCCCGCCTGAATTACAGGTCATCGCGCCGAAACTCGACGCCGAACTGCGCGCCGATGCTGAGATGCAGTTCGACAAGATTGCCGGCCTTTCAAAAGAGATGGCCACAGCGGAGCCGGAGCTCTTCCGGCCTTACGGTATCGGCTTCACCTGGGAGATGCTGGGCCATGTTGAGAAACTGGTGAGCCTGAAAGGGCTCTATTATGAAGACCTCGGTGGCGCACATCCCAATTACGGCCTGATCGGCCTGCTCTATCACACTGAAACCGAGCAGGAGATTGAGGTGGCGAGCCTGTTCGTAGAGCCAGACACGGCACAAGCCAGCCTCTATCCGCTGGTGCGCGAGGGCATCATTCAGGCCAAGATCGATCGCCTGACCGAGTATGGCATGACCAAGGAAGAGATCGTGTCCGATGTCGATTATACGTTCAGCGCGGAGGGGACATGGCTGAGCATCGCGGCGCTCGCCCCCTCAGCCGATACAGATCGCTTTGGCGGGCTAACCGTCTATTTCTCGCCTTATGAAATCGGCCCCTATGCGGAAGGCAGCTATGACATCACCATCGCTCAGGCCGATTTTCGCGATCTGTTAAAGCCGGACGTTCATGACCTGTTTGCCGGTGAGCCTTTGATCCCGGTTGAGGATGACGGCGAAGAAGACGCGGCCTAGCGCTCCACCAGTGTGCAGCCGAGCCCGGGTTCAAACCGCGCCTGGTTCTGGATCAGCCCGCCAAGCACGCTCGCAGTGACTGTATTCTCGGCCCGCGCCGTGCCGTCGTCCAGCAACTCACCTGAAGAGACAGTAAAACTCACCTGGCTGACATCATTGGTAAAATCACCAAGACAGCTATCTAACTCCCGCTCAGCCACAAACTGGCAGGAACAGACCATTTTGGCGCCATAAGCGGTGGCAACTTTGGCAAACTCGACCTGGCCTTTCAGCCAGAATTGCCAGGCCCCGAGCGCCATCACGGCGAGGATGGCAAGCAGGATCAAAAGACCTTTGACGAGTTTCATGTCTCTCCCCTAGAGTTGCGTGAGAGGTTATGAGGGGCGGCAATGCGCATCAACCCAAAAGGCAAACTAAAGTCCGCCAATCCCTGCGCGGGCAGGGATCCATCGACGGCGATCACCTCCCGCATGAACGTGAAGGCACACAAATGGATCGCCGCCGTCTCAGGGGTTTGCGGGGTCTTGTTTTTGGGTTTCACCGCGACAGCTCAACCCCTTTTTCCCCTACAAAGCCACCCTGCCGACACGGCCTGGCCGACGCAGCAGTGGGACGAAGGCAGCATGCCCGCTGAAACCGCCCCTGTCGTTGATGCCCTGATCACCAAAGCGCTCTCAACCGAAAAAGAGGAGTTGATGGGCGAAACCCGCGCCATTATCGTCATCCATGAGGGGTGTCTGGTCGCCGAGGCCTATCGCGACGGCTTCGGCCCAGACACCAAGCAGATCAGCTGGTCGATGGCCAAATCCATCACGCAGGCGCTCGTCGGGCGGGCGGTCCAGCTTGGCTATATCGACGATATTGACGCGCCCATGCCGGTGCCGTTTGAGGCTGATGATCCGCGCAGCCAGATCACCTGGCGCCACTGGCTGACCATGACGGACGGTCTGGACTATAAAGAGGTCAACGCGCCGAGCTTCGCAGAGAATGACGTGGTCAACATGATGTATGGGCGCGGCAAGTTCGATGTGCTCGCTTATGCCGACGCAGAGCTGCCAATGATCCACACGCCCGGCGAGGTCTGGAACTATTCCACCGCTGGGTATCATTTGATTGGGCGGGCGCTTCAGCGAACTTTCTTTGATTGGATTTCCGACGAGATAATATTGGAAAGTATGAACGATACAGCAATTCCTCGTGCTGATAGCGTTATGTCAGAGATTCTTCAGAAGTATCATTTCGCGACTTTCGGCATGGACGCCCAACCCGAGTTCGACACCTCCGGCACCTTCCTCGGCGGTTCCCTCGTCTGGGCCAGTGCCCGCGATTTTGCGAAATTTGGCTATCTCTATCTCCGCGATGGCGTTTGGGAGGGGGAGCGCCTGTTACCGGAAGGCTGGGTCGATTTTGCCCGCACAAAGTCGCCTGCCGATAATGTCAACGTATACGGCGCCGGGTGGTGGATCATGGCGAACGGAGAGCCCCGCTCTCATGCTCAAAGCGCCAATACCTTGCCTTGGGACGCGTTCCACGCCGGCGGGCATGAGGGGCAAACCATCTGGATCGTGCCCTCAAAAGATCTCGTCATCGTCCGGCTCGGCCTGATGAGCAACGCTGCGGAGAACTGGGAGGCACTGTATGAATGGAATCAGGAAATCGCTCGCGCCTTCCCGGACGTGGAGGTGAGTCGCGCCTCTGAGTCGGAATCAGCGCCCGAGTCGGAGCCAATTTTGCCGTAATTTGCGCCTAGGAACGGAGTCTGAATACAGGTCACGAAAAAAAGTTACAGGCGGGCTGACCCGCTACAGAAAAATACACCGTGTCCGGATCGCCCATGGCAAGGGCGTTTGAGTGAAAATTTAACCAGCTTTTAATCACTTATCCACGGCTCAGATGACGTTTTTAAGAATGTTCCCATTGACCTCTCATTAACCTTGGAGGCACTATATGTAGTGTCAGGGATGGGCTGATATACTGCATATGGCAGTTTTGGGGCTGAAACCCTATATCTATTGGGCTTCGTTAGAGGGTTAGACAGGATGTCAGGAATGAATACCGCAACAGTCGCGAATGAGACTGTCAAAAAGGACAGTCAAACAGGCGCGACTCCGGCATTGCGTGTGGTCAGCGGCATTAAGATGGATCGCTCTCGCGATGATCTTTTGACCGAGTTCGGCAAGGTAACGCTGAAAGATCGCTATTTGTTGCCGGGTGAGTCCTATCAGGACATGTTTGCGCGCGTTTCCGAAGCTTTCGCCGACGATGCCGATCACGCCCAGCGCCTGTATGACTATATGTCGAAGCTCTGGTTCATGCCGGCGACGCCCGTCCTGTCTAATGGCGGCGCTGATCGCGGACTGCCCATCTCCTGTTTCCTCAACCAGGTGGGCGACAGCCTCGATGACATCGTCAACACCTGGACTGAGAATGTCTGGCTCGCCTCAAACGGTGGCGGCATCGGCACCTATTGGGGCAATGTCCGCTCCATCGGCGAAAAAGTCGGACAGAACGGACAGACCTCCGGCATTATTCCGTTCATTCGCGTGATGGACAGTCTGACCCTCGCGATCAGCCAGGGCTCACTGCGCCGCGGCTCAGCCGCCTGTTATCTCGATGTCCACCACCCGGAAATCGAAGAATTCCTGGAAGTGCGCAAACCCTCCGGTGACTTTAACCGCAAGTCCCTGAACCTACACCACGGCATCAACATCACCGATGCCTTCATGGAAGCGGTGAAGAAGGATGAAGAGTTCGGCCTGATCTCACCAAAGACCGGCGAAGTGCTGCGCACGGTCAATGCCCGCAAGATCTGGCAGAAAATTCTCGAACTGCGCATTCAGACCGGCGAGCCCTATCTCCTGTTCACGGACACGGTGAACAACGCGATGCCCGCCCACCAGCGCCAACTCGGTCTGAAAGTCACTCAGTCAAACCTCTGTTCAGAGATTACGCTGCCGACCGGCATCGACCATATGGGCGAAGACCGGACCGCCGTTTGCTGCCTGTCATCCGTCAATGCAGAGAAATTCCTCGAATGGAGCAAGGAAGAGCGTTTCCTGGAAGATATTTACCGCTTCCTCGACAATGTGCTTCAGACCTTCATTGACGAGGCCCCGGACGAAATGGCCCGCGCGGTCTATTCGGCGCAGCGCGAGCGCTCGGTCGGTCTCGGCCTGATGGGCTTCCACTCCTTCCTCCAGTCGATGAATGTCTCATTCGAGAGCGCCATGGCGAAGGTCTGGAACGAGAAAATGTTCAAACATATCCGCCAAGGTGCGGATGCAGCTTCGGTCAAGCTCGCCAAGGAGCGCGGGCCGTGCGGTGACGCCGCGGAGGCCGGTATGATGGCGCGGTTCAGCCACAAGATGGCGGTCGCCCCCACCGCGTCGATCTCGATCATTTGCGGCGGGACCTCTGCGGGCATCGAGCCGATCCCCGCCAATGTCTACACGCACAAGACCCTGTCTGGCTCCTTCACGGTGAAGAACAAGCATCTGGAAGCCATGCTTGAGAATAAGGGCCTTAATACGGATGAGATCTGGAATTCTATTCTGGAGCATGAAGGTTCTGTGCAGCATCTCGACGAGTTGGATGAGCACGAGAAATCAACCTTCAAGACCGCGTTCGAGCTGGATCAGCGCTGGTTGATTGAGCACGCAGCGGATCGCACGCCATACATCTGTCAGGCCCAGTCTTTGAATGTCTTCCTGCCAGCGGACATCAACAAGTGGGACCTCCACATGTTGCACTGGACGGCTTGGGAGCGCGGTGTGAAATCGCTCTATTACTGCCGGTCCAAGTCTGTGCAGCGCGCTGGATTTGCCGGTGCGGAGGACAAGGATGTCGCTTCTGCGGGCGGCATGGATGTCCCGAACACCGACTATGACGAGTGTCTCGCCTGTCAGTAGAAGGCCTAATCCAAGTCAAATTCATCGCCCCGCACCGTTCCCACGGTGCGGGGTTTTCAATTTCTGATCCTGGTCCGACAAGTGTTGCAATCGCGAAATCTTCGCGATTTTCGTGAAATGTGAAATAAATTTCTAAATTCGTTAAGACATATTGTGACCAAAAAGACACACTATTCCGCAATAGTTACAAGGAATTGTCGTGAATCCATCAAAATTCGGTGATTAACTCTAGCCAGGAAGATTTCATTTTTGCGGTACGATCCGTTCATGGTAAGGTAAGAAACTCAGAGCAACTTCTCAGGGGATGGTAGAGGAGTTGAGTTGTGAAAGGCTTGGGACACGGTGTCATGATTGCCACATCAACATTTGCCATACTCGCGTGCCAAGGGTGCGTTCAGGTGAATGCGCCCTCTTTTGCTTATCAGCCCACACCGACCAACTCTGTTTCATTCGAGACCATTTCAAACGAACCGGCCGAATTGTCGCCGCGCATTCAGCTTGATGCGCGCTATCAGTCCGCAGAAGTGTTCGAGCGCTCACCCTTTGAACCCGTCGGTGTTGCAACCGGCCCGCTCCAATTCTCCGGCGATACGCGGTTCAGCGCATCGCGGCTCTATGCCAGCGACAAGCTGGCGGAACTCGCCGGAGATCGCGAACAGACCCTGATCACCAGTGGTCCAAGGGATACAAAGCTCCTCAACGCCGAAATCGCTTTCAATGCGCCAGCGGCGCAAACCGGCTTTGCCTTCGATGTCGGTGTTGCCCCTCGGCTCAGTGTGTCACGTGATGGGCCATTCGCCACTCGCCGGTTCGGGGGTGAGGTCCGCATCGGTCAGAACTTCGACAAGCGCGGCACGATGGGCGAGAGCAGCTGGTATCTGTTCGCCGGTGCGGATGGCGAAGCCCTGGTCTGGGAACCTGAAAATCTCGGCGCAATGTCGGTGTCCGATATGGCTTTGCGAGACCAGGTCACCATTGGTGATATTCAGGCCGGTGTGTCTTTCCAGAGTGGCCCCGGACAACTCTCTTTCAGCTACATTCGCCGCGAAGTTGAGTATCGGGAGCGCAATCTCGGGGCGAGTGACAATGAAGACTTTGCGGGCGTGAGTTTCACCATTAAACGCTAAGCGCATGCGCCTATCTTATGTTCGAAGGGCTGCGCTCAGCGTCGCCCTTTTCTTTTGCCCGCTCATCACCGCCACTGCCGAGGGGGAAGCCCCTGCACGGGCTGAAGGTGTCTGGTCACTCACGTCTGAGAATGACCTGTTCGGCGGGACAGATCGCAACTATTCCAACGGCCTTCGCATTGAACGCGTGACCCCGGCCAATGAAGTGACACCGATCCTCGACTGGATCGCGAACCGAATTCCAATCCTGGATCTCGACCGGACCGAACTGCGCCAGGGATTTGCGCTGTCGCATACGATTTTCACCCCCGAAGACATCACGCTAGAGACCCCGGACCCAAATGACCGCCCCTATGCGGGCTGGCTTTATTTCTCCGGCACCGTGGTGGCGACGACCGGCAACACGCAGGATATTCTCCAGGCCAATATCGGCATTGTCGGTCCGTCTGCGGGGGGCAAATTCGTACAGGAGAACTGGCACGACCTTATCAATGCGATTGAGCCGCGCGGGTGGGAATCTCAGCTCAAGGATGAATTCGGCCTGGAAATCACCGCTCAGCGCATGGGCCGCTTTGATGGCCCGGACCTGCCGTTTGGGCTTGAGACCGACTATGGCGTGCATGGCGGCGTCACCCTTGGCAATGTGCGCACCTATGCGTCGGTTGGTACAACCGCGCGGATCGGGTTCGACTTGGACGCTGACTTTGGTCCGCCCCGGATCCGCCCAGCGCTCGCCGGGGCAGGGACGTTCCGACCCGGACAGGAACTCGGCGGCTATCTGTTTGCGGGCTTTGAAGGCCGCGGTGTGGCGCGCGACATGTTTCTCGATGGCAATCTCTGGCGCGATGGACCGCGCGTGGAGGACCGCAGAGACTGGGTCGGTGATGCCCAGTTCGGCATCGCCCTCTATCGCGGTGATGTCCAGGTTGCCTTCACCTATGTCCACCGCACCGAAGAATTCATCGCCCAGGACGGGCCCCAACGTTTCGGCGCGGTTTCGATCTCATTCGCGCAATAGCGCTAGAGCTTGAACACACGCGCTGCATTGCCGCCGAGAAACAGGGCCTTGGTCTCATCGCTCAACCCAAGCCGGTCGAGATCCGCCAGGGCCTTTTGCGGCTGGATCATCGGATAATTGGTGCCAAACAGCACTTTCCTCGCGCCGTGGCTGCGCAGATAAGTCACCAACTCGTCAGGATAGCGTTTGGCGGTATAGGCAGAGGTGTCGATATAGACATTCTCATGCTTGGTGGCGACCGCAATCGCCTCCGCGGTCCAGGGATAGCCGATATGCCCGCCGACAATCACCAGCTCCGGAAAGTCCAACGCCACGCGGTCGAGATAGATCGGCCGCCCAACCTCAGAGGACATAAGCGGTCCGGTATGACCAATCTGGGTGCAAAATGGCACGCCCATCTCACAGCAGGCAACATAGACCGGATAGAAGCGGCGATCCGTAGGCGGGGCATCACACAGCCAGGGCAGAACGCGGATCGCCTTGAACCCCAGCTCTTCAACGCAGCGGCGGATTTCCCGCACCGCATCCATGGGGCGCGAGATATCAACCGATCCGACCCCGATCAGCCGATCCGGATAGGCGGCCACGAACTGCGCCACTTCATTATTGGAGATCATATCCCGGCCGGGCGCCTGCCAGGCCGAGATCAGGCTCTTGTCGACGCCGCCCGCATCCATCGCTTCAATAGTCGTCGCAGCCGGCAAGGCCTCGGTCGGCGGCGCGGTCTTGTTCCATCGGTGCAGCGACGCAAAGATCGGGTCCTGCGCGTGTCTCAAAGTCGGGTGCTGGGCCCAGGCATCAATAATCATGCCTCAACCCTATCAGGCGCCGCTCAATTGAAAAGCATCGCGATCGATAACCTTGACGGCGAAAGCTCCGAACCGTCATGTTTGTCTTCGACATCACTTGCTCGGTCTGGGAGGACAGAAATGAAAATGTACATCAAAAGCGTGATGGTCGAGGATCAGCAAAAGGCGCTCGATTTCTACACGGAGACCTTGGGGTTTCAGGTCAAGCACGACATCCCGATGGGCGAGCATCGCTGGCTGACCCTGGTCTCATCGGAAGAACCAGACGGCGTTGAACTGGCGCTGGAACCCAATGTGCACCCGGCGGCGAAAACCTTCCAGGCCGCCATGATGGCGGACGGCATCCCGTGGACTGCGTTTGAAGTCGCTGACCTGCACGCCGAAACTGAACGCTTACAAGCAGCAGGTGTCGAGATAACCCGCGCACCGATGCAAGCGGGGGAGGTCTCCATCGCCGTGATCAATGACACATGCGGCAATCTCATTCAGCTGATCCAAATGCATTAGAGCAGACCGGGACTTTCCGCATCGACGCACGGTAGAGCCTCCTTAGGCTGCGGCCCGCAATCCGGTGAGCGCCATCTGCGTCACATCACAAGCCCGGCTCCAGATCATTGATTTCCAGTCATCCTGGTCGGGATAAAACGCATCCTTGATCTGGGATTTCAATTCTCGACCCTGTTCGCTATCGAGCTCGCCCTTGTGATACAGCCAATTGTCCCCGCGCAGCGCGGTCAGCACTTCGGTCAGATCACGCGTGCCATACTCCAGCGCAATATATGCAATCTGCGCGTCCGGCAGCGCCTCTTCGATCCCGAACTCAATCGTGCCGACCAGTGGGGCCGAACTCGACGTACCGGCATCCGGGTCCGTCACCTGATCCCCATACCAGGTGCGCGCCAGCGTCTTTTGATCGCTTGATCCACCGGCGATCAGTTCGCCATAGCCATACGGCCCAAGCCCGGTGTGGAAGTCGATCAGGCCAACCGTGTCGGCAGTGCCTGCATACTCGCGCAGGACCGAGCGAAACGTCTCGTTCGACCAGGTCGGCCGGTCGCCGCCATAGAAAATCCCGTCACGATACGCATACTGCCCGCCGGAAACCGCTGCCTGAAAGGCTTTCATACCGTCTTGCGCGATAAAGGACGCGAGTTGCTTATTGGCGCTTGCATGCGCCGGACCGCCCCAATCATCAGGCAGGATAAACTCATGGATCCTGGAATACTCGCTCGCCGGTCTTTCGGAGACGGAGAAGTCGAGAAAGTTCCGATTGAGGTCGACATTGTCTTCGGTCACGCGCCGATCATGCGAAAACCCATACGGGTTCAAGGCGTGGACCAGTACGACACTAACATCCTCGTCCAGGTCGGCAAAATACCCTTCTCTCAGAAACCCCGTCTGCGCGCCGGAGCCGCAATAGCCTTCCACGCCATGGGTGCCACTCATCAGGACCAGAGTTTTCGCGGTATTTGCCGGACCAATCCGGGCAATATCTGTATACAAGTCTTCTCCACGCGCGCCCTTGGCGTTTGGATTGAGCCGGCTGTCGACGTTCAGCGATCGCTCGCCACAAGCCGTCAGAAACTTGTCCCGCGCTTCGACATAATCAGCGGAAAAATAAGATGAAACAGTCATTGCCCGACCATTCTCTACGAATTCAACCGCCGTGCAAGTGATCACACACGATCCGTGCCGCTGGAATCAGAACGGCAACCAGAGGCAATTGACCTGCGTCAAGGTGCAGGCCCCGAGGCGTGCGATCCCACGATCAGGTCGCGTTCGCCGACCTGAACGCAGCTTTGACACTGGAGACATCAAATGGCGACCCCCGAAAATCCGTACTGGGACGTCATTGTCATCGGGTCCGGAATGGGGGGCATGGCCGCCGCCGCCGCGCTCGCGAAATTCGGGCGCAAGGTCCTTCTGCTCGAACAGCACCACACGCTTGGCGGGCTCACCCACAGCTTTTCGCGGGAAGGCTTTACCTGGGACGTCGGGGTTCACTATCTCAGCGGCGTAGCCCCCGGCGACCATGCGCGCGACCTGCTCGACTGGCTGTCTGATACGCCGATCGATTTCGTGTCATTGGGATCGATTTATGACACCTTGCACATTGGGTCTGCACCGCCGCTTTCGCTGTCACGTCCCTATGAGGCGCAGGAACGCGACCTCAAGGACCGTTTCCCGGACCATGCCGAAGCGATCGAAGCCTGGACCCGCGCGCTGCGTGATGGTCGTGAAGCGATAATGAAAGTCTTCCCAACCCGCGCCATGCCTGAATTTGTGGGCAATATGTTCGACTGGTGGAACCGGCGCGAGATGTCCAGGTGGTGCAAGCGGACCACAAAGGACGTGGTTGATGAGATCACCGACGATCCAGAGCTCGCCGCCGCGTTTACCGCCCAATGGGGCGATCATGGCGGCCGCCCGAGCAAGGCCAGTTTTGCCATGCATGCTTTGATCTCCGCCTCCTACCTGCAAAGCGGATCTTGGTATCCGGTCGGCGGCAGCGCCGTCTTCGCCGAACGCATGATCCCGACCATCACCAAGCATGGCGGCGAAGCGCGTACCGGCGTCCGGGTCGACGAACTCCTATTCGACGATGAAACAGTGATCGGCGTTCGCACGGCGGACGGCGCGGAAATTCGGGCAGATGTCGTCATTTCGAACATTGGGGCCAGAGAAACCATCGATACGCTCTTGCCTGAAGCCTGCGGGCATCAGGACTGGATTGCTAAGATCCGGGCACTGCCCTCCAGCATCGCAAACTATACCCTGTTCCTGGGGTTCGAAGGCGATATCGAAGCGGCGGGCGCCACCAAGGCGAACCATTGGATTTATCCGACCGGTGACGTCGATGTCGTCTGGACCGATGCGCCAGACGGCACGCCGCCCCACATGACTGCGGCGTTTGGTTCACTCAAGGATCCGAACCACGATCCCGGTCCACGGCAAAAGCATACGGGTCAGTTATTGGCCTGGGGAGACTGGTCGAGTGTTGCGCCATGGATGGACACTCCCTTCGGCGCACGGGGCGATGACTATACCGCGTTCAAACGCCGCGCCGAAGAGACGCTGCTGGCACAGTTTCAGCGCTACTTCCCGGAGCTTGCAAAACTCGTCGTCTATCACGATCTGGCCACTCCCTTGTCCACCATGACGTTTACCGGGCATAGCAAAGGCGCATTCTATGGGCTCGACGTCACACCCGAACGGGTCATGTGCGATGCGCTTCGCGCAAAGACACCGATCAAGGGCCTGTTCCTGTCTGGACAGGACGTAGCAAGCCCCGGCATCCCCGGCGCCCTGATCGGTGGCCTTCTTTCTGCCGCCAGTATCGAGCCAAACGTGCTCTCAGTAATCAGGTGATACGGCAAGCTCCGGCGGTGATGACAGACAGATCAATCGCCGGCGCGTTTACCCGGGACCCAGATGGACCTTGGGCTCCGCGTGTCCTGAGTCCCGCTCTGCGCCCTCCGCCATGGATGGAGAAACAAGCCCGAGCCGCGTCCGGTCTCTGTCCTCCCCCGTTTATCGGGCTTCGAAGTGTCGGCAATCGTATACGATTGCGCTGAGAAGGTGCCCGAAGGGCGGAGGGGGCAAGGCACAGGCAGGGTCCACGCTGTCATTTTCCCCCAAACAAGCGTGGATAGAAATTTTTCAATCCAACACCTAAAGAACCGGTCCATACTCCCTGCCCATGGAAGTCCGCTTCACACTCCAGGCTGTTGCCCATGTGCCGATCTATTACTGGCCCTGGGTCTGGTGGCAGCTTTATCGCCTCCGGCTGCAATGCCGCGCGGCGGGCTGTGAGGTGCTTTGGGAGGTCGATGAGCGCGGGTTTGTCTATGTGCCCTTCGTTTCAGATCTTGAGACGGATATGCTCGCCTGGTTCTACAGAGAAGTGAAAAAGACCCGCGCGCACTGGGCCCCGATGGACAATGCCTCGGGTGAGATGCACTTGAGCGCGGTCCACTATGCGATGGGCCGGCTCATGGAATGTGGTGAGCGGTGTTTGCCGCTTCTGGTTTGGGAAGCTGAAGGAGCTGAGCCCGCGATTCAGGACAGCTCTTAGAGTTCCGCCAATGCCCGCGCAGGCGGGCATCCATGGACCCATCTCAGCCCCAAGCGCTTGAGGAACCTGCGGTCCATGGACACCCGCCTGCGCGGGTGTCAGCGGAATCCTACCACAACTCACTCTCCCATGGCCGCATCCGCGGCCGCAGGTGCTGCCCCTCATTTCCTGTGCACGCCCTGTGGATAAGCCTGCGACACGCTGCCCGCACATATTGCGCTTTAACTTCTATTAAGACACTATATGTAGTGATCGAGAGAGTTGAAAGCAGGGGATTCGCAATGGCCGATGGACTGATAAAACTACCCGGATTGATGACGCCAAGTCACTCATACAAACCGTTTCGGTATCCGTGGGCGTATGATTTCTGGAAGCTGCAGCAGCAGGTCCACTGGCTGCCGGAAGAGGTGCCGCTTGGCGAAGACTGTAAAGATTGGGTCAACAAGCTCAACGACAAGGAACGCAATCTGCTGACCCAGATTTTCCGCTTCTTTACGCAGTCGGATGTCGAGGTTGGCGCCAATTATATGGAAAACTACATGCCGCTCTTCAAACCGGTTGAAGTGCGCATGATGCTCGCATCCTTCTCGAATATGGAGACGGTCCATATCGCGGCCTATGCGCTGTTGCTCGAGACCATCGGCATGCCCGATTCAGAATTCTCCGCCTTCATGGAATATGAGGAGATGGCGGCCAAGCACGATTATCTCGGCCAGTTCGGCACCGAGACCGAAGAGGATATCCTCACCAGCATGGCTGTGTTTGGCGGCTTCACCGAAGGGCTGCAGCTCTTTGCCTCTTTCGCCATGCTGATGAACTTCCCGCGCTTCAACAAGATGAAGGGCATGGGCCAGATCGTGACATGGTCAATCCGCGATGAAAGTCTGCATTGCGAAGGCATGATGAAACTCTTCCACACCTTTGCGGAAGAAACCGGCGCGCTCACACCAGCGGTCAAGAATCGCATTCGCGAAGCCTGCGAGACGGTTGTGCAACTCGAAGACAAGTTCATCGAGCTTGCTTTTGCCGCCGGTGAAGTCGAAGGCATGACGCCAGAAGACATTCAGCAATACATTCGCTATATCGCCGATTGGCGGATGAATCAGCTCAAGCTTGATCCGATCTATGGCATCGAAAAGCACCCGCTGCCTTGGCTGACCGAGATCCTCAACGGGGTCGAGCATGCCAACTTCTTCGAAGCCCGCGCCACTGAATATTCCAAAGGCGCCACGCAAGGCGAATGGCACGGCAATGACGGTGTCTGGGCCATGTTCGACCAGCGCAAACCTCAAACGGTGCTTGCTGAATAGCGCGCCATCATTGACGATAAAGTTTTTGGCGCCGCGACAGGAAGTCAGTCTTCTGTTGCGGCGTCATGGCAATTGGGGTTTTCCAGTCCACGCAGCGCCCGCTATTTGCCTTCCGTAATCAGGAATCAGGGCGCGCCGCTGGCATCGTGGCGACTGCTTTTGGGCGGATTCCGGGCGATACGCTCCAGGAACAATTCCCATGTGTCCGTCGCAAACAAGTATCGCCCAAACAGGATCGCACCCGGTTTGGTCACGTGAACGCGATCGGCTGAAACCAGCGCGCCGTATTCATCGAAGACCGGCAGGGTGCGATTGTCTTCGGAAATCGTACCCAGAATATCGAGAAAATAGGTCGGCGGGATAATCGACTTCAGTCGGTCATTTTCAGCGGCGATTTCTGGCAGGATCTTTACTCTGGCATTCGGCCGATCGTCCCTCGGTATCCGGGTGAACGCATTCAGATTATAGCCAAAGTTCTTTCGCCCCACGAAAAGCAGGGTTGTGCCTGTCGATGTCGCCAGACTGTCCCACTGCTCCCAGCAGGATGAACTCATACTATAGCTAACCATGATCAGACCGTCGATTGACTGCAGAAGATCCAGTCCCTTTTCAGAGTCCCAGTCTGCCCTGCAAATATCGAAGCTGGTCCTATAACTTATATTGAAACGGTCCGCCTCGTCGGACTCCGTCAACATGTTCACGAAGTCACGGGCTTCGCTGTTTCCGGCAATCAACAAATTGTGCTGGCTATTGGCGGGGAAAGTGTCGCGCTCATACTCATGCACTCGCATATTGTAAGCGATGTAGAAATCGGCCGGCGAGTTGCGCTCCAGATCAAAGAAGCGTCCCGGCAGCCCCTGCTGGACGTAAATGGCCGCACTTATTCCAACGATTGCGACGGAAACCGCGCTGAGGCTCACAGCCACGCTCCTTAGGGACATTGTGGATGCGCTGCGGAAGGGCGTTTCAACGAACTTCCAGCTCAAATATGAAAGGGCAAAGGTCAAACCGATCAACACGAGCGCAATCGCGGGTGTAATCGGTTCATAGGCATAAATCCGCGCAAATGCGAAAATCGGTTGGTGCCAGAGATAGAGGCTATAGCTAAGCAGCCCCACCCACACCATCGCTCGCAAGCTCAGGAAACGCGCGCAATAAGTTCCACGCTGAGCAAACAGCAGCAGCGCAGCCGTTCCGAGCGTCGGAAGCAGAGCAGCATATCCGGGGAACTGAGTGTTCTCATCAAACCAGAAAATCGAGGCAATGATCGCGCCCAGTCCCAAAAACCCAAACAGGTCATTTCCGCGTATCTGACCTGACCGCATCGCGAATGCAGCGAGCGAGCCAATCAGCAACTCCCACGCGCGGGTATGTAGCATATAGAATGCATGATCAGCGTCTCGCGCCATCCAGTACTGACAGATCGCAAAGCTTGCGACTGCGAGAAGCGCAAAGCCAACAAACGCCGTCTGCTTGCCAAATTTCCACAATCCCCAAAGCAGAATTGGAACGACGAAATAGAACTGCTCCTCGACTGCCAGGCTCCATGTGTGAAGCAATGGTTTAAACTCCGCCGCCAGGTCCCAGTAGCCGGAGGTTAGATCCAGCAGGATGTTGTTTGCGAACAGTGTGGTTGCGATCGCACTTTGTGCGAAGTTTTCAAAAGGATCGGGCAGCATCAGCCACACGGCGAAGGGAACACAGCAGATCACCACGATGTATAAAGCGGGAAGGATCCGCCGTGCTCGTCGTTCGTAAAACCGAACGACTGAGAAGGTTCCACTATCGATTTCGCGGATCAGAATGCCGGTGATCAGGAAACCGCTAATGACGAAGAAGACGTCGACGCCTACGTAACCACCGGAAAACAGGTGGAAGCCCGCGTGAAACAGTATCACAGGCAAGACCGCGATGGCTCGCAAACCATCAATCTCTGGCCTGTACTCCAGTTTCGACATGCTCACCTCATCGACCGTCAGCTCACCAACACTCTACTGGCGACGCCCTCAGGCTGTCGACAGCTTGTTCCGTTGACTTAGTAGATCAGACGGGCCGTCCGATGGAGGTATAGCTGAAGCCGCGCTTGGCCATATCTTCGGGTGAGTAGATATTGCGCAGATCGACCACAATATCGCTGCTGAGGCTGGCCTTGATCCGGTCGAGATCTAGGGCACGGAACTGATCCCACTCGGTCAGGATGACCATTGCATCTGCGCCCTCGACTGCGTCATAGGCGTTATCGGCGTAGTTGATGCCGTCCATCAGATGTTTGGCTTCTTCCATCGCTTCAGGGTCAAAGGCTCTCACAGTCGCGCCTGCTGCGATCAGGGCTGGAACGATGTCGAGGCTTGGCGCGTCGCGCATATCGTCTGTGTTCTGTTTGAAGGCGAGGCCCAGCACGCCGATCGTCTTCCCGGAAACATCGCCGCCCATCGCCGCGATGACTTTGTCAGCCATGGCTTTCTTGCGCGCCGCGTTCACCTCAACCACGGTATCGACGATCCGAACCGGGCTGTCATGATCGTTCGCGGTTTTGGTCAGGGCCAGCGTGTCCTTCGGGAAGCACGAGCCGCCATACCCCGGACCCGCATTGAGGAATTTCGAGCCGATCCGGCCATCCAGTCCGATCCCTCGGGAGACTTCCTGAACATTCGCGCCTACTTTCTCACACAGATCTGCCATCTCGTTGATGAAGGTGATCTTCACGGCCAGGAAGGCATTGGCGGCGTATTTGATCAGTTCCGATGTGCGCCGTGCGGTGAAGATGATCGGCGTTTCGTTGAGGAAGAGCGGGCGGTATAGCTCACGCATCAATTCGCGCGCGCGCTCATCATCGGTGCCAACCACAACGCGATCCGGGATCTTGAAGTCCTTGATCGCGGCGCCTTCGCGCAGGAACTCAGGGTTCGAAACGACGGCGAAGTCCGCATCCGGATTAGCCTTACGGATAATCTCTTCCACTTCGTCGCCGGTTCCGACCGGAACGGTTGATTTCGTCACCACGACGGTAAAGCCCTTCATCAGGCCGGCAATCTCTTCGGCAGCGGCATAGACATAAGACAGATCCGCATGACCATCGCCGCGCCGGGAGGGCGTGCCCACCGCGATGAAGACCGCGTCAGCATCAGCAATCGCGTCTTTGGCTTCTGTCGTGAAGAACAGGCGTTCTTCCTTGACGTTCGCCTCGACCAGGGTGTCCAGTCCTGGTTCATAAATCGGCATAATGCCCTGATGCAGGCGATCAATCTTGCTGGCATCTTTGTCGACGCAGGTCACCACATGGCCAAAGTCTGCAAAACAAGCCCCACTCACCAGGCCGACATAGCCTGTTCCAATCATCGCTACTCGCATATTTTTACCCTAACGTATCGGCTCAAAACCAAGCGCGGCGACACGTGCAATTTTTGCACCATCCGGTCAAGGCTTGCGCGCATGAATCTCCGTGTGCGCGGGCGACCTTCGAAGAGATACAGGAACGCGCCTGTTCGCCGCCGCAATCACCAATGGCAACGCTGGCCGTCTATTCCAGATCATCCAGCGCGAGACGCACACGCGAGGCTTGGGCAACGACTAGAGCGACAGACGTTGGGGGCGAATCAGCAAGCGGCCCGGTTTCGGGCCACATCGCCAACAGCGTTTGCAGTTCCGAGATGACGCGGCTCGCAGCCTCACCCTCCACAGACCCAGCAATCTCAAGCGCGGTGACAACGAACCCAAAGGCATCCTGGTATTCACCCGGGTCGGTGATTTCGCCGTCGGTCACGCCGATCTGGTACTCTTCCACAACTGTATCCATAAGATAGGCAATAAGGGTTGAGGGATCACCTGCTGCATTCTGCATCATCAGACTGATATTGGCCTGCGCAGCCGCGAGCAGGGGTTCAACGTCCTCTGCAGGCTGACCCGCGTCCAGAGCCGCAGAGACCTGCTCAAACAAGCTCTGATCAAAACCCAGGGCGTCGATGCCGTCCCGTTCGGCAGCATGCATCTCCGAGACTGGGTGGAGCAGGTGCGGTGCAGCCTGGTCCGGGGCGCCTGCACGATAGAGCGCCAATCCGGCCTGAACATGCCCGGCCATGAACGCCACACGATTGGCAACGGGCAGCGTCTCCATCGAATGGCCAGCCTCGCCGCTCTCGCCAGACGTGTCGGCAATCTCGAGCGGTGAGCCTGCGCGGTCGCTTTGCTCACCCCCGCATGCACCGAGCAACACGGCACTCGACAGCGCCAAGCCAAGGCCAAGCCTGGTCCACACTTTGTTTTCAACAGTCATTGCATGCTTACCTGATTTGATTGCACCATAGGGACTAGGTCTTATAGATCTGCATCCCAATTGCAATTCATTCTCAAGTTTCACGCCATGCAAATCACAATTGCCAATCTTCTGGACAAGGACGCGCTGAACACCGTTGGTACACTCCTGCCAAAGTTGTCCTGGCGCGATGGGCAGCTGACGGCGGGTGCAGTCGCCAAACGGGTCAATCGAAACCAGCAAGCCGATCTGAGCCATGACTGAGACAAGAGTGATCGATCTCAATGCCGATCTCGGGGAAGGCATGGGCGATGACGCGGCGCTGATGGCGGTGATCTCCAGCTGCAACATAGCCTGCGGCGGCCATGCGGGGGATGAGGCGAGCATGCAGGCCGCACTCGCGCTCGCCAAACAGAATGGTGTCAGTGTTGGTGCACATCCCAGCTACCCCGATCGAGAAGGCTTTGGGCGTCGCAGGATCGACATCTCGAGCGAAGACCTGATCAGATCACTCACTGGTCAAGTGCAGGCATTGCAGCGCTTGGCAAAAGGCAGCGAGATCGAGATCAAACATGTCAAACCGCACGGCGCGCTTTACAATGAAGCGGCGATCGATCCGGGCCTCGCTGATCTGGTGGCCAGCCTGGTGGCAGATCTTGCGCCGGAAGCTGCTTTGGTCGGGCCACCCGCATCACGGCTATATAAGGCAGCGATGCGCCGCGATTTGATGTTCGTGGGGGAGGCGTTTGCCGATCGCGCTTATCAGCCTGATGGCCAGTTGGTGCCAAGACGCATTCCAGGTGCGATACTGGAGGCAGATAGCGAGCGTGTTGAACAGGCGCTGAGTATCGCTGTGAAGGGACAGGTGACCACTCTGGAGGGGGCTGTCATCGCGCTGCCTGCGCAAACCATTTGCCTGCATGGCGACAGTCCCGGTGCTGTGAAATCTGCAACGAAGATCCGTGCGGCCCTGGAAGCTGAAGGTATCAGGATCAGGCCCGCGCAATGATCATACAGATTGCAGAAGATGTACTCGGCGTTCGCGTTGAGACAGCAGCGAGAGCGCAGCTGATCGCTTCGCAGCTGCGTAATAACCCTGAATGGACAGAAGTTGTCGCCGGGCTGGACAGTGTTTGTGTGCATTTCGACCCCGCGCGTCTGGACGTCATGGACGCGGAAGTGGCTCTGAAGTCGACTCTGGCGGCTGCGATCGACACTGCCAGTGAGCCTCCAACCCCGGAGCTTGAAATACCGGTTCACTATGGCGCTGAAGCCGGGCCAGATCTGGCTCAAGTGTGTGAACAACTCGATCTCACGCAGGCTGAGTTTGTAAGGCGGCACAGCGAGGTCACCTATACCGCGGACATGATCGGGTTTACCCCGGGATTTGCGTATCTCAGTGGCCTGGATAAGGGTTTGTCGGTGGCAAGACTTAGCCGGCCGAGAGTGCGTGTGCCCGCAGGATCAATCGGCATCAGTGGCGCTTATTGTGGTCTTTATGCTCTGGCCGGGCCCGGTGGATGGCCGATTGTCGGACAGACGGATTTGGCCTTGTTCGATGCGACACGCCAAAAGCCGTTTCGCATCCACCCTGGGCACTCGGTCCGTTTCGTGCCGCGATGAGTTTGCGCGTCATCAAACCTGGACTTCAAACCACGTTGCAGGGCGCACCGCGGCTTGGCTGGCGGCATATGGGTATGCCCTGGGCCGGGGCAGCAGATCCGGTCTCGCTGGGCCTGGCTAACCGACTGGTCGGCAACACGAGCAAGGCAACGGCACTTGAGATTACCTATGGCGGCTTCGAAGCGGTGGCCGAGACACCGGTCTTCATCGGTCTTGCAGGGGCCTCGGCGCCTGTCGAGATTGAGGGTCAAAGCGTTCCGATGCACAGGACGCTCGCCTTGGACGCAGGCCAGGTCCTGACGATCGGACCCGTCACCCAAGGGGCACGCGTCTATCTGTCCGTGGCTGGGGGGCTTGTTGGTGATACGGTGATGGGAACGGCGTCTACCTATCTTTCGGCGCAAATTGGGGGATTGGCAGGACGCTCGCTGCAGGCAGGAGATCGTGTCCGGTCTCGGCGGCAAGCCGAGCCGGTTGATATCGTGGAAACGCCTGCAGACTTACGCCTCTCGTTCGGGAACAGTTTCATCCTTCGCGCAGGTATCTCTGCTGAAACGGACAAACTGGCTCCCCATTCACTTGAGGCCGTCTTTTCCAAGCCCTTTACGGTGGGACGACAGTCTAACCGTATGGGACTGAGGCTTGAGGGGCAGACCCTTGAGCTGCAATCCGAAGGCTTGATGAAAAGCGCGCCGGTCTTTCCCGGCACGGTTCAGTGCCCTGAAAACGGCGAACCGATTGTTCTGCTCGCAGACGCTCAAACCACGGGCGGGTATCCGAGGATCGCAGCGATTGGGCGCGTGGATCGGCATCTGCTGGGACAAATCCGTCCCGGGGCTCGTCTGCAATTGCTCAAGCGGGCGCCTGAGGAGCTTCTGGAGGCCTATCGCCAGAAAACCGCCTTGCTGCGCGATTGGATGCCTGACTTCAAATTATACTGAGCGAACGCTCCGATATTCCGGTTAGTATGCTTTTTCTAGACACTTTCCATATACCGCAGATCATCGGAGATCAGCGCATGGCTGGTCCTTACTGTATGGAGTTCAAACCGATGGCTAAAAAAGACAAAAAGGCCCAAAAGGCCAAAGCGAAATTCGTAGGTCAGATGATCGAAGCAAAGGGCTTTGATGTTGCTCACAAGATCTGGCTGGCCGGCGTCGGCGCGTATGGAAAAGCCTATGACGTTGCTGCCGATGGTGTCGGCAAAGTCAGCGACCAGGGCGGGGTGATGTTCGAAGACCTCGTCAAGCGCGGCGAAGAAATCGAATCAGACGTTCGCGACCGTCTGAGCTCAAACACTGCCGTGTCTCGGATGGCTGAGCAAATGAGCAAAGTGAACGAGCAGATGAGTGCTGTTCGTGGCCGCATGACGGAAGCAACAGAGACCGCGACCGAAGCTGTGACCAAGTTTCAGGAAGAGCAGCGCGAGCGCCTCGAAGCGCGCATGCAGCGCATGCGGGAAGCTCTCGGCCTGGAAAAGTTCACGGGCAAAGCTAAGAAAGCCCAAAAGCTGCACACCAAGCTGGATGACCTCGAAGAGCAGGTCGCTGAACTGCGTGCGAATGCAGAGGGTGTCGATGATGCGGTCAAGTCACGCGTAGAGCGCTTGAGCGAAGAAATCGCTGCTGTCGGCGGAAAGCCGAAGAAGTCAAAAAAGAAAAAGGCAGCGAAAGCAACCAAAGCTAAAACTGCTGCGAAAGCAGCGCCGAAAGCCAAAAAGGTCAGCGCCAAGAAAGCGACCGCGCCTGCCAAGCCCAAAGCTGATGCCAATGGGCGTTTGAAAGCCGCTAAGGGTGCAGCAGACGACCTGAAACTGATCAAAGGCGTGGGACCTGTCCTTGAGCGTCGTCTCAACGAGGCTGGTGTGTTCCACTACTGGCAGATCGCAGGTTTCAAAAAAGCGCAGATTGAAACGCTGGATACAGAGCTGACTCTGCGCGGTCGAATCACGCGTGATGGCTGGGTCGCCCAAGCCAAGAGCCTGGCAAAGTAGACCCTGCTCAGATCTACCTCCAAACGGGCCCTTTTTGACCTATGTCTGAGACGGACGGTTTTCAAACGGCTTAAAATAGGGTAGAAGAGCCCTAGTAGAGTATATGTAGAGTAGGAAAGGGAGGCCTCTTTGGCCTCCCTTTTTCTATGCTTATTCGGGTGAAATCACTTCAACTGTTACGTGTTCAACCCCAAATGCGGATTTCAAACGTGCTTTCACCGCTCGGCGAATCGCTTCGGTAGAAGCCGCTTCTGACGCCGTTACGTCGACAGTGACCAGCGCTTTGCTCTCGTTCAGAGCCCAGGCGTGAATATGATCAACTGCGACTGCGCCCGGTATTTGAGCTTCCAAATCGGCCTTGATCGCCTTGGTCGATAGACCGGCGGGGACCCCTTCGATCAAGATGTGTCCGGTTTTGCGGACAAGCCGGTAGCCGCCAAATGAGATAATTAGCGCGACCAGAAGCGACAGAAGCGGATCAATGGGCATCCATCCGGTCGACAGAATCACAATTGCTGCGCCGATAGCGGCGACCGAACCCAGCATATCCCCGGCGACATGCCAGATGGCCCCCTGCATGTTAAGATCATCGTGATCGCCGCCATGCAGCACCCAGAAAGCGATGCAGTTCACAATCAGGCCAGCGAAAGCAACCCCGAATAGCAAGCCCCCCATCACCGGATGCGGATTGAGCAGACGCGAGACCGCTTCAATCGCAATCCACACCGCAAGGACAATCAAGGCCAATCCGTTGACGAAGGCTGCCAGCACTTTGAACCGCGCCCAGCCGAAAGACCGGTAGTCATCTGCGGGATGTTCTGCCAGCCGAAACCCAAGCCAGGCCAAGGCAAGCGACCCTGTATCCGTAAGCATATGGGCGGCATCGGCCAGCAGCGCGAGCGATCCAGAGATCAATCCGCCGACAATTTCCACGATCATGAATGTGAATGTCAGGACAGCTGCGATGGCTGTTCGCCGCCTGCCATCCTGCGTATCAAGCAGAGCGTGGTGGTTGTGAGGATCGGACTGATCGTGATGCGGGTGACTGGCGCCCATATTGTGGGTGTAGCCGCTGGGCGCAAAACGTCAATAAACAGCGGTTTATCGACGATATAACGTGACAAGGTTCAGTAAATTCTGGTTTAGAGTCAGACAGTTCAGTCCGTCAGACCGGCGGGGACAGGGACGGTTCGGATGCCACGTCGTCGTTCGTCGTCGAATCGCTTTCCGCCATTGTCCGGACCAGAGAAACGAGCACGGATTTCAGTTTCTCGTCTTCAATCCGTGAGAAGCTTCTGACGAAATCGATCAACAGGCGTGAGGATCCCAATTCATCCAGATCCGCCTGTCCGCGATCAGACCGGACAGGGTCGAAAAACCAGCCCGGCGAGACGTCCAGACATTTCGCAATCAGATAGAGACGACCGGCGCTGACCCGGTTGGCACCGGTTTCATACTTTTGGATCTGTTGATAAGAAATGCCGAGCGTTTCGCCCAATTGGTCCTGGGTCAGGCCCATCAGGATGCGACGCCGGCGGATTCGTTCGCCTACAAGTCGATCAACCTCGCTCGCGGACAAAGTGATGTCTGAATCGATGTCTTGCATTTCAAAGCCTTAATTGCGCGGACTTAAAGTCGATTGCGCTCGATGATATAAGGGAGATAGAGCGAAAGGGGCCCATGACAAGGCCTTCCGGCCGGTGCGGAAGAGCCGCTTTGTCGCAGCCATGGACTTTACAAAATGGACCCCGTCATGACACTGCAGGATCATTCACCGACAATGGTTTGTGCCGATGTATAAACACCCCATACCTCTGATTGTTCTCCCCCTGATGGCGCTCGCGATCACCGCGTGTTCCAATTCTCGCCGGGATCAGCAGCTTGCCTATGTTGAGCGCCCGGTTGAGCTGCTCTATGCGCGGGCTACTGAAGAGCTCGATCAGCGCGATTTTGATCAGGCGATTTTGATGTTCAATGAAGTTGAGCGACAGCATCCCTATTCGGAATGGGCGCGTCGGTCATCCTTGATGTCGGCTTTCGCGTCTTATCAGTCGCGGCGCTATGATGATGCGATTGCCACGGCCCAGCGCTATATCGCGCTGAACCCGGCCGGTCTCGGGGCCGAGTATGCCTATTATCTGATCGCGGTCAGCTATTTTGATCAGATTATCGATGTCGGCCGCGACCAGAAAACCACGGAACTGGCCCGCGAAGCGCTAATTGATGTCGTGCGCCGTTATCCTGATACCGATTATGCGCGGGATGCAACGATCAAGCTCGACATGGTCTACGATCAGCTTGCGGGCAAGGAAATGACCGTCGGGCGGTGGTACCTGCGCCGCAACCAGCATTTGCCGGCCATCAACCGCTTTCGAACTGTTGTGACAGAGTATGAAACAACCAGCCATACGCCCGAAGCGCTTTATCGTCTGGTCGAAACTTATCTATCATTGGGGCTTCGCCAGGAAGCGCTCGCGTCCGGTGCGGTGCTGGGTTACAATTACAGCAACACGGACTGGTATCGGGACGCTTACCGGCTGCTCGCCAATGAAGGGCTTGATCCGGACAATGTGAATGAGGTTCAGCGCCGGACCTGGCTGCAACGTCTGATCCCGGGTGGAAAATAGGGTTGTTCCTATTTTGTTCTCGTGATATGCGGGGGCATGTTAGTTGCTCTTTCAATACGATCCTTTGTGCTGATAGACCGATTGGATCTTGAGGCAGGACAGGGATTTACAGCCCTCACCGGAGAGACCGGTGCGGGCAAATCGATTATTCTTGATGCGCTGGATCTCGTCCTGGGCGGGCAGGCGAATCGCGGCGCTATCCGCAAGGGTTCAGATCAGGCGAGCATTTCGGCAGAGTTTGCACCGCCATCAGATCACGAGATCTGGGCGTGTTTTCGAGAGCATGGGCTCGAGATCGATCCCGACGAGGCTCTGGTGTTTCGCCGAACGATTGCCCACAAGGGGCCGTCCCGGGCTTTCATCAACGGCCAATCGGTGAGCGTGGCCTTGCTCGGCGCGGCTGGTCGAACGCTGGTGGAAATTCATGGTCAACATGCGGCGTCAGGGTTGATGCGACCGTCAACGCATCGCGGTTTGCTGGATGCATTTGCGGGGCATCAGGCGCTATTGGAGACTTGTGCCAAGGCCTGGGATGAGTTTGAACTCGCGGTTGGTGCGCGAGAAGCGCTCGAACAGGCCGCAAAGTCAGCGCGCGAGCGTCAGGATTGGCTTGAGTTTGCAGTGGAAGATCTCAGCAAACTGTCCCCGGACGATGGGGAAGCCGACCAGCTAACGGCGCAACGCGGAGCCCTGCTGCAATCGGAAAAGATCGCTGAGAATATTCAGGACGCGCGTTCGGCGATTACGACAAGTGCGATCGAAGACAATCTGGCCAAGACCGCACGTGCGACCGAGCGCTTGTTGCGATTGGAGGGCTTGAACGCACTCGATAACGGTATTTCCGGGGCCATTGAAAAGGCCGCAGAGGCGGTGGAACGAGCGCTGATCGAAGTCGCGGAGGCCCAAGCCTGCGTGATCGCCCTCTCTGATTTTGCCGGCGATGACACGCGCGTCTTGGACGATGTCGAGGCACGGTTGTTTGCCCTGCGCGCAGCGGGCCGAAAGTATGAGTGTGATCCCAATCAGCTTGGCAATGTCCTGAACCAGCATCGTGCCGCGCTCGAGCTCTGTCTCTCCGATACGAGCGCTCTTGAAGCTGCGAAACAGGCCGAAGCTGATGCCGAAGCGACCTGGAAGACAGCTGCATCTCGTTTGACCCGGTCACGGAAAAAAGCTGCAGAACAGCTGGAAGCGGCGATCATGATGGAGTTGGAGCCCCTGCATCTGGGGCGCGTATCGGTTCGTGTCGGGTTTGAGCCCATCGGGGCGAATGAAAGCGGCGCTGCCGGTGGTGAGCGCGCGGAGTTCCAGGTCGAAACCAATCCTGGCTCGGGCTTCGGGCCACTTCGCTCCATCGCGTCCGGGGGTGAACTCGCCCGGTTCTCCCTTGCTCTGAAATGTGCCCTCAGCCAGACCGGCGGGGCTGAAACTCTGATTTTTGACGAAGCCGATCAGGGCGTTGGCGGGGCTGTCGCCGCGGCGATCGGGGAACGGCTTGCCCGCCTGTCGGAGCAGAGGCAGGTTTTTGCGATTACCCATAGTCCGCAAGTGGCCTCGAGCGGAAAACGTCAATGGCGCGTCCGCAAGACGCCTGACGAGAGCGGGGCCTTGCGCACACATATTGTACAGCTTGATGAAGGTGAGCGGCTTGAAGAAATCGCTCGTATGCTATCTGGTTCCAGCATAACAGATGAGGCGCGCGCAGCCGCATCGAAATTGCTGGAGGTGGCATGAGGGACCCGATTGCGGTTGAGGATCTGGACGAAAAATCAGCCCGCAAGGAATTGGCGCGACTGTCGATGGAGATCCGCGCAGCCGATGCGGCTTACTATCAGGACGATGCCCCGCATTTGTCGGATGCTGACTATGATGCACTGAGACAGCGCAACTTGGCCATCGAGGCGCGGTTTCCACATCTGAAACGAAAGGACAGTCCGACCGATCAGATTGGTGCGCCGATTACCGACGGATTTGGAAAGATCGAGCATGGCTTGCCGATGTTGTCGCTCGATAATGCTTTCTCTCCTGCGGACGTGGAGGAGTTCGGCGCACGGATCCGACGGTTTCTGGGGCTTTCGGACGCCGAGGCCTTGGTTCTGACCGCGGAACCCAAGATTGATGGCCTTTCGCTGAGTTTGACATACGAGAGTGGCGCTTTGGTGCGCGCCGCTACGCGGGGGGACGGCCGTGTTGGTGAGGATGTAACGGCGAACGCCTCGACCCTGTCAGACATTCCCAAAACGCTCGCCGGGTCTGGCTGGCCAGACCGGATCGAAATTCGCGGCGAAGTCTATATGGCAAACGAGGACTTTGCCGAATTGAACCGATTGGAAGAGGCTGCTGGTCGCAAGACCTATATGAACCCCCGAAACGCGGCGGCAGGCGGATTACGTCAGAAGGACCCGAAGATAACGGCGCAACGCCCGCTGAAATTCTTCGCTTATGCCTGGGGGGAGACCTCGAAGCCGTTTGCGACCACCCAGTCTGAGGCGGTTGCCCAACTCACCGGCTGGGGGTTCGCAACCAATCCGCTGTTTGCAGCGCATAAGACAATCGCGTCCCTGCTTGCGGCCTATAGAGATATCTCCGAGCAACGCGCAGAGCTTGGATACGATATTGACGGTGTGGTCTATAAAGTCGATCGTCTCGACTGGCAGTCCCGGCTTGGCCAGGTCAGCCGGTTTCCGCGCTGGGCCATCGCGCACAAGTTTCCGGCTGAGAAAGCAATTACCAAGCTGGAAGCCATTGATATCCAGGTGGGGCGGACCGGATCGCTGACGCCCGTGGCGCGTCTCGTACCTGTCACAGTGGGCGGCGTGGTGGTGTCGAACGCGACCCTGCATAATGAGGACGAGATTGAGCGTCTGGATGTGCGTGTCGGCGACCATGTCGAAATTCAACGCGCGGGCGATGTTATCCCGCAAGTCCTGCGGGTTACCGATTCTGATCGAGATGGACGCGGCGACCCGTTTCAACCCCCGGAAAGATGTCCCGAATGCGGATCGCCAGCCGTTCGGCTGGTCGATGAAAACGGAGAAGCGGACGTTCGCCGCCGCTGTACAGGGGGATTGATTTGTCCGGCTCAGATTACCGAGCGATTGAAACACTTCGTCTCCCGAAAAGCGCTGGATATTGACGGCTTGGGCGGAAAGCAGATCGAACTTTTCTATGAAAGAGGCATAGTAACTGCGCCTCAGCACATTTTTCAGTTGGATGCGCGCATTGAACAAGCCGGATACCCGCCGCTCGCCGAATGGGACGGGTTCGGCAAGACGTCGGCTGACAAGCTTCGCGCCGCGATTGATGCCCGCCGGAACGTGCCGTTTGATCGTTTTCTGATTGGGCTTGGAATTCGCAATGTCGGCCAAACCATCTCGAACCTGTTCGCGCGGAACTTTGTGCAATGGTCGAGTTTCTGGTCCGCTGTTGAAGCTGCCTGCGATGCGCCAGATAGTGAGGCAGAGCAAGCCTTGCTAGCCATTGACGGCATTGGTCAGACCGCGATCAACAGCCTGAAGGAGTTTGCCCGTGAGGCGGCGAACGAGGAGATGCTCGAGACCCTCCTGAACGAAGTGACGGTTCTGGATGGTGAGGCGCCAACCACCGACACAGCAGTTGCCGGAAAAACGGTCGTGTTCACTGGTACGCTAGAGCGCATGACACGCGATGAGGCGAAGGCTCAAGCGACACGTTTGGGGGCGAAAGTGTCCGGCTCGGTCTCTGGAAAAACCGATATTCTTGTTGCTGGACCGGGTGCCGGATCAAAACTGAAAAAGGCCGAGTCGCTCGGTGTTCAGGTCCTGACGGAAACTGAGTGGCTGGAGCTGATCGCGCCTTAAAGCGCTGCGCAGGCTTGTTCCAACCAGGCGCGAACGTCGCCTGTGACACCCGGTCCAATCTCGGCGAGAACGCGCTGATGATAGTCATCGACCCAATCGCGTTCGGCCGATGTCAGGACGTTCAAATCGATCAGATCGCGCGCCAGTGGAGCAAAGGTCAGGCATTCAAACCCCAACATATCCCGGTCGCCGCCAGCGATTGGCTCAGCGGGTGTCACGTATTGAAGGTTCTCAATCCGAATGCCGTAAGCGCCTTCTTTATAGTATCCCGGCTCATTCGAAACGATCATTCCGGGTTGGAGCGGGGTCGCATTCCATCCCTTGGCAATCCGCTGCGGCCCCTCATGCACACCGAGGAAGACACCGACGCCATGACCCGTGCCGTGATCATAGTCGAGTCCCGCCTGCCACAGGGCGTGGCGGGCAAGCGTGTCGAGATGTGTCCCGGTAGTCCCTTCCGGAAACCGGACCTGATCAAGTGCGATATGTCCCTTCAGGACCAGCGTGTAGTGGTGCTGCATTTCAGCGCTGGGCGTGCCGATCGGGACAGTGCGGGTCACATCCGTCGTCCCATCCGGGTACTGACCGCCGCTATCCACCAGATACAAGCTGCCACGCTCTAGAAGCCGGTTGGATGCCGAGGAGACGCGATAGTGCGGCAGGGCGCCGTTCGGTCCGGCGCCCGAGATAGTTTCGAACGACAGGTCACGCAGGCCCGTCACTTCATCTCTGAACGTCTCCAGTTTGATGGCCGCGTCGATCTCCGTCACTTCGCCTGATTGTGCATCAGTATCGAGCCAGTGGAGAAAGCGGGTCAGAGCAACCCCGTCCCGACGATGCGCCGCTGCGGTCCCGGCAATTTCAGCTGCGTTCTTTCTGGCCTTGGGCAACATGACCGGATCAAGCTGGCGATGGATTTTCGCGCCAGCGGTCTCAAGGCGTTGGAAAAACCAGGCCGAAGCGAGCGAAGGATCGAGACTGACGGCTTGTCCCTTGAGGGCGCCCAGCCGGTCTTCAAGCGCGGTTTCTGGCAGCAGCGTCACTTTGTTGCCAAGGTGGGCGCGCAGGTCATCATCGCATTTGTCGGGGTTGAGAAACAGGTCCGCGCTAGCATCAGCGCGAAGGACTGCTCGACCGAGCGGCAGTGGACTACAGGCCACATCACCGCCACGAATATTGAACAGCCAGGCCAAACTGGCCGGTGAGGTGATCACCGCTGCGTCGAGGCCGTCGGCGACAAGGGTCTGCGCAATCGTCTGCTGTTTCTCCTCTGCTGACTGTCCGGCGAATTCCAGCGCGTGTGGGTATACTGTTGCCAGGGGTTGAACTGGTCGGTCCCGCCAAGCGCGGTCAATGGGGTTTGTTCTGCACGGTGAGATTGTTGCTCCGGCTTTCTCCGCAGCGTTGAACAAAGCATCGACATCGTTGGGCGTCATTAGCGCCGGGTCGTACCCGATCCGAGATCCCTTCAGATCTTGCTGCGCGAGCCAACCGAAAGGGCCTGGATCTGGTACAGCGATGCGCTCAAACAGATCCTTGTCCGTCTGATCGGCAGCCTGAATGGTGTATCGGCCGTCTATGAACAAGACAGCCCGGTCCGAGAAAACAAAGGCCGAGCCGAACGAACCGGTGAATCCGGAGACCCAGGCCAATCGCTCATTGGCTGCCGGTAAATACTCGTTCTGGTATTCGTCCTCGTGTGGCACGTAGAAGCCGTCCAGGTCGTCCGCTTGAAGAAGGTCGCGAAGGAGGGGCAGGTTCTGGCGACCAATATGTGGTCCGCCTTTAACGTCAAATGTCTGTCTCATGCGCCTAGACCTACTCCATTCATTGACCTCGGCAAAGGTGTGTAAGAGATATGCGGAAATGCATGATTAAATCGGGTTTTCTATGATGAATTGTAAGGATTAAGCTCTATATAGCCGGCCCAATAACAATAACCTCCCAAGGACTTGCACTATGAAAAAAGCACAATTCGACACAGCAGATAGTATCAGTGTTACGCCAACAGCATCGACTGGCAGCAATGTTATGGAAGGGGCACCTTCTGGTTTGCCTGTTCTGAAGGCTGGTGCCAATTCAGTTACAGATCGTCCGCACATTCTGGCCAAACGCAGTTCTCGCTGGAATCGCCGCGCAGCACACTAGGCACGGTTCTGAAACACGAGTGTTGACCAGCCATCCTTGCGGATGCGCTTTGTCAAGCTCAGCCCACGCTTGGCATAGGCCGCTTTCACCAGAGGTTCCTGGCGGCTCAGCAGGCCTGATAGGATAATATGTCCACGCCTTGCGACGAGCCGCGATAAGCTTGGTGCAAGGCGCGTGAGCGGCCTCGCCAGAATATTTGCAAAAACAAGATCATAAGGGCCAGCTGAGTGAATCAGCTGGCTGTTTGCGCCGCGTGTAAGATAGGTTCGGAAACGTGTGCCGAGGGCGTTTTTTGCGGCATTCTCGTTTGCGACGGTCACGCTCTGCGCATCGATTTCTGTGCCGATCGCACGCTGAGCGCCGGCTTTTATAGCCGCAATCGCCAACACGCCGGAGCCGGTTCCGACATCCAGGACGGTTTGAGGAACGCGCTTTTTCAACACATGCTCGAAACCAAGCAGGCAGCCCAGCGTGGTGCCGTGATGTCCGGTGCCGAAGGCGGGTCCAGCCTCAATCAGAATATCTGTCTTGCCTGGCGCGGATGCGGCGAGCACATGTGACCCGGCCACAATGAAGCGACCGGCATTGACCGGTGGAAGACCTTCCAGCGACAGGGTTACCCAGTCTCTGTCCGGCAGCGCTTCGATCACCGCATTGAGATCCGGGCTGGCCTGCTTGATCAGGGCAACGGACTCTTCGGCCGCCCCTTTTGTTTCGCAATAGGCATCCAGTCGCCAAGTCTGGCGGGTGTCTTCCTTGGCGTCGACTGCGCCAGCTGGTGAGGGATCGGTCCAGGCCAGAGTATCCCAGGCTTGTTCGATCGAGGCGCGAGGGCCGCGGGCAGATACTTGAAACATAAGCGGCGCTGTAGCACCCGACCGGTCAAAGGCAAAGGCGCGACATGACCTCAGTGGTGAAGGCTATTTCCGGCGTTTCCAGTGGCGGTCATAGTGAGCGTAAGGCTCTGCGCGATCAGTATGCGTGATCGCAACACGCGCTTCCTCTTGTTCCACATACCCCTTGTTTTTGTGCACCTTGTGCTTGTGCTTCACAACAACACGCTCGGTGTCGTGGTGATTGTGATGGCTGTGATAACCATGAGCGTGGTGATGGTGAGACGTGTGATTGTGGTGCCCATGATGGCTAGAGCGAATGATGGTTGCGGGCAGGGTTCGCGTATAGACATGCCGCGTGACAGTGGGATGGGTGTAAACACGGGTCCGCGTTACGGTCCGTTTGGCGTGATGCTCAACCGGAATGTACTCAATTCGTGATCCGCAACAGCAGTCGCCGGATGTTACGACCGGGCTGATATCGTGACTGTGGCTATGAGCGTTTTTGCCGTGCGTATGCCTAAATGTCTGAGCGTTGGCTGATCCCATTGCGAAAACGCCGAAAACCATGCCCACCAGTACTGTCCGGATCATTCTGTTCCTCCCAAAGCTTGTCCCCGTGTGTTCCGGGCTTGGGCTTGGTTAACACATATCGTCCATGAATGCAGGCTTTACACTGGCTCGTCAGAGCGGGAATCTTGGTTATAAAGCGCTCATGACGGATCAATTGAAAATTGCGGTGGCGGGGATTGGTGGACGAATGGGACGCCAGCTGGTGGCAGCTAGCTTAGTCCGTGGACATCAGATCAGCGGCGGTAGCGAAGCTGCTTCGAGTGATTTGCTCGGCCGTATGGTTGGTGACGTGTTTGAAGGGTCGAACTCCACAAAGGAGATCTGCTCAGAGGCTGGTCTGGCAGGGGCCGGCGCAGACGTCTGGGTCGATTTTACGGTTCCGGCGGCGACGCTGCAGGCTTTGGAGGCCCTGTTGCGCATTGGCACGAAAGCCCTGGTCGTCGGCACGACCGGGTTCACGCCGGAGCAGGAGCAGGCGTTTGCTGAGGCTTCGCAGCAGATGGCGATTGTGAAGGCGGGGAATTTCTCTCTGGGGGTCAATCTGCTGGAAGCACTTGTGAAACAGGCAGCGGCGCGACTCGGCCCCGATTGGGATATCGAAGTACTTGAAACACACCACAAACGTAAACTCGACGCGCCGTCCGGAACGGCGCTCATGCTGGGTGAGGCCGCTGCAGCGGGGCGGGGCGCTTCGCTCTCAACGCTACGTACGCCGCCTTATGACGGTCCGGATGCCAAGCGCGAGGCTGGAAAAATTGGCTTCTCCGTGCGCCGCAGCGGGGGTGTCATCGGGGAACACGAGGTGACGTTCGGGTCTGACGCCGAGATTGTCAGCTTGTCGCACAGCGCGATTGATCGCTCTGTTTTCGCTTATGGAGCGATTAAAGCGTGCGAGTGGGTGGTGGGACAACCCGCCGGTCTTTACGATATGAGTGACGTTCTTGGGCTTTGACGCTGCGAAAACAATTGCCTTCATAGACCCTCTGGGCCACTTCTGTTGAAACAGGAATGGGAGGCCAATATGGCAACAGGACGCGAGTTTGACGTCATCGTCTACGGATCAACCGGATATACCGGGCGTTTGGTGGCAGAGTATCTGGCCAAAACTTACGGCGTTGGCGGCGATGTAAAATGGGCGATGGCGGGCCGCAGTGCTGAAAAGCTTGCTGCTGTTCGTGACGAAATTGGTGCCCCCGCTGCAACGCCTCTTATCGTTGCGGATGCGAACGATCCGGAAAGCCTTGCCGCGATGACCGCACGTGCTGGCGCGATCGCAACGACGGTCGGGCCTTACCAGCTTTACGGAGAGCCTCTGGTCGCTGCCTGCTGCGAGACCGGTACCGATTATGTCGATCTGTGCGGCGAGCCGGCCTGGATGCACGAAATGATCGGCAAGTATGAGGGCAAAGCCCAAGCGTCCGGCGCGCGGATCGTCTTCTCCTGCGGGTTTGACTCGATCCCGTTCGATCTGGGGGTCTGGTTCCTGCAAGATCATGCCAAGACAACGCTCGGGGCGCCGCTGCCCCGGATTAAGGGCCGGGTTCGCAAGATGCAGGGGACGTTCTCCGGTGGTACTGCCTACAGTTTCCGCGCCACAATGGCGGCGGTGCAGAAAGATCCGTCTCTGGTTGCTGTCCTGACCAATCCGTTCAGCCTGACCATGGGATTTCAGGGCCCGGATCAGCCCAGCGGCATGCAGCCAATTGAAGATACCGACATTGGCAGCTGGTCAGCCCCCTTCATCATGGCGTCAATCAACACCAAGAACGTGCACCGCTCGAACGCCTTGATGGCGCACGCCTATGGTGAGGATTTTGTCTATGACGAGATGATGCTGACGGGGCCGGGCGATCAGGGCAAAGCGGCGGCGGAAGCGATCGCCAGCATGGATATGCTGGGCGGGGATGATGGTCCGAAACCTGGTGAGGGCCCGTCAAAGGAAGAGCGTGAGTCCGGCTTCTATGATGTCTTGTTCTTCGGCACGGCGGCTGATGGAACGGTATTGAAGGCTGGCGTGACCGGAGATCGCGATCCCGGTTATGGCTCTACATCAAAAATGCTCGCGGAAGCGGCATTGACGCTGGTCCTTGAGCAAACCGGCACACCGGGCGGGATATGGACGCCAGCACCTGCCATGGGCGCGCATCTGATCAAACGCTTGAAGGCAAATGCGGGTTTGACGTTCGAGATTGAAGCCTAACGGCAGAGCCAAATCAGGACGCTTGTCGACCGCGGTTTTGACGCGCCAGCATCTTGCGTCCTTGTGCGGCGAACATCGCGCGTTGGCGGGCCACGGCGGCAGGGACGGGTTTTCGAGCCCGTACCTTGGGAGCAGGTTCATCAGCAAGCGCCGGGCCGATGCTTTCGTCGGACGCGGTTTCGGCGATTGGAGCAGGTCTTGGTTTGCGCCTTTGCCCCTGTCTGAGCATCCAGACGGCGATGGCCATCAAGACCGCCCCTGCAGCGGCGCCAGCTACCACACCCTCTCCGGCGCTCGGATCACGCCACCACCCGGCTTCGAAATCGACCAGGAAGACGCTTGGGAAACCGGCAATACAGCCCATAAGGTACCAGGCGAAACTGCCGCGTTTCTTTTCCGCAAGCGTAATTGCCGCGGCATACAGGCATAGCGCGGCGAGGAAGTAGGGCGCCCCGTAGGCGATTCCGAGTTCGCGCCAGTCAAAGTCGTCCAAACCGGAAACGGCGTCCTGTTGCAAAACCAGATCTGCAAACATCATCAAACTCGGCCAACGGATAGCCGCCATGGCCCCGAAGGCGAATGCGATCGCGTAACACGCGATTAACAGAGAGATTAGTCGCCTTGGCATTTTCCGTTAATATCATGGTGAAATTGACGTGGCATGAATGCAGGTGAGGTAGATTGCTATGTATAAATTAAAGACTCCCCAAGCTCCTCTCGCGCTGACCACGGCTGGCATGATTCCGTTTGTCGCCGCTGCGGGCGTGATGTGGGTGGAACGTGACAATGTGGGTCTCCTCAACACCGCGGCCTTGTGGATGATCGTCTACGGCGCGGTCATTCTCAGCTTTCTGGGCGGCGTTCGCTGGGGCGTGGAAATGGCGCGGCGCGACAAGCCGCGATTTGGTGAGCTGGGTCTAGCCATCTTAGGCGCGCTTGTCGGGTGGGGACTCGTCCTGGCCTTCTTTCGCTGGAACCATGCGGCAGTTTTTCCAGGCATGGCGGCTGCGCTGCTGTTCTATTTCGGCATAGATCGCATGTCGGGTGAGATGCCGATGTGGTACCGCAAGCTGCGTGTGTGGCCGACTGGCGCGGCGGTGCTCAGTCTGGTTGCGGCTTATTTTCTACTCCGCGGGATTTAGCTCGAGCCGCCGACCCGAAACGATACCTGCCGCCCAAAAGCTGATGACTGACAAGGCCATGGAGGCGACGGCGTTCCAACCTGCCATGGACAATCCGGCAACATAAAACGGGGCCTCGGTGCAGCTTGCCGTGGCTTGAGCTGCGTTCAAATTGTCGAACGTCATCGCCTCGACATCAGCTGTGCCTGCGGTACATCCCGACGGGGCTGGCAACAAGCCCCACTCAACGCCCGCATGGTATCCGGCCACCACTGTCCCGGTGAGAAACACCAGTCCCAGCATAACGTTAACGGCCATGATGAAGCGCGGGTTCTGGCGCACCTGCCAAAGCAGCAGGGCGGTGGTCGCCATTGCCGCTACGGCCCAGTAGACTTCGCGCTGCCGCAGGCACAGCGGGCACGGCGCATAGTTGAACTGACGCTCAAACACATGGGCAACGCCAAGCATGAAAAGTGCAGCCAGCAGGGCGATTGCAGGCCAGCGCCATGTGCGCAAAAGCGGGTGTAATCTGTCCAGCATGGGTGCGTCCTGAGGCAAGTCTGCTCATAGGATGGGGGTGGGACCTGCGCCTGTCCATGCGTCACCCGGGCGCGGGCGGTTACGGTTCTGTAAGGTCAGCGCGGGCCTGGTTTTAGGCCGCGCCCAGCAGGGAGCGGATCATATCTGTCGCCGCGTCGAACCCGAATAGTGCCGCGGCAACCAGCAGGCTGATCCAGAGGCAACCGATGATCAGGCCCAGGATGACCAACAGACCGTCCCGGGACATCAGGCCAAAGGCTGCGATCGCGACGGCAATGCCCGGAACCGTATTGGTGCTCGGAATCGGCAGCAGGATTGACGCGCAGAACAGGGTTAGGAACACTGCCAGAAGGCGTTCAGCCTCTTTTCCCGTCAGCCAGGTCAGACGGGGATGTGCAATTGTTTCCAGCCATCCGAACCATTTGCGACCGAATGACGACATCCGTGTCAGGCCTGCTTTGTCGATCCGGCGTTCGCCAAACTTCTCCGGCAGCCAGGGTTCGTGCCGCCCCGCCAGCATTTGCAGGGTCAGCGCCATCATTGGCAAGGATACGATCTGCGGGACCAGATATAGAAACGGAATGGCGCAAGGCAGGGCGAGCAAGAACAGTCCGGCACCAAAGGCCCGCTCGTCAAGGCGATCGAAAATCGCCTTGAGTGAGAACCCGTCGGTGTCGGCTTCGGCGGCCATCGCCTCTAGCGATTGCAGAAATGTGCGCGCTTGCTTGGTCTCGGTCATGCGGTCTCCCCTAACCGCGTTTGACAGAGCCGAAAAGCCTAATGTGGGAATGCGTATCTCCACTTGTCATTCCTGCCTGATTTCTGTTTAAGAGCGGCCTGCAACACATGCCGGTGTGGCGGAATTGGTAGACGCGCGGGATTCAAAATCCCGTTTTCCTTGGAAAGTGTCGGTTCGAGCCCGACCACCGGTACCATTTGTGGAGTGGCGGGCTCAGCCTCGCCGATCGCCGCTGAGCGGCACGTCCTCATCGTCTAGAATGCGGAAAGCGGCGCCGTCCAGATCTTCATACTGGCCCGAATTGACCGACCAGATGAACGCGCCAAGGCCGATCAGGCCGAAACTGATCGCAATTGGGATGAGGTAGACGATGATGTGCATGGATCAGGTGCCTCCGGAACTGATGCGCAAGGCGTTCAAAGTTACGATAATCGAAGATACCGACATGGCAATCGCGGCAATCAGGGGTGTCACATGGCCCGTTACCGCAATGGGCACCGCGATCAGATTGTAGCCCGCCGCCAGGGCAAAGTTCTGCTTCATGACGGTGCGCGCCCGTTTGGCGACCGCCAGAATGGTCGGGATTGCATCCAAGCCGCCAGAGTAAACCGCGTCAGAGGCCGATTGGCTGACATCAATGGCGCCGCCGGGCGCAAGGGAAGCGTGGGCCATAGAAAGGGCTCCAGCATCGTTCAGGCCGTCGCCGATCATGAGGGTTGTCTTGCCTTGCTGCTGCAATTCGTTCAGGCGCGCGGCTTTCTGTTGTGGCGAGACGCCGGCGGACCAGTTTGAGATGGACAAGGCGTCTGCGGCCTGTTGCACCGCAGATGAACGATCGCCGGACAGCACTTCGAACGTATATCCGCGCTTAGCGAGTTGGCTAAGCGTGTCGCTGGCCTCCGATCTCAGCTGATCTTCGAACTCGAACTGGACAGGCGGGTTGTCGCCCTTGCGGAACCAGAGCGAGAGACCCGATGATGGCGTTGCCGGGGCGCCGATCCAGTCTGCCGATCCCAGTCGACAAGCCTCACCGTCAACTATCGCTTCGAGGCCGAGTCCTGGGTGCTCCGAGACATTATCGGCGACTTTTCCGCTGCCAGCGGCAACAACCAGCGCGCGAGAGAGTGGGTGACGGCTTGCACGGGCAAGACTCGCGGCTTGTTTGATGCTGTCATGGTCCACACTTGCTGTGCTGAGGACAGGTTCGCCGAGGGTCAATGTCCCGGTCTTGTCGAAGATGATGTGATCGGTTTCCGCCAAGCGTTCCAGAGCGTCGCCTGAGCGTAGGTAGACACCGTTTTTGAACAAGCGGCCCGAGGCGACGACTTGCGCGACCGGGGCAGCGAGTGCCAGCGCGCAAGGGCAGGTGATGATGAGGGTTGCAACGGCGACAAGGATGGCTTCGCGCGGACTTGCACCGAGGATCAACCACCCAACAAACGTTAGTGCAGCGACGCTATGCACGAACGGGATGTAAAGCGAGACGGCCTTGTCTGCGATTTTGCGGTAGCGCGCACGTTTTTGTTCGCCCGCCTCCAGCATGTTGGAAATGTCCGAGAGCAGGGAGTCAGAGGATGTCCCTAGCGCGCGACCTTCGATCTGTTGGTCCAGATTGATCGATCCGGCATAGAGCGTTGCACCGGGACCGGCCGACCGCGGCTCGCTCTCTCCGGACACAATGCTCTCATCGACCGTGCTGAAACCTTTGGTGATCTGTAGATCAACGGCCGCCCGCTCGCCCGCCGATAGCATAAGCGTGTCACCTTCGAGAATCTCCCCGGCAGGCACGGCTTCCGTCGTACCGTCTGCGGCAACACGGGTCACAGACCGATTTTGCAGGGCGGCCAGATCGTGTGCCGCGGCGTGCGCCATTCGGCGAAGTCTTGCGTCAAGGAATCGGCCAATCAACAGGAAGAAGAGCAGCATGACACTGGCATCGAAATAGGCATTTTGGCCGCCATTCAACGTCTCCCAGACGCTGACCCCAAAGGCCAGGACAAGCGCCAATGAAATCGGAACGTCCATGTTCGCATGCCCGGTGCGCAGCACCGACCAAGCCGATTTGAAGAAATGTTGGCCGCTGAACAACAAAACCGGCAGCGCTATGATGCCCGACAGGAGGTGAAGGGCTGTGCGGGTGTCCTCGCCCATCTCACCGTGTCCGCCCCACACCGACACCGAGAGCAGCATGATGTTGGCGGCAGCAAACCCTGCAACGCCCATGGCAATCAATAGAGAGCGTTCTTCTGATTTGGCCGCGCGCTGAGCGGTATCTTCGCCGAAAGCCGAAACACCGTAGCCGAGCGCTGTCAGCGTTCCCGAGATCTCGCGCGCTGTAAGCGACCCTTGCCAGCGCACATCCAGTTTGCCGTTAGAGAGATTGAGACGTGCGGATGAGACGCCGGGCAGCTTCAGAATGCTCTGCTCAATCTTTTTCAGGCAGCCACCGCATTTGGCCCCGCGGATCGAGAGCAGAAGCGTGTTCTCGTTTCCCTTCGATTTGACAAAGGCACTGAAATCTTCGGCATGATCGCGGGAAGCAGGTGCCAACCCGGACGGGCAGCCGAGTTCAGGATCCAGAGCCGCAGCGGTCATGGCACGCGGATCGTCTTATTGGCCCGAAACCGCACCGTTTCCGCATCGTGATCAAACACGGTAAAGCGCGCCTGCCACTGCCCGGAGCTTAGGCCAGTGGTGTCCGCGTGGTACTCACCATTCGGGTGGGCTTGAAGCGCGAGCGCGGTGTCTCCGGCTTGCGTTGCAAGTCGACGCAATTCACTGACAACTACATAGTTTGACAGCGCTTCACCGTCCTTGTCGGCAAGGCGAAAGACCAAAACTGAGCCGTCCAGTCCGGCCTGGGCCGACCAACCACTCGCCATTTGCTGAGCGCGTTCGTCGAGGGTCTGGTTGTAGTTGAGGCCCTGAACGTAGGATTTTTTAATGTCCTCACCCGGGAAGCTGGTGATCGCCTGATAAAGAAAGACGCCATTCACGGCGAAGATTACACCAAAAAAGCCCAACATGATCAGCAGGACATGCCAGCCTTTCAACGTCTTTTCAGTTTCGGCGGGATCAGCGAACGTATCAGTATGGTTCATTGGGGAGGTCCTCTGAAGGAGGTTCGGTTGACGTCATTCTCTCCGGTTTCAGCATCCCGAACGGTCATCATGATCTGAGCCGTTCCGGTCATCGCAGGTGCGCTGACGAGAATGCGGTAACGGTCGACACCATGGGCTTCGACAGGCAATTCCAGCGGGGCGTCGCCGTCATGGTCGAAACCAATCACATGATAGGACAGGCCTTCAAGGCCGGACACGTCGATGATCATTGTTCTGGCTTCAGATGCCTTATTGACCAGTTTTAATGTGTAGCCGTTCTGAATGTCTCCATTCGAGAGCTGCACATAGGGTGGTGAGCGATCTTTCAGCACGTTGGCTTCTATCGTGGCTTTGGTCGCCAGCCCCCAGACCATAAGCCCGGAAATGGCGGCGATCAGGAACGCGTACAATGCGGTCCGGCTCCGGATAATTCTGTACTTTGGTGGAACTTGTTTTGCCGCGCGTGCCATGACCGCAATATCGGTGTCGTAAGCGATTAATCCGGTGGGGCGACCAATCTTGGTCATCATCTGATCACAGGCATCGATGCAAAGCGCGCAGTGAATGCACTCCAGCTGTGACCCGTCGCGAATATCAATGCCGACCGGGCAGACCTGAACACATTGATCGCAATCGATGCAGTCGCCGCGTTCATCCCAGCTCTGGCTCTTGCGTTTTGGTCCACGCGGTTCACCGCGATCATAGCGATAGGTGACGTTGAGGGCGTGTTCGTCGGTTAAAGCCGCCTGTATGCGGGGCCATGGACACATATAGGTGCAGACTTGCTCACGCATCCAACCGGCGAGAAAGTACGTGGTCATCGTAAGAATGCCAGCGAACCAATAGGCCGACAGAGGAGCTTCGCCAGTAAACCAGCCTTGAGCGACTGTCGGCGCGTCGTGCCAGTAGAGAATGAAAGCTCCGCCGGTCCAGAAGGCGATCACCAGCCAGACGGTATGCTTGCCAAGCTTGCGCCAGACTTTGTTGAAAGACCAGGGCGCTTTCTCAAGCCGCATCCGGGCGGCACGGTCACCTTCAAAGGCGCGTTCGACCCAGATATAGAGATCCGTCCAGACTGTTTGTGGGCAGGTATAGCCGCACCAGACTCGTCCGAGCAACGCGGTGACCAGAAACAGTCCGAGCGCGGCCAGGATCAGCAGACCCGCCAGAAAGTGAATGTCCTGCGGCCAGATCTCGATGAAGAAGAAATAGAATTTCTCACTCTCGAAATCGGCAAGCACGGCCTGGTCCGGGATGCCTTCACCGCGTTCCCAACGCAGCCAGGGCAGGAGGTAGTAGACACCCAGCGTGGCGGCCATAACGACCCATTTGACCATTCGAAACTTGCCGTGAGCGAGCTTTGGATAGATCTGCGTACGCTTGGCATACAGATCTTTCTCCGGTGGCGGCCCATTGGGAGGCTTGGGCCCACCACTTCCGGCGGAAGGATGAATATTGAGCGTTGTTTGGCCCATGGCGTTCTGCCTTACTCACCCCCGCCCAATGTGTGGACGTAGACGGCCAGAGCTTTGATAGAAGCATCGTCGAGGCGATCCTGCCAGGCTGGCATGTGGGAGTTTCGTGCGTTGTAGATCGTCGCGTAGATCTCGCCTTCTGAATCACCATACAGCCATTCAGTATCGGTCAGGTTCGGGGCGCCCTGGGTACGGTCACCCTGGCCCATATCGCCGTGGCAGGTGGCACAATGTATCGAGAACAGACCCGCGCCGATTTTAGCCTCTTCGACATCGGCTTCCCTGCCAGCAAGCATCAAGACATGCTGGCTAAGTGCGCCGACTTCGGCCGCGTTCAGCAGACCGTCGCGGCCAAACGCTGGCATGATCGAGAAACGTGTCTCATCGTCGCCGTCATGGCGAATACCGTGGCGAAGCGTGAACTCGATACCATCAAGTGTCCCGTCCCAAAGCCAGACATCATCTGCAAGCGATGGGTAGCCCACCGCGCCGCGTCCCCCCGCGCCATGACACGTGGCGCAATTATCACCAAACAGGCTTTCACCCATGGCCAGTGCAAACTGTTGCAGATTGCGGTCTGTTTCGATTTCTTCGAGTGAGGCTTCAAGCAGTGTTGCAGATTGGTCGACCCGCGCCGCTTTCAGATCGGCAACGGCAACCGCGACCAGATCCCGGTCAGAATGATTGCGAAGCCCCGTCGTGTTCGTCCCCAAACCCGGCAAGGCTGGAAGCGCTGGCATGAAGATCATATAGACAATCGCCCAGGCGATTGTCGCGTACCAGATGTATAGCCACCAGCGCGGCAGTGGGTTGTTCAACTCCTTGATGCCATCCCAACTGTGTCCGGTGGTTTCGATACCGCTATGGTCATCAATATCTCGGCGCTCATCAGTCATCGGATGGTCCTCCATCGCTAAGGGGCAGGCGCGCCGCCGCATCAAATTTTTCCTGGTTACGTGGCCAGAGCGCGTAAGCGAGGGCACAAGCGAACATCACCACGAAATAGATCAGGCCGCCTGTTTGCGCGAAACTGGAGAGAAACTCATACATGTTCGGTTCTCCTATCGACGGTTGCTGAGATCATCAGCTTCGTAGGTGGTAAAGTCGACCAGGGTGCCGGTCATCTGAAGGTAAGCGACAAGCGCATCCATCTCAGTGATTTCGTTCGGATTTCCATCCCAGTCGCGAAGCTCGACTGTGCCTTCACGCCCCGCGGCGGCTTCATATTCAGCAACCAGGCTGTCATAGTAATCAAAGCCGCGATTGTCCGGATCAGCCTGAGCCAGGATGTGACCTTTGGCATTGGCGATCATCTCATCGGTGTAGGGCACGCCGACCAGGCGCTCTGTTCTCAAACGGTCTTCGATACCGTCATATTTGAGCTTCTTGTCCATCAGGAAAGCGTAGGGTGGCATGACGCTTTCGGGCACCAGGGCGCGCGGATCAATCAGGTGATCGACTTGCCACTCGGCGGAGTATTTGCCACCCACCCGGGCCAGGTCTGGTCCCGTACGTTTCGAGCCCCACTGGAACGGATGGTCATACATGCTCTCCGCCGCCAGAGAATAGTGACCATAGCGCTCCACTTCATCGCGCAATGGGCGAACCATCTGGGAGTGGCAGACATAGCAACCCTCGCGGATATAGATGTCACGTCCGGCCAGTTCCAGCGGCGTATAGGGCCGCATGCCGTCCACTTTCTCGATCGTATTATCCATATACATCAGAGGGGCCATCTGGATGATCCCGCCGATCGAGACAACGACCAGAATACCGATGGTCAGGAGTATCGAATGGCGTTCCAGGATGCCGTGATTGTTCATCAGTCCCATCGTCCGGACCTCCTATTCGGCTGGTGCCAGCGCAGCGCGCGGCTCAGGTTTTGCGTATGGATCAGTCGCGGTCTCGAGCTCGGTCGCTTCGCCATGGCCGAGCGCTGTGCGGATCAGGTTGTAGGCCATGATTGCGGCGCCAGAGAAGTAGAGCAGACCGCCCAGCATCCGGATGATGTAGCTGATATGCTTGGCCTCGACGGTTTCAACGAAGCTATACTCCAGGAAACCATACTCATTATAGGCGCGCCACATCAGGCCTTCCATGATCCCGGCGAACCACATGGACACCATGTAGAAAATGATACCGATCGTGGAGATCCAGAAGTGCCACTCGACAAGGGACTTGGAAAACAAGCCTTTGCGCTTGTAGAGCCACGGTACGAGACAATAGAGGGCCCCAAAGCTGATATAACCGACCCAACCGAGCGCGCCGGAGTGCACATGCCCGATGCCCCATTCGGTATAGTGGCTTAGTGAGTTTACAGCGCGTACAGACATGAGCGGGCCTTCGAAGGTCGACATGCCGTAGAAAGCGAGGCTGACCACCATCATCCGCACGACCGGGTCGGTGCGCAGCTTGTCCCATGCGCCTGAGAGTGTCATGACGCCGTTGATCATACCGCCCCAACTCGGCATCCACAGCATAATCGAGAAGGTCATGCCCAGCGTCTGCGCCCACTGTGGCAGGGCTGTGTAATGCAAGTGGTGTGGCCCGGCCCAGATATAGATGAAAATCAGCGACCAGAAGTGCACAATGGACAGGCGGTAGGAATAGACCGGCCGGTTCACCCGCTTCGGAATGAAATAATACATGATCGCTAGGAAACCGGTGGTCAGAAAGAATCCGACTGCATTGTGACCATACCACCACTGCGTCATCGCATCTTGTACGCCTGCAAATACCTGGACGGACTTCGAGCCGGTCAGGCTGACCGGAATGGAAAGATTGTTGACGATGTGCAGCATCGCGATCGTCACAATGAAGGAGAGATAGAACCAGTTCGCAACGTAGATGTGCGGTTCTTTGCGCTTCCAGAGCGTGCCAAGGAAGACCAGCAAATAAACAACCCATACCAGCGTCAGCCAGAGGTCAACATACCATTCAGGCTCTGCATATTCCTTCGACTGCGTGATGCCCAGAAGGTAACCCGTTGCGGCCAGAAAGATAAAGATCTGATAGCCCCAGAAGACAAACCAGGGCCACATGCCGCCGGCGAGACGTGTCCGACAGGTGCGCTGAACAACGTAGAAGCTGGTTGCCAACAGGACGTTTCCACCGAAGGCGAAAATCACAGCGCTTGTGTGAAGAGGTCTAAGCCGCCCAAAATTCGTCCAGCCAAATTCCGGGAAATAGAACACGCTCGGCCAGGTCAGCTGTAGCGCAATGATGACGCCGACGAGCAGGCCAGCGAGGCCCCAAAACATGGAGGCTGCGACACCGAACTTGACCAGCGTGTCTTCATAGCGGCTCTCGTCAAAAGGATCCCGATCGATGAGGCTTCCTGCCCACATGCCAATACCGATAAACAACCCCCCACCAAGCACCAGGAAGGTGAGCGCTTGCGTACCCATGCCTGCGTCTTTGGCAAAAGCCATCATCAACAATGCGAACAGCAGGAATATGCCGAGCACGGCGCTGACGCCGATGATGCTGCTATTGTTTCCTGTTCGCACGCTCAATTGATTTGTCGTCATCGCGGGCTACCTCCGCACAGCCCCGAAATTGGGGGGTTCAGCCTGTCGCGATGATTAGCTTTGCCACTGCTGGGGCAGAATAAGGGGAAATACCTATGTGCTTTGTGGTCGCAATTTTTAGAACCACACCACGCTCGAAGAAGGAAATCTCGACATGAATACGATCGTGCACGCGGTGGTCGGAACAGTTCTTTTCTTGATCGGCTCGATCAAAACTTACTTGCATGCTTCCACTGATTCGGTTCTGGTTTTCCCAACCTGTACCGGTCGCAACGTTCTCGTAAATGTCAGTGATGGCAGCCTGTTTACTCAGATGCACTGCTGGGGCTGCTACGTCGCTCTGGCGGGCTTGATTTGGTTTGTGATCGCTTTCGTTCAGCATGCCCGTGCGAAGCGCCTTTTCGTCCACAAAGCGGATTGATCGATGCCGGACGTCCACTACAAAGGGTGGCTCATGGCAGAGGCCCGGCACCCCATTCTAACGGACACATCCGGTACATATGGCGACCTGGAGTCGTTGAAAACGCTTATGCGGACGGTGCTCGCTTCGGTACCGGACGCCATGATTGTGATAGATGAAAAAGGAGAAATCCTCGCGTTCAGTGCTGCGGCAGAATCGCTGTTCGGATACAAAGCCGCAGATATGGCGGGGAAGAACGTCTCGATTTTGATGACGGGCGCTGACGAAAAACACCACGACCAATATATCAAGAACTATCTATCGACCGGCGAGCGTCAGATTATCGGTATCGGACGGATCGTGCAGGCGCGCCTCTCCAATGGTGAGGTTATTCCTGTCGAGCTGAAAATTGGTGAAGCGGATGTTGGAGGACGCAGGCTGTTTACGGGCTATATCCGCGATGTGTCTGAGCAGCAGGCGAATTCTTTACGTCTGGGGCAGATGCAGATCGAACTGGCGAATTTCTCCAGATTGAGTGCCGTTGGAACGATGGCGTCTGCCATGGCGCACGAACTTAATCAGCCCCTGACGGCGGTGGCGAATTATCTGGAAGCTGCGCGCGACATGTTGAGCGATCCCGATCCTGAAACTGTCGCGATGGTTCAGGAGGCTCTGGATGCGGCAGCGACCCAATCGATTCGAGCCGGACAAATTGTTCGACGTTTGCGCGATTACGTGTCTCGTGGGGAACTCGACCTTCGGTCTGTGAACCTGCGCGCGATTGTTGAAGATGCCGTCTCTCTCGCCAAAGTCGGCGTCGACGGACCGCTGGCGCGTGTGATTGTACGTTTACCTGAGGATCTGCCACTCGTTTTGGCAGACCGGCTGCAGCTGCGTCAGGTGTTTGTAAACATTATCCGAAACGCGATTGAGGCACTCTCGGAAACAGAAAATCCGCAGATCTGGGTACGCGCCGTCGTCACAGAAATGGGCGAGGTCGAGATCGAGATTTCTGACAACGGCCCCGGATTTGAGGCAGATCAATCGCCTTTCGATGCCTTCTACAGTTCCAAGCCCAGTGGTATGGGATTGGGTCTGTCGATATGCCAAACGATTATGGAGGCGCATGGGACAGAGATATCACATGGCGCCTCACCTGCGGGTGGTGCGTGTTTCAAGTTCTCACTCCGTGTCGCAGAGGATGTCATACAATGAACGGACGGACAGTTTTTCTCGTGGATGATGATGAGGCGATCCGCCACTCGGCGAGTTTCATGCTGCGGCATGCCGGATACACTGTGAAAACATTCCCGGACGGGGTCACTTTTCTCGATGAATTGGTGCCCGAGCAATCGGGTTGCATCCTGTTGGATGTGCGCATGCCTGAAATGGATGGATTGGCCGTTCAACGTGTCTTGAAAGAGCGCGGCGTGAACATGCCGGTCGTGATCCTGACCGGGCATGGAGACGTTCCGGTCGCGGTCGAGGCCATGAAAGGCGGCGCAATTGAGTTTCTGGAGAAACCCTATGAGAAGCGCGCCCTGATCGGCGCGATTGAAAACGGGTTTGAGCAGCTCGATAACCAGTCCAGCGATGAACGTCGCGCAACTGAAGCGCGTGCGCGACTGAACACGCTGACGCCTCGCGAATTGGAAGTCCTGGAGTGTCTGGTCGATGGGCAGACCAATAAAGCCATCGCTGACACGCTCTCAATTTCGCCGCGAACGGTTGAAATCCATCGAGCTCACATGATGGAGAAGTTAGAGGCCGACAGCCTGTCGACGGCTCTTCGCCTGGCCTTCCTGTCAGGGATGAGCGCTGAGCGACCTCGGGACTCTACGTAGGGTCATCAACTTGAACGAGTGTTATTGTGCCGCGATGATGGCAGAGACTGCACAAAAACGGGCGCCTACAGAGGCTCCATATACACTGCCCAGCATCGTTCTGATTGAGGATGATGTTGAGGTTAGTCGTTCGCTCGCAATGTTGCTGCGATCGCGAGGGTCAACAGTGCAAGTCTATCCTGATGGTCGGAAGTTCCTGTTCAATCACATGGCGCATTCCGGACATTGCATTCTTGCCGATTATAAGATGCCGAGGCTTGACGGGCTGGAACTTATTCGCCGCTTGCGCGCCCTTGGTGATATGACCCCGGCGATTATGATGACGGGGTTCTATTCAAACACGCTAAGGCAACGGGCCTTGGATGCGGGCTATTCTGACGTATTGGAGAAGCCCACTCCGGCAGAGATATTAATCGACCGGATCGTGTCGATTACCTGATCGGTTGCACAGCCGGTGGATCAGCCAGGGTTTGAAGCTCGCGGCTCTTGTCTAGGGCAGGTGTTCGAGCGGCGTGTAGTCGAAGTCAAACCCGAAACATCGTGGCGCGACCACTTTCAGCGCCTCCGGGGTTCTGTAGTGATCCGGACAACCGATGGCGAACACGCTGACCCTCTGCCCATAGCGCAGACGTTCGGCATTGATGGGCTGAGCCGTCTCGTAGTCCAGTATGCAGATCAAATCCGGGACCGAGGCCAGCAATTGCTCCCCCAGATGCGCCGTTAGGTACTCATTCTTGATGTCGATTGCGAGGGAGGGGCCGTCGGCCTGCAATGGTGAAATCACGGCGCGCCCAACATCATATCCGCCAATGACGGTGGTCGACATGTCCGCAACGATCCCCGAGTAGAGTTTTTTGAACTCGCCATAGATTGATGCGTCAAACACCTGGGCGATGCGGGCAGCCAGTTGTTCTGCGCTGCCCTCGCGGCTGCGCAGAATTTTTCCAAGCTGTATGGAAAGCGAGACTGTTTCAGGAACGATACAGGCCTTCATTTCGGCCCCGGTCATCTGAAACTCTGCTGTCAGCGCCATGCCGCCGCGCTTCATCGAGAACTCACGCACCAGTCGCTCGTACGCTTCGGCGGTGTCCGCTTCGACCAGTTCGGTATTGCCGGCATAGTCGAGTGCCACTGCGGGGGTCGGGTGGATCCCCGCGATCGCGTAGGTCATCATAGTCGCTTCCGGCAGCGCCCGTCCCATGCCGTCGCCATCGATCACCGGAATATCGTTGGCCGCTGCGGCAACGATTGGAATGAGGGAATTTCCGCCTCCAATCTCGAAGGAAACGACCGCGTCAACCGTCCGCCCGGTGAGATCCTTGTAGGCCTGCAGCGCGGTAATGCTCTCATCGACCGATGGCAGAAGCTCAAGACTGGTGGTGGGTGCGCCGACAGCGCCAATGGCGACCACGAGCGCGTCATCGGACAGATCTTGCGGCCCGATCATCTTCGCGGGTCCAAACTGTTTCAGGCCTTCGCACGCACTGAGGTAGGTCAGGTGGGGGTCTCCGCCTCCTCCTGTTGCGAGAAAGGCCGCTCCGGCGGACAAGTCAGCGAGCATCTCGGGGGTGATGAACGTCGTGGTCATGTCTCGGGCCCGTTGCCTTTCAACTGCGCCACTTCACCCACAACTTTAACACGAAGCCGGGTCGCGCCCTTATCCATGTAGGGGATCGGCGTTTCCTCAATCTCCGTCGTTCGAATGGAGGTATGATCTGCGCCAGCGGCGACAGCGAGCGATTCGGCGGCCTTGGTGACGTTCGCAAGCGCAGCGTCACGCGGTGTGTCTGTGTAGTTTACAAACCGTTCGGCCTCACCGCCAATCATCGCAATCGCAGCTCCGATAGCGTTGGCGACGCCACTATGCTCGGGTGTATGGATTTGTGAGGCGTGGGACAGTTCTTGAGGCGCCAGGATGGCGCCGCCGCCGACGAGGATGACGGGCAGCGGGTCGCTGTTCGGTTTCATGCTTCGAATGCCATCTTCAAGAATTTGGCGAATTGTTGCCAGTCCATTCGCTATGAGGTCGTCTGGGAGATCGGAAACGGCTGATGCATCGCCGACATCGGCCAGACCCGCTGCCACGACAATGTCGGTTGCTGTGAGGGTTTCGCCGCCGAAGATCAGCGCCTCGGTCACCAATCTGTGTCCCACCGATTGCGGACCGATCATCTTGCCGTTGTCGGATACCAGGCTGCCGCCACCCAGACCAATGGCCTGGATATCTGGCATGCGGAAATTGGTGCGCACGCCGCCGACCTCGACCACCATATTCGACTCTCGCGGGAACCCGCCTTTTAGAACGCCTATATCGGATGTCGTGCCACCAATATCGACCACGATCGCCTCTTCCAGACCGGTGAGTCTTGCCGCGCCCCGCAGAGAATTGGTCGGGCCTGATGAAAAGGTTAGTGCTGGAAACTCCCGAACGAAATCCGCCGCCATCAAGGTCCCGTCATTTTGACTGATAAAGACCGGGCAACGAATGCCAAAGTCGAGAAGCGCGTCCTCAAAGGCTCTGACAACCCGGTCAGCAAAGGCCAGAAGCGCGGTATTGAGTAGAGCTGCGTTCTCACGTTCCAGCAGTCCGACCCGGCCGATCCGGTGCGATAAAGTGACAACCATGTCCGGGATGGCGGCGCGAAGGCGTTGGGCGACATATTTTTCCGGCTCGGCGTTAAGCGGCGAAAAAGCCGATGTGATGGCGGCTGTTCTCACGCTCCGGGATTTCAGATCGCTGATAACACGATCGATCTCTTCATCGTCCACGTCGGAGAGCTTCTGTCCATCATAGAGGTACCCGCCATGGATCATGTAGTCGCGGTCGCCAAGCGCGGTTGAAATGTCGTCCGGCCAACCGAGTTTGGGTACCATTCCACGCCCCGAGGGCAAGCCAAGACGTATCGCTGCAACCGGTGACAGTTCGCGGCGCTCAATCACGGCATTGGTAAACTGAGTTGTCCCGATCATGACGGCATCGATTGCTGCCATATCGGCGCCATTGTCACTCAAAAACGCGAGCGCGTTTCTAATCCCGGTCGCAACGTCAGCCGTTGTGAGTGCCTTGTGTGCCACCACAACCTGATCACCGTCCAGCACGACAGCGTCGGTATGGGTTCCGCCGACATCAATTCCGATCCTCATTCAAGCGCCTCGGCTTCGGGTCGGAATCTGCGAAGCAAGATAAGAAGCGCGTATAGCAATCCGGTCAGGATCGCCGCATCCATCGCCGCCATGCTGGTCGGCGACGGGATCAGACCCTCAGACATTAGGATCGCCGCAGTGGCACCGACCAACCAGCTTACAAAGCCAGCTGGATTGAAATTGGCATTGTTGGAGAGCGTTTCGATGACATAGGCCTTGGGGCGTACAAACAGGGCATCGATCAGGATTACACCGGCGACCGGCACAAAAATGATCGAGAGATAAAACAGGAAAGTGACAAAGTGGTCGAGCAGGTTCAGGACGCCTGCCAGAATGCCAATCAGCCCCATTCCAATAGTGAGCATGACGGTGGGCAGCTTCGGGAACGTCGCCTTCATGCTGAGAACAGCGCTGTAGAGATTGAGCGAATTGAGCACCCAGCTACCGGCAATGACGATCAGGAAAGCACCTAATCCGAGTCCCATGTTCAGCATGATCTCCAGAATATCCGTCATTCCTGTAGCGCCACCCGCGAGAGCTGCTGCGCCCATGACGATCAATTGCACGACGACATAGGCGATCAAAGCGGTATAGACGGCGCCAGACCAGTGGCGGGCAAATCGTGTGATGTCTGGCAGAATAATCGCACCGATGATGATGGCGCCTACGACGGCTGAGACACCGTATCCAAAGCTGAGTTCGCCTGTGTGATCCGAGGTAAAGAATTCTGCAAGGCTTTGCGTATCCAACGCAGTGTAGATCAGAAGTCCTGTAACGATGGCGAGGACGGGAACCATTGCAGTTGCGAGCAGATTGATGGCCTTGAACCCGACAAGTGTGGTGAAGGTCATGCAAAAACTGGCGATGACGATCCAGAATAAGGACGGCAGGTCCAGGCCGAAAACGTCTTTCGACAGCTGACCGGACGCGTCGGCGAAAAGATTGATATTGATCCCGAACCAACCCAGGAGCGAGATCGCGAAAGCAATGTTCACAAGGCCTGCGCCGGTATCCCCAAACGCGACTCTGACCAATAAATAGGAGCTCATATGCGTCCTGGCACCTATCGCTCCCATCAGCGCGCCAATCACGAAGATAATGATTGAACCAACCAGAAGTGCCAGCGCGGCTGAGACTGGCGACAGCGCCTCATAGACTTCCAGTCCGGTGATGAAGGTTGGCAGTGAAAAAGCGACCATAGCTGCAACCGCAGCAATACGGGGCCAGGGCACGAACTGATCTTCGGTAATCGCAACCGCTTCAAATTCGCTGGTTTCGTCCACTCAATACAGCCCTCTAAACGCCTTCGTTCAGTGTTGCGATCTTTCGAACGCCTTGTCTATAGAGCATTTTTTGGCAGCGGATGCCAATCGAAGCGAAATGTGATCCCCAGCGGAGCAGGGCGTAACGCTGGGGAACTAAGGTGAGAATTGGAGCTACCGGTTTTGGCGGTTTTCGATCAGATCATTGACGACTTCCGGTTCAGCGAGCGTGCTGGTGTCGCCGAGATTATCGAAGCTGTCTTCTGCAATCTTGCGAAGGATCCGGCGCATAATCTTCCCGGATCGTGTCTTGGGGAGGCCTGCGGCGAACTGGATCAGATCCGGACTTGCGATCGGTCCGATCTCCGCCCGTACGTGGCGCACGAGATCTTTCTTGAGATCATCGTCGGCAACCACGCCAGCGCGCGGTGTGACATAGGCATAGATGCCCTGACCTTTGATGTCGTGGGGGTAGCCAACAACCGCAGCCTCAGCGACGGCATCATGGGCCACCAGAGAGCTTTCGACTTCAGCTGTACCCATACGGTGGCCTGACACATTGATCACATCATCGACGCGTCCGGTGATCCAGTAAAACCCGTCTTCGTCGCGCCGACAGCCATCGCCGGTAAAATAGGTTCCGGGATAGGTTGAGAAATAGGTATCGATGAAGCGCTGATGGTCTCCATAAACGGTGCGCATCTGTCCGGGCCAGCTATTGGTGATGATCAGGTTGCCTTCGATGGCGCCGGTGAGCTCGCCGCCTTCCGCATCCACCAGTTTCGGTTCGATGCCAAAGAAGGGATGGCTGGCAGCCCCCGGTTTTTGATCAGTTGCCCCAGGCAGCGGGACCATCATACAGGCGCCCGTTTCTGTCTGCCAATAAGTGTCAACAATCGGGCAGCGGGCCTCACCAACCACGTGATAGTACCATTCCCAGGCCTCTGGATTGATCGGCTCACCGACAGAGCCGAGCAAGCGGATCGATTTGCGGCTGGTCGCGTTGACCGGGCCTTCGCCCTCCCGCATCAATGCCCGAATGGCGGTTGGCGCGGTGTAGAAGATCGTCACCCCGTGCTTATCACAGGCCTGCCAGAAGCGGCTGGCGTCCGGATAGGTCGGGACCCCCTCAAACATCATGCTGGTCGCGCCGTTTGCGAGGGGGCCATAAACGATGTAGGAGTGTCCAGTGACCCAGCCGACATCCGCGGTGCACCAGTAAACGTCGTCCTCTTTCAAATCGAAGACATATTCATGGGTCATCGAGGCCCAGACGAGATATCCCCCCGTTGTGTGCAGCACGCCTTTTGGTTTCCCGGTTGACCCAGAGGTGTAGAGGATGAAGAGCGGATCCTCAGCATTCATGGGCTCTGGCGGGCAATCATCGCTCACCGATGTTGCTGCCTCATGCAGCCAGATATCCCGCCCATCCTGCATGTTGACCGAATTCCCGGTGCGCTGAACGACCAGCACTTTCTCGACCATGCCCTCGGCCAGGTCGCAGGCTTTGTCGGCATTGACTTTCAGCGGCACAATACGTCCGCCGCGCACGCCTTCGTCTGCTGTGATCATGAATTTACTGTCGCAATCGGTGATCCGGCCGGCCAGAGCTTCTGGGCTGAAGCCGCCAAAGACAATGGAGTGAACCGCGCCAATCCTAGCACAGGCCAGCATCGCATAGGCGGCTTCCAGGATCATCGGCATATAGATGGTGACCCGGTCACCCTTTCTGACGCCCATATCCTTCAGTACATTAGCGAAGCGGCATACCGCAGCGTGGAGCTCTTTATAGGTGACTTTTGCGTCGTCGGACGGCTCGTCGCCTTCCCAGATCAGCGCAACTTTGTCACCGCGATTAGCAAGATGGCGATCAATGCAGTTGTAGCTGACATTCAGTTCGCCATCGCTGAACCAGCGCACATGCAGGTCAGACTTGTCCCAGCTGACGTCTTTGACAATCGTGTAGGGCTTAGACCAGTCGAGCCGCTTGCCATGCTCTCCCCAGAATGCCTCTGGGTCCGCTATTGAGGCAGCATACATCTCTCTGTACTTTTCCGGAGACAGGTTGGCCTGGGCGGCAAAGGCCTCGGGAACTGGATAAATGGGGGTGTCGCTCATGTTGAATGCTCCGTCGGCCATAACTGTATCCTTTGTCTAGAATGCGTATTTTGTAGAGAAGGTGAAGCGGGTAATTGATCCATCGGCGCCGCTTTCGAGTTCGCGCTGACCGAACAGGAGTTCGGTTCCGAGCGTGACTTTCGGGGCAATATCCCAAAGTACAGCGCCATAGGCGGACTGAACTGACGAAGTTGCACCGCCGCCAAGATAGTCAGGATTGTCGATGAACAGGCCGGAATAGCCAAGATTGAACCGGGCGGTTTCTCCGAACGGGTGGCGCCAGGCGATCAGTCCGCCATAGCTTGGGATCGCCTCAAGGTCACCGCTTGGGTCAAGCGCTGTGGCACGGCTTGCGGCCAGACCGATATAGCGACCAAGCCCCTCTCCAGCGGTCAGGTTGAAGCGTATATCGTCTTTCTCTCCAACATTGACCCGGCCAGCGACGCTCAAGCCGTATCCGAATGTTTCTTCTTCAGTCGTGCCAAGATCGGCGCGCAACTGTCGACCAATGGCGGCAAAGGAGACGTTTCCGAAATCGCCTTTCAGGTTGTAGCGGGCAACCACGTCAGGCAGCAGGTTTTCATCACGAGACCCGATGTTCAAGCTTGTCGTATTCGGGTTCTCAACAGCAAACTGCCAGTTGCCTCTCGTGTAACGGATCTGGGCCTGCCGTACGAAGACCATTCCGTCAGACAAAACAAGGAAGCTCGCACTTTCCGGAATGGCCGACGTGTTCTGAAAGGTTGACCATTCCTGACCGACACGCCAGCCTTTATAGTCAATATAGGCGCGTCTCAGGCGCGGACTGAAGGAACTGGAGACCAGTTCGTTACCTTGCGCGGACCCAAGGAAATCCAGCTCAAGATATCCGGTCACTGTATTCTCACCGACTGGCTTTTGAGCGGTGACTGCAAACCGCGACGCCTGCGCGGTGATGTCTGTAAAGGTGGTATCATCGCCGCCAATCGGTGTCGCGCCTGGGATGTAAAAATCACGTGCGATCGAGTTCGATCCGATCTGGCCGTCGCTAAGAGTTGTGGCGTGGGCATCAACATCGATGAACCCTGCCAGTTTAAAGGTCGTATCGCCAACCATGAAGCCGGTATTCGTCGCGAACACGCGGTCTGTTGGTGTGGCTTGCTCGACTTTATCAAGGCGAACGATGGCTTCCTCCACGTCCGCGCGTTCCTCGGCCAGTTCAGCTTTCAGGTCTTCGACCATGGCTTCGAGAGCCGCGATTCGCTCTTCAATGTCGGAGATGTCAGCGTATGCCGCCCCGCTCATCGTCAGAGCCGATCCGATGAGCAAGCTCGCTTTCAGTCCTTTGAACATGTTTTTCCTCCGCTCGTATTTTATCGTCGGAGTATCTCCAGAAGCGCTGACCATCGCCATTAGCCATTGGTGCTACGACCTTTGTCTAAGCAGTCTCGACAACAGGTTCAGCTTCGGCCATGCTGGTGTCAGTTAGAGACGTGTGAGACCGAGAATCGGCGAACGCACGACACGGGAGGGAGTATGGCAGAGGCACCTAAAGCCCTGATTGTGGACGATCATCCACTGTTTAGAGATGCGTTGGAAACTGCACTGGCGCAGGCAAGTGGGTCTACCGGTATGGCAACGCATGCGTCCTCGATTGCCGGTGCATTAGATGCGCTGGCGGAGGGGGAACCTAGTCTTGTCCTTCTGGACCTCAATCTCGCCGACGCATCCGGATTTGACGGTATGGCGCGGCTGCAGGGCGCTGGCGTGGCGTGCCCGATTGTTGTGGTTTCGGCGACCGAGTCCGATAGCGTCTTTCAGCAAGCCCAGACGCTTGGCGCAGCGGGATACCTTCCGAAGAGTTTAAGTCTTGATGACCTCTCGGCCGCGTTGGCGACCGTGCTTGATGGCGGCACTTGGTTTCCGGAAGTAACAGACGCAGAAGATGGCGATGACAGCGCCGCGCGAGTGGCCAGTCTTACCCCGGCCCAACGCCGCGTGATCAACGGACTGTCAGATGGTCTGCTGAACAAGCAAATCGCTTATGATATGGGGATATCAGAAGCTACCGTGAAAGCCCATATGACCGCGATCTTTAGAAAGCTGGGCGCCAACAATCGAACACAGGCTTTGCTGATCTATAAGTCGGCACTGGGCGTCGGCGATCACTCCGCTGCTTGAGTTCGATCGGCAGACCTCGTGTTGAGAAGGAAGCTGCGAATGTCTTCCGGATCCGCCGGTTTATGAAGCACTGAAATATTTGCGGCCGCAGCGCGATTCAGAACGTTTTGTGTTGCTTCGGCAGTCAACAGAGCCACGTGAAGCGATGGCGCACGTTCTTGTGTTTCAATCAGGAAATCCAGCCCGTTTTGATCAAGTTTCAACTGGAAGTCAGCGATCACACAGTCGATAGTGTGCGTGCGTAACACGGCCTGAGCGGAGACGATGTCCTGGGCCGTATAGACGGTGCAATTCCAGCGTTGTAGCAGCGCCTCCATGCCTTCCAGAATGATAGGCTCGTCATCGACGCAAAGTACTGTGAGGCCTGAGAGCGAACCGGACGGATTGGCTTTTTTGGAAATTGCAGTTCGATGTGACACGGCTTTTGCGGCAACCCGCGGCACCGTCACCGAAAAAACGCTGCCTTTCCCAACAACGGACCTAAGCTCAAGCCGTGTACCCATCAGCGTGGCCATACGCGTGGCGACGGCGAGGCCAAGCCCCGCTCCACGAATGCCCATATTGTCCTGTTCGGCCAATCGTTCGAACTCTCCGAACAGTTGCTCTCTCTTGTCATCGGGAATACCCGGGCCGGTATCCCAGACCTCAATGCGAACTTGGTTGTCACCCACACGCCGGGCACCGATCAGTATCCCACCTTCCTGCGTGTAACGCCGCGCATTCGAGATAAAATTGCGCAGAATACTTTGCAGAAAGTCCGGGTCAGCTGACACTTTCAAACTGGTCGGCGCCAAAGCGATGTGCAGTCCGGCTGCGGTTGCCATAGGTCGCGCTTCATCCGCTAGGTCTTCCAAAAGTGGTCCAAGCGGTAGCGTTTGAGGGACCGGTTCAACACTGGAGTGATCCAGTCGCGAAATATCGAGAAGGCCCTTTAAGAGCTCATCTGCCGACCGCACGGCGCGATCTGCTTTCTCAAGCAATTCTTCACTCTTGGTGCCACCTGCTGTATCGACCGCCCCAAGAAACAGACGCGCCGCGTTCAAAGGTTGCAGCAGGTCGTGACTGGCCGCGGCGAGAAACCGCGTCTTTGAGGCATTGGCCCCTTCGGCTTCGGCCCGGGCCGCTTCGAGGTCCTCCGCCATGATCTGCAGATCCTGCGTGCGATCCTGAACGCGTTGCTCCAGCGTTTCGTTGGCGACAATCAGAGCCTGCTCGCGTTTCTTGTCTTCTGTAATGTCCATGAACGTCGTCACATAACCGCCGCCGGGCATCGGGCTGCCGACAATGCGAAGATGACGCCCATCGGGATTCTGTCGCTCATACATATGAGGTCGTCCGGCTTTGATGTGCGCAATCCGTCTATTGGCCTCATGGGCGGGATCTCCGTCGATCCAGCCGGTTGCGATATTGTGCTCGATCAAACTGGATATCGGCGCGCCGACTTTCACGATCTCAGCAGGGTAGGCGAACATATCGACATAGCCACTGTTCCAGGCCACCAGGCGTTGTTCATGGTCCACCACGCTAATGCCGTGTTCGATATTCTCGAGCATGGATTGCAGCATGTGGCGGTCAAAACGTTCAGCTTGGGTACGTTGATCCAGGATTGAAAGTACATCGCCGAGTGCGACATCTGCACCGCCAACCGCAGATGACATCACAACACGGGCTGACGAGGCACCAAGTGCGCTGGCGAGCAGTCGCTCTGTACGCTGAACGATGCGCCAGTCTGCAGGGCCTCGACCACTTGTGGCAATGCCAGTTTCGGACGCGAATTGATCAAACGCGTGTCCAACCGCTTCCGCGCTCAAAAAGCGCGAGGCGAGTGCTTTCAGACCATCTGGCGTCACTGTGTCAGCCATAGCGGTTGATGGGGCGTTCAGGTCGCTAATGCCGGTGATGTCTCCAACGAAAGCGGCAGATTGAATACGGTCTCGAAGTCGCTCCGGCGCGCGCAGTGAAAACGCGATAAAAAGGAGCGTGTTCAGCCCGAGGCTCCAGATCACGCCATGCACAAGGCTGTCGCCAAAGCCCACGCCGAACAGCGCGTGCGGGCTTAGCCAGCCCGGCAGAACACTGGTCATCGCTTCCACCCCAATCAAGGCGGGCAAGAACAGCGTGAATGTCCAGATCACCATACCGATTGACAGTCCTGCAAATGCACCTGGCTGACGTGCACCGCGCCAGTAGACCGCGCCGAGAAGTGCGGGTGCGAATTGTGCGGCGGCTGCAAATGACAGAAGTCCGATTTGGGCCAGGGCTTCACTGCTGCCGCCAATGCGGAAATAGCCATAGGCGAGCAGGATGATGGCGACGATGACGATCCGGCGAATGGTGAGCAGCCGTTCGCCCGCATCTCCGCTGATGTTGGGCAAATACCCCGAGCGCATAAAAGCGGGTACGATCAACTCGTTCGTGACCATGTTCGACAAGGCGATCGTGGCGACAATCACCATTCCGGTCGCAGCAGAAAAACCACCCAGGAAAACAAACATGGCAAGCAGTCCGTCACCATTCATCAGCGGCAGTTCAAGCACGTAGAGGTCTGCTGGCACGAAATCTGGCAGTGTTGCCGACCCGGCAAGCGTGATTGGCAGGACTACGAGACTGGTGACCAGCAGGTAGCTCGGGAATAACCACCGCGCAACATTCTGCTCGGACTGGTTTCGGCGTTCAATAATGGCGACATGAAACTGGCGCGGCAGGCAGAGAATTGCAGCCATCGAAAGGAGTGTGATGGTGATAAAGCGCGTTGAGACGTCGGACGGAGCGAACGCGTCTGCAAATGAAGCGATTTTCTCTGGTTCAACGTCCTGAAGCAGGCTGATCGACAAGAAGCATACGGCAATTAAGGCTGCGATTTTGACGATCGCTTCAAAGGCCAGAACCCGCATCAGGCCAGCATTGTGCTTGGTCAGGTCCGCGTGCCGAGCGCCAAACAGGATCGCGAAAACGGCAAGTCCGATTGCGGTCACCAGGACCGGTTCCGCACCTGGTTGGTCTGGAATGTCTCCTGGCCGGTTGAGCAAAGCCTGCACGCTCATGCCGACAGATTTAAGCTGGAGCGCGATATAGGGCAGGCTGCCCATGACCGCGGCGACGGCGACCAACGCTCCAAGCGCGCGACTCTTTCCATAACGGGAGGCAAGAAAATCGGACAGGCTCGTCACGCTCTCGCGTTCGGCGACATTGCCAATACGCCGGAGGAGCCCCGGCAAGAACAAAAAAACGAGCGCCGGACCGAGATAGATGGGTAAATAGTCCCAACCGCTGGAGGCCGCGGTACCGACTGCGCCAAAGAATGTCCAGGACGTACAGTAGACCGCAATCGCCAGGGCGTAGATAATCGGGCTTTGCGTAAAACCGGGCTTGGTGGCCTGTTGGTCTCGTTGCCAGGCGATGGCGAACAGGACGGCCATATATGCAATGACGCTCAGAAGTACGAGCCAAATCGGCATAGACATCTCCTGACGCTAGCATGCCCTTCGGCAGTGTCGAATCCAATCACGCCTTAAGTCGAATAGGAGCGCTCCGGGTAGTATAAAAAAAAACAGGGGCGGTATCTCTACCGCCCCAGCAAGTTCGCCCTTGGGAGGAGGCTATTCCGCAGGTGCTGGCGCCATCCCGGCATCTGCCATGCCGTGAGGTTGCCGTGTACCTGGGACCCGGATGTCTTCGACAAGATCCTGGACATCTTGCGGTGGTGCATCTGTGACAAGTGCTGTCACGATCCCCAGAGCGCCCGAGACCCACATGAAGACAAAACCAATTCCTTCGGGTGAAACCCCGAACAGATACTGATCAGGTGTGCCGCCACCGAACTTGAAGTAGACGATGTAGGCGAATGTAGAGACCAGTCCGAACAGCATGGCGACAATCGCGCCTTCCTTGTTCATCCGCTTCCAGAAGATTCCCAGGAAGATAATCGGGAACAAGGACGCGGCGGCCAATCCGAAGGCAAAGGCGACCACCTGAGCCACAAAGCCCAGCTGCGAGGAGTAAATCCCCAGCAGTCCGGCGGCGACGACGGCACCTGCCGCGGCCCCTCGGGCGACCCGCAGCTCAGTTTTGTCATCCATATCCTTGAACAGCGTTCGGCGACACAGATCGTGGCTGACCGCTGACGAAATAACCATCAGAAGCCCGGCAGCCGTTGACAGTGCGGCCGCGAGACCACCTGCGACGACCAATCCGATGACCCAGGCCGGCAGCTGCGCGATCTGTGGGTTGGCGAGCACGAAGATGTCCCGGTTCGGATTCACCTCGTTTTCGATGCCATCGGGGCTGTTTGGCCCACGATACTGCATGATGCCGTCACCATTCTTGTCTTCGAATTCAAGCAGACCGGTTCTTTCCCAGGTTTTGTACCAGGTCGGGACCGGCTTGCCGCCGTCGGCTTCAATCGCAGCTGCGGTTTGCTCATAATTCTGCTCATCGGTGATGTAGGTCGCATCGTTGACCGTATCGATGAAGTTCATGCGAGCGAACGCACCGACAGCAGGAGCCGTCGTGTACAGGATGGCGATGAAGACCAGAGCCCAGCCTGCTGAGAAACGAGCAGCCTTTGCACTTGGCACGGTGAAGAAGCGAATGATCACGTGTGGCAGTCCAGCCGTACCGAACATCAGAGCGCCGGTGATCGCAAACACGTCAAACATGGATTTGTTGGTTTGGGTGTATTCCTGGAAACCAAGATCCGTCACGACGGTGTTCAGTTTCTGCAACATGGATATGTCTTCACCTGCCGCATTTCCGATAAAGCCAAGCTGCGGGATGGGGTTCCCGGTGATGATCATCGACATGAAGATCGCTGGAACCGTGTAGGCGAAAATCAACACGCAGTACTGCGCGACCTGAGTGTAGGTCACGCCCTTCATACCGCCGAGAACGGCGTAGAAGAACACGATGACCATGCCAATAATAATGCCCAACTCAAACGGGACACCAAGGAAGCCAGAGAACGCGACCCCTACGCCTTTCATTTGACCGGCAATGTAGGTGAACGACACGAACAAGGCGCAGACCACCGCGATGACGCGGGCGAAAGTCGAGTAATAGCGGTCGCCGACAAAGTCGGGCACCGTGAACTTGCCAAACTCCCGCAAGAAGGGCGCGAGCAGTACGGCAAGAAGGACATAGCCGCCCGTCCAGCCCATGAGGTAGACAGAGCCGCCATACCCAAGGAAGGCAATCAATCCGGCCATCGAAAGGAATGAAGCCGCTGACATCCAGTCCGCCGCCGTCGCCATGCCGTTGACGGTTGGGTGGACATCATGCCCGGCGACGTAAAAGTCATCGGTCGATCCGGCGCGCGCCCAGATCGCGATCCCGATATAGAGTGCAAACGTTGTTGCAACGAAGAAGAGGGTCCAATCCATGACTTAACCCTCCACGCCGAATTTGCGTTCCAGTCTGGCCATGGCCCAGCAATAGTAGAAGATCAGCGCCACGAAGACGTAGATTGATCCCTGCTGTGCGAACCAGAAGCCAAGCGGCGCGCCGCCTATAGCGAATTGGTCCAGGAAATCCCGGAACAGAATGCCGGCTGCATACGAGACGGCAAACCAGATGGCGAGGAGGCTCAGGGTCAAGCGGACTGTCGCCGCCCAATAGCCTTTCGCATCGATATGCTCTTTTTCGGACATATTTTGAGTCCTCCCTGTTTATGGTCTTCGACGGTGGTTTACCGCAATTGCAGGGTGACTCAGGTCGATCACATTGTAGAGGGGGACTTTGGTCTAAGGCTCTTTATCTTCTGACGCTTCGCGCAGGCGCTGACGCTCTTTCAATCCAGCATAGATAAGCGCTGCAGACAGAGCCAATCCGCCCAACAAATAGAGCTGCCAGAAACCAAATCCGGAACCTGTGAGCGCGCCTGCCAGCCGGTAGCTGAACATGACGCCCATCAACAGCCCCAGAGCAATCAGGATGTGATGTTTCATTATGGTCCTCTTCTGATGAAGTTAAAACTGGGTGGGCGCGCGCCATTGTGAAAGATCGACTTTGGTCGGCCATTTGCTCGTCGGCGAGTGAAACGCTACCGTCGAGTGACCCGTATCGGAAAATGCCCGAAGTGGCGGTTTTACGCAATTCGATGCCGCTAAACCTCGTTGCGACAATAAATCTTGCCGGGCCCCTTTACCTCTCGCTCGATAAATCTACCGTCCGGTGCGGGATAGGAGAGGAAACTGATGGTTTTTGCACAATTGAATTCGGTATGGAGAGGCCTGGTCGCATCGGTCCTTGTTTGGGGATTGGCGCCAATCCTCGCCCTTGCACAGCCCTATGTGCAGGCTGATTATGACCCCGACATACCAACGCAAGAGCAGATTGTCGGCTTCGCATCTGGAGAACAGATTACGACCTCCGAAGAGATCCTTCTCTACATGGAGGCGTTGGAAGCCGCAGCCCCGGACCGGATGAAAATCGTGCCTTACGCGACCTCGTGGCAAGGACGATCATTGGTATACGGTGTCATCTCCAGTCCTGAAACCATGGCCCGTCTGGATGAGGTGAAATCCGATCTCGCACAGCTGGGCGCTGGTGAGAACTTGTCTGAGAGTGAGTTACAGGCGCTGGCTCAGCGAACCCCCGCAGTGGTCTGGCTGTCCTATGGTGTGCATGGCGACGAGATTTCGCCCTCCGACAGTGCCATCGCCCTCGCTTACCACCTGCTGGCAGCTCAGAACGATGCTTTGGTGGATCGCATTCTTGAGAACACAATTGTGATCATTGATCCAAACCAGAACCCGGACGGTCGGGCACGATTTGTCCATTTCTTCGAGTCCTCCCTTGGGCTTGAGCCACAATCAGATCGGTACACCGTGGAGCATGACCGGCCCTGGCCGCGCGGGCGCTTCAACCACTACATTTTCGATCTCAACCGTGACTGGTTCGCGATGACGCAGCCGGAGACAATTGGAAAAGTGGAAGCCTATCTCGAATGGCATCCCATTGTCTTCGTAGACTCCCACGAAATGGGCGGCGACGAGACGTATTACTTCCCGCCGCCAGCCGACCCGCTGAACCCGAACATTACCGGGGATCAGCGCGAGAAGCAGACCCTATTCGGACTGAACCGGGCGAGTTGGTTTGATCGCTTTGGGATCAGCTATTTCACACGCGAGATCTTTGACGCTTTCTATCCAGGCTATGGCGATATGTGGCCGACGCTGAACGGCTCGATTGCGCAGACCTTTGAGCAAGGATCCGCGCGCGGTTTGCTGTTTGAGCGCCGCAATGGCGAGATGCTGACCTATCGCGAAACGGTTCGGAACAACTTCATTGCCTCACTCGCAACAGCTGAGACTGTTGCCAATGACAGTGCGGGCTTCCAACTGGCTTACGCGCAGTATCGCCGCTCAGCCGTGGAACTGGGCCAACGCTCTGATGAACGCTATATCCTGCTCGATCTGAGTGTGCGCCGGTGGCAAGCAGAGGACCTTGCGCGCCGACTGGAACGTCAAGGGATCGAAGTCGAGCGGCTGTCAGGGTCTCTGAGCCTATGCGGCGAAGACTACCCCAATGGGGCCCTCATTGTGGACACAGCGCAGCCAAATGGGCGCCTAATCAATACGTTGCTCAACCGGGACACAGCGTTGCCGCCAGATTTTGTGGCTGAACAGGAAAGTCGGCGTGATCGCGGGCTGGAGCACGAACTTTATGATGTCACAGCTTGGTCTATGCCGCTGATGGACGGGTTGTCGGCGACAACTTGCCGGCGAGTTGATCTAGGCGATGCGACCCCTGTGAGCGCAGACGATCCAACCGCCTCCATTCTACCTGGGCAGCCCGCCGCGTTTGGCTACGCGGTCCCCTGGACGGATGCCGGACAGGCCCAGCTTGTCGTGGCCGCGCTTAAGGCGGGCCTTGACGGCAGAGCGACGGACCAGCCTTTTACCCAGTCCGGCCGGGTTTTTCCGCGCGGTACCGTCATTTTTTCGGTCAGCGACAATGAGGACGATTTGCAGGGCCAGCTGACCCGCCTGGCGCGCGATGTCGGCGCCGAACTGGTCGCCTTGCAGACGAGCTGGGTTGAAGACGGCCCGAATTTCGGGAGCTCTTCCTTCAACCGGTTGCACATGCCGAAAGTGGCAATGGCCTGGGGGGAAGGGACTGGTGCCTCTACCGCGGGGAACACGCGTTTTGTGTTCGAGCGGCAACTCGGTCTGCCGGTGTCGCCCATCCGCGTCAGTACGCTCGGCTTTGCTGATCTTTCCCGATATGATGTGCTCATCCTTCCACCGACCGGGTGGGGATTTCAGTCACGTCTAGGCGCCTCGGGTCAGGCCGCATTGAAGAAGTTTGCCAATGAAGGCGGCGTATTGATCGGATTTGGTTCTGCAATCGACACGCTGGCCGACGAAGAGATCGGATTGCTTTCGACCCAAAGGGAGAAGGCGTTCATTTCTGAAGATGCGCAGGAAGACCTACCTGAAGATGATACCGGATTGCGTATCACGGATCAGGCGTCTTATGAGGCGCTGATAGAAGATCCGGATGCTCGGCCCGAAGGTCTCCCAGGGGCGCTGATGCGGGTCGAAGCTGATGGTGATCATTGGCTGGCCTCCGGATACGTTTCAGCGACGGCCTTGGTCACCGGTGACGCGATCTACCGACCCTTGAATGAAGGTGACGGCAAGAATGTGTTTTACTTCTCGGGCCCTGAAACCCTGGTCGAGAGCGGATATGTCTGGGAAGAAAATCGATTGCAGCTGGCGTACAAGCCCTTCGTGATGGCGCAATCGAGCGGCGACGGGCTGGTGATCGGATTTACGCAGAACCCGACAACCAGAGCCTATTTGAATGGATTGAACCTGCTGCTCGCCAATGCAGTTCTGCTTGGCCCGGCTCAAATCCAGTAGTCCAGAACGGGAGACTTCATGTGCTACGTTTCATCACTTCGATTTCAACACTGACTTTGATCGCGGCGTGCCAAACCGCAGATGTTTCCACCGTTGAAGAGGCGTCTGAAGACATCGTCGCCGCGGCTGCAGCGATGGTTGAACCAGAAGCGGAAGCAGAACTTGAGTCGATCGCCCCTGAAGCCGGTCCCGTAAAAGTGGGTCTGGCAGGCGATACACCTGCCGACATTGCCCGGTATCTGCTCGCGAGCGGAGCATCCGCGCCGAGCCTTTCGCCAGATGGATCAAAACTGGCCTATCGATCCACGGTCACTGGTGTACCGCAATTGTGGATCATGCCCGCCACTGGAGGTGCGCCGAAACAACTGACATTTGGCAATGGCATTACGTTTTTCCGCTGGTCGCCAGACAGCGAGTCCTTGATCTATGGCGCTGACAATAATGGCGATGAGCAGGAAAGCTATTACCAGATCAATGCTGACGGGAGTACGGAATCCCTCATCTTATCAGCTGTCGAGGGTGGCTTCCGGTCGTTCGGGGATTTCTCATCTGATGGATCGAAGATCACGTTCTCGTCGACGGAGCGAAACGGCCAGGACTTTGACATTTATATCTCTGATCTGGAGACTGGAGCGTCGGAGCTTATTTTCGAGGGGACGTTTGGATTCTTCGCCCAGTCCTTCTCCCCGGATGCCAGCCAGATCGTTGTTGCCGAAACCGTCGGCGAAGACTCTGACAATCTCTACCTGCTGGATGTTGAAACAGCAGAAATGACAGAGATTTCGAAGCCGTCTCCGCGGGCCAATCATACCGATGGCGGGGTTGCCTGGATGCCGGATGGATCAGGCTTCTATCACGCCAGCAATCTTGATCGGGAAATGGCGGCCGTCATGTTTTATGATATCGCGAGCGGCGAGCTTCAGACAGTGGTTGATACTGAGTACGACGCGGCTGACATCCGCTTGTGCGGTCCCGGCGCACCATATCTTGTGTTTACGGAAAACGTGGATGGCTTTGAGACCCTCCGCGTCCAGGACCTTGTCAACGGAGAGGCGCTGGAGACGCCAAGCCTGCCAGAAGGCACATATTCAATCAGCTGCGGCCTGGAGACCACGCGTATGGCGATCGGCATCAATGGCTGGCGGACGCCGGGGGACGTTGTCGTTTGGGATATTGGTGAAGACAAGATCTATCGGACATACAAGAGCAATTATGCGGGGCTTGACCCAGACAGCCTCGTGCGGCCTGAAAGCGTACGGATAACCGCGCGTGACGGCGTCGAGATCCAGGGCCTGCTCTACCTCCCTCGCGAGGAGTCATTGGTCGATGACGGACTGCCGCCGGTTCTGTTCGAAGTGCATGGCGGCCCAACCGCTCAGTCCCGACCGTCATTTGATCCGATTGTGCAGTACCACGTTAATCGCGGCGTCGCGGTGTTTGAGCCGAATGTGCGGGGGTCAACCGGATTTGGACGGACCTATGTTACTTTGGACGATAAGGAGCTGCGCCGCGAAAGCGTCGCTGATTTGATCGATATGCTGAACGGCTTGCAGGAGGATGGCCGCGTGGATGTCGACCGGGCAGCTGTCTCAGGCGGGTCCTATGGTGGGTATATGGTCAATGCCGTGCTGGCGCTCTATCCTGACGCGTTCAAAGCCGGTGTCAGCCGCTATGGTGTTGCTGACTGGGTCACCGCACTGCAGATCGCCTCGCCCGGATTGAAGGCATCTGATCGCATTGAGTACGGCGATATCACAGAACAGAAATGGTTGGATTACTATACCGAGAACTCCCCCATTCGAATGGCAGACCAAATCAGGGTTCCAGTGCTGTACTCGCACGGCGTTATGGACCCTCGAATAGACATCTACGAAACAGAAGTGATGGTTCGTACGCTACGCGAAAATGGCATCGAAGCGCCCTACATTCGTATCCCGGATGAAGGGCATGGGTGGCGCAAGCTCTCCAATCGCCTGTTCTATTATCGCGCCGAGGCTGACTTCCTTGAAGCGCAGTTTGCGACCGAGTAAGCCTGCGTAAAGTCAGGATTTGAAGATAGTTTGCGCTGCCGTCAGAGACTGGCTGGCGCGCGAAGAACATTGCGGATTTCAAAATCCGCCACAAATAAACTATATCTTACGAACAGTGTTGAAAACGACACAACGGTTTGGCGAGATCGAAATGTCTCATCGTTATTTGGGTTAATAGCGGCTAAAGGCCTTCGTCTCGTTCTATCGATCTCATCGGAAAGACACCCAAAGTATGTCATCCATTCCTAATTCTGTTCGGGTTGCTGGTCTTATCCTGATCGCATTGGTTGTCTATTTCACCGCGCGCAGTGTCTTGCGAAGCACGTCTGCGACGACCGATACGGCAGAAATAGTAAATGCGAATGACGCGGATGACGTGCTGCCGGAAGTCATCGTTCAGCCTGCGATTTCCAGCCCACGTCAAATATCCGTATCGTTGAAGGGTCGGACCGAGCCCGACCGTGAGGTGACCGTCAGGTCCGAGACAATAGGGACGGTTGTCGACGCCAGCGTGAAAGAAGGACAGTTTGTATCGCGCGGTACCAAGCTTTGCGGCCTCGATATCGAAAGCCGCGCTGCACGGATCGCAGAGGCCGAGGCAAGTGTTCGCTCCGCTCGACTTGAGTATGACGCATCCAGTGAACTGGAGCAAAAGGGTTGGACCACATCAAATCGCGCCGCGGCGAACAAGGCCACCCTGGATCGCGCGGAAGCTGCACTTGAGGCCGCCAATATTGAGCTTCGCAAGACCCGCATTGTCGCGCCGTTTGCGGGTGTGTTTGAGCTGCGAATGGCTGAGCGAGGTGACTTCCTTGCGATTGGCGACCCCTGCGGGCGACTGGTCGATCTCGACCCGATTGTGGCGGTGGTTGAGGCAACAGAAAGCCAACTGGGTGCGATTGATCCGGATATGCCAGTGAAGGTTCAACTGGCGACCGGTGAAACCACAGAAGGAACCATTCGGTATGTTGCCAAAACAGCGAATGAACAAACCCGCACTTTTCGTGTGGAGGTCGAGATTGATAATCCGGGCGCGAGGATTGCAGCTGGACTGACAGCCTCCGTCGATCTGAACATGGGTGAGACCTCCGCTGTACTGCTGACACCTGCGGCTTTGGTGTTGCACGATGATGGACGGGTTGGCGTGCGCTATGTTGATGGTGATGACGTCATTCAATTCACCGAAGTCGTGATTGCCGATGATGCTGCGGAAGGTGTATGGGTCACCGGTATTCCAGATGGCGTGAACCTTTTGGCGGCGGGACAGGACTATCTACGTGAAGGCGTAAAAGTCGCGATCAAACCGTCGCAGGAATTGTAGCAGATGAACAGTCTCATTGATGGTGCAATCGGACGAGCGAGAATGGTGCTCGCCATTCTGGTCGTCGCTCTGATCGCCGGATCGATGACCTATATAAACCTGCCCAAGGAAGCCGATCCCGATGTGCCGATCCCCTTTGTTGGGGTGACCATTCCTCTGGAAGGCGTCTCACCTGAAGATGCAGAGCGGCTTCTGGTCCGTCCGGTCGAAACTGAGCTGCAAGCAATTGAAGGTGTCAAACAGATCGATTCCTTTGGTCTGGAAGGCGCTGGTCAGATCGTCATAGAGTTCGAAGTTTCGTTCGATCAGGATCAAGCCGTGCTCGACGTTCAGGAGAAAGTCGACCTTGCACAGCGCGAATTCCCGGAAGAAGCACGCGAGCCGATCGTCGAGGAGATGAATGCCTCGCTCTTCCCGATCCTGGCGATCAATCTCTACGGCGATGCGCCAGAGCGTGGCCTCTATCGTATCGGCCAGGCGCTCAAGGACGAGCTTAAAGGCCTTGACGGTGTACTTGAAGCGCGCCTGCAGGGTGATCGCGAAGAGGTGATGGAGATCACGGTCGATCCGGCAAAACTGGAAGCCTACAACATCTCCTACCAGGAGATCTTAGCGGTTGTGTCGAATAATAACCGGCTTGTACCTGCCGGACGGATCGATATGGGTGAAGGCCGGTTTCCGGTCAAAGTTCCCGGCTTGATAAAGACCGCTCAAGATGCTTTCGACCTGCCGGTCAAATCAGCTGGCGACTCCTCAATCACGCTTGCTGATGTCTCAACGGTTCGCCGCACGTTCAAGGATCGCGAGCAATACGCAAAATTTAACGGACAGCCCGCGGTGACCATACAGGTCATCAAGCGTACCGGGGCCAACATTCTCGACACAGTCGCTGAAGTTGAGGCCGTCATCGAACGTACCCAGCCGACTTGGCCGGACACGATCAATGTCACGCTGACTTCTGACATGTCTGAGATGATTGACGAGCAGCTTGGCCAGCTTCAAGCCTCGATTGCGGTTGCCGTCGTTCTGGTCATGATCATTGTCGTGGCTGCGCTTGGTTTGCGCTCAGCCGGTATGGTCGGTCTCGCCATCCCGGGCTCGTTTGTCATGGCATTCCTGATGCTCGGCCTGTTCGGTTACACGATCAATATGATGGTGATGTTCGGCATGGTCATCGCGGTCGGGATCCTCGTCGACGGTGCGATCGTTGTCGTTGAATATGCCGATCGCAAAATGGCAGAGGGGCTGCATCGCAAACAAGCTTACGCCATGGCGGCCAAGCGCATGTTCTGGCCGATTGTAGCCTCGTCTGCGACGACGCTCGCGGCCTTCTTCCCATTCCTGTTCTGGGACAGCTTGGTTGGCAAGTTCATGTCTTACCTGCCGATTACATTGATCTTCGTTCTGGTCGCATCCTTGGTCATGGCGCTGATCTTTCTACCTGTGCTCGGCTCGGTCATGGGTGGTCGCGGTGCCAGCGAGACCAATAATGGACTGGTCGAAGTGTCCGGGGTTGACGGTGACCCGCTTGAAGCCTCCGGATGGTTTGGCCGCTACGCGCGCGCGACCTCGGCTCTTATTGCTCGACCCATCCTGGTGACGCTTGGCGCTGTCGCTATTTTGATCTCCATTTTCGTCTGGTTCGCCTCGACGCCGCACAAGTCAGAGCTTTTCCTCGATGTCGAGCCGGAGCAGCTCTATGTCTTTGTTCAAGCGCAGGGCAATCTTTCCGCCGATGAGGAATATGAAATCGTCGACCGAGCCATCGAGCGTCTGCTGCCGATTGACGGGATTGAGTCCATCGCGTCCACCTCTGGCAGCGAGGGCTCTGGCTCTTTTAACTTTGACGGAACCAGCTCACCACCACTTGATACGATCGGACGGGTCCTGATCAATCTCAAGGACCGCGATGACGGCTATGATGGCCGGATCACTGAGCAGGAAATTCGCGACGCCTTGGTCGGCGTGCCGGGACTGCGGACTGAAGTGCGCAAGCTCGAACAAGGCCCACCGGTCGGCAAGGACGTACAAATTGCAGTTCGCTCCAATGACAATGTGGCGCTTTATCAAGTCGCGGGCGAGATCCGCGCCTTTGTCGACACAATGGACGGCCTTCGCGAGGTTGAAGATACCCGGCCGCTGCCGGGGATCGAATACCAGTTGAACGTCGATCGTGCTCAAGCGGCTAAGTTTGGTGTCGATGTCAGCCAGGTTGGGGCTGCTGTACAGCTGATCACCAATGGTATTCTGGTCGGTCGGTACCGTCCCGATGACGCCCTTGATGAGGTCGACATTCGGGTCCGCCTCCCAGAGAGCGAGCGCAGTGTTGAGGCGCTTGATCGGCTTAGGATTGCGACCCCAGGTGGGCAAGTACCGCTATCTCAATTCGTCACAAGGCAACCAGCTCAGAAAATCACCAAGATCGATCGGCGTGACGGCAAGCGTGTGATCACCATTCGCGCGAATGCGATCGAGCAGGGGGAGGGTGCTGCCAAAGTAACCGAAATCAGGGAATGGATGGAAACAGCGAACCTGAACCCTGCCGTCGACATGCAGTTTGAAGGCGCAGATGAAGATGCCGCAGAAGCCAACGCTTTCTTCCAGATGGCTGCACTCGCGTCGCTGTTCCTGATGGGCATTATCTTGCTCTGGGAGTTCAACAATTTCTATCACGTCGTCCTTACGCTTTCAGCGGTCATTCTATCGACCGCCGGTGTGCTCATCGGCATTCAACTGGTTCTGCCGTACATTTCCGTTTTGATGATTGGAACCGGTGTTGTCGCGCTCGCGGGGATCGTGGTGAACAACAATATTGTTCTCATCGACACGTTCCAGCGCCTGCAGCGCGATGGTCGGAACGCCGAGCAGGCCGCAATTGCCGCAGCCGCGCAGCGCATACGTCCCATTCTGTTGACCACGCTCACGACCATTTGCGGCTTGCTGCCCATGGTTTTCATGATGAATGTCAGTTTCCTTGATGGCTCGATCAGTTTCGGGGGTGTCACCGCAGAATGGTGGGTGCCTCTGGCAACGGCCGTGGTCTTCGGTCTGGGTTTCTCAACCATGCTCACCCTGATCGTAACTCCGGTCTGGCTTGCAGCCCCTGAGAAACTCGGTCGTTGGCGTGACAGCATGCTTGGACGGAGCGAGACGCGGATGAACGGGCAAGTGGAAACCTACCCCAGTTATCCCGCAACCGAAGCCGATGGAGCAAGCGTCCGCCCTGCGGCTGAATAGTCGCGATTGGGTATGGCGAAATTGAATATCTGTGAGTTCGGCCAGACTGGTACTGGACAAGCTTACACTTGCTTTTCACTGTTCGCGCATGGAACTCACGATCGATTTGTCACGCGTCAAAGGCTTTCTCGACCCAGAAGAGGGCGAAGCGCTCTACCGCGCGGCGTTGCGACAGGCTCCGTTAGGGCCTTGTCTGGAGATTGGCGGTTATTGCGGTAAGTCGGCTGTCTATCTCGGCACTGCTTGTGCCGCTGCCAATGAACTCCTGTTTTCTGTCGATCACCATCGCGGCTCTGAGGAAAATCAGCCCGGATGGGAGTATTTCGACAGTGAGGTCTGGGATGAAGCGGCCGGAGCCATCGATACTTTGCCCTTCTTTCGCCGAACCATACGACTGGCGGGACTTGAAAACACCGTTGTCCCGATTGTTGGACGATCCATTGACATTGCGGTGCGCTGGCGAACGCCGCTGAGCCTTCTTTTCATTGATGGCGGTCATACAATGGAGCACGCCCTGAATGACTATCGCGGCTGGACGCCGCATCTGATGCCGGGTGGCCTCCTGGCCATCCATGATGTTTTCCCCGATCCCGTCGATGGTGGGCGGCCTCCATTTGAGATCTATCAAAGAGCGCTCTCATCCGACCTGTTTGAGGAAGCGGGCAGCGTAAAAAGTCTCCGGCTATTGCGCCGCCTATAGCAGGGAACGGGTCAGAAGCTGACTTGATCTGGAGGTTCCATAGATTGCGTCGGCGGCGAGGATAACAGCAGCTTGCGTCCAGCTCGGTTTCTCCTTTGGCCAATACAACCGCTCTTCGTACTGCCATCCCATCCAGAACACGCCATCATCGTCTCTGATGTCCAAAATACGGTCCAGTAACTCTATGGCATTGTCTCGTTGTCCTGCTGCGACCAGAGCGATGGCAAGCTCGCACGTTTCGGCAACTGTGACCCAAGGCTCATCCGCGACGCAACGACATCCTTGATCCGGGATGACAAACTTCGACCATCCCGCCTGTAACTGATCCGAGATTGCAGATTGGGTTAAAGCCGCCGACAAGACGGGATAGTACCAATCCATCGCAAAGCGCGCGCCGGTTTTCCTTCGGTCAAAGGCATCTGGTTTGCTCATCAGGGCGTTCGTGAGCGCGCGATGCGCGATGCACCAAGGCTCGTGCTTTTCTTCGAGTTCGCGAGCAATAAACATGGCGCATTCGAGGCTTTTGGCGATGGAGGCGTTGCCGGCGAGAAGGGCATCGTCCTCATCTGTGCCGAGCGCTTCATAAGCCCAACTCACCGTGCCATCGCTGCGCTGCAGGCTCAGCACAAAATCAATCGCGGATTTGATCATTGACCAATGCTGACGGAGCCAATCCCTATCATCAGTGTGGAGATAGTGATGTGCAATCCCGACGGCCGGATAGGCGCAAAAGTTCGTGTCCAGCATCTGCGGGGCAGGGGTTCGACTGATATAGTCTCGGTCCACCATGGGCAGCGCATTCCCGTAGTCGCCGAACCAGGCACCGTCTGGTCGTTGCAAGCGCCGCAAGTAGCGATACGCAGCTTCTGCCGCGTCCCGTTCGCCCATCGTGGTCAGTGCCATCGCGGATTCGACATGGTTCCAGGAGTCCCACGGTCCGTCTTCGAACCAGGGTATAGCGCCAGAAACGCCTTGAATGTCCAGTATCCGTCGCGCCGCGGCGCTGTACGCCAACAAATGTGGCATGACGCACGAGGACCGAAAGTCGTCCACTAGGTCTTGTCTCCTGCAGTGAAGTACAGGACCAGGCTCTTGCCCATGATGGGGGACAAAATGGCATCAAGTGCCCGCGTGAGGAGCGGTTTCTTCATCAAGTCCCAAACCAGAAAGTTATGATAGGTTTTGATAAGCGGGTGATCATCCTGGCGCGACCAGAATAGGCATTTCAACCACCAATAGGGGGCGTGTAATCCATGGGCGTGGTGTCTGCGAAACAGCTTGAAGCCACGCCGCACAACGGAGTGCTTGAGATCCACCTCGTCAAAGATCCTGATGTGACCACCCGGTTGATATGGATAGCCATCGGGTGGCGGCGCGAGATTCCAGCAAATGCGCTCCGGCCACGCATGCGGCACAGAAATGCAGAGTTTCCCGCCTGGTTTCAGGACCCGGCGGATTTCCTGAAGGGCGGCATCATAGTCCGGAAGATGTTCCAGAACCTCAGAGCAAATCACGGCGTCAAAAGAATTGTCTTCAAAGTCTAGCGCGGTCGCGTCTGCTTTCTGGAATCGCGTCGATCCGCCTGTTGAATCGGGTAAAGTGTCGAGGCCTACCTGCGCCTTTTCGAGCGACGGTTCGTCCAGATCTACGCCGACCACGTCGAGCCCTCCTATCATGTGGAGGCCATGGACATGTCGACCTTCTCCGCAACCAAGGTCCAGAACCCGGTCGCCTGCCTTGAGATCGAGAAGCTTGAATCTGGCGGTCAGCATTTGGCCTCAATCGCCCGCCTAAACAGGCTGATATATTTGGGCGCAATCGCTTTCCAGTTGAACGTCTCCTGAGCACGTTGCAGGCATGCCGCAGAAACACGCTCATATTCCACTGAATCTTCGAGCAGAGACTTGATTGCACCTGCCAATGCGGATGCATCACCCTTCGGAACGACCAGACCGGCGTCGCCAGCAACTTCTGGCAGCGCACCGCCATCGGTGACCACGACTGGGGTGCCGCAACTCATCGCTTCGGCGGCGGGCAAGCCAAATCCTTCGTAGAGTGACGGCGTTACGGCGATCTGGGCGCGGTTGAACTCTTCGGCCAGTTCAGCGCGTGTCAAACCGCTTTTGAACTGAACTCGATCCATCAGCCCTAGATCTTGAATAAGTTCTCGCGTCGGACCGTTCCTAAGCTTGCCGATGATGATCAGTTCGACTTTTTGACCTTGCTGGAGCAGTTGGTGGTAGGCCTGCAAAAGGATCGGAAGACCCTTGAGCGGCGTGTCTGCGCTAGCGGTTGAAATCAGCCGGCCTGGGCGTTTATGAACGCGTTGGTCGGGAAAGAAGGCATCCTGATCGACTCCAAGCGAGATTGGTTGGATAACCTCCTCGGGAACACCGAATTCGGTGCAGATATCCTGTTTGGCATGTTCCGAAGGACAGGTCACAAGACGCAAGCGTCTGGCGACGCGCATCTGCATGCGATGAAAGCCGTACCACCGCCGGACCAATAAACGATGTTTCCAATCGGGTGCACTTTCCAGCGCCAGCCTTCTGTCTTGCGTGATCGGATGGTGAATTGTAGTGACAAGCGGCAGCTCAAGCTTGTCTTGCAAGGCCAGGGTGCCTTTTGCGAGTGTCTGGTTGTCGAGAACCACATCGTAATCTGAAGGGTGCTGCTTCAGATAAGCATAGGCCCGTTGGCCGAACGTGTACGGCTCCACGAATTTGCCCGATAGGTGGCCAAAATACTCATAAGTGTCGACAGGGCTCAATAAGTGCCTTGGACGGAGGGTGTAATGACCATTGTGAGGTTGGGCATAAAGATCAAGAGAAGGCAGTTTGACCAGTTTGACCCGTGGGTCGAGCTCTGGATAGGGCGGACCCGAGATGACATCGATCTGTGCGCCCGTATCTGTCAGCGCTCGGCTGAGATAATCGACATAGACGCCTTGCCCGCCAACGCGTGGGTCAGACCGATAGGACAGGATCGCGACGCGAAGTCGACTTCCTGTTTCGCTTTTCGTTTCCCACGCGCCGGGACGGGTTTCGGTTGTTCGATCCATAGTCCCGCTATTTGAACGTCCTCAGCCACGGTTGAGTTTTGCTTATCTTCCAACCGCGTTCGGGTCTTTCTCAAACCCAGAAATGCTCGCGCCTGTAACAAACTCAGCGTCTGGACGATTCTTCATCAAAACACAGCCCAAAGATCAACCATGTCCCTACGGTAGGACAGCCTGCCGTGCGGCGGGGCGATCCGTGGCTGTGTCACAAATTTGTAACGCGTCGTGTCACGTGAACCAATTACGGCTTCCGTTAACAATGAATTAACGTTAAGTATTCTGGGGGATCAGGAGAGAGGACAATATGCAGCCAACAATCAGATTGAAGAGAATCATGCCTTCCAGCCATGATATCTGCACGAGGTTTGTGAAAGTACCCTTTGCCGGACTCGCCGGGGTTGCGCTTGCATCTTGCGCTGCGCCGCCTCCGACATCGGCAACTCCAGGCCAGCCGGATGTCTTCGCATCCACATCGCAATGCACCTCACCCGTCGTTGCGATTGCGCCGAATACGGCAGGCCAATTTGCTGCCTGGGCCAATGGCTGTGTAGCGGTGAGCCAGCAGCGCGATTTGTCGAGGGAAGAGTCGGCTCTTGCCCTCCAGAATGCGTCACGACTGTTCTATCATGCCGGGACATCTGATCCCGCAAACAGCGCCTCGTATTTCAATTCTGCCGCGCAAAGAATGACCGAAGCCAGCGCGGCACTCACACCGCAAATCCAGTCTGAACTCGATGTTGAGTTCGGTCGCCGGTATCAATTTGACCGTCAGTTCGCAGGGATTGCTCCGAAGCTACAACTTGGCTTACTGAGCGATCCTGTGAGCCGGAATTGCGGAACGGTCGAGGCCTGTTTATCTCAGGGCCTCACCCAGTTGCGGGCACAAGACGTCGGTCTGCTGCGCCCTGCAATGAGTGATACCGATGCCAACTATCGCCGGGCGGCTGGAGATCTTCAAATTCTCCATGCGAAGGCCGATGCGGCACTGGCAAAGACCAGCCCGGAAGGCAACGTCAATCGTGGACTTCAATTGTTGAAGTCGATTGTCAGTCAGTCAAATGGCAACGGCGATGCTGCGCTCGAAGCTAATGCGCGTGAAGCGCTCCTCGATATCGCTGAAGAGCAATCTGACGCTCTGCTTGCGAGGAAAGAAGGCTATAACCTTGTTATCACGTATCTGACGGATGCCGTTCAGGTGGCTGGTACGACGGATCCGCAACGAGCAGCTGTTCTCAACCTCAAGCTCGGAACGGCGTATGAGGGGCAGGCGGGCCTGACAGCATCGCCCGAAAATATACCAATGTACTGCAATGCCAGCGAGAGTTATCTGGCCGCCTTTAGCGCGTCTGATCCAGAAGTGGGCCTTGATGCGCGTGAGGGATACGCCTACGCGCTGGCTAAGATCGCTGAAACCTCAGCCGGCCAGTGTGGTGCGACCACGGATGGTGCCATCGCTGCATATGAGCAGGCAGGAACGTTCCGCCGAAACAATGGTTTTGCAGCGCATGTGAAGCATAAGGCGGCATACGGAAACCTGCTGTCTCGCGTAGGTCTGGCCGCCGAGGCTGTTGCCGTTTTCGAGGAATTCGCGGATCGGGGGCTAACGACAACGACGCCCGATAACCCCACTCCCGGGACGGGTACGGCGCCCTCGCAGCCTGAGCCGTCCACCGGGAACCTGCAAGCCTCTGCCTATCTGCAACTCGCTCGCGAAGCGGTTCTGCGCGGTGATCCTGTCGAAGCAAAGCGCCATTTTGCCAGTGCGGAGCTTGCCGATCCATCCTGGCCGGTTTCATTCCTTGAGCACGCCAAATACTTGGCCAGCCTCAGCGAAACGTCTCTCGCCAATTCCAAGCTGGATCAGGCGATAAATGCAGCGAAGCTTGACCCAAGATACACGGTATCGCTGGCTGAGGCTTATTATGAGCGCAGTCGTACCGCTTTGGGTGCCGGTGCTGCGCAGACTGCGGTGGAGTTTGCTGAGCTTGCCGTGGTTACAAACTCGTCAGCGCCCGGCCATCGTCGGCAGGCCTGTCTGTCAACACTGTTGGCCAACAAAGGCAAAACCGATGTCGGAAACGCAACCTTGCACTGCGGTGTCGGTGCGCAAACGGCGGAGGATGTCGTGCTGAACGGACTGCTGAATTATCGCGAAGCGCAGATCAAGCGGCGCCTGTCGCCAAATAATTCAGTCACCGCGTTCCGAGACGCTAAAGCAAAGTTCGACTCGATCGAGGCGCGGGCGGACCGCCTGACCCCGTTCGCTTGGCCAATTCCGACGGGAGATTATACGCCGGACGCTGTGGCCCAATTTGGGTCGTGGTTGTCTGAGGCTTGCGGCTCGCCCGCGGGCGAACAGCCACCACGACCTGCCGCACCAGCCGGACAGGATCTTGAAGCACTCTTTACAATCTACGGCCTCGCGTCATGCGACGGCCGGTAAACAGGGACCGGAGCGAAAGGGACAACCGATATGAGTAGTATCGTACCAGCAAGTGGGCATGGCCTGATCTTTCAACCTACGGAGGCGTTGAGCGCGCGGGTGATTTCCGCCGAAGACGAGCGGGATGAAGCCCATAAGAAACTGGACGCGGCCCATGCCGCGATTGACAGAGAGAAGCGCAAACGGGTCGGGGCCAATCTGCTAAGTATGTTGCTGTTCGGAATGGCGCTGGCCGCCTGCGCAGCCGCCTTCTTTTTGTGGAGCGGGACGCAAGGTCAGGTTGCGAAAGCAGATATGGAACGCGACGCCGCGTTCGAAGAGCGTGACCTGGCCAGACAGACCCTTCAGTCTGAGCAAGATCGTTCGGCCCGACAGCTGGCTGAGATTCAAGCCTTTGACGAATATCGGAACGTCGCGGACCTCACCTATGAGATTCGCCGTATGGAGGTTGAGCTCGACAATTACCGAACACAGCTGGAGAACAAGCCGACGCCGGGTCTGGATCGCGATGCGACCCTGAATGTGGAAACCACAGCGCGCAACTGGCTGGTCGCAGCTCAGGAGGAGTTGAACGCCGATAAGACGCGACTGGAAGACGCGTTAACGGAGCTCGAAAATTGGACCTTGGTGCGCGACGAACCGGTTCGTCCGGTCACATGTTTGCCGCAAAACCCGCTTCGTCCGAGACCGGTGCCAGAAGGTTGCTAGTTTCAGGATTTGCTGGCTCAATGACCCAACAACAGAATTTGTAGGATTGAACGCATGGATACGAACTCAATTGGTTTCATTTTCAAAGAAGTGAAACCTGATGCGGAACAGGAAGTGGAAGTCAGCGACTTCTTCGACAACGTTCCGTCCGCCAATGACTGGAGCATTGCCGAAGCCTATATGTGTCTTCTGCTCGAAGCCATATTCGCCGATGACATCGTGGCCCCGGCTGAGCAGGAATACATGAAAGCGCTGGTCAAACGCTGCAAAACCTTCGCCGGTATGAGCGAGAACGAGTTGGCGCGCATCAACATGACCGTGATGGAGCGGCGCACCGAACGCCCTGATTGCGTGAAAGAGGCGTGCATGGCGCTGCCCCCCGGCATGCACAAGACCATCTTTGCGCACGCGATCGATATCGTTCTGGCGGATGGTGAAATGCATCCGCGTGAACGGGATTTCCTCGACAACCTTATGCAAACCATGGACATCTCGCCAGAAACAGCTCGCAACATCATGCAGGTCATTTTTGACAAGAACCGTTTCTAGTCGAGCGATTGCCTTGGACGGGCGACACAGGCTGACAGCATGAACCCAGAGACGATTCGACTTTGAGTGAGGGGGAACGACATGTCGATCGCGGGGAATGGGAAAAGCGACGCGGCAGCAGCATCGTTCGATTCTCCGGCTGAACGCTGGCTTGCCCAATGGCGCGATCTCGATTTCTCCTGGGACGGACTTGCGCGCGCGGAATGGTCGATTGGGCTGGATGCGGGCGCGGAGCTCAAACGCTGGCGTGCGCCCCTCGACTTTCCCGGCAATGGCAAATTGGTTGGCAGCGGCGACCAGGCCTACATTCAGGCCAGTCTGCAGGATTATTGGAGATGGTCTGTCGGTCTGACCCGTTTGGGAGATCATACTGACTTAAGCGCTCAGCCGATTCTGATGACCGATGAGCAGATGATTGAAGCTGGTCTTCTGGTCGAATGGGACGGTCGACTGTGGCATATCCTGCATCGACCGGAAACCACTTTAACCACGGCTTTGAGTGAGGACCGGTCTGGCGTGGTCCTGCTTGCAGAACAGCTCAGATGGCGGTTTCGAGAGAGTAAGCAGGACTTTGGCGGTGCAGATAGCCGCGTTCAGCTGGTTGGGACGCGCGCTCGAAAGATTGATCTGCTCTGGCGTACCGGCGCCGCGGTTAATCCGCGCTCGGAAGGACCGCCAATATTCGTCCGCTGCGCTCATGCCGAGTTCAACAACTGTAACGCCTCGTCGGTCCACTTTGGATCTGGTACTCAGTTTGAACGGACCAAGTTTGTTGGCCTGTCCGATTTTAACACCGCGCGGTTCGGTAATGATGTGAAGTTTGATCAGTCGATTTTTGGAGATCAGACAGACTTTTACAATGCGCGCTTCCGCAGCAAGGCTTCATTTACACGCGTTGTTTTCGGCACTGAAGCTCACTTCCGCGGTGCTCGGTTCGGTGCCGACGCGGCGTTTCGCCATGCGCGGTTTGGAGACCTGGCTGATTTTGGCAGTGCCAGTTTTATCGGTGCGTGCGATTTTCGCGGGTGCCATTTTGGCAAGGAAGCAAGTTTTGTAAGCGTGGATTTTGGGCCTCAGGCGCTGTTCAGACGAACCCAGTTTGGTGCACTCGCGGATTTCTCGTTTGCCAAACTGCCCGCTGCGACAGTTGAACAAGCGAAATTTGGTCGAAAACTCGTTTTTCAATCAGCTGACCTCGGCCGTGCCCGGTTCAGAGACGTTGATTTTCGCTCGACAAAAGTGAAATGGAGCGGAGCGACGCTTGATGATGCCGAGTTCGCCGAGATTACCTATGATCAGCGTCGGTTGCGCGGTAATTGTGAGGGCTTGAAAGGCGGGGGAACGATCTGGGGCGATGCGTTGCTGCGGCGAGACCTGCAGGATCAGGACTATATCGACACGCTCGATTCGCGCATGAAGTCACGGAAGCCGGAATGGGTGTCGAAACCCAAGCGACCCGAGACGATCGCGGCCCGCCTGAAACGACTGAGCCAAAACATCATTCAGGCGCTAAATCCAAATGCGCCGAGACGAATTTGGGTGATTATGTTGCTCAGCGCTGTTCTGGCGGGCTCCTTGACCGCAGCCATTGTGGATACCGGGGTTGCGGCATACGTGCAGTCGCTGCTCGGCATACCCACAGAGACGACCTCTTCTGCTCCGGACCGATCACTGGTGTCGATTTTGGGTTCAGTGGTCCTGGCGATCCTCATCGCAACGATCGGCGCTGCGCTGATGAACAGTTGGTATGGCCGTCGGGCTGTGTTCAAGCTCTGGGCTGTTCTGGGATATGGGCGTGATTGGGACCGAGTCGCCCTGTTGGCACTGATTTTGATCACGTTTTTTGGGTTGCTGTATAATTGGCGCGAGGGGGTCGACGTTCAGTTCGCGTTTGAAACCGACACATCACATTGGTTTGAACCCTGGTTCGTTGCCGCCATGGGGTTCGCGACACTCGGTATTGCGGATGTCGCGGAACCCATCACCGGGGTCGGACAACTCTTGATGATCGCGAATGTCCTCGCCGGGTTCACCATCTTCGGACTATTGCTGGCTGTATTGGGCAATCGGTTTGCTCGTCGGTCCTGATCGCACCCATGTCACCGACTTGAAGGACACATCTTTGTGGTCAGGCTGGACGGCGCGATGGGATTATGTCTTAGTTAACAAATTGTGTGATTGCGAAATGCGGGGGATTCGGCAGGACGCGCCTGGTATCAGGACCATCGCTGCTGCGGAAAATGCGCTTCGCTCGGGAGTGATTTGATGGCGTTTCTTGATCAGCCTTTCAAACACGATTTGTTCGTGAGCTGTGACCATGGTCGTGACCATCGATTGATCGAATGGACCAATCACCTTGTCGCTGAATTGCAGGACGAGATTCTCGATTTCGAGTCCGATATGAACGATTTCAGCATTCTTCTCGGTGCTGATCAGTCCCAAAACCAGCCGCTGATGGTGAGCTTTGGGAATAAGCCTGGTTCTTCAGGTGTGATCCTTGTCGTCTTGTCAAAGCGATTTTTGAGCTCGCCCTGGTGCGGGGAAGAAGCCCACTGGTTTGAAGAAGAACTCAAGAAGAATGTCGCGCAAGGTGGTCGATCAATCGTCCTGTTATGTGAACCGACCGACCCGGGGCAATGGCCGGGTTGCCTCAAGCAAATTCCTGACACGATGACGTTTTACTCGGACGATGACAGGCGGTTTGAGCATTCAGAACCCAAGCCGTTCGGGTTCCCATTGCCCCTTCCAGATGATCGTTCATATGTCGCTGCCGTAAGTAAACTGTCGACTTTTGTTGTTGATCATTTGCGTAAGATCAAAGCCAAATCGGCATTGCTGCAGCACAGCCGGGCAAGTTCGGTAATCATGCCCACGGCGGACCGGCCAAAAATCTACCTGCACGCAAAAGCGGCGCACGAGGCCCATTGGCACGAAGCAAAGTCGCAATTGGAAGATAGCGGCTGTGATGTGTTGCCGTATGCACCCAAGCCAATTGGTGACGACCTTCTGCAACTGGAACGGGCGCGTGAGGAACGCCTCTTGATCCTCAAGGAAGAAGCGAACGTGGCGTGTGCATTGGTCGTTGATTCCCCGATCGAACATGATGTTCAGCTGCTTGTGAGTGATCGTACGGCCTTGCGGGTCTTTGGCAAAAACATTCCCTGCGCTCTAATTGATCGACAAGGGGGAGATGCAGCCCTTGCCAGACAACTCGGCATTGAGCCGTTGAACGCGGCAAATTCCAACTGGACGAATTCGTTCCAGAATTGGCTCAAACAAACGATCCATGCGGGATAAGAGCCGTGAGCGCGCCGCCAAAAGTCACGCAGCCCTATCCCGGTATACGTCCCTTCAAATCGTCTGAATGGCCGATCTTTTTTGGACGTGAGCGTATGGTCGATGCCGTACTGGCAAAGCTCGCGACCTCGCAATTTGTCCTGCTTCACGGGACATCAGGCTGCGGAAAATCTTCGCTTGTCAAAGCGGGCTTGTTGCCGCGTCTTGAGGTTAGCCATCACGGTCATGACAAGTCCTGGCGCACGGCGCAAATGCGACCGGGCGGGGCGCCACTTTGGAATCTGGCGGAGGCAATCGCTCGTCTGATCGAAGGGTGCGGCGATGAAGAAGAAGCGCCGCTTGGTATTGTCCGCCGAGTGCGGCGCAGGTTGAACCGCGGCGAAAAGGCCATGGCGTCGATCCAGGAGGAATTCGGGCTTGGACTGGATGGCAGCGTCTGCCTGCTGATTGATCAGTTTGAAGAGATCTTCCGCTACGCCGCTCAGATTGAAAAGTCTGAAGTGAATATGCTGATCAGCATATTGTGCGGCTTCGACCAAGCGCCTTCAAAAGGCATCCATATTATCGCGACGATGCGCTCTGACTTTCTGGGTGATTGCGCTCAATTCATAGGATTTGCCGAGGTTGTGAACCATACACAATACCTTCTGCCGCGCCTTGAAGAACGCGAACTGATGGAGTCAATCCTGCGCCCGGCGGAAGTCTTCGGTGGGCAGGTTGAGCCTGAACTCGCCGCGCGCATGATCGATGAAAGCCGCGATGAAGTCGACGCACTGCCTCTGGTGCAGCACTGTCTGATGTATATGTGGAATCACGCAGCCAAGTCGGCAGGCAGTGACGGGACAAAGCTCGGGCTGGACGGTTATGTCGGGCTGAAGCAGACGCTTTCAAAGCGCGCTGACGAGGTGTTGGAGGAGTTGGAGCAGAAGTCACCGCGGGGACGGTGGTGTGCGCAGCACCTGTTTCGGGCTGTCGTTGAGTTGGACTCCGAAGGGCGCGCGACGCGGCGGCCGATTAGACTGAGCGTGCTCGAGGAGATTTGTGCCGACGACAAAGCGGCGCTTGAAGCCTGTGTTGAACAGTTTGCCGATCCCGAAACCGGCTTTCTTGTCCTGAGCCAGGACGAGGATCCGATCGTCGATATAACCCACGAGTCCCTAATCCGTTGCTGGGATCGGTTGAGTATCCTGGATCAGTATGACGAAAACGGTCGGCCAATCGGATGGCTGCAACGTGAAAGAGACGATGCCCGGTTGTGGAGGGCTCTGCACCTTAAAGCAGAAGAAGGTGACGGTCTGATTGGCGCGGGCCTGATCGAGGATCGAGAGAGGCTGCTGGACTCCCTGCCGGGGCCAGTCTGGGCTGACCGTTACGGGGGTGATTGGGACATCGTTCGGGATCTGATCTCACGCAGTCGTGACGCTGTCGATGAAGAGCAGCGCAAACAGGAGCAGGATCTCAAACGCGGTCGACAAATCCTCTTTGGAGCGCTCACCGCATTGGTGGTGATGATCGGTCTGGCGATAACCAGCTTCTACGGTCTTTTGAATGCCAATGCCAATCGCGCGCTCTATCAATCGGAGGTCGTTGCAAGCCTGGTTGAAGATTGGGACAGCTTGGTCGACCCGACGCTATGGGAATCCTTAGGTGGTGAGGTCGATTCGACAGATCTGCGTGCGCAGATCGGGCTATTCCTGCTCAATAAAGAGCAGATCGATTTCGACGATATCAACGGACTGGATCCAGAACTTGCTGCCGCTTTTGAGGAGAAGCAGCGCGACTTTAGAGTAGCCTTGCAGGCTCTCGATCCAGTTTTCGTCAGCAAGTTTTCCGCGGATGAGGTTGATGGCGTTGCCGTCAGCCGGGACGGGCGTTTTGTAGCAGCCGGTTCTGATGATGGGCATTTTATGATTTGGGATGCTGGGAACGGCTATCGCGATGGTCAGATCGTGGAGCATCGCCACGTGCGCAATGCACACACGGATCAGATTGGACAGGTTCGTTTCAACCCTGTCAGCGGAGAACTGCTCACAGTCGGATATGACGGCAAAGCAAATGTGTGGAGTGTGGATGCGGATCAGCCGATCGTCTCACTTGACGCTCCTGGCCGAAATTGGGGTGGCGCCTGGTCTGCAGATGGAGAGTGGCTGGCTGCAGGTGCAGATCGCGGAACGGCGCGACTTTGGCAGTGGCGGGAAGACACTGAGCCGTTTCGTGCGTTCACCAGCAAGAGCGAACTGGCGATGGGCGTCGCGTTCAATCAGGACTCAACCCAGATCGCAATCGCACCCTTGAAAGAAGGAATTCAGATTCACGATATTGCCGATGGTGAAATGCGGGTTATTGGCGGCGGGGAGTTCTTCTCTGTCGAATGGTCACCGGATGGGCAGTATATCGCGAGCGGTCTGGATGACGGCACGATGGTTGTGTGGCGTGCAGACGGAACTGAAGTTGCGCGACTGAGCAACAAGGAAGCCGCCCGCGGCCTCGCCTTTCACCCTAACAGCCGCTATCTCGCGACCGGATCGGATGCGGGAGAAGCGCGCGTATGGTCTATTCCGCAGGGGGACCTTGTCGCAGAACTCCGCGGACACAAGAATGATGTCGACTCCATTGCCTGGACGCCTGACGGCACGCATATCGTCACTGGCACCGACAGCGGGTACCTTCGCATATTTGAGTTTGTCGAAGCAGACATGTCAGAACCTATTGCTGAGGTCATTGCGGCTGCAGAGCAAAGATTCCTCGCCGCACAATCAACATCGTCGAACGAGCGCTCAGACAGCATCTGCCTCTCGAAAGAGATGTGGACGGATCTGGTTGGTAGCAGTGTGCTTCCGGACTGGTGTCTGTCCAAAAGTGACCGCGCGGACAAATATGTTGATCTGATCGCCAGTGACGACATTGAGACGGCTGCCGACGCCTTGCAGGCCTTAACCGAACTGGTTCCGGCGGAGGACGCGTTTGAACGTCTGATCACCGCGGCGAGCGACAGCCGCCTTGAGACAAGCGGCGAAGCAAATCGCGATCGCGTATCTCGACTCTACATCGCGGCCGCGCGGTCCCTGAGCCCTGCGACCCTTCCTCAACACGCCGCCCGACTGGCCTTGTTGGAGTTGAACAATGAGCCGGTCAGTGATGAGATCTCAAGGCTTGTGGCGATGGAAACGGTTTCGACGACCGCATGGCCGAATGGCCAGATGCTGTCTGAAGACCCGGACGCGGCGACAGTGTTTACCCGGTTCGAAGATCCCCTTCTTCTACGTCGTGATAACAGTCAGATCCGGGCGCTTTCAACCGATGCCCTGGACCTCAACCTCGCGGCGGCCTCAAACAATGGCGAAGTGATCCTTTGGAATCTCGATACGGGTGAACGCCGAACCTCTTTCAAGAGCGACACCGATGCGATCATCTATGACGTGGCTCTTAATGCTTCCGGCACCTATGCGGCCGTGGCATTGGCAGATCGGCGATTTTTGCTGCTGGATCTGCAGAACGGCGATGCGGTCGAGGTGCTGCTCAGCAACGTGAAAGATCCAAGAAGCGTGAGCTGGGCCGCAGATACCAACATTCTCGCGACGGGGGGTGATGACGAACTTGCCAGGATCTGGGACGTGAGCGATGGCGCGGCCCGTCGACCGATTGCGACGCTTGAAGGGCACACTGGCGGCGTTCGCGCGATCGCATTAAGCCCGGACGGAGCCACGGTGTTGACCGGTGCGAGCGACGCGACTGCACGGCTCTGGGATGTGGCGAGCGAGACCACCAGACAGACCTTTTCACGCGGCGGCGCGATTGGCTCTGTCGACTTTTCGGCGAATGGCGGATTCATCGCCATGGGCGGCGCCGATAATCTGGTTGAGGTTCGCGCGGCCGATACCGGCGCACTGACCCAATCCTGGATTTTCTCCGCGAATATTGAAGATGTCGCGTTCAGTCCCGATAGCCGTTATATCGCGATTGCCTCTCTGAGCGTCAGCATCTGGGACGTCCGCACCGGAGCGCGTAAACTTACCCTTGACGCAGAAGACGTTACCGCGATTGCGTGGAGCGCTGACAGTAACAGTCTTCTGACCGGTACCCGTGATGGAGAAGTGATGGCGTGGTCCTTTACCGGATCAGCCTTGGCGCGTGCAGCGCGTGAAACGGTGACACGCTGTCTGACCGCTGAAGAGCGCCGACAGTTACAATTGGCAGCCACTGCGCCAGATTGGTGTGATCGCTTCACATCAGGCTGAGCTGGCGTCAACCTTAGCTTTTGTGTGGCGAACCAAGCGCGTGCGATAACGCACTGTCTGACAAGTGATTTGCCTCAACACTCATCAAAACAGACCAAAGATCAAGAGCATCGCGCAAGAGATGAAGCCGATCATTGGAACGATAAGAGGGACCGAAAACACGCCTGCTGGTACAGGGTCGCGGCGCAGTTTCAGTGTGAGGAGCGCAAGGTTCACAAGCGCGAAGACGCTGAGGGCGATTTCCGACGTAAGTTCGGCAAGGCTTTCGATTGGAACAAGCAGGCTAAGGACCAATACAATCAAAGTTACCAACGCCGTCGCCACAACCGGGGTCCGGGTTTGTGGATGAATGTAGCCCAGCTGTTTGGGCAATTGATCCTGCTTGGCTAGGCCGTATAGCACCCTCGACGACATGATCATCTGAATGAGAACCCCGTTCAGTGTCGCCACCGCTGCAATCAGATTGAAACTAACACGAACCGATGGCGGCGCGTCTGCGAAGACAAGATTGAGCGGCGCGGCGGAGCTGGCCAACGCGTCGATGGGCACGCTCAACACGACAACTGAGACCACTGCCAGATAGAGAATGGTGGCAAGCACGAGCGTCCAGATAATCGCGCGAGGCATGTTGCGACCGGGATTGACCGCTTCCTCCGCAATGTTGGCCAAGTCCTCAAAGCCAACAAACGCAAAGAACGCAAGCAAGCTCGCAGATCCGATCCCGACCCAGATGTTCGGATCCAAGGGTGGGATCAGCCGGTCAAGCTGTGTCACGAGTTCCGGGTTGGTGGTCAAACCAAACCCTAGAACCAGAACAAGGCCGAGGATCTCGACGACCGTGAAAACAGCGGCCATTCCCACTGATTCCAACACCCCCCAAACCGCCACGAGGCCCAGTATCAGGCCAATGAGAAGCGTCAGTATTTTGGCGTCGATGAGCAGGAAGTCTTCAAGATAGGCGCTCGCCCCGACCATGATCGCCGAAGCCGATATCGCACCAATCGCAGCCACCATGACGCCAACGATAAAGGCAATGCGTTTGGAGCGAAGACCGGCTCTCACATACGCGGCTTCGCCAGCGCTGACCGGGAAGCGTGTGCTGAGTTCGCTATAGGAAAATCCGGTAAACGCCACGACGAGCGCGGCCGCTAGAAAGGCAATGGGCGCATAGAGGCCTGCATGAGCCGCCGTTGTGCCGACTAAAACGTAAATTCCCGCTCCGACCGTGACGCCCAGGCCATACAGGATCAATAGCGGCAGCGTCAGCCGTCGACGAAGGTGAGGTTTGTCCTCTGTTGTAGAAGCGATGTCTGACATCGATTGGCGCCTGATCTCTCTTCGCGTCAAGGTGTTCGAAGTCGTCCTATCTGGTATTGATCATGATCAAACAAAATAGGGGGCTCAGCTGCTCAGGTCTTCGCGAGAAAGGCCGGAAGCTCTGAGGCAATCAGCTCACCGATTGGAATATCTGATACAGCACCCGGAACCGTTAAGGTGGTGGCAATTGATCGAACCCCCAGGTCGCGAAGGCTTTGAATGACATCTTCCGAAGCTAGCCCATGTGTCGCGCAGCATAGAATATCGAGATCCAAATGCGCACCTGTCAGCAGTGAAAGCGTCTTCCTTATCGTTGCGCCGGAAGAAATGATGTCGTCGATCAGAACAATTGTATGGTCTTGCAACCCCGCCAAGTCTGGCAGCGATATGTCGACATCGCGATCCCCCCGTCGGGTCTTGGTCAGCGTTTGATAGGGGGCTTGGATCAGGTCGGCAATCTGGCTTACCCATTGTTCGCTTTCCTGGTCTGGACCGATCAGAAACGGGGCTTTGGCGTGGTCCTCGATCCATCTGGCCAGAACGGTCGCGGAAGACAGACAGAGCGTCGGAATCTCGTATAGTTCACCAAGGTGGTTGAACCTGTGAAGGTGTGGGTCAATCGTGACCAGCCCGTCGAAAGCGGTGGAGACCAGTTTCGCGAACACACGCGCAGTTACGATTTCACCGGGATTGAACTCTGCATCCTGGCGCATGTAGGGCAGGTAGGGCGCCACCAGCGTGACAGACCGGGCCCCGTGTTGACGAAATCCTTCCGCGAGCATCAGCACCGACAGCATTTTCGGATCGGGGTCGTCTAAATAGGCGACGAATAGAATGTCGCGACCTTTCACGGGGCTTAGCAACCGAAAGTATCGCTCTTGATCCGGGAATGTGCGCGTGTCGAGCTCACCGCGCATAGCGCCCAGACGCCCGGCGATATCTGTCGCAAGCGCTTCGGCACCGGGAAGTGCAAACACGACCGGGCTCATGGCGCTGTAATCTCGACGATGCCGGGATTGGCCACGACATACTCAACGGCATAGGCGAGTTCCCCCGGGCTTTCCGTGTGCAGGGTGAAAAGACCGCCGCCCTGGCGCACAATGTCACCCAGATAAACGTGCAGATCGATACCTGCGGCCGGATCTTCTGGCGCACCCGCAAGCTTGGCAGCTTTTGCCAGGCGGCGATTGTCAATGTTGGCAATTCGACCATTACGTGGTGCGCTGATCGTGCGTTGATGCTCGGCTATGGGCGGGTCTGACAATCGCCCTTGCGCCAAACAGATGGCTTCAAAATGCGCATTCGCTTCGCCGCTGAGCAGGGTGTCTCTCGCCAGTTGCGTGCCCTGACCCTTCTGAGCTTTGCCCGTGAGTTCCAAGAGAGCCCCTGCGAGCAGGCAAGATCGATCCCGCAGTTCCGGGGGCGCGAGATCCTCGTTGCGCAGCACCCGTAGCACATCGCGGGCTTCCAGCGCTGGACCGATGCCACGTCCAACGGGTTGAGTTCCATCGGTGATTTGAACGCTGAGCGTGATTCCGAAATGATCCGCGATTTCCTCGAAATGCGCGCGAAGGGAATCGGCGGCTTCTGCACTACGGACCTTGGCTGTGGGTCCGACCGGAATATCGATGACCAGATGAGTGGCCCCTGCGGCCACTTTTTTAGACAGGACTGAGGCGATCAGCGGACCTTCGCTGTCCAGATCGATCGCCTTCTGAATCCGGATCAACTTGTCATCGGCCGGGCTGAAGTTCAGACTTCCGCCCCAAACAAAACAGGCGTTTACCCGTTCAAGAACGTTTCGCATCTGATCGACGGACAGTTCAACATCGGTGATCGTGTTCATCGTATCAGCCGTGCCCGCCGGCGAGGTTATCGCTTTTGAGGAGGTCTTGGGCATCGTCAGGCCATGTGCGGCGGCAATTGCCACCACAATCGGCGTTGTCCGGTTACCTGGCAAACCCCCGACACAGTGTTTGTCGGCAATCACAGAGCCCGGCCAGTTCAGCACGTTACCTGTATTGACCATGGCCTTCGTCAGAGCCGTCGTTTCATCGCGATCAAGGATGTGGGAAGAGCAGGCGGTGACAAAAGCCGTCAACTGGATGTCGGAATATCGCCCGTCGACAATATCTGAAATGATCTGGTCGCACCCCCGTTCATTGAGGCGTTGACCGAGAATTTTGCCCCTCACGAGCGCAAACGAGGACAAAGGTGCCGGGTGAGAGATGCGCAACCGCGTGGCCTCCTGCAGCCCAAGACGCTGCCAGGCGACTTCGGATAATCCAATCTCATTCAGACCGATAAGGTCGCCAGTGACATGGTGTAGTGTCGCAAAGATCTCGGCTTGGCCGTTTTGCAGAAGAACTCGGGAATGCGCTGAAAAGCCTTCGGACTTGCAGGCTGGGCAATCGCGCTGAACGAACGCGATCGCTTCATGTTGTGAATCGATGCCGAGTCTGCGCGCCAGCAGCAGATCACTTTCGACCCCACCCTTCATGACAGGTCCACCACTTCATTATGCTCGGCGACCGTGACGCTCCAGCTTTTCTCCTCCTCAATTCTGTGGCGCAGCGTGTCTGCAGCATCCGGTTCCCCGTGCACAATGAAGGTTTCGCGTGGCGGTGTTTCGAACCCGTCCAGCCAGGCCATGATTTCATCTGCATCGGCGTGTGCGGACAACATGTGAAGGTTGGCCACTTCCGCGCGCACGGGATGATACTTGCCGTGGATTTTGATCTCGGTAACACCCTCCAGCATATGGGCGCCGCGCGTGCCGCCAGCCTGGAAACCAGCAAACAGGATCGTGTTTCTGGGATCACGGGCGTATTCCTTGATATGATAAAGGATCCGACCGCCCGTCGCCATTCCGCTTGCCGAGATCAGGATCTTCGGTTCGTGATCTCTGTCCAGAGCTTTGGAATCCGCGGTGCTGCGCGTGAACGTTGCTAAGCCGCACGCCGCGCGCGCCTGTTGTGGTGTCAGGTTCAGACCGTCTGTGAAACGACAGAAAATGTCGCTGGCATCAATCGCCATCGGACTGTCGAGATAGACAGGCACATCGGGAACACGTTGGTCAGTGATCAGATTGTTCAGATGAAACAGCAAAGCCTGCGCGCGTCCGACCGCAAACGATGGAATGATCACAGATCCACCGCGTTTTATGGTTCGATTGATGACGTCTGCCAAAGCGGTTTCAGGGTCTGTGTCGGGATGGGTTCGGTTGCCATAGGTGGATTCAAGCAGCAGATAATCTGCATGCCGAATCGCAGCGGGCGGCTGCATGATCGGATTGTCGAGACGCCCGAGATCTCCGGAAAAAACTATGCGTTTGGAGCTCGCTTCGATTTCAACAACGGCCGCGCCCAGAATATGTCCGGCCACGTGAAACCGGGCGCGAATATCCGGCGTGATCTCGACCCAGTTGTTGAACGGGTGCGGGGTGAGTCTGGGCAGGGCCTTTTCGGCTTGTTTTTTGTCATAGAGAGGGCGGGCGGGTTTGTGGCGCGTATAACCACCGCGATTGGCCGCCTTGGCTTCTCGTTCCTGCAAATGACCGCTATCCAGCCACAGGATCTCGCACAGTGCCTTAGTGCCGTCTGTGCAATGCACCGCGCCGTCAAAGCCACTGGCCACCATGGCCGGCACATAGCCTGAATGGTCGATGTGGGCGTGGGTTAATATGACCGCGTCTATGCTCGCCGGATCAACCGGCAGTTTCTTCCAGTTGCGCAGGCGCAGCTGTTTGTACCCCTGAAACAAGCCGCAATCGATGAGAACACGTTGATCCTTGAAAGACAGCAGGAATTTCGATCCCGTCACTGTTCCGGCCCCGCCAAGGAACTGAAGCGTCAGAGTCATCTTGATACCCGCCTTCCGACTGCACCCTCAGACCATGCCTAGCAAATGCGCGATCCGGAAGGGTTTGATACGGATCAATATTGGGAATGCCCAAGCTGTCACTGGCGCTCCGAGACCACCAGAACAGGTATATTCAATACAGCCGCAAGACGTGAGTAGGGCTTTTCGGGTTGTGGCAGATCTCCCGCATCAACCACAATCAGATCTGGAGAGTCGGACTGGAGCTTCAAGCGAAGTTCGCTGTCGGGGTGACTGACGTCGCTCAAACTGCTGATCTGGTAGTTGACGATCTGGCCGCCGCTTTTGGCCAGGCGATCAGTAACACTGACGACTTGCGAGTCCGCCGCGCTGCTCAGCACGATGATTTCTCTGTTCTTCGATGCCGCACCCGAAGGCGCGTACAGAACCGGATTTGGAAGCTCGATCAGCGCGCGCTCCATCCGGCGGAACACGAATGTCTGGCGGTCCAGAGCTTGGGCAGGTTGATTCAGGATAACAAGATCATTCTTTGCACTGCTGCGTAGCTTTTCAAGACTGTCGCGCATCTCGGCAACGATAACGTCTAACTCCATATCCAGTTTCTCGGCCAAACTCAGCAAGTGCTGTCGACGGCTTTCAGCACGAGTCAATTGACCCAATGCCCGACCGCCATTGGCAGAAAAGTTCTGATCGTTGATGAGAATACTTGTGCACCGATTGGCAAATTGGCGCACGAGCCTCAGCGCCGCGATATCTGATCGTTCGTCTTCATCGGACAGGAGCCCCATGATGAGGGCGTGCGGCGGCGTATCGTTCTGGTCTGTCATAGCTTCCGCGATCCAACATCAGACTTGGGAGGCTGCTCTGGAGGCGTATCTGGCGGTGGTTCGGAAGGCCCTTCATCGGGAAGCGAAAATGGTGCCTCACTGATTTGATCGATTTTTGAGTCCGGCCGCTGTGGTAGGCTCCCGCGTATGGCTTTTGCATAACCTTCGAGTGTGGCCTCGATCCGCTTATGTACAGTCTCTGCAGGCAGGTCGAACAAGATCGGGATGGCCTCATCCAGGGTTGAAATGGCATAAACGGAAAACTTCCCGGCCTGACATGCCGAAACCACGTCCGGTCTCAACATAAGGTGCTGAACATTACTCGATGGCAGAATGACGCCTTGCTCGCCGCTTAGACCGCGTTCCGAGCAAAGATCGAAGAATCCTTCAACCTTCTCGTTCACACCGCCGACAGCCTGAACCTCTCCAAGCTGGTTGACGGCACCGGTAATGGCCAGCGACTGTTTTACAGGACAGCCCGACAAGGCCGACAGGATGGTCAGGAGTTCGCCCAGTGAAGCGCTGTCTCCTTCAACACCGCCATAAGACTGCTCCAGCACAATCGAGGCATGTAATGATAGCGGGGTGGTCAGTGCATAACGGCCTGCCAGATACCCCGACAGCACCATCACACCTTTGGAGTGAATGGGACCGCCAAGGCGGGCTTCTCTTTCAATATCAACGATCTGACCACTGCCCGGGCGGGTTCGCGCGGTAATACGGCTGGGTTTTCCAAACGCGTATCCGGCAATTTGATACACGCTCAATCCGTTAATCTGTCCGACCTCTTGGCCGGTGGTTTCGACCAATGAGATCCCGCGTAACAATTGCTCTTGCATCCGATCTCGGACGCGGCTGGCGCGATGGATTTTTTGTTTTTGAGCCCGCTCGATCTCAGCGCGTGTGATAGCCTGACCTTCAGCCGCGGCGGCATATTGCTGGGCCTCCATCAGCGTCTCCAGCACTTTGTCGCTCTTAACCGAAAGCCGTTGCGAATCTCCAGCTTCCCTTGAGGCTTCCTCAATCAGATAATTGAGCCCGTCGGTGTCGATCTCCGACAGGTCATTTGATTGAGCTAGCTGCTGATAGGTGTGTGCCAGGAGACACTCATTGTCCTGTGAGCGCGGGATCGACTCTTCGAAATCAGCGAACAGTTTGAAGTAACGGCTGAAGTCGGGATCATAGGTCGACAGTATATGATAGATCCAGGCATCCCCGATCAGAATAATCCGCGCGGTCAACGGGATGGGCTCGGGCTCAAGCGTGATTGTGCTGGTTAGGCTGAGCGCCTCAGTCAGATTTTCAATTTTGATATCGCCGCTCTGAAGTGTTCGCTTCAAAGCACGCCAACTCATCGGCTCTGATAACAAGCTTCTGGCGTCAAGGATGAGGAACCCACCATCGGCCAGATGCAGCGCTCCCGGTTTGATCAGCTTGAAACTGGTCGTCAGATAACCGCCTTCAGCGCGATGCTCTACGCGGCCGACCAGATGGCCGAGTGTGGGATTGTCCTCTTCGACGATTGGAACGTGTTGATCTGTATCCTCGCGCGTGACGAAGACGTTGATTTGATAGCGTTCGAACGGATTGGACTGATCCAGACCGCTCACCGCCGCTGCCAGCCCATCGCCTTGCGAAGACATCATGGGAGAGAACAGATCCGCATTCTGGATCAGGTCTTCCTTGACGGTGCGAAGGTGCTCACAGGCCGCCGGGATCTCACACAGATCCGCCTCGGTGGCGTCGATCGACTGCGTAATCGCGGCTTCAATCGTCTCGCGCTCGAGTTTTCGGAGGTTCTCCCGGAGTTCTCTCTCCCATTTGGGGACTGATCGAACAACGTCTTCCAGTTTTTTCTGGATCTCTGAAACAGCGGCTTTCCGTGCCTCTTGTTCGGCTTCATCAAGTGCTTTCAGGTCCTCGGGTTTCATCAGTTCATCGTCTTGCATCGGGGCAAGGGAAAATCCCATAGGCCCTCGGATGATACCGACATCCCGATCGTGGGCCTGTTGACCCAGGGTTTCGAAAGCGGCTTCCTGTTGCTCTTTGAAAGCGTTTTCCATCGCCCTGCGACGTGACTGAAACTCCGGCTTCTCAAATGCGGCCGGTATGGCGTCCTTCAGATCCCGAATGAGTTCATCAAAAGCCTCCGCAACCGCTGGTGCCTTGCCCGATGGCAGGGTCAGGAGTTTTGGCGCGTACGGGAATTTGAAGTTGTAGACATAGGCGTAATCGGCGGCGGGGCGCTTCATCGCGGTGGCCGTTTCCAAATGCTGCTTGAGAAGCGCCCGAACCGGCAAATCCTTCGGCGCAGCAACAAACAGATTGTAGCCGCGCGCTTGCATCTTGGCAGCAAGCTCGACAGCTGATTGAGCGCGATCCTGTCCAAAGAAAGGGTCTGGTTGCTCAGCGGGCGTCTCAACCGTGATCTCAGTTCGCCGTCTCAACAATTCCGGATCATCGACGAGCCGGTCGGATCGTGTCACCGCGTGATGATCCTGCGATTGAGAACGCGTTTGGCTAGACATCAAGGCATGCCTTCGATCTGTAAATCACGATGTGAGAGATGCAATCAAAGTCCCTTGATTGGAATTTTCTTCGCGGAATCTTTGGCTTTTTCGGTTTTTGGCATCACGATTTTCAGAACCCCGTCTTTCAGAGAGGCCTCTATCTTCGATGTATCCACCTCGCACGGCAGGGTGATTTGTCTCTGGAAAGAGCCGAAAGACCGCTCGATCTGATGAAAATCTTTCGCCTTTTCTTCACGCTTGTCCTCGCGTGTCCCACTCACGCTGAGCGTCTGACCGTTTAGTGAAATATCGATATCTTTCTTATCAATACCAGGCGCATCAATCTCGAGTTCGAGGCTGTCATCGGTCTCACTGAGGTCGAGGTCTGCATTGATGAACGACCAGTCCTGTTGCGCCTGATTGTGATGAAACATGCTCGGCAGGTACCGGTTGAAAATACTGTCAATATCTTGCCGCATCGCTGCAAAGGGATTGGCCAGGAGGCGGCTGTCATGTTGGTCGGTTTTGCGCGGTGTCGTCATCACAATCGGTCCTTCTCTTGGGGCTGTTTGAAGCCATTGGTGGTTGCGGTACCCTAGCTGGTGCATTCGGGCAGAGTTTGATCGGGATCAAACGCAAACGCAGTGATGCAAATTCGGCCGGTCGAATTGAACTGGATCAAATGCGGCCCGTCCCAAAGCGTGCAGTCTGCGGCAAACGCCAAGGAGCCGCACACATGGACTATAAGACAATTTTCGCACCGTTTCAGTTTATCGAAACCGCCCAAGTGGTGATGGAAAGCTCGATTGTCCTGGCAACCAAGTTCCGGTCCCATATTCGCGCCCAGCACATCAGGACCCAAGCGGTGAATTACGCCCCCTACGCATTTCACGCGATGAGCATGTCCACCTCTCCGGCGATCATTACGGATCAGTTTGAAGCCGCGAACACCGAATACGCAGAGAAGCTTAAAGCCATTTTCGATACCTGTTGCCGTTCAGAAAACAGAACGATCGTTGCACCGGATGAAGCGGGATCCAATCCGGCCAATACTGCCTCCTGGAGCGACACAACCGGGCCGATCTTGTCAGGCATGGTCAGCGCTGGTCGCGTGTCGGATGTGTCTGTGCTCGCCATGCCGGACGCCAGTTCCAAGGCTCGCGAAACGCCCTTGCTGGAGGCGCTCCTGATGGAATCCGGGCGCCCGGTTCTGATCGTGCCGCGGAGTGGCCTCAAGAAGATGCCCCAGAACGTCGTCGTAGCATGGGATGGCAGCTTGCCCGCAACCCGCGCAGTTCATGCCGCCATGCCGTTTCTGAGCGCGGCCAAACAGGTTACGGTCACAACAGTAGGGTCGGCGGACGGTAATATGCCAACTGCTGACCAGGCCGCGAATTTCCTCAAAGCACATGGTATTTCGGTACAGGCCAAGACCGTTGATTGGCCGAAGAAACCGATTGCCGAGCGCATTCTGAACCAGGCCGATGCAACCAATAGCGATCTTGTCGTTATGGGCGGATATTCTCACGCGCGGTTCCTCGAAACCCTGCTCGGTGGAACGACCCGCCATATGCTCGACCATGCCGACCGCGCTTTGCTGTTGGCGCACTGACCATGTCGCAAGCATCGGTCCTCGCCGAAGCGAAAAGTTCAGCAGAGATCCTGTTGGACACACAGGATCTGACCAAAGTTTATCAGACCGGTGAAGTGGAGGTGCACGCGCTGCGCGGGATTAATCTCACGGTACAGATTGGTGAGCTGATCGTACTCCTCGGCGCTTCCGGCAGCGGCAAGTCAACTCTGCTCAACATTATAGGCGGGCTCGATACACCAACATCGGGCAAGGTCACCTTTCTGGACGAGGATATCACCAATCTGTCTGCATCGGCATTGACCAGGTATCGACGAGCACATGTCGGTTTCATTTTCCAGTTCTACAATCTCGTACCCAGCCTGACGGCACGTGAGAATGTGGCGCTCGTCACCGAGATCTCCAGTAATCCAATTCCGCCCGAAGACGCGCTCAGCATGGTCGGGTTGGCCGATCGCATGCACCATTTTCCGGCCCAGCTTTCCGGTGGCGAACAGCAGCGTGTGGCTGTTGCCCGGGCCATCGCCAAGCGTCCGAATCTTCTGCTCTGCGACGAGCCGACCGGCGCTTTAGACAGCAAAACCGGGGTCCAGGTCCTCGAAGCCCTCAAGACAGTGAATGAAGAGCTCGGCGCGACGACACTGATCATCACGCACAATGTCGGAATTGCGGACATGTCAGACCGGGTAATCCGGCTGTCGGACGGGATGATTATTGAAGAGAAGCAAATGGGTCGACGGCGTCAGCCATCGGAGTTGTCATGGTAGGCTTCTTACGTGCTCTCGATCGCAAACTGCTCAGGGATCTCTGGCGACTGAAAGGGCAGGGGATTGCGGTTGGTATCATAATCGCCTGCGGCGTCGGGATCATGATCATGGCGCTCGGGTCACTGGCCTCACTGGAGGAAAGCCGAAGCACTTACTATGAGCGCTATCGGTTCGCGGATGTGTTTGCCGATGTAAAGCGCGCGCCAAACCAGATCGTTGGCGAGATCCGCGAAATCGATGGGGTCAAAAGTGCAGAGACGCGCATTACGCGCATCGTCACGCTTGATCTCGCTGACTTTAACGAGCCTGCAAACGCCCAATTGGTGTCGCTACCCGACGAGGGGCAGCCCACGCTCAATAATGTCATGCTGCATGAGGGGCGCTGGCCCGATTTGGCCAGACCTGAGGAAGCGATTGTCAGTCGCGCATTTGCTCAGGAGCATGATTATCACTCAGGCGATCGCATCCGTGCAATCTTTAATGGGCGCACACGAGATATCGAGATTGTCGGCATCGGCGACAGCCCGGAATATGTCTGGACTTTGGGTATTGGGGGACTGCTTCCCGACGACAAGCGTTTCGGCGTGTTCTGGATGCGACGACAGGCCCTGGAACGGGCGTTCGATCTCGAGGGCGCTTTCAACAACGTGACAGTCTCGCTGTTGCCAAATGCGGTAGAGGCCGATGTCATCTCCCGCCTCGATAATATGCTTGCGCCTTACGGTGCCGTTGGCGCCTATAATCGGGAGGACCAGTTCTCAAATGCCTTCGTCGAGTCCGAAATGGGCCAGCTGGTGGCGATGGCGGCGATCATTCCACCTGTCTTCCTTGTGGTTTCAGCTTTGCTGATCCACGCAATCCTGTCGCGTTTGATTGCGGTTGAACGCCAACAGATCGGCCTGTTGAAAGCCTTTGGCTTCAGCAATCTTGAAGTCGCTGCGCACTATGTGAAACTGGCTGTGGTTCTCAGTCTGGGCGGTGTGCTCGCCGGCTTTGTCTTGGGACGCACGCTCGCCAGACTGCTGACACATCTCTACTCCAACACGATGCGGTTTCCTGAAATCGTGCATGTATTTGAGCCATCTGCGTTTGTTATTGGTGCCGGGGCGGCGATCGTGGCTGCGGTGATCGGCGCCTTGAACGCAGCCTTGAAAGCCGCCGCACTGCAACCTGCCGAAGCGATGAATCCCGCGCCACCAACCGTGTATCGACGCGGCGGTATCTTACCGCTTTGGCTCACCAATAAGCTTGATGAGCCGACCCGTATGATCGTGCGCCATATCACAAGGTGGCCGATACGTGCGGCGATGACGACGTTTGGGATTGCAGCGTCAATGGCCCTGCTGGTCGGCACCTTGTTCGCTTTCGATTCGACCGATGAAATGATTGATACGATTTACTATCGAACAGACGTCTACGACGCCGCGGTGACATTCGCAGAGATTGAGGACGAGACCGCACTGTCCGAACTCGACCGTGTGCCAGGCGTCCTGGAAGTAGAGCCTACGAGAGACGTTTATGTGCGATTTCGAAATGGGGTCCATTCCGAACGAGGGTCGATCACCGGCATAAGGTCAGATGCCAAGTATAAACGCCTTCTGGACCGAAAAGAGACCCCGGTAAGCGTCGCAGAGTCCGGCTTAACCATGACGTCACACCTGGCATCCTTGCTGAATATCGGTCTTGGGGAGCGTCTTACGGTAGAGTTTCTGGAGGGCAAACGCCCGGTGCTTGATATTCCAATCACCGCGGTGGTCGAAGAATATATCGGACATGCCGCTTATATGAACATCGAAGAGCTTGGCCGCGTCATGGGCGAGAGCCGGACCATAACCGGCGCTTTCCTCGCTCTTGATCCCGATTTGTCGATCGAATTCAACGACGCGATCCTGGATCGCCCGCAAGTCGCAAGCGTTGCCCTGCGTTCGGCGGTGATTGAGACGTTTAATGAGACTCTGGAGGAGACCATCACGATCATGATGATGATTTATGCCGTGATTGGCGGCGCCATCGCTGCTGGGGTCGTGTACAATGCTGCGCGAATATCGTTGACTGAGCGGGGTCGTGAACTGGCGAGCTTGCGTGTGCTTGGCTTCACGCATGGCGAGGTGTCCTATGTCCTGCTTGGTGAGCAGGCCATGCTGGCCATCATTGCTATTCCGATCGGGTCCCTACTAGGGACTGCCTTTGCGCATCTGATTGTCCTCGGCATGTCGACGGATTTGTATCGTGTTCCTTATGTGCTCGAGCCATCCACGCGTGGTTTCGCAGCAGCCGTCGTACTTGTTGCAGTCTTCCTTGCAGCGGTACTTGTCGCCAATCGAATCCGTAATCTCGACTTGATCGAGGTGTTGAAAACGCGAGAGTAATCATGTCACGTCCTCGTCTCCTGATTTGGTCCGTTATTGCTGCCCTGGTTTTTCTTGGGGCTGTTTGGGCGTTTTGGCCGCGCGCGATCTTTGTAGATGTCGCGCAGGCGAGCATAGGCGAAATGGAAGTCGCGATCACGGAAGAAGGCGAAGCCAGGGTTCATGATCTTTTCGTGGTCTCTGCGCCTGCAAGCGGGTATCTCAACCGCATTGAGATCGACCCGGGTGATTGTGTGGCCGCCGGTGAAACGCGGCTCGCGGACATATACTCGCCGGCGGCTGGCTCGTTTGACCAACGGACACTTTTACAGCTCCGAGCAGCCGCCCAAGCAGCCCGCTCCAGCCTCCGCGCCGCCGATGCGGAAGTTCACCGGCAGGAAGCCGAACTCGAACACGTTATGGCCGATCTCGATCGAATGCGCCGCCTCGCCAGTTCGGGGACAATCTCGGAACAGGCGCTGGAGCGCGCCGAGTTAAACAGCGAAACCCATTTGACGGCCGTCTCAGCAGCGCGCTCCGCGCGAGACGCAGCGCGATTTGATGTCACCAGAGCCGAAGCCACCTTGATTCCCTCAAGCGCACCATCGACGGATGACGCACTTGGCGTCACAGCCCCCGTTAGCGGGCAAGTCTTAAGAGTCCTGAGAGATAGCGAGGGCCCCATCGCTGCGGGCGAACCTCTTCTGGAAATCGGGCAGTCATCGGACATCGAGATCGTGATTGATGTTTTGTCCGAAGACGCAGTGACCATCTCTCGACAAGATCGCGTGCGGGTGCGGGGATGGGGCGGGCCAGACCGCTGGGCATTTGTGGACCGCATTGACCCTTATGCCTTCACCAAAATATCTGCCCTGGGTATCGAGGAGCAACGGACAAATGTGGTGGCGCAGTTAGAACATCCGGCGTCTGGCCTAGGCCACGGCTACCGCGTGCGTGCCGATATCATCGTCTGGCAGGCTGACAATGTGCTGCGGATCCCGATGTCGGCCTTGTTTAAGACATCGGGGGGGTGGTCAGTGTTTGTTGTTCGACGCGGGCGGGCAAGAGAGCAGAGCGTCGAACTTGGTCACATGAATGGACGGATGGCCGAGGTTCTGTCGGGCTTGTCCAATGGAGACGTGATCATTGAATACCCTTCCTCTCAGCTGAAAGACGGTTCGAAAGTGAAAGCTCGGCCACGTGAGGCCGACAGCTCAGATACCCAGATCATAGATCTGGGCACCATCGACGATGCCGTCTCTTTTCGCGATCCTTGTGGAGAAGATCTGCCCATGGTGGAGCGGCGTCAAACCCTCGATCCTTCGAGACTGGCGCAGATGACCACCGACCAGACCGAGACAGATGAAGGGAGGCCATGAGTTATGTGTTTTTCAGCCACAGCCAGCTTTGCGGCCGCCGGTCTGACAGGCGCAGTCGGTGTTGCAGCGATTGTGCGCGCGCCCAGCAATAGACACCTGCCCTTTGCTGCCATTCCGATTGTCTTTGCCATCCAACAGGCGATCGAAGGTCTCGTTTGGCTACGCCTGGAGTCCGGAACGCCTCTGGAGAGTCTTCCATCGGTGTTCGCGTTCATCGCTGAGGCGCTTTGGCCCTTATTGATTCCGATTACCATTCTGCTGATCGAACCGGAGCGATATCGGCGTTACATTTTGGGCGGGCTGATTGCACTCGGCGCGCTGTTCTTTCTGGGGTTCTCCGTCTTTGCTCTGAATGGGCTTTACGTCGCCGAAATCGAGGGTGATTGCATCCAGTATTCAGTCTGTGTCCAGTGGTCGCCAAGTTACAGCGTGTATCCGTTCTCGTCCTCGTACGAATTTCGCTTGAGCGGCTTGTCCTGGTTGATCATTCCCTATGCCATGACGACGATTGGGGCGGTGCTTCTGTCATCCTTCCGCCACGTGCGATGGTTCGGCTACGCCACTGGGGTTGGCCTGCTTACAGCATCTCTCATTGAGCGCGCGGCTCTGGTGTCGGTTTGGTGTTTCTTCGCCGCGCTATCCGCCATTCTCATTCTGGTTGCGATTGAAGGCGAACGGCGGCGTTTGGCGAAGCTCTGATAACCGGCCTTGATCTCAGGCCGCGATATAGTCCTGATTTTGCAGTTCACCGGCTAGGGCGATCAGGCGCTGTCTCTGGCGTACTGCAAACCGTGTTGCATGCGGCAGATCAATCACGCCCATCTGTTTCAGCTTGTTTAGCATCCGGCTGACGGTTTCGAGCGTCAGTCCGAGATAATCAGCGATGTCACAGCGGCTCATTCTAATATTTGCATATCCTGTTTGCGGATCACTAAACCGTTCATCAAGAAACAACAGGAAGCTCGCCGTGCGTTCCATGGCATTTTTGCGCCCTAGCAACAGCGCCTGCTCACGCGCATCCTGAAGCTTATCCGCAATTAGCGTAAACACACTCCGACGAAAATCCGCGTCGTCCTGCAAACGCCGATCAAACACCGCGCGAGGTTCGCAGGTTACGACCACATCCGTAAGCGCCTCCGCGCTGATATCGTGGTTGCGGCCAAACGTGATCGTCAGGTATTCGCCTTCAGACACAAAGGCCTGAATCTGCCGACGACCATCTGCCATAACCCGATAGAGCGTCACAGTTCCGGCGACAATCTGGTAGATCCCTTTGGGCAGATCGCCCTCCATAAAGATGTGCTCATGAGGCGCAAATCTGAGAATATTCTGCCTCGATCGTGTTGCAATTGTCTGCGGCGCTGTTTGCGGTCCGCGGGGCATGTTGACTGCTGGTTCGACTGAATTCATGGACTGCGTATTCATCTTTTGGTCCTCCATCCCCACGGGTTTGATTATTGTTATTGGTGTGAGAAGAAGTTAAGAACACCGACCCGTTTTTTAACTTCGTACATGTACGTAGCTCAGACGATACAGCGCCTAGAAACCAGTCGTTTATAGGGTTAAAAATTTGTTATCTGAGTGACTATCCTGTCGCGCGCAGTCTAGCCGGCTCAGAACTGAAGCGTCTGCTCTTGCGCCGGTGTCCTTCCGCATCTGCGACTTTCAAAGCCCAGGCCACGCGTTCAGGAGAAATGTCATGCGGCTCGTTGTGTATGGTTTCACCCGGCGCACACGCCGCCTCGGCAATCGTCATGAGTTTTGTGTCTGTGACAGGCTTCAGGCCCACATCCGTCAAGGTGACTGGTAGGCCGACATCGAGACAGAAATCATAGACTTCATCTATGCGAGTGCTTGGCTGGTCGGTGAGGAACAATCCTGCAAGAACGCCAATCGCGACTTTTTCGCCGTGCCAGTACTTGTGCGTTTCTTCGAGCTTGGTGAGGCCATTGTGGATTGCGTGACAGGCGGCGAGACCACCCGATTCAAAGCCTAATCCAGAGAGCAGGGTGTTTGCCTCAACCACATGCTCAAGCGCTGGTGTGGTGACGTTCTCTTCGCAGGCTGTGTAGGCGATACGACCATACTGCATCAGGGTGTCATAGCAGAGTTTGGCGAGCGCGTAGGCGGTCATCGATCCGACCCGGCCGGTCATATTGGCCGAGCGGCTGATCCGACAGCTCTCAGCCTCAAACCATGTCGCCAGCGCGTCTCCCATGCCAGCTGAAAGAAACCGAACCGGCGCTTTGGCGACCAGCTCTGTATCGACCAGAACCGTATCGGGATTGTTGGGTAGGATCTCGTATCGTTCAAACTCGCCTTCCGGGGAATAGATCACTGAGAGCGCCGAACAGGGTGCGTCTGTTGAGGCTATGGTTGGAACAATAATAACCGATCGTGCGAGTGCATGGGCGACGGCTTTCGCAGTGTCCATCGTTTTGCCGCCACCCACACCGACAATCACATCCACATTGTCTTCAGTTGCCACTTTCAGAAGGCGATCAATCTCAACCTGAGAGCATTCGCCTTCGAATTTTTCCAGAATTGGAACCATATCGGCAATCGGCTCAACGACCTGATCCTTGAGGTTCGAAAGAACGAACGGATCGGCCAGAACCAGAGGGGTGCGACCCAATCTTCCGACTTCCTCGCCAAGCTTCTGGAGCGCGTGCGCCCCTTGAACATAGCGACCGGGAAATATCGATGTGGTGATCATAGCAGGCTCCAGTTTTGAAGCCGTACATTAGAATCCAATCCGGCGAACCCGCTTGAGCAGGATCAAACCATCACCGCAAAACGGCTCTACGTTCGAGCCAAATACAAGAGGACATGGTGATGAAACTCGAAAACGGAACTTGGGTAGCTGTCTGTGATGGAGGCAAGTTCTTGTTGCTCCAAAATAAGGGAGATGCGGATCTCATCGATCTGCGCGTCATTGCGCATGAAGAGCGTTCTCTGGAAACGTTGGCGCAGCTTCGCGACCGCGGTCCATCGCCGGATGGTCACGCGGCCCTTGTCGGTCGTGCTGACTCCACTTCCGTCGAGGATCTGGCTGAACACAGGTTTGTTCAATCAATTGCATCTGAACTCACGGAAAGAATTGTCGATGGCAGCATGGCGAGCCTGGTTCTGATCGCTGATCCCAAGACACTTGGTCTGTTGCGAAGCCAGCTTCCTGAAGTCGCCCACGCTGCGATCCGGAAGGAGATTGCGGGCGATCATGCTCACCAGACGGTGGCGCAAGTCGAGAACCTGCTCACACATCTTCGCTGACCGCGGTGGAGCTCCATCGCGTTCGATCAGCTTGACCAAGGAGTTTCGTCGCGGTCAATCTCAGGTCTGTAAGCCAAGCACCAGAACACCGGCACCAGCTGCGATTGTGCCCAGTACAAGTGCGCTCACCGTTTGTACGCTTTGCCCTTTGCCGATGACGAGAAACAAGACCCCCTTGAACACTGTGTTTGCAAACACAGCGAAAGCGATGGCCAGGGTTGCCGTTTGATCGGTAATGATCGTGCCGGCTAATCGGGTCACGGATAAAGATACCGCCTCAATATCCACCGCTCCCGTCAGCGCAGAGACGAAGAGCAGCGCTTCTGGACCCAGCATAGTGGCAACCCCTTTGGAGAGCATCAAGGCGGCGCTCAGGACCAATGCAAATGTTGCAGCCTCGCGCAGATCGACCGGATTGTTGAGGCTCATCGGCTCCGAGGGCCCTGAGACCGAAAGGCGGCGAAACGTCAGAACAAAGACCGCGGCAATAACAATCATCGCCGCGATCAATACCGGACCGAGATCAATGAGCAAAACAGGTGCGATCAGGCCGACGACGATGGCTGTGCGCGCGAGCATCATCATCCAGGAGAGGCACAAGGCTGCCAAACCTGCTCCACCGGGGATGTCCTTAGCGCGAACCAGGCGCGCAATGGCGAGGGTGACAGCCGTTGAGGAGATCAGACCCCCTAGGAATGCCGTCAGCAGTAGACCGCCCCGTTGGCCCAACCACTTGATCCCGAGAAAGGCAAAAAAGCTCAGACCGCTGATCAACACGACCATCAACCATATTGATCTCGGATTGAGCGACTCAAAAGGTCCGAAATTTTCGTCTGGTAGCAAGGGCAGAACGACGATGGTGATCAGCAGCCATCTCAGAAACGCGCTGATCTCTGCTTCACTCAACCGGTCAAGGAAGGCATGCAAGGGCACACGAAGCCACAACACAAATGCCGTCACCACGCCGCCCATGGCGGCTATCTGTGAGTGGCCGAGCACTGCCACTGCACCGAGCGCATAGGTCAGCAGCGCCGCGATCAAAGTCGTCACGCTGGCTTCATCAGAGCTTTGGAGCTGCTCCTTATAGCCTTGCCGCAAGAGCAACACGGTTCCGATCAAGCCGCCGGTTAGAACGAAGCCGGTGCCCTGATCGGCCAGTGCGGACATTCCGCCCAGAAAACCGATCAGTCCGAACGTTCTGAAGCCGGCAATACGTGAGCCTTCAGGGCCTTCGCGTTCTTTCCAGCCGCGTTCCAGTCCGATCAGCAAACCGATGCCCAGGGCTGTGGCCAGACTGAAAAGATGATTGAGGTCGATCATTAATCCTCCGAGGTCGGAGCACTAAACGAAGATTCATATGACCTTTTTGACATTGCTCAACAGCCAAACGTCGAAACGGACTGAGATATCTCACAACAAGTTCAGTGCATCAAAGACGAGTCGAGGAGAAATCGATGCAGAAACTCATCCTAAGCGGGCTGTGTGCCCTTGGCCTCGTGGCATGCGCGACGACCCCTGTTTATGAGGCGGCAGATAATCCGAACGATTTTGGATACACTGAACAGAGAATTGAAGACGACCGCTATCGAGTGTCCTACAATGGCGACTCGTCGACGCCGCGTGCCACTGTTGAAAACTTCCTTCTCTATCGAATGTCAGAGATTACGCTGAATAACGGCTATGATCATTTCAAAGTGCTCGAAACCGATACCGAGTGTCACACCGAGTATCGCAGCACCGATACCAGACCATGTTCCTATCACGTCCGTTACGACACCCGGTTTCCGTATCGCAGCTATGGCTTCCTTTGCGATCCGACGCGCACCTTTGAGGAGTCCAAACGATATGAGTCTGTGGCCTTTATAACTCTGCATCGCGGCGACAAACCAGACAACGATCCCTACACATTCTCAGCCAGTGTGGTGAAAGAAAACCTGGAGAGCCAGATCGATCGGTCTTGAGACGCGCAGGGGACTTGGAGCCGGGCGATTATTGGTTTGGCATCGTTACAGTCGAAACAGATCCGCGTGTCCAAACCCTTTTGAATAGTCCAGCACGGAAATGACTTCTGGATCAATCCGAAACAGCAACAACTCGCCCAGTGTTGCCGCGTCAGGCGCGTAGGCTACGATTTGCGGAAATTTATCATACATGAGTTCGCCAACCTTCTGGAACTCCTCGGCATCCACGATACGACAGGCGCGCCCTCCCAGCGAAATTCCGCGAATGTGTTCCCAATTGGAGTAGGGCAGGTTGATGGTGAGCGATATCTTGTCGTCCTGCGCGATGTTCTGAGCCTTCTGGGCTTTGTCGGACGTGCCGAAATAGATGGCCAGACCATCATTCACATAGCTGACGGTGGTATTCTGCGGATATCCGTCTGGTCGATTGGTTGCAATCGAAAGGTCGCTCGCCCGGTCAATTATCGACACGATTTTTTCCTTCGTGGCTCGGTCCACTGAGAAGCCCTCCTGGATCATTTACGGCGCGATTTTAATCGCCGCAGCCCGCCTGCTGTTTGACCTGGCTCAAACAAACCGTCCCGGGAATGACGCAGATCAAGTTGAGCGCGCCACCCGCCCGTAGAAGTAAGAAAACCCGAACCAGACAGGAGTATGCGATGAATGAGGTAGAGAACCTTCTCAAAGGGACTGTGGAGGAACTGGACAAGCTGCTTAACGCCAAAAACGTCCTCGGCGATCCGATTGAACGGGACGGCGCGACCATTATCCCGATGGTCAGCTATGGCTTCGGATTCGGGGCTGGCGGTACATCCAATATAAAGGATGGACCTGGCGGCGGTTCGGGTGGCGGTGGTGGGATTAAGCCACTTGGGGCAATCATTATTGATAAGGAAGGCGCGCGGGTCGAAGGCATTCGCGGCGCGATGCGCACTTTGGCTGAAGTCATTGGCGAAACGGCTTCACACGCTATGGACAAACCGGCGGGTAGAGACTCGTCGACGCGCAGCAAGAAGAGCTAAACCGCTATGTTGGGCACCCTGGGCGAAGTCGGGTTGTCCATCGTGATCTTCGGCCTCGTGGGACTCTTGTTGCTCATTTCTCTGCCAATCTTCGTCGACTGCCGCACGGGGCAGCGGGGCGACACGGGCAGATTTCGTTTCAAGCTGTTTGCTGGACTAACTCCTTGGATTGATATTCCGACAATTCCAGATCGGCGAACCACAAGGGACAACCGAAACCCACGTGCGCAAATTTCCAACTCTCGCCTTAAGAACATCTTGGTGGTGGTCCCAAAAGCGATCCGAAAAATAGTTTCCACCATCCGGTGGCAGCGCCTTTCCCTCCACCTGGATTTTGGTTTGACCGATCCAGCCGCGACAGGGGAGCTATACGGCTATTTATCGCCCGTTCTGTATGGGGTGGGGGACCAGCAGCGGTTCGCTATCACTGCGCAACCAGACTTTTCAAACACCCGGCTTGATTTGACGCTTGCGGCTCAGTTTCGCTTCACCCCCATCATGCTCACACCGACAGCCATATGGATCGCGTGGTATATCTTTGCGCGCAGACGATGAGCTATCATCTGCAGATCATCAGGCTTGATCGCGACAACGTCGTTGGCGCTATCGCAGAGCGACATCTTGGAGGGGAAGCGTCTGCCGGACGGCTGATATACACCGCGCGCCAAGCCCCTGAAATTCTACTTTCAGCCATCCATCAGCGTATTGAAGCCTACACGGCGGACGGCGTGCCCGTTTCGCTTTCTGAAGTGGCCGATACCTACCCGGCTGAATGGGCTGAGTTCAATCAAGCGGTCTCAAGTTTGGATGTCACAGATGAGGCGCCGTGATCGGCGGCGATCCTGCGATACAGACACGCCTTCAGCCGAAGATTGATTTTTATCAAGGCCGACCGGGCCGGGCGAAATTAGACTCTTTGAGATACTCAGGAGGTTTTGTCATGCGCATCTCAATCGGATCAACGCTCGCACAGATAATATCGGTTTGTGCGACCATCTTGGTGCTGTCAGCCTGCCAACCCCCCGAATCCAGAGGGTTTTCGCTTCCGGAAGGCAACGCCGAAGCCGGTCAGATGACCTTTGTCGAAATGGGCTGTATTTCTTGCCACACCGTCAGCGGCGTCACCGGCTTAAGGGGTGACCTCGATGTACCAGAACGGACAATTGTTCTCGGCGGTGAGAAAACACGAATCTACACCTATGGCGAACTCGTCACCTCCGTGATCAATCCCTCACACAAGATTTCACAGACACACCTGGACGAGGCTGTGGAGCAAGACGGGGCCTCCCTGATGCGCACTCAGAATGATATCATGACCGTCACCGAACTGGCGGACCTGGTCACATTTTTGGAGCAACACTATTCTCTGAAAGAATACGAACCAACCTATTATCGACCCTACGGCCCGATGTAGGCTTGGTTGTATAACGTTAAGCCGCCGAGACGGTGCTGTCAGTTCAATGCGAACCGGTTTCCAGCACCGTTTGGAAGGTGGCGTTCATCCAGCGCAGATTGGCCCGAAACGGTCTACTCATGTCTGCATGCTTTCATGACAGATATCGATCCCGCGTTCGTGGAGTAGGTCTTCAATGTTGTGCAGAGACAGCGGAAACCTGAGCTACATCGTTACAGCAAGCTGGATGATCTTCGGAGACGTGTTGAACTAGCGCAACGGGGCTTTGCTCATCCGGAAAAGCCAACTCAAACATCTTGTGTCCAAGTTCGGCTGACAATCCCCGTCAATAGATTGCACGTGCACGAAGCCGGTTTCGATTCTACTTTACATTTCGCGATAGCTCACTACACTCAAGTTAATGGTTCAGTAGACGAGTCGAAGTTCGCCGCCATGGGAGGAAAAGCATGGACTATAAGATCGTCATCAGGGCGAGTGCGTCGTTTGGAGCGCTCATGGTGTTCGCAGCAGGCGCACACGGACAGGACGCTATTGTTGGTGAGAACGCCGAATCTGAAAATACGGAGATGAAGAGGCTTCCAAATGTCACTGTGACCGGTGAACGCCGCGAAACATCTCTCCTCGACACACCCGTTGCGATCTCAGCATTCACGTCTGAAGACCGCGACAATCTGGGTATTTTGGACGCCAACGATATTGCCGACTTCACGCCAGGTATGACTTATCAGGTTAGTCCGAACCGGATTACCATTCGCGGGATCGGCCGTCTCGACAATGCGCTCGGAACCGATCCCGGTGTCGCAACCTACATAGACGGCGCTTATACGCCTGATGCCCTGACACTCGATAGATCGCCGCTCTTTGTCGAGCGTATAGAGGTTCTGAGGGGCCCACAGGGCACGCTCTTTGGACGCAATGCGATCGGGGGTCTGATTAATCTCATCTCCAAACGACCGCAATTTGAACCGGAGAATGAAGTCCGTATTCGTCTTGGAAAGTTCGAAGCAATCGATGGGGCTTTCACCTCAAGTGGCCCGCTCTTTAGTTCTGATACAACGGCATACCGGATTAATCTGCATGCTAATTTTCAGGGCGAGGGTCGTTATGACAATACTGCGTCGGGCACATCTGAAATCGCGAGTGATGACGAGCAATACTCGATTGACCTACAGCTTACCCATAATTTCAGCGACAGGCTCTCCGTTTGGGGTAGATACCGGACTGAGTTCATTGACGGAACAGCGGTTACGGATCGCCGAACAGAAGCCTATGACTTTCGGGCCCCCGCGGCTCCGGCCTTAACCTATTTGGGCGCATTAACCCCAAACGTGTTGTACGGTTTGAACGACACCAATCCGAGTGTAGGCGACCCTCTTGCCCAAAGTCTCGATTTCGCCGGACGGACACGCTTTGAGGATATCCATGAGTTCAATTGGGAAGTCGAATGGAATACCGATCTCTTCGACATAAAGTATTTGGGGTCAAACTACCGGCGCAGCTTCGATTATGCCGCCGATGCGGATGGCACGGCGCGCGCCTCGCACACGCTGAGCACAACGGATCCGACTGGCGCTGACCCATTTGGTACTGTGACAACGACGTTTCATGTGAATGAAATTGGCGATGATCTGGAGACTTCCAGCCACGAGCTTCAATTCCTTTCGAACGGGGACGGCGCAGTCCAATGGATTGCGGGTCTTTATTATTATGAAGAGAACTCGGAGCAGCCCTTCGCGCTGAATCTGCCCCAGGCGGTGGATGCTGGAACGCCTCAAATCTTCGATTTTACCCTGAACACGGGCGCCTGCTTTTTTGGCTTCGCGCCGGATTATATCTGCGGGCTGGGCGGGGCGCCTGGAGAGGCCAATCCGGACAATAGCTACTATTTCCAAACCGGTATTCTGGACTCGCAAGCTATCGCTGCCTACGGCCAAGTTGATTGGGAGTTTGCGCCAGGATGGTCAGCCAAGCTCGGCCTTCGCTACACCGAGGATGAAAAAAAAGGCTTCGAGGAACAAAACGTTTATGCGTTTGATCCGAACGGCGCTTTTGGTGCGGGTGCTGGCATAGGCGCTCCAATCCAGTGGATACAATTGACGCCGAACGACAATACTCGAACCTTCGAGAACCAGTGGGATGCTTTGACTGGAACTGCAGGCCTTAGCCGCGAGTTCGGTCAAGACGGTCTCATGTATGCTCAGTACACGCGAGGCTATAAATCTGGAGGCATGCGGCTCGGTCAGTTAACTCCAGATGATCCGACGACACCTCAAGACGAACGCTTCGTTGATGAGGAGCTTGTAGATGCCTATGAGATCGGCGCCAAAGCACAAAATGCCGAGGGCACGGTCCAATTTGCAGCCAGTGTTTTTTACTATGATTATCAGGATCAACAGGCGCCAGTGAACTTTGTGAATGATGGTGGGATTGTTCAACAACTCATCGTCAACGTGCCGGAATCACGGACAGCCGGGTTGGAGATCGAAGCGCAATGGCTTCCGACAGAAGCGCTGCAACTTGGTTTCAATTACGGCTACCTTGATACTGAAATTGAGTCCTTTGGCACCTTGCTGATCAATGATGCGCTTGGTGTGACAGAGTCAGTCGAAGGCAGCACTCTGCCGCGTTCGCCCGAACATTCGCTCACCGCATTTGCAGGTTACACGTTTGAACTTGCAGACTCAGGTGATCTCACCTTACTGGGCGACTGGACGTATACGGACGACCTGCACAACACGCTGTTTGACGATCCCGTCTACACAATCGAGTCAAATGACATCCTCAATCTCCGTGCGATCTGGACCAATGAACGGGGAGATTGGACGATTATTGGGTCTGTCAGCAACGTGTTTGATGAAGACGTGCCCGACTCTGTGACCGTCTCAACGCCAGAGCTTGGTTTCGTGCGTCTTGAGCAGTTTGTAAGTCAGCGCAATTTCTTCATCGAACTCCAGAAGCGCTTCTAAAAAGCCTCACTCCTAAGGGTCGCAAACTGTCTTTGGCATTTGCGGCCCATTTTTTTAGCCTCACGCAGACTTGGCCTGATCCACAATCAAATGTGAAAATAGGCTTTTAACCATTGCAACGGTCTCAAGCGTTTCGCCCATGAAATCGATCTCTTGCTCGGTAAAGCGCCGGACAACAGCCGCATTTCCCGCCGTCAGCATTCCGGCAACCAAACGCGGCAATCCCATACCTTCAGCACTCATCCCAAAATCTCGTGCGAGCGAGGCGCAGAGGATATCTTCATAAGCATTCTGAATTTTCCATAAGCCCGCAACGCCGCTCATGGATTCAAACTTTCTGAGATATAGGCCCTTGTACTTGCTCTCATCCTCAAGAAATTCCCGATAGGCAAATTTTAGCCACTCTCGCCAAATCGAGAATGTATCACCTTCTCGGATCGGGTCCTTGATGAAGGCCTCAAATTGATCGAGATAGTGCTGGTCGCCCGCCAGCATGAGACTGACCTTGTTTGGAAAGTGGCGGTATAGGGTTTGAACATGTATGCCCGCGCGCTCTGCGACTTCTTCCAGCGTGACATCATCGCTGCTGTCACGCTCGAAAAACAGGTCGAGCGAGGCAAGGATGATCTTCTTGCGCGTTTCAGCTTTCTTCTTTTCGCGTTTTGGAAACTTACCCGACAATTCGCTCATAGTACCAACCTGGCGTCGTCCGCCTCAAAGCCCGATGTGAAGACATATAAGCCTCTTTTGCGCCAGACATACATCATGGTCGTGAAGCCGGTCAAAGGCTCCCTGTAAATTAGGAGCTGTTTGTGCACTCTTGGATCATTTAGTAGCCGCGCGGTTTGCAAGCTGATCGAGTATTGCCGCGTGCGACTGCCGGGTCAGCGGGTAAAACCGTAAAATCATCAAAGCGACAAACCAGAACACAATAATGATCACAGCGACAATCATGCCGAGCCCATCAAGCGTCGCTTGCGGAACATCACTCGCCTCAACGTTTTGTGGGAACCGGATGAGCTGAAGGGCAATCCCCGCCATGAGCCCGCCAAGGCCGGACGTGGCTTTCATCGAAAATGTGTAGGCGGATGTGTAAATGGCTTCCTGACGCTGACCTGTTGTGAGTTCGTTCTTATCAATCGTATCGGCAATCATTGAAACAAATAAGATTGCCATCGTTACCGCTGCGAACACTGTAATCACCGCGTTTATGCTCAGAGCAATCATCAGGTTTGGATCGCCATTCTCAGGCAGGAATCCCAAAAACCTCATTCCGATAAATGATGGATAGGTCACCATCAGAATGACAATGGCCATGAATGCGATCGGCCCCTTATCGTACCGCTGAGACAACCAGGGAGCCAGAATGAAGGCACTGAGCGTTCCTAAAAAAGCGACGAGGGTAAGGCCCGCAAGGTCGGTGGTGCTGAGCCCCCAGAAATAGGTGAACATGTAAAGGCCGATGACTTCGGTGAAGCCGAAAGCGGATGCCGACACGAAGATGATAGCGACCAGGATCATAAATGGCCGATTGCGCAACATATTGGAAAAGTCTTTCCTCAGTCCTTCTGATCTGGCGGCATCACTCGCCGCCTTTTTGAGCTGCGGGATGAGATGATGTGTTCCAATCGCACAGAGCAGAATGGCCGTTACGATGAGGCTGGCACCGAGCAGTGCGAAGTCTTGATAGGCGCCTGGATCAAGACGCCCATCCTCAAAAGCCTCACTCGGTGCGAAGAACACGACATATCCAATCGTTGCGAATGCGAGGCCACCGAACCATCCGAGCAACACGCGGTATCCAGAAAGGGATGTCCGTTCATCATAGTTCGAGGTCATCTCTGCAATGAGCGCGCTGGATGGCACAGCATAAAAGGTCATGAAGAACCGTACCAGAACCGCAAACACGAGCATCCAGGCAAACAGGAACTGCGGGCCTGCGTCGCTCGGCGGATTGAACAGGAAGAAGAAGGACACGCCCATTGGGATGGCGGCGAAATACATGAAGGGATGACGCCGTCCCCAGCTTGAGGTGAAGCGATCCGACCAGTATCCGATAAGGGGATCGCTTATGGCATCGAGCAAGAGCGCGACGAAGATGGCAATACCCGCCAGTGCACCGGGGAGCCCGGCTACCTGGGTATAAAAGAAAAGCAGAAAGACGTTGAAGGCAGTGTCCTTGACGCCGGTGGCAACTGCGCCGCTACCATAGAGCGTTTTGGTTGCAAGAGGTACTTTATGGGCCGCTGTCATGACGAAGCCGCTCAAACAACGCTGTAGGTCTTGAGCATTGCACCGTCGGGGTTTGCGACGATCTCAGGCTGATGCGCGATGCGCAGACACTTGTAATCGTCGGGTCCGTAGTGTGGCCACTCAGGTAAGCCGGCACCGTTGGGATCGCCCCTGCGTGCAAAGGCAACAACCGTTTGAGACCACTGTTCAGCCAGGCGCAAATTTGCGTTCGAGGCTTCATGCACGAAGAAGATGGTTTTGCCATCTTCGGTCCAGTCGAAGAAGAACGGAATATCTGCAGCGTGGGTCACCCCCATTGGGTCGTCTGTCTCGACCTCGAAATTGTACACCCACCCACCGGCACCATGCTGTGTCGCTGTCGAGGCCACGCGCAGCGCGCTGGCGCGAAACAGATCGAACCAGACATGAGTCATTTTCTGAAGCATGCTGGCTTCTGGCATCAGCTTGTGAAGATGCTCCCAATAGGTGCTGCCATCATTGCGTCCGATCGATGCCGATAGCCCCATGAGGGTCATGTTCGCTTCCTGCTCATGCTCGGAATAGAAAGGGGCGAGCAGTGTGCCTTCATCTTTCGTGGCCCCGGTAAGGATCGGCACATGCGCTGCACCACCATCCTTGATCGCTTCACAAGCGGGGCGGGTGATAACAATCCCGTCAAGACTTGAGCCAAAGTACAAACGCAGATCTTGATGGAGCTGCGAAAGCTCTAGTGCAGGCATTGCCATGAGTTTCTCGAGGCACGCCGCATCCGTCTCAACACTAAAATGCGCTTTCAGGATATCCACATAATCCATAGCAGGGGCGAGGGTTTCACCACCGCTGAAAGCTGCCGCTTTCTGAAACAAACCTTTGGCCGCAGGCGCGCCCATTAGCGCGAAGACCGAGGCTGCGCCTGCACTCTCACCGAATATCGTGATATTCCTATCATCACCGCCAAAGGCCGAAATATTCTCGTTAACCCATTTTAAAGCCGCGATCTGATCGGCAATTCCAAGATTAGCGCTTGCTTCGAAACCCTCACCTAATCGCTGCAGATTTAGGAAACCGAATATGCCAAGCCGATAGTTTACAGTAACAACGATGACGTCATTTTTGCGGACAAGATTGGTCGGGTCATACTGATTACCCGATCCCCCGATGAAGGCACCGCCATGGATCCAGAACATGACGGGTTTATTCGGCGTCCCATTTGTTGGGACATAGATGTTCAAGAACAGGCAATCCTCGCCTTCTGCGCCTTGAATATCAAACATAGCTGTAAACTGCTCCGGCTGCCCAATGTCGAAACTGCGGCCGCCAAATTCGGTTGCGTCGATCGTCTTAGCGCGCGGGGGCAAGGGTGCGGGTGCTTTGAACCGTCGTTCACCGATCGGCGCGGCCGCATAACGTATCCCAAGGAACTTCGAAATCCCGGATTGAGCAACACCTTGATAACGGCCTGCGGGCGCCTGGACGGCAATTTGGGACTCTGACATGTTTCCTCACCAGTAGATCGGACTTCTTTGTCCAATTACCTTCCTCTTGACTTTGATGTAGTAAACTATATCAAAGTGCCGAGGCGATGCAAGATGGCTACGTTCGATTATCGGCGACAAGCTTAGGGAGTGGAGAAATGACGCCTGTAGAACACGTGAATGTTGTGCTTGTCGGGGCTGGGATATCAGGTCTTGGTCTTGCGCATCACATCAAAGAACAGTGCCCTGAACGAAGCTTTTTGATCCTGGAACAAAAAGCCACGCACGGTGGAACATGGGAACTTCACAAGTATCCGGGTATTCGCTCAGACAGTGATCTCTACACATTTGGGTATCGCTTCAAACCCTGGACCGGAGCTCCCATCGCTGATGGCGACCTCATCCTCAAATATCTTGAGGAGGTCATCGAAGACGACCAGCTTGAGCAAAACATTCGATACAATCACAAGATTATCGGCGCGAACTGGTCGAGCGAGGATAAACAATGGACACTTGATGTGCGCCTTACAGACGATGATGAGACGATCCAAATCTCCTGCGATTTCTTCATCTGGACCGGCGGGTACTATGACCACGAAACCGCGTATACGCCGGATTGGCCAGGCTTCAGCGATTATCAGGGCGAAATCATCCATCCGCAGTTCTGGCCCGATGCTGCTGATCTGAAAAACAAAGCCGTTATTGTAATCGGCTCCGGCGCGACAGCAGCCACCCTGATCCCGAATATTTGTGATGAGGCAGCTCACGTCACCATGCTGCAGCGCTCACCAACCTATTTCTGGACAGATGCCAATCGGAATGAAATGGCGGACCGTCTGCGTCTCTTGGAGCTGCCTGAGGATTGGGTTCACGAAATCGTTCGGCGCGACTTGCTGCAGACTCAGAAAGAGATTCAACACGGAGCGGCCCAATACCCGGACTACGTGAAGGAAGAATTGCTCAGAGTAGTGCGCGAGCATATCGGGCCGGAACTCACAGAGAAGCACTTCACCCCCAGCTATCGCCCATGGCAGCAAAGGCTGGCTTTTGTACCCGATGCGGATCTGTTCAAAGCGGTTACTGACGGCAAAGCATCTGTCGTCACAGACCATATCGATCACTTCACGCCCTCCGGCATAAAGCTCAAATCCGGCGAAGAGCTAACCGCTGACGTGATCATCACGGCGACGGGTTTCAACCTTCTGCCGATTGGTGGCATTCCCTATAGGCTTGATGGCGAAGTCTTTGATCCGGCTACGGCCTATACTCATCGCGGCATTATGATTTCAGACCTTCCCAACTTCGCAATGATCTTTGGCTATTTGCGGACCAGTTGGACCATGCGTGTTGATCTCGTGTCAGACTATATTTGCCGACTGTTCAAGCTGATGGATAAAAAGGGCGCACAAACGGTTGTCCCGAAGCTGCGCGCCCAGGATCGAGATATGCCCCGTAATCGTTGGATTGATGAGAATGAATTTGATCCCGGCTATATGAAACGCGCAGCCGACCTCATGCCAAAGAGCGGTGATCGGGATCCGTGGAGATTCTCCCCGGACTATTATGAGGAAAAGGTGCAGATGCCTCTTTTCGATCTCGAAGACGACACTCTGGTTTATGACTAGGCGCTCGCGATCATGAGAGTTCGAAACAAGACGATTGTCATCACCGGCGCAGCTTCGGGTATTGGACGAGGCTTGGCACTCGAGGCCGCGACGCGTGGCGCGGTACTGGCGCTTGCCGATCTCGATCGCGACGGGTTGGACAAAACCTTGCAGCAGATCGAGGCAACGCAACCGCAACATGTCGCTCACACTCGTCACAGCCTTGATGTCTCAAGCCTCGAAAACTGGCGCACCTTCGTGAGGGAAGTGACGAGTTCTCACGCCCATGTTGACGGCATCATCAACAATGCTGGGATTACGTTCTCGGGAACAGTTGAAGATACAGACTATGATCGTTTTGACGCTGTGATGGCTGTGAATTTCATGGGCATGGTCTACGGCACCAAGGAGTTCTTGCCGCTACTAAAACAGCGCCCGGAAGCCTTCATCGCCAACGTTTCCAGCGTCTACGGCCTCTATCCCATGAAGAAGCAAGCCGCCTATTGCGCGTCTAAATATGCGATCCGCGGGTTTACCGGCGTGTTGGAGCAAGAACTGAAATCAACCTCGATTACGGTGTCGAGTATTCATCCCGGACATATCGCGACAAAGGTTGTGAGAAATGCCGTTGAGGCGGGAAATATCTCAGGCGAACCGCTTTCGAAAGCTCACCAGGACTATATCCTGGATGCGTTCGAAGCGACCGGCCTTCCGGCCTCCGAGGCGGCCAAAACCATCCTTGATGGTATCGCTGAGAAGCGCAGCAAGATCCTCGTTGGAAAGGATGCAAGGCACGCAGACTGGATGACCCGGTTTTTTACCAAACGGTTCATTGATCGCGCAAATAAAAAGGTGCTTTGAGTGTAGTTGGTGAAATGCGTGTTCGAAGTCAAGACCTTGAAGTGCGCCGGATTCCCGATTGTCGTTACTTGTAGCGTGAGGTTAGGCTTGCTGAACATCCGCCCAACTTAATCCCCATTTTGAGAGGTACTTTTTCAAACGATCTGAATCGTTGGACGACGATTTAGCTAACCGAGAAACTGCAAACAGTTCGCGGCCCGCTGCACTCATACTGCTGTGTTTTGAGCATACATTTAGTACTAGCTCGAGTTGCGGCTTGTCGAACGGATCAATCTCGCTCGACCGTTTCGGTCCGAGGATCGATTCTAGTCGAGAAAAAGCCGGATCAACACCGATCCAGGCGGAGCGTAATCGCGAAACCTCAATCTCAACGATATCATCTGAGATCCGCCCGCTATCCGCGAGTGTCGCCATTCTCATAATCGACGCCCCTAAGTCTCGAAAGTTACCGCTCCAAATCGCTTCCGGGCTGTTCGCAAACTTCAAGTATTTTCGCAGTGCAGCTTGATTGAAGTTCATTTTGTTCCCCGTTTCTCGTGCGTACTTCGTTAGTTCAAACTCTATGTTCGGCGCGATGTCCTCTCGTCGATCTTTCAGGCCTGGCATCTCGTACGTCCACAAATCGAGGCGCGCGAGAAGGTCTTCGCGAAACTCACCATTTCGAACGGCTTTGCGCAGATCTCGATTGGTGCCGGCGATGAGTTGGAAATCGCTAGAGACTTCTTTATCTGATCCGACAGGCAGAAACCGCTTGTCCTCAATGGCGCGCAGAATTGTTGCTTGCTCGTCGAGCCCCAACTCTCCGATTTCATCAAGGAAAAGCAGTCCTTTATCGGCGGCACGCAGGAGGCCTTTTCGTTCAGCAATGGCGCCTGTGAATGCGCCGCGTTTGTGCCCGAATAAGGCAGACATCGCATTGTCACCTCGAAGCGTGGCGCAATTTACTTCGATAAAGTCACCTTCAATTTGATGCCGGGTTCTCTTTAGCTCGTAGATGCGTTCTGCGAGCCGAGACTTACCGGCTCCGGTCGGGCCAAGCAGCAGAACTGGCGCTTGAGATCGAATGACCACTTTCTCGATTTGATCGATCATCGTGTTGAAGGTCTCGTTTTTTGTAACGATCCCCGATTTCAGGAAATTGGTGCCTTCAACACGCTCTTCCGCGAAGCGGCTAGCGATCTCGTCATACTTTGAGAGATCGAGGTCTATAATCTGATATTGGCCTTTAAGATCTCCCGATCGCCCGCGTGGTGGCGAAAGTTGGATTAATTGACCGGGTATGTATCGAGCTTCCGTCAGAAGAAACCAACAGATCTGCGCGACATGCGTGCCAGTTGTGAGATTGGCGAGATACGTCTCTTCATCGGGTTTGAATGTGTACGCATCAGCAAAGTCGCGCATCGCGCTGTACACTTCCTGAAAATCCCAGGGATTATCAAAGTCGATGATGTGGTGAACCACCTCCGTCTCAGTCGAGACGCCTCGAACGTCCTCCTCAATCAGTTCAGCCAATTTCGTGTGACGCCGGTCGTGGATCAGGTCGAATCGGTCAATCACCAAGTCTTCCTGTTGGCAAAGCGCAACGCTAGGACGCCACCGATTCCACCTATCTGGTCCTTTGCCGGCATCGATTTGAGTGCCCAGGAAACTTAATGCGACGGTTCTCATGTGCGAACCGTAACTTATAATAATTTATAATACCATATTTATTTCGATAATTATTCTAGACCCTATGCGCTCTGAATAAGCGCTACTTAAAATATTTTATTTAATATAAACAATGACTTAAAAAGTAAATTGATCACTTTCTTCGGGTTGGCACGCCTCTTGTAATTACTCTGGCATGTCCGACTAAGAAGGAGGAATGACATGGCGAATAAATCTATCTTTGCAGGGTTCACTGGGAACCGCCTGCCGAAGACCGATGCATTCAATCGGTCCGGTGCGGAAGCGTTTGCCTACGATCCAGCCCATATGCTTGCGCAACTCGCCATGACCGGAACCTTCAATGACGGGTTTTACGGTACCGGCGAAATGCAAGTCGCCGATATTCGAGACGCGTGTGAAGCTGTTGATGCAATCACGGTTGCTCGAACCGCAATCTACGCTCGCGAAAATGGTTACATGAAAGACGCACCGGCACTTCTGCTGGCTGTTTTGTCCGGCATGGACGCAACGCTGTTCCATCGCGTGTTCAACCGCGTGATTACGAACGGCAAGATGCTTCGAACTTTCGTCCAAATCATGCGCTCAGGCGTAGCTGGTCGGAAGTCGCTGGGGTCCGCCCCAAAGCGCCGCGTCCAAGCCTGGTTGAACAATGCAACTGATTGGCAGCTCATGAATGCCGCTATTGGCAACGATCCGTCTTTGGCGGATGTCATCAAGATGGTGCACCCGAAGCCAAATACGGCTGAGCGCGCTGCCTTGTTTGCCTGGATCATGGGTAAGCCCCACGAGTTCAGCATGCTGCCAAAAGCGATTCAGGAGTACCGCCTGTTCAAGGACACCGGAAAAGGTGCTTTGCCAGACGTGCCATTCCAGATGTTGACGGCGTTGTCGTTAACGGCGGAGCATTGGGCAAAAATCGCGCGGCGTGGAAGCTGGCAAATGGTTCGAATGAACCTGAACACTTTCGCGCGTCACGGCGTGTTTCGCTTGAAGCGCTCTGCGTCCGAGATTGCGACGAAGTTGCGCGATCCCGAGGCCGTGCGGGCTGCGAAAGCGATGCCCTACCAGCTCTTGGCTGCAGCGAACTCGCTGGATGCAAAAGTGCCGTCTGAGGTACGTGATGCATTGATCGATGCAATGGAAGTTGCTGTTGCGAATGCGCCAAAGATCGCAGGTGGGCTGGTTATATGCCCCGACGTCTCTTGGTCGATGCAATCGCCGGTCACCGGTCATCGCCGCGGCGCCACGACTTCGGTCCGCTGCATCGATGTGGCTGGATTGGTAGCCGCAGCAATGTTGCGGAACAATCCGGGCGCTCAATTGATGCCTTTCGATACGAAAGTCCACAAGGCGTGGCTGTCGGGTCGAGACACTGTCATGAGCAACGCCCAGCGGCTTGCTGATTATGGCGGGGGAGGCACCGATTGCACGGCACCACTGCGCGCTTTGAACAAGCATCGCCGGGCGCCTGACCTGGTCGTCTTTGTCTCGGATAACGAGTCATGGCGCCACCTTGGAGACGGTCGCACCACGCCGATGATGGCGGAGTGGGACAAGATCAAGCAGCGTAACCCGCGTTCGAAACTGGTTTGCATCGACATCGCCCCATACGGCACGACGCAAGCGAAGTCTCGAGACGACATTCTGAACGTCGGAGGTTTCTCCGACACAGTTTTCGATGTCATCGCGCAGTTCGCTGAAGGCAAATCCGGCCCAGAATTTTGGGTCGAAGAAATCAACAAGATCGAGATCTGAGAAGATCTTGGTGAAGTGGCCCCGGGCGGGGAATCCGCCTCGCCCGGGGAGAGGTAATAAAGAAAGGAAATCCATCTGGAATGTAGGCTGGCGAATGCTGGTGGAACTACATCGATCGTTAATCGCCAGGTTGCGGGTTCGAGTCCCGTCGGGTCCACCAAATGCGGGCCTGTAGCTCAACCGGATAGAGCAGGAGACGTTTCGCCGAACACTGGTCGCCAGTCTTCATTCCAGATGGAAACAGAGTGTAGCTCAGTCTGTGTAGAGCACCGGCTTTGGAAGCCGGGGGTCGTTGGTTCAAGTCCAGCCACTCTGACCAAATTCAACGCGCGCAAGCGCAAGAAAGAAAGGAAAGAGCAAAAGGAGGAATGCCTGCGGCACTACATTTGGTTGAAGGTCTACGGACTGAAGGCTGGTTCAAATCCAGCGCGTGTCGCAACCCACTTGTCCTCCGCCTAAGATCAGGCGAATGCCGGTCGGATTACATGGTAGACGCGCCCGTTTAAGTTTCGGGTGGAGGTCGGCGCAAGCCTCTCCGTGCTGGTTCGAAACCAGCCTCTCCTGAATAAGGAAGAGTGGCGGAAAATTCACATCTGACCAATTGCTAGTCGCCGTTCATATTCATTGGCGAATGCCGATGGGACTACATTCCGAATCTGAAGGTCGCGGGTTCAAATCCCGCCAGCGCACTCATAGCGCTGTAGCTCAGCCAGGTAGAGCATCAGGCAATGTCTCATCACCCCCTTGTCGCCGTTTGAAGACCACGCTCTGATAGGAGAATGACGATGCAACGCACTTTTGACGTAATGGAATCTGACCACGGTGCTCCCGTAAAAATGTGGACTCGGGGTGTGCCTGTTGAAGACAAAGCGAGAGAGCAGTTGAACAAAACCGCTCAAATGCCTTTCATTTTCAAGCATCTCGCAGTGATGCCCGACGTTCATGTCGGTATTGGCTCTACGGTTGGCTCGGTCATTCCAACCAAGGACGCGATCATCCCGGCCGCAGTCGGGGTAGACATCGGTTGCGGAATGATGGCGGTGCGCACGTCTTTGACAGCGAACGATTTGCCAGACTCTCTTGGGGCTATTCGGTCTGCGATCGAGAAAGCTGTACCGCATGGGCGGACATCTGGTCGGGGACGTCGGGATAAAGGCTCGTGGGAGAACCCTCCAAAGTCCGCGGACGACGTCTGGGTTGGAATGAAACCGAAGTTTGATCTGATTACGGACAAACATCCGGCGATTGCGCGGTCCAATAACCACAAGCATCTTGGCACGCTTGGCACAGGCAACCACTTCATTGAGATTTGCCTGGATGAAGTCGATCAAGTCTGGATTATGTTGCACTCCGGCTCGCGGGGTGTCGGCAACCGGATCGGCTCTTACTTCATCGAGCTTGCAAAAAAGGACATGCGCAAATGGTTCATCAATTTGCCTGATGAAAACCTGGCCTACTTCCCGGAAGGGACAGACCATTTTCACGACTATGTTGAAGCGGTTGATTGGGCTCAGAGTTTTGCAGCGGCAAACCGGACGGTGATGATGGCAAACGTCATCGCGGCTCTTCGGGTAGAACTGCCAATGCCATTCGATGCGGAAGCCGAAGCGGTGAACTGCCACCACAATTATGTGACGCGGGAAAACCACTTCGGAGAGAATATCTTCGTAACACGGAAGGGTGCCGTGCGCGCCGCTCTGGGGGTAATGGGGATCATTCCTGGATCGATGGGCGCACGGTCTTACATCGTGCGCGGATTGGGCAACGCCGAAAGCTTCTGCTCATGCAGCCATGGCGCTGGACGGGTCATGTCTCGGACAGCAGCAAAAAAGGCTGTTTCAATGGAAGAGCATTTGGCGGCTGTGAGCCACGTTGAGTGCCGGACTGATGAAGGTGTGCTGGATGAAACGCCAGCCGCGTACAAAGACATCGATGCGGTCATGGAAGCACAAAAAGATCTCGTCGAGGTTGTCCACATACTCCGCCAGGTCGTGTGTGTGAAAGGGTGAGGTGCGTTTGGCGCAGTCAATGCAAAGGTCCAGTGGACCTTTGCAAGCGCCGAACGAAGGCTAAGGATAAAAACCATGATCACGATTGATGGTTCATTTGGGGAGGGCGGAGGACAGATCCTCCGCTCTTCTCTTGCTTTGTCCGCGATCACTGGTGAGCCGGTAAGAATCGAAAATGTTCGCGCAAATCGGTCAAAGCCCGGTTTGCTTCGACAGCATTTGACGGCACTGAATGCCGTGACAGAAATTTGCGGCGGACATGCATCTGGTGCTGAACTCGGCAGCTCTGAAATCATGCTTCGTCCAGGCACGGTGCGGCCTGGAAACTACGTGTTCTCGGTTGGGTCGGCGGGCAGCGCAAATTTGGTGTTGCAAACGGTGCTTCCAGTCCTCCTTCATCTCGGACAACCCTCCAAAGTTACCGTCCAAGGCGGAACGCATAACCCAAGTTCCCCCCCTTTCGATTTTTTGACTGAGTGCTTTTTTCCAGCACTTCGAAAGATCGGCTATGCAGTGGATGGTCACCTGAACGCATATGGATATTATCCGGCGGGTGGGGGCGAGATTGTCGCCAAAGTCGGCGCGTCGAATGATCTCTGTTCTTTCGAGCACTTGGAACGCGGCGATGAAGTTTCGCGTTCGCTCGAGGCACTGATCTCCAACCTCCCCGGCGACATCGCGAAGCGTGAGCTGGAAACTGCATCCAAGATTCTCGGGATCGACTGTGAAACGGGTTGCAGTTTTCGTTCGACAGATTCAAGGGGCCCCGGCAATGCGCTTTTCGGACGGCTGGAGTATGAACACGGATCCGTATTGATGGCCCAATTCGGCCAAAAGCGTGTGAGCGCAGAACAAGTTGCCAAACGGCTCGCAAAGCAAATGAGAACATTTGAAGCGAGCAGTGCCGCTGTAGATCATCACCTTGCTGATCAGCTTCTATTGCCTATGGCTATAGCAAAGGGTGGCACTTTCTCGACCCTGCGCCCGAGTTTGCATGCCACCACAAATGCCGAAATCATTTCGAAATTCACCGGGCGTCGAATTTCTTTCGAGACTGCCGGCAGTCACACTGTGTGTGTGGTTCGATAGCCTATCACTGTAAGTTGTTCAGCCGAGTCGGAATCGCGACTAGCACCGGCCTAACCGTAATGTCAGGATCGAAGGCGGCATGAAAGTCGCGGGCAAGATGGATCTCGGTGCCAGGCGGTTTATCGCCCAGCGAAGAGATGGTCTGGCTGTGTTATAGAACAAACTCTACAAACTACACGGCCCGGATCATGGGGCTGGGTCAGGAACAAAACAGAAAGTGTCTAACCTTGTAAAACAAAATGCCTAACTCTGCGCGAACATGTCGTATTCATAAAGTAAAAATGTAGGGCGTGGCGTTGGTGTCAGTCTAGAGCGAACCGGTCTCCAGCATGGTCTGACAGAAACCTGCGAGGTGGGGAGATGTCCGCGCCACTCGAGAAAAGCGGCGTCACGCCGGTGCGGCTGGACAATACCGGCTCAAAAATTCTCCGTGCCCGGGCATCCGTTGCACGAGATATCGAATGGATTGCTCCATACCGTCGATTTCGGGTTTGATGGCATTCGAATCAAGCGCGCTGGCGACCGGGCTATAGCCCTCCATTTCGATGCCTTGTCCCATCATGACCGCCGCCCAACTTGTCTCGGTAAAGAGCTCGTCCTCCTCGCGGAAGATCTGACCATTTGATCGAAACAGCTCGACCTTTTCAGTTAAAGTCTCCGGAACGTCCATGGTGCGGCAGTAGTTCCAGAACTCTGAATCGTCTCGCTCAGTGGCGTTATAGTGAAGGATCAAAAAGTCCCGGATCCGCGCATACTCTTTTATCGTCAGGCGATTATAGGCGTCTTGTTGTGTCTGGGTGATGCCGTCCAGGCTGAGCAGGGCGATGAGCTTGTTGATGCCTGTATTGATGAGGTGAATGGAGGTCGACTCCAACGGTTCCATGAATCCCGCTGCCAAGCCGAGCGCGACCACGTTTTTGTTCCAGAATTTCTTGCGTCGCCCGGTAATAAATCTCAAGAAGTTGGGGTCTGCAGTGGGCTTACCGGCCATATTCGCGACGAGAATATCGTGGGCTTCATCATCTTGCATATACTCGCTGCAATAGACATGACCATTGCCATTTCTGTGTTGAAGCGGCACTTGCCATTGCCAGCCTGCACGATGTGCTGTGGCCTTGGTGAACGGGGGTGGTGGACTGCCATCATCGCGGTTGCAAGGCAGGGCGACAGCGCGGTCGCAGGGCAGGTAATGCCGCCAGTCTTCGTACCCCGTTTCCAAAGCCTGTTCGATCAACAGGCCGCGAAAGCCCGAGCAGTCTATGAACAAGTCGCCCTGGATGATCTCCTTGTCATCCATGGTGACTGAGCGGACATTGCCCGTTTCAGCATCAAGCGTCACATCGACGACTTTGCCTTCACGGCGGATCACGCCGCGGGCCTCAGCATCGCGGCGCAGGAACTGGGCGTAGGCTGTCGCATTGATATGGTAAGCGTAATTCATCGGCGGCAAATCTTCGCGGCTGTAATCTGCCGTGCGCGCGAACTTGCCAAAATAAGCTGCCATGGTTTCAAGATTGAAGGCTTGAATGGGGCGCTTATCCCCATCCTGTCGGAGTTTGCGCCAGATTTGGTGGAACGAAATGCCGCCCATCTCATAGCCGTAATTGCCGAAAGGGTGGATGTAGCTGTCGCCGACTTTTCCCCAATTCTCGAACTGAATACCGACTTTGAAAGTGCCTTGCACCGCTGCGAGTAAAGTTGGCTCGTCAATATTCAACAATTGGTTGAATTCTACGAAGGGAGGGATCGTGGCTTCGCCGACACCGACTGTGCCAATTTGTTCAGATTCAATCAGCTGAACATCCAGTGGAGCGCCAGACTTCAGACGGCTAAACGTGGCCGCCGCCATCCATCCAGCGGTACCGCCTCCAACGATTACAATTCTTCGTATTCCCATTGTCTCGGTCCTGTCTCCAACCGCTCTGTATTAGTCTAACACCGCTTCGTATGTCATTTGCGACAAATATGTAACAGCTGCAAGGTTAAATGAGAACGTTCATCTAAGGGAATTGTGAACGTTCTCATTTAGTGCTAGGCGCAAAAATATAAGACAGTCAGAAAAATGGCTGCGTACTAGTTTTGGAGGAAAAATTGCAGAACAACAGGTTTAATCGACTCGGGGAGTCCCGTGGGCGTTCAACTATGCTCGCGGCTGCGTCGAGCCTCGCGATGGCGGTCGCGATTGGGCCGGTGGCGATCGCGCAAGACATTGCCGACGACACCGTGGCGGAAGAGGATGATGTAAGTGTCCAGGATGTCGTGGTGGTCACTGGCTTTCGCAAATCACTATCGTCTGCTCAAGACATCAAAGAGAACGCTGATACTTTCGTTGACGCAATTACGGCCGAGGACATCGGCGCTCTGCCGGATCGGTCAGTCGCCGAATCGTTACAGCGTGTACCGGGCGTAAATATTGGCCGCTTTGAAAAAACGTCGGACCCAGACCGGTTCTCAGTTGAAGGCACCGGTGTAATTGTCCGCGGCTTGCCTTTCGTCCGCTCTGAACTGAACGGTCGCGATATTTTCTCGGCGACGGGCGGAAGCGTTCTTAGCTTCAACGATGTTTCGCCCGAGCTGCTAGGCAGTGTTCAGGTTTTCAAAAACGTAACGGCGGATATGATCGAAGGTGGAATTGCCGGTACAGTGAACCTTATCACCCGCAAACCGCTTGACACTCAAGGCTTCAAGGCGTCTGGGACCGTCGGCTACAACTATGGGGACCTTCGAGAGGAGTGGTCTCCTGAGTTTTCCGGCTTGGTGTCCAACACTTGGGAAACGGGCATCGGTCAGTTTGGGGCGCAGATTGGCTTTGCAACATCCGAGTTGGAAAGTCGTACCGACGCATCACAAGTTACCGACCCCTGCTATCGGGCCGATACGCTCGACGGTCCGTGTTTTCGCACACAAAGCGTGAGCTCCGCCGGGTTCGCTGGTGACCCGCTATTCGACGCATCCAACTTCCCGCCCGAAAATTCTGTTCTTGTACCGAAGGGTGCCGGTGTCAGAACTACAAATCTGCTCCGGGAACGCGAAGCGCTTTCGTTTGTCGGGCAGTGGGAAAGCCCTGATCGTAAATGGCTGGCCACATTTGAGTGGCTGAACTCACAAACCACTTTCGAAACCGAAGAGTTTTCAATTCTCGCTCTGGTGAACGATGATTCCCTCTTCCCCGTTGAGGCGCCTGGTTCCACTTGGCAATTCGACAGTAACGGCGTTTTCCAGAGCGGGCGTCTGACGCAAACGAATAGTGGCGGCTATGGAAGCCCATATGGTGGCATTCCAACGGAGTATCTGCGCTTCGAACGCGGCTCGGATGCAGAAACCGAAGATTTCTCATTCGATCTCTCTTACACGGCGACGGATCGTCTACGCTTTAACCTTGAAGCCCAGTCAATCAGTTCGGATCTGAAACGAGACTCCATTATCGGTACCATGAACACCTGGTCCGATATCGAGCTGGATATTACAGGCAATACACCACAAGTGCAGTTCCTCACACCAAGCTTCGCTCCAGGTGCACCGGATGATGCACTGACGAGCGGGTTCTACACCTATTACTGGTTTGCACTTGATAGCCGCGAGCAAAACGAAGGCGATCTAAACAGTCTGCGTCTGGATGGTGAGTACGATATCAGTGATACCGGTTTCTTCCGGTCTGCCCGCTTTGGTGCGCGCTGGGCCGAACGTGATCGAATTACACGGAACACGAATTTCAGCACCTGGGGGAACCTGTCAGCACCATGGGCGGGCCGCGCAGGCTGCGCCCCATGGAATGCGGGCCCAGGTTGTGCTGAGACAGGCGGGTTTGTGCCCGGGCGTCTCTATTCTGGACTGCCTGGTCAGGAGTTTGCGACGGGTGGCGGCGCGTTCGTGGATGAATTCCCGGGTGCATCTTCCTTCCTGGATCCTTTCTCCAGCTTCCAGCGCGGCAACGCCCCGGTCCCAACACCGGGCGGTGCGGGATGGTTCTTCGGCGGGGATGATTTCCTGGGTGAATACCTGTCTGGACAAACCGACGAGACAGTCGCTGCCATTGAAACCTTCTCTCAAACGCCAAACGCGACCTATGGCGTGAACGGTCGCACACAGACCAATGCCGTTACCGGCGAGGTTGTCGAGTGTGACCCATTCTGCCCATCAGAGATTTCGGATGTGACGGAGATCACGAACGCGTTCTACGGACGTCTGGACTTCGGGCACGAATTCAAGAACGGGATCGCTCTGGATGGTAACTTTGGTCTTCGCTACGTCGAGACCACTATTGAGGCAGGCGGCGAAACCCGCTTCCCGGTGCCGGATCTTTACGACACGCCAGCGCTGGATGCTATGGGCAATCAAATTGGCGGTGGAAACGGTGATGGGATCGTCCAGGTCTCGGAAATTACAGGCTTCTGTGACTTCCAGGCGATGAGCGCAAACACCCTACCGGGCGTTTGTTCGCTCAGCCCGGAGCGACAAGCTGAGTTCGCCGCTGCACATACCGGCGAAGTCCTGATCGATGATCGCGACATTAAGTTTGACGACTGGCTCCCAAGCTTCAACGCGAAACTCGACTTCGGCAATGGCTGGCTTGTACGCGGCGCTGTGTCCAAGGCGATCTCGCGGCCCGATCTCCAACTGTTCCGTGCTGGCGTTCCGATTGGTGACAATACTGACGCTCTAAGGGACGCTGGCAATCTGGAAACGGGTCCACTCTTCGCGGCGGAGACGGGTAACCGAAACCTTCGTCCGATTGAGTCGATTAATTACGACATATCCGTGGAATGGTACTGGGACGATGTCGGCTCGCTCACCGGATCGCTCTTCTGGAAAGATATTAGTGGTTTCGTGAATACCGGCTTCTCAACGGTCGATTACACCTCACCGAGCGGTCAATCTATCGATGTACAGATTGAGGGTCCGGTTAATGGCCAGGACGGCACGCTGTCCGGCTTCGAACTGACCTATCAGCAGACTTACGACATGCTTCCAGGGCTTTTGAGTGGGCTCGGCGCGCAGGTCACGTATACGTATGTTGATGGCAGCGATTTCTCAAACCCGAACCTGGCCTCCTTTGGGCAGTCATCGGTCAACAATACCGGCACTCTGAACCCAAGTACATTCGCTGATCTTCAACCTCTGGCCGGCATATCGGAGGATACGATCAACGCGACCGTGTTCTACGAGTATGACCGGATTGCACTGCGGGCAGCCTATAACTGGCGGTCCGAATTCCTTGTCACACCTCGCGATGACATCTTCCCATTCTCGCCAATTTGGCAGGAAGCGACCGGTCAACTTGATGCCTCTGCCTTCTATGAAGTGAACGAGTACTTCAAGATCGGCATCCAAGGCGTAAATCTGCTTGATGAAATCACGGAGACCACGCAGGTCGTGGACTTTGACGGAACTCGGGTGACGCGCTCTGCGTTCCGCAACGACCGTCGTTTCTCCGTATTGGGGCGTTTCTCGTTCTAGTCAGAGCAGAATTGGGAAGGGCTCTAACCCATCGGAGCCCTTTCCTCCCTCAATAGATTTTCAAAGCAAAACCGGTCGAAAAAACGGCTTGGTGGTCTGCCTTGAGGTTCTAAAGATTGTGGCATATCCCCGATTGCGCTGGGGACGACATAGGTGAGAGATTAATGGCGAGACGTCGTCAGTCAGTTACGATCAAGCATGTCGCTGCAGACGCTGAAGTGTCCCTTCAAACCGTCAGCCGTGTCATCAATAAGGAGCCCAATGTCAGCGCTTCCATGAAAGCGCGCGTTCAGGCCTCCATCGATAAGCTTGGCTATGTGCCATCCATCGCAGCCCAGCGGATGAGTGGATCGCGTTCGTACCTTATTCTGGCGCTCAATGATCGCGACCGAACAATCGAACATTGGCGGGCACGCCAGGGAAATGACTGGGTCGACCAGATGCTTTTAGGAGGCATGCTGAGATGTGCCGAACACGGCTACCGCATGCTGATTGAACTCGTTGATACGAGAGATGAGCACATCGAACGCGAGCTTGGCGCTGCGCTTGCCTCACTACAGCCCGACGGGGTGATTTTGACGCAACCCCACTCCGCGAATCCGAAGATTGTTGGCATGCTTGCTAAGGCGAATATCCCCTTTGTCCGCGTGGGGTCACGTCGTCAGGGCGAAGGAATTCCCGTGTCCATGGACGAAGAAAGATCGACACGGATCGCGACGGAGTATCTTCACAAGTTTGGTCATCGCAAGATTGGGTTCATCTCCGGACCTCCAGACTACAATGTCAGCGGATGGCGCGAGAAAAGCTGGTTCAGCACGATGCAGGATCTCGGCCTGGAGACATCTGGTCGGCGGGCTGAAGGCGATTTTAGTGTGACCTCGGGGATGGACGCGGCGCGGGGATTGCTGACCGGCGTAAACCGCTGTTCCGCCATCATTTCGAGCAATGATCAAATGGCGTTTGGGGCTCTGAAAGTTGCGAGTGAGCTCGGATTGGAGGTTCCGGAAGATGTGTCGATCATCAGCCTTGAAAACTCACCAGGCGTTAGCTTTTGTCAGCCGCCGCTAACGGCGATCGATCAACCTGTCGCAGAAGCCACGGCGTTGGCTGTTGAGCTGATCATCAATGCCCTGCGCGGCGCATCGCCTCCAAAAAACGTAATTGTCCAGCCAGCCACCTTGATTGAGCGCGAGTCTGTTGCGCCGCCCCGATGTGCGTCCGGGAGCGTTTAGATGATGATCGGGCGACCCCAGCTCAGGCCCGTCATAAGCCTGCAGAAGAACGTTTAGAGCGCTGAACAAGGACGTTTTCATGAAACACTTCTCTACAGCTTCTCTCGCTTCAATTTTACTTTTCGGCGCCTGCTCATCGGGTTTGTCAGAACCGGCGACAGGCGGGACTACGTTTGAGACTTATCCGGGTTTCACCGGTCTCTATGAGGGGTTCACGCTGGTTATTGACGAACGTTTCGACCAGTTCGATTCCACCGTTTGGCGCAGGGGAGACGGGGCGGTTGGTACAGAGTCGGCATGCCGGTTTCAGGACCAAGGCGTTCTCGTCGAGGACGGAAAGCTTAAACTGATTGTCAGGCAGGAAGCTGTACCGGCGAGTTATTCTCATGATCATCAGAAAGAAAAGCGCGCCTACGACTACTCCTGCGGCGAGTTGCGGACGATTGATGAACGAAAGTTCCACTATGGGCGCTTAGAAGCCCGAATGAGAGCGCCCGATCGCGACAAGGCCTCGGGATACATCTCCTCTCTATTCACATTTCGATTCGAAAGTGATCCGACCTCCGATATCCCCCATGAAATTGAATGGGAAGAGATCGACGTCGAACTCGAAGGGGGTCGACCAGACAAGTTTCAAGCCAATTTGATCTATGGCATGGACGCTGAGAGTTGGCTAGAAACGCGCCGCTATGGCGCCTGGGAAGATAAAATCGAAACCGCGCCGGTGGATGAATGGCGTGTGTTTGCAATCGAGTGGTTACCAGACTCAATCCGCTGGTATGTCGATGGTGAACTGGTGAAGACTTTGCGAGCATCTGATATCGACTGTGATTCCGAATGCGTGCCGCCGCAGGAACGACCGACCCCGATCCCGAACAACCCGACCACAATCATGATGAATACATGGATCCCGAATGATGAGATCCAAGACCATTTTGGTGGCAACAAAGCGAGCAATGAATATCCGCTGATCGCCCAGTATGACTGGTTTCGATATTACGAGTGGGACGGTTCGAATGCGAGTTCAGATTAGATCGGACACGTGCCGCCAGATCGATTGATTCAAGATAAGATTACCATGCTAACGAAGACCAACAACCCAGACACAAGTGCCGCAAACGAAGCGCGTATTTCTGATTTACTCGAGCAGATGACGCTCAAGGAAAAAGTCGGACAGCTGATCCAGTTTTCCGGGTTCTATGATGTGACCGGCCCAGCGCCCGAGGGTGAGCGTGAAGCTCAAAAGCACCGTCTTCTGCAAAGCGGAATCATTGGTTCAATGCTGAACGTTGTCGGCTGTGATGAGGTGCGGACCTTTCAGACTTGGGCGGTCGAAAACTCTCGCCTCGGTATTCCGATGCTGTTTGCCTATGACGTGATCCATGGCCAGAAGACCATGTTTCCTATCCCTTTGGCAGAGGCGGCGAGCTGGGATCTGGATCTGATCCAGCAAAGTGCACGCATCGCCGCCATTGAAGCGTCTGCGCAAGGTCTGAATTGGACTTATGCACCGATGGTCGACGTCACACGCGATGCCAGGTGGGGACGAGTTATGGAAGGGGCCGGCGAGGACCCGTTTCTCAATGCGGTAATAGCCGAAGCGCGAGTGAATGGCTTCCAAGGCGATGATCTGAAAGCCAGAGATACAGTTGCTTCAACAATCAAGCACTTCGCCGGGTACGGATTCGTCGAAGCTGGCAAAGAATACAACGCCGCAGAAATTGGCACGGTCACCCTCTTCAACACGGTTCTTCAGCCGTTCAGAGACGTGCTTCAAGCGACCAATCCGAGATCCGTTATGAACGCGTTCAACACCTTGAATGGCATTCCAGCTACGGGAGACAAAGTCTTGCAGCGCGACCTCTTAAAGGAGGATTGGGGCTTTGATGGTGTGGTCGTGTCAGATTGGGCCTCCGCCATCGAAATGATTGATCACGGCTTCGCGGAAGACAGTCGTGATGCCGCGCGCCTTGCCATTCAGGCTGGGTGTGACGTCGATATGGAATCCTACGTCTATCTCGATCATCTTGAGGACTTGGTTGTGTCTGGCGAGGTGGACATGGCCCTCGTTGATGATGCCGTACGCCGCACGCTCCGCCTGAAACTCGAACTCGGCCTGTTCGACGATCCATATCGCTATCTCGACCGAGACCGCGAGCGGGAACTATTGCTCTCAGAAGCGCATCTCGAAGCGTCCTTGAGCATGGCCCGCAAATCAATTGTTCTGCTGAAGAACGACGGTGATACGTTGCCTTTGCGCAAGCAAGAGAAAGTCGCGCTGGTCGGTGCCCTCGCGGCCGACAAGGATGCACCCTTAGGAAACTGGCGCGCTCAGGCCGACGCTCATTCGGCGATGTCCGTGCTGGAGGGCTTCGAACGAGCCGGTCTCGAGTTCTCGTATTCAGAGGGCGTGTCCGTTCAAGTCGGCGAAGCCGGTTTCGAGTATCCCGTGATGGTGAACACCGGCAATCGAGACGGCATTGAAGATGCCGTTGCGGTAGCCCGAGACGTTGACAAAGTTGTGCTTGTGCTCGGCGAAACCGCCCGCCAGACAGGCGAAGGACGCAGCCGGACAGAGCTGGGCCTGCCGGGCTTGCAGCAGGAGCTGCTGGAAGCCATCTATGCTGTGAATCAGAACTTGGTTCTTGTGGTTGTGAGCGGGCGTCCCTTGGTGCTGAGTTGGGCTGACCAGCACGTGCCAGCAATCGTGCAGGCCTGGCATCTCGGGCACCGAAGTGGGCAGGCCATCACCGAGGTTCTGACTGGACAAGAGAACCCGAGCGGCAAGCTTCCGATGAGTTTTCCCCGCGCGGTTGGTCAGCTTCCGCTCTACTATAACCATCTCAATACCGGTCGCCCGAATCGAAGAGAGCAAGTGGTGTGGGCGCATTACTCGGATGTCGATAACAGCCCGCTCTACCCGTTCGGTCATGGTCTCAGTTATTCGACATTTTCCTATTCAGGTTTGACCGTTTCCATCCAGTCAGACCACATCGCGGTCAATGTCACAGTCACCAATGAGAGTGAGATTGATGGTGAAGAGGTCATTCAGCTTTACATTCGTGATCGCGTGGCCAGCATTGCTCGGCCGGTCAGGGAGCTGAAGGCCTTTGAGAAAGAAATGCTGAAGGCAAAGTCCAGTCTCGTCATCGAGCTAAAACTATCCGCGCGGGACTTTGGGTTCTACGGCCCAGATGGGGCTTTTCGCCTGGAGCCCGGTGAGTTTGACATCTTCGTAGGGGGGTCTTCGCAGACGAGTTTGACCCAGACGATAAGGCTCTCGTCAGACCAATTGAGATCGCTCGGACAACGATCCGAGATAATGAAGTAAACTACTGATTAAATGGGATTACTTGAGTGCTCTCTGCGTCCCTAGATGAAGATAAAAGAACGGGCTGAGAGTTTAAAAAGTTGGGAGGAAAACATGACAAACGGATCGGACGACAAACCGGGTTTCAGCGAGAAACTGGGCTACGGCATGGGCGATACAGCGTCCAATATCGTATTTCAGGGCGTCAACATTCTATTGCTTTACTTCTACACAGACGTCATGGGCCTGGCCCCCGCAACAGTCGCGCTGATCTTTGTCGGGGTCCGAATTTGGGATACCGTGAACGATCCGGTCATGGGCATCATTGCCGATCGCACTCAAACCAGGCACGGCAAATACCGCCCCTATCTGTTGTGGATGGCGGTTCCCTTCGGGCTGATTACGTTCCTCACATTCGCCGCACCAAGCATGGGCGATACTTTAAAAATCGCCTATGCGACGGTGACCTATCTCATCCTGATGATGGTCTATACAGCGATCAATGTGCCCTACTCGGCCTTGATGGGCGTGATGACCTCAAACTCTGAGCAGCGGACAATTCTGTCGAGCTATCGGTTCGTGGGCGCATTCACCGCCGCCCTCATCATCAGCATGGCTGCACGGCCTATGGTTTCGCTGTTTGGCGGTGGGCAAGGGACAGAAGGGTTTGATGAGGCGCTAGGGTTTCGGCTCACATTCCTGCTGCTTGCGACGCTGGCGACAGTGCTATTTCTGGTTACATTCTTAACCACGCGAGAGCGCGTGGCACCGCCCAAGGTTACCGATCCGAACATTCGAAAGGATGTGGAAGTGCTGCTGCAGAACCGGGCCTGGTTGGTGATGGCGGCGGCAGGCGTGCTCACCCTTTCAAATGTAGCCGTGCGCAATGCGGTGACGTTTCACTTCTTTAAATACTATGTCGGCGATGACGGTTCACCGTATTTCTTGTTCCTGGATCAGACCTCGCTCTTCCTGACATTAGGCTCACTCGCCTTCATCGCAGGTTTAGTGTTTACCAAGACCCTTGCTAGGACATTTGGCAAACGCAACGCGCTGATTGGACTGACAGTCCTAAACGCGCTGACCATGATGGCGTTCTTCTTTATTCCACCGGAAGCCTATTGGGTAATGGTCGGCGTCAACGTTCTCGGCAGCTTGCTGGCGGGACCGACCCCGGCATTGGTTTGGTCAATGTATGCGGACGTCGCCGATTATGGTGAATGGCGTTCAGGCCGACGCAGCACGGGGCTTGTTTTTTCTGCCGCCATGTTTGCGCAGAAAATGGGTCTAACCATTGGTGGGGCGGGTGCTGGCGCCCTGCTCGGTTTGATCGGTTTTGTCGCCAATCAAGAGCAATCCCCTGAAGCACTTGAAGGTTTGCGTATCATCTTCAGCCTGGTGCCCGGGGCATTGGCCCTATGCAATGGACTGGTGCTCCTCCTCTATCCCATCCGGGAGGAGACGGTCGAACAGATGGGACGGGAGTTGGCGGCCAGCCGGGCCTGACGAAAAGGAACCGGTCGCCAGCGGAATACGTTTCGCTGGTTTGCCCGGTACTAATCTTGCCAGTACTCATGCTTGACCCAGTCGATTTCCATTTCCCAAGTTTGGGTCATCGGGGACGCGTTGATCTTGGCAAAGTTTAGCGCCGCGAAAAGCGGTTCAGGAAAGCTCGGGCCAAGCCCGACATTGCGATAAACTTCCTCGCCGTTCAGACGATAGATCAGGTCGTCTTCGACCCATTCGACAGAGTATTCATTGAACTCCCCGAGCGGCGCGGCTCTAACCAACATCATGGATTGCCAGTCGCCGCCGAAATAGCCTAGGTTCTCAATCGCTCGAGCCGCATAATTGGTTTGCAACTTCATCAACTTACATCGAATTGCCAGGAACGTCGGATCGAAGCATTAAACTCGTTTATGCGAAAAATGATGGTGGACGTCATCGGCTTGCTGCCGAAGCAAATGCTGATCATTCTATCTTAGGGCAGCTGATCGAGACGAAACAGAGCCCTGCGATCCCCTCACGAGTTGTCGTTTGCAACTGTGATCTGACTTTTCTGCCCGGTCAAATACAACCGGAGTCCCTCGGAGATCTAGTGAGCTGGGGCAACAGTTTAGAAGATCGATTAGGCGATCGTGTTATCAACGCGTTTGGTAGGAGGGGTGAAAGCGAGATCGATACTGTGTTTCTACAGGCCCAAAACGCTACTGTCGGTATGACGTTAGATACATCCGATGTGCCGCCTCAGCTTCTCAAACGAAAGGCTGGTCTCAACAAAATGATCTTGGCAAACAGCAATAAGATCAAGATTGCTCCTATCCTTTGCATGCCGGTATCTTCTGATCTCATGTTTCAAAGAAATTTGGAACATGGATCCAAGAATTTAACGGGGAAACAAATTGCGATCTTGGGATGCGGCACCATCGGAAGCCAGCTGTGTAAACTGTTGGCGCAGAACGGAGCAGGCTCTTCCGGCGGCGAGCTAGTATTGATCGATAATCAAAACTTGGGAACAGAAAACGTAGGACGGCATTGGTTAGGGCCTAATCGCATTGGTCAGTCCAAAGCTACAGCTTGCGAACGAGAGCTCGTGCGGCTGTTCCCCCGGGCTAACATAAGAGGTTTAAACGCAAACATAGTTGATACTCTAAAGGAGCTTGCAGAATTAGACCTTGTCATCGATGCCACGGGTGAAGAAGCATTATCAGTACAGGTCAACGAATGGCTGAAAGGTGTACAACTTCGGAACGAGAAAATAGTTGGGATGTTTGCATACCTGTATGGAAACGCCGAAGCAGGCCAAGTATTGATGGTTGATGCAAGTGATCATGCGTGCTTTCGGTGCATCAAACCTAGACAAGGTCAGCCGGCGCGATACGAACCACGCCGAGATCCGAATTCCATCGAGATAACGCCTGCCGCGTGCGGGCAGGCCCCATTTGTGCCATATGGCGTCGCTGGATCAGTGATGGTCGCAGGTTTAGCTAGTGCGGCTGCGTTAGACTGAGCTAGCGAAAACCTTTCACCACGCCTGAGAACAGTTCGAGTCAACGATGAAACAACTCGCGAGGTCAAAAACGTAATTCCAAAGCGGAGCGAGGCCTGTCCGTTTTGCGCTAAGCTCAAGTAGCGAATGAAAACATACTGTTCGATAAAGGAAGAGCTCCTAGATGCTATCACCAGCCAAGCAGCGGAGAACTAAAGGTTGAAAGAGTGCGGTGGTATTCTCATTGGAGAGTATCGTGGGCCGCATATCGCCATCACAGAGATTGCGATGCCAGGACGAAGCGATGAAAGCAGCTTTTCGCGATTCATCCGGGTAGATGCATCGCATCAAACATCAGCAATGAATGCATGGCTTACGTCGAGCCAAACCCAAACATATGTCGGCGAGTGGCATACTCACCCCGTCGGCAAAGCGATTCCTTCAAGCATTGATAAAACACTTGGCGAGCCGCCGTCCGGCGAACTGGTTCTCCTTTGCTTTTCATAATCGCAACCCCCATCGAATTAAAGGCGTTTCGAGGAGAATTGCGAACTGGAGAGAGAGGGATTCGAACCCTCGGAACGCTTGCGCGTTCAACGGTTTTCGAGACCGTCCCGTTCAGCCACTCCGGCACCTCTCCGCGGCGTTTGGCTGTAGCCTCGACCTCATAGCTGCACAAGCCCTGCTTTTCATGCCAAATTCGGTTTGACTTGTCGGCCCCTTTAGTGTTTACCCGCCGTTTCACGTCTGCGCCTTGCGGCTGCGGAATCTCATACTTTTATCTTCTTACGAAGGACGGGCGTCATGTTCGCGGTCATTAAGACAGGTGGCAAACAGTATAAAGTTGCCGAAGGTGATGAAATCATCATCGAAAAACTCGTTGCTGACGCTGGCGACGATGTCACGTTCGAGGACGTTCTGATGCTTGGCGACGGTGATAAAGTTACCATCGGCGAGCCAACCGTTTCAGGCGCAAGCGTGGTTGGAAAAGTGGCTGAACAGCGCAAAGGCGCGAAAGTCATGATCATGAAGCGTCGGCAGCGCAATACCTACCGCCGCAAGAAAGGGCATCGCCAGCTCGAGACAGTGGTGACAATCGAGTCGATTCTCGCCGACGGCAAGAAAGCTCCCGCGAAGAAAACGGCTGCCAAGAAAGCCGCGCCCAAGAAAGAAGCACCTGCAAAAGCTGAGGCTCCAAAGAAAGCTGCCCCGAAGAAAGAGGCGGCTCCAAAAGCTGAAGCGGCCAAAAAAACCGCGCCAAAGTCTGAAGCGAAAGCTGACGACCTGACGGTCATGAAAGGCCTCGGCAAGGTGTTCGCAGAAAAGCTCGCCGGTGAAGGCATCATAACTTTTGCTCAAATCGCCAAAATGAAAGCTGCCGACATCGCGGCGCTGGAAGAAAAGATTGGCGCAACCGGCAAGTTTGAGAAGAATGACTGGGTCGCCCAGGCAAAAGACCTCGCGAAATAGGACAGTTTCAGCTATAAGCTGAGTTCAGATACGGAGAGCGGTTATGGCTCATAAGAAATCAGGTGGCTCGTCCAAGAACGGTCGCGATTCAAATCCAAAATATCTCGGCGTCAAGAAATATGGCGGTGAGCACGTTGTGCCTGGAAATATCATTGTGCGTCAGCGCGGCACCAAGACTTATCCTGGCCGCGGCGTCGGCATGGGCAAGGACCACACCCTGTTTGCTCTGGTCGAAGGCAAAGTTCAGTTTACGCGTAAAAAGGACAATCGCCAGTATGTGACGGTGTCTCCGCTCGCAGACGCAGCAGAATAGCGCGGCTCAGCACGGCCGCCGGAGGGTGGCCAACAGAATTCTCAAGGGGAGACAGGCCACTGTCTCCCTTTTTTCATGTCTCCTCGTCGCAAGAGGCCCCAGAATGAGCATTCCAATCGAAATCAGCACAGAGCGGCTGACAATACGACCACCCGAACCTCGAGACGCGGCGGCCGTGACGGCTCTGATCAGCGAAAAGGATATTGCCTGGAACTTGGGCCGCGCGCCTTATCCCTATACCGAGCAGGATGCCGTCGAGTGGATCGAAAAGGCGCAGCAGGCACGGGCAGAAGGCTCTGAATACTCGTTTGTGATTGACCTTGAGGATCAGCTCATCGGCGCCAGCGGCGTCAGCCTCCACTTCGGCCAATGGGAACTTGGTTACTGGGTTGGCAAGCCTTACTGGGGCCAAGGTTATGTGACGGAAGCGGCCCGCGGTGTGATGAATTGGGCGAGAGAGACCAAATCAGCGACCAAATTCATGGCTGGTCACTATACCGACAATCCGGCTTCGGGTGCCGTGCTCAGAAAGCTCGGCTTCGAGCCCGTCGGAGAGGTGACATGGTATGCTCGCGCGCGGAATATGGATGTGCCGGCGAAACGGTACATTTGCGGCGATGAAGCGTCCGCAGACATCGCCTTGAACTGGCACACACATTAACCGTCACGATACTTATCGACGCTGCGTGTCCAGCGCTGCGCGAAGGGTCGCCTCATCGTAGTAAGAGGCGTGCGTTTCGGCGTTGAGCTGCGCCATCAGATTGGTCATCTGCGTGCGTAATGTGGCCGAATCTGAGCGATCGGCGATCGATGCGCTGAGCGCGCGAAGGGCGGTCTGGATCTCGGCATGCTGGGGCAAGGCGAACCGCGCGTGTAAGCGCCCGAGCGCAGCTCGCATGGCGCCGCGGATCGCCTTGGCCGTCGGCTCATCAATGCCTAAATGCGCAGACAGAGCGTTTAAACCAGCTTCAATGCGCCGTGTTTCGTCGCGCCAGGTCTTAGCCACCCGCGCGGGTTCGGGACAAAACCGGTCATCCAGGGCGCGAATGTAGCTGGCGACCGCGTCGACAACTTTGTCCGAAGGGGGCGTGCCTTCAAACTCTTCAACAATCTGCGCTCGAAGAAAGTGCTCCAATGCGCCGGGTTCGCTGCGATCGACCAGAATACGTCCCTGTTCGCTGGCAAGATCGGGGATTGGAACGGGATTGAAGGTTCCATCTTCGCGTTTCGGCCCGAACAGGCCATGCGTAACATCTGCCATGCCTGCAGTGCTGGAAACGCCCGGAAAGACAAAGTCTGGATTGTCGCGCCCATTTTGATGACAGGCGCCGCAATGTAATCCGGCCTTGGCGGCCTGGCCACCAAGCAAGAAGGGACTGTTGAACAAGAGCTCACCCAACATCACGTCGCCAGACCGGGTGCTTAGACACGCAGCTGGTTCTGTCGTCAGTTTGTGCGGGGCGTCTGCGGAACCAATCAGCCAGGCAAGTTCTGTAATCTCTACAGGCGCAGGATCAGGGGCTGAGCACCCGGAGAGAAGTGCCGCAGCCCAAAACCCGCCCCAAAGTGCGGACCTCACGTCGGTGTGTCACCAATCCAGTCGCGAAGCTCTTCGATCTGTGCACAACCAAATGGACAGAGCGCCTCCAGCTTCATCAGCTGTACCTGGGCTGCAGCATAATTGCCCTGTTCAACATAATACTCGCCGAGATACTCGATCGCGTTGAGATGCTCCGGAGCGATGGTCAGGGCTTCGGTATAATAGGTCAGCGCCTCATCTGACGCGCCCTTTTTACGGTGGGCAAACCCGAGATAGGTCAGGACATCAGGATGGGGCCCAAGGATTGCCGCTGCGGTTTTCAGCTCCGTAATGGCCTCGTCATAGCGCTCCAGGTTGATCAGGCGGACTGCGTCTGCATAAAGCAGATCACCATGATCAAGGCTTGCGTGAATGATTGGCGGCGCAAGATCGGAGGTCTCAGTTGGTCCCGGTTGCGATTTCATGCCCTCAATTTGCATAATCGCCGTCTCAATTGCGGACGCTTGATCACAGGTCCCCGCGCAAATGGCTTTCGCTTCATTCAGATCCGTGAGAACTTTTTCAGCTTTCTCCGGTTTATCGGTCAGCAAATAGGACATCCCGAGCTTCGCATGCGCGTCATAGAGGGTCTCATCATACCGAACCGCCTTGCTTAAAGCTTTGGCCGACGATTTGTATTCTTCCTGACCAAAGTGCGCGAGGCCGAGAATATAGTGGCTGTTTGCATCTCGCTTGGCCACTTTGATCACACGTTTCATAGCTCTTTCGGCAGCTTTATAGTTCTGATCGCGAAGTGCCTGTACGCCCTTTTGATACTCTTCGACAGGATCATAGCTCGGGCCGCTGCTGCTGGGCGCGGAAGATCCGCCTCCTGCCGCATTGGCTATCGGTGAAGCAGCGCCGGACAGCGCCAGCAAAGCCAATGCGATCATCCAGGTACGTGTCATAAGATGGTCCTCCCTTTTCGTTGAGGTTACACCGAAAATCGCGCTGCGGACAGCTCAACTCTTGCAGTTCACGGCGAAGTGAAGCGCCGACTCAGATCGCTGGTCATGTTTGCGAGACCGCGCTAAGGGGGCGCTATGAAGTTCCTCGACCAGGCAAAAGTCTATGTGAAGGCCGGACATGGTGGAAATGGCTGTGCGTCATTTCGGCGTGAAGCCTATGTCGAATTTGGCGGACCGGACGGCGGCGATGGCGGACGCGGTGGGCATGTCTATGTTGAGGCGGTGGAAGGCCTCAACACGCTGATCGACTTTCGCTACCAACAGCACCACAAGGCCGAACGCGGTGGCCACGGCATGGGCAAACAGCGTCATGGCCGCTCCGGTGCAGACAAGGTTCTGCAGGTTCCGGTCGGCACGCAAATCTATGAGGAAGATCAGGAGACCCTGATTGCTGACCTGACCGAAGTGGGTGACAAGGTTATGGTCGCGCGCGGCGGCAATGGCGGTTGGGGCAACCTGCGTTTCAAAAGCGCAACCAATCGTGCACCCCGCCGGGCCAATCCCGGTGAAGAAGGTGAAGAATTCACGCTTTGGCTCCGGCTGAAGCTGCTGGCGGACGCCGGCCTGCTCGGGCTGCCCAATGCTGGCAAATCGACCTTTCTAAGCACAGCCACAGCCGCCAAACCGAAGATTGCAGACTATCCGTTCACAACACTGAACCCCGGCCTCGGCATTGTTGATCTTGGGCCAACGACCCGCTTTGTCCTGGCCGATATTCCAGGTCTGGTCGAGGGTGCTGCAGAAGGCGTGGGGCTTGGCCATCGTTTTTTAGGCCATGTTGAGCGCTGCAAAGTGCTATTGCATTTGATCGATTGCACACAGGATGACCCCGCCGGTGCCTACAAAACCATTCGGAGTGAACTTGAGGCGTATAGTTCTGAACTGGCGCGAAAGCCTGAGATTGTCGCGATGAGCAAGGTTGATGTGCTCGACAAAGCCCTGGTCGACGAACAGGCTGCGGCCGTCGAGGCGGTTTGTGGACAAAAACCGCTGCGAATTTCCTCTGCGACAGGCGCCGGCGTTAAAGAGGCGCTCGGACAAATGGCCCGTGTGCTCGGTCAACTGGTTGAAGACGACACCGCGGACGAGGAAAGCGAGATCGGGTGGAGCCCGCTATAATGACCGGGTCATCCTCATCCTCGCCGCTCTCAAGCGCGAAACGCATTGTTGTAAAGGTCGGTTCAGCCTTGATCGCAGACGGGCCTGACCCCCGCCAGAGCTGGCTGAACGACCTCGCGAAAGATATCGCCGCGTTCCGGAACCGCGGATGTGAAGTCGTTCTGGTGTCCTCCGGTGCCATTGCCTTGGGGCGGCAGCTTCTTGGGCCGCACAAGCCAAAGAAACTTGAAGAAAAGCAGGCGGCTGCGGCGCTTGGACAGCCTCTGCTGATGGCCGCGCTCTCCCAAGCCTTCTCGCCGCATGACGTTCCCGTTGCGCAGTCGCTCCTCTCGCTGGAAGACACCGAAAATCGCCGCAGGTGGCTGAACGCGCGCTCAACCCTCGAAACGCTGCTGAGTGCAGGAGCGATCCCGGTAATCAATGAGAATGACACGGTTGCAACCGATGAAATCCGCTATGGCGACAATGATCGGCTTGCGGCCCGGGTCGCCCAGATGGTGTCGGCAGATGTTCTGATCCTGCTGTCCGATATAGACGGCCTCTACACCGCTGACCCACGGCTCTCTCCAGAAGCTGCCCACATTCCACAGCTCACTGAAATCGCAGCTGAGCATGAGCAGATGGCAGGCGGCACGAATACGCAGGCTGATATCGGGTCCGGTGGTATGGCGACGAAACTGGCCGCTGCCAGGATCGCCTGGAGCGCCGGTTGCGCTACTGCGATTACGCTTGGGGATCGGACCGATCCGCTCAGCGGGTTGCTGAACGGCGCGAAAGCTACGTGGATTCTGCCGCCTTTGACTCCGGCCAAGGCGCGGGAAATCTGGCTCCGCGGTCACCTGACACCAGAGGGCGCGGTCTTTGTCGACAATGGCGCAGCCCGGGCCTTGCGCGATGGGGCCAGTCTCCTGGCAGCAGGTCTTACCGGCATTGATGGTGATTTCGCGCGCGGCGCCGCTGTCGCTGTGCTAACCGATACGGGCGAGATGATTGGCAAAGGCATTACGGCCTATAGCGCAGTTGATGCACGTCGGATCCTGGGTTTGCGCTCGGACCAAATTGCGGATGTTCTGGGCTATCGCGGTCGTCCTTCCATCATTCACCGCAACGATCTGATCCTGGAACCGTGATCGCTTGACTTCTGAAATGGGTGCGGTCCCATGCAAAGATGAGTGGCGGGCAAGTCTCTGTGAAACGTATTGGCCTCGTGCTGGGGCCCAGCCTCGCGGCGGTGATGATGATGCTCGGGCCCCCGGAAGGATTGACCTTCGCGGCGTGGGCGACCGGGGCCCTGATGGTCTGGATGGCAATATGGTGGGCCACCGAACCAATCCCCATCCCGGTAACCTCCCTGCTGCCGATGGTGGTGCTGCCGCTTGTCGGCGCTGGGACACATCGGACCGTTGTTGCAGGCTATTCCAGCCATATCGTGATGTTGCTCCTCGGCGGGTTTATCATCGCGCTGGCGATTGAGCGTTGGAATCTACACAAGCGAATTGCACTCGAGTTTGTCTCACGCACGGGGCCGAAACCCCGCCTGATGATCTTTGGCTTCATGATTGCCACTGCGTTGCTGTCCATGTGGATTTCCAACACTGCGACGACGCTGATGATGGTGCCCATTGCCCTGTCGGCTGCGGTCACACTAAAAGATGAGAGCGGTCGGTTCGTTACGGCTCTTCTGCTCGGGATCTGTTATGCGGCTTCCATTGGCGGTGTGGCGACACCGATCGGAACCCCTACGAACCTGATTGCGATTGATTGGCTGCAGACCAATGCCGGGGCGGGGATCGGATTTCCCCAATGGATGATGTTTGGCATCCCGGCCATGCTGGTCATGATTCCTGTGGCCTGGTGGACGGTGACCCGCGATCTGCCCGCATTTTCTGGTGGCGCGGCCGTGTTGGAAGACATTCGCGATCAGAAGTCTCATCTTGGGCCGATGACAACGCCGGAGGCCCGGGTGGCTATCGTCTTTGCCTGTGTCGCTACGCTTTGGATCCTCAGACTGCCGATCAACAATCTCGGTCTCACCTACGGGATCGTTCCCCTTGCTGCACTGTCCGATATGGGGATTGCGATCGCGGGTGCCGTAACCGTCTTTCTGGTGCCTGCGGGCAAAGGCGAAGGCCGCGCCCTGATGAACTGGGAAGAAGCGGTTAAACTGCCCTGGGGGGTCTTGTTGCTGTTCGGCGGCGGTATTGCGCTTGGTAACGCAGTGAAATCGACCGGCATGTCGGAATGGGTCGGATTGCAATTGCAGGTCTTGTCGATTTTCCCGCTGATCATCTTTGTGGGCCTGGTGGTCGCACTGGTGATCTTCCTGACAGAGTTGACGAGCAATGTCGCTACGATGACCACACTCGCCCCGATACTTGGGGCGCTGGCCGTGGCGATCGGTGCTGAGCCGTCGAGTTTGCTGGCGCCGGCCGCAGTTGCCGCGAGTTGCGCCTTCATGCTGCCGGTTGCAACAGCACCCAACGCAATTGTTTATGCCACGGGTGAGATCACAGTCGCGCAGATGATGCGCAAGGGTCTTACCATCAACTTGATGGGCGTGGTGATCATCACAGTGATCGGTTACTGGCTGGCACCATTGATCCTGTAACGCTCAAGACGGTTTGCAGCAGGCAGCGTCTTCGGCGAGTTCTCCGAACCCGTCCTCAATCAGTTCCAGTATGGCCTCTAATGCCGCTTTCTCTTCGGGGCCTTCGACCCTGAGACGGATTGTGTCACCCTTGCTGGCGCCCAGACAGAGCAGGTCCATAATGGAGCGCGCATTTGCTGTCTCATCCTCGTGCGACAGCGTAATGGTCGCTGGCAGGGTCAGTGCCAGATTGGCCAGTTTGGCAGAAGCCCGGGCATGCAGGCCTTTTCGGTTCACAATTTCGACTTCGGTGGAACAGGTCATTTTGCGCGACTCAATACTTCAGATCCGATCCGGATATAGCGACGTCCGGCGTCACAGGTCGCATTTACGGCCTCTTCCAGGGACAAATCACTGCGCACCTGTACCAGATGGATCAACATCGGCAGGTTTACGCCGCCAATGACGTCAACCCGGCCTGGATTCAGGTTCGACAAGGCAAGATTTGACGGTGTTCCGCCAAACATGTCGGTTAGGATGATAACGCCTTTGCCTTTATCGCAGGCCTTCACCGTGTCGCGAATTTGATCCCGGCGGTCATCAATATCGTCCTCGGCTTCAATCGAAATGGACCGGAATGCGGGTTGCTCTCCCACAACATGTTCGGTCGCACGCACGAGTTCGCGTGCTAATTTTCCGTGGCTGACAACAACGATACCTATCATCCGTCTTCGTCCGAAAAGCCTGCAAATCAGGCTGCCAGACACGACGTTAACGTCAAGTAGGTTATGCAGGGGTTAACCAATCCAGCTGCGAAAATTCGACAAATTGGTCACACTCACTATTCCGATCACGGACAAATACGATAGCGATTCAAGCCGCTGGCAGTTCAACGATGAATCTGGCGCCTTTTGAGGGGCGGTTCTCGGCAGTGACGGTACCGCGGTGCGTTTCTACGATTTGTGCCACGATTGACAGGCCCAGGCCCGAATTGTTGCCAAACGCCGTTCCGGCCGGGCGGTCAGTGTAAAACCGGTCAAAGATCTTCGTCAGCTTGTCTTCCGGGATACCCGGCCCGTGGTCTTCAACCAAAATGCGCGCCGTTGTTTGCGGACCAATTCGTCCCTGTTCAAGGGTGACGTGGACCGTTTCGTTTTCCGGCGAAAACGACCGCGCATTATCGATCAAGTTTCGCATAACCTGACCCAACGGTCCTTCGCGCCCCCGCACGGTCAGTCCTGCATTCATGGTTCGATCCTCGAGCACCACTTTGACCCCTCGCGCCGGTTCCAGTCCGTCATAGGTCGAGACGACGTCATGAACGAACCGGCTAATGTCCAGTTTCTCGGTTGGAATACGGGTGATCTCCGCTTCCAGCCGGGAGGCATTCGAGATGTCAGTGATTAAACGGTCGAGGCGTTTGACGTCCTTGGCGATGACGGCGCGCAGTTTGGCCAGCGCCACGGGGTCATCTTGTACCATGTCGGCTGTTTCAACTGCGGATCGGATTGAGGTCAGAGGGTTTTTAAGCTCATGCGCCACATCAGCGGCGAATGATTCATTGGCTGTGATACGTTCGAACAAAGCAGACGTCATGGTCTCCATGGACCTTGCCAGGCGACCAATCTCGTCATGCCGCCCTGTGACCTTCGGAAGGTCGACACTGTTGCGCACACCGGAGCGAATATCATCGGCTGCAAGTGCCAATCGCCGAAGGGGATTGGCGATACCGATTGTCAGCAAAGCCGATGTAATCAGTGCGACAAGGATCGCCACGGCAATAAAGGGTATAAGCGCTGCGCGCTCGGCCCGGATGATCCCCTCAATGTCGTTTGATTCCAGGGTCAGAACGCCAACCACGGCTGAAACGCGCTGAATTGGCACAGACACAGAAATGATCCGCTGCCCCCGATCATTAAAGCGCTGGCTGGCTGCTTCGTTGCCATCCACGGCTTCTGCAAACTCTTCCTCATAGGTTCGCGTGCGCACCGCCGCTGTCCCGCCGGAGGGTGTAAAGGAGTCGATGGCGCTGATCGCCATTTCAGAAAGCTGTGTGCTCCACACCTCGAACCGCCCCGGCTCTTGCAATGGCGGCAAGCTGCTGATGACGACCCGGTCTGAGAGAAAGTAGCTGTCACCAAGCAGGGTCGCGTCAGGCATGAACAGTTTGCCGCGAATGGTCACCGGCAGCGATAGCGACGCCAAGGCATCGCGGGCGAGCGTTTCGTCCATACTGGGCTCAGGCTGTCCATAAGTCGCTGCGTCCGCGATCAGATTGGACAATAGCTGCGCCTGTCCAACCAGATCCTGTTTCTTTGAAAGGACAAAACTCGCACGCATGCCGTTCAGCACCATCGCTCCGGCAATCAGGATCGCGAGCCCGGCAAGATTGGACGCAAAAATTAAACGTGCGATCCGCGACCCAAAGAGATTGGTCCCGCGGAATCTGCTCGCTTTTCTCGTCGGCGTTGTGTTCATGTCTTCGCCAGTGTAGCGCCTGCGACGTGAACCTTAAGTGTCTGCAGCGACTTTCATCGACACAATGGAGTCCGGGCTGCGTGGGGGTTCACCACGCTGCAGCTGGTCAATCGCCTCCATGCCCTCGGTGACTTTGCCCCAGACGGTGTATTGGTTGTCGAGGAATCCCGTGTCGCCGAAGCAGATGAAGAACTGGCTGTTGGCGGTATCCGGCTGATTGGTCCGCGCCATGGAGCAGGTTCCACGCACATGCGGTTCAGAATTGAACTCGGCTTTCAGGTTCGGCTTGGAAGAGCCGCCCATACCGGTTCCCTGCGGGCAGCCAACCTGTGCCATAAACCCGTCAATCACCCGGTGAAACACAATACCGTCATAGAACCCCTCGCGTGCCAATTCCTTGATCCGCGCCACATGCCCAGGGGCGAGGTCCGGGCGCAGTTCGATGGTCGCTGTCCCTTTTGTGGTTTCGAGGATGAGAGTGTTTTCTGGATCAGCCATAGCAGAGCGGCTCCTGTCTTGAAGGTTTCCCCTCGCATAAGCCGTTCAGCAGGGATCGAAAAGACCAGTTTAGCGGCTGTCACCACCGATATCGTAAAAGATCGAGAAATCGACCGGCAACGCATTGCGGATGAACTGCTGCACGAACAGGTTCTGATCTGCGATCCGCTTGCGGGTCACGTAGACCACATCGAAGCGGCGCAGCGGCGTCCAGGTCGCAAGCTCGGCATTATTGATTCCGGCTTTGAGGTCAAAAATCGCTGACTGGACCTGACCGCCTGGCAATCGGCGCATCAGGATAACCTGATCATCGCGGCCGGCATCTGTCACATCACCCGCCATGATCACAGCCTGTAGCGGGTCGATCAGACCCGGCAGCTCAAACAGGCCCGGGTTTTCGACCGCGCCGCCGACAAAAATTTGCTGCGAAGACGCTTCCACCAGAAACACGTCTACGTCGGGGTCCCGCAGCTCGCTCGTCAGGGCCTGACTTGTGTTTGACTTGACCTGCTCCAGCGTGCGGGCTGCAGCAAGAATCGGACCTGTGAATGGCATCCGAAAGCGCCCGTCTGGGTTAATGGTAACTGTGCGTGAGAGCTCTGGCGCGCTGTGTACTACGACTTCGATCTCATCCCCGGGAGCAAGTAGATACGAGGCGTCCAGACCGTCCTCGTGGCGCCAGTCCATCGTCTCCATATAGGGCGATGGCTGCGGCGTTTCGCAGGCGCCGAGCACCAAGGCGGGCAAGAGTAAAAGGAAGCGGAACATGGACGTCTTTAGCTCGCTGAAATCTGTGCCAAAGTCAGCGTTAATGTTTAAGGAAGTATCAAGCGACTAATGACAGTTTAACGGTTCGAGTTAAGCGAGATCGATAGCGATGGCGACACTTGGAGAATGGGAAGACCGCAAGCCTGCGCCGTCTGGTCAGGCAGGCGCGCGCGCGTCTGTTGCTCGTCCTCCCGTATCAATGCTGGACGTCATGGTTCGCCTGTGGCGCGCCAAGTGGTTGATGATGCTGATCGGCGCGCCGCTTCTCTTTGTCGGGCTATTCTTGGCACTGCAAATGCCGACCAAGTATGAGGCGACAGCCGGCCTGTTCGTGCGTGCCGGCGACGAACTTCGTGTCAGTTCGATTGTAACTGATCCCTACCGAGACACGCTGCCGGAAGCCGAACAAATCATCCAAGGGGAACTGGAGTTGTTGCGCGGTCCGGTGGTGGCTGAGCGGGCCCTGGCCAGTTTCTCACTCGAACAAGTCTATCCCGATCTTGCCAAAGCCCGCGACCGTGACCTGCGCAGGTTATCGGCCAAGAGCCCGGCTGAGATCGAAGCAGAATATCGCCAGGAAGCTGTAATCGAGTTTCAGCGCGATTTCTGGGCGGGCGTGCGTCCGAACAATCCGGTCATAAATGTCGCGTTTGAAAACGAAGATGCAAACACAGCCGCCGCTGTCCTCAATGCCGCCCTCGACGCGTACCTGCAGTACCGCGCCGAGCTGTTTGGCGAGCGCCCGGTCGAGAAACTTCTGGAACAACGCGGCAAAAGCGAAAGCGAACTGGCGGAGTTGGAGGACGAGATTGCTCTGTTTCTGCGCGAAAACGGCATCGGAGATTTCGATCGGGAGCGTGCAACCGCGCAGGAACTCTTCACCCAGATCTCCAGCGAACTGTTCACCAATCGATCTCGCGCCAGTGCGGTACAAGGCCAACTCTCAACCACGCGAGCGCAACTTGCCACGATTGAACCGGAACAAAATCTATTTGTTGAAGACACATCTCAACAGACACTGTCGGCTCTGCGCGTGGAACGGGAACAGTTGCTGGCAAGATATACCGACGACAGTCGCGCGGTTCGCAATCTCGACGAGCAGATTGCCCAGGTCGAGGCGTTTCTGGCCAGCCAGGACGGTCCGGTTGGAACCGTGCGAACCGGTCCAAACCCCCTCTATCAATCGGTGGAATCCTCCCTCAAGACGCTCGAGGCCGAAGCGGTATCGCTGCAAGTCCAACGTCAGGAACTGCAACGCCAGCTTGATCAATTTGAGGATCGGCTGACGCGCTTTACTTTGCTTGAGCCGCGTTGGAACCAGCTTCAACGGGAGCGCGCCTTGCTTGAGGAGAACATTGATGCCCTCGCGCAACGCGCGCAGCAGGAAGGCACACTGGTGGACTTGGCTGCCGGAGACGTCGAGAGCGTCCGGATAACCGACCGGGCCCGCGTTCCGCTCCGCGGCAGCAGCCTGAGGCTCCCGGTTGCGCTGTTAAGCGTGCTGATTGCCGGGTTCACTGCACTCTGTGGCGGCCTTGTCTATGCGTTCACACGAAGGGGATTTGCGACGCCCCAGGCATTGACGCGCGCCACACGCTTACCTGTTCTGGCCATTGCCGACCGGTAAGCGGTACCGAAAAATCTCGTTAACCTAGATTGTGCTACTGATTCAGGAAGCTAGCGGGACATTCGCGTATGCGGGATCTTCGGGAATTTACTGGCCATCTGGAACGGGTCACGTCGCGTCTTGAGCCGATTGAGCCGGGCGCGCGCGCGGTCATGTTCGTGTCCGTGCATGAAGGCGAAGGCACCACGAGCTTTGCAACCAGCACCGCACTGAGCCTGGCAGACAAGGCCCAAAAAGCACCATGGCTGGTCGATCTCGATCTTGAGGGAAACTCTGTCATTGCCGCTTTTGAGAAAAGTCTGGAACGGGGAGGGCGCGGCCCCGGTCGCGCTTTTGATGCATCTTTGCGCCAGCCGCCAATCTATACGTTAACACCTAAATCCGATGATCGCGGAAAACTATTCACGGCCCACGAGATCGAAGGCACAAACATGCTGGTCACCCGGTTTCGTACGGAACGCCTAGCGGCTGGACAGCGCGTCTCACTGGTCTCGGAGCCGAACTGGTGGCAGACTCTGCGCGGTATTACCGACTATGTCATTGTGGATGCCCCGGCGCTGGACGTCTCTGATGCCGCACACACTGTCGCGGATCAGGTTGACGGCATTTTCCTGGTCGTGCGCGCCGATCACACTGCGCAGGACGAGATCATGGACGCTTGTGAAAGTTTGGAGGCAAGCGGCGGGCTGGTCCTGGGTGTCGCAATGAATCATGTTGGCTCGGATGCTCAGATCGCAAACCGTCTCTTCAGCTGACAGCCCCTCAATGCCTAAGGATAAGTCCGAACACACTTATCCGATCGCTGAGCTGGCTGCGTTTTTTGTTGCGCTGGTTCTGTTTTCGGAAGGCCTGTTGCCGCGTCTCGTCACAGCCGAGGAGGTCGTTGAGGGCACCCCCATTTTGCGGGTTGCCTGGCTTCCGATCTATGCCTTGGTGCTTGCTGGTGTGATTTGGCAAGCCAAGGCCATGGCGCTTACCGCCTTGCGTGTTCCTTTTCTCATCCTGCTTCTGGGGCTGGCAGCCCTGTCGTTCACCTGGTCGATTGATACGGGTTTGACGCAAAGGCGCGCCGTCGCGATTGTGATGACAACCCTGACCGGACTGTACATCGGCACCCGCTATGACTGGCGAACACTGTTACGTGTCATTGGTCTGACCTGGTTGACCATTGCCAGTATCAGCGCCCTGGTCGCTATTCTGGTACCAGGCTTTGGCGTGCATCAGGATATCCATCCGGGTGCCTGGCGCGGCATGTATTATGAAAAAAACCAGCTTGGGGCGCATATGGCTGCGGCGTCCTTCATTTGCGGCTTCATGGCGCTTATGGACACGGACTGGCGGCGGGTCTGGGTCATCGGATTTGGGATCTGCACTGGACTTGTGTTGATGTCGACGTCAACCACAGCCCTTCTGGCACTGCTTTTGGGGACAGGCATTCTCGTGGCGGCATTATGGATGAAGCGAGGTCAGCTCACGACCGTTTTTGGGGTCTGGATCGGTTGTGTCGCCGTGCTGATTGGCAGCGCTATTTTGGTACTTGCGCCGGAACTCATCCTGTCTGTTCTCGGAAAGGACGCGACCCTGACCGGACGAACCGATATCTGGTCAGCCTCCATCGAAGTCATCTCAGAGCGGCCCTGGCTCGGATATGGCTATGGGGCCTTTTGGGCGCCTGACAGCGAACCGGCCTTCTGGGTCCGAGAAGTTCTGGAATGGGAGTCGCCCACCGCCCACAATGCCTGGCTCGATATAGCCATTGCGCTGGGGCTCATCGGTCTTGTGCTGTTTGGATTGAATTTCGCGCTGACGCTTGGCCGAGCGATCAGGCTGGCAGTCACGACATGGACCGGTGTTTTGGCCCTTGGGCTCTGTTGCCAATTCCTGCTGTTCAGCTTGTCGGAGAGCAACGCCTTGCAACAGAACTCGATCACCTGGATCATCTATGTGGCGATCGCGGCGAAGCTGGCGAACCCGCTGTCCAACAGGCAACCTAGGCAACCTTAGCCGGTTTGTCTTCGATCGAGTCGTCGGTCGTTTGTGTCGGTGTAGATTTGGTCTTCTTGGCAGCCGCAACGCCATAGAAACGCATCGGAATGAACCACAATAGTTTCGCAATTCCGCGAAGGGTGGCGTCGAGTTGAAACGCGCGGCCAGGGTGGCGGATCATCTCCAGCGCGATCCATTGCGCGCCGTGCCAGATGGTTTTCCCAAACCCAACCAGGATCCACATGAGCATAGTGAGGTATTTTGGCGATTTCGCCATCCTGGCCAGTGTGATCGGCGCTTGTCCATAGGAAAACGCCCGGCGCATGGTGTAGGATAATGTAATCCGCTGCGGATCCGGATGCTCCCAGACGAAGGCCTCATCAGCCCAGGCAAAGCGTCCGCTCTGGTCACGCACCAATTCGAACAATATGTCGTCTTCTCCGCCAATCTCATTCATCTCGGTATCGAACCACTCGCCGTCATTCGTCAGCGTCGAAAAGTCGACCAGGGCGTTGCCGATCCCGTGAGTTGTATCGATATAGCCGCTGGGCAATCCGGTTTCGCGTCCAAAGAACTGTTCGAAATAGGCGCGGTGGCGTTTCTGGTCCGGTGGCAATGCGGTTTTGACCGGTCCGAACGTGACGCTGGCCGGGAACCGCTCGTGATTGGCCAGCAATTGCTCCAACCAGTCTTCCGGCGCGGTCTGATCATCGTCCAGAAATGCCACGAGATCAGTTTTCACCGCCGTCATGCCTGTATTTCTGGCCGTCGCCACACCGGGCCGTGGTTCGGACAAGGCCGTGAGGGTGATGCTGGCGGGGCAGTCGCGCTGCAAGTGCTCAATCGTACTCGCAGCGCTGGCGTCCGGACAATTGTCGACAATCACGATGGCAAAGCCCCGCGCCGCAAGTGTCTGCCTGTACAGACTCCCGACCGCCCGGGCGAGTTCGGCGGGCCGCCGAAAGGTCGGCACCATCACGGTGACGGGCAGCTTGCTCATGAGGCTCGGATCACATCATAGGCCTGCGCGACCGGCAGGATTTGGGCCCCACTGTCGCGCGCTTGCCGGATCAGGGACCGCAGCACGTCGGGTCTGGTGCCAAATGCGCTCGGTGTGTTTCGCACATCATGGGTGAACACGATGACCCATCCACCGCTTTTCGTGGCCTGCCGAATGGCGGACGCCGCCCGGCGCTCTGTCGCCTCATCCGTGGTTAGTTCAAACGCGCGCAGCTGCATCAGATCGGCGCCCTTGCGATTGATGCCCGGCAAAATGCCTCGCGCTGTGTCCACCCGCCCGGCAAGCGCGCGCTTGGCCTCATAACAGGTCTCTCCATAAGGCCAGGCAAATTGCGACGCTGCTCCAGTTACCCCATACGCGCGCAACGCATCCCGGTTGAGATCCAGCTCATCGAGAACTTGTGTCGGCGACGCGCGTGAACAGTCCAGATGAAGGTGCGTGTGTGACGCGATTTCATGCCCCGCAGCTTCCAGCCTTTCCAAATCATCAGGGCCGTACATCTCACCCATCAGATTGGTTTGGCGGGCCATACTGCTCGCAACGTAGAAAGTGCCTCTGGTGCCGCACGCCTCAAGCGCTTCTGCACCAGCTTCAGCAGCTGAGCGGGGAAAGTCGTCAAAGGTAAAACTGACGATCGCTTGCTTTGGCGTTTTCTCCAGCGGCTTTGCGCATCGCCACTGTGTGAGGCGGCGCAGCACCTTGGCGCGGCAGGAGCGATCGGGCTTGTAGCGCGACGAATCCAGCATCATTTCTCCAGATGCGGCGCATACTTCGCCGCACGATAAAGTTTCAGACCATACAGTCTGACTTGCAAGGGCCATGCCTTGCCAAGAGCGATACGGCGTGCCAGCCAGGCAAGTGCGGAGCGACCCGGCAGGCGCGACAGCCATCGCGCGCTCTTGTAGAGCGGCGTTGTCTCCATGGCTGCAGGATGGCGCTGCACCAGCCGCGCGAAATTGGCGCCGGAGCCGCCATACTTCGCAATCAGCCCGTCATCCGTGTCGAGCCCGAGATGCGTAGCTGGATTGTCGATGTGGTGGATGTCATAGCGTCCGGCGACTTGAAGTCCCCAATCCACATCTTCCCAACCCCATCCTGTAAATCCCGGATCAAATTCAATGTTTTCAAGAATCTCGCGATGCACCATCAGATTCGAGGTGAAGACAAACCGTCCCGGGGCGCGGCGCCGAATTTCCGCTGAAACACATTCAGAGGCTTCTGATTGCGCCGCGTGCAGCTTTGTTTCGATCGTCGGCGTGGCGTATTTCAGGCTGAAGCCCCCCGGCACAAGCGCGGGTGCGTCGAGTGTTGCAGCCATCTCCAGATAGCGGAGCAGGAATTGATCATCATCGGGGCGCATATCCGCATCAAGAAACAGGATCCAACGCGTTTCAGCCAAAGCCTGTAATCGATTACGCGCGATCGCCCGTCCCTGGTTACTGCTCGCGGTAATCAGTCGAGCCGGCCCGGGAAATCTCAAGATCTGGCGTGTCAATTGCCGGGTCAGATCAGATGCTGACGATCCATCATCGTAGACCAGCAATGTGCAGCGCCCGGCCCCGTCCAGGCGCACGAGGCTCGCAAACAAGGCGTCTGCGCCATCCTTCCAGGTTGGAACGCAGATGCTGAGCGTCGCTTCGCCACAAACGCCGTTCGACACGACCTCTTCACCCTGAGCAGTTTGACCCACCGGAATGGCCGTTTCAGTTGGTTCAGACATTGGCCGCGACAGGGTCATCGCATCCCACCCTAACGGGCCTTCTTGGCATCACCGAGCAGGCAAGGCGCGGTCATCAGCATGATATAAACATCCAGCCAGAACGAGGATCGGTTGATATATTCCATGTCCAGCCGTACCCGCTCGCGCACCGAGGCCTTGGTCAGCGCAGGCCCGCGTGACCCGTTGATCTGCGCCCATCCTGTAATGCCGGGCTTTACGCGGTGGCGATGGGCGTAATCCTGAACGATGCTGTGAACACTGGTCTCCTCACTGGTCATCCCAACCGCGTGAGGCCGCGGCCCCACAATCGACATTTCGCCTTTCAGCACATTCAGGAGCTGCGGCAATTCATCAATGGAAGTCTGGCGAATAAACCGCCCAATTGGGGTTACACGCGGATCATCAGCGACCGTTTGGCTGGCAATCTTGTCTGCGGCGTCTGGGTCATCAATCATCGACCGGAATTTCCACACCCGGATAATCTGGTTGTTGAACCCATGTCGGCGTTGACGAAAAAAGATCGGTCCCTTGCCGGTCGTTTTGATCAGGATCGCTGTGATCAGAAAGACCGGGCTTGTCAGCACCAGAAGCAAACTTGCGAACACGATGTCTGAGACGCGCTTGACGGCGACACGCCGGAAATCACGCGGCGTGCCGGAAACGTAAGCCGCAGGAGAGTGCGCGATTTCACCCAAGGTCTGCGATTCCGGATCAAACCCATCAAGGTCCAGCAGTAAGACAACGCGTTGCGGCAGAACCCGCAATCGATCGATCAGATCCTTCACCCGCGAACGGGCATCTGACGTGATCGTTACGATGATACGGTCGACATCGGGCAACCGGTCCCAGGTCAACATATCGTCCAGCCGCCCCAGTATCGGCGCACCGCTGATCGATTTGGGTGCGCGGGAGAGGCGGTCATCGAATATACCGACAATGTTCAATTCCCGCGTCATCGCGTTCTCTAAGATCAAGTGTTCGGCGTTCGGCGTCGCACCGACAATCACGACATTTTCGCTGAGCCAACCTTTTCGGGTAATGTGACGAAACCCAGCGAGCGCATGCGCGTGCAGGATCAAAATGGATACGAAAGAGGCGGCAGCCGCAATCGTCACCCAGTTCACGATCGGCGTCGAGTACAGCATCGAGGTTCCAAAGACGATCAGCCCAAGTGGGATCCCGGCTCCAACCGCGGTCAAAACTATCTGTGCGACAATGGATCTCGAATACTCGAAGTCATAGGCGCACGCGAGCCGAAGTCCCCAAAAGGTGAGGACGGGCATCACCAGAAAAGGGAATGTCTGGGCAAGTGTGGCGTCCAGAAAGGCCTCAGCTGACTGTATGAGGAAATAGGCTGACAGCAGGATCAAGATCGCCGCGTCAATCCACCGCGAAGCGTGGCGCAGCATGCCTACGGTGATCTGCGTGGGACGTTTCTTGAACTTCGCCGCCGCGGTATCAAATTCGCTGGTCGTGATCAGGCCAGGCGCCGCTGGCAGACGGCGCGCGGAACTCGCCGCGCTTGAACGCGATGCGGAAGTGTCTGCAAACCCATGCGGCATCGTAAGCTGGCTTTCCTACCTGTCTTCTGTCTTGTCGCACGTTCGCTTCAAGATGTGCTTAATCTATTGTGTCATAATATATGCAATAATCAGGCCTTGACCCCTGAAAACGCTCGAAATTGCGGGTCACCTTCTGTCCTTGACCCAGTCTCGGGTGAGGAACCCGTCTATCACGTCGCAGACCAGGCCCATCTCGTTTAGAGCACTGATATAGCGTTCGGGGTTGACCAGTGGCTTCCAGACCGAGCCGGCCTCGAACTGGTTCTTGGCCTCCAGCGCCAGCGTGAGATGGTCGTCCTCGAAAATCCCACGCAACTTGCCGCCTTTGAAGTGCTGCTCCAGCGCAATCAGGCGCTCCATCCGGTCAGGTGTCAAAAGCGCGCGGGCTTCGACCTGGTCGTTGGAATAGATGGTGAAGTTGTCTTCCAGTTCCTTGGCGACGAGATCGACTTTCTTAAGGTCTTTGTCTCCGAACCAGCCCTTCCACCAGCCCTGACGGGCAAGCAGAGTTCGCCCCAGAAAGCGCTGGGGATACTGAATGTGAAACAGCAAACCCTGAAAGGTTGTCACCGTCCGCCGGTTCTTGCCCGATCCCTGCTGCTCGGTCAGTTTGCATTCAACCAGAGAGAACACCGCACCAGCCCGCTCTCCCTCGATCAGATCTTCAAATTGCCGACTGTCATAGCCCGGCATCAGGCGCGCGGCCTTTAGCGTGTCAAAGGCCGGGGTGGGTGGCTCGTCTTCCTTGTGCAGCGCGAAATTTTTTCCGGCCAGACCACTCGCTGACGAGCGCGACTTGATCCACTCCCCCGCACTGCGCCAGTTGGAGATACCTGAAACGTCCGGATGTAGCGTACGATACTCAAAGCCAAAGGCGTCCGCCGCGGAACCAACAACCAATTCCTTGGTCCGCGTTTTCATAGCAAATAGCGGCACCCAGGCCACACCGCTCGCCACCGCAGTGATCGCAACGCCCGCGAACAGGATAAACCCGATCATGCCGCTCAGCAGGAATGCGGCGATGAGGGTCAGACCGCCAACAATCAAGCCATTTCTCAGTGTTTTGCTGCGGGCGGTGGCGATGATCGCCTTGCGTTCTTGCTCCCGTTTTTCCAGTTCAGGCTGCAAGTGATCACGCCACGTTTCCATAGCGTCGGCAAATTCCGCACGTTTCTCCGTCAGGCCTGCGAAAATCGCATCCATCATTTGCACTGCCATTTTGGAACCCCTTCCAGTGAGTTAACTTTTACACAGATTGGGCGGGCTGACCAGCATCAGAACACTGTTCTTACTGCTAAAAATCATCCCAAAGCTTGGTTCCGGGGGAGGCCACGCGCGCCAGTCGCGTCAGAATATCGTGCAACTGGCACTGTTCGTCCTCCGACAGCACATCGAGCAGAGCCTTTTCCTTCTCGATCGCTTCGGGAATAACCTGATTGTAGATGGCTTGCCCGGCATCAGTGAGCGACAGAGGCACTCGTCGGCGATCTTCTGTGTCGACATCACGGCGCAGCAGCCCGCGCTCGACAAGGCTCGCCGCCGCGCGGCTAACCGTCGGCTTGTCCATCAATGTGCGCTGGGTGACTTCAGTGCTGGTCAGACCAGGCGTTTCCCCCAGGACCGCAATAATCCGCCATTGCCAGATCGACAGATCAAAGTCCCCTTCATACACCCCCCCAATCAACCGAGAAACCGCATTCGACAGCACCGAAAGCCGGTAGGGCAGATAGTTATCAAGGCGTAGCTTGGGTGGAGTGTTCTCAGACATAACGTGTTCCATAGCACATCAATCTTTCCACGAACTTGAGAATTTTGGATTGCCCCGAGGTTTGCACGGGCGACTGCACAGTATCGGTCCAGATAACCGCAAAATGCAGTTGCCCTGTCGGTGGTTGTTGATTAGGGACAAGTGCCTGAGTGGAGAGGTGGCCGAGTGGCTGAAGGCGCGCCCCTGCTAAGGGCGTATACGTTCACGCGTATCGAGGGTTCGAATCCCTTCCTCTCCGCCACCCAAAAATCAAACCATTGGTATCATTTAATAATTGTAGATCAAAGATGTCTAACCTAATGGGTTAGACACTTCTCTGTTCTCGGAGTGTGCTCATCGCCTCAAATCGTGGACCAAACTACGAGCTGAATCAGACGTGTAAATCTCCCGCACTTCTAATAATTCCATATGAAGGGATACTAACCGCGGTTTCAAATTGACTCCCAACACGGCAGGGATTTTTTGGAACGAAATCAATTATTAGATTGAGTGATCGCACTATTCTGAAGATACTCAATCGCACGGGACACGATGCAGACTTCGCGATTGTCACACATAGATAGTGTTTTTGGGGGATCAAATGGCTGATGACACGAAACAGAAATCTGAGAGCAGAAGAAAGCGTGAGTTTGATGCATTGCTAACCAAGCTCAAACAGGCGAGCGGTCCCGTGCTTTCGAACGTTATCCTCCTGATCGCGATCGTGACGGCCTTTATATTTTCAGAATCGCTAGAGATGGTTGCGACGGCACCAACGCGCTATAGCGCAATAGTCATTCCGTTTACCATCGGCGCGATCATCGCTTCGATAACATCATTCCTTGTCTATTTAGACCTTCCCATGCCGCTTAGACTTGTCCCCTATGCTGGGGCGTGCCTCGCGGGTGTCGCGATCGCTCTAATCTGTACGTCATTCATGGGGCCACTCGACGAATGGTCAAGTTGGCCGGATGGCAAAATTGATACCGTGGTGCCGCGATACTTGAGTAAGATAAGCCTGATTGGGTGGATGATCCTCGCATTCGCGTTCCTTACATTTGTAAGCAGCCTTCTCAAGGCACGAGATGTGGAGGAGCGACCAGAACGCGTAGAATACAAAGACACAGTCCACGGTTCCTCTTTCTACTGGGTACTCAAGGCGTTTGTTTGCGATTTTCCGATCGTTATAGGCGCGGGTATCATCTTATTTCTTCAGTACTTCTATCAGGATGCATCACACCCAAATTACACCGAAGTTTACTATAAAATATTCAACGAACCGACTGGCGAACGCGTGCTCGCTAGCCCAGCCTGTTTCGCGGCGGTAGACACGCAACGTGTTCTCTCGAACTCAAACTTTTGGATTGGCGTTGCTCTTGGTGTGACTAGCGCCCAGCTCATTCTACAGCAGCTGAGCAGTCTGGCCCTTGAAATTGTTTTAATCCGACAACGGAAGGTCCAATAAATCAACCTTGCTCTGTTCGCCGGGAATTTCTTTAACGAACTTTGGAACGAGATACCCCGGAAGCGACCGCATCATTTCTCGACGGAGCGCACGAGATCTATCTAACCCGACATGGAAGTGTTCGGCGCCCGCAACGGGGTCGAGCAAGTGAATGTAATACGGGAGAACGCCAGCATCGAACATGGCAATGCTGAGATCACAAAGTGCTTTAGCATTGTCGTTCACGCTTTCCAACAACACGGATTGATTGATAAGCGTCGCGCCAGCCTTTCTTAAGCGTCCAATAGCGTGTTTTGTAATGGGGTCCCATTCATTGGCGTGATTGGTGTGAGTCACGATGACGATCTTTTTGGAGGTCTCCGCTATCAAGTTCAGAAAATCCGTAGTTACTCTCGAAGGTACTGCGGTCAGCGTTCTTGTATGAAACCTGACTGTTTTGATCTCGTTCATCTCCTCCAAACGGGATATCAACGCTTTCAATTTGGCGTCCGATAAAGAAAGAGGATCACCACCACTAAGTATCACCTCTGAGAGCGCCGGGTTTTTTTCAATGGCATCAAGCGCATCCTCAAGCGCCTGGCCGTTGGCGGCCTTTTCGGAGTAGTCATAATGGCGTCGAAAACAGTATCGGCAATGCAAAGCACACACTCCTGTGGCGACTATGAGAGCGCGATACTCATACTTTTTAATCAGTCCTTGATCGGTAAAGCGGTCAGTTTCTTCAAGCGGGTCTTCTGATGCCGCATCAGAAACCATTCGTTCGGCAGCTTGAGAGACGATCTGGAGAAAAAGGGGATCTAACGGGTCGCCTGGACGAATTAGAGACAAAAAATGAGGAGGTGCTTTTAGTGGAAACTCGGATTGCAGGTCCAATTCAAACGGGATATCTGATGGCAACAAACCAAGCTGCTCGAGTAGCTCGGACAATGAAATATTTGCGTTTCGGTACTCAATCTGCCAATCCGCACCCTCTGAGCCGCTTATTGGAGACCGATCATTGGATATAAGGGTCGATTTGGAATTCACAGCCCACCTAAAAGCACAGATTCGAACCTGGATGCGCGACATGGACGCCGTCGAGGTAAGCACCCCGATTCTAAATAACGCTGTTTTAGCGCACCCCACTACTGTGCTATTCGAGACGCATAGTCAATCGGAGTCGAAACAAGACACGCTGTACCTTCAACCATCGCCAGAGCTAGCCATGCGGTCTCTGATTTCACAGGGATCTGGAGCTATCTACCAGATTTGTAAGGCTTTTCGAGATGAGCCTTCCGATGCAACGCATTCACCGGAATTCAGTATCCTCGAATGGTATGCCCCAGGACTTGGATATCGGGAGATGGCGACCGAAGTCTGCCATTTTCTAAAAGACCTTTATGATCTCGATGTGGAGTCGATAACCTGCGCGCAGCTGTTCAAAGATGCATTTTCTGTAGAGCTTCACGAGCTTTCTGATTTGGAGCTTCGATTGCTTCATGAGAAGACGTTCGGAAGTTGTAACCTTGGAGATGGGGAGGTATTGCCAAGTCAACACTTTGACGACTTGTTGGACAGCACCATTGAGCGCCGCGCAGCACAAAAGGTGCTTTGCATCTTAGACTACCCGATTGTAGATCCTTGCTTCGCTAAGCAAAGTGATGATGGAACGGTTATGCGATTTGAAATTTATGTCGACGGGATTGAAATCGCGAACGGATATCAGGAAATCGAAAAAGCGAGTGATTTTCTCTTACGGTTTGAAGCGGAAAACGATCAGCGCGAGCGGCTCAAAGTGAATCGCCTACCGAAACCAAAATTGCGAGACATTCCGGTCTGCTCAGGGGTAGCGATCGGAGTTGACCGACTAATAGCACGAGCGCTTAAACACACTTCGATCCATGCGAGCAATTGATAGAATAATAATTCATGGGCGATGTATATTGAATTGCTATAGCTTTGAAAGCATCCGCCCATCTTCGATAGAAAACACCGTTAGAGCAGAAGGTAGCGAAAGCTCTTTAGTCGAGCGTCCCCTGGATGGTTTGCAGATCACCAATTCCTGCTCGATCTGAAAAAACTCATAACAACCTGAGTGACCGATCCGGAGAAGACGGTCGTTATCAACAACGTTTTTAGTATTGCCGTACTCAAACGGACCGCAAGCAACCCTGACTAAGTCTTCTCCCCCTAAACCAGGCAAAGTGATCTGGCAGAGCTTTTGCTCTCCCAGAAGCGCATCGAACGTATCACCATTGGCCCGTCGCGCGAGGAGCCAATTCACCGGATCGTAAGTAGTGTATGGAATAGACTCCATATGCTGCGGACGTAGCTCAAATTCGGAGATTGGCATTGCTTGGAGCGAGGATAGACCCTCGCCCCTTGTCTGGCGCACAAAAACAATGTCGCTCGCGACTAGCTGGTGATCCCGCCAGTCATGGCTGGCAATGATTGCGCCGTAGCCTGCTTCGATGCATGAGCGTTTGAGTAAGGTCAGAAATTGCTGACGTTGAATACCGCCGATGGCTGCACAAGGCTCATCGAGCAAGACGATCTTAGGATCAATAGAAAGGACGCGCGCTAAAGAAACGCGTTGCCGTTCCCCGCCGCTCAGCTGATCTACTCGCTTTTCTTTGTCTTGCTCAATTTCGCTGATCCCTAATATTTCGATGGCCCGGTCGAGTTTGTCCTTTTTATAGCGGGACTTTGTGGCGCTCAGTTTCGAAAAAAGTTGAAGGTTCTCCCGGATGGAAAGGTGTTCCAGGATAACACCGCCTTGAGGAAGGAGGATAATGTCGTGTTCGTTTACACCATCAGGCTCCAGCGAGCCTTTATTGGATGACAATTCTCCTGCTAAAAGCTTCAACAGGCTGCTCTTTCCCGAACCGCTCTCTCCGAGCAGACCCAAAACCTGGCCCTTTTCAACTTTGAGACTGGCATTGGCTTCTTTGAGGATATGGTATGGATCCCCCTTCCCTTTTCTTGGGAAGGCCAATGTAACGCCGGAAAAGTTAAACTGAGCTACCATTGCGTTGGCCTCTTGCATTCATGCTTTTTTGCGCCTTCATCGTCTCCTCGTTAGGTACCCCTTTTCGTGCGATTGTCCTGCTGCTAGCGACCAACATTCGCATAAAAAGCGAAATAGCCAGCAAAGCAAACACAGAGGTAATAAATACTAGATGTATGCTACGAGAGAAGTTGTCGTGCTTGTTGATAGATTGGGTGACGATCTCGGCATTTACTGACTCAAAAAACGAAGAAACGGCGTAGTTAGCCGCATCTCCATTCCATATCAAAGTGAAGCAAAACACCAGAATAACCAAAAGTTCAGCGGAGAATCGACGGACCATGGTTAGTCGAACAGTTTCCCGTAGGCGCCCTCCAAGCGAACGAAAGAAGTCGAGCTCGTCCTGCGTCAGCCGCATTAAGATGAGAAAGAGGAAAGGTAGCACGACGACGCTGTTGTAAATTAAATGCGCGAATAGCCATGCGGCACCCCGTACGACCCAACTGGATTGCTCAAAACCGATCGTGAAAGAGAGAATGGAGTAGAACATGGCGGTCCCGGGAATAATTCGGACAATCAACAAAAGCGCGATGTAACTCCAGCGGCTTTGATCTTGTGTCGATTTCCAGAAGCTTCGAGTCTTGTAACGAAGAACAAAAGCATATCCCGCGTAAACGGCTGTTAAGAAGCAAGCCGCAACGCCAACTGTGAAAATTGCTTTAAGGACGAGCAAATCCTGGGTCAGGAACGAAAAGACAAAAACCCCGAGAGCAAGGGTTCCGGAAATCAAGGCCGCGAGGCTCCAAAATGTTTTTTCGGCAGACGTTAGATCTGTTTTCAACATCGCTGTAGTGTCGAGGGAGTTACCCGCGATCGCTAAAAAAAACCATCGCCAGACATGGCTAAATAGAAAAATGCTACCAATCAGCGAAAGCAGTGCCAGGCCAGTGACGACAAGAGTTGCTGAACTAACCATAGACAAAGCTACGTCCGGTCGACCGTGCCAATTGGCGTAAACCTGCGACATTTGGTGCGACATTAGTTGGCTGTCTGTCCCGTTGGAGGGGCGAAACAAGAGTGAAGCCTGGCCGTGATCGCTAAACGAAACGCAGAAAACGATTGCGCAAACAAAGTAGCAAAACAACCTAAATTTCGGCCAAAAGGCGTAACGAACAGCTTCGCGATTATTCATCCGAGTGGACATCACTGCCGTGGTTTGCGCTTCTGCTGTTCGTTTGAAGGACTGAACTGCGACAAATGCAATTAGCGGTGCATATTGAAGTACCTGGACGAAAACGTAGTAGCCGAAAACCACCATCGGTTGCCGGTTTGTGAATCCCGGCAACGCATCAGGTAGTTGGGCAAAAAGTAATGCCCAGGCAGCACTTCCAAGACAAAACGGGAAGACGAACCATGGGTAAATGTATTCCCTCATAGGACATCGAAAGGTCCACCAGCCAAGACCAATCCCAATCGCCCCTGAAAGAAAAGTCACTAGGCTCGCGAGGACAATGCTGCGGACCGATGGTGAAAGGATGGAAGCGTCGAACCTGCCCCAATCGAAGTGATTGGCCAAAGGGTAGTAGAGGAATGCTGTCGCAATCAGAGGGACCGCAAACAGGATCCCCGGGAGAACTAAGCTTCGGGCCGGCACTGCTATAAAGTCATTCCATCTCGAAATTCTTAGTACGAATGTCAGATATTTGGCTTTGTGCAATGTCTAATCGGGATGCAACATCCAACTCGCCGTCCGCTCTGAAGAGTTCTTGTAAGACCGAAGATAGATGGGAAATGATTTGATCCCCATCGATTCCAGCTTCGAGCATATAAACACCTCGAGCGAGAGATTTTCCGAGAGCATCAAGATACGGTATTTCACTCAAAAGTTCAGGATCTTCGTAAACATCGCGACGCGGTACACATAGCCCATTGCGGGCGAGCTCTTTTTGAAGGGGTAGATCAAACAAGGACTGAATCAGCCCCTCCGCAGCTTGGATGTTTTTGCTTCTCTTGTTTACGTAATAACTACCGCCCGCCAGCATCGAAACACTTCCTGGAATTGGGGCGAAGATGAAGTCGTCTGACCACGATTGCTGCCCTTTCACTAGGTCGAAAACAACATCGCTCCAAACGATCCCCATCGCATAGTTTCCGGTCCGCAATAACGAAATCTGATTGCCTGCGTCTGTGCTATAGAAATCGGCGTCTGGCATACCGTATTGGCTGTAGTTCTTCAGCCGAACATAGCGCTCTGTCGCTTCAATTGTCTCAGGAGAGTTCAGAATAAGCGGTGTGTTCTCGTCGGAAATCCAGCCATAATCCTTTTGCATAACTCCGCCGCCGTTACCGAACGCAAAATTAGCCCATTCATAGTAGTTCCAGTACTCCGCACCCTGGAGCGCAATCCCGCGCGTTTCAGACGTCGTGAAGAAATTTGCAACATCCTCGAGCTGTCGCCAACTGGTTGGTAAAGCGAGGTCATATCCGAAGAGCTCCCTAAAGCGCGTTGCATTATCGGCATCTTCGAATAGCTCTCTGCGCCCGCAGAGTAACATCGAATTTGCGGAATGCGGAACGCCGAATGGCTCGGCATCCTGGGTCCCGGCCTGTTGATACCAGCCAATCTCTTTCCAAGACTGCTCGAACAAATATTGCGAAAGACTGTTGACCCAAGCTTGATCTGAAAACTCTGAGACTGGAACAATGTAGTCGTTCTGCACGTAAGGTGCGAGCGCTGTATTGTACTGCATTACAACGTCGTAATTGCCTGCTCGCGATGCAAAATCTGTGTTCGCTTTGACGGTCATCATTTCATAGGGATCGAGAACAAAACTCACTTGACCTGCGCCGAGGATCCTACTGGCAACAGCTTCGAGCGCTCGACTGCCTGGAAGGTCCTCACCCAGGATGACTATTTTTTTCCGTGTCCCACCCACACCACACGCGGCCAACATTGGAACAAGGGATGCAGCCAAAACAGAGCGACGCGATAATTCCATGATTTCCCCCTCAAATCGAACAGTAGCTTTGTATAACTCGGGGACACGAAGCTTCAAGTATAGAGTTTGACCCAGCCCCGTAATTTCCGGCCATGAATTTGCAGAGTCCTCGAAAACGAGGATGCAAAATGAGAAGATCACGTTTCAGCGAAGAACAGATCATACGGATGATCAGGGAGCACGAGGCAGGTGTGCGAGCGGCGGACA
>JASJAO010000006.1 GCA_030066975.1 Henriciella sp. | reverse complement strand
GGCGTACCAGTGTGGGCGATAGAGCTTGGCCTGTTGGTGGCACCAGGCGGTGAGGTCTTTCTCGTCATCTGAGACATAGGTGACCCAGACTTTGCCGGTCTCGTCAGCTTGCCAGAGGACTTTGCGATTGTTCACCCGGCACCAGCGCTTGACCGCAAACAGCTGCCACCACACCCACGGCCAGAGATAGACCGGGAGGTGCTGTACAGCGGCAATGGAGAAGCGAATGTCCATGCCCGCTAGGATGACATGGGTGCAAATTCGGTCGGATTGATTTTGTGGCATTCCCCTCTCCCGGGTGCGGGAGAGGGGCGCGCGGGGGGCTGAATTTGGTTTCAGGGATGGATTGAGGCGTGTGGGTCCAACACGGGGTGGGAGGGGGGCTTTAACTTCGCCAGCACCCCAAATTCGGTTACACCTCAATCTGCTGGCGACATCTGGCTCATGATGGTTTGTAGATCGAAATATTCATGCCAGAGCGTGATTTGCCCGTCATGCACCTCCCACACGCCGGTGACGGGGAGTTCAACCCAGCCGTGTTCCATCAAATGCCGGTCGAGACGCTCGGTGACGACGGTCGCGCCATCGGTGACTTCTCGTAGAATTTTCAGGTCATTTTCCAGTGTAGGACCGAAGAACGGTTCCAGCGCGGCTTTCACAGCGTCCGGGCCTGTCACCTTGTCCATCATCATATTATGATACTCGCAGTTCGGCGCGATGAATTTCAGTGCGGTGTCGAAATCCTTTACCGCCGCGGCGTTGAGAAAGGCGTGGACGGTGTCTTGCGGGGTCATGGTGTGGCTCCTTTGTGAAATGGGTTTTGGGGTCTATTCGCGTGCGCGCCGCTCTCCGAGCAGCACGGTTTTCAAGTCACCATCGGCCTGAGCACTGACGATGAGCAGATACGGAGCGAGGAAGAGCATTCCGCCAACCGATGCAATCAAGGCCAAGACAATTCCAAGCGGGGAAAAGTCATGGCGCCAGGCGAGCCAGAGCGCCGACAGCCAGAGATAGGTCAGGAAGTCGAAATTGAACTGGCCCGACCAGTTAAACGCGGTCAAATCGCCAAAGAAAACTGCGCCCAAATCCCAGCCATGGCCGAAACCGGCCTTAAGCGTGTAAGCAGCAAGCGCCAGGAATGCGAGAATGAGAAAGATGCGTAAGACTGTCATAAGTGTCGTCCTTGAGTTTGAACTGTATTGACCGGAGCCGGTGCCAAAGCCCGATGCCGGTCGGGTGTGGTGATGACTTACAAAGATCCGGAAATTGAAATCAATTACCTCTGAGGTAACTGACGCGCCGCTTTAGATCGGTTACAAACGCGGTCATGACCCAGTTCGCACAAAGCCTGAAAACATGGCGCCAGGCTCGCCGTTACAGTCAACTTGAGCTTGCCCATGAGGCGGATGTCTCTGCGCGGCATCTGTCCTTTCTGGAAACGGGGCGCGCCAATCCGAGCCGCGAGATGATCGCAAAGCTGGGCGACGCGTTGAATATTCCGCTGACGGCGCGCAACCAGTTGCTCGCCCATGCCGGGTTTGCAGCGCGCTATCAGCAGCGCAGCTGGGATGCGGAAGAGATGGCGCCGATCCGCGAAGCCGTGGAGTATACTTTAGACCAGCACGCGCCCTATCCCGCTTTCATTGTCGACCGCCATTGGGTGATCCTCAAGACCAATAAGCCGGCCGCGACCCTGTTCGGCATGATGGGGGTTCGTGAAGGAGAAAGCCTGATCGAGGTGATGCAAAAGGAAGAGGTGCAATCGACCATCGAGAACTGGCCGGAAGTGGCGCACCATGTCGCCCATCGCTTGCGCACCGAAAGCGCGGCGCGCGGCGGGATTGAGGCTTTGGAGAGCGCAGCCGATGTGTTCGCACGCGCGCCTGCGCCAAACACCGAAAGGCTTGGGCCGGTCGTGCCAACCATCTACCGGGTCGGGGAGTTACGACTGTCTCTGTTCTCGACAATTGCCCAGTTCGGGACGCCGGAGGACCTGTCGCTGGATGACTTGAAGATCGAGCTGTTTTTCCCGAGTGATGCCGAGACGAAGGCTATGCTGTTGGGGATGAGCGCGCAGGCTTAGGACTTTAGGGGCCCCGTCTACGGCCCCTGCCGGGGCATTCTCCAGTTATTTTTGATTCACTGGATCAAAAATTCTGGCTTCGCCAGACCACTTACGAATCCCGAAACCTGTTGGTGATGGGGTAGCGGCGGTCGCGGCCGAAATTCTTGCCGCCGACTTTGACGCCGGGCGGGGCCTGGCGGCGTTTATACTCAGCGATATAGAGCAAGTGTTCGATCCGTTTCACCGTGGCCGCGTCATGACCGCGGGCGAGGATGTCATCGACATCTTCCTCCAGATCGACGAGCCCGCGCAGAATGTCGTCGAGTACGTCATAGGGTGGCAGGCTGTCCGCGTCTTTCTGGTCTTCGCGCAGCTCAGCACTCGGCGGTTTGGTGATGATCCGGGTCGGGATCACCTCTCCTGCGGGGCCGAGCGCGCCTTTGGGAATAGCCGTGTTGCGCCATTTGGCGAGCTCAAACACTTCGGTCTTGTAGAAATCCTTGAGCGCATTGTAGCCGCCGCACATGTCGCCATAGAGCGTCGCATAACCGACTGCCATCTCCGACTTATTCCCCGTGGTGACGACCATGTGGCCGAACTTGTTGGAGAGCGCCATCAGGGTGACGGCGCGCAGGCGAGACTGGATATTTTCCTCGGTTGTGTCGGCCTGAGTGTCTGCAAATTGAGCCGACAGCATTTCATCCAGCGCGCCGACGCCGGGCGCGATATTGATCGTGTCATACTTTGCGCCGAGGGCGCGGGTGCAGGCCATGGCGTCTTCGAGGCTATCGTCGGAGGTATATTTGCTCGGCAGCATCACGCACCAGACCCGTTCCGGACCGAGCGCATCGACAGCGATCGCGGCCGTCAGCGCGCTGTCTATGCCGCCCGACATGCCGAGGACAACGCCGGGAAACCTGTTCTTGTTAACATAGTCGCCGAGCGCGAGGGTCGCGGCGCGGTATTCGGCTTCCCAGCCGGTGGTCAGCGCGGCGTCCGGACCATCCGGGACAAAGCGGTGAGCGGCGCCGTCATAGGTCACGATCGCTGTGCCGCTCACGAAATCGCCGAGCAGCTGATGCTCGGTACCGTCATGGTCAACGGCGTAGGAGCTACCGTCAAACACCAGTTCGTCCTGCCCGCCGACCTGATTGACGAACAGGTAAGGCACGCCGGTCTTGGCCCAGGCGGAAAAGGTCGTATGGCGTTCAGTGTGAACCGTACGGCGCCAGGGTGAGGCGTTCGGGACGATCAGGACTTCGGCGCCCGCTTCGGCGAGGGCAGACGGCACGCGGTTGTACCAGATGTCTTCGCAGATCGCGATGCCGGTGAGCACGCCGCCAATCTCGAACAGTTCGTGCGGCGCGGTACAGGGATCGAAGATCCGCACCTCATCAAACACGCCATAATTGGGCAGCTCGCGCTTGTCATAGCGTCCTCGGATCTGGCCATCCTGCAGCAGGAGGGCCGAATTGTAGAGTTTGCCGTCCTCAGCCCAAGGCGACCCAATCAGAACAGCCGGGCCACCGGCGGTGTCGCCGGTCAGGTCGTGGATTGCCTGCATCGCGTTTTCGACTGCGCTCGGTTTCAGGACCAGATCTTCGGCGGGATAGCCGAGGATGAACAGCTCGGTCAGCACGACCAAGTCGACCTGGCTCGCCCGGCCCTCCTCCAGGGCCTGACGGGCGAGGGCAAGATTGCCCTGAATGTCGCCGACAACAGGATTGAGCTGGGCAGCGAGGATCTTGAGCGATTTTGTCATGGGAGTTGAGTTAGGAAGTTTTGCCACGCGTGACAATCGCTCTGAACGAAGACCCCGCACAATCCATTTTTGATATTGCAACTCATTCTCAAAAATGCAATCAGGAGCACAACCTGCTTTGCCGAGTAGATTTATTTTACGGAGAAGATGAATGCGATCCTTGTTTGTATGTGCGTCCCTCGCCGCGATGAGCTCTGGCCTCGCCGGAGCGCAGTCGCCCGAGTCGGCTGAGACAGAGCCAGAGGCCCGTCAGGACGAAATTCTGGTACAGGCCGCACGCCGCGATATTCCGGCTGAAGCCCTGCCCAATACAATCCGACTGATCGATCAGACCGCTTTGAGTGAGCAGATCCTTATATCGACCAATCTTATAGACATGATTGGCACGCAGGTGCCAAGCTTCTCGCCCAGCCGCCAGAAACTGTCCGGCGTTGGCGAGAGTTTTCGCGGGCGCGAGCCGCTCTACCTGATTGACGGGGTGCCGCAGTCCAATCCACTTCGCAATGGCTCGCGCGACGGCTTCACGATTGATCCGGCAGTGATTGAGCGGGTTGAAGTCCTATATGGCGCGAACGCAATTCAGGGCGTTGGGGCAACCGGCGGCGTGATCAATTATGTGACGCTGGACCCTGCTGAGAAGGAGAACTGGGAGCTGCGCGTGGAAGCCGGGATCACCGCGTCGAATGATTTTGACGGGGACGGCTATGGCTATCGCGGCGGGGCGACGGCGTTGCGCGATTTTGGTGAGTTTGACCTGGTGGCGAGCTTTGTCGGGGAGACGCGCGGCGCCTTCTATGATGGCGACGGCCGCCGGATCGGCGTTGACGGTACACAGGGCGATATTCAGGACAGTGTCTCGACCAATCTCTTCCTGAAAGGCGGCTGGGATATTGATCAGCATACCCGCCTGCAGCTGACGGCCAATCTGTTAGAGCTGGAGGGTGACGGCGACTATGTGCAGGTGGCTGGCGATCGCAGCACCGGTCTGCCGACGAGTTCGGCGCGCGGGGATACGGAAGGTGAGCCGCCGACCAACACGGTCAATACATTCTCGGCTGACTTCACGCGCGAGGAGCTGTTTGGCGGCACGCTGACGGCGCAGGCTTTCTATCGCGAGTTTGAGTCCGTGTTTGGAGGCGGAACGTTTGGCGGCTTCTTCAACACCGGCGAGGAAGCCCCGGGCGAAGAGACGTTTGATCAGTCGGCGAACAATTCCAACAAGACCGGCCTGAAGCTGACTTATAGTCTGCCCAACCTGCCGGTTGAGGGCATGACGCTGACCGGCGGACTTGATTATCTTTCCGATGAGACCTATCAGGAGCTGATCCAGACCGGGCGGCTTTGGGTGCCAGAGGTGGAGTTTGAGTCGCTTGCGCCCTTCTTGCAGGTTGACCAGCTCTTGCTGGAGGATCGACTGCTCATCTCATTTGGCGCCCGGCAAGAGAATGCGGCGCTGAAGGTCGACGATTACACCACGATTTTCTCCTCCGGCAGCACGGAGGTGGCGGGCGGTGAGCCTGATTTTACCGAAACCCTGCTGAATATCGGGACGAGCTTTGAAGTGATTGACGGTTTGACGGCCTATGCGGCTTTCTCTGAGGGCTTCACCATGCCCGATGTTGGTCGTGTCCTGCGGGCGGTTTCAACGCCGGGACAAGACGTTGATACGCTACTCGATATCGAGCCGATCATTGCTGACAACACTGAATTGGGTATGTCGGTGAGCCATGGCGGGTTTAGCGCCAATGCGAGCTATTTCTGGTCCTCATCAGATCTCGGCCAGCGCCTGGTGGCCAATGAGGTCGGAATTTTCGAAGTCCGCCGCGAGCCGACCGAGATTGAAGGGTTTGAGATCGCCGCCGAATATCTGCTGGACAATGGCATGCTGTTCGGGGCGAACTATGCCAGCCTGGAAGGCCAATCCGATCAGGATGGCGACGGACGGATTGATGAGGATCTGTCAGCGGAAAATATCAGCCCGGACCGGCTCAATCTCTTCGTCTCGGCTGAGCCGATAACGAATGTCTCTGTCCGCGCTCAAATTTCCCATCTATTTGACCGCGCCTTCAATGATGAGGGATCGGCGACCGATTTCGAGGGTTATTCTCTGGTCGATCTCAGCGCGGGCTATCAAACAGAGCAGTTCGGGCGGTTTGATCTCGGCCTGCAGAATGCGCTGAATGAGGACTATACCACCTATTACAGTCAATCCTCGCCGAATGCCGCGAGCCGGGACGACCGGTTCTTTGCCGGACGCGGGCGGACCTTTACGCTGCGCTGGTCGGCGACGTACTAGCGCTCGCAATGACGCGCCGATACTTCCGCCATACTGCGCGGCGCGTGCATGCGGCCTGCGGCGCGGCGCTGTCACTGCTCCTGATCGTGATCGCGCTGACCGGCAGCCTGCTGGTCTTCAAGGCTGACTATATCCGCCTTGTCGTCCCTGAGGCGCAGGCCCCGGCCGACCTGTCAGTCGCCGCGCTGGCCGATGTGACCGAACAGGCCGAGGCGGCGTTCGGCCCGGACCGCCTGCGGGCGCTGGTCTATGCGACGCCTGAGTTTGGCCTGCATAAAGTCTACCTAACGGATAGCCGCGCGGCCTATCTGCAGTCTGACGGTGCGGTCCTGGCCGAATGGGGTGCCAATGAGCGGTTCGAAGACTGGTTGTTTGATCTGCATCACCGCCTGCTGGCGGGTCAGACCGGGTTGTGGATTGCAGGCTTTGCCGGGCTCGCGGCAAGTGGTCTAGTGATCACCGGGCTGATTGCCGTCTGGCCGATGCGGCGCGGGTTAAGGCGCGGCCTGAAACTGACGCAGGCAAACCGGGGGCAGCTCTTGTCCGTGCATCGAAATCTTGGCGTCTGGGCGGCGGCGCCGGTCTTCGCCTTGCTGCTGTCTGGCACGGCACTCGCCTTTCCATCCACAACGCGTGCGATGTTCGACATGGCGGGGGGACCTGCGCCGCAAGCGCCGCCTGTCATTGCGGCGGGCGAGTTGGACTGGGCCGAGGCGCTAAACGCAGCAGAAGAGGCATTTCCGGGCGGTGTTTTGCGGATGGCGGTCTGGCCGCGCGACGCCGATGGGCCGATTACGCTGCGCTTGCGCCAGGCGCAGGAATGGCATCCGAATGGCCGATCTGTCGCGATTATCGACCCCGCGACAAGCCGCGTGGCGGGTCAGTTCGATGCGACTGAGGCCGGTCCTGGCCGCGAAGCCTACAACGCGCTTTACCCTATACATGCCGCGCACATTGGCGGGCGTGTCTATGATTTTGTCGTTTTTGTCAGCGGTATAGCGCTCACCTTGCTGGGAGTGTTTGGCCTCTGGGCCTTTGTGCGGCGATGGGCCTAAAGCGCCGCAGGTGACATTGCGGTCGAAGCGGCGCAATTTCACCCGAATGCGCGCGACACTGGATATTGTCGTTCTTGGGTCCGGGATTGGTGGGCTGGCCTTGGCGGCGCTGCTCGCGCGGGCCGGGCACACTGTACGTGTGTTTGATCAGTTCGAAGCGCCAAAGCCGGTGGGATCGGGGCTGATGTTGCAGCAGACGGGGCTCGCTGTGCTGGAACAGCTCGACCTGCGCGCACGGGTTGAGGCCCTTGGCAGTCGGATTGATCGCCTCTGGGGGCTCACGACCCCGTCGCTTCGGCCGGTTCTGGATGTGCGCTATTCGAAGTGGAATGCCGACCTTTATGGGGTCGGCGTGCAGCGGGGCATGGTGTTTGACCAGCTTCTGGCGGCGGCGCTGGACAGCGGGGTGGAGCTTGTGCCGGAGACAAGGGTAGCAGCGGCAGATGCGGTGGCCGGAACTTTCAGCACATCTGAGGGACAGGCGATTGGGCCGTTTGATCTTGTCATAGACGCGCTCGGGGTTCGTTCGCCGCTGACGGAGGCACCAAAGCGCGAGCTGCCCTATGGCGCCTTGTGGGCGACCCTGCCCTGGCCGGACGGCGGACCGTTTGACGCCACCGCTCTGGAGCAGCGCTATCAGGCGGCGCGCAAAATGAGCGGTGTGATGGCGTCCGGGCGCGCCCGTGCCGATGCGCCGCTCAGCCTGACCTATTTCTGGTCCATTCGAGCCGACGCTGAAGCGGCCTGGCGGTCAAAGCCATTGGACGCGTGGAAAGAGGACGCCGCAGCCCTTTGGCCAGAGACACAGATCCTACTGGATCAAATCGAGCATCATGACGCGCTGACCTTTGCCCACTATCGCCATCGCACGCATCCCAGTCCCGTGTCAGGTCCGCGCCTTGTTCACATGGGCGATGCCTGGCATGCCGCGTCACCGCAGCTCGGCCAAGGGGCGAATATGGCCCTGCTGGACGCCTGGGCTTTGAGCCGGGCGCTCACGGAAGGTGAGAACGTGCCGGACGCGTTGAAACGCTATGTGAACCTGCGCCGAGTTCACGTGCAGCTCTACCAGTTGATGACCTGGGCGTTCACGCCGGTCTATCAGGGCGACAGCCGGATCTTGCCCTGGCTGCGCGATTGGCTCGCTGCCCCGCTCAGCCGGATTTGGCCTGCCCCGCCTCTGCTCGCCGCCATGGTCAGCGGACTCATCGGCGCACCTTTGGGGCAGTTGGGACTACAGTGCGGGGCCTCAGCTTATCGGGACGACTAGGCCAAGGATGCCGAGTGATACCAGGCAAACGCCGAGAAGCTCTCGCCCAGACACTTTTTCTTTGAAAATCAGCACTGAGGCGGCGATCATGAATACGACCTCGATTTGGCCGACAGCGCGGACATAAGCGGCATTCTGCAGGGTAAACGCGGTAAACCAGGCCAGCGAGCCAAGCATACCGGTCAGACCGACAAGACCAGCTGGCCGCCATTTCTGAAAGAGCCGCTGGGTCTCTCCCGGCTCACGGGATCTGAGATAGATGAGCACCAGAACCGCTTGCAGCGTGGTGACAAAGGCGAGCGTGATCACGGCGCGTAACAGCACATCATCGCTGGTGATCGATAGGGACGCCCCGCGATAAGCCACCGCGGACAGACCAAACAGCCCGCCGGATACGATGCCGATCAGCGTTTTCTGATTGAACAACCCCTTGAGTGAGGTCTCTGCCCGCGGAACTGAAATCAGGACAACGCCGATCAAGCTGATGCCAATCGCTGCCGTCAGGATCAGCGTGAGTTGATCCCCGAGGAGTATGAGCCCGAACAGGGCGGTTTGCACAGTCTCGGTCTTTGTGAATGCGGTCGCGACGGCGAAATTCTTATGCGAGAACAGATGGACGAGCAGCGCAGTTGCCGCGATCTGGGCAAGGCCGCCAAGTGTCCCATAGACAAAGAAGCTGGACGTCAGCGCTGGCAGGCCACCGCCGTGGACGAACAGGATCAGCCCGGCGAGCAAGATCGCCAACGGCGCTGCGAACACGAACCGGGCACTGGTGGCGCCCCAGGTCGATAGCCAAGATTTCAGGCTTTTTTGAAGCGCAGAGCGGATATTCTGGCTGAACGCAGCCGCAATCGTGATGGGGATCCAGGCTTCCAGTATTGTCTCCTGAGTATAGTCGCGCGAGCCCGCGCTCTAGCTTGGATTGGAAATATTGCCAACGTCACCGGCGAGCATGAGCGTGCTGCCCTATCAAGAAAGACGCCGCTCGCTCGGCCTGTCGAGGTTGGGGGAACAACAGTAGAGAGCTTCACTGCCGATGGATCCGCCCAATCTGGAACCTAGCGCCCCACGAGTAGTCGATACCCACAATCCAATTCATCTAGTTGTTCCAGATGGCCGTAGCGGCGATGCCATTCTCCATTTTCGAGGTCATCAGCAAGTTGTCGAACACCTTCAGACACACCCCCGATGGCCGAAAATGAGGACATCGCCGAACGGATACGTTCGTCTAAATAAGCCTCCGGGCGCCGCCAATAGGCGGCGAGAAAGCCGTCGGTACAGTCAGAGGGAATGGGCACTGGTGAAACATCCAACTCTCTGAACCACGCTTCGAATTTCGCTATTTGAGGCATTTGCCACCTGTCCAACTCGACCAGCGCCGGAAAATAATCCGCAAGCCAGAACCAGTCGGCGAAAGGGTCGAATGTTAGAATCACGATGTCATTTCTCGTCACGCGTAGCATCTCACCGATGCCTTTCTCCAGATCCGTCCAGTGGTGCACGGTGAGGACGGCCATGGAGGCGTCGAATGAATTGTCATCAAAGGGGAGGTTTTCTGCGCTCCCCTGAATGATCTTTGCGCCTGAATCCGGTCGTTGTCTGATCATTTCAGCCGACGGTTCGACAGCCGTGATCTGACGACCTTCAGGTTCGTATGACCCTGCCCCAGCGCCGACATTGAGCACCGTGATTGCATCACCGAGGGCCGCATCGATTCGCTTCGCGATTCTCGCGTCAGGTTTCCGGAGATCGGCATAGTTCAAGCCGATCTTATCGTATAGTTGGGTCATGACTGATGAGATACGCTATTGCCGTGGGGAGAAGCAAAGACGCTGAGACTCAGTCCTGGCTGGCACGCCCGCTGCCCGCGGCGATTGATCGGCGCGCTGATAAGGCGGTTGGGTTTGAATGCAATTCAAACAGGCGGTTCAGCGAAGGTTTAACTTCGAGCTGCTAAGCCGCTGAAATGTTGGAACCTTCCTTCAAGCTTTCGCCCGCAGATTGGGCGTCTTACAGGACTGCCTGTCTGGTTGGGGGCGTCGGGTTTCTGGTCAGCTTGTTTATGCTGATGAACACATTCTCGATCGCGAACTCGTTCTTGTCCACAGAGATCGAAATGCTGGTGCTGTCGCCTCTGGGCGCGGTTTTGGTCGGCGCGTCCGTCTTTGTGATGAGCGCAGCCTGGATGGGACAGGCGTATTGGCGGCGCTGGGTCAGCCTTGCAGCTTGGTCGCCCAGTCTGTTTGTGATGTTTCTCACGGGCCTGCACACGTCGATCCTGATGCACGGCGTGAACGGTCCCTGGGGACGGTATCTGGAAGATCTGGACCCCGCCACGTCACAAGGTCTGATCGGCGCTGGCGTCTGGCCGCTGACCTTCGCGCTGAGTGCCGGATTGGCTGGGCTGGTCTGTTATCTCTTGTTCGTCGGCTATCGGACCCTTTTAGCTGCCCGCCAAGAGACAGCATCAATGGACGATGATCCGGCCTTTGAAGAAGTGGATTTGTCCGATCTAGGCGTTGTGGGCCGCGATTAGAACGTCGCAAACTTTGTGGATCTGAGCCTCTGACAGGTAGGGATGCATGGGCAGGCTGAGGCTTTCCTGTGCGGCCTTTTCGCATTCCGGAAGTGAGCCGGCTTCGGCGCAATGGGCGAAGGCGGGCATCTGGTGGATCGCCATGTCGTAATAGATGCCGGACGGGATCTTGGCATCGCTGAGCGCGGCGCGGACTGCGTCACGGTTGCGGACCCGGACGGTGTAGAGGCCGTAGCCGTTTTCCTGTCCTTCAAGCGCGATCTGGTGGTCTATGATGCCTTCAAGGCGTTGATCATAGACGGCAGCCGCGGCGATGCGGCGCGCGCGTTCAGCTTCGAACAGGCCGAGTTTTTCTGCGACGACCGCGCATTGGATCGAGTCGCAACGTCCATTGATGCCGACCCGGATCGATTCCTTGCGATTATCGCCTGTGCCGTGCCAGCGGATTGAGCGCATGCGGTCGGCGAAATCGGCATCCTGACACAGGATCGCGCCGCCATCGCCATAGCCGCCGAGTGTCTTGGTCGGGTAGAAACTGGTGGCGGTAATCTCGGCGAGATTGCCGACCCATTTGCCTTTATCCTTGCCGCCAAACGCCTGCGCCCCATCGGCCACGACACGCAGATTGTGTGCGTCCGCGACCGCCTGAATGGCGTCATAGTCGGCAGGCAGGCCATAAAGGTCGACCGGCATCACACAGCGTGGGGTGAGGTCACCTTCGGCTTTCACCGCTTCGATGCGCCGCTGCAGGTCCGCCGGATCCATGTTGAAGGTCTTCGGATCGATGTCGACGATGACCGGAAAGGCGCCTGCGAGCAGAACCGCGTTGGCGGTCGCGTTATAGGTGAAGCCTGGAATGAAGACCGCATCACCCGGCCCGAGCCCCATGGCGAGGAGCGGCATCACCAAAGCCTGTGTGCCGGACCCCACCGCGACCGCATCTGCGGCACCGGTAAAGGCGGCAAGCTTTTCCTCGCATTCGGTCACTTCCGGACCGCCGATATAGCGACCATGGTCAAGGATATCGATCCAGCGCCTTTCCAGCGCCGGGCGGATGGCTGCCTGTTGGGTCTTCAGGTCAAACAGCTGAATTGGGGCGTCGTCAGGAAGGTCAATCAGGACGCTGGTGTCGATGTCTGTATACGCCATAGGTCAGGCTCCAATTGTATGCAGGGCTGAAAGTTCGGCCTGTTCAGCCAAATGAACCGCCTGAGCGGCTTCGCGTCCGGGAATGGCGCAGTCGCGATCCCCGAGACAGGCGGCAAAGAACGCTTCATCGGCCGCGCCGAGGGGATCAGGCAGCGTGTCGGACACGTCGGCTTTTACGGCGTAAGACGTGGTGTTTTCGATCGCGCGGGTGAGGAAATCGATAGCGATTGTGCCGGTCGGATAAGTCAGGATCATGCGGCGGTCGCGCGTCTCTGCACAGCGACTGGCCGTCACTTCGGCCTGACCGCAGGCATAGGTGACGTGGGCTGTGGCTTCGTCGATATGAGCGGTGTGCGCCCTACGCCCTTTCGCCTCAACCTGCGCCAGGTGACTGTTGGCGGCGCCCATCAGCTTGGCCACCATATCCAGATCATGGGTCATCAGATCCCAAATGACGGAAACGTCCCCTGCCCGGCCATCAGGTGCGGGCGGGCCCATACGATAGGCCTCAATGGCAGTCGGCGTGTCCGGGATATCAAACAGACCCATGGCCTGCAGCACGAACCGTTCCTGGTGACCCACTTGCAGAACGAGGTGCTTTTCGTCAGCGAGCGCTGCCAGTTGATCAGCCGCATGACCGGTGAGCGCCAGCGGTTTTTCGACCATGACATGACACCCGGCATTCAAGGCGTCGCGGACGACCGCTTCGTGATAAGTCGCTGGGCAGGCGACGAGGACGGCGTCGCAGGCGGCGAGCAAATCAGACTGGGTGGCAAAGGCCTTCACGCCTTCACGCTTCGCAAGCGCTTCGCACCGCGCAGAATCGGGATCAAACAGGCCGACAAATTCGGTGCGGTCAGACGCGCTGATCTTGTCGGCATGATAGCCGCCAAACACGCCTGCCCCGATCAGCCCGGTCTTGAGCTTTGACATTCAGTACTCCGAACTCAACTGCGCCTCCCTTGCACCCAGTCTTGTGACCTCGCAAGCGAACGGTCCAGCTGTCTTGATCAAAACGCATTACGGTTTCTTACCGCCAATGAACGGGGCACCGCTAGGTCACCCCTTTCTTTCATTCCTCACACGTCCCAAATGAAGGCCAACAGACAAGACGGAGGAACTGATATGACATCGCTTACATCTCGCGGATGGGCTTTGGCCAAACGCCCGGTAGGAGAACCAACCCTCGCCGATTTTGACCTGCAGACGAGCGACGTCCCGGCGCCGGGCGCGGGCGAGATCCAGGTGCGCAACAGCTGGATGTCGGTCGATCCGTACATGCGCGGGCGGATGTATGACCGCGAAAGCTATGTTCCGCCGTTTCAGATCGGCGAACTGTTGCAGGGTGGGACGGTCGGCCATGTGACCGCCTCCAACCACCCGGACTATGCAGAAGGCGATCTGGTCTTGTCGATGGCAGGTTGGCGCGAAGCCTGGACCGCCGCGCCGGAAGCTGTGATGGCCAACAAGCTGCCTGCGGGCACGGGTCTGCCGGACAGTGCGTTTCTCGGCATTGCGGGGATGCCGGGCCTGACCGCCTATGCGGGTATTCTGCGCGTGGCAGAACTGAAAGAAGGCGATACGGTTTTTGTCTCAGGCGCGGCTGGCGCCGTTGGCTCAGCGGTTGTTCAGATCGCCAAGATCAAAGGCTGTACCGTGATCGGCTCAGCCGGCGGCGCGGAAAAGGTCGCTTACGTGAAATCACTCGGTGCCGACGCCTGCGTCGATTATCGTGAGGCGGCGACGTATGACGAGTTGCTGGCGGCGTTGAAACAGGCTGCCCCTAAAGGCATCGATGTCTACTTCGACAATGTTGGCGGGGATCATTTTCAGGCAGCCATTGAGCTGGCGCGTCCATTCGCGCGCATGGCGATCTGCGGGATGATCAGCCAGTATAATGATACCGAGCCCAGCCCCGGTCCGAACAATGTCATCCAGATTGTCGGCAAACAACTGCAGATCAAAGGTTTCATCGTCTCAACTCATGTCGACATGCAACCGCAATTCATGGCCGATATGGCCGAGTGGATCGGATCTGGAAAACTGAAGTTTGAAGAGACCGTCATGGAGGGCGTTGCAGAGGCTCCGCATGCCTTTATCGGACTGTTCTCCGGCCGCAACAAAGGCAAGATGCTGGTCAAACTGAGCTAGTCGCAATAACTGGAAGCGGGGCGCTGAAACGGCGCCCCAAGTGTTTGGAGCCCTCAATGTCAAAGCCGCGCGTCTATCACAGTTTCCGCAGTCCTTTCTCCAGACTGGGTCTGCATCTTCTGGTGCGCGCAGGTGTGGACTTTGACCTGATCCCGCTGTTCGAATGGCCCGACAGCGTGGACTTCATGGACCCGGTCTCCAGCCCGGCCAAGCGGGCCTATTTCGGCTATGACGCGGTGCGTATGACCAGCCGTATGGGTCTGCCGATTGCGATCCCAAACCCGTTTGAAGTCGACCTGATACCGGCCGCGCGTGTCCAGTTGGCAGCGCGAACCGAGGGCAAGGATATTGCGTTTGCTTTGACCGCATCAGATGCAAGATGGGGCGACGGCAAGAACATCTCTAACCCGGATGTGTTGCTGGACTGTGCGAAGCAGAATGGACTGTCGGCAGCGTTTGTGGACAGGGCGCTGAACGACACCAGTATTGATGCGGCCCTGGCCGAGTGTAAGGCCCTGATCAATGAGGATGAGCCGTTCGGTGTGCCCTTTGCGGTCTATGGCAATGCAAAGTATTGGGGCCATGATCGGTTTGCGCTGCTGCTGGAAGATCTTGGCTTGAAGGCTGAGGCCTGAAAAGCGCTGCGCAAATCCTCACAGCCTGTCGCAAGGACAGACTTGCAGACCGGCAGCTTGCCGTTTACGTCAACGACATGACTCAAGACAGTACCGGCTATGAAGCGCTCACCTCGATCGAGGCCATTACCTCAGGATTGGGCAGCGTCGGCTATATCTCCACAAGAGAGATTTCGACCGCGATCTATCTCGCTCACCATCTCCGCAAACCGGTTCTGATCGAAGGCCCGGCTGGCGTTGGCAAGACCGATCTCGCCGCCTCCATGGCGCGGTTTCTGGATGTGCCGATGACCCGCCTGCAATGCTATGAAGGCCTTGATGAAGGCAAAGCGCTGTATGAGTGGAAGTATGGCAAACAGCTGCTTTACACCCAGCTGCTGAAAGAGAAACTGGGCGAAGTGATGGAGGGAGCCGCAACGCTGGACGCGGCTTTCACCAAGCTCACCGGGTTTGAAGATCTGTTCTTTTCAGAGAGCTTTCTGGAACCGCGCCCGCTTTTGACCGCGATGCAGCAAGATCGGGGTTCGGTCCTGCTGATCGACGAAATAGATAAGTCGGACGAGGAGTTTGAAGCCTATCTGCTGGAAGTTCTGTCTGACTATCAGGTCACGGTTCCGGAGATCGGCACCATTCGGGCCAATGTCCCACCGCTTGTGGTGCTCACGTCCAACAATATTCGTGAGCTGGGCGACGCGCTGAAGCGCCGGTGTCTGCATCTGCACATCGACTTCCCGGAAGCCGAGCGCGAGCGTCAGATTGTTCGCGCACGGGTCGACGGTGTTTCTGACGACCTGCTGAAGCAATTGGTCGGTTTCGTTCAAGGGCTGCGCGACCTCGACATTCGTAAGCGGCCGTCGATTTCGGAGACCGTGGACTGGGCTCGGACCCTGCTCCTGATGCATGCCAGCGAGTTGGACGAAGAGCTGGTCCGCTCGACGCTGAACGTCTTGCTGAAGCATGAAAGCGATATTGCGGCGGTCGACCGCGATCTGCCGAAACTCACGCGCGAAGTGACGCGTGTCTAGAGGCCGATATGGCAGAGCAGGTTCTCACTGATTTCATTCGGGCCCTGCGGTCTGCTGATGTACGGGTGTCGACCGGGGAATCGATTGATGCGGCGCGGGCGGTGTCGATCATCGGGTATGAGGATCGCGAAAGACTGTCGGATACGCTGCGCTGCGTTCTGGCGAAATCACCCGCCGAGAAAGCGACTCATGATCGGTTGTTCGACCTCTATTTTTCCCGGTCACAGACGCCCAACACCTCGGATTCGGAGAGCGCCGAGACTGAAACGGATCAAGGCGGTGACGCCGCGCCGGATATGCTCTCGCTTCTGGAAAGTGGCGACGAGACGCAGATTGCGATTGCGATGGAGCAAGCGGCGCGAGACGTCGACCTCGCCGACATCCAGTTTGCCACGCAGGTGCCCTATTACAGCCAACAGATGATGAAGGCGCTCGGCGTTGAGCGGCTTGAGAGCGAAATGATGGACGCGTTTCGGGCCCGCTCTCCGGACGGGGATCAACGGGCCCAGGACCTGATTGATGGCCGTCAAGAGATGCTGAGCCGCGCGCGCGAACATGCCCAGCAAGCCTTTGAGACCTTTGGGGCCGGAGCAACGGAACTGTTCCGGCAGGACTTTTTGTCAGAGAAATCGATCACCGCGCTCGACCGGCGGGATCTGGAGCGGATGCGCGCGCTGGTCGAGAAAATGGCGAAGCGCCTGGCCACGAAACACTCACGGCGGCGGCGCAAAAAGAATCGCGGGCAGTTGGACATTCGCAAGACGCTCCGGGCCAATGCCGGGTTTGATGGCGTGCCGTTTGAGCTCGCCTGGAAGCAGACAAAGAAAGACCGGGCGAAAATCGTGGCGATCTGCGACGTGTCCGGGTCGGTGGCGCAAGTTGTCCGCTTCTTTCTGATGCTGCTCTACAGCCTGAATGATGTGGTGCCGGACATTGAGAGTTTCGCCTTTTCCGGTCGATTGAAAGCGGTCGGGGATACGCTGGAGCGGCAGGACTTCAACACCGCGATGGATGACATCATCAACACGATCGGCATGAGCACGACCGATTATGGCCAGTCCCTGTCAGACCTGAAAACCGAGCACTGGCATGTCCTTGACCGGCGCACGACCGTGATCATTCTCGGTGACGGGCGATCGAATTATGGCGATCCGCGCATCGACCTGTTTCAGGACCTGGCCGCACGGGCCAAACGCGTGATCTGGTTGACACCCGAGGGCGAAGGACAATGGGGCAGCGGAGACAGCGAGATGCTGCGTTATCGCCCCTACTGCAATACGATGACGCACGTCACAACAATGAAAGACCTTGAGCGCGTGATGGATCAGGCGCTGGCGGTTTACAGCTGAGGCTTAGCGATACGCGTTGACGATCTTGTAGATGTCCTGATAGCCGGCCTTGGTTATCTCAGCGAAACGCACGGTGCCGCGGTCCAGGTCTATCGTCATCGTGAAGTCGCGCGAGGCGTCAAACAGAACCACACCTTCGGCCGAGCGCTCCTGTTCAACGAACTCAAACCGTGGCCCTTTGGGGCCATACTCAATCCAGGTCGCATCGCCGACGAATTCAAACCGTCCGCCCTGAAACTCGACGCAGGCGAGATTGTCCGTCGTGACATTATCGCTGATGGAGCACGGCAAGGCTTCCAAGGATGGCAAGTTTGAGTAGGCCTGGGTTTGCTGAATCTCTTCCTGGGTTCGGCGGATCTGCTGCTTTTGTTGCGCATAGCCGAATGAGGTCGATTGCTGGACCATGCCGGAGACCGCACCAATCTTCATCTGCAACAGAGTCCAGTCTTCTGTGTTGCATTGGCCCGCCCGGACAGCGGTCTGGAAAACGCCATCATTCAGACGGTCATGCTCATACGTCCGGCAGACCTCGTTGATCTCGCTCCAGCGGTCAGCCACACATTTGCCATTGCGGACATAGGCGTCGATACATACCAGAGAACTGGTGAAGTCACCGGGCAAGGCAGCCGCTTTCTCTCGGAACTCGACCTCCTTGACCTGGTCCAAAGTGTAGCGCTTGGAGAGCGCCGGCCAGTTGTCTGCATTGCATTGGCCATCGGCGACCTGATTGAGCAGGCGATTGTCATTCAGGACGACATGGTCGTATGTCCGACAGTTCTGATAGACTTCTGACCAGTCGTTCGGCTCACAGCGTCCGGCCTTGGCATAGTCGCCCACACAGGCAAGCGACTCCGCGAAACTGGCACCGGCGCTCAGGATTGGCACGACGGCCAGCTCTTCTTCATCGCCTGGACCATCGGCAAACTCAAAATCCGCTTCGCCAAGGGCGTCATCAGCGTTCTCTTCAAGATCGCGTCCGGAGGTGGTGGCGGCTGAGGCGTTGCAGTCAACAGCGCGGGCGCGCGCAAGTCCGGCCAAGGGGCTGTCGGGATACTGGTCAAGGAAGGCGGCATACTCGCAAGGCGCGCTGGAAAGCTCGAACACCATCCGCTCAGTTTCTGTGACGCCGGTCTCGTCGCGCGCATTGCAGGAGGCAAAGCAGAAATCATCGCCAGTCAGCCCTGAATTATAGAACGGGTTCTGGGCCCCTTCGGTCGAGGCGCGGACGCGGTCAGCAACACGTTTGAAGACCTGTTCTGCAATCAGGCCTTCGGTCGGAAGAACGGAGGCGAGTGCGGTCGTGAACGGGCTGTTGGCGCCATCACCATCTGACGCGGTAAACCCTGGCTCGGTCGCGTAGGCGATCAGCAAACCATTGGCACGCCCGACCGGGGCGAGACCGCCACTGACATCGCGATTAGCACTCGGCAATGGATTGTTGCGGCAGGCATCAAGGATGATGAAATTGACACTGTTGCCGGCGCTGCGAATGAACTGAAGCGCTTCGCCGAGACGTGGAGCCTGACGCCAGATGTCCTGCTCGGTCTGCGCGCGGGCATCGACAGGGATGAGATAGTTGAACCCCTGGGACTGAACGCCGTGGCCGGCGAAATAAAACACCCCGACGGCACCGTCGCCCGCCGCGGTCAGACGCGCCCCGTGTTCGGCGAACGCGTCTTCCATCTCTTCTTCGGTCAAATCTGTTTCGAGCGTGACATCAAACCCGATCGTTTCGAGTGTATTGGCGATCAAACGGGCGTCGCTGGTCGGATTGGGCAGGGCCCACCCGGTCATCTCATATTGGCTGTTCCCAATCACCAGCGCGACTTTTTTGTTCTGAGCGGCGGCTGTGACGGTGAGAGCCAAAGCCGAAAACAAGGCAAAAATCCAACGCAACATAATCTACGGTCCCATGAAGATTAACCAGAGTATAAGCCGATGATTCCGGATCTGTGAAGCGTTTGATCGGCAACGGTGGAGCGATCAATGCCGTTAAGAATTGTGGCAGCCCTGCGATCAGGTTTCGTGAAAAGGCCGTAATGTGCCCATTCCGCGGCCTCAAAGCCTTGGTTTTACTGACAATCCAGAAGCCGGGGGCTTCCGGCGGCCTTCGAACCATGGTTCAACAGCGCTGCAGATGTCAGCCCGGACGAAACTGGGCGTTTGGCACGAGGAGGTTGATAGATGACAACGCTGGCCCTGGTAGATGATGACGAGAATATCGTTGCGTCCCTGAAGATCTTTTTTGAAGCCGAAGGCTATAATGTTCAGACTTATCATGACGGCCTCTCAGCGCTGACGGGCCTGACTGACAGCACGCCTGACATTGCCATTCTGGATGTGAAGATGCCGAAAATGGATGGTATGGAGCTGCTCAAGCGGTTGCGTCAGACCTCTGAACTGCCGGTGATCTTCCTGACCTCCAAGGATGAAGAAATTGACGAAGTGATCGGGTTCAATATCGGCGCCGATGATTTTGTCCGCAAACCCTGTTCGAACCGGCTGCTGTCAGAGCGGGTCAAGGCGGTCCTGCGCCGGGCGCGGGGCGGCGATACCGGCGCAGAAGATGGCGATTTGAAGCCGATTGTCCGGGGTCGTCTGACGCTGGACCCGAACCGCCATGCCTGTTCCTGGGACGGCCATCCGGTGCGCCTGACGGTGACTGAGTTTCTGATCCTGCAAGCGCTCGCCACCCGCCCGGGCTATGTAAAATCGCGCGATCAGCTTATGGATGCGGCCTATGACGACCAGATCTATGTCGACGACCGCACGATTGACAGCCACATCAAACGGCTGCGCAAGAAGTTTCGGGAAAGCGACAAGGACTTCGACGCGATCGAGACCCTGTATGGGGTTGGTTATCGCTATAATGAAAGCTGAGACGTGAAGTGCGGGGGACGATGAGGATGAAGCCGATAGCATTGGCGCTTGCGAGCGCTGCAATTCTAGTTGCGTGTCAGGGAGACCCGCCTGCCTCAACGGACCCTTATGCCGATCTCGGTGGAGCCCTGCGTGTCAGCTTTGAGGCCAATCCGGAAACGCCCGAAGGGCAATGCAATCCGAATGTCGCCTATGCCTATCGCTCTGACTTGGAGTCGATCCGCCTCAACGTGACTTACCTGATCAATGGCGAAAGCTTCGCATCCAGCGGCTTTGCGATCATTGACACGTCCGAAGATGGCGAGGGCGATGTTCTGGCCGCCACCACGCCGCTCAGCCTGTTCGACCCTTACGACATGCCGTGCTCAGACTTATCCGTGAGCCTGCACGAGTTGACCTGTCGGACCGGCGCTGAGAGCGATGAGACTATGCCCTGCCCGGCAGCTGCGTTTGTCGGTACGGACCTGTTTGCAAGCTTTGCCGAGTAAGTTGGTTAGTTTGCGAGCTGCAGCCAGGCGCGGGCAGCGGCAAGGGCAGACTTGATGTCTTCCTTGTCGAGCATGTCGGCCATTTCTTCGCGGCAGATCTTGGCGTCCTCGTGACCCTTGAGCACAGCGAGATTAAACCATTTGTGCGCCGCGATCAGATCCTGCTCGCAGTCAACGCCTTCCGAATAGGCCAGGCCCACACGGTAAAGTTCTTCGCCTGTCGCAGCGTCTGCCACGAGACCAAACTCAGGCTCCACGCCCTCACTAATATCAGAATAAGCCATTCGCTTTCCTCTCTTTTGAGAGGTCTCCCGGCGCTATTTTTAGCGTCCGGGACACCCACCATCACATCGCCTTACACCCCAGCGATGGAGGCAGATTGCCGGACAGGCTTTGCATTAAAGTTAACGCTCAAAGTCCTGAAATTGCAGTGTATTAATGAATGCACTGCCTCGGGTTAACTTTAGACCCCGGTCGCCGATCTGCAACATCGAAACGGCGGTCGGAACGCACCGGCATTCGGTCTCTCGAACCCCAACCTCGCTGTTTTCTCATTATAGCCATGCCAAAAAGTCATGCGGATTTTGGAGAATGCCAGGCCTGAACCATCGCGTTCATCTAGGGATTTTGTTAGATCACCGGCATGTTGAACCGACTTCCTCCTCTCAATTCGATCAAAGCCTTTCACGCCGCCTGCCGGCACCTCAACTTTTCACGGGCGGCCGATGAACTCGGCGTTACTCAAGGGGCGGTCAGCAAACAGGTGCTGGCCCTGGAGGATTTTATTGGCACGAAACTGTTCGAACGCACCGCAACAGGCTTGGAACTGACGGTCGAGGGCAATTCTATCAAGGATGTCACATTGCCAGCCTTCGACATGCTGATGTCCGGCTTTTCGCGGTATGAGCGCCGCTCACCCCGGTCACAGAAAGTACGGATTTCGACACTCGCATCCTTCGCGTCAAGCTATCTCGCCCCTCGTCTGGACCGGCTTGAGCAAGCCTTTCCGAATATCCAGTTGGAAATACTGACCTCGGACCGACTGGTCGATCATTCACGCGAGGAAATTGATTTCAGCATCCGTTATGGGCGCGGGATTTCCCCTGATCTGGTCTGTGATCGCATCGGGACCGCCGACCTCGTTCCTGTGTGCCATCCATCCTTTGATCTGACCAAGCCGAAAATGAGGCGGCTGCAAGTCTTCTCGACGAATGAGTGGCGCGCCTGGGAAGATCAGCGTGGTGACCGGCTCACCCGCAAAGGAACACCCATCATTGTGGAAGAGTTCGTTGTAGCGATTTGTGCCGCACTCAGCGCCCAGGGCATGGCCCTGTTGCCGGAGCTGATCGTGCGGGATCATATCGAGCAAGGCCGACTGATGCAGTTTGGGGAACCTATCGCAGATTGGCCGTATACCTACTATATTGCAATGCTGCCGCAGGCGTCCCGCGATCGTCACGTCGCGGCCGTCGTGGACTGGCTGAAAACGGATATTGCCGGAGTTCCAGCGATTTAGGGTATCCAAGAGTTTTTCTCATGGAGCCGTCTCGAAAGCCGCGATTCCGAGCACACTCGCTGCATGTCATCTCTGACCTCGCTCGCAAAGAGCAAACCAGAGGAGACTCTCATGAACCGGACATTGAAACTTGCAGCCGTACTCTTCCTCGGCCTGGCCATGATAGCGCCACAGGCTGGCGCGCTGAATGAGGTGCCTATGGACGTAGCGTTCACCTATGATCGCTCCGCTCCGGTTGGCGAAACCTATCTGCGGGCGAAGCGCAAGGCTGAACGCGTGTGTGGTATCCATAGCCGGGTCCCGCCGGTGAGACGCCTGCTTGTGCGCGATTGTGTGCTGCCCATGCTCAACCAGTTTGTACTAAAAACGGGCGATGCAGAGCTTCTGGCCCATCACGAGGAACGCGTCGGGACAAAAGCGATACGAACAGATTTCTCTGCATATTAGTTTCAAATGTGTTCCAAGCCGATCGCGGATCAGCCCGGAACGATGGCAGCGATCAGTCTGGGCCCGGGCGCGCTGATCGCCTGTTCCAGAGCTTTGTCAAAGGCCTCGGCAGTTGTTGCCTCAATCGCCGGGACGCCCATGGATTGAGACAGCGCGACCCAGTCAATATCCGGCCCGCCAATCGAGAGCATGTCTTTCGCGGTGGGGCCGGGATTGCCCGCGCCAGTGCGATAGAGCTCGATATTGAGGATGCGGTAGGAGTGATTGACGAAAACGATTGTGGTGACGTCGGCCTTTTCACGGGCCATGCTCCACAGGGCCTGGTTGGTGTACATGCCGGCCCCGTCACCGCTGAGGCAGATGACTTTACGGTCCGGCGCAGCAATAGCGGCCCCCAAGGCGAGCGGCATGCCGAGACCGATTGCGCCGCCAGTCAGCATCATCCAGTCGTGCGGTTGGGCGTTCTGGGTGGGCAGGTAAGACATCAAACCGTTCGACACGCCATCGTCTGAAACCAGAGCGTTCTCTGGCAGGTGTCGGGCGAGGCTCTGTCCGACCGTCGCAGCTGTCAGCTCGCCCGTGGGCTGGTCCGGCAGGCTGAGCTCGGCCATTGGCGCGCTGGCGGCCGCGTTCAGTGCGTCGGCCAGGCGGGTGAGCGTGTCGGCGCTGTCTGTCTCTGCGCTGCCCAGGTCGAACGTCTGACACCCTTCAGGCACGAGCAGGCTGGGTTTGCCGGGGTATGAGAAGAAGGCAACGGGAAGGCTGGTGCCCGCGACCAGCATGAGATCGCTGCCTTCGAGATCCGCCATGGCGCCTTCAGCAAAATACTGCATGCGTTCAGGTGCAAATATGCCCGCGCCGCGACGCATCTTCGGATAGAACGTATCCGTCATGACGCGGACACCCGCGGCCTTTAATCGAGCCGCCGCCGCAAGCCCGGTTGCGCCAAGCGCGGTGCCGTTGATGAGCAGGACCGGACGCTCTGCGGCCTTGATGGCCTCGCAAGCCGCTTCGATCTGGGCGTCGGACACCCGCCGAAGCGAAGGCGGCGTCACCTTTGGGCCTTTGATCCCCCCCTGCTCCCAGGCGCTGTCAGCTGGAAGGATAAGTGAGACAGGTGCCGGCTTGGGGCCAAAGCTTGCTGCAAACGCCTCGCTCGCCAGTTTGCCCGTGTCGGCAACCTTGTCCGCAGACTTGATCCAGGCAGAGTTCGGTGCCGCAAGTCCCAGGATGTCGGACGTCAAAGGGGCGTCATATTTGAGGTGCGGCACCGCATGATCGCCGATTACATTGATCATGGGCGTGTTGGCGCGGCCAGCATTGTGGATGTTGGCACCGGCGTTCAAATAGCCTGCACCCAGATGCAAAAGCGTCATCGCGGGCAGTCCGGTGACCCGGGCATAGCCGTCCGCCGCCCCGGTTGCGACGCCTTCAAACAGGCAGAGGACAGACCGGATCCGCGGTTCACCGTCAAGCGCCGTCACAAGATGCATTTCCGATGTGCCCGGATTGGCGAAACAAGCCCCCACGCCATTGTCTGCCAAAGTGGCAACCAGTGCCTGTGCGCCTGTCAGCGTGCCCTGCTGTTCCATCATTCTACCCCTCCGACCTGTTTTGATGTGTCAGGTGTAACATACAAATCTATATAAAACAGTGGACTAAACGAATACAGGACGATCTGCCAAGGTCAGCAAATCGTCCTGCATCGGTCCGTAGACGAGCCACAAAGGGGATATGGCTGTGAGCGATGTTTTCCATCAGCCTCACGGGCCCAATATCTGATGGGCTTGTCTTGAATACAACCCCATCCTTCAACAAATTTGCAGATATACTCGGAAATACATGAATCTGGCCTCACAGTAACAAAACTTCTGGGTCATTTTCAGTCTGATAAAGACGATCTATATCGGCAGCGCGGATCGCTTGAACCTTGAATTGATTGAGATATCCCTTTTCAGTGATCTCACCTGAATCCGCGTTTGGCGGGGTTGGCATGAGCTTAATCCCGGCGATGCGGGATGCAGTATTCGGATGCTGAATATTGTGATTATATAACGCGCTTCGGACCGCTCCGATGACTTCCGGAGCGTCAACAAGTTCAGCCAAGGGACGCGAATCACCGACCAGTTTCTGACAGTACGTCTGATTGAGAAATCCAAGCAGGCGGATGTCATCGCGGTTGAGACCACAGACCACCACGTCAGACAGGACACCATCGGTCGCCTGCACCACCTGAACTCGCAACTTGCCTGCTGACACCCAGGTGCCATTCGCCAGCTTGAACTCCTCAACCGTGCGACCATCAAAGGCGAGCCCTTTGTTGGGATCCTGCTCATCGGCGAAGCGAACCGCATCACCCAGGCAGTAAAAGCCTTCTTCGTCGAACGCGGCTTTGGTCTTGTCCGGATTGCGGAAATAGCCGGGCGTGACGTTCACGCCTTTCACGCGCAGCTCATAGGAACCGGCATGCGGCACCAGTTTGAACGTGTTGCCCGGCAACGGACAGCCAATCAGCCCCATTGTATCGTTCGGCCAGTGGACATTGCTGGCCGTTGGAGAGGTCTCAGTCGCACCATAGCCCGCTGACAGGGATATTCGCTGACCGGTCTCCGCCACGGCGACGGTCTGAATGCGCTCATAAATATCCTGCCCCATCGCCGCGCCTCCATAGGCCATACAGACAATGCGTTTGAAGAAGGTCTCTGCGAGCTGCGCGTTGCGCTCAAATTCTGTCGCAAGCGCGGCCCAGGCGGCCGGCACGGTCGTGTGCTGGGTCGTCGACACCTCGCTGAGGTTACGCAGCATTTCCGGCAGCCGGTCCGGCGTCGGCGCGCCCCAGTCGATGTACAAGGTGCCGCCCCAATCGGTGATATTGTGGAGGATGGCATTGGCGCCATAGGTGTGGCTCCACGGCAGGAAATTGCACATGACCTGCGGCCCACCGCAAATCTCATCGAGGCGCTGCTCGTCCCAGATCGAGCGGACCATCTTGGCATTGGCCGCAATCATTTCATGCGTGTTGATGACGGCTTTCGGATCGCCTGTGGAGCCGGACGTCATCATGTATTTCGCGACCGTTTCGGGTGTCAGACTGTCCGAGGCCTGCTGCAGACTGGCAGGATCCGGGTCGCGTGCGAACGCGTCGAGATCGAGCGAGCGATAGCCGTCGGGTGCGTTGCGGGAGTAGATGACCAGCCGATCGCCGATTTCCATACCGTCAAGGCCGCGCTGATATTGCTGGCCATCCTCGACATAGATCAGTTTCGGCTCGATCAGCTTGTCGACATAGTCGAGGCGCTGAAAGTCCTGACTGAGCAGCGCATAGGCAGGCGTCACAGGCACGACCGGGCACCCTGCCAAAATAGCCGCATACATGATCAGGGCGTGATCGAGTGTGTTGCGGGACAAGATCATGACTGGGCCTGGCGGCCCTTGCGCTATGAACCCTTGGGCAAGGCGTTGGATCGAGCGCCACGCCTCCTGGTAAGTGACTTGCTGCCAGCCGGGCTCGCTGGGGTTCACTGGGTGACGCTGTGCCAGCCAGATCCGGTCTGGCGCGGTCTCAGCCCACTGCTTGATCGGCGCGAGCATATGCTTGGGATAGGGCTTTAGCGGCTGGCCATTGTCGATCAGGATGGTGCCGTCGCTGCGACGTTCAACCTTTAGTTTCTGGGGCAGATAGGGCACGTCCCGAAACGGAATCTCAGCGGTCTGCATGGCGTGGGTCTCCCTCAGAATCACCGCCCGTTTGGGCGTGATCTTTTTCATGATCACCATCACGTGATTTCGGTTTGATCAAGTCGTGAATGACGTGCGGGCATTTGACCCCATATCAGTTCTGTTCCCTTCGAAACTCCCAAGCGAAGGAACCGTTGAAACGGCGCTTATTCCCTCGGCGTCAGGTTTCATTTCATAGGTGCCTGTCTCCCCCTTCAGGACCTATATCGACCCCGGCGACCGTCCCTCAATCCCATACCGTCGGGGTCGCCCCCCTTGTTTTTGCTCAGGCCATGACAAACGCAGCTTGTGCCCCTACATGGCTGCGCATGTCTTCGCCTTTCACCTATTTGCCCCATCGCGCCGTGATTTCGCTCACCGGCCCAGATACAATCACTCTGCTGGAGCGGCTGGTCACCAACAACACGGAGAACTGGCGCCCCGGGGAGGCGCGCTATGGCGCCTTGCTCACCCCGCAGGGCAAAGTGATTGCCGACTATCTGGCGCTCCGGACCGCCGACGGCGTGCTGCTGGACGTCGATCAGGATATCGCCGAGGCGTTTGCCAAGCGCCTGAAAATGTTCCGCCTGCGCAGTGCGGTCGAGATTGTCATCGAGCAGAATCTGTTCGTGATCGCAGGGACAGATCCCGCCGCGCACGGTGTGCGACCGGTATCCGGAGCGCGATTTGTGTTTGTCGATCCGCGCTATCCAAACGGACGGTTGCGGGCATTTGCGACACAGGAAGACTGGGCCGCCTGGTATGGCTATCACCCCGCCGAATGGTCCCGGCCACTGGACGTTTATCACGCCGATCGAATCGCACAGGGTATTCCGGAGCAAGGCGCGGATTTTGAAACCGCATCTGTGTTTCCGTCCGACATCAATATGGATCAGTTCGACGGGGTTGATCTCAAGAAAGGCTGCTTTGTCGGTCAGGAAGTGGTCAGCCGAATGCACCGCCGCGGCACGATCCGCAAGCGCACACTCATGATCTCTGCCGCGGCCAATCAGAGCCTCGAAGCAGGGTCGGACGTGATGGCACCAGCGGTGATTGGTCGAACGACCAGCGCGGAGGGTCATGCCGCGCTCGCCCTGCTGCGCGTTGATCGAATGGCGAAAGCGGAAGCGGCGAAAAGCGCCATCACGGTCGATGATCACCTGGTCAAAATCGAAAAACCGGATTGGCTTCAAACGGAAATGACGTCATTCGTGGCGCATGACTGAGTCTTACCTACCCTGCGCCTGGGCGCCAGCTGATGACCCGCTTTACCGCGACTATCATGATCAGGAATGGGGCGTGCCGGAATATGAAGACCGCGCGCTCTGGGAGAAACTACAACTGGACGGCATGCAGGCCGGCCTCGCCTGGATCACGATCCTGCGCAAACGTGAGACCATGCGGGAAGAGTTTGATGGGTTCGACCCGGAAAAGATTGCGCGCTGGGACCAGAAACGGATCGATAAGGCGCTGACCAATCCGGGCATTATCCGCAGCCCAAAGAAAATTGAGTCCTGTATCGGCAATGCGAGAGCTTTTCTGGATGCTGCGGATCGCGGAGAAGACTTTGCCGACTGGTGCTGGTCTTTCGTGGAGGGTCAGCCGATCATCAATCGGTTCGAGAATTTTCGCGACGGTCCAACAAAGACTGAAATCTCAGAGCGGCTGTCAAAGGAACTGAAAAAGCGCGGACACAAGTTCGTCGGCCCTACAATTGTCTACGCCTGGATGCAGGCGTGCGGTCTATACAATGATCACGAAATCGGCTGCCCCCGGCATGCTGAGGTGCAGGAGTTCTATCGATGAAACAGATCAGTCTGCTTGTGGTCGTTCTTGCGCTGACAGGGTGTGTCAGCGCGCGCGAGGTCGATTCCGGCAATGCCTTCGACCAATGCCGGTCGATCGCGGACAAGAATTTTCGGGATCGGTGCATTGCTGAAGCGCTGCAGGATGCAGAACGGGACCGCCGTGCGGCCGATGAAGACCGGCAACAGGACGTCGAGGATGCCGAGCGGCGGGAGCTGAACCGGTTTATTGGCGGCGTGGAGCAAGACTGATACGTAAGGTTTTGGGCTTGGGTTCCCTGTTTTTGCTGCCCGGCTGTTTCGTCCTGCAGGACGCCTATGATGACCAGGCGACTGCCCAGTGTGATGAGTTGATCGACACAGTTGAGCGATTGGACTGTCGCCACCAGGCCGAACAGGAAGCCCGCGACCGGCGGATGGAAAAACGGCAAGAGCGCTAGACAGAGCGCCCTGAATAAGTTAGTAAGCGTACGCTCACTATGGAGAGTGATATGCGTACCTTTTTGATGTCTGCCCTTGCAGCTGCCGCGCTGAGCGCTTGCAGCCCGGCTGCTGAAATACAGCCGGCTGACCTGCAGCCATGGGACACCGTGCTGGCCGAACAAGGCCTGTCCGCCGCGCTTGAAAACCTGGAGCAGCGGCCGGAGAGCGCAGAAACCGGATTTCTAATCGGTGGTCTTGAGTTCCTGCGCGCGGCTGAGGCCATCATGCAAGTGCGTTATCAGAATTCGGCGCAACCTTTGGCACTGCTGCCCGGTATGCGCAACGCCCTGCCCGCCAATCCAGACGGCGAGTTTGATCCAGCTTTTCTGGAAAACGCGATGCTAGAAGCGCTGACTCATCTCGCGGACGCAGAGGCGGTCCTTGAAATGGCAGGCGAAGACTTTGCCGTCGACTTTCCGATCGATGCGATCTGGTTCGACATCAATCAGAATGGCGAACGAGATCTCTGGGAAAGTGGCTTGGCCGTAATGGAGGATCTAAATGCAGAGCCCGAAGCAGGCTTTGACGGCATCATCCGTTTCGATCGCGCTGATGCGCATTGGCTGAAAGCCTATGTCCATGTGATGTCCGGCATGGCGGAACTGACCTTGGCCGCAGATCCGACACCTGCAATCCGGACCGTCTATGAAGGCCGTCAGGAGATGGATGCGCACGGCCAGATTGACGGCATGTTTCTCAGCAATGACGATATTGACACCATTGCCGCCGTACTGCTGACCCTGCGCGGGGTTCCCGATCAAGCGCGAACCCAAAGTGCGCACCGCCATTTCACGGCGATGATTGCTGAAAACAAAGCCTTCTGGACGGCGGTGATGGAAGAGACCGACAATCAGGCGGAATGGCTGCCAAATCCCAACCAGCAGTCTGCGTTCGGGGTCGAAGTGACGGCAGAGATGGCTGAGGGCTGGCAGGCGGTTCTGGACGATATCGAGGCTGTCTTGGACGGTGAGGCCCTTGTGCCGTACTGGCGGTTCGACAATGCCTATAACGCAACTGAAGGCGTTGGGATCAATGTTGCGAAATTCCTGCAGGAGCCCGGCGATCTCGATATCATTCTCTGGCTGCATGGCACGGCCGCAACGCCTTACCTTGAGCGCGGTCCGCTGGCCGATATGGCGGCCTGGACCCAGTTCACGCGGATGACGCGCGGTGATGGATTGATGTTTGCGGTCTGGTTCAATTGACAAAAGCATCTCGACGACACGAAACGCTCATACTACCTATGTCGGCAGAACAAACGCCGCGTTGAAGCGGCTGAAAAGGACGCCTGTATGAGCACCCCCGTGATCTCGGCCACCGGCCTTTGGACCCCGCCCCACTCAGTTTCAAACGAAGAATTGGTGGAAAGTTTCAACGCCTGGTCGGACAAGTGGAATGCTGAACATGCCGCAGAGATCGAAGCCCGGTCGGTCGAGCCAAAACCGCAATCGAGCGTAGAGTTCATCGAGAAAGCCTCTGGCATCAAATCCCGCTATGTGATCGACAAATCCGGCGTGGTCGACCCGGACATTATGCGCCCCAGCATACCCGAGCGTCCGAACGAGGAAATTTCCGTCCTCGCCGAGATTGCGGTCAAAGCCGCACGCCAGGCGCTGGAGGCGGCGGGCCGAGACCCGAAAGATGTGGACGCGGTGCTCTGTGCTGCATCGAATATGCAGCGCGCCTATCCGGCGATGGCAGTTGAAGTGCAAGACGCGCTCGGGATTGAGGGTTTCGCCTTTGATATGAACGTGGCGTGTTCCAGCGCCACGTTCGGCATTCAAACCGCCGCTGATTTCGTTCGCTCCGGCAGTGCGAAATCTGTCTTGATGGTCAACCCGGAGATTTGTTCGGGACACCTGAATTTCACCGATCGCGACAGTCATTTCATTTTCGGTGACGTGGCCACGGCCGTCCTGATCGAAGCCGAAGAAATTGCCCCGGCCAATCACTGGAAAATCCTCGGTACGAATCTGAAGACGCAGTTCTCCAACAATATTCGCAACAATTTCGGGTTCCTGAACCGGGCCGCGCCTGAAGGCGTGGGAGCCTCCGACAAACTGTTCGTTCAGGAAGGACGCAAAGTGTTCAAGGAAGTGGTGCCCATGGTCGCCAGAATGATCCAGGCGGAACTGGATCGACTGGGCCTTCAGGCGCCCGACCTGCGGCGAATGTGGTTGCATCAGGCGAATGCGAACATGAACCGGTTGATTGCTGCAAAAGTGCTGGGACGTGATGCAACGCCAGAGGAAAGCCCGACGGTCCTCGACACTTATGCCAACACGTCGTCTGCGGGGTCGATTATTGCCTTTCACAAACATCAAAGTGACATCGCGCCCGGCGAGAAAGGCCTGATCTGTTCGTTTGGCGCTGGCTATTCGGCAGGCACAGTCTTCGTCGAGAAAGCTGCTTAAGCGTCTCGTATCGACGCTGTCACAATCAGTCTCTAAGACCAGAGTAACATCTGGAGAGACCTATGTTTGCATCCCGCCGCCACTTTCTTCGATCTGCTGTTGCCATGGCGAGTGCGGCTCCGGCTTATACCGCCCTATCGGGCTGTTCCTCAACACAAAGCGCGGAAAGCGTAGGATTGATCGCCGATCCGGAAGGGTGGCTCGATCTATCGCCCGGCTTTTCCTACGTCCGCATCTCCCCAACCGGGGAGACGATGAGCGACGGCCTGCTGGTCCCGGCCCGCCATGACGGTATGGGCGCGTTTGCTGTGGAGGGTGCCCCGGAAAAGGTGCGTTTGGTTCGCAACCATGAAATCTCCGCCGGTCGTAACGAGGTCGGCGCGTTCGACAAGGTGCCAGCCGATCAGGCGTTTCCGTTCAAGGACATGATCTATGATTTCAGTCCGGACGGCGCGCCGTTGAAAGGCGGCACAACCACGCTCGTCTACAACACGAAGACACAGAACCTGGAGAGCTCTCATCTGTCGCTGGCGGGGACGGCCACGAATTGCGCGGGAGGCGTGACGCCCTGGGGCAGCTGGCTCACGTGCGAAGAAACCTATGAATTGCCCGGGCGACATGCCGGAAAAGCCCATGGCTTCGTGTTTGAGGTGCCGTCGACAAGCCCGGGGCCGGTCCAACCCATCGCCCTGACCGATATGGGCCGTTTCAAGCACGAAGCCGCCGCTGTCGATCCGCGAACCGGGATCGTCTATCTGACCGAAGATCATGAAGAGGGCCTGTTCTACCGGTTCCTGCCGAACGCGAAGGGCGAGCTTGTGCAAGGTGGCCGCTTGCAAGCGCTGGCCTTGATGGATCAAGCCGGTGCCGAAACGCATAACCGATCTGGCACCGATTTTATCGCTGGAACGGCTCTACCGGTGCGCTGGATTGATCTTGACCATGTCAAGGCCCCGGACGGCGATCTTCACCTTCGCGGCCATGCCGCGGGTGCGGCCCGTTTCGTTCGTGGGGAAGGCATGGCCTGGGCGGTCGAACCGCAAGGCACCGCTGTCTATTTCGCCTGTACGACGGGCGGCAAAGCGAAGAAAGGACAGATCTGGCGGTACCGGCCAAGCGCCTATGAGGGCACCGCCGATGAAGCGTCAGCGCCGGGACAACTGGTCCTGCATTATGAAAGCCCGAGCGCGCAAGTCATGGACATGTGCGATAATCTGGTCGCCGCGCCATGGGGCCATCTCATCATCTGTGAGGACGGCGACAATGACCAGTTTGTGCATGGCCTCAGCCCAACAGGCGACGTCTATACGATCGCTCGTAACGCTCATCCTGGTAAGAGCGAATTTGCGGGCGCCTGTTTCTCACCGGATGGAACGACTTTGTTTGTGAATGTCCAGACGCCGGGCGCGACCTACGCGATTACCGGACCCTGGCAGAACCTGGTTGTTTCTTGATATTCGACAGCTTTATTCGTCGTCATCAATCATGTCGCCCCAAAGCGTCGTCTTGCTGACGCGGGCTGCTTCGATCACGATAATCAGCGCCGCGCCGGCAAGGACCCACCATGCTGCACTTGGCTTTGCAGCCCATTCCATCATTGCTTCAATCATCACCACGCCTCGGTCGTATTCTTTTGTTGCCCTTATGATGCGCGTCACGTCTTAACGAGACCTGAGTCAAAACGGGCTCAATCGAGGCAATTGGTAATCAAAACAGCGGCATTTCTTTACCAACGGGCGCATTTGCGTAAACAGGAACCATGAGTTCGAGACTATCTTCCCGAAAACCACCTGCACGCGTCTGGCAACGGATGCTATCGGGCCGCCGGCTGGATCTGATGGACCCCTCCCCGGTTGATGTCGAGATTGAAGACATTGCGCATGGTCTCGCCCGTGTCGCGCGCTGGAACGGCCAGACGCGAGGCACGCACGCGTTTTCGGTGGCACAGCACAGCGTGATTGTCGAACAGCTGACAGTTGAACTCGAACCGCGGCTCGACCCCAAGTCGCGCCTGATGGCGGTGCTGCATGATGCGCCGGAATATGTGATCGGGGACATGATCTCCCCGTTCAAGGCTGTGCTTGGTGATTCCTATAAAGACATCGAAGCGCGGCTGGCGCACGCCATCCACGCGCGATTTGGCCTGCCAGCGGAAACCCCGGCCAGCCTGAAGCGGCTGATCAAGCGCGCCGATAATATCTGTGCCTGGTTTGAAGCCACGCAACTGGCGGGGTTCTCGGCTCTGGAAGCCGACCGCTTCTTTGGCCCCCCGCCGTCCGACATCCGGCTGTCGCTGTCACCTCAAACCGTGGAGATGGCACAAGCGGCCTTTATCGGCCGGACCGAAGACCTGCTGTCGGCGATGGAGACCGCAGCGTGAGCCTGATCATCGGCCTGTCGGTTGTAATTGTCGCCTATGATGGAGAGAAGCCGAGAGTCCTGACCACACGTCGACAAGGCGGTCTCGCGGCCCTGCCCTTCGGGGCGTTTGATCCTGAAGTGCATCGCACGTTCGAACTCGCCTTGCGCGGCTGGGTGAAACAACAAACCGGGTTTCAACTCGGCTATGTCGAGCAGCTCTATACGTTCGGTGACCGTGACCGCGAGCGTCCGGAGGCCAATCTGTTTGATGCGCCGGACGGGACGCGCATTGTCAGCGTCGGCTATATCGCGATGACGCCGGAAGCCGAACGCCTGCCGGATGCGTTCGAAGCGCGCTGGCGCGGCTGGTATCGCCATTTCCCCTGGGAAGACCATCGCCACGGTCGTCCGGCGCTGCTGGATTCTGTAATTGCGCCAAAACTGCGGACCTGGGCGGCGGGCAGTGATGAACGCCAGTCGCGCGCTGAGCTCGCTTTCGGTCTGGAAGGCCATCCTTGGATCGATGAGGCCGTGCTTGAGCGGTATGAACTCTTGTATGAAGCGGGTTTGGTGGAAGAGTGCGCGCGTGATCAATCTCTACCCCTGCCCGGCGCCCGCTTGGGCGAACCGATGGCGAGCGACCACCGCCGCATCTTGGCGACCGCGATTGGACGCCTGCGGTCCAAGATCCGCTATCGCCCAATCATCTTCGAGATCATGCCGGAGCGGTTCACGTTATCTGCCCTGCAGCGCACCGCGGAAGCCATTCTGGGGCAAACGCTGCACAAACAGAATTTTCGCCGCGCCCTCGATCGCACCGGTCTCGTCGAAGGGACGGGTCAGCAGGAAAGCGGGACGGGGGGGCGTCCGGCCGAACTGTTCAGAGTGAAGCGAGAGAATCTGCGCCGCGGTATCGCGCGGGGCCTGAATACACCGGTCATCAAACCGGGCTGACCCACGTAATTACAATTGAGGCTGTTGAAGCGCGAGCGTCGCCCGGTCGACCTGCAGGTCATCGGCGATCTGATATATCAGTTCCTCTTCAGTGGAATGAAGTTCGCCGTCGCATATCGCCATCACCCACAATAACTGGACCAACCGCTCGCGCACACGCGGGCGGGATTTCAGCATCACTTCAACAGCGTCTTCGATCCGGTGCTTTAGAAGAAATTTGAGTTCCGTGACCACGTCGCTTTTGCGCAAGCGTCCAAACCCGCCGCACTCTTTGGCCATCGCAATCGCCGTCTTGATCTCAGCGTCACGGACGCGCCCGTCCACATAGGCGACATGCGCCAGGAGAATTTTCTGGGCTTCGACTTCAGTCACTGACACCTCTCAGTCCTCCGTGCGCGGTATCCAATCTGTACTGAACCATGAATGAATGGTGGTTTCCCCCTTCACATTCCGTGCCGATCACCCAAGATGGGACACATGTCAGAATCGCATTCACACATTCACGCGAACAGACCGTGCAGCCCGACGGATGTCGAAACCTTTCTTGAGGAAGCTGAACAGCTAACGGCTCAACGGGGCCAAAAGCTTACGCGTATCCGGCGCAAAGTGCTGCAGCTGTTGCTGGAATCTCCGGAGCCAGCCAAAGCCTATGACTTATTGAACAAACTCGACGGTGAAGGCGCAGCGAAACCGCCAACGGTCTATAGGGCCCTGGACTTCCTGCAGGATGTCGGTCTGGCCCACAAAATTGAGAGTTTGAACGCCTATGTTGCCTGTGGGCACACGGGTCATAGCCACTCAGCCATCTTCCTGATCTGTAATGATTGCGGCAGTGCTGAAGAATTGCATACGGTTGAAACGGCGGCAGCGCTGCGGGCGGAGACCGAGGCAGCGGGCTTTGCACTCGAGCAGGCGATCATCGAAGCACGTGGGGTGTGCCGGGACTGCGCCTCATGATCCCGCTGTGGAAGGGCAGCACCAACGCTTGGGATTGTGATGAGATGGGGCACATGAATGTGCGGGTCTATCTCGAAAAGGCATTCGAGGGTCTGGGGGCGTTTGCGGCCGCAATTCATATGCCGCACGCCTACCGAGCGAACGCCAGCTCCACGCTGTTGCCAGTGGAACAGCATATGCGGTTTATCCGCGAATCACGCCCCGGTGAACCGTTGACGATGTCCGGCTGTGTTCTGGAATGGGACGATACGAGCGCGCTTATCTATCAGGAAATGAGACACCGCGACGGGCGCCCGGCTGCCGCGTTTCGGACACGCGTGTTTCATGTTGCTGCAAAGACAGGAGCAAAGTTCCCGTGGAGCACGCGCTCGCGCGCTCAATTGGAAGCGCTGACGGAAACACCGCCGGAAGACACACGGCCGCGCAGCTTGAACCTCAACGATGCGCCTTTGCCACCTCAGGATGCCCGGCTCGAGACGGCGGAAAAAATCGGGGCACCAGAGATTGGCCGCGGACTGGTTGCGCCGAACCAATGCGATGTCCATGGACGCATGCAGGCCGCCTGGTTCATGGGCCGCCTGTCGGACTCGGTGCCCAATCTGCTTTATGATTGGCGCTTGGCCGTTGCCGCCAGCAAGGCGGTTGCCGACACGGGCGGAGCGGTTCTGGAATATCGGATGGTTTATCGAAAGTGGCCTCGAGCGGGCGACCGCTTTGTGATCCACACATCGCTCGCGGGCGTTACCGAGAAAACCCATTCCCTGGCGCATTGGGTGCTCGATCCGGATACCGGAGAGGCCTGGATCACAAGTGAAGCGGTCACCGTGACGCTGGATCTGACCACGCGAAAAATCATCCCCACACCGCCTGACCAGCTGAAACTTCTTCAGGAGATCGCACCCGAGGGCTTGCGCGTTTAGCGATCAGGCACGAAGGCTGCGCTTGACTGTTCCAACCTCATCATCGCTCAGACCCTCAATCAGGCTTGAGATGTAGGCTGACAACTGATCGCGGACATCATACGGCGCTTCCATTGGCAGAAAATGAGTCGAATTCAGGCGTTCCTTCAACACCAGATGCGGACATTTCCTGTTGAGCCCCATCGCGACTTGATCGGTGATCACTGAATCGTGCTCAGGCCTTAGAATGGTGATCGGGATCTTGTGCTTGCGCACTTTGGAAAGCGCTTGCCACGGCCGGTGGCGTTGACCGCTAAACGTCGCGGCCTCCCATCTGGGATGACAGAGCAAGCGCCAGGTCTGATCCTCACTGTCGAGATCATTGTCATCCACACGATCAAATGCATCGAGCAGATAGTCATGTAGAAACGGCTCGCGCCAGGTCTTGAACGCACCGCGCCCGGTATAGCTTTCAATGATCTCTTCCTGAGAACCAAACTCTGCCCGACGTCGGCGCGCCTGACGGGACATGCCTGATTTGTCCCCTCCAAACGGCCAGAGATGGCGACTGCGATACACTGTCGGTGGCAGGATGACCGGATCGACCAGGACCAGACCGGCGACTTTCTCCGGGCGCGCTGCGGCCACCATCAGGGCCACGCATCCGCCCATGGAATGTCCGCCGAGTACAACCGGTTTGGTCGGCGCCTCGCGCTCCAGAAATCCAATCACATCATTGCGATAGACATTCCAGGATTTAAGTTTCCCCGGATTGGCGGGCAGCGTCGAACGCCCATGTCCACGCAGATCGACGGCCTGCACCTTCGTCCGCAAACCGAGCGGCGCCAGGATCGACTGGTAGGTCATTGCATTGAAGCCGGTCGCGTGCAGCCATAGCGCGGCCAGGCGATCGGCAGGATTGCCAAACTCCAAGGCGGACATGTCGCCTTCGGGGGTTTCGTAAGTAAATCTACGCATGCTTTAGACTGAGCCGAACACCCTTCTCAGCAAGTCAGTTGTCCGGGCCACAGGATCTTCTCGAATCTTTTTCTCTTCCAGGGCCAGATAGTTGAACAGGCCGTCCAGTCCAAGCTCTACGGCATGATTGGTCAGGTCGGATTTATAATCGGTCGCGGCAATGGCCAGTAGCGGAACTGTAGAAACCGCTGAATCCAGCGCCTGATAGGCACCGGATGTGTTGAGCGCGTCTTCGACATAGGGCGCGAAGATGCCGCGCAGATTGGTTTCCGTTCGTGCGCGCAGGAAATCTGTCGCTGCGGTATCGCCGCCATTCAGCAGGCCAATCGCATCTTCGATCGTGATCGATTTGACCGCATCAATGACAATGGTCTTGCCCGCCGGTACAGCTTGTTCGGCGGCCCGGTTCATGCGCAGCTGCAAATCATCCAGCGGCGCAGACAGGCCGATACCGGAGAGTTGCTCTTGAACCTCACCCAGGCGTCCGGGCAGCGGAATCTGAATCTGTGGATCCTTCCAGAAGCCATCAGTGACGCCAATCTGATCAGAGACCCGTGTCGCTCCGATTTCGAGAGCTTGCCGCAGCGCAGCGTCAATCTCGAGTGTCGACAGGGCCGACGAGTCCCCCGTTACTCCGGTTGTCGCCGGGCCGAGAATTTCCCCGAGCACCGTTCCGAATTCCTGACCCGAGCCGGTTTCACAGCTGGCGGGCACCAAGCAGATTACCAGAGCGGCAAGTGTGGCTGAACGCATTGTCGTCTCCCCTTTGTGGACAGCGCGCATCAAACCCGATTTCCACCCGATTTCAAAGGGGGTTTCAGCTGTCCCAAGGTCAATCTGGTTTCAGATGGCGTTGTCCACTAGTTTAGCACACGACACAGGGAGCGCCGCTATGCTTAAGAAAACTTATGACTGTTTCAGCGTCTCGATCGAAGACAAGATCGCGCACATCAAACTGAACCGACCAGAAGTTATGAATGCCATGAATAAGGCGTTCTGGAACGAACTTCCCGCCATCGTCAAAGACATCGATGTCTCGGCTGCCGCGCGGGTGATTGTCATCTCGTCCACCGGGAAACACTTTTCCGCCGGGATGGATCTGTCCGTCTTTGCTGGCGATGGGAATATCACCCACGGCAAGGTAGATCGCCATGTTGCCGCGGAAGCCTTCCGGTCAAATGTCCGTCAGATCCAATCCTCTTTCAACGCGCTTGAAGAGGCGCGTATGCCGGTCCTGATCGCGTGTCAGGGCGGTGTGATTGGCGGTGCAATTGATATGATTTCAGCAGGCGACATCCGCTGGTGCACCAAGGATGCGTTCTTCTGCATCCAGGAAACCAATATTGCGATGACCGCCGATGTCGGCACATTCCCGCGGCTGCAGCGCTACATTCCTGAAGGTTGGGTCAAGCAACTGGCCTATACCGGAGAGCGTCTGGGCGCAGACAAAGCCAAAGAAATCGGCCTCGTCAACGACGTATTCGAGACCCAGGAAGAGATGCTCGACGCGGTTATGGGCGTCGCCAGGGAGATCGCCTCCAAGAGCCCGCTCGCCGTCACGGGCTGCAAAGTGCTGATCAATTATGGCCGCGACCACTCCACCGCCGATACGCTTGACTATATCGGTGTCTGGAATTCCGGGATGTTCCCTCCCTCGCACATGCAGGAAGCCTTTGAGGCGAGAGCTGAAAAACGTGAGGCCGAATTCCCCGACTTGCTGCCGCTGCGTACCAAGCCGATGTAAATGCGCCAGAGCGCTGGCCAGGTCGCTAGCCGATACGGTAAATTGTGGTCATGCGCAGGATCGACCGATCGTCTTGCGTGGCTTCGCCGCCAATGAAGATCAATGTCCGGGTCTTGCGATCCAGTCGGGTCTTGAACACCGCCTCACCGGACGAGATCTTGCCGGTTATATCGGTTGAGACGGTGACAAGTTCAGCCGGCGCATCACCGGTGAGCGCAGCGACTTCATGTTCGATGGAACGCAGCAACAGCGCTGCCGTCCCGACTGTGTCACCTGCCTGAACCGGGGCATGTGAAACGCCATCCTGGTCGAAAACGAGTTTGGAATACGCAACAGTCAGATCGGTCATGCGCCTGCCTTAGATCGCTGCCTTACAAAAGAAAAGACCCGATGCCGATGCGGCAAAGGGCCTTTTTAACACAAGAACTCGATCAGGGTGTTAGGCGGCGACGGCTGATTTGCCTGCTGCACCCGCCATGTCCGCCACAACCAGATCTCCGATATGGCCAAACGCGTCCATGCCGTAGGTCATGTTCATATAGCCGCTGATCGATGGCAGCAGTTTGGCGATCTGGTCGTGCCCAAGACCGGCCTTGTGGAGATTGGTGAACATGCCCTCGCCGATATAGCGACGGCCGCCCGGGGTCTGCTCAATCAAGCGCGCGATCGGACTGGTGTCTGCGCCAATCTCTGCGCCGGTTTTCGCTGAAAGCGTACGCGCACCTGGCATCTTGCGGAAAATCGCTTCGGACAGCGGCGACCCCTGACGCTCTGCAGTGTTTAACACGATACCAATGGCTTCTTTGGCTTTGGCTTGCGTCAAGCCGGTGGCTTCTGCAGCAGATTTGATCATGTTTTTCAGCATCAGATTGGCGCTCCTTGTGTCATCATTGATGATGACCCTAGGCGCACCCTGTTGCGTTAAAGTTACCAGAATGGCGCTTTATCTTCATTTTTTCTGGGAAAACCCCAAGCTTTGTTAGGAAGCTGGCAACTATTTGGAGACTTTCGTTAACAATCGGGCCCATTACATGCGTTCAGGCGCCGTAATCCCCAGCAGGTTCAGTCCGACCGTTAACTGTGCCAGCACCGCTTCACACAGCCCCAGACGCGAGGCCCGCAGCGCCGGATCAGCCTCTTTGGCAATCGGATGTGCGCCATAAAACGCGCTGAACGCCTGAGCCAGCGTGTAGACGTGTTCACAGATGAAGTGCGGCATACGTTTGTCGCGCGCGAGATTGAGCGCCAATGTGAAGCCGTCCAGCGTCAGGGCCAGTTTCCGCTCTGCCGCGCTCTCGATCTGGATCGCTCCCGGATGGTGACCGTCCGCCTTGGCCGTGCGCAACAGCGACTTCAACCGTGCCACGGCGTACAGCAGATACGGCCCCGTCTTGCCTTCGAAACTCGTAAAGCGCTCCAGATCGAACACGTAATTCGTCGTACGCTGGTTCTGAAGGTCGGCAAAGCGCAAAGCAGCGCGCGCGACCAGACGCCCGATCTCGTCTTTCTCTTCCGGACCAATATCGCCGGAGAGATTGGTCTCGCTGATCCTCCTCGTCGCCTCTTCCAGCGCCATCGCATTGAGGTCGGAGAGCCTCAAAGTTCCGCCAGCACGGGTTTTGAACGGCTTGCCGTCCTTGCCGTTGACCGTGCCGAAGCCGAGATGCTCGAGCCGGTCGGCGCTGAACAGACCCGCCTTGTCAGCTGCGCGATAGACCTGTTCGAAGTGCAGCGCCTGTCTCTGATCGACGACATAGAGCATCCGGTCCGGGGAAATCGTGTCGACACGATCCTTGATCGTGGCAAGATCGGTCGTGTGATAGCCTGTGCCACCGCGGGAGTTGACCAGCATGATTGGCGGCATCGGGTTCTTGAGCTGGGTCTTGCCTTCGATCGGGACGTTTTCGTCCTGGCGGGCCACATCGACAATCACCGCGCCGTCATCCTCAACCGCAAGGCCTTTGTCCTTGAACAGCTGGACCACGTCCGGGATCAGCGCATCGACGTCACTTTCACCTTTCCAGAGATCGAAACTGACATCCAGAAACGCGTAATCTGTCTTCAAGGCCGCGACCGAGACCTGGATGAAGTGTTTCAGCAATGCGCGGTAACCGGGATGCCCAGCCTGCATCTCGGCGACAGCGGCCTGCGCACGGCTCATATAGGCCTCATCCTCCTTGGAGCGGGCAGACGCCATCGGATAGAGCCGGGACAAATCTTCCATGTCGATGGGAGGATCGGTCGGAAAGGGACCGTCATTGCCCGTCTCGAAATAGGGCAGATTCGGCTGCTCGTCCTTTACCGCCACGATCAGAAGCCCCATTTGCAGGCCCCAGTCACCAAGGTGGGCATCCCCGGTCACATCATCCCCCATAAAGCGCAGCAGACGTACGATCGTGTCGCCAATCACCGCGGACCGGATATGTCCGACATGCATCGGCTTTGCGACATTGGGGCCGCCAAAGTCGACCACGATCTTTTCGGTCTCGGACGCTCTTTCTGCCCCTGCCCGTGGATCGCTACGTACCGCTTCAGCCAGGGCAGACAGCGCCTCATCAGTGACGACGATGTTGAGAAAGCCGGGCCCGGCGACATCCACTCGCGCGACGGCGGGGTGCTCAGCGATACGCGGCGCGATTCTGGCTGCCAGCTCACGCGGGTTGGTCTTGGCCTGTTTGGCCGCGCCCATACAGGCATTGCACTGAAAATCAGCCAGCTCTGGACGATCGGACTGTTTGACTGCGCCCCAACGCGCTTCCAAACCTTCAGCTTCAAACGCTGCCACGCACGCGCCCGTTAGTTGGGCTGCGAGATTCGCCATGAGAGTCTCTCCGAAAATCTGGTCTTACTGTCCGGCGTTCAAGCGGAAGCGGTGACCTTCCTTGTTAAAGGTCAATTGCTCTTCGGTGAGATCGAACCCGACCAGAACCTCAAAGTTTGCCGCGGAAATCGTTTCATCCACGCGCGGGATGAGGATGTTCTGGATCAGTTCGGACCGCCCAACGATATCGCCCTCGTCGAAGTCAGCGCGAACGGTGAAAAACTCCTTGTTCAGGACCTTTCCGCTGCGCCGGGCAACTGCGACCCAATAAGTATAGTCTTTGGTCCGCTCGGTGCCCTGTGGGCCCTTTCCGAAGGCAAAGTCGATTTCGATCTCTGCGCTGACCGGATCCCCTCCGGCATAGCGGCAGTACATGCGCACGTCGACGACTTCACCCGTATAGGTGATATTGCTGAAACTATTGGTCTCGTCAGCCAGCTCCACGATGCGCGAGGCGGTGTAGATGGCCCCTGCGGTCGGACAGGCCCCGACATTGCGGCGGGTATCGAAGGATTCCGCGATTTCGCCGCCACCACAGGCGGCCAACATACCGAATGCCACAAAAAGGACTGAAATACGCATTGCGATGCCTTGTCACTCTTGGCCTCAAGGTCGAGGCTATCCATCTCTTCGCGAGAGTGTTACCGGGCACAAGCACGCGGTGCAACGGCCTATGTGCGACGTAGCATGAGGAAGCGTTAATAACATGAGGAAGCGTTAATATGAACCGCCCCCTGACTGTTCTGCTCGCTGCGCCGCGTGGGTTCTGCGCCGGCGTCGACCGCGCGATCCAGATTGTCGAAGAAGCGCTCGGCAAATGGGGCGCACCAGTCTATGTCCGGCATGAAATCGTTCACAATCAGCATGTCGTGTCGCGGCTCGAACAGATGGGCGCTGTTTTTGTGGAAGAGCTGGAAGACTGTCCGAACGATCGTCCGGTTGTGTTTTCAGCCCACGGCGTGCCGAAAGCCATACCGGCGGCAGCAGCGGCGCGGAATATGGTCTATGTCGACGCCACCTGCCCGCTGGTGTCAAAAGTTCACGTCGAAGCCGAGCGTCATCACCGCGCCGGGCGCGAGATTGTTCTGATTGGTCACACGGGCCACCCTGAAGTCATCGGCACGATGGGGCAGCTGCCGGATGAGGCGATGACCCTGATCGAAACCATCGAGGATGTGGCGGCCTTTCAACCGCGAGATCCGGACAATCTGGCCTTTGTCACCCAGACCACGCTGAGCGTCGATGATACCGCAGAAATCGTCGCCGCCTTGCAAGCCCGGTTTCCTGGCATCAGCGCGCCACACAAGGAAGACATCTGCTACGCCACCACGAATCGCCAGGAAGCCGTTAAAGTCATGGCCGAGCGCGCCGAGCTGTTCCTGGTCATCGGGGCAGAAACCTCCTCGAACTCAAAACGTCTCGTTGAAGTTGCCAAACGGGCGGGCTCGAACGAAGCCAAACTCGTCGCGAGTGCGGAAGATGTCGACTGGTCCTGGTTTGACGGCGTCAATACGCTGGGCCTTACCGCCGGGGCCAGCGCGCCGGAGGACCTGGTTCAGGGCCTGATTGCGGCCTGCCGCGCGCGCTTCGACATTTCCGTTGAAGAGGTGACAACAGCCACCGAGAGCGTTGTCTTCAAGCTGCCGCGGGTGCTGGAGCGCACATAAAAAAGCCCCCGCAAGCGAACTTGCGGGGACCAAATAGTCTAGAACGTTGAAATCCTAGAACGGTGAAACACCGAGGCTTTCAACTGTCGAAACGGTCAGGTAGCCGACTGGCAGGCCATTGGCCCGCTGATAGGATTCCATTGCGTTCAAAGTTGCTGGTCCGAACTCGCCATCTGCAGGTACAGTATAGCCAGCCGCTGTCAGAGCGGTCTGGATCTCGCTGATTTTCGCAGAAGTTGTGTTCGTGTCACAAAGCACTTCACGCCATTCGAGGCCGCCACCGCCGGTGACAACACGCTTCTCAACGGTTTTGTAAGTCGCTGGAATTTCGATGCGCTCTTCATAAGCCGGTGTGACCAGTTGCTGCAGCGTCACTGTCTCATACTCAGCAGGGATGGTTTCTTCGACCACTTGTGGTGGTGTCACGACAACCTGCTTTTCAACAGTCTTTGTTACCGCTGGAATGATCTGAATATCAGTTCTTTCCGGAGAAATAAGGCGTGTGCGTGTGACCGTGTCATACTGTGCTGGTACTTCCACCATACACAGCAATTCGCCGGTTGCCACAGCATCACCGTTCGCTGCTACACCGCTGGCTGGAATGACGCCCGCGTCACCGCGACCGAACAGACCTGCACCTGGCTTCCAGGTTGTGTACGCTTCACGGATCAGAACCTGTTCCGTGTAGGTTTCGTACTGAGCTGGAACAACGATTTTCTCTTCACGGGCAGGCTCGACTTCGATGACTTCTGTCACTGTGTCGTAAACGGCAGGAATGGTTTTGAAGACGGTAGTGCCTTCTTTCACCAGACGCTGCTCTGTCACAGTTTCATAAGCCGCTGGAATGACGTTGATCTCGAACGAGGCTTCACGATCGATAACCTGTTCTGTCACAACTTGTGTGGTTTCCGGGATCAGCACGCGAGCAAAACACTCGCCTGGGTTTGCTGTTGGTGGCATATCTGCCGCCTGACCGAAAGCCACGCCAGCAAGCGTCGTCGCCGACACTGTCGCGATTAGATACTTATTCATGTTGTATTCCCCTTAGTGTAAGCGTGATTCTACACGCTTGAGTTCAGTTAACCAAACTCTCTTACCGCCTTCAACTCCTCGAAAGCAGCCGTCTGGACCCCACAGCCCATTTCGATAACGAAATATCTATACGCTGGTATGTCAGACGCGACCAGTGAAATCGTCAACATTTCCCGTCGGCTATGAGGTTAACGGAGTATCGCTCACGCACCACCTCCCAAACGAGGATTTGCGGTGACGACATTCAGGAGATATACGCGCGCCAACAGATTGAAGGCCGATCATGATTCCTCGCTATGCCCGCCCCGCCATGACGGCGATTTGGACCCCTGAAACCAAGTATAGCATCTGGTTGGAAATTGAGACCCTGGCCGCTGAAGCAATGGAGAATCTGGGTCAGATCCCGGCCGGAACCTCCGCAATAGTCAGGGAGAAGGGTCAGTTCGAAGTGGCGCGGATCGATGAGATCGAAGCCGAGGTCAAACATGATGTGATCGCGTTTCTGACCAATGTCGCCGAACATGTCGGCCAGCCGGCGCGGTTCCTTCATAAGGGCATGACCTCCTCGGATGTGCTCGACACCTGTCTGAATGTGCAACTGGTGCGGGCAACAGACCTGCTGATGGAAGGCGTGGACCGGGTTCTGGCAGCCCTGAAAAAGCGCGCTTTTGAACACAAACTGACGCCGACGATTGGGCGCAGTCACGGCATTCATGCTGAACCGACCACGTTCGGACTGAAACTCGCCACCTTTCATGCCGAGTTTCAGCGGGCCCGGAAACGGCTCCAGACCGCCCGAGAGGAAGTCGCCACGTGCGCGATATCCGGCGCGGTCGGGACCTTCGCCAATATTGACCCGCGTATTGAGGACTATGTCGCCGAGAAACTTGGCCTCTCCCCTGAACCGGTCTCGACACAGGTGATCCCGCGCGATCGCCATGCCGCCTACTTCGCCGCTTTAGGGGTCATCGCCTCATCGATCGAGCGTCTGGCAACAGAGATCCGTCACCTGCAACGAACTGAGCTTTACGAGGCCGAGGAGTTCTTTTCCAAGGGCCAGAAGGGCTCGTCCGCGATGCCGCATAAGCGCAACCCGGTTCTCACAGAAAACCTGACCGGCCTGGCACGCCTGGTCCGCATGGCGGTGGTTCCGGCGATGGAGAACGTTGCCTTGTGGCATGAGCGCGATATTTCGCATTCTTCTGTCGAGCGCGGGATTGGCCCGGATACAACAATCCATCTCGATTTCGCCCTGCACCGGCTGGCGGGCGTCATCGAGAACCTCCTAGTTTATCCCGAGAATATGCAAGCCGTAATGGACAAGATGGGCGGCTTGCACAATTCGCAGCGCGTGTTGCTCGCCCTGGTCGAATCAGGCAACTCGCGGGAAGACAGCTATCGGATGGTTCAACGCAATGCGATGAAGACATGGGCCGGTGAGGGCGCGTTTCTGGATCACCTGAAAGCTGACAGTGACGTTACGGCGAAACTCTCAAACGAGAAACTCGAAAGTTTGTTCGATGATGCTTACCACTTCCAGCGTGTGGACCATATTTTCAACCGGGTATTCGGGCGCAGCGGATAACGCCTCTGTGATGTGATCGATCAAGACACCGTGTGCTAGACGCACCAACGCATTTGGAGACCAGATATGCGTCACTTCTTTATCGGGCTTGTCTTCCTGCTCTTCGGCACAGCAAGCGCTCAGGCGGATCCGGTGCTGCGAATCATCAATTTTACGGCTGATTGGTGTTCCAATTGCCAGATTCTGAACCCGCGCATTGATGATGCCATGTCAGAATATCCAGAAGGGACGATCGAACTGGTCAACCTGGATGTGACCGATGCGGGTCGAAAAGCCGACGAACTCAGAAAGGCCGCGGCGTTCGCAGATGCAATTCGTCTCGCCGATGCAAACAAGGCTGGATACCTGTGGGACTGGTATGGCGGGATCACGGGAATCGCCGTGATTGTTGCAGCCGACACCGGCGAGCCGATTTCCTGTGTGATGCGCCCGCTGAAACGCAAGGACATCTCCGCACGCCTGAAACTGGCCAAGATCCTGGCCGAACGCGCGCCAGCTGGCCAGCGCAAACCCGATGGTCCGGACTGTCCGGCCCCGATGCGAAACTAATTACAGTTAATTTGACCGGCCTTCACCCCGCCGTAATCTTGGCGGACTTACACGTTCGCGACGGATCTTGAACGGAGCCTTCGCGTGGCAGTGAAGAAACAGAAGCCAGGTTTGAAACGGCAGCCCAGAAGGTCTGCGCCGTCTAAAGCCCGTGGCCGAGCCAAAGCGGGGAAACGGCGGCCAGTGTTGAAATACGGTCTCATTGCAGCTGCAGGGCTTGTGCTGATTGGGGGGCTATCGGCCTTTCTCTATTGGCAGAGCCTGTATCGCGGCATGCCGACTTTGCCGGAAACAGATGAGCTGTGGGAAGTGAACGCCGGGGCCGCAATCGAGTTTGTCGATGCGAGCGGCAATACGCTGGCGATCCGCGGCCCGCGCTATGGCCGCAAAGTGACGCTGGAAGAATTGCCAGCCTACGTCCCGCGGGCGTTCATCGCGGCAGAAGACAAACGCTTCTACGATCATGATGGCGCCGACACGCAGGCCATGATCCGTGCGCTCTGGTCGAACGCGACATCGGGCAGGACCGTCTCGGGCGCATCAACGATTACGCAACAGGTGGTCAAAAACCTGATCCTGTCTTCGGAACAGACGATCAAACGCAAAGTCCAGGAAGTCCGTCTGGCGCGCCAGTTGGAAAAGCGTGTCTCGAAGGATCAGATCCTCGAGCTGTATCTGAACCAGATCTATTTCGGCTCGGGATTTTACGGCCTGGGGGCCGCAGCGCGGTTCTATTTCGGCAAAGACCCGCAGGACCTGACCCTGGCTGAAGCCTCCTTGCTGGCCACCCTGCCACAGGCGCCGTCTCGCCTCGCGCTGAACCGCAATATGGGTGATGCCAAGACCCGCCAGACTTACGTTCTGTCGGAAATGGTCGCGGCCGGGTTCATCACGCCTGAAAGTGCCCAGATCGCGATGGATTCGGATGTCACCCTGACCGAACCGTCTGAGAAAGACCCGCAATTCGGCTATATCCTGGACCTTGCAAAAGAGCGGGCTGAACGGCTTTTACCGGTCGTTCCCGACGATCTGGTGATCACATTGACGGTTGATCGCGATGTGCAGAACCAGATTGTCGAGGTGATCGAAGCACGCATGCAGGAGGAATCTGAGGAAGCCAATGCCGGACAGGCTGCCGCGATCATCATGAAAAAAACCGGCGAGATCGTCGCGCTGTATGGCGGTCGAGATTATCTTGAGAACCAGTACAATCGGGCGACACAGGCCAAACGCCAGCCTGGGTCGGCGTTCAAACCCTTTGTCTATGCCGCAGCGCTTGAGGCAGGAATCACGCCCTATGATGTGCGCATTGATGAACCCGTCGTTATTGATAAATGGGCGCCGAAGAACTTTTCCCGCGTCTATGTCGGCCCGGTTACGGTGAATGAAGCCCTGCGCGACAGCCTGAACACAATCGCCGCCCTGCTCGGTCAGGAAGCCGGTGAAGACAGCATCATCAAACTGGCGCAACGGTTCGGGATCAATTCAACGCTGCGCCCCCTGCCCTCAATTGCACTCGGCAGTCAGGAGGTCAGCCTCTGGGAACTGACACGCGCCTATGGACCGTTCATGACCGGTGGCAAGCGGGTTGATCCTTATCTGGTCGCGAAGATCGAATCCTCGCGCGGTGAGATTCTGTATGAACGCCCTGAATACGAAGCCGCTGTGGTCTACCCGAAAGAGAATGCCGATCTGATGGCCGGCATGCTGGCCTCGGTTGTGCGAGATGGTACGGGCAAAGCCGCCGATCTTGAGCGTTGGCCGATCGCGGGCAAAACCGGCACCAGTCAGTCGTTTCGAGATGCCTGGTTCGTGGGTTTCAGCGCTGAACTGCTGGGCGGGGTCTGGACCGGGAATGATGATGATACGCCGATGACCGAAGTGACAGGCGGTGGCCTGCCATCCCGGATCTGGCATGACATGATGATTGTCGCGCATGAAGGTCTGCGCCCCAGCCAGCTGGTCGGGGCGTCCCGACTGATGCTGCTGACCCCCGATCAGGAACAGCGGGTGGCGTATTATCGCGACCTGGGCCTTGCTTTCTCAGGCGTTGTCGCGAACTGACGAGCGACCTGCGACGCGTTAAGGCTCGGCTCCGTATGCGACCGCGCAAAGCGCACGCGCGAGCGGCCTCCTGAAACAGAAAAGTTTGACCTCGGCCAGTAATCGCCGCAAAGCAGGCGCATGAGTGAAACACGCGCGCCTGCGACGAAACCCGGCAAGAATGCATTCTTTTTCGTCGTGGTGGCGGTTATCCTGAACATGCTGTCCTTTGGACTGATCATGCCGGTGATGCCAGCCTTGCTGTTTGAGCTGACCGGGCGCACGGCTGAAGAATCGGTCGCGATTGGCGGCTGGTTGAGTGCGACTTTCGCGATCGCCAACTTTTTCGCGATGCCGATCCTGGGCGGGCTTTCGGATCGCTATGGCCGCCGCCCGGTCTTGCTGGCCTCGATTGGCATGTTGGGCATCGATATGCTGATTATGGCGCTGGCACCAACGCTGGCTTTCCTGTTCTTCGGCCGGGCCCTGGGCGGACTGTTCTCAGCCACTTATTCCGTCGCGAACGCTTACATTGCCGACGTCACCGAGCCGGAAGATCGCGGGCGGGCGTTCGGCATGATGGGCGCCGCCTTCGGGATCGGCTTCATTCTGGGGCCGGTTGCAGGGGGCCTGCTCGGCGAGATCGACACGCGACTGCCCTTCTTTGCTGCAGCGGGTATTGCGGGCCTCAACTTTCTCTATGGATTGTTCGTCCTGCCAGAGAGCCTCCCGGTCGAGAATCGCCGCGTATTCAACTTTGCCCGCGCCAATCCGTTCGGGGCCTTGGTCCACTTTTCCAAACTGCCGAAGGTGGCCTGGTTCATTGTCGCCATCGGCCTGTTCCAGATCGCCCATGCGGTCTATCCGAGCACCTGGAACTTCCATGGCGAAATCCGCTATGACTGGAGCGAGTTCGAGATCGGGCTCTCGCTCGGCGTGGTGGGCATCGGATCTGCGATTTCACAAGCCATCCTGACCGGGTATCTGATCAAGCGGTTCGGTCCGATGCGCGCCGCAGCCTTCGGGCTGACCATGAATGCGGTGGCGCTCGCCTTGTTCTCGATCGCCGGTGCGCCCTGGGCAGCCTATGCTGTCATTCTCGTCTCCGCACTTGGCGGGGTGGCCATGCCAGCGATCAACACGATCACCTCGACCCTGACCCCGCCGAACGCGCAAGGCGAACTCCAGGGCGCTCAGGCGAGTATGATGGCGATGACTCTGATCTTCAGTCCCGTCCTGATGAGCCAAACACTGCAGACATTCTCGGCCCCCGACGCGCCGATCTACTTCCCCGGCGCGGCCTTCTTGCTGGCGGCCATCATTACGGCAACGGCGTGCATTCCGTTTGCCATCGGGGTTGGGGTCAATCGCCGAGCGATGAGCCCCGCTGCACATCCGAAATAGTCGGACGCAAAAAGAGGCGCGCAAACACGCGCCTCCTGGATTGTTGATCTAGATCCGCCTATTTTGCGCGATTGACGAGCCCGATAATGCCGCCAAGGATGCCGCCGCCGACACCGCCTTGAAGCAGTTCACCCAGCATGCCGACCAGACCGGTTCCGCTCAACAGCTGCAGGCCAACGGCGTCCATGCCATAGCCGCCGGCCAGACCGCCAGCAATCCCGGCCAGCAGACCTGTCGCGCCCTTGCCGCCAAGCAGTTTGGATAGAATTGGCCCGATAATGGCACCCCCGGCACCATTCAGAAGAAGTGGTAGTAATTGTTCCATAAAATTGCCCTCCCAAGGCGTATTGGGATCGTTCTTTGCGATCCTGACGTGTATTTTGTTCAGAACTTGCCCCGTGCGGCAAGCCCTCTCGCGCAGAGCGAGACTCTGGTTTAAAGGTCTTTCATGTCTAACCTTCGCCCTGCCCTGTTCCTTGATCGCGATGGTGTCCTGAATGTCGATCGGGGTTATGTTTCAAGGGTTGAGGACCTTGAATGGATCGAGGGTGCAATGGACTGTCTCAAGGCGTTTCGTGCCCGGGACTGGCTCATCTTTATCGTCACCAATCAAAGCGGTATCGCCTTTGGTCTCTACACAGAAGACGATATGCGCGCGGTTCATGCGGCGCTGCAAACGACCATGGCGGAAGCCGGAACGGACGTCGACAAGATCTATTACTGCCCCTACCACGCCGATGGCACGGATCCGCGCTATCGCAAGGACTGTTTTGACCGCAAACCCAAGCCCGGCATGATCCTGAAAGCCATGGCTGAATTTCCCGTAAAACGCGAATCGAGTTTCCTGATCGGTGACAAGGACACCGACATTCAAGCTGCGCATGCCGCGGGAATCGGAGGATTCTTGTTCTCCGGTGGTAATCTGGCAAACTTCGCTGAATGGGCGCTCGCGAGCTTTGAGGATGGGGCGCGATAAGGGTTCTGCTCAAACAAAAAGGCTGCCCAGGACAGGGCAGCCTTGGATGAACGGGACACGATTGGGGACGGGTCCCGCCCGAGGGGTTTGATCAGATAAAGCGAACGCCGCGATAGACGTGCTCAAACGCCGGAGCCGTTTCCACCGGGCGCACACCGTCATGCGCGATACCGCGATAGACCAGATCTTTTTTGCGCATTTGCTCTGCAAGTGTAGGCGCGGGCTTTTGCTCAGTGTCATAGGCGACACCGCGATACATCAATTTGGTCATGGCGATCTCCTTTCGCGCGGTTGGAACGCTTCTGTGCAGGCAGCGATCCGTTCTGTGACAGGAGCGATATACGCAAAGTGTGTAATTTTGTCAACACGCTGATATTTGTATTTTCAGCAAAACCGTGTTTTCTAAAGGTCGAGTGCAGGAGAGATAGCGGATCAATGGATAAACTCGATCAACGAATTCAGCTTGTGGCCTCACAGGATTTTTCAAAAACAGTCGATGAATGGCGGCGTGGCCAAGGCGATTTACCGTCACGATCAGAAGCCATTCGACGCCTGGTGCAGCTCGGGCTGCGTTATGACAAGGAACACCCCATGCATATGATCACAGCGGTTGTTCGGCCGCACAAATATGAAGAGATCCGCACAGCGCTGATCGATCTCGGCGTCGAAGGCATCACGGTCACACAGGTCAAAGGCTTTGGTCGCCAGCGCGGCCAGACCGAGATCTATCGCGGCGCTGAGTATGAAACGGTCGAAGTGCCGAAACTGCGCCTGGAAATCGCGGTCGGGCAAGGCATTCTGAACCAGGTGACGGACACGATCCGTAAGATCGCCGGCACCGGCAAAATCGGCGACGGCAAACTGTTTGTACACTCGCTGGATGAGGTGATCCGCATCCGCACCGGTGAACGCGACACCGATGCTCTGAGCTAGTCGCGCCTCACCACTTTACCGGATAGCGTTTGACCTCAGACACTTCGCCATCCTTGTAGGTGACCTGCAGGGAGAGATAGCCGGTCTCGGGTGGGATTTGGAGCCAGTTGGCCATAACTGTTTCCGCATCAACATGGTTGGGCTTGAGAGGCTCGCAAACACTCAGTGAGAGCTCCGTATCCGGCAAATCACTATCAATGGCATACATCACCTTCTCCAAGGCGCATGGATAATAGCTCGCAGGAAAAATGACGCTCACATATGCGGGATCATCGTCGTCCGCTTCCTGATATTGATAGACGATCCACTGATGCTCGCTGCCTGAGATTCCGGACTTGGCGGCTTCGTAGAGAACCGGCTCGGGGTCGAATGGAAAGGAATACGGGCCTTGCTCAATGCCATTGGAGTCAAGGTACTTGATCTCTATCTCTGTCTCTTTTGTCTCGATCGGAAGTTCGAAAGAGCGCTTTGCAACGAGACGCCCGCGATAGTCCTGAAAATCGAAAAACCCCAGTGAAGTGAATGCTTCCCCTGGCAGCCTGTAAGACACTTCGCCGTAACTGAGATCGGCGATCGAAGCGGTGATTAAGAACCCACTATTTGTATAGCTAAAGCTGACCGAAACCGGGGTCTCCATCGCCTCCTCTGACATCACGGACAGCGCCGCGAGGCGGTTTTCAGCGTCTTCGATCTCCGTCTCCGCGGCGGGTTTATCGATGAAATATTTCACATACTCACCGCGCTCATGCAGTTCGATGAACCGGTCGAGCAATTCGCGTTCGCGGCGTTTGTCCGCGGTGGTCTGGGCGCCAAGTCGTCGCTGCGAGTAATCAAGACTTAGAGCGTAGAGCGCCGGGGCAAAATCCGGATGATGGTCTAAAAAGGCTTCAAGCTGAACCTTGCGTTGACCGGGGCTCTGCAACAGCGCCGCCGCATATTGCAGGGTGCGGTCATCCGGTCGGTCAAATTTCATCTCATTATAGATTTCCCGCGCGGCCGTTCGTCCTTCCGTGGCGCGCAGATAGCGCTGATACTGATAGTGCGGATCGACATAGTCCGGGGAGAAAGTCAGATATTTCTCATACATGCGCACCGCATTCGCGGCATCCCCGCGCAGCTCATAGACGCGCGCATTGGCGTAGAACTCGTAGGGCTCCTTCGGCTCTTCGATTGCGACGCCATAGGCGACTTGTCGACTGACCGCATCGGCGACGGTATCGCCGGACTGGCGCGCCTCCAGCTCCAGACCGCGAATGCGCGCCTCGGCCGCCGATCTGAATGGGCCTTCGGGGTATTGTTCAACAAAGGCGGTGAGTTCGGCAATTGACTGAGAGCTCTTCGCGTCATTCCAGAGCTGCAGCTGGATCTGGCTATCGCTCAGTTCCAGCGGTGCGATGGCGGCGGCATCACTGTCGACCCCTTCCGGCGGTGGCACCAAAAACACATCGCCCGTCAGCGACGAGTGATCCCACGGCACCTGCGCATTGCCTGTCTCATCAATCACGCTGGCGCGCACCCGGCGCATCATCTGCTGCAGTTCAAGGCCCGGCGTGTTCGCGTGCTGCAGGAAGGCATGCGTGAACGGGCTGTTGCGCCCGGTTCCATCAGCCGCTGTGGCCCCAGGCTGGGTCGAATACACGATCAGCGTACCGACGGCCTCAGTCTCCATCGGGGCCAAACCGCCGCCTGAGAGCGACCGCTGCAAAGACGCCGCAAACGGATTGTCGCGGCAGGCATCAAGCACGATGACATTGACCCTCGGCTCGCGCTCCATCTGGGCCAGAACCAGGTTCATGTCGACGGCTTCGAATTGCAGTGCCTGTTCGTTACGCAGAACGGTATCGACCGGCAGCATATAGTTGCGCCCGTCCACCTGCAGGCCATGCCCGGCATAGAAAAAGAACCCCGTGGAAGCTCCGTCCAGCAATTCGACAAATTCCCGGATGGTCTGCATCATCTCCTGATGAGTCTGATCGCGGCCTTCGATCACCTCAAACCCCGCCAGCGTCAGCGCTTCGGCGAGATCAGCCGCGTCATTCCCAGGATTGGGCAGTGCGGGCACATTCTGATAAGCGCCATTACCGATGACGAGTGCGATGCGGCGCTCCTCGCTGGCGCTGGCGGTCACCATGGCCATCACCACAATCACAAGGAGACATAGAAAACGAAGACTGTTCGTGATGCACAATGCCATAGGCCCACCATCCGATCCGAGCGCGTTGACTAAGCCTTACACTTATGGCCGGAATGCGGCAATTTGGGGAGCCCCCTTCAACTCGAGACAGACAATACACATCACCAGGACGTGATCGCTGGTCCACGATCATAGGGTTTGATGGCGGGGCTCAACCCCTACTTAGCGCGCAGCACCATAGGAGATTACGATGAAACAATATGGCTCGATCGCCTTCACCAACAGCGTAAAGGCCGAGCAAGAGCGACGTGGTTCGCGCGAAGTCTATTCCGGCATGGAAGCCCGCCCTGCCCCGGATGGTCTTTCGGAGCCCGAGATCGCCTTTATTCAGGCGCGCAACAGTTTCTATATGGCGAGTGTTTCAGAGACAGGCTGGCCCTATGTTCAGCATCGCGGCGGCCCGACCGGGTTCCTGAAAGTGCTGAGCCCGACCGAAATCGGTTTTGCCGATTATCGCGGCAATCGCCAGTATGTGTCCGTTGGCAATTTCAAGACAGATGATCGCGTGTCGCTCTTCCTGATGGACTATGTCAATCGCCGCCGCTTGAAACTGCTCGGTCATGCGCGCGTTGTGGAGGCCGATCAAAACCCGGCCCTGGCAGGGCAGTTGGCCATTGCGGGAGAAGGCAAGGTGGAGCGTCTGTTTACAATCTCTCTGGAAGCCTTTGACTGGAACTGCCCGCAATTCATCACGCAGCGCTTCACAACCGAGGAACTGGCCGCCAGTCTGTCCCCCATGGCCGATGAGCTTGAAGGGCTGCGACAGGAGAATGCACTGCTAAAGGCCAAGCTCGCAGAGCGCAGCTGAACCGGCAAACTGGGAGCCTGCACAGCCCCCTTCCCAAACCTACGCAAAAGTGCGATACGCGCGCGATTGAGGTGAGCTTTCGCGCTTTCTAGCTCGGCTGGACGACATCCTGGCCACAGCTGAATGGTACGGCGCCCTCCCCAAACACTGGCCATCGGGCCGACACATCAACCGCCACATGGCGAAACAGAAAGAGTATGCCGATGTCGATCACTGCACAGCGTAAAGCTGAACTGATCAAGAAATTTGCCCGCACCGAAGGCGATACGGGCTCCCCGGAAGTCCAGGTTGCGATCCTGACAGAGCGGATCAACAATCTGACCGAACACTTCCAGACCAATAAGAAAGACAATCACTCACGCCGCGGGCTCCTGACCATGGTCGCCACGCGTCGTAAACTCCTCGATTATGTGAAGAGGAAAGAAGAGGCGCGCTACACCGCCCTCATCAAGGAGCTCGGCATCCGCCGCTAGGCTCAAAACAACCCGCTGGCCATAGGGGCGAGCGGGTTTTTCGTATGTAAGAAAGCAAAACGTATGTTTGATAAACAATCAGTCTCGCTGGAATGGGCCGGCCGGACACTGAAAATCGAGACGGGCCAGGTGGCACGTCAAGCTGATGGTTCCGTGATGATCACCTATGGTGAAAGCACGGTCCTGGCGACCGCAACCTTCGCGAAATCTGCGAAGCCGGGACAGGACTTCTTCCCGCTGACGGTCAACTATATGGAAAAATACTATGCCTCCGGCCGCATTCCCGGTGGCTTCTTCAAGCGCGAAGGGCGCCCGACAGAAAAAGAGACACTGACGTCTCGTCTGATCGACCGTCCGATCCGCCCGCTCTTTGTCGATGGCTTCAAGAATGAAGTTCAGGTGGTTCTCACCGCGGTCTCTTATGATCTCGAAAACGATCCGGATATTATCGGCATGATCGGCGCCTCTGCCGCGCTGGTGCTGTCCGGTGCCCCCTTCATGGGCCCGATCGGCGCTGCGCGCGTCGGCTATAAGGACGGCGCTTACATCATCAACCCAACCGTGGATGAGCTCGAAGAGTCAGATCTCGATCTGGTGGTTGCGGGGACATCTGACGCGGTGATGATGGTTGAGTCGGAAGCCAATGAACTGCCGGAAGACGTCATGCTTGGCGCGGTTATGGCCGGTCATGACGCCATGCAGCCGGTGATCGATGCGATCATCAAACTCGCCGAAGCTGCGGCCAAAGAACCGTTCGAGTTTGAAGCCGAAGATTTGTCTGAGGAACTCGCCGCCATCCAGAACCTGGTTGGTGCAGACCTCTCGAAAGCCTACTCGATCACCGAGAAGCTGGAGCGTCAGGCCGCGGTTGGGGAAGCCCGCGAGAAAGCGGCTGAAGCGCTGGTTGCCACGGAAGAGAAGCCGGACGGCATGGAGCCCAACGTGTTTGGTTCCGCCTTCAAAAAGGCTGAAGCGAAAGTCGTTCGCGGCGATATCATCAAGACCGGCAAGCGGATCGATGGTCGCTCACTCGATCAGGTCCGTCCGATCCTCGCCGAAGCCGGTTTCCTGCCGCGCACGCATGGCTCTGCCCTATTCACCCGCGGTGAGACGCAGGCGATCTGTGTGGCCACGCTCGGCACCAGCGATGATGAGCAATTCATCGATGGCCTGGACGGTACGCGCAAAGAGAAGTTCATGCTTCACTATAACTTCCCGCCCTACTCTGTTGGTGAAACAGGCAGAATGGGTGGCACCAGCCGACGTGAAACCGGTCACGGGAAACTGGCCTGGCGCGCCCTTCGCGCAGTTCTACCAGAGCATGAAGACTTCCCTTACACGATTCGCATGGTGTCAGAGATTACCGAGTCGAACGGCTCGTCGTCCATGGCGACCGTCTGCGGCTGTTCGCTTGCCATGATGGACGCTGGTGTGCCCCTGAAGCGTCCGGTATCGGGTATCGCGATGGGCCTGATCAAGGATGATGACGGGATTGCGGTCTTGTCTGATATCCTGGGGGATGAAGACCATCTCGGCGATATGGACTTTAAAGTGGCTGGGACCGAGAAGGGCCTGACTTCCCTGCAGATGGACATCAAGATTGCCGGGATCACCAAAGAGATCATGGAAACGGCGCTTGAGCAGGCCAAAGGCGGCCGCGCGCACATTCTGGGTGAAATGGCGAAAGGCCTGGATGAAGTGCGTACCGAACTTGCCGACAACGCACCGCAAATGGAAATCATCAAAGTACCGTCTGACAAGATCCGCGACGTGATCGGCTCCGGCGGTAAAGTGATCCGCGGCATTGTCGAGGAGTCTGGTGCCAAGGTGAACATCGATGATGATGGCACGGTGCAGGTCTCTGCCATAGACCGCCCGTCCATCGAAACCGCGCTTAAGATGATCAAGGAAATCGTCGCTGAACCGGAAGTCGGTGAGATTTACGAAGGCAAAGTTGTCTCCATCAAGGATTTCGGCGCGTTCGTGAACTTCTTCGGCCCGAAAGACGGCCTGGTTCATGTCAGCCAGATGGCGAATGAGCGGATCGGACACCCTAAGGATGTCGTGTCCGAAGGCCAAAGCGTTTATGTCAAGCTGATGGGCTTTGACGATCGCGGCAAAGTTCGCCTGTCGATGAAGAATATCGATCAGGAAACCGGTAAGGAAGTGGTGGCCGAAGCAGAATAGGCTGCCACCCGAACAGTGAAAACCCGATCGAAAGCCGCCCCTCATCCGGGCGGCTTTCTTGCTTTTATGTCCGGTTTCGGATTATTAATGATCCGGCAACGGACTTTTTGGATTGACACATACCTGTCACAATAGGTATGTGTCAGTTATGTTACAGAAATATGACACACTGAAATCCATCTCGCTGCTGGCTTTTGCGGCCGCCGGTGGACTCGCCTTCGCTCCAGCGGCCATGTCTGAGAGCGCGTGTCAGGCCAGCAATGGTTATGACCAGCCGCTTTCGGCTTATGTGGCTGAGGCCTCTGCCTGTATTGAATCCTCTGATACCCTGAATGCCGACCTCAGCGACCAGATCATCGAACTGATGAACACCGATCGCATCGGGGTTGGGCTGATGCCTCTGCAACGTCGCGCCAGTCTCGATCTGGCGGCCGCCGCGCATGCACTGGATATGGCAGCCAGAGATTATGCCAGCCATCAGGACAAGGAAGGCCGCGATCACTTATACAGGATGCGGGCCTTCGATCGCACAGTCCTATTTGGCGACACGGGCGCGAACGTTCTGATTACAGAGGCGGGTTCTGATGCCAACGCGATCTATGTCTCCATGCTGCAGGATCAGCAGAACGGACTGAACCTGGTTCATGACGGCTTCAGCGATGTCGGCCTTGCTGTGGTACAGGCTGAAGGACGCACTTACACTGTCCAGGTGTTTGCGACCGTCGAAGGCGAGTTGAACAATGCCCTGCCCTTGACCCTCGCAAGAACTGCCCCGATCCGCGCGACGCTGGCCGATCCGCGTCACGAAGCGATTGGCTGGGGTCTGACAGATCAGGTGTCAGGCGAGTTGCTGGCGAGAGGCGGCGTTCCCCGCCTTCGCGCGATGCGTCTCGGCGATGCTGACACAGCCGCGCTGGATATCGTGGTCACCGCGCGCACCAATACGCTGGTGCTGAAAGGCCCGCTGGTTTCTGCGCGCTAACCCCCACCCTGGCGTGCAGAGAAATGGAACCGGGTCAGTGAAAACTGATCCGGTTTCACATTTGGAGCCTACCACTCCATGCCCATCGTCTTCTTCATCCAGTCGGAGAAGGTCGCAGGCTTTTCCAGCGACTTTGGATCCAGGCTTCCATAAGCGACAATCGGTCCGTCTTTGGCCTCAAGCCGAACCCCGCGCACCTGATCCTGGCTCCAGTTCCAGTCATTACTGGACGGATCGATCATGAACATGACTTTCTCGCCGCCCTGGCCTTCAAGGTCGCGGCCAAAGACGAGACCATAGACCTGTTCCCGCCCCCACAATCCAGCCGAATAAGCCTGCAGCTTACCGTTCAGCAAAACCTCATCACGAAACAGTTTTCGCCGCCATTGCAGCACCTGCATTTCATCATCGGACACGATCTTCAAATCGACCTTGTGCAATCCCAGTCGAACAATTTCAGCCCGCATCATTTTAGTCTCCTTATTGATTATCAATAAGAACGAACAGGCCGCGAGTCAAGAAAATCCAGGTTGGGTCTTGAGCAAAACCGCCGCGCCTCAAGACTCAGCTACTTCAAACGCTGAGAGACCGACAGAACATTCCCGTCCGGGTCTTTGAACCAGAGGATTTTTGCGCCGCCATCCGGGCTGGTCCAGACCTGATGGTCATCCTGACCCATGCCGTCAAAGACCAGAAAGTCGACGCCGTTGGCCGACAAATCGGCATGGGCGGCCATGATATCAGCAACCTGCCAGTCGAGCACAGTAAAAGGGAGCGGGGTAAAATCAGGGACTTTCGAGAGGCGCAACTCCGCCCCGGACAGCTGATAGACCAGGGCAAACGGATCATCCGCTTCGAGCGTCAATCCCAGGACGCCTTCATAGAAGGCCCGCGCCGCCTCGGCATTTTTCGTGGCCAGAAAGATGGTTGGTTTTGATGTTTGAATGTCCATTTTGACCTCCCCGTAGTGTTGATTGTGAAGGCAATGGGGAATTGGTCAAGCGCCTCAAATTAGGCTGAAGCCAGCACGGGCGGCCGCGGATGCGGCGGTGGGGGGAAACTGATTTTGGTAGAAGAGGGTTGCGCGGTTAGGAGACCCGCCCCCTCCGAGCGCTTCGCGCCCACCTCCCCCGTAAACGGGGGAGGATAGAATCGGAAGCGCCTCAGGCGATCCTCCCCCGCGAGCGGGGGAGGTGCCCGAAGGGCGGAGGGGGCTTTAGCTTGAATCCTCGATGGCGGGCGTCATCCGCGCCGCCTGAGACACCGCGCGGCGCATGAACCGCTCGCCGCATTCCATGATCCGGCCCATCCAGAAGTGGATGGCGCTGAGATGCATTTCGCCGGACTCGTTGTACAAGGCGTACCAGTGTGGGCGATAGAGCTTGGCCTGTTGGTGGCACCAGGCGGTGAGGTCTTTCTCATCGTCAGACACATAGGTCACCCAGACTTTACCGTGCTCATCCGCCTGCCAGAGGACCTTACGATTGTTGATCCGGCACCAGCGCTTGACCGCAAACAGCTGCCACCAGACCCAGGGCCAAAGATAGACCGGGAGATGAGCCACAGCGGCAAGGGTGAAGCGGATGTCCATGGGGAGGGAGTGTACGCGAGAATTTCAGGGGGAGGATTGATGGCGGTATATCCAACGAGAAAGCGAAGCTAATCAAGCGGCACAAAGCGTCTTAAAATAGACGTTCATGACGTCTCCCCTCGGTTTGAGCGAGGTGCAAATTTTCCTATCAGGTTCATCAATCTTTAGCTGCCGTTCGCTTACTTTTGGGTCGAATAGTTTGGTGACCTCAAATGAAAAGCACGCACTCCATTGCAGCACTAATTGCACTGAGCGCGGCGGGTTGTGTCTCGGCCCCGTCACCCTACGAAACGACATTGCAGACCAAAAGCGTCGTCGATGGAAATCTAGCCCTAGGATTAGATCTCTACAGGCAAACCTCTGATACCCCTGAGACTGACAATATTTTCGTTTCGCCTGCCAGCATCTCGACAGCCTTGGCGATGACCTATGCTGGTGCTCGAGATGAGACCGCCACTGAGATGGCCGAAACGTTGCACTTCGCTCTGCCTGAAGACGAGTTTCATACCACGATGGGCGAGGTGCTAAGCGGTGTGCAGCAGAGTGATGGTGCTAACAGGCTTCGTATCAACAATCGGATCTTTGTTGATAAGCGAGTCGTCGTGGAACCGGATTTTGCTGCGCTCGTTAAAGAGACCTATAAAGCTCCGCAAAAGAAGCTGGACTTTCGAACTCAGTTCGAGAGCGCGAGAGAAGCCATCAATGACTGGGTTGCGGAAAAAACTGAGGATCGCATCCTCGATCTATTGAGCCCCTCAAACGTCCATGAGTGCACGCGTATGGTGCTCGTGAATACAATCTATTTGGATGCGAAATGGGCGCAGCCTTTCAAAGGTGGTATGACGGGCAATGAGGAATTCACGTCTTGGGTTGGCGAAAAAACCGACCTTCGCATGATGAATCAAACCGCCCATTTCAAGTACCTCAAACGCCCAGGCTTCAAAGCGCTCGAACTGCCATACCTGAATGATGACCTATCAATGGTTGTCTTTCTTCCGGATGCTGAAGATGGACTGTCTAAATTCGAAGAGAAAATGACGGTTTCGCGCGTCGATCAATGGATCAACATGCTGGCCGCGTCGGAGCCGGAGCGCGTTAAAGTGAAACTGCCCAAGATTGAAATGAAGCAGCGATTGCAGCTTAAAGAAGCTCTTAAATCCTTGGGTATGGTGAACTCCTTCACGGGAAAGGCCGAATTCTCCGGGATCGCAGATCCAAGCAAAAACCCGAACGAACCGTGTTTCAGCATGCTCCCTTTGAAGCTCAAAATCGACGATGTCGTTCATCAAACATTTTTGGAGATTGATGAAGAGGGAACTGAGGCGGCTGCCGCCACAGCGGTGGTAATGGTCGCTGTTTCGGGGGGACGCCGACCAATCGTCGAACCGAAAGAATTCTATGCGGATCACCCGTTCTTTTTCGTCATCAAAGACAACACTACCGGCCTCATCCTGTTCATGGGGCGCTTTGTAACTCCGCCAAAGTAAGAGAGGATTTCTGGGGTTCTGAAACTGGTTCGCTTCAGAGGGTTAAACCCGACCCAACTCAGCCGCTGGTCCAATGTCTCTCTCTGCTCAGGAAGACCTGTTGAGTGTCCCTGCTCCGGCGAGACTTGGGCTCTGGTTGAAGACCAACTGTAATGTCATGGCCCCCGTCAGGGGTGTGCGTCCACAAGCGCTCTGGCATGGGAACCTCCGTCGCGAGGGGTTTCACCCATCACACCCACTAGACAACAAAAAACGCCCCGGCTGGAGGGCCGAGGCGTTTGGGATTTGGGTCAGGCTGCGCGTTATTGTCCGGCGAAGCGGAGGAAGCGGTTGCGCAGGTCCTTGTCGGTTTTGAACACGCCGGTGAACTGGGTCGTGATCGTCGCGACGTTTTTGTGGTGGACGCCGCGTGTGGTCATGCACTGGTGCTTGGCGTCGATCAGAACCGCGACACCCGCGGGCTGCAGCGCATCAGTGATACAATCAGCGACTTGCGCCGTCATGGTTTCCTGGGTCTGCAGGCGCTTGCCGAAAATCTCGACGACGCGGGCAATCTTTGAAATCCCGACCACGCGCTGGGTCGGCATATAGGCCACATGCGCTTTGCCGAGAATGGGCACCATGTGGTGCTCACAATGGCTCTCCACATCGATGTCTTTCAGCATAACGATATCGTCATAGCCCTGGACGTCTTCAAAGGTGCGTGCGAGCTCTGCCACCGGGTCCATTTCATAGCCGGCGAAGAATTCCTTATAGGCTTTGACGACACGTTTTGGGGTGTCGATCAGGCCTTCGCGGCGTGGGTCGTCACCGGCCCAGGACAACAGTGTGCGCACCGCGTCCATGGCCTCTTCCATGCTCGGGCGCTCAATCTCGTCGGCACCAGTAATCTGATCTTTAGGGGTGATGGCATCCATGGCCATAATCGGTAATCCTTAATTCTGAGGGACGGAGGTCGAGCCGTGCCAGCAATGATGACCATTCAAGGACCCTGCCAACCTGGACTTAACGCCCGCCCGGGGTTTGTACCCTCAGGGCGATGACAGAAACATAGGACCAAACGATCCTGGTTTCCATAGTGACTTACGGTCAAGCGATTAAACCGGATCAAAATAAGACTGAGATTTATGTAATTTGCGCAAAGAAATCAGCGTAAAACGCGTCTGCTTCGTCTTGCAGCAGGCCCGTTTCCACACGAATACCGGCTGCGCGCAGGCGGGCTGCGCCGCCCGCCCCGTTGGGATGCGGGTCGAGCGTTGAGAGATAAACCGCGGCAACGCCCGCAGAGACGAGTTGTTCTGAACAGGACGCGCCCCCGGCGGAGCGCTCACGGCAGGGTTCGAGCGTGACATAGGCCGTCCCGCCCGCAGCGGCGCCGAGTGGTAGACGCTGCAGCGCGGTTTGTTCGGCATGGAGCGTGCCGCCATCGCCGGTTGCGGCCTCAGAGAGGACCCGGCCGTCGCGGTCCACGATGACGCAGCCGACACTCGGATTTCGGCCGGTGCGTCCGGCCTGATACCGAGCGAGTTCAAGAGCGCGCTGCATATGGTGGGTGTGACGGGGCATTGGCTCTACTCAAACACAATTGTGCGTTTGCCGTTCAGGAAGACACGGCCTTCCGCGTGCGCCGTAACGGCACGGGCGAGGACGCGCGCTTCAATATCGCGGCCAAGTTCAACCATGCGCTCTGCCGAAAGGCGATGGTCAACCGGAGCAACATCCTGCGCGATAATCGGGCCTTCGTCGAGATCGGCCGTGACGTAATGGGCGGTGGCGCCGATCAGTTTCACGCCGCGCTCATGGGCCTGATGGTAAGGCCGTGCACCCTTAAAGCTCGGCAGGGCGGAATGGTGAATATTGATACAGCGTCCGGTCAATTCCGTGCTGAGCTGATCGGTCAGGACCTGCATATAGCGGGCGAGGACGACGAAATCGGATTGGGTCTCACTGATCAGCGCGCGCAATCGGTCTTCGGCCTGCGGTTTTGTAGCGGCGGTGACCGGGACATGAAAGAAGGGCACGTCGTGGCGGTCTGCGTGCCACTGCGCGTCCATATGGTTGGAGACGATCGCGGTGATTTCTGCGCCGAGACGATTGCGGCGATGGCGGTAGAGGAGATCATTCAGGCAATGATCGCCTTTGGAAGCGAGCACGAGAGCGCGCGGCTTCTCGGTCTCGCGGCGCAGCGACCAGTCCATGGACCGGCGCTCAGCCAGCGCTGAAAACCCGTCCTCAAAGGCAGTTGGCTGAAAGCCGGGTTCGGCCTCAAACTTGGCCCAGATGAAAAAGCGATTGGATTGCGGGTCGCCGAAATCATGGTTCTCCGTCACGCTGAGGCGATGGCTCGCGAGGTGCCCCATGACGTCAGCGATAATGCCAATGGCATCAGGAGCCGCCGCCCGCAGGATGTAGCGGTGCTCGCTCACGGCAGATCTGGCAGATCCCGCGCGCGGCTCTCGTCCAGATAACGGGCTGAGATAGGGACAAGCGCATCGTTCAGCTCAATCACCAGTGGATTACCAGTCGGGATTTCAACACCGGTAATGGTCGCGTCCGGCACGTTGAACAGATGCTTGACCAGGGCGCGCAGCGAATTGCCATGGGCGGAGATGATCGTGTCTTCACCGGCTTTCAGGACCGGGGCGATATCGCTCTCCCAATAAGGCAGGACGCGTTCAAGCGTCAGTTTCAGGCTTTCCGAAGACGGCACCGGTACACCGGCATAGCGCGGATCCTGGGAGAGGTCGAACTCAGAGCCAGCGTCCAGAGGCGGCGGCGGAACGTCATAGGACCGGCGCCAGATATGGACCTGATCCTTACCGTGCTTTTCAGCGGTTTGGGCTTTGTCGAGACCAGTCAGACCGCCATAGTGACGCTCGTTGAGACGCCAGTGTTTCTCAACCGGCAGCCAGGCGCGATCCATCGCGAGCAGGCTGATCCAGAGGGTGCGGATGGCGCGGGTCTGGTAACTTGTAAAAGCGCGGGTTGGCGCAATGCCCGCCGCGACCAGAAGCTCGCCGCCTTGTTTGGCTTCCGCCTCGCCTTTTGCGGTCAGGTCAGCATCCCACCAACCGGTGAAGCGATTTTCGAGGTTCCATTGGCTTTGGCCATGGCGTGTCAGAACTAATGTGGGCATCGGTCAAATCCGTGACAAAGTATTATGGCACCCCCATGTAAACGGCGGTCGCCTTGCAATCGCCGCGTTGCTATCAGAGGCAAAGCATGTTTTCCAGCCACTTAACCCGCCCTTGGCGTCGCAGGAGCCCCGGACCTTGAAGGACATCGTGTTCTTTCCAATCGTTCTACTCGTCGCCATCCTGATGGTGACCGGGGCGATGGTGTCCGACGATGAAAGACGGCTTTGCGGACCGGTCAGCGGCGGCGCGGGTCCAGCAGACTATTCCTATGCGATTGTTGAAGGCCGGGATCTGTGCCGGATGGAAGCCGGCCCCTCCGTTGAATTGAACCGTGTCGGCGGACCGGTTGATGAAGCGTATCTGACGCTTGAGGCGATCGCAGAAGATCACCGCGACGACCCGGAATTCAACTCTCATTTCAAACTCGCAGCCGATCTTGAATATCAGTATGCGGGACAAAAACTGAGACTGCTGATCACCGCCCGCCCCTCTGGCGCAAGTGGCGCAGAAGCGTTTGAAGTGAATTACTCGACCGGCAAAGCGGGCGAGACAGGTTGGATCCGGTTCAATCTGAAACCCGGCTGGGAGACGTATCGGTTTGATTACAACGTGCCGGAAAAGCTGCTCGCAGATTCTGTCGCGTTTGACTATTTCGCGATCCGCCCGGTCATTGATGGCAAGGCCCGGTCTGTGGATATTCAGAGGATCGAGTTCCGGAAACAAGGCAAATGGGGCGTGACCGGCTCATGACCGACAAAGAAGCTGTGCTCGACGCCGGGCGTCGTGTCATCGAAATCGAACGCGATGCGCTGTCGCAACTGGAGGCCTCGTTGGGCGAGGCGTTCATCGCCGCGGTTGAAGCTTGCAGCCGCGCGTCCGGACGGATCGTGCTGGCCGGTGTCGGCAAAAGCGGCCACGTGGCGCGCAAGATTGCCGCGACCATGGCCTCAACCGGTACGCCAAGCCTCTATATTCACCCGACCGAAGCGAGCCATGGCGACCTCGGCATGATTGCCAGCGCAGATGTGGTCATTGCCTTGTCGCGTTCCGGCGAAACCAAAGAGCTGTCGGACCTGATCGAGTATACGCGCCGGTTTGCGATCCCGCTGATCGCGATGACGGCCGTAGAAGGCTCGACCCTGGGATCGGCCGCAGATATCTGCCTCACCATTCCAGACGCACCGGAGGCTTGCGGCGAGACCCGCGCACCGACGACCAGCACGACGCTGTCCATGGCGCTCGGCGATGCGCTGGCTGTGGCGGTGCTGGAGCAGCGCGGGTTTACCGCCGAGGATTTCAAGATCTTTCATCCGGGCGGCAAGCTCGGTGCGATGCTGCGCACGGTCGGAGATCTGATGAGCGTCGGCACAAAGCTGCCGCGCGTCACAGTCGGCACGCGTATGGGCGATGCCTTGTCGGCGATGTCAAATGGCGGCCTTGGCTTCATTGTGGTGGTCAGCGCGAACGATCAAACTGTCGCTGGCATGGTCACCGATGGCGACATCCGCCGATTGATGGCGCGCGGCGAAATTGCCGAAATCGTGGATACCGCGATGACTCGTGATCCGATCACCGTCGAGCCTGGCACACTGGCAAGCGAAGCGCTGGCCCTGATGAATGAGCGCCGGATCACGCAGCTGATCGTGGTCGAGGGGCAGACACCTGTTGGCGCTCTGCACATGCATGACCTGCTGAAAGCCGGTGTGATGTGAGCGGCGCTGCGTCGTCAAAAGCCACACCTGATGCGAATCCTGTCACGGTTGAGACGCGTGAAACCTTCACGCGACTGTTAATGTCCTGATCACGCCCTGCATGGCATAAAGGGAATCATGCGCGTACAAGGCTCCTCTCTCTTTCGGACCGCATCGCTGGCTTTGGTGATGGCCCTGGCCATGCCGGCCTTTGCTGCGAACGGGGATGTGTCGCGCGATGACCTTGAAAAACTAGAAGCCGAACGCGATGCAGCGTTGGAAGCCCTGCAGGCGCTTGAGACCGCGAGCGGGGAAACGGCCTCTGATCTTGAAGGCCTGGAACGCAAGCTGATTGCCGCGGCGATGGAGAGCCAGCGGCGTGAGGAACAAGCCACGGCATCCGAGCTGAAACTGGTTTCCCTGCGGGCGCGGCAATCCTCGGCCAAGCGGGATCTCGTCGAGAATGAGACCGCACTGGATTCCCTGATGGCATCACTGGCGGTTTCCGGACGTCACCGCCCTCCGGCGCTTGTGACCAATCCAGGCGATGCGAATGCCGCGATCCGTGCGGCCATCCTGATGGGCTACACCACCCCACAGGTAAAGGATCAGACCCACGCACTCGCTGAAGAGATCACCGATCTTCGCAAGCTGGAGCAGCAGGTTCTGCGCGAAGTGGCACGACTGGAGGCCGCTGAAGCCGCGCTCAGCCTGAAGAAAGCGGAAATTCTGCAAATGACCGCGACCAAGCGGGCCGCCTTTGAAGATGTGAACGGCGATCTGTCCGTGCTGCGAGACCGGGTGACCCTGCTGGGCCGGGAAGCCGACACGATTCGCGGGCTGCTCGCGGCGCTGGAGGCGAATGCACCGGCCGCCCCAGCGATCAAGCCGAACCTGCAATTTGCAGCGGCCTCCCCGAATGCTGGAATACGCTCGGATGCGCCGCGCACGCCCGTGCCGCGTCAGGCTACAACGCCCGGGCGGGCCTTGATCGGCGGACTGTTACAGCCAGCCGCAGGACGCCTCGTGCGCAAGTGGGGCGATACCATGCCCGGCGGCAGCAAATCTGAAGGTCTGGCCTTTGCGACGCGCGCTGAGGCGCAGGTCACGGCCCCGGTGGACGGGAAGGTTGAGTTTTCAGGCCCGTTCCGCACCTATGGCCAGCTCTTGATTCTTTCGACGTCTGATGACTACCATGTCCTTCTAAGTGGCATGTCTGATACTTATGTAGAAGTTGGACAGACTGTGAAACGCGGTGAGCCGGTTGCCCGCATGACCCAACGTGTCATGCCTGAACCTGAACTCTATATGGAGGTCAGGAAACAGGGTAAACCGATGAACCCGGCCAACTGGATGACACGCGGTTAGCGCCGCAAGATAGGAGAACGCACGAATGAGAGCCATGCTGACAGGAGCCGCGCTGGGCATTGTGATCGGAGCTGTAGGTGTCGGGGTCTCCGCCGTCGCCTGGCCCGATGCCAAACGCGACGCAAGCCGTATGGCGACCTATCAGCAGTTGGATCTGTTCACTGAAGTCCTGGCACGGGCGAAGGCCGACTATGTTGAGGATATCAATGAAGTCGAAGCGATTGAGGCCGCGATTGACGGCATGCTCAACTCGCTCGATCCGCATTCCAGTTTTCTCTCCGCCTCTGATTTTGAGGCCATGCAGGTGACCACGTCCGGCGAGTATGGTGGGCTTGGCATCGAAGTGACGATGGAAGACGGCTTCGTCAAAGTCGTGACGCCGATGGATGACACGCCGGCCAGCCGGGCCGGTCTACAACCCGGCGACTTGTTCACCTCCATCAATGGGCGTCCGATTATTGGCCTGAACCTGGATGATGCGGTGCGCGATATGCGCGGCGAACCGGGCACCGAACTGACCGTTACCGTCCTCCGCGCGGGCGAAGACCCGTTTGATGTGACGCTGGTGCGCGAAGTGATCCAGCCCAAGTCCGTGACCTGGCGCGCTGAAGACGGCGACATCGCGTATTTCCGCATCTCGACCTTTAATGAGCGCACGACCGAATTGCTTGAGAATGCGATCGCCGAAGCCAAGGATGAGCTTGGACGCCGCCCGGCCGGGCTTATTCTCGACTTGCGCAACAATGGCGGCGGCCTGCTCGATCAGGCGATCTCGGTCAGCGACCTGTTCCTGTCCGGCGGCGAGGTGGTCTCAACCGTTGGACGCCGGTCTGGCGATATTGCCCGCTACAATGCGCGCGGGGGTGAAGAGTTCAAGAATGTGCCGATCGTGGTGCTGATCAATCAGGGCTCAGCTTCTGCCTCGGAGATTGTCGCGGGCGCCTTGCAGGATCGTGATCGGGCGACGGTGCTGGGGATGACCAGTTTCGGCAAAGGTTCGGTTCAGACCGTGATCCCGCTTGGCGGTGAGCGCGGCGCGATCCGGCTGACCACGGCGCGCTACTACACCCCTTCCGGCAGCTCCATTCAGGCCACCGGCATCTCTCCGGATCTGGAGGTCGCTAACAGGCGCATGAGCGAAGAAGAAATGGCCAGGGTGCAACGCTACACAGAGGTTGATCTGCCCAATTCGCTCGGCAATGAGGATGGTCTCGACCGGGTGAAGCCGCACATCCCAGACGATCAGCCGCCGGTCGATTATGAGGGCGATGATTACCAACTGGAACGCGCGCTTGAATTGCTGCGGGCCGGACAGGTGCTGGCCAGCGGCAACCTGCGCGCCGGTTAAAGCGGCATCCGCTTAAGCGGGACGGCAGGTCGCGCCTTTCAACGGATAGGTTTCACCGCTCTTGCGATGGATCAGGCGGCATGCCCCATCTTCGATCACGATATCGAACTGCTCCGGCATGGCGAGGCTGTGCGTCTCGTTCGGGTTAAGCGGCGCGGGCAGAACCGACACGCTGGAACTTGTCGCGAGGTCCTCCGGGCCAAGCTCGACACGCGCCTTGCCCACCGCCTCTGCCAGCGACTGTTTCAGAGCCTCAACGGCAGCCGGGTCTGAAGGGTCGAGCACGGCCGGAACCGGAGCCACCGTCACCTGGCAGGCCCCGAGCCATAACGAGGCGACCAGAAGAGATATATTGCGCATGTCATCCTCCTCTCTGGCAAACTTATTTCGGCATCCGCATGTCTCGATTGTTCGCAAGAATATCCTCTTCCTGCGTCAGGAATGTGGTGCCGACCTGAAAACGGCTGGACCCAATATAGACCGTTTGAGGGGCCGTCTGTTGCGTCGCCGAGGCCACCGGACAGGAGCCATCTTCGCGATACTGTAAGGCCGCTGCGAGCAGGCCTTCAGCGGGGTCACCGAGTTCGTTATTATAGTCGTCCGGCACGATACAGCCGGACACGCGCTCGCCGAAATTGAAGGTGGAGTTCATCGGCACAAATCCATCGGAATAGTCGCCGAAATTCTTTTCATTCACGCCGCGAAACTGGATCGTGTAATAGGTCTCACCGCAATTATCTGTCGGGTAGAAACCATAGGGCTTTCCGCACGTGATATCGCCAATCAGGATGATCTCGACATCGATCCCGCGCAGGCCGTTGATCACCGCCTCACTGGCGCTGCAGGTGCCAGCTGTTGAGAGAATGAAAACCCGGGACAAGTCGAGGCTGTCGAGTGGTGTCCCGTCTGCGAGCGAGAAGCCGATACCGGTATCGATGAACGGGATCGGGTCATTTCGTTCCCCGGTCACCGGGTTCACATTGCCCGCATCGTCATTGAACTGCAGCAGTTCGAACGTCTTGCCAGCGGTTTGGGCGTCGCCTGCGATCATGTAGCCAAGTTGAGCCGCGACGGCGAGCAGGCCGCCGCCATTATAGCGCAGATCCAGAACCAGATCGCTGACGCCTTCCGTCTTCATCGCGGTGATGGCATTGGCGATATCAGCCTCAGATGAGAACGGACTGAACGTGTTGAACAGGATATAGCCGACTTTACCGGTTGATGTATCAATCGTGCTGAACCGATTGACGGGCTGTTGGGCAATGTCCTCTGAGATCAGAGTCACCGTGCGCGAGCTTGTGCTCCCGGCGTCCTGAATAACGAATGTGTGGGTTTCACCCGCTGTGGCAGGAAACAGGCCAGCATTGAGAATATCGATCTCGGCCTGGGTGCTACCGCCATTCACCAGGTCCACGCCGTCCACTTCAAGAATGCGGGCGCCGCGGGGGAAGTTGACCAGACCGTTGACCACGTCTGAGGCGGGCGAGTCCGGCTCGGTATAGCGAATACGATAGTCGCGCGGCACACTGGTTGAGAAGGCCACGATACTGGCACCATACCCCGAACTTGCCGCAGAGTTGCGGCGCTCAAGGAATTCATCCGTCGGTTCACTGAAATGGAAATCGTCGAGATCCTCGCCGGATGCGGTCGTGGCATCAGTTTTCAGAACCGCGAAATAATCGAGCCGATCGTCAAACGTGGACGGGTCGCGATCCTCGACCTGATCGTTCCAGAGATAGGTCTCATTCGTCCATGAGCGTAGCCAGAACAGCTCTTCAAGCAGGCTGCCGGCCTCATCAGGGAAGGCATTGCCTTCGATGTCGACCCCGCTGCGGGGCGCTTCACACTGATCCTTGAATGTGCTGGCCGGTTCAAACACGCCCTCGACGAAGCTCACAGCCGGTTCGGTCGGCGTCGGTTCCGGGGGCGGCGGAGACGTCGTCAGGGTTGTCGGTGTCGGCGAAGATCCACCCCCGCCGCCACCACAAGCCGCTAATGTGGCTAGCGCCACAATCGCCAAAGCCTTACCGCCCGGTAACCGCCTCGATGTGTGTGTCATGAACACCCTCTCTCAGAATCCTCTCTCCCGTTCATAGAATTGGAAAACAAAATTGCGCGCAATGAAAATACTCAGCGCTCCTGTTATTGTGAGCAAACCGGCTTTGACTGAACGCTGTCAGGAGAGAAATAGTCTAAAGAACCACACTGTCCCAGAGCAGTTTGACCCCCACCGTGAAAATAATCGCGTACATAATGCGGTAAAACAGGGCCTGATCGATCCGATTCAGCAGCCAGACCCCGAACAGCACACCAATCGGCGCGAACGGGATCAATAAGAGTGACGTGGTGAGATTGGTCTGATCAAACTGGCCCAACAAGGCATAAGGCAAAACTTTCACCATGTTCACGACAAAGAAAAACATCACCGCTGTGCCGGCATAGGTGCGCTTTTCAAGCTCTTGAGGTATCGCATAGGCTTGGAAAGGCGGCCCGCCCGCATGGGCGACGAAACTGGTAAACCCGGCAACCGCGCCCGAGAGAACGCCGAGCGGGCGATTGCCCTTGATAATGTCCACTCTCCCCTTGGGCTTGAAGACGGCATAGATCGGAAACACGACAGCAATCACGCCGACGCAGAGGCGCACGAACTGGTCATTGACGTATCCCGCCAGTAAGCCGCCGATCGCGATCCCGACAATCGCGCCGGGCAACATCAGCCAGAGCAACGAGCGGTTCCACTGTTTGCGATACGACCAGACGCTGACCCAATCCATGACAATGAGAATGGGCAGCATGATGCCGGCCGCCTGAATCGGCGAGACCACCAGCGCCATGAGCGGCACAGCCAGCAGAGCCAGTCCACCAAAGCCGCCTTTGGATACGCCCGTGACCAGAACCGAAAAGATCGCAATGATCCAGAAAACAGGATCTGTGATCACTGTGTTCAGCTATCCATGGCCGCAATGGCGTCGGCGACCGCAACCGTTCTGTTCGCCTCTTCCAGGTGCAGAAGCTCAGTCATCTTGCCGTTCACTTTCAGCACACCCTGGCCGGCATTGGCGGGGTCTGCAAAGGCGGCAATCACGGCCTTGGCTTGTTCCACATCGGCCTCTGCGGGTGCAAAGATGCGGTTTGCGGGCTCCAGTTGGGACGGGTGGATCAGGGTCTTGCCATCAAACCCGAGGAGGCGCCCCTGCCGGGTTTCAGCCTCTAGCCCCGCCTCGTCGCCAATGCCATTGAACACGCCATCAATGGCCAGCAGGTCATACGCCCGGGCCGCGGCCACGGTCAGGCTGAGCGCAGTCTGGAACGCAGTGCGCTCCGGCGGATTATTGATCGCACGCAACTCCTTGGCGAGGTCATTGGTGCCCATCACGAAGGCTTTCAAGCGGGTGCGCCCGACGGCTTCGGCAATGTCGTGAATGTTGAACAGCGCTTTCGGCATCTCGATCATTACCCAGAGGCCCATGTCCTCGCTCGCACCGGCGCGGGTCATCGCATCATCGAGCCGGTCAATGTCGCCGCCATCGATAACTTTCGGAGCCAGGATCGCATCAGGTCCGGCTGCGACGGCGGCCTTGATGTCCTCGAGCCCCCATTCGGTATCCAGCCCATTGATCCGGATCACCACTTCGCGCGGGCCATAGCCGCCCGCCTGAACCGCGTCACACACGGTTTGCCGCGCCTCGGTTTTGGCGTCCGGCGCCACTGCGTCTTCAAGATCGAAGATCAGTGTATCTGCGGCGAGCCCCTTGGCTTTTTCCAGAGCCCGTGCATTGGCACCGGGCATGTACAGGCAGGACCGGCGCGGGCGATGTGCGGATACAGACATTCAGGATCTCCTTGACGAGGGGACATATTCGCGACACGAGTGCCCGCTTGCGCAGGCAAAATCAACCACCTTCCAGGTTCAATAATGGTTTCCACTGTAGAAATTCGCCGAGGTCAGAAATCGGACTTCGATACGCTGGGCGAGGTGATGTTTGACGCCATTCACAATGGCCCAACCCAGTACACCCGGGACCAGTCAAAGGCGTGGGCCCCCGCCCCCCGTCGCGGTGCATCCTGGGCAGACCGTTTGTCGGGCAAAGAGATCTTTCTCGGCACCCAGGACACGGAAATCCTCGGCTTCATGACGATTGAGCCGGGCGGCTATATCGATTTTGCCTATATCCGCCCGCAGGCCCAGGGCAGCGGCTTGTTTCGCAGACTGTTTGAGATGATAGAGAGATACGCGAGAGATCACGGCGAAACCGAGCTGATGACCCATGCGAGCCTGATGGCGCAACCCGCCTTTGCCGCGATGGGGTTTACCCTGGAACTCCGCCAGGAAGTGCATATCGGCGCCGAGAAACTGATGCGGGCGCAAATGACGAAACAGTTGTAGAAGACCGAAATGACTGAGTATCCCATCTCTGGCCATGTCGCCCCGGGCTTTGAGCCGGTAAAAGAGGCGTTCGAGGCGAATTTTGCCGAAGACAAGGAACTGGGCGCGGGCTTTTCGGCTTTTCTCGACGGCGAACTGATTGTCGATCTGCATGGGGGCTGGAGTGATCGTGCAAAATCCAAGCGTTGGGACAAGCACACAATCGTACCGGTCTTCTCGACCACCAAGCCGATTGCGGCTCTGGTCCTGGCCAGTGTGATCGATGGAGTGCCTGCAGGCTATCACACAAAGGTCTCTGACATCTGGGACGCGTTTGGCGCCGCTGGTAAGCAGGATGTCACCATCGCTGAAATGCTGTCGCATCAGGCCGGGCTGCCCGGATTTACCGAACCGATTGACCCGGCCCTGTGGCTTCAGCCGCGCGACTGCGCCGCCGCGCTCGCCGAACTGTCGCCCATGTGGACGTCTGGCACGGCGCACGGCTATCATCCGCTGAGTTGGGGTTATCTGATCGGTGAACTGGTGCTGCGGCTCACCGGACGGAGTGTCGGGACGATCCTGCGCGAAGACTTGGCCGGGCCCGGCGGGTTGGATTTCCAGATTGGTACGCCGTCGACCGACCATGAACGTATCGCCGACATTATGCGCCCCCGCGCCCTGCCCGACCTGGGGGAGATGAATGAGGCGACCCGGGTCGCTTTCCTGACCAAATGGGCAGCCCCCGATCGCGGCGGCGCCATCTGGCGTGAGATTGAAATCCCGTCCGCCAACGGTATCGGTACCAGCCAGGCCGTCGCCGCGCTGTATGGTATATTTGCCAATCGCGGGGCATTGAAGGGGCGGCAGGTCGTGTCAGAGACCGCGTTTGACGCGCTGATTGAGCGTCGCACCATCGGACAGGATCTGGTCTTGCCCTATGTCACGGAGTTTGCCGCCGGTGTGATGCGCAACAATCTGGGACTGTATGGCCCAAATCCGGACACTCTGTGCCATTCCGGGTGGGGGGGCTCCCTGGGGCTTGGTGACCCAGATCGGCACTTATCGGCGGCTTATGTGATGAATCGCCAGTCCAATTCCCTGCAGGGAGACCCGCGGGCACTTCGATTGGTACAGGCCCTTTACGGGTGTCTCTAATTGAAACTCGCCTGACAGGCGAAACTGGCACGCAGGTTGCATCTGTGAATGCAGAGTTTGGAAGCTCTCCATCATCCCTTTTCGCCCGGCCACTGTGCCGGGCTTTTTTTATCGGACTGAAGCGGCCGCCCGCGCCGCGCGTTGCGCCTTCGCGTCCCCCATCACGCTATCCACAGTGAAAACGATCAAAGCGGTCCAGATCAGGCCGAACGCCATCGCGTGGGTGAGCGTGAACACTTCGCGGAACACCAGGACGGAAATGAGAAACTGCAGGGTCGGGCCAATATACTGCATCATGCCAATGGTCGAAAAGCGCAGACGCTTGGCGGCAACCGCAAACAGGATCAGCGGGACCGCCGTGATCGGCCCGGCCGCGATCAGACATGGAATGTCCCAGCCCCCTTCGCCCATCCAGCGCCCTTCCGGCTGGCCGGCAAACCAGGTCAGCCAGATCAGCGCCAGCGGGGCCAACAGCGCAACCTCGACAACAAATCCGGCGCGGCTGTCGACCTGGACCTGTTTGCGGATCACCGAATAGAGCGCAAAAGTCATGCACAGGACCAAAGCCACCCAGGGCAAATAGCCAAGTGCTGCAGTCATGACAGACACCGCCACAGCCGCAATCAGGACGGCGATCCATTGCGCACGCCGCAAGCGCTCTGAGAAAAACAATGCGCCAATCAGCACGTTAACGAGCGGATTGATGTAATAGCCAAGGCTCGCTTCCATCACGCGCTCTTGCCCCACCGCCCAGATATAGAGGTACCAGTTCAAGCCGATCAGCAGGGTCGACACAAACAGCCACATCAGATGCGATAGGTTCAGCGCCTCACGGAGTTGACCCCAATTGCGTGCGACAATGATCAGGATCAATCCAGTCGGGACACTCCAGAGAACGCGGTGGGCCAGCATCTCTTCCGGCGCAAGATGCTCAAGCGCGCGGAAATAGAGCGGCAACAGACCCCAGATTGTGTAACATCCAAGGCAGCAGAGAAATCCAAGACGAAGCGATTGAGACATGCCGCGCTGTTATCACACGCGCACCGTCTGACCATCCGATTCTTGCGATTGTGGATCAGGACCTGTCGACCGGCTCGATTTCCAGCTCGATGGTCAGCGGCGCGGTAGAGAAATTGTCCACCTGTAACAGGATTTTCCCGTCAATTGGCTCAAAGGTCATCGAGCCGCCATACAGCGAGTGATTGTAGTCGGTAAAGGGATTGCCGTCGGACACATTGGCGAAACCGACACAGCTGCGGCGCGCCTTGCCATAGCCATAGTCGAGGCGCTGACAATCAGCGGTCGCATAATCACTTGAGATGATCACGGAGACCTTGGCACCGGTATCGCTGATGATTGGCATCTGCGTCGTTTGGCCGGGACTGAGCGCGAGGACATGAACCATGCTGGATTCGGCAGACTTTGCCTCCGCGATCATCAGTCCGGTGAGGATTGCGGCGGCTGGCAGTCTGAGCTTCATGTTACGATTTCCCGGCTTGTTATTAACTTGTTACGGGAAATTTATTTCCAGCCGGTTTATTTTTTTGCGTTCGGGGCGTTGACGCATCGCCCCCGTGATCCTAACTCCCCGGCATCGTTAGCAGACGAGGGGTACGAGTGCTAAAACGCGTATCTTGCTGGCGAAACTGACACTTAAACTGACGAACAAAGGGATACATCCATGAAGTTCCGTCCACTTGGCGACCGCGTTCTGGTTCGCCGCGTTGAAGAAGCCACAAAGACCGCTGGTGGCATTATCATTCCCGATACCGCAACAGAAAAGCCGCAGGAAGGCGAAGTCCTCGCTGTTGGCAGTGGCGCCGTAGGCGACGATGGCAAGCGTATCGCGCTCGACGTCAAAGCTGGCGATAAAGTCCTGTTCGGCAAATGGGGTGGCACCGAAGTCAAAATCGACGGTGAAGACCTGCTGATCATGAAAGAAAGCGACATTATGGGTGTGATCGAAGGCTAGGCCCTTCTCTCCCGTCATTTCCAGATAACTTACAGAATAAGGGTTTTGCACAATGGCTGCTAAACACGTAAAATTCGGGTCTGATGCCCGTCAGAAAATGCTCACCGGTGTCGATACACTGGCAGACGCCGTAAAAGTGACACTCGGCCCGAAAGGCCGCAATGTCGTGATCGAGAAGTCTTTCGGTGCCCCGCGCACGACGAAAGACGGTGTCACGGTGGCAAAAGAAGTCGAGCTTGAAGACAAGTTCGAGAATATGGGCGCACAAATGCTGCGCGAGGTTGCCTCCAAGGCCAATGATGTGGCCGGTGACGGCACCACGACCGCGACCGTTCTCGCACAGGCCATCGTGCGCGAAGGCATGAAGCGCGTGGCTGCGGGCATGAACCCGATGGACCTCAAGCGCGGCATCGACAAAGCGTCGACAGAAGTTGTCAAAGACCTCGCCCATCACTCTCGCAAAGTGAAAGACAATAGCGAGATTGCCAAAGTCGGCGCCATCTCTGCCAATGGCGACACCGAGATTGGTGAAATGATTGCCAAGGCGATGGAAAAAGTCGGCAATGAAGGCGTCATCACGGTTGAAGAAGCCAAGTCGCTGGAAACTGAACTCGACGTCGTCGAAGGCATGCAGTTCGACCGTGGCTACTTGTCACCTTACTTCGTGACCAATGCCGACAAGATGACCGCTGAGCTGGATGATCCTTACATCCTGCTGCACGAGAAGAAGCTGTCATCCCTGCAGGCCATGCTGCCGATCCTGGAATCTGTCGTTCAGTCACAGCGTCCGCTGCTGATCATCGCAGAAGACGTCGACGGTGAAGCGCTCGCGACACTGGTTGTGAACAAGCTGCGTGGCGGTCTGAAAATCGCCGCTGTCAAAGCCCCTGGTTTCGGCGATCGTCGCAAGGCGATGCTGCAGGACATTGCGGTACTGACCGGTGGTGACGTGATCTCTGAAGATCTCGGCATCAAGCTGGAAAACGTCACGCTCGACATGCTCGGCACGGCCAAGCGCGTCAACATCACCAAGGATGACACAACGGTTGTCGACGGAGCCGGCACCAAGGGCGATATCGAAGCCCGTGTGGGTCAGATCCGTAAGCAGATCGAAGACACGTCTTCAGATTACGACCGTGAAAAGCTGCAGGAGCGCCTGGCGAAACTCGCTGGCGGTGTGGCTGTGATCAAGGTTGGCGGCGCAACTGAAATCGAAGTGAAAGAGCGTAAGGACCGCGTTGACGACGCCCTGAACGCGACCCGCGCTGCGGTTGAAGAAGGCATTGTTGCAGGTGGCGGGACGGCGCTTCTGTCAGCGGCTGGCAATATCGACGTCAAAGGCGAGAATGATGACGAGCAGGCCGGTATCGATATCGTCCGTAAGGCGCTTGAAGCCCCGGTACGTCAGATCGCTGAGAATGCTGGTGTTGAAGGGTCTGTTGTCGTCAACACGATCCGTAACGGCAAAGGCAAAGGTTACGGCTTTAACGCCCAAACCGAAGAGTATGGCGACCTGATTGAAATGGGCGTCATTGATCCTGCGAAAGTGGTCCGCTCTGCTTTGCAGAACGCTGCATCTGTCGCCGGACTGCTGATCACCACCGAAGCCGGTATTGCCGAAGCGCCGAAAGAAGACGCACCCGCGATGCCTGGCGGCGGCGGCATGCCAGACATGGGCGGAATGGGCTTCTAGCCCATTTGCCTTCGGCAAAAAATCGATCCAGTGGATCGATCTTCGGGCTAGAAGGCTGCGGCAGCAGCTTTCCTGGAGATTCACCCAGGAAAAACCACTGCAAGCAGCAGACAGCCCAACCAAACACAAAGGGCGACCCTCGGGTCGCCCTTTTTCATGTCGGCGCATTACTGGTTCTAACCGTCCTTAAGCACGCGCCCGACCGTCAGCCGGATCGTGTCGGCAGCCTCATCCCAGGACAGACCCTGGTCGACCACCAGCTGGTGCCAGGCGGCAAAGCCGGTGGCCAGTTGCAGCGCGGCAAACAGGGCTGCATCCTCCTGAATCTCAGACGGCAGAATGGAGGCCAGCCGCTGACGCTCCAACTGCACAAAGGCCCGTTCGGCCTCCTGAATAAACCTGGATTGAAACCGGCGCACGCTGGCCGAGACTTTTAAGTGAAAGATCCGACGATAGATTTCGCGCCGCCGGTCGATCATTTCGTCGATCTGGGCCCGCCAGTCATCGCCCGAAAACGGCGTCATGGCCAGCGGCAGGATCTCTTCCTCAAGCCGGGTGTTCATTTCCCGAAACAGCGAGTCCATCTCCTCAAAATGACGAAATACTGTCCGCAGGCTGACCCCGGCCGCTTTGGCAATACCTGCCGCGCCGGGATGCATCTCCCCGGAATTGATCAGCTCAAACATCGCGTCGATAATCTTGCGACGACTGCGCTCACTGCGTTCGCGCCGACCATCCACATGCGCTTCGTCAGCCTCTGTTTCCGTTGGTCCTGATTCGTCGTTCATTCTGATTCAACTAGTGTTTCCGGCCTGTTTTGTCACGTAATCACGCTGCTGGCGTTACAGGTTCGGGGGCAAGCTCGCGCGCGATTTGCCGAAACAGGGCGATGGTTTCCAGCTCGCGGCTGCTCTCCTCGCCCATGGTGACCCCGTACTGGCTGTTGGCTGAGAGTTTCACGATGACCAGATCAACGGAAGGGTTCACATAGATGAACTGGTTATAGATCCCCATCGCGGCGAACTCACCTTCATCGCCATCCAGCACCCACCACTGGTAGCCATAGCCAAGATTGTGGCCATAGCCGTGCGGGGCGCCGGGCAAAGCCTTGCCGCCGGGTTCGAGATATTCAGCATCCGGCGTGACCGAGGCGGTGAACCAGTCCTTAGAGAAGATCCGGGTAGCGCCAACGACGCCTTTGTTGCGGTAAAGCTCACCCAGCTTGGCATAGTCACGGGCCGTCGCGTTGAGACCGCCAAATGACATTTCAACCTCGTCGCCATCCAGGATCCAACGTGCGTTGGATTCAGCCCCCAATGGATCCCATAGACGCTCTTGCATATAGGCCGTCACCGATTGGCCGGTGGCAGAGGCCAGCAACAGACCGAGCACTTGCGTGTCGATGGAGTTGTAGAGTTTGTAGGCGCCGGGCTCACGCGCCGGATCGAGCGTTGCGGCAAACTCTGTAAAGGAGCCGCCAAACGCAAACGTGCGGGCAAAGCGATTGATATCTGAGTCGTGGTCGGAATAGTCCTCGTCCCAGGACACACCAGACGACATTTGCAGGATGTCCTTGATCGCGACCCCGTCATAGCCGGAGCCCTTAAGCGCGGGCACATATTTGGTGACCGGGTCCTGCAGGCTTTCAATGTCGCCATCGTCGACCGCGATACCGATCAGCGCTGAGATCACGCTTTTGGCCATCGACCAGGAGAGCCACGGCACGTCCCTGCCACCGGTCAGGTCATAGTGTTCCAGCCGCATATTGCCGTTTTGCAACACGAGCAGCGCGCTGGTGTCTGTTTCGGTCAGAAATGTCTCGGTGCGGCTCGGCGTACCTTCGAAATCGAATGCGGCCGGCAAAGTGAAAGCTGCGCCTTCAGGAAACGATTTTGGCGCGCTTGAAGCCTGAACGATCGAGGTTGGATAGAACTCATGCATCCGGTCAAAGCGCTCATACTGTTCAGCCCCGGAGAACAGCGACTTGGCAAGCATCAGGCGGTGGAGTGTATCCTTGTAGACATAGGCCCCGCCTGCGACGGACACCACGGCCAGTCCCAGACAGGATACCAAAATCGTGCGCAAGTGAGCCCGCAGCATGACCATCTCCCGAAGCGCTTCGATCGCGGAGATTCGTGCGAAGCGCCGCAAACAGGATTAGGTGAGCGTGATTAGGATTGGATTGAATCAATTGATCAAATCTGATCGATCAGGTCATCGCGAACCGTTCGTGCATCAGCGCGGTAGAGATCACCCGCTGGACCAGACCTTCAAACGCGATCCGCTGATCCCCTTCGATCATCTTGAACATATCAAAAGCGCCTTTGGCTTTTTCTGGATCGTAGATCGGCTGTTCGGCAAAGGCTTTCGATGCAATCACGTCTTCATAGAGCTCCAGCATGGGGTCTTCCCCCGCGCTTGGCGGCGCCGAGAAGGGGTGCTTTTCCTTGATATAGACATCGTCGACCAGAACGTGTTTGGCCGCTTCGCGCAGCACGTATTTTTCCTGCACACCGTGGATCTTCATATTGAGCGGCAGGTTGGCGACATATTCAGCCACGCGGTGATCAAGGAACGGCACGCGGCCTTCGACACTGTGCGCCATTTCCATCCGGTCGGCCAGGAAGGTGAGAATGAAGTTGGGCAGGTGCGTCTTGGAATTCAGATAGAGCGCCTGGTTCAAGGCGTCCCGGCCCTTCATCGCCATCGCATAGGGCACCCGATCCATGACATAGGAGAACGGGCTGAAGCTCTCCATCTCCTGATTGAAATCATCGCGGTAAATCGTTGTGGTGATGCGTCCAAGCTGGGCATAGCTTTCCATAAAAGACGGGACCCAGCCGAGCCGTGCGATGACATCCTGCACCGCCGGATCGTCCTGCCCTGTGCGCATAAACACGGCCCGCGTGGCGGCGTTCGAGGCAAACATCTCTTCCATCAAGGCATCTGTTTCCGCCTGTGGTCGGTCGCCGCCATGCTGCAGCAAGTAATCGCGCCGAAAAGGAACATAACCGCCGAGCAGCTCATCGGCGCCTTCCCCGGTCAAAACTGTCTTGATCCCGGCCGCCTGAACCCATTTGCTGAGCAGGAATTTCGCTGTGCCATTGCCGTTCACCATCGGCGTTTCGGCGTGCCAGACCGCGTCACTGTAAGCGTCGGCAATATCGCGGCGCGTGACCGGGATTTTGTAGAAATCAGCCCCGGAATGCCTGGCCTGTCGTTCGGCCAGCACCGCTTCGTCATACATCGCATCGTCAAAGGACAGAGTGTAGCACTGGATCGGGCGGTCGAGCGCCTCCTGCGCCAATCCAAGCACCGCGCAGGAATCCACCCCGCCGCTCAAGTAGCAGCCGACATCCACATCGGCGACGAGGCGGGTCTTGATCGCTTCACGAAACACTTCTCGAAAGCCATACACACATTCGGTTTCCGATCGGGTGTCGCGCGCGAGGTCTTCCGAGGTTGGAAACGTCCAGTCCCAGTAAGGATGGATGCGCAGCCCAGTGGTCGACGCGATCGCATAGTGGCCCTGAGGCACCGAACGGATGGACTGAAACAGGGTCCGCTCATGATGGCGAAACAGGAACCCGTCGCCATAAGCCGCTGCGCGGTCCCATTTGGCCGGCACCCCCAGAGCCAGCAGCGCCTTGATCTCTGAAGCGAAGTAAAGCCCGCCCTCATGTTCGGCATAGAAGAGTGGCTTGATGCCGAAACGATCTCGCACCGCGATCATTTCACCGCGGCGTTCATCCATGATGACAATCGCGAACTCCCCCTGCAGAGCGTCCAGCCCGTCGAGGCCGCGGGTCAGATAGAGGTGTAGGATGATCTCGCTGTCGGATGCGGTCGAAAACTCGCAGCCCTCGGCCCGCAAGTCTTCGCGAATGTCCTGATAGCCGTAAAACTCACCATTTACGACGATATGGACTGTGCCTTCCGGATTGGAGATCGGTTGAGCCCCATTGTCGAGACCGATGATGGACAGGCGGACATGTCCAAGCATGCGTGTCTTGTCGTCTGATAGCCATATGCCATGCCCATCCGGACCACGATGCGCAATCGTTTTCAACGCGGTTTCAATCTGACTTTGAACGATGGGACGGCGCCCCAACCCGGCAACGAATCCACACATACTCCACTCCTCCACTGCGGCACGTTTTTAAGGCTATCGCTGCCAGCCGCGTGCCAACTGTTGCGTCGGGAACATGTCGAGGTCAACCGGCGGTTTGGATCAGCCTTTTTGGGCGGCGTAAGCGCAGTCAGTTCGGAAGCTGATCAGGGTCAAAATAACTTTGACATCGTTGTCGGAGCTGACAGTATGATGTTGCCAAAACGTACCCGGGAAACTCTTCGGGGCAACGAGAACAATAAAGAGGATGTGCTGAGTTCCAATCGGCACCGAAGGGAGGCGGCACGATGACTGAGCGCAAACCATTCCCCGAGATTGATCGCTTAAACCGGCGGGGTGTTCTGAGGCTCACCGCGGGGGGAATGATGATCCTTCCGTTCGCGAGCTCAATCGCGGCCTGTAGCGGGGCACAAAGCCCGGCGAGCGAACCGATCCCACCGCACATCCAGCTGGTCACCCAGGTGTCAGAGCTGATCATCCCGCAGACAGACACACCAGGTGCCATTGCCGCGGGTGTCCCGGCCTATATCGCCAAAGTGCTCACCGACTGGTTCAGCGCCGAAGACAGCGAGGCGATGATTGCAAGCTGGGCGGCATTTGATGAGGCAGCAGTCGAACAGGGCGCGGCGGATTTCCTGACCGCCAGTGAAGCCCAGAAAGTCGCCGCGATGACGGCGATGGAGGCGTCTGACTCCGCCATATTCGAAGACCTGAAACAGCTTGTCGTCTTTGCCTATTACACCTCTGAGGCCGCCACTGAGGAGCTGAACTACGACCCGGTGCCCGGTGAGTTTCGCGCCTGCCTCCCGCTCGATGAAGCTGGCCCTGCGGCCATGCTCTATGGACACTAGGAGGCCCCAGCATGAGTGAGACGACTGAGTTCGACGTCATTGTGGTCGGGTCCGGCATGTCCGGCGGCTGGGCGGCAAAAGAGTTCTGCGAAAAAGGGTTCAAGACCCTGGTCCTGGAACGTGGGCGCAGCATTGACCCGATGACCGATTATGTCGGTGAGAATGTCCCGCCCTGGGAGATGGAGTTTCGCGGAGAGATCCACCCTGATGAGATCAACCAGAAATATCCCAGGCAGAGTAAATGCTATGCTCTGAACGAACACACCAAGACCTTCTTTATCGACGACAGCGAGAACCCTTACTCTCACCCGGAGGATCAGCCGTTCAGCTGGATCCGCGGCGATCAGGTTGGCGGGCGCTCGCTGATGTGGGCGCGGCAGACCTATCGCTGGAGCGATATCGATTTCGAGGCCAACAAGAAAGACGGGCACGGCGTCGACTGGCCGATCCGCTATGCCGATCTCGCCCCCTGGTATGATCATTGTGAGCGCTTTGTCGGGGTCAGCGGATCGATAGAGAACCTGCCCCAGCTGCCCGATGGCCCGTTCCTGCCGCCGATGGAGATGAACTGCGTCGAGAAGGACATTAAAGCCAAGCTTGAATCCGCGTTCGACGACCGCAAGATGATTATCGGCCGGGCCGCGCACCTGACAGAACCGACAGAGGAGCATCTCGCGCTGGGACGCGGAGCATGTCAGAACCGCGCCATGTGTCAGCGCGGCTGCTCGTTCGGGGCCTTTTTTTCCAGCGTCAGCGCCACACTGCCCGCCGCACGGCGGACCGGCAATCTGACCCTGGTCTCTGACAGCCATGTGGTGAGCCTGACCTATGATCCGGAAACCGGCAAAGCCACAGGCGTTCGCGCGCTCAACCGGGTGACAAGAGAGACAACCGAATACACCGCGCGTGTGGTCTTCCTATGCGCCTCGGCGCTCGCCAGCCTGCACATCCTGCTGAGCTCCGCCTCGGAAGAGATGCCGAACGGGTTCGCCAATTCCAGCGGCGCGCTGGGCCTCGGGATCATGGATCATCATTTCCGGGTCGGTGCATCCGGCACCCATCCCGGCTTCAAGGATCGTTACTACACCGGCCGTCGCCCCAACGGGATTTACATCCCGCGCTTCCGCAATATCGGCGACGATCAGCAGGACTTTGTCCGCGGTTATGGCTTTCAGGGCGGCGCGGGCCGTGGGTCCTGGCGCTCGACCAGCCGCCAGAAGGGCTTTGGCGCAGACTACAAAGCAAGCCTTCGAACGCCGGCTGATTGGACGTTCGGGATTGGCGGGTTTGGCGAAATGCTGCCTCAGGACAGCAACCGCGTGACCTTGCACCCGACCAAGACCGATGCCTGGGGCCTCCCGCAGCTGCATATTGAATGCTCGCTGTCCGCCAATGATCTGGCGATGCGCGAGGATATGGCGGCGACCGCAAAAGCCATGCTGGAAGCGGCCGGTCTTGAGAATGTCTCTTCCTACAATGCCGATCCTATGCCGGGACTGGGCATCCACGAAATGGGCGGCGCGCGCATGGGGCATGATCCAGCGACCTCCGTCCTCGGCAAATTCAATCAGTGCCACGATGTGCAGAATGTCTTCGTCACCGACGGTGCGGCGATGTCGTCAAGTGCCTGTCAGAACCCGTCCATCACCTATATGGCGCTCACCGCGAGGGCGGCTGATTATGCCGCGACACAGATGCGAGAGGGCCAGCTTTAGCCACCGCCGCAACGCTGCTGCAACGCCAGAACCTGATCCGCAAAAGCCGCACCGAGCCGGAGATAATCCGACGACTCATAGTGCCAGCCATCGGGCAGGAAGCTGAACGTTTCCGTCACCGTGACGAGGTCTGCACATGGATCATTGCGGGCGAACGCGGCCTGCGCCTGCTGCACCAGATCGACATAAGCCATCACCTGTGTCTCTGGGGTCGTACCGGAATCCTGTATCCGGCCCAGGACAACCGGCAAATCATCAACCCGGAGCGCCGCGCGCAACAGGTTCATCAGACGGCTGAGATTGGCCTCATAATCTGTCGCGGCCGCCAGATTATCATAGGCGTCGGCTTCACCCTGCATCCAGATGATCGCGGTCGGAACCAAAATATCTTCGCGGCCATCTCCATCAATGTCACGCGTGCTCAAAGCCTGGTCGATCGCCGTCAGCGCATTGTCATACTGATTGCGCCCATTGCCAGTCTCGTAATCCGGGTCCCAGGACCCATAGCCGGAAACGCCATCCACCAGGCCGGTCCCACCGCGTACATATTTGATAATCGCAATCTTTTGCGGCGCAGGCGATTGCTGCAGACCATGCGCAAAGGACAATTCCGGACCAAATCGGTCGGACAGCTGGTTGGAGACCCCATCAGTATCAAACAGCACCCCGTGCCCAGGCCGCAAAGGTTGCCACACCCCAACACCGCCGCCCTCCGCACCATCTTCTACGGATTTACCTTGAAAAATCAGAGTGTTATCGACATCGCCCTGTAACATCTCCGGCAGATCGGATGTGAAACCAAAGCCTTCCATATTCGACTGACCGCCCAGGAAATAGAGGTGGTAAACTTCCGGAGCCTCAGCCTCGGGGGCCACACGGATACAGGCCGAGGCGATAAGACCAATCAGGATCGTCGTGATCAGGCGCATTCTGTTCTTCTCCCGCCAGCTAGTCTCAGCACACTACGTAACCAGATCACCGTCGCCTGCCAACGAACACAATTGCGAAGGTTTCGTGCCTATAGCGGCCAGATGAGTGGCACCAGCACAAGCAATAAAATGAGCGAGATCACCGTCAGAGGAATGCCGGCCCTGATGAAATCGGTGAACTTGTATTTTCCCGGTCCATAGACGAGTAGCGATGCTGGTTCCAAGGGCGTGATGAAAGACAGGGACGCGGACAGCGTGACAAGGATCGCGAGCGACCGAGGTTCAATTCCCATAATTTCTGCTGCCGACACCGCCAACGGCATGACCGTGATGGCAGCAGCGGCGTTTGACATGGGCTGGGTTAGGACAATCGTTAGAATGGCAAAGGCTGCCAGACAAAACATTGGTCCAAAGGGTAGGCTCACTGCGACGATGCCTTCAGCGGCCATCGCAGCCGCCCCCGTTTTCATCATTGCCACACCGAAACTTGTCATGCCGGCAATGAGGACGAGCAGCCGCCACTCGATAAACCGGTACGCCTCATCCATCGAGATGCAGCGAGATAGAACCACGAACAGAACCGCCATCAGCATCGCAATCGACAAAGGAACGAGGCCGGTCGCCCCCAACACAAGCGCCGACGCCAGAGCGCCAAGCACTTTAATGCCCTGGCGAGGGGTCAGAACGGTTTCGTCAAGCTCGTTAAGGCCCCAAACGTCCGGATCCCCCCGCAATCGCGCAAGCGCCTCGCTTTCACCCTGAACGAGCAGGACGTCGCCGACCTTCAAGCGCATATTGCTGATCCTGGCAGGGTGAGCGTGGCCGCGCCGATATAGGGCGAGCACAGTTACACCATGGCTGCGGTGGAGTGCTGCCGATTTGAGCGTGCGCCCCACATAACGAGATTGCGGCATCAAAACCGCTTCGGCGAATGCGAGGTCTTCGGTTTGAATATCCTCGTGCGGCGCTGCAGCATCTGCGGAGACATCGAAACGACCGTCGGACATCACTTTTTGCAGGGCTTCAGGTGTTGCTTTCACAAGAATCCGATCCCTTTGCTCAAGTTGACGAAGCGGATGCGCTGACATGGTCTTGTTTCCGCGCCGGACGGCAATTGCGGTCACGCCAAAATCGCGTAATCCTGACTTCCGCAGTGGAGATCCGATCGCATTGGATTTCTCAGGCAGCGTCAGTGTTGCCAGAAACTCACGCACCCCAAACGCCTCCGTCAAAGCCGCGTGGGCCCGTTCCGGAAGAAACCTATCGCCCAATAGGGTCAACCAAAGGATGCCGATGCCGGTGACGACCAGACCGATCGGCAGAAACTCAAAGATCGAAATCGGGTCAAGGCCAAGCTCCTCCGCCATGCCGCTGCCTGCCAGATTGGTTGACGTCCCGATCAGGGTGCAAGTGCCGCCTAAAATGGACGCATAAGCAAGCGGCATTAGAAACCGGCTTGGGCTCACTTTCGCTCTGCGCGCGGCTTCTGTGGCAGCGGGCAGCAGAACAGCGGTCGCGCTTGTATTGCTGAAAACCGATGATCCGATCGCGCCAATGCAGAGTAGCAGTGCGCGGCTACGCTGACCATCATGGTTCGAGAGCTTGCTTATCGCGGCACCGAACCAATCGATCACGCCCGCTTTCACCAGCGCACCGGACAAGACAAACACGCTGGCGAGGATGATAATCACTTCGTTTGCGAAGCCGGCAAAGGCCTCAGCCGGGGTCAATATGCCTGAGATGACAAGGACACATACCATCAGGAGCGCGACGGCGTCGACGGAGAGTTTTTCGGTTGTAAACAGTATAAAAGCAGAGGCGACAAGCAGGTAGACCAGGGCGATCTCAAATGTCATGTCTCTCTCCCCGCTGTTTCGGGCGGTGCCATCGCCCAGTTTCGACCCCTTACAAAGGGCATGCGCAAAACACTTGTCCCTGATCAAAACCTGTTATGATTTGTCTGATTTTAGACAGCGATCAAACACTTGTTGAGAGGATGGCAATGGCAAATTGGAGTCAACAAAGCCGGTTTTGAATCGCCGTCATAATGGGCGGATTTCCGGAAAACGTGTCGCCTCAAAGTGAGCTGAGAGGATCGGATGGGCAGCCATCGGCCCCAACGATTACGAGCAGTGGGCCCGACCCGACCTGCTCTCATCGATCAGATCTTTCAGTTTCCCAGACCCCCTTTTCAGGGTTTGGACTTGACTCTTTTGCCCTGGAACAAAATAAGAACATATGGAGTCCAATGCCCTCCCTTCTGCCCTGTCCTCTCTGGGGCTGTTTCGCCTGCAGCCGGAGACGCGGCCGCGCGATATAGCCTTTCCCTTAGGGCTCGGAGAGGCAGGTGTACATGAGGTCTGTGAGACGTCTTATGGGGATATGCCTGCCCTGACCGGCTTTGCCCTGGCCGCGCGTACGTACCGTCCCGGAACAGTCTTCTGGATCACGCAGCACCATCAAAGACTCGATCATGGCGCCTTGCTGCAAGGTGGGATGCCGGCCTTGAGCGCAGCGCCGCCAAAGCTTGTCAGCGCCGTTACCAGCAAGGGTTTGGATGCGCTTTGGACAGTTGAAGAAGCGATCCGTTCAAATGCGGTGGCCGCGGTCATCGCCGAGATTGAGGATATGGACTTTACCGCCAGTCGGCGTCTGGCACTCGCCTCAGCCCGCCATGGCGTGCCGCTGATCCTGCTCATGCCCTACACCAGAGAAGGCGCGACCGCGGCGAGCGCCCGCTGGCGGGTGCGCGCCCACCCTTCGGCACCCAACCCCTATGACGCGCGCGCACCGGGCTGGCCGCGCTGGCAAGCCGTGCTCGAGCGGAGCCGCCAGGCCCCGCATATGGCCGGGCAGAGTTTTGACCTGGAACTGAACGATGAAACGCTATCTCTCTCTGTGGTTTCCGGATTGGCCGCTGACCCGTCTGCGGCGGGAAAAGCAAGCTTTGCGAACCGGTTCGCCCCGCCCGCAAACCCTGAGCCAGAAACCCGACAAACCCGCCGCTATGGATAGGCTGCCCCCTCCCTTTGTCCTGATCGAAGAAGGCGCAAACGGTTTGCGGATCGCTGCAGCCAGCCGCTCTGCCCGCAAGGCCGGGATCAGCCCGGGCCTTGCTTTCACTGACGCCAAGGCCCGCGCCCCACATCTTCTCTATGAAGAGATTGACCGGGACGCAGATCGTCAGGCCCTGCGCGCACTGGCGGTCTGGATGATCCGCTTTGCCCCGCTGGTCGGACTGGACGGCGAAGATGGCCTGATGCTGGAAACAACCGGCTGCGCGCATCTCTATGGCGGAGAAGCAGCCATGCTGGAAGAAATCAGCGCGATCCTCGCCCGCGAAGGGATTGCCCATCGCACAGGCCTGGCAAGTACACCGGTCGCAGCAGCCGCTCTGGCTCAGGCACGGTCCGGGCAGGTGCTGCCAGAAGGTGAGGAAAGCACTGGTCTGGCCGATCTGCCGATCACGGCCCTGCGCCTGACTGAAGAGGCTGAAACGCTGCTCCGGCGGTTTGGCCTGACCCGGATTGGCCAGCTTTACGGGATTGATCGCAAGGCGCTGGCCCGCCGCTTTCAATCGCGCGATGCCGCCGATGCGGTGATGATCCGCCTCGATCAGGCGCTGGGCTTGCGGCATGATCCACTCAAGCCCCTGCGCCCGGAGCCGGCCAAGACCGCACGGCTGAACTGCCCCGACCCCCTGGCCAGCAGCGAGGCCATCACGCTCGGGCTGGAACAGCTGACCGAGACGCTGTGCACTGACTTGCAGGCGTTCGGGCAAGGCGCACGCGGGTTCACGCTGCATGCGTTTCGCGCCGATGGCACCAGTGACAGTGTCGAGATCACCGCAGCGCGGCCGGTACGCACGCCGCAGCATATTCTGAACCTCTTCTCCGAGCGGATCGATCAGATCGATCCCGGCTTCGGGATTGATCTTTTGCTGCTTGAGGCCCACCGCGCCGGAGCTATGGATACGAGTGCGGTGGCCCTGTCGGGGGATCTCGCCGCCAGTGACACAGATATTGTCGCGCTGGCGGCGCTGTGTGACCGGATCACAGCCAAGCTTGGCGAAGGCGTGATCCGGGTACATCAGCGGGTTGAAAGCCACCGGCCAGAGCGGGCCGAGCAAGACCGGGCTTTCACCGGCACCCTGCCGGAAGAAGACACTCCAGCGCCTCAGGCCGGGCCGCGCCCCATCCGGATCTTTGCCGCCCCAGAGCGGGTTCAGGTGCTGGCCGAAGTCCCCGATGGCCCGCCACTCCGCTTCATCTGGCGCCGCATTGCCCGCACGGTCATTCGCGCGGATGGACCGGAACGGATCAGTCCGGAATGGTGGACCTATACCGCCGCTCCACCTGCTGCGCCGAGCCAGGCTGGCACTGCGCGCAAATGGCTGACGCCGAAACTCGACCCGCGAGCTGATGCGGATCTGATCATCGAAACCCGCCAGTTCTGGGAAGGCATGGACACCGGCGATCGGGTCAAGAACCTGCCGCGGGCGCGAGATTATTACCGCGTCGAAGATGCTGAGGGGCGGCGCTACTGGCTGTTCCGCGAAGGGTTGTATGAAGATGGCCGGGGCGGCCCGCCTGAATGGTTTGTGCATGGGCTGTTTGCATGACGAAATATGCCGAACTCGCCGTCACGACGAACTTTTCCTTCCTGCGCGGGGCCTCGCATGCAGAGGAACTGGTGCATCAGGCCAAGCGCCTTGGCCTGTCGGCGATCGGGGTGGCGGACCGTAATACGCTGGCTGGGGTCGTGCGGGCTCATATCGCGGCCAAGGAAGCCGGGCTTCGCCTGCTGGTCGGGGCGCGTCTGGTCCCGGAAGATGGGCCGGAGCTGATCTGCTATCCGAAAAACCGCGCCGCCTATGGCCGTCTCTCCACCCTGCTCTCGCATGGCAAGCTCAAGGCCGAAAAGGGCGATTGCCAGATCACGCTTGAGGAGATCGCTGCTCATAGCGAAGATCAGATCTTCATCGCAATGCCGCCGGATGAGCTCACCACCGCATTTGAAGAGACCCTCAATGGACTGGCAAACCTCTGGCCAGACCGGATCTATCTCGGCGCCCGATTTCGCTATACGGGGCGCAATCGGGAACAGCTCACGCGGCTGCAAGCGCTTGGTGAGCGCAGCGGGGTCCCGATCATCGCAATCAATGATGTCCTCTATCATGTCCCGGAGCGCCGACCCTTACAGGACGTTTTGACCTGTATTCGCGAGCATTGCACGGTTCAACAGGCCGGGTTCAGGCTGCAGGCGAATGCTGAGCGCCACCTCAAATCGCCGCAGGAAATGACACGCCTTTTCAAAGGGTTTGAGCCAGCTCTGAAACGAACGCAGGAGGTCGTGGCGCAGTGCGATTTTTCTCTCGATGAGCTTGCTTATGAATATCCCGATGAACCTGTTCCACCAGGCAAGACCCCGCAGGAACACTTGATCGACCTGACCTGGGCGGGCGCGAAATGGCGCTATCCGGAGGGTCTGCCAGAGAAAGTCGAAGCGGCTTTGCATAAGGAGCTGAAGCTGATCGGCGAGCTTGATTATGCGCCCTACTTTCTGACCGTGAATGACATCGTCGCCTGGGCCCGCGAGCAACAGATCCTCTGTCAGGGACGTGGCTCAGCGGCCAATTCTGCGGTCTGTTTCTGTCTGGGAATTACCAGCGTCGATCCGGGCACGACCAGTCTGCTGTTTGAGCGCTTCCTGTCCAAGGAACGCCGCGAACCGCCGGATATTGATGTCGATTTTGAGCATGAGCGGCGCGAGGAAGTCATCCAATATGTCTATGAACGTTATGGACGTCATAAGGCCGCGCTGACGGCGACCGTGATTTCCTATCGCCCGCGATCGGCCATTCGCGAAGTCTGTAAGGCGCTCGGCTTGTCGCAGGACATTGCCTCGGCGATTTCCGGCACAGTCTGGGGGTCCTATGGTAAGGCCATCCCGGACAAACAGTTACGTGAGGCCGGGCTTGATCCGACCAATCCAACCCTGCGCCGCGCAATGGTCCTGACCCGCCAACTGATTGGCTTTCCGCGCCATCTCTCGCAACATGTCGGCGGCTTTGTCCTGACCCGGGGGCCACTTATTGAGACCGTCCCGATCGGCAATGCGGCGATGGAAGATCGCACCTTCATTGAGTGGGATAAGGATGACATCAACGCGCTGGGAATCCTGAAAGTCGACGTGCTGGCCCTCGGCATGCTCAGCTGTATTCGCAAAGCGTTTGATCTCTTGAACCTGCATAAGGGGATCCGCCACGATCTCGCCTCCATCCCGGCTGATGACCGGCCGACTTATGAGATGATTTGCCGGGCTGAAACGCTCGGTGTGTTCCAGATTGAAAGCCGGGCCCAGATGAGCATGCTGCCACGTCTCAGGCCGCAATGTTTCTATGATCTGGTGATTGAAGTCGCGATTGTCCGCCCCGGCCCGATCCAGGGCGATATGGTGCATCCCTATCTGCGCCGTCGCAAAGGGATTGAGACGGTTCAGTATCCAAGCCCCGCGCCCGAACATGGCCCGCCAGATGAACTGGAGCGGATCCTGAAACGGACCCTCGGTGTGCCCTTGTTTCAGGAACAGGCCATGCAGATCTCGATTGATGCGGCCAAGTTCACCCCGGATGAGGCGAATGGCCTGCGCCGGGCTATGGCGACCTTCCGCAAGATGGGAACGATCCAGAATTATGAAGAGATGATGGTCAGCCGCATGGTCGCGCGTGGTTATGATCCGGCTTTTGCCCAGCGCTGCTTTGATCAGGTGAAAGGGTTTGGCGAGTATGGCTTCCCGGAAAGCCATGCGGCAAGTTTCGCCCTGCTCGTCTATGTTTCCTGCTGGCTGAAATGCCACCACCCGGATGTGTTTTGCGCCGCGCTTTTGAATGCCCAACCCATGGGCTTCTATGCCCCGGCCCAGATTGTTGGTGATGCCCGCGACAATGGGGTCGAGGTGCGACCGGTGGATGTAAACCTGTCAGATTGGGACAACCTGTTGGAACCAACAGATGACAAGTATACCTCAGTTCGCCTCGGCTTTCGACAAGTCGATGGCCTGCGTGAGGACGAGATGGAAGCGCTGATGGCGGCGCGCGGTGCGGGCTATGATCATCCCAGCGATATTCGCCGCCGGGCCGGGATTTCCCGCCGGGCGATCGAGATCCTGGCGGCAGCTGATGCGTTCCGGTCGATGGGGCTCAGTCGCCGCGAAGCGCTATGGGCTGCCCGCGGAGATGCGCCGGGCAAAGCCCTGCCACTGTTTGCTGCAGCGGATGTGGCCGAGCAAGGCCGCGAGGGCGAAGTTGCCCTGCCCCAAATGCCGCCATCGGAACATGTAATTCAGGATTATCAGACGACCCGGCTGTCCTTGAAGGATCATCCGCTGACCTTCCTGCGTGAGCGCTATAAAAGCTATGGCCTGATGACGACGCAGGAGGCGGTGACAGCGCGAAATGGGTCGCGCGTGCGCACAGCCGGAATTGTGCTGGTGCGCCAACGCCCCGGATCAGCGAGCGGAGTGTTCTTTGTCACGCTTGAGGATGAAACCGGGATTGCCAATCTGGTGATCTGGCCGCGGGTCGGGGAACTCTACCGGCCAACCCTGATGGGCGCGCGGATCATGCTGGTCAATGGCCGGGTCCAGACAGCTGACAATGTCACCCATATCATCGCCCATCAGCTGATCGACCGGACCGATGACCTCAACCTGCTGACCGAAGAGGCTCAGAATGATCCGCTGAAGACCGTGCTCTCACACGCCGATGAAGTGGTTCGGCCAATCCCGGAACGGCGCGGACCGCCGCGCCGCAACCAGGGCGGGCATCCGCGAAATGTCCGTGTCATTCCAAACAGCCGCGATTTCCACTGATCATGACGATAGGGGCGGCTTTATGGCATGGCCACGTCCGGCGCTTCAGTGAAAGGTTTGATCCCGAATGAGGGGTAGATTTCGCTCGGGAAATAGACCGTGCCATCCTTGACCACCATGGAGATGGTTTTGATCGCCTTCAGGTCTTCAGTCGGGTCGCCCGGGATCAGGAAAAAATCCGCGAACTTGCCGGGCTCAATCGAGCCAAGCTGATCGCCCTGTTCGACATAGTCCGCCATGCCCTGGGTCGCCCAAGCGAGAATCTCCGGCGCGGTCATGCCGACTTGCTGGTAGAGTTCAAGCTCGCGGTGATAGACAAAAGACCCGCCCATGTCGGTGCCCGGCACAAGCAGGATGCCTGCCTCTCGCATGGCCGTGACCGTTTCAAGGATCTTGTCGAAGGCCTGATAATAGGCCTCATCATCGCCGGGTGCAGAGACATCGGACCAGGCGGTCTTCGCCCCGCGCTGCTCCGCCACCGGCATATGGTCGATATAGTCGACAACGCCCGCACGCACCTCTCCGTTGCGAGACCGCAGCAGCGCTTCGTGGATGGCCAGCGTCGGATCAATCGCAATCCCCCGTGTCGCCATGGCATTGATCGTCGCCTGAACGCGCGGGTCCTGAATATCGAGCTTTGGGAGGCGTTTGAGCGCCGTCAGGCGCAGCAGAGTGCGAGTGTCTTCGCCCTGCTCCAATACCCAGCCCAGCATGACCTGATTGATATGGGTCATTTCATCATAGCCAGCGGCGATCATCTGATCCGCGTTCGAAAAGGCGGGCACATGGCCGGTAACGCGCAAGCCGAGCCGGCGTGCTTCCTCAATCATGGCGGGCACCCATTCGCCCTTCATCGAATTGTAAATCTTGATCTGATGGAAGTCGCCATTGCCATAGCGGCGTACGGCCTCAATGGCTTCTTCCTGTGTCGAGACGAGTTCGCCATTGTTGGAACTGAACGGGCTTTTGCCTTCGATGAAGCCGCTGCGAATAATCCGCGGGCCAGCGATCCGTCCGCTTTCAATCTTTTCGATCAACTCCGCCAGAACATCATTGGAATTGCCCATGTCGCGCACCGAAGTGACGCCTGCGGCGATGTTCAAAAGGGCGCTGTTCTGGCCGAGATGGCCGTGCATTTCATACATGCCCGCGACCAGTGTGCCACCAGCGCCATCGATCAGGGTCTCCCCGTCTGCACGCGTATCCGAGGCTTCAATGGCGGAAATGGTGTTGCCTTCGAAGACGACGGAAACCGGCTCGGTCAGGGCTTCGCTCTCTGGATCAAACACGCGGACATTGGCAATGCGAACCGGACCTTCATAGTTGCGGGCAACTTCGGCCTGGATCGACTCAAACCGTTCGGCAGAATACTCCACCGCGCGGGCGCGCAAGGCCTCGTCCTCACTTTCATAGCCCTTGCGCAGAGCCGAAAAGCGCGGCGTGACGAAACCGACGAACGCCTTATCTGCGTCGAGAATAATGTAAGACGGATTCTGGCTGATCCCGGACAGAGCATATGCCGTGACGGTCTCTGGCCCCGCTGGACCCGTAACGTCGATATCCTCCATTTCCCCGATCTGCAGCGTGCCACCTGGCAGCACCGCAGCCGACCGGTCGGCATCGGCCAGCAGGATACGGGCATAGAGCCACAGACTGTAAGGGCTGGCATTTTGCGCCACGTAGATGGCGGGCGATGTCAGGTCAGTCACATCAGAACCGGTAGAATCGGTCCAGGAAGCCGACGATCCTTCCAGAACGAAGGTTTCATCGACTTTGTTGCCGAACGTGGTTGCGCCTTCAATATCCCAGGCGATCGGGAAGCCGAACGCGTCCAGGCGGATCGTTTCGGCGAGGGTCGGCCCGCGCCCATTATTGCGGTATTCATAGTCGATGACGGTCGTGCCGGAGCTGTGATCCACACTCAACGCGCCGATTTCGGTGCCGCTGGTCAGAATGGTGAAGTGCTCGGTACCAGACAGAGCTGGCAGCGGGGTGAGCGCTTCCACAGTCTCGGTCTGCTCCACCGCCGGAACCTCTGGCGCCTTGCAGCCACCAGGGACCATGCCCACTAAAGCTGCGAGCACAATCGTGTGTTGAATATTCATAATCTCCTCCCAATTCCTTTTGGCTTAAGTCAAAACAGCTTCCGGAGACAAGTTGGCTTGCATATGAGCACAGCCACCACCTGGAACATATTGTGTACAAATAACTCGACACATCAGGAAAATCGTCCTACAACCTGAAGCATGTTTCGCTTTTTGGTTGTATTTTTGACTGTCATTCAAATGACCTTCAGCGCGCGGGCCGATCAGTTACCCGGGCCTGTTCCGGCAGAGGTCATCAAAATCGTTGATGGCGACACGATCAAAGTTCGTGCAACGATCTGGGTCGATCAGACGGTGGAGGTTTCCGTGCGTTTACGCGGTGTCGATGCACCGGAACTTTATCGCCCGAAATGCGCAGCAGAGAAGTCGCTCGCCCGGCTGGCGAAAGCCTCAGTTGCCGCTTCGGCGCCGCTTGGCAGCCAGGTGACGCTGACCGGGATCACGCGAGACAAATATGGCGGGCGCGTCGTCGCAACCGTGGTTACGTCAGACGGTGAGACACTGGCCGCACGTCTGCTGGCGCAGGGTCAAGCCATCGCCATGGGCACCAGGAAACCCTGGTGCGGGGTTTAACGCAGCCGTTTGGCAGACTGGATGTCTGTGCTAGGCCTTCGTTCTCAAGAGACGAAAGTGGAAGGGCCTGTCATGAGACTGATGTTTGGAATCCTGGGCGCGGCCTTCGCGCTGGTGGCGTGCCAATCTGCAGGCCAGGCACAGACAGAGCCCGAAACCGAAACAGCCGAAACCACTGAAACTGTGACGCCGGATGCCGAGATCTGGCGGGACGTCGATCCGGAAAACCTCCTCCTCATCACTACAGAGCACGGCCAGACGGCGATTGAACTGAGCCCGGACTTTGCACCGAACCACGTGGCGCAAATTCGCCAACTGACCCGCGACGGGATCTATGAGGGCGCGCGGTTCTACCGCGTGATTGAGGCCTTTGTGGCCCAAGGCGGATTGCAGGATGAGACCGTCATCGAAGCCTATCCTACGCTGGCGAACGAGAATGATCGCCCAATCTCTGAGGCGGTTCTGACACCGCTTGGCAATGCCGATCTGTTCACCGGTCTGGTCGGGCATATGAACGGCTTTTCAGTCGCAAGAGACGAGACCCTGGGTCGGGAATGGCTGCTTCACTGCCCCGGTGCGATGGCGATGGCGCGGGATATAGATCCTGATACGGGTGGGACAGAGTTCTATATCGTCCTCGATGCGCAGCGTTATCTCGACCGCAATCTGACCATTTTTGGACGCGTGATTGATGGTATGCAGTATATTCAGAAGCTGAAGCGCGGTGTCCGCGCGATTGGCAACGGGGTGATCCAGGCTCCCGAGCAAGGCGATCTGATCCTCTCCATGCAAATTGCCGCTGACCTGCCTGAAGCGGATCGCCCGGCTTTCCAGGTCATGGTGACTGCGGGCGAGGCGTTTGAAGCCGCCAAACGTGAAAAACGGGTTCGCGAAGAAGACTTCTTCTATCGCAAGCCACCCGAAGTGCTTGATATTTGTGGATTTGAAGTGCCGGTGCGACGCGCCGAGTAAATACATCAACTCTGAATTGCGCGCTCTGGCGGCGCGCGATTTTTCGTGTGATAGTGGAAATCAGACTGCCTCTGTCGGGCGGCGAGACGTGGGAGCAAGAGCATGTTTTCGAACCATCCGGACCTGTTGCCGAAAGTGTTGCGCGGGGCCCCGCCCCCCGAAACATCGAGCCCGATTGTCAATCTCAGCCGACGCGGCTTTGTCACCGCTTCTGGCGCGCTGGTGATCGGTGTCGGTCTCGCAGGCTGCGCGCCAGCAGCAGAGCCTCCTGCTGCGACAACGGACGCGGGCCCGAGCCCGCTGACGGAAGTGGTTGGCGGCGATGCGACCCCGTCGCTGTGGATCACGATTGAAGAAGACGGCACGGTGAAGCTCACCTGCCATCGCTCTGAAATGGGACAACAAGCCTGGACCGCGATGGGCCAGATTCTTGCCGACGAGCTGGAAGCCGATTGGGACCGCGTGCAGATTGTCCAGGCCCTGGGCGACCCGCGTTATGGCGACCAGAATACTGACGGCTCACGCTCGGTTCGCTTCAACTTCCACCGCTTGCGCGTGGCTGGCGCAGCGATGCGGTCCATGCTGACGACTGCCGCCGCTCAGGCGTGGGATACGGACGTCGCCAATTGTACCGCTGAGCAAGGCAGCGTCGTCAACAATGAGACCGGATCGCGTATGACATACGGCGAACTGTCAGCTGCGGCAGGCACCCTGCCCATCCCGGCCGAGGATGAGCTCACCCTGAAAACCCGCGATGAATGGCGCTATATCGGCAAGCCCATGCCATCTTTGACGGTGCCCAAGATTGTCCGCGGCCAGGGCACATTCGGGATTGATGTTGACCGGGCTGACATGGTCTACGCCGTGCTCACGCGACCGCCGCAAGTGTTCGGCAAGACCGGCAGCTTTGATGAAACCGCGGCTTTGGCCGTGCCTGGCGTGCTGCAGACGGTGCGTCTGCCGGATGCGGCGCCGCCCGCGATGTTTCAGCCACTGGGCGGTGTTGCCGTCGTCGCATCCAATACCTGGGCCGCGATCCAGGGGCGCGATGCGTTGGAAGTGGACTGGGTCGATGGCCCCAATGCGGCATATGATTCAGCCGCTTATGAAGCCGCAATGTTTGAAACCGCACGCCAGCCCGGCCGCATGGCGCGGAATCGCGGAAATGTTGATCTGGCGCTGGAAGATGCAGCTACGCGGATTGAGGCAGAATATTATGCACCGCATCTGTCGCAGTCGCCGATGGAACCGCCCTCTGCGACCGCGGAATGGGATGGCGATCAGCTGACCTGCTGGGCCTGTGTTCAAGACCCACAGATGACACGCGGCGTGCTGGCGGGTATCCTGCAAATCCCGCCGGAGAACATCACGGTTCATGCGACCTGGTTAGGCGGGGCCTTTGGCCGCAAATCCAAGCCAGACTTTGTCTGTGAGGCAGCGCTGATCGCCCGTGAGGTTGGCAAGCCGGTCAAAGTCACCTGGACCCGCGAAGACGAAGTTCGCCATGGCTACTACCATTCAGTGAGTGCGCAGCGGATGGAAGCGGGCCTGGACGAAAACGGCAAGTGTACCGCGCTGCTGCACCGGACCGTGTTTCCGAGCATCAGCTCCACCTTTGATCCCTCGAATACCGGGCCATCTGACGGAGAGCTCGGATTAGGCGCGACGGACACGCCGTTTGACGTGCCGAACCTGCGCGTCGAAGCCGGAGATGCCAAGGCGCATGTCCGGATTGGCTGGCTGCGTGCCGTATCTAACATTTACCACGTCTTTGCTGTGCAGAGCTTTGCCGCCGAACTCGCCCACGCGGCAGGGCGGGATCAGAAAGACTATCTGCTGGATCTGATCGGATCACCCCGCATTGTGGATCCGAATGCCGAAGGGGCCACTTACGGAAACTATGATGGACCGGCAGACGAGTATCCGATTGATACGGGCCGCCTCGCCAATGTGACCCGCCGCGCGGCGGAGATGGCAGGCTGGGGCCGCACACTGCCGGAGGGACATGGCCTCGGCATCGCTACCCACCGGTCTTTCCTGTCTTATGTTTCAACCGCGATTGAGGTTGCCGTCGATGCGGACGGGAACATGACCATTCCGGGGATCTGGCTCTCGGTCGATGCCGGAACCGTTGTGAACCCCAGACACACCGTGGCGCAGATGGAAGGGGGTACGCTCTATGGCCTGTCCAATGCGCTTTATGGAGAGATTAGTGCCGAGAATGGCGCGGTGGTGCAAGGGAACTTCCCCGATTGGCGTTTGATGCGGATGAACGAATCTCCACTCACCTTTGAAGTCGATATTGTCGACTCGAATGCCCCGCCAGCCGGTGTGGGTGAACCGGGCACACCACCGGCAGCGCCCGCGCTGACCAACGCAATTTTCAACGCGACGGGTGTTCGCATCCGCCGACTGCCCATCCTTGGTGCAACCGGCCAGCGCCTGACGCTCGCCGATCGGCAGGACACGTAGGAGACACAGATCATGGCAATCACATTGAACATTAATGGCCAGGATAAAGTGGTCGAGGCGGCTGAGGGCACACCGCTGCTTTGGGTCCTGCGGGATGAGTTGAAAATGACCGGCACCAAGTTCGGATGCGGCGTCGCCCAATGCGGCGCGTGCACCGTGCATGTTGACGGACTGCCTGTACGCTCCTGCAGTACGCCGCACGATTTTCTGGAAGGCGCCAAGATCACCACGATTGAAGGCGCAGAAGGTGCGGCGGCAGATGCGGTTCGTGAAGCCTGGGAAGCGAGCGATGTGCCACAATGCGGCTACTGCCAGTCCGGACAGATCATGTCGGCTGTGGCACTACTGGCGGACAATCCCAATCCGAGCGACGAAGACATTGATGCGGCGATGAGCGGAAATATCTGCCGCTGTGCGACCTATGTCAGCATTCGGCGCGCCATCAAGGACGCAGCCACCAAGCTATAGGGTCTTCAGCCAGACGATCTCGACCGGCTCGCCCGATTGAGCGGCGGGCGCGTTTGCCAGTCGCCGGATCAGGACATTGGCCTTCAGGAAGGGCGAGATCAGCGAACTGTCCTGACTGGAGAAGGTACGCACAAGCAGCTTGCCGTCCTCTGAGATCTCCGCATGCGCCCGCAAGAACGTCTCGCGACGCCCATTGGCGCTAAGGTCTTCGGCAAGCGTGGCTGTGGCTGTTTTGAGACCGGTTCCGGTAATCAGGGTCTTGAGAAAAAGCTGCGCGCAGACAAAGGCGGAAGCGGGGTTTCCCGGCAGGCCAAGCACGCGCGCGCCACCGCGCGTCGCAAACCAGGTGGGTTTGCCGGGTTTGACTGCGATCTTTTCAAACAATTTCTGGAAGCCCGCATCAGCGAACGTTGAACGCATATAGTCGTGATCCCCGACTGAGGCTCCGCCAATCGGAACAATAATGTCGGCATCGCCAGCCTTGTCAATATGCGCGCGGATATCGTCGCGACTGTCCGCGGCAATCCCGAGATCAATCCCGACGCCGCCCCAAGCGTCAATCGACGCCAAAAGACCCGCCGGATTGGAATTGACAATCTGACCCCGGCCCAGCGGACTTCCGGGCGGTCGGAGTTCATCTCCGTTGGCGAGCAACGCCACGCGCGGACGCCGGTAGATGCTGACCATATCAATATTCGCTGAAGCAATGGCGGCGAGCTCTGCCGGTCCTATAACAGTGCCGGTATCAAGGATACGGTCGCCACGTCCAAAATCGATGCCTGCAGCGCGGATATGGGCCGCGGTCTGGCTGGGTTCGATCACGGTAACGGTATCGCCGTCCCGGTTCGCATTCTCCTGTATCAGAATGTGGTCAGCGCCTTCGGGGACTTCGGCGCCGGTGAAGATACGCACAGTTTCTCCGGGGGCGATGCTGCCCGTAAAGGTTTGCCCGGCTGGCGCTTCCCCGATGATTCTTAGCACGGCTCCGGCTTCTCTGACGTCGGCAAGCCTTACCGCATATCCGTCCATGGCTGACATCGGCGCGGGCGGACGATCAACCGTGGCAAAGACCGGCGCCGCCAGACGCGCGCCACTGGCTTGCGGTAAGGCGACGGTGTCGACCGGCATGGAGGGCCGGTTATCCCGCAGGATCGCAAGCGCTTCATCGACGGAGATCAAACTCATTTGGGGTCGCTCTTCAGATAATCGCCGGACTTTCCACCGGTCTTTTCGATCAGTTCGACCGCGCCAATGATCATCGCTTTATCGACCGCTTTGAGCATGTCGTAGAGGGTGAGGCAGGCCGCCGTCACTGCGGTCAGGGCTTCCATCTCGACGCCCGTCTGTCCGCTGGTTTTGACCACGGCCTCCACGATCAGCGTGTCATCTGCCCGGCCCGGCTCGATCTTTACTTTCACAGAGCTGAGCGCGAGCGGATGACAGAGTGGGATCAAATCAGCCGTGCGTTTGGCGGCCATAATGCCGGCCAGTTCGGCAATCGCGATCGGATCGCCCTTCTTGGTCTCGCGCGAGACGGCCCGCGCACGGGTCTCGGGCGCCATACGCACTTCGCCGCGCGCCCGAGCCATACGCTTCGTGCTGGCTTTGGCGCCAATGTCGACCATGCGGGCGCGCCCGTCAGGACCGATATGGGTGAGATCACTCATGGCTTAGCTTTCCATCAGGCGCGGCATCAGCTCGACCAGGTTGCAAGGCTTATGGCGGCTGTCGAGTTGGTAGGAAATGACCTTGTCCCAACCGTCTTTCACCGCACCATTTGAACCCGGGAGGCAGAAAATGAATGTCCCCTTGGCAAGCCCGGCAACGGCGCGTGATTGAAGCGTGGAAAGGCCAACCGACTGGAAGCTCACCTGATGGAAGATCACAGAAAAGCCGTCGATGGTTTTCTCAAACAGGGGCGTAATCGCCTCCACCGTGACATCGCGTCCGGTCAGGCCTGTGCCGCCGCTGGTGATGACCACATCAATCTCCGGATCAGAAATCCAGGCCTCAACCTTGTCGCGGATAAGCTCAATATCGTCGCGAACGATTTGCCTCGTCACAGCGACATGGCCTGCCTGCTCAATCCGCCCGACCAGGGTCTGACCGGACGTGTCTGTTTCCAGCGTTCGCGTGTCGCTGACAATCAGGACAGCGATCCGTACAGGTTTGAAATCCAGTTCAGGGTTTATTCCATGCACAGTGGCGTGCCTCCTTACTCTGCCCAGCGGGCGCGGTCTTGATAGTCTTCCGAGCGGGGTTCGATCCAGGTTGAGCCTGTCTCTCCAGTTTCCTTTTTCCAGAACACCGCTTCGGTCTTCAGATAGTCCATGAGGAAATCAGCCGCCTCGAAAGCAGCACGCCTATGCGCAGACGCGGTCGCCACGAAGACGATGGCTTCGCCGGGGGTCATCTCGCCAATTCTGTGAATGACGCGCACCGCCGATAGGGGCCAGCGGGCGGTTGCGGTCTCGATGGCCTGCTCGATCCCCTGTTCAGTCAAAGGCGAATAGGCTTGCAGGAACAGGCCCGTCACGGCGCTGCCATGGGCGCTTGGACGAACATGACCCGTGAAACTGACCACCGCGCCGGCGCCGCCAATCGCGGTGTTGAATTGCTTCAAGGCTTCGGCGGGGTCAAAGGGCTGGTCGAGCAGATCAAACATCGCGTCAGCCGCCCCCCACCGGTGGCATCAGGGCGATTTCATCATGCTCGCGGACGGGCGCGGGTTCGGCGACGATCTCGCTATTGATGGCGAGACGAACCGTCGTTTCGAGAAGTGCCCCGGACGCCTGATAAGTCTCGTCCAGCCACGACCGGAGGGTCGAGGTGTCCGTGACTGTGTCGGGCAGAGGCTGCTCCACTGACATCGCGCCGGTGATATCTGCGAGTTTTCCAAAGAACAGAAAATGCGCCATCTCAGCCTCCGGTCATCGACATATGCCGCGCAAGACTTGGTGCCTGCCCCCGGCGGTTGATCGCAAACTCGTGGCGCTCCGGCTTGGCGCCCAAGGCCCGATCGAGGGCGGCATGCAGAGGCGCATCATCGTCAGGAGAGGCGCGCAGGATGGCGCGCAGATCAATGTGATCATCTTGGCCCAGGCACATATAGATCCGGCCTGTGCACGTCACCCGAACCCGGTTGCATCCGGCGCAGAAATTGTTGGTCAGCGGTGTGATGAACCCAATGCGGCCGCCTGTTTCCTTGACCCGAACATACGCGGAAGGCCCGCCCAATTGATCGGTACGGGCTTCATCTTGCAGGGTCCATTTCGCCTCGAGTTGATCACGGACCATGGGCAGTGGGACATATTGGTCAAAGCGATCTTCGTCCGTATCGCCGAGCGGCATGACCTCGATCAGCGTGATGTCCATGCCAAGCTCATGTGCCCAGGCGATCAGGTCTGGCAGTTCATCCGTGTTGCGCCCCTTCATCACGACGGTATTCAGTTTGATCTTGAGGCCAGCCTCCAGTCCAGCTTCAATCCCCCCAAGCACTTTGTCGAGATCACCGCGGCGAGTGATCGTTTCAAACGTCTCTGGATCTCGGGAGTCGAGAGAAACATTGAGGCGTTTGACTCCTGCAGCCACAAGCCCGCCCGCATGCTGAGCGAGTAGCGTCGCATTGGTTGTCATGGTCAGTTCCTCAAGACCATGGTCATGATAGCGTCCGAGCGCCGTGTACAGTTTCGCAATGTCGCGGCGCACAAACGGCTCTCCGCCAGTCAGCCGGATCTTGCGGACCCCGCGCGCAATGAACGCTCCGGCAACCCGGTCGAGCTCTTCCAAGGTCAATAAGTCGGCCCGTGGCAAGAACGTCATCCGCTCTGCCATACAGTAGGTACAGCGCAGATCGCACCGGTCGGTCACTGACAGACGCAGATAGGTCACCTGGCGTCCAAACTTATCAATCAGCGGGGGCTGCGCCGTCAGATCCGAGCTACTCATTTGCACTTAGATTCTCCAATTCCGAAAGGTCTGCGAGCCGATCCACGTCGAGACCTTCATGCCGCGGCAGTTCAACCGTTTCGGTGGTGTCCAAACACGCAAACACGTCACGCGCGCCGCTGTCGCCATTGAGCCTCATGAGCGATGCGAAAGTTTTCGCCCGAAAAAGCGCCGGTGGGCTAATCGTATTGTCGTGAACGCTCATGACCGCGTCGGTGTCGGGCGATAGCGCAGCGTAGAGTGTATTGAGATGGCTCTCTGACACGCGGGGCATATCCGCGAGCAGAATGAGCGCCGCCTCTGCACCGGCTTTCTCAGCTGCGGCAATGCCAAGGCCAAGTGAGTGGCTGAGCCCCAAGTCAGGCGAGCCGTTCAGAGTAAGCTGCCAACCCAGCGTGGTGAGATGCTGTTGGCGCTCGGTCTTGGTCTCCGCCACCACCCCGATCCGTGCAGCGGTTTTTGTGTGTCGCATCAGAGCACCTGCATGATCGATCAGTTTGCGTCTCTGAAACGAGGCCAGGAGCTTATCGCCCGCCTCGAAACGCGAGGATTGTCCGCTTGCGAGCAGGATGACGGCAATCTGGTCCCAGCTCATGCCACGTTCTGCGCCTTTTGCGCTTCGATGATTTGGGCCAGAGCAGAAATCGCCACCAGCGACGCATCGCGAAGTGACGGCACGAGCCCGATCGGGCCATGGATGCGATTGATATCTGAGTCTGAAACCCCTGCCTGCCGCAGGTGTTCGCGTCGGCGAGCTTGCGTCGCACGACTTCCAACCGCCCCGATAAAGAAAGCAGGACCGGACAGCGCGTCCATCAGCAGCGAGGTTTCCCATTCGGTATCGTGAAACATCAGGACAAATGCCGTCCAGCGGTCATCCTCATTTGCAGGTACCGTCGTCGGTGTTTGAAGCGTGGTGGTCTTCACGTTCTGATCGATCAATCCGCGTAACTCGGGCAAAGGGTCTGGCGACTGAACGCTGATGGGGAAATTGCAGGCCGCGGCAATACGGGTTAGCGCGATGAGTTCCGCACCCTTTCCGGCGACGCGCAGCCGCAATTTCGGTTGGGCGCGCAGTTTGAACTGATCGCCTTCCCAGCCGCTCTCGGCATGAGTTGGATCTGTCAGCATCGCAGAGCCATTTAGGCCGATCGACAGCTCAATCGGGCGTCTTTGCCTTAACGCTCCCTGCGCCGCTCGAAGCATATCCGGGGCCGGATCTGGCCAGATCAGGACGTCAATCGCGCCACCACAAGGCAGCCGCAGATCAACGAACGGCGATCCGGTGCCATAGCGCAGGCGTTTCAACTCGCCGTCCCGAATGGCACGCTGCGCCTGCTCAATCACATCTGCGTCAATGCAGCCGCCGGACACATAGCCGGCCGCATCACCTGTGTCAGAGATCGCCATGACCGCACCGGGGGCGCGAACAGCGCCGCCTTCAGTTGCTGCGACCAAGGCAAGGGCGACCTTCTGCCCGCGCGAGCTCCAATTGAGCGCCGACGCGAAAACATCTTCCGCGTGTTCCTGAGCCGGATCTAAAAGAGGCGCGTGCGCGAGCATAGCTCGATATTAATCATCAATTATATCGGCGCTAGTCCTTTTTCGCGTCTTCGCCGTCATTCAAGACGGCAAACAGCGCTTGTCTCGCCTCATCGGTCGCGCTCAGAGCATCTGCGCACACCGCGTCGTAGAGTTGCAAAACCTGTTGACCGAGCTCGGTCAGGGACGCACCGCCACGTGTCGCACCACCGTGGAACCGGTCCACAAGCGGGGCCTCAAACTGAGTGTTCATATCGTCGATCAGTCGCAGCGCGCGCGGATAGGACATGCCGAGCTTACGGGCAGCGGCGGCAACCGACCCTTCAGAAGCGATGGCCCGCATCAAAGCGGCCTTGCCGGGGCCGAACCGGCCACCCCCGGGCAAGTCGAGGCGCAAGCTGAGCGTCGGCAAGCTGTCGGACTTATTCGCCAAGCGCGCCTCCTCAGGCCATCCCAACCAGTCCGACCCATCGATACAGCAAACGCGCGCTGACATACAGGATCAGCACGGCTGTCATTCGTTGGATCAGCCTTGTCGGTAGATGAACGCTCCCCAGGCGAGAGCCAATTTGTCCTCCAATCAGAACAGCCGGAAAGAGTAGCCAATAAGGGCCGATGGCCTGCAAAGCTGCTGTTTCACCCAGCTTCATGATCTGTCCGAGCAGGCCGGACGCGGAATTGACGAGGATGAAAACGCTGCAGGCGCCTGCGATTTCGCGCGCGCTGCCCCAACGCCAAAGATACAGAAAAGGGGCAAGGAAGATGCCGCCGCCAATGCCGACCAGACCAGACAGAAACCCGATGCCGCCACCGACCGTTCCGGCCATCCAGATTGGCTTGGCGTTCGACGGGGCGACCGCATCGGGATCTGCTGCGGGTCTCTGGAACAGCAGTCTCAAGCCCGCAAAGCTGAGAGAGAGGCCAAGCAGGCCGATAAACACCTCCTCAGCGATAGGCAGTCTCCCCCCGATCCAGGCCGCGGGGACGGATACGACCAAGAACGGAAAAAGGCCCTTCCAGCGGATGTAGCCCTGCCGAGAAAACTGCCAGACGCCGCCGGAAACGACGATCATGTTGCAGAGCAAGGCGATTGACGGAAAGATCCGATAGTCCACCCCGTGCAGCACTAGCAGCGCATTATAGGTCGACCCGCCACCAAACCCGACCGCGGCATAAAGCAACGCTGTGATGAAAAAGAGAGCAGGCAGCAGGATCACGAGGGTGCCGCGTCTCCGCACGTCTCAGGCGTAAGCCGCACAAGCTCGATATCGCGCATTTCGAGCGGATGGCTTTCCGCCTGCAAGGCGAAATAACCTTGTCGAACCGCCAGATCCGACCCGATGAATTGTGCCGCATCGCCGTCTTCGGGATCAAATTGCGGCTCGGTGAGTTCAAACGACATTTCGCCGTTCACAAACAGGCGAATGGACTGCGCGCCGCAGACTTCGGCCTCGAATCTAACCCATTCACCGGCAGGTCTGGCGGGCATTTGAGACGCGATACAATGATCTGTCACCAGGGCCCCATCCATGTGAATGTGCGTGCCGGGTGTGCAGACGTTTCCCGTCGTGCGCCCGGGCTGCTCTTCCGGCAAATCGCCGAGAAACTGCGCTTCGACAGACACTGGAAACGCCTGGTCCAGCCCCATGGTGGCTGGCGACTGAGTGTGGAGCATGACGCCGCTATTGCGCTTGGCCCATGCGGGCCCGCCCGCGGCCTGTTCGCCGATGAAGCGGTAGTCCAGACGCAGTTTGTAATGTGAGACAGGCACATCGTAGAAGAGGTGCCCGAAGCGATCGTCAAAAGCCGCCTGCTCGTCGAAAGAGACCGCGAGTACGCCATCGCGCACACGAAAGATCTCGTTGAAATTTTCACCGGCCGGCGCGCCGCGCACTTTCGGGGTCCAGCCCTCCAACGTGACCCCGTCGAAAATCGCTTCCCATTCAGGATCTGGCGTCGCGGCCATTTGCGTCGGAGCGCAGGCCGAGATCAGTGCCGCACAGCTGACGGCAGCACATATCGCAATATTCCGGTTTGAGGCTTTCATGTCGACATCTCCTCAGCGCTGCTATCGCAACGGACACTCCAGTGTCTCTATGCCTTCTGCGACTTCATTGCCGAGCACGTCGGTAATCCCATCCGCAATCAGGCATCGCTGCGCCTGGTCCACCCGTGTGTCGTGCTTCAAGTCGGCAACCAGTTGAGCGACTGTATCCACCCCCGCCTCAACGCGAATGCCGCCATCCTGTCGCGTGTCGAAATACATCAGATTGGCATCCGCGCCATAGACCGGCCAAACGCCCCCATTCCCATCGCTTGGGGGAGTGCCGCGCGCAAACGACGCCCAATAGGCACCCATGGTTTGGCTGAGCTGATTTCTGGAGTCGAGCGTCTCAACGGGAAACATGATCGGATCCACGGCGCCAAGCAGAACGAACCGGTTGAATACGAAGGGGATTTCCACCCCATGCGCTGCGCCGAGCATTTTGGAGAAATCCATTTGCATGAACTTGCCGCCCTCATCCCAGTCGAAACGATAGGCGTAGACCTGATCATGCCCGGCCTGACGCATCAAACTGGCGGGGCGGTCCACAGCGCGAATGCGCCAGAGTCGGCTCGAATAATCGGAGGCCGCATCGTAAAAATCCTGATCACGCGCGACGTAAAACTGCCCATCGACCTGCTCGGTGTAGCGCTCATCCAACAGATAGAAGAGTTTCATCTCGTCACGGTTGGTCCCGGTTATGATCGGCACCGTTTGAAATGTCTCTGTGTCGGCAAAAGCATCACGCAACGGGAATTGTGGAAGCGATACGCCATCCTGGATGACGCGTGGCACTTCCAGAAAGCCGTCACTCAGCTGATAGGCGTCAAACACATCCTGTAGACTGGCAGTATGGAAGCGCTCGAACCCGCCGAGGCGTTCAGCAATGCCATTTGAGCTGTTCAACAGCGCGCCGGCATCCCCGCGCGCTTCGGAAACCGACACGCTGTCAAAGCTGCCGGATTGAATGATGGCCTGACTGAACAGGCCCTCGGCAAGCGGAGACGCCAAGAGCGTCGCAACATTGTGCCCCCCAGCGCTCTCGCCAAAGATTGTAATATTGTCGGGATCGCCGCCAAAGCCTGCAATATTCGCCCTCACCCATTTCAAAGACGCGATCAGATCGAGCGTACCGAAATTAGCCGCCGCATCTTCCGGTCGCTCTGCCGACTCAATCAAATCCTGATGGGAGAACCAGCCCAAGGGGCCCAGCCGATATTGGGTGCTGACCACAATGACATTCTCATTCTGGACCAGTTGATCGCCGACATAGAGTTGTGACGCCCCGGACATGTTGCTGCCGCCATGGATCCAGAACAAAACCGGCAGAGGCTCGTCTGACGCAGTTTCGGGTGCATAGATATCAACGGCGAGGCAGTCTTCGGATCCGGCAAGCTCTCCGTTCTCAAAGCCTGGAACCTGCGTGAACGGCGTCGCAATCTGGGCGCATGGCGGGGCGAATTCGCTGGCCACCCTCACCCCGTCCCAGGCAGGGGCCGGACGCGGGGCACGCCAGCGGTTTTCACCAGTCGTATCAGCCGCAAATGGAACTCCCCGCCAGACACGCGCGCCTGTGTCGGCGTGAAAGCCCTGCAAAGCCCCTTGTTCGACGGTCACAGTGAGCGGGGCTGACTCCGGCGTGACGCTGACATCAACGGACTGCTCGGCACAAGCGACCAATGCCAGGCCCGCGAACGTGGCAAATATCTTTTTCATCCAGCTTCCCTTATCCTTTTTTCAAAGTGTTAGGCGAAGTTGGTATGAAAGTGGAGGCCAACGGCGGGGAAACCTAATCCGCACTCTGCTGCTCGGCGCCTTGACCTTCTGCCTCATCGTCGGGTGCCTCATCCCGCCGGAAGTCGAAATCACGCTTCCATTGCACCGTGAAACGGGGGGCCGCTTCAGAGCCGAGTTCCGCGCCAATTTCCACATTTCGGCGCGGCGTCCACTCAACACCAAAGCCTGGGGCGCCACGTGTGCCTGTATTCAGCTCCACATAGACATCTTCTGCGACATACTTCCCGGCGCCGAGAGAGGTCGCACCATCCTCTGCCACACCGAGGTCAAGGCGATCCACATCCAGAGCGTTTTCCAGAGACCCAACCAGATCGAGCCCGCCACCGCCGCCACCTGCCAGACTGGCCACCGCAGCCGCAAGCTGAGCCGCCTGAAAAGCGCTGAGTTGACTGGGCGACACCCCGAACAGGACGCGAGACAGGACTTCATCTTCCGGCAGGGCGGGGTCCGATCCAAGGCTGAACTCGGGTGCGAGTGGTGTGCCAGTGACATTGATAAACGCGAGCAGATCATCGGCGTCTCGCTCGGCCCGCATGGACAGGTCCGCCTCGCTTGGGTCGCCATTGAAACGAATGGTCGAATCCACCAGCTCAAAAGGTTGCCCCACCAGATCAACTTGCCCCCGGATCACGCGGGCAGTGCCGACAATGTTTGGCGCCCGTGCCGTTCCGGTGAGTTGTGCATCAATCCCCCACTCTGACGTAATCGACTGTCCCGTGACAAAGATCCGCCGATTACCCCTCAGCCCGACATTCAGATCGATCGGCAAGGCCTCCTGAACAGGTTCGGCTGGAGGAACTCCGCGGGCGGGCCAACGCACATCAAGTGTCGTGAAGCCACCGCGCGGTAATTGATCCATATTCACTTCGACGCGATCAAAGATGAGATCGCCCGTCACCTGGGCTTTCCGGTCCTGCCTGCGGACCGACAGATCACCCGACAGGGTGGCTGTGACGTCGCTGCGCTGGAGCGCGTTCAACCCGTCCAGTACGAGGTCTACATCGCCGTCACCGTCAAACGCATATACCCCGGAACCGGTCACACGCCCGCCCTTGGTGCCGGCTGCGCTCAGGGCATTTACCTGCACCCCGTCCGTGTTCACCACGGCCTCTGCGGCAATCTCTTTCAATCGAAGCCCCAACACGCCGTCTTCGAAAACCCCGTCAATCAACTGGACTTGCCCCTGGGGGCGCAACTGGTCCAAGGGCCCGGCGGCACTCGCGTTCAGAACGAAGTCACCTTCAAACCTCGTGTCGATCGGTCCCAGCAAAGACCACAAGGCTTCAACGCTCCCGCGGCCATCAAGTTGGACCTCGGTGGGAGCGTCTCGGCGTAAAGCGAAACCGAGTGGAGCGGCGCTGGCTGTGACAGGGATTTCGCCTCGAGACGTCAGTTCGATCTCGTCTCGATCATTCTCAAGAATCGCTGAGAACAGCACCTGGTCTTGTGTGAGCGTGACCGACGTAGACAAGTCCGAGTCTGCAAAATCACTGTCCTGCTGGGAAAGGCGGGTGAAGTCGAAACTCGCCTGGCCTGTCAGGTCTTGGTCGGCTCCGGTCAGACTTATCGCCCCGTCGATCTGTCCAACCAACCGGTCCCGCCCCACTAAAGCGGCAAGTTCGGTAACTGAAACGCCCTGTATCTGTGCATCGAGATCAAGCCCGTCAGGCGTGCGCGCGCCATCAAGCGTCATCACACCGTCGAACATGGACAGGTCTGCGGAAAGCATCGTCTGCCCATCAACTTGGCGAAGTGTGATCGGTTCAGTCGACTGCACCCGGGCTCCATCCAGCGCGGCGTCGAGATTGAACTGCAACTCGCCACGTGGCGGACGAAGGGCGTAGGTTGAAGCGGTTTCCAGGCGCACCTGCTGGCCCCCAAGCGTGGCTTGTCCTTGAAACTGGAGATCACCGAGGATTTCCGCACGCGTCCCCTCCCCGGTCAACCGGAGACTGTCCAAAGCAAGCCCGGGCGCTGACACCTGGTCGAACGTGAGATCGGTCAACACGGTTTCTCCGGTAAGCCTGATCTGCCCGTCTATCTGGCCAACCTGCGGCATAAGCGGCGAGGCACCATTGACTTGAAAGTCCGCCGTCAGGTCAGCAATCGACGCGCCTCGGCCCGACGCAGAGCCTTGGACTGCGATACCGAGCAGATCGGCCTGCAGCTCGTTCAAGCCCCACATATCCGCGCTCTGCGAAATGACGGCGTCGAGCGAGAGCGGTTCGTCCTCGTGCAAGGCCCGAACTGCAAGATCGCCCTGCAACTGGTTTCCGGCACGGCGTCCCTGAAATGACACCGCAGGTTCATCCAGCGCGTAGTCATTGATCACGAGCCCGGTCGGTTTGATTGATACGTCAATCGCGAGACCCTGCATCGGTCCGGCAAGATTGGCATCGAGATCAAGGCCGCCGATTGCGACAGTCTCTATCTCACCGGGCCCAGCCGTCGAGGTCAGATTGAGCGTGAGCTGTCCGGCGTCAAACTCGCCCGACGCCACTGCGTCCAAATTTGAACCGCGCACGGAAATCGCGCGCGCCTCAACGCGACCTGCGGGATCAATCAGCAGATCCGACTCAACGGCTAAAGGGTCCTGCGTCCACGCTGTACGCATGCCGCCGCCAAGCTCGATATCTCCGCGCGTCCTGATCTCGACGGCCCCGCCCGCTGCGCGCTGCACTGTCCACACCAGAGGCGAGACCACAACATCCTCAGGCAACAGCTCAACGGCTGGGTTGAGCGTTATCTCGCCCTCAAGTGTGAACTCTGACGCCGACAGGCCAGTCAATCCCGACAGCTGGATTTCACCCAATCGCGGTGACAGTCGTGCTGAATGAAGCTCAATCTGGTTTGTGCTGAAATCTAGAGTGGCGTCGAGGTCTGTTTCAAATACGTCGCCAATATATGTGGCGATCTGAGATTCCGCGCCTGCATACGTGAGCGCATCGCTGCGCATACGACCATCGAAGCCAATTCGCGTATCAATCAAGCTGACAGCGCCGTCGATGCTGAGCCTGTCATAGGTCAGCCCTTCAACGCCGATCAGCTGCGGTGATAAGCTGACAAGATTGATATCGATGGTTTCAAGATTGGGTCTCAGGCGGTGCCAATCGAACGGTGCCCGCGCTTCAAGCTGCGTATCGATTGCTTCAACGGTGAGGCGCGCAGGTTCAGATGGATCTGCCTGAAAGCTCGCGCTCACCTCGGGCCCCAATCGCGCCTGCAAGGGGCTGGCTATGGCAAACGCCGACAGGTCAGCGTCGAGGTGCGCCGAAAGGTCCTGATCGGATCCATCCGCCACGAGGGTCACATATCGGACCTGATCGAGATTGATGTAGCCATCCGCTTGCCAATCCCGTCGATCGCCATTGGCTTCGATCACGATGTCGACCGGTCCATTGGCCTGAGCGCCGAGCAAGCTGGCGATCAGACCGTTTTCGGGCCCGGCCGCCTCCATCCGCCCGACCAGTGGAACCGTTCCGCCCCAGGTCAATGTCCCATCAACGCGATCGTCTTCTGCCGCATCAGGGGTCAGAGTGAGCTCGAGATGCCCAGTCGCGAGCGTCGTATCCACGCTGGCCAGCAATCCTGCCGCGATAGCTTCACCAAACACCGGCTCGGCGATGTCAATGGACGGGATTTCTAGCGCTTGCAGCCGGTATCGCCTGAGCCATCCGCCCTGGGATTGATCCTCAGAGGCATCTGTAGACGAGAGAATCTCGGGGCGTCGTGACACCGTCAGCGCACCGGCCTCGATGTCTTTCAGGTTCAGTGTCCCCCCAAGCAGAAGCAGAGGCGACCAGTCCAACTCGACATGACGCACGTCCAGCCAGACGCCGTCTGTGTCCTGCACACGGATCGTATCCACCGAAAACCCCCCAAGCAGGTCGCCGCACAGGCCCTCAATTTCGATCGACTGCCCAGATAGGGTCAGCGCTTCAATCCGGGTCTCGACAAACCCATGCGCAAGGGAAGTCTTCGCGAGGACGCGGATGATGCCGAAGACAACAAGCAAGATCACAAAGACGATGATCAACGCCTGCAAACTACGTCGGAGCCAGAGCTGGTCCGGCAGGAAAGCCCAAAGACGCGCCATCAGAACGCTTGCCCGATTGAGATATAGATCTGGACCGGATCCTCGCCGTCTTCGCGGTCAAGCGGGGTGGCAAGATCAAAGCGAAGTGGGCCAATCGCCGTAAAATAGCGCACGCCCAGCCCGGCCCCATATCGCAGGCTGGAGAGATCCGGCACATCACGGGACGACACCGAAGCCCCATCAACGAAGGCGGCAAACCCAAGCGTCTCGCTGCGCCGCCAACGCAGCTCAGCGGAGGTTTCGAACAGTCCGCGGCCACCGACGGGTTGGCCATCCTCATCCTTTGGGCCGATTGACTGATAGGCAAATCCGCGCGCGCTGCCGCCGCCGCCTGCGAAGAACCGCCGGCTCGTCGGCAGATCCAAAGCCTCGGCTCCCGACACAATGCCCGACTCCACACGCCCGGCGACGACCCACCGCTCCGATGAGAAGAGAGACTGATAGAAGCTCGCTTGACTGGTCAGCGAAACAAAATTGGAGGCATTGTCGCCAATCGCTGTTCCAGGTTCGACCCGGCCTGATAAACGCCAGCCCGATGTTGGATCGAGCAAATCGCTCGAATAGTCCAATAAAGTTGCGCCAGAGACGCTGAAAATCTGCAGATCACGTTCGCCGCTGGTATCGGTTTCGCGGGTAAATTCGCTGGCACCCCCAAAAGTGAAGTTCACACGCGGCGAGTATTCGATATCGAGAGCGGTGCCGAGAATCACGCCGTCACGATCGAAGGCATCGGTTTCCTCCCGTCCCGCCGCACCGTTGAAGCTCAGTGTGCGGCCATAACCGAACGCGTGGGGAAGGCGCCATTCCACGTCGATGCCTCTCTCTTGTACGGCAGTTGTAGCCCCAACGGTCAGCCGGTCTCCGCGCCGACTGGCATTGCGACGGGTCCACTCGACCGTCAGACCGCCGCCTTCGTCAGTTGAGAAGCTCGCCCCCGCACTGATCGTATAGCGATCACGCTCGACCAGGGTGAGGATAACATCACGTACCTCGTCACCCTCTGGCGTTACGTCTGCCACGTCGTCGGACAGCCGCGCAGCATAGACCGAGTAGAGCTGTGTCGCGCCAAGACGGCGGTTCAGCTCTGCAAGGGCTTCCGGCGTATAGATATCGCCGAGTTCAAACGGAATGATCCGCTGCGCATAAGCACGGCGTGTGCGCAAACCGCTGCCAAACTGGACGTTGCCCAGGCGGATACGCGGGCCAGCATGAATCCTGTAAACAACATCAATAGTGGCATCGATTTCGTCCCCAAGCACATCTCGCGCCTCGGCCTCAGCATAGGCGTAACCGCTGGATTTCAGGCTGGCGACAAGTCTGCGCTCATCGGCAATGACATCGTCCGGGAGTGCAAAATCTCCAGCTTGTCCTCTTACAGCCGCCCGCGCGTCTGTTTGCGCCGCTTGGTTGGGCGGGGTGCCCTGAAAGGTGAGGCTTATCTCTCCAAGACTGAACCGCGGCCCGGGATCAACCTCGACGATCGGAAGGGGCGGTGTTCCGGGATCCACGCGCGGGGTAAGCGCTGCCGCGAAGTATCCGCGGGAGTTCAGATAGTCCTCGAGCCGCGCCGCAGCACTTCGCGCCTGGCGCCGGGCTTCAAACAATGTTTCCGGGACGGGTTCCTCCATCAGCGCCGAGGTCAGATCGCGCTTTAGATCCGCAGAAAGCGCCTCACCCTGAAGCGTCACCGTTGTCGACTGCGCGTTGCCGATTTGCGCGAAGGCAGCGGCAAAAGAGCAAAGAAGAAGAACCAGTCGAAACGTCATGTCTTGATGCGAAACACCTGAAGGGAAGAACCGAGTCCCGGATATGCAATCCACAGTCCGGTTTTTTGATGACGTCGAGGTCTTAATGCGTGGTGTGTGACAATTTCGTGAGGGGAGAGAAAGAACACGATAATTCTGCAACGGGAAACAGCCCGCACGGCGACGTGCGGGCTGTTCGGTCTGGCGCGGTTAATTGTATCCAGACCCACCTCTCCTAAGTGCGTTCAGGCAGGGAGAGAGTTCTGACGAGGCGGGCCTGGAACTGGTGTCAGCGATGGCTTCCCACGGCTGCGAATTTGACTTTCAGGCCGCTGGTCGTCGATGCCTTGAGGTTCATTTCAACCCCTGCCATTTCCACCTGAACACCATCATTCGAGAATGTGGCCAGAGCCGCGGCGGCGAGCGTTGCTCCGACAAGGGCACCAGCAAGCCAACCGTTTGTGATAAGTCTCCGTGTCATAATCTGTTCCCCCTTGCTGAGGTTGATATGTTATTTGCCTTCGAGGTCGCGGAAGGCTTTTTTCAGACGCCATTCTTCGGACGTCACATTGCGTTCCAAATTGCGCAGCCGATCCTCGAGATCCATGAACGTGTATTTCAAGCCAGATGCGGTAACCCGGGGCCGGTCTGAGACGTTCCGCCAGAAGGTCTCTTCCTCCGGCCGCATCTGCTCAAACCCCGACGGGGCCTTGGGTGTGATCATCGCGACGATGATGTAACCAACCAGGATGATCGGGCCGCCGCCAAAGATAAACAGAAGCACCGTCAGGATACGAACCAGAGTAGGTTCCCAGCCAAATCGGTTGGCGATGCCACCGCAGAGACCCAGCCAGACTTTGTCGGTGCGTGAGCGGTAGAGCCGATTGGGATTTGGCGAGGAGAACATCTGCTCATCGTCGTAATAGTCCCGATGCACGCGGTCTCTCAGCGGGCGGCGATACTTTCTCTTGGTCATGGTTTAATCCTCAAATCTTTCAGGACGAAGGGGCCGTCTGGCATCACGCGCCGCGCTCTCTTCGTGGTCGGAAATCAATGCTTCCATCGTTTCGATCCGGCGTTCCATGGCTTTCGCTGACCGCCAGAGATCTTCGAGCATACGCTCATCATCCGGCTGCAGGGTCTTCTGCTTCCGCCAGAGGGTGATGTAATGAAACACCATGGCGGGGAAGACGATGAAGATCGCAACAACGGAAACAAGCGCGATCACAAAGGGCCATGCTTCTTCCATTATTCTGCGGCCTCCGGGTTAGCCTTGCGGCGTTCCTGAATGTACTGGGCGATCAGGCCTGGCGCCGTCACAACGGTGAGGAAGCCTGCGAGAAATGCGAGTGGAAACAACATGATTAGGCGTCTTTCTTCTCAGTTTTCGCCGGCTTGGCAGCAGGCTTTGTACGAGACTTTTTCAGAGCCTCCAGTTCAGCCTCAATCGCGTCATTCTGCTCAAGGGCTGCGAATTCGGCTTCCAGCGTCGGCTCAGCGGCACGGATTGTGTCAGCATAGGCCTCCAACTCATCCACCTTGCGCTCAACATTGGCGTAACGGGCTAAAGCATCGTCGACGCGGGTATCATAGGTCTGGCTGCGAACCCGGATACGCTGTTCAGCCGCTTCCCGGCGCATCATCAGGGCGCGATGCTTGGCTTTCGCCTCATCGAGCTTGACTTGCAGGCGGGACAGATCGTCCTGACGCTTTGCGAAGGCCTCTTCGGCCACTTCCATCGCTTCGCGGCGACGCTCAATCTCCGTCTCGGCCTTCTGCTTTGCAATCAGAGCGCCACGGGCGAGATCTTCACGGCCCTTGTCCACAGCGAGACCGGCTTTGCTTTCCCAGTCATTGCGGACTTCGGTATAGTGCGCGATCTCGCGCTCCATCTCTTTCTTGTCGGCCATGGCACGTGCAGCAGCGGTGCGAACTTCGACAAGCGTGTCTTCCATTTCCTGGATCATCAGGCGAGCGATTTTTTCGGGATTTTCAGCACTGTCCAAGATCGCATTGATGTTGGAGTTGATGATGTCACCGAGGCGAGAGAACATTCCCATGAAACTATTCCTTTTATTGTCTGTTCAGGGTTTGAGGGGAGAGGGAGGAAACGACTGCGTTTCTATGGCGCTTTGCGCTCTTAGAAAAAGAAACCGCCGAGAAACATGCCGACAACAAAGAACATCCAGCTCTCTGCAGGGCGGGTTGAGAGGTAGCGGCCAAAACGCCCGCTTTCCCGGCGCGCCTCATCATAACGGCTGTCATAAGAACGGTTGGTCATCTTCTTTTTGGTCCTTCTGTCTGGCGACCCCAATGGCCGCTGATGCCACTTACTTTTCAAAAGGCGTGCCAGTTTCGAATTAATTTCCTAAATGATTGTTTTTATTGACTATATTTCGCGATTTGATGAACTGACTTCAATCTATATAGCTTTTTTGACGATATTTTTTAGTTGATTTGACCACTATTTTAGTGTATTAAACACTATGATCAGCTCTCAAAGCCCGCAACTCATTGGCGAAGCGCCGTCCTGGCTGGAGGCCCAGGAGCATGTGTCTCGCCTTGCCCCCCTGGATCGGCCCTGTCTGGTGATTGGCGAGCGCGGGACCGGCAAAGAGCTGATTGGCGAGCGGATGCACTTTCTCTCCCGGCGATGGGAGGGCCCGTTCATCAAGGTCAATTGTGCGGCTTTGTCAGAGGATCTGCTCGACAGCGAGCTGTTCGGTCACGAACGGGGCGCGTTTACCGGCGCCACGGAACGCCGGATTGGCCGGTTCGAACTGGCCGACAAGGGAACCCTGTTTCTGGACGAGATCGCGACCGCATCCATGCAGGTTCAGGAGAAGCTGCTGCGTGTGGTGGAGTACGGCGAGTTTCAACGCCTGGGCGGCGAGAAAGTCCTGACCACGGATGTACGTGTGGTGGCCGCCACGAATGTCGACCTGCCAAGTCGGGCCGCAGAAGGGGAGTTTCGCGCTGACTTACTGGATCGGCTGGCCTTTGACGTGATCACCCTGCCCCCGCTTCGTGCGCGGTCCGGCGACATCTCCCTGTTGGCTGATTTTTTCGCCCGGCGCATGGCCCGAGAACTCGCAGAAGACTTTCCAGGCTTTTCACCCTCCGCCATCACCGCCATGGAGACACATGCCTGGCCCGGCAATGTACGCGAATTGCGAAATTTTGCTCAGCGCATCACCTATCGCGCGATCAGCGAGGGCCAGACCGATCCGATCCGGTTCGACCCGGGCGCCCTCGATCCGTTTGCATCGCCGTGGCGGCCGGCTGCGCATCTGTCAGCAAGTTCTCCCACTAAACAAGCCCCAGAGCCCGGTTCGGATCCACCTCCCGTGGTGTCTCAACCGGCCCCGCTATCCGATCTGTCCTTCGACGATCAAGTCCACCTTTTAGAGACGTCACTGATCGATCAGGCTCTGGCGGCAACGCAGGGCCATCAGGGCCGCGCCGCTGAACGGATGGGGCTGACTTATCATCAGTTTCGCGGCCTGTTGAAGAAACATGGCTACGGCAAAGGCGCCGGTAAAGCGAAATCAGACCCGAAACAGCCGATCCGAAGTCTGTAGATCAAGCGGTTTTCGACGTTTTCTGCTTGGCCTTCGCCTTCTGATGCGATGCGGAGGACTTCATCGTGTCCTTCGCCTTCGTCAAACGATGCACGGCGAGGTCCGCCTGACAACGTGTGCGATTTCGGCCCTGCCGTTTGGCAAGGTACAATGCATCGTCCGCGCGCGCGAGCGCGTTCCTTGGGTTCTCTTTCCGATCAAGTTGCGCAACACCAAAACTCGCGGTCACCGACACGTCTTCACCGGCAAAGTTGAAAGTCTTGGCCGCCATCGTGTTTCGCAAGGTCTCGGCAATGCCTTTGACCTCGGACATTGGCACATTTGATAGCGCCAGAACGAACTCTTCGCCGCCAAGGCGGGCGACGACCCGGCCGGGTCCTGTATAAGTCTGTAGAACTTTACCAAACGCGATCAGGACGTCATCACCGGCATTGTGGCCGTACGTATCATTGATCCGCTTGAACCGATCCAGATCAGCCAGAATAATGCCGACTTCCAAGTGCTCCTCTTCACTGAGCCAAGCCGTCAACCGGGAATCAAAGCCTCTGCGATTGCTGACCCCCGTCAACTCGTCGGTCTGCGAGTGACTTTGCAGATCCTCAAGGACTTCACGAACGAGGATAACCGTGAGCAGCATGCCGGTCAGGACAGCGAACGCGCCGACCGCCAGATGGAGCGTCACGATAAACAGGTCCTCATTATGATTTTCCGCGGTCAGCGGGCCTGCGGTCAGCGCCGCGACCATCACCGGGCGAGTGAAACACTGAAAACAACTGAAGGCATGGACGCCAAACAGCATCTTTTCCGGCAAGGTGAGACCGCGCCGGGGAAACGACATCAAACCAACCAGGAAAATCGTACCGCAGCCAACATTGGCGGCAAATGACCGCCACCAGAGAAAGCCTTGCACATAGAGGCTCGCATAGATCACCACATGCACAAGCACCATCGCGGCCAGCAACCGCCACGGCGCGCGTTGACGAAAATGCAGGCACAATCCAGCCGACAGCAGCGCCGCCGTAATGGCGTAGAGCGCTCCGACCAGAACGCGAACTGGAATCGCCTGACTTGATTGAAACGCAATATCGAGGATGAAGGCCAATGTCCCCATGGCATAAGAGGCCGCAATCGTGCGGGCAGCCATGTTCGGCCGAATGGTGTGCACGCAAAGAAACCCGATTGCGAACATCGCAAAGACGAGCGGGTTCAAAAGTTGAAAATACAACTCAAGTTGCACGCCATACTCCCCTCAGGTTGCTTTTAGTTAATCTTTGCAACCAAAAGGAAAGAATAGAAAATAGAGGCTAAGACAAAGTTACAACACTTCGAAAAAGTGGGGGAGATTTTAACTTTGAATTATCGATTGAAGCGCGAACGAACGGCTCCATTCAGCCGCCATCAGGCCTAGCGGTCCGGGTCTTCCTTGCCGCCTTTCAGAACAAAACGTCGGTCACAATACATGCAATCCACGGCGTCTTCCTTGCCCATCTCGTAAAACACGAGCGGATGCCCCAAGGCGCCACCCCCTCCATTGCAGGAGACTTTCCGGCTTTCGACGATCACGATTTCCGGATTATCTGGGGAGAGCGTATCTGGCATGGTCTGTCCTTTGGGATCTATTGTTGTCGTTCGAATACGGCACTCCGGGTGAAAACGTCAATTCCCCTATGAAGGGCGTGTTTGCCCGCCTATATGTGCGCGGTCACGATTCTCAGGAGGCGGTATGACTGCGCCAGACTATGCCATCGAAGCCATCGGTCTTGAAAAGACCTATCGTGCGTCCGGCAAGCTTCCTGAAATGCGGGCGCTGAAAGGCATCGATCTCAAGATCCGGCGCGGCAGCATATTTGGATTGCTCGGACCGAATGGCGCAGGCAAGTCCACTTTCATCAATATCCTGGCCGGTCTTGTGACCAAGACTGGCGGAACCGCAAAGATCTGGGGACTCGACATCGACAAACATCCCCGTACGTCACGAGCGGCGATCGGTGTGGTGAACCAGGAAATCACGATGGACCCGTTCTTTACCCCGCTACAGGCGATTGAATTGCAGGCGGGCTATTATGGCGTGCCCAAAGCGGAACGGCGCAGCATGGAAATCCTCACCGCTGTCGGTCTGGACGACAAGAAAGACGCCTATGTGCGTCAACTCTCTGGAGGTATGAAACGTCGTCTGATGGTTGCAAAGGCGCTCGTGCACAATCCGCCGGTGCTCATTCTGGATGAGCCGACCGCAGGCGTTGATGTGGAGTTGCGGCGCTCGCTCTGGGCCTATGTGCGCGAACTACATGACAATGGCACGACCATCATCCTCACCACACATTATCTCGAAGAAGCCGAAGAGCTTTGCGATGAGATCGCGATTATCAGCCATGGCGAAGTGCTTGCTCAGGAACCAACCCCGCAACTTCTCAGTCGGCTTGACCAGCGTGTATTAAAGATCACACCGCGCGAGCCTCTGGACCGCGTTCCGCCAGATCTCGCTTCCCTCAACACCGTGCTGGAGGAGGACGGGACACTCAGCATCACATTTCGAAGTTCGGAGACCGGCATTGGGCGTTTGCTCGAACAGGTGCGAAGTGCGGGGATCAGCGTCGCCGACCTCTCCACCGATCAACCCAATCTCGAAGATGTCTTCGTCGCCATGACCAGCGCGCCTGCCTAGCGAATGATGCCTTTTCTCTGATCCCGATCGAGGGGGATTGAACATGCTGTCCATATTGCAGGTTTTCCGTGTCGGGATCGGTCCGTCCAGTTCACATACAGTCGGGCCCATTCGAATTGCCCGGCGGTTTCTGTCTGAATGCGATCAAGCTGGCCTTCTGGACCGGATTGAACAGATAAAGGTCCATTTGCAGGGCTCTCTCGCCTTGACCGGCATCGGGCATGGCACGCCAAGAGCGGTCCTGCTCGGTCTGCTTGGTCTGGATCCGGAAACGCTGGACATTCAGATGGCAGACGCGGCCATTGTCCAGATTGAGCAAACCCGGCGGCTTGCTCTGCTCGGGCGCCGCGACATCGGTTTTGATCCCGCAACAGATATCATCCTCGACTATGATGTGATCCCCGATCTGCATCCCAACGGCATGCATCTGATCGCGCGTAACGGCAGTGGACAGACGCTGTTTGAGAAGACCTATTACTCCACCGGCGGCGGCTTTTTCGCGTCCGCCGAGCAATTGCAAACCCCTGCTACAAACGACCAGATTGCAAGCGGTGTTCGAACCGTCCCCTACCCGTTTACGTCGGCGGAAGACTTGCTGGCCTTCTGCGCCGACCAGAACCTCTCCATGGCCGATATTGTGTTCGCCAATGAAGACACTTTCCGGGCGCGTGCGGAAACGGTTCGACAGCTTGATCGCATTGGAGAGATCATGCTCGCCTGCATTGACCGGGGCCTGCAAACGGACGGAATTCTTCCGGGCGGGCTCGACGTCAAACGCCGTGCACCGGGCATATGGGACAAGCTCAAGCACGCGCCACCATCGAATGAACGCGAGCAATTGTTCGACTGGCTGAATGTCTATGCCATGGCGGTGAATGAGGAAAACGCAGCCGGTGGCCAGGTCGTGACGGCACCGACAAATGGCGCTGCCGGGATCATCCCGGCCATCATCAAGCACTATTGTCTGGATGCTGAGGCCAGTGGCGAGAAAATCCGTACCTTTCTGGCCACCGCTGGCGCGATTGGCCTCCTTTACAAGCAGCGCGCCTCGATCTCCGGGGCGGAGATGGGATGTCAGGGAGAGGTCGGCGTTGCCTGCTCCATGGCGGCGGGCGGACTTGCTGCGGTTTGGGGCGGCACCCCGCAACAGGTTGCCAATGCGGCGGAGATTGGCATGGAACACAATCTTGGCCTGACCTGTGATCCGGTTGGCGGCCTCGTTCAGATCCCGTGTATCGAGCGCAATGCAATCGGGACGGTCAAAGCGGTGAATGCGGCGCGTCTCGCCCTGCATGCGAGCGAGCGTATGAAAGTGTCACTGGATCAGGTTATCGAGACCATGCGCCAGACCGGCCTCGATATGTCGACCAAATATAAAGAGACCAGTCAGGGCGGGCTCGCCGTGAATGTCGTCGAGTGCTGACACTCAATCGCGAACCAACCGCAACTCGATCAGCTTCAATTGTTTCAACAGCGCCAGATGGTTCATACGCAGCCAGAACCAGATCTTGATCAGACCCACCGAGAGCAGCATTGAACTCATCAGCGCGAACCAGAGCACGGTCAGTCGTACGGTTTCGGCATTCAACATCTCTATCAGCGCCCACACGCCGACGCCAAACATCACAAGTGACATCACGACAGCGTAAATCGTCCAGCCGCCCAACGGCCCGTTAAAGACCGGTCCGATCTGCGCGAACAGCCCTGACTGTTCCAGGTCATTCAGAAACGCCTCGTCATCCTGATCGAGGCCGTGTTTGAGACGGGTTTCGAAGTCAATCATCGTCTTCTCCTTTCAAAAGCGATTTCAAGTGTTTGCGCGCGTGGAAGATGCGCGATTTTGCGGTCCCGACAGGAATGTCCATGACTGCGGCGATCTCGGCGAGTGTGAGCCCCTCGCTAAAAAACAGGATCGCTGCGCTGCGGTGTTCCGGGCGAAGCGCGCGCAAGGCCTGATCAATCTCGTAGCTCAGTTCAGAGCGCGCCGGCTGGCCAGGATCAGGTGCCCCCTCCAGTGGCGCTTCCCGCTGCCGGGTCTTTTGCGCCAGCCGAATTCGATCCGCGCATTTGCGATGCAGGATCGTGTACGCCCAGGCCGGAAACTTTTCCGGGTCTGACAGCCGGACCCATCCGCGGCAGATGCCGGTCCATGCTTCCTGCACCGCATCCCGGGCCTGTTCGGGATCGTTCAACAGGCGCCGCGCTGTCCGCATCAGGCGCGGCTGCCAACGCGCAGCGAGGCGGTTGGCCGCGCGGCGATCCCCTGTGCGCATCAACGTCAGCAACAGCTGGTCATAGACGCGCTCTGTTTCAGTGTAGGCCATCGCCTCACACTCCTATCCCTTTTCATAGAGATAGTCGCAAACCGATGCGAAAAGGTTCATTCCAAGTCAGTTTTGTCGGTTCTATTCAGACTTGCAGTCCCAAGACCTCAAGAGCGAAGGCCTTCACGCCTTTATAGTCCGCTTTGCCGTTTGGGGCGCGTTGCAGGTCTGGCATTGCGACGACACGTTTGGGGGCCTTGTAAGCCGCCAGTTTGGTGCGCACGAAGGCCCGCAGTGCGTCTTCGTCCAAGTCTGCACCATCGGCCAGTTCGACAACTCCGGTGACCGCTTGCCCCCATTGCTCGTCCGGTACGCCGACCACGAGTGCGTCCCTGACGCTATGGTGCTCCTTGAGCGCTTCCTCGACTTCTTCGGGATAGATCTTTTCGCCGCCCGAGTTGATGCAGATTGACCCGCGGCCGAGCAGCGTCAGCGTGCCATCGGCAGCAACCGTGCACCAATCCCCCGGGACTGCATAGCGCACGCCGTTTATGGTCTTGAACGTCTCAGCGCTTTTCTTCTCGTCCTTATAATAACCAAGCGGGACAGCGCCGCCCCGCGCAATAAATCCAGGTTCGTCCGAGCCCGGTTCAATTTCGCGCCCGTCTTCTGCGAACACTTTACAATGCTCGCCAATCTGGAACTTCGCGGTCTCTGGAGCGCTTTCAGCCGTGGTGACAGACATGCCAAATCCTACCGCTTCGGAAGCCCCGAAACTGTCGATCAGCGCGACTTGCGGCATGTGTCTGATCATGCCGCGTTTGACATCCATGCTCCACATCACCCCGGATGAGGCAATGCTCGCCACGCTGGACAGGTCAAACCGCCCGGGATTGTCATCGAGCACCTTCTGCATCGGTTTGGCGAAGGCATCCCCGACGATGGCCATCGCGGTCACTCCGTGCCGGTCGACCGTGTCCCACAGCTGCTCAGGATCGAACTTCACCTTGGATTCTAAAGTGACCACCGCGCCGCCATTCAGCATTGCCGCCAGCGCTGTAAACAGACCGGTACCGTGCATCAGAGGACAAGCGGGCAGCTGTCGCCCTAAACTCCCGACATCTTTGACGAAAACACGGTGTTCTTCCCAGGTCTCAGGGGCGCCACCATAAATCCGGCGCATGCTGTCCAGGCTCGACTCACGCCAGATGCCGTGAGACCACATCACGCCTTTCGGCATCCCGGTCGTCCCGCCTGTATACAGGAAGACCAGATCATCGGGGCTGCGCTCGATCTCAAGCGGTGCCCCGTCGCCTTCATCGACGAGCGCGTCATACGAGACGGCAAAATCAGGCACGTTCAAGCCACTACCAATCTCAACCCAGATCTTGACCTTTGGGAGCCTGGTGCGGACCCGCTCGACATTGTCGCGAAACTCCACGTCATACAGCACAGCCACGCTGTCGGAATTGTCGATAATATAGACAAGCTCGTCATCGAGATAGCGGTAGTTCACATTGACAGGGGTCAGGCGCGCTTTGAAACAGGCGACCAGGCCTTCCATATAATCAGGCTGATTGCGCATATAGAAGCCAACCTTGTCGCCCGTCTCAGCCCCGAGCGAACGCAGAGCCCGGGCAGCATTGTTTGAACGCGCGGTCATCTCCGGCCAACTGATCATCCGGTCCCCATGGATCAGCGCCGGATTGTCCAGCCCGAGATGGGCCCCGTTATCGTCAAGGATATCGCCAAAATTAAAGAGCGTTCTGGCCATGCCGCGTTTACCTCCCGATTTTGTTTTGATCGCAGCCTAGAAGCTTTTTGAACGTGATAGAAGCCGAATACGCTCAGGCGGCGCGACGTCACCCTGCCCTCTAAGCGCGCATATTGCTGACAAACAAACCCGGACCGGGAAGATTGCTGGATATCTCATCCGTGATACCTCTATGGTCTTTGCCAACACGATTGCAAAGGCGTGGACCAGGGCGAGGGAGCTGCAACCATGAATATGCTCGATTACAGCGTCGTCGCGGCCTACCTCGCCGGTCTGATTGCGTTTGGCTATCTGCTGCGCAAACAGGAATCCGAGAAAGACTATTTCCTCGGCGGCCAGGAGATGAACTGGTTTCCGTTGACCCTGTCGACCATGGCGACGCAGCTTTCGGCGATCAGTTTCATTTCTGCCCCGGCTTTTGTCGGCTTGCGGGAAGGTGGCGGGTTGAAATGGCTGACCTATGAGCTGTCTCTGCCGCTGGCCATGTTGTTCGTGATGTTCGTCATCGCCCCGGCCCTCTACCGCGCCAAAGTGGTCAGCATCTATGAGTTCCTGCAGACCCGGTTCGGGTTCTCCACCCGGATCCTGATCAGCCTGTCGTTTCAGATCGTCCGATCTTTCGGCACCGGCATTCTGATCTATGCGCCAGCTCTGTTGCTGAACGCGGTCATCGATATCCCGATGTGGCAGTCAATTGCGGTCGTGGGCGTGATCACATTGGTCTATTCAGCCTCGGGCGGGATGAAGGCGGTCGTCTATGGCGATGCGATCCAGATGGTCCTGATCTTTATCGGATTGCTTGTCGTGGGCGCTTACGCCGTGGCAGAAATCGGCGGCATTTGGTCGGCGATCGCCGCCATCGATACAGAGCGTCTGACGGTGATCGATGTGAACTCACTCGGCTTTAGCGGTGATGAGTTCGGTCTCATCCCGATGCTGTTTGGTGGGTTTGTGCTCTATGCTTCTTACTATGGCTGCGACCAGACTCAGGCTCAGCGCCTGCTCTCCTCCAAGGACATCAAGTCGGCGCGGCGGTTGCTCTTCGCAAACGGTCTGATGCGGTTCCCCCTGGTCCTGATCTATTGTCTGACAGGTCTCGTTGTGGGCGCTGCGATCCTCGCCAGCCCGGAGATGATGGCGAAGATCCCGGCGGATCGACCGGACTATATGATGCCGGTCTATATCGTCGAAACTCTGCCGAACGGGATTATCGGTCTGCTGCTGGTCGCCATTCTCGCCGCGGCCATGTCGTCGGTGAGTTCGGGGATGAACTCGCTCGCGGCGGTGACAATGGAAGACCTGCGCACCCTGGGCATCAAGGCAAAGACTGAGCATGGCGAAGTGCTCTATGCGCGCGTCCTGTCCATCGTCTGGGGCGTGATCATTCTGGTGATGGCCACCTTTGCGGGCGAGATCGCACCGACCGTGATTGAAGCGATCAACAAAGTCGGCTCTGCCCTTTATGGCCCGATCCTCGGCGTGTTCTCTCTCGCCATTCTGTCTCGCCGGGTCAGCAGCGTGAGTGTGGATATCGGCCTGCTCGTCGGGCTCGCGCTCAACCTCTACTTCTGGCTCTATCAGCCGCAGATCTTCTGGATGTGGTGGAACTTTATCGGCCTGGTCGTAACCGTAAGCATTGCCGTTCTGGCCTCGTTTGTGTTCAAGCCAAGCGCGCGCACAGCCTCCAATCCGCCCGCGCTTGACCCCGCCGATCATCCCTCTTCGCAGGCGGTCTACATTCTGATCGCCGCCTTCATCTTGATGCTGATGATCAGCGTCGCCTTTACCGCAATAGCGGTTTAAGCTGCCCGATCTCTTCCGACGTGAAACTTGACAAGACTGGCTTCGAGGCCTGCTCTTGCGGTCATCAGAATGGAAAGCGGAGGAGACGATCATGAAAACCGAAAGAAATGCCGATCTCCTGAAACGCGCGGCCAAAGTGGTGCCAAACGGCATGTACGGTCACCAATCCACGGCCATGCTGCCAGGTGTGACGCCGCAATTCTTTGCGAGAGCCAAAGGCACATATCTCTGGGACTATGATGGCAATCGCTTCATCGATCTGATGAGCGCGTATGGACCGAACCTGTTTGGCTATGGCCACGCAGAGATTGATGCCGAATATGTTCGCCAATTGGGTGAGATTGATGGCGCGACCGGGCCATCAGGTGTGTTTGTCGAGCTTGCCGAACGCTTCGTGGACCAGGTCACGCACGCAGACTGGGCGATGTTCTGTAAAAATGGCACCGATGCGACAACGATGGCCTTGATGGCCTGCCGGGCCCATCGCGGCAGACGCAAAGTGCTGATCGCCTCTGGCGCCTATCATGGCGCCGCCCCCTGGTGCACACCCCTACCGTATGGCGTGACGGATGAGGAGCGCGCGCATTTTATCTATTACCAGTACAATGATGTAGAGAGCCTCGAAGCAGCCCTGGCGAAAGCAGGCGATGATTTCGCCGGCGTGTTCGCGACACCGCACAAGCATGAGATTATCTCTGATCAGGAAGCGCCTGACCCTGCCTATGCCAAAGCCGTTCGCGATATCTGTGACGGACATGATGGGCTAATGGTTGTGGACGATGTCCGGGCCGGGTTTCGCATCAATCGCGATTGCAGCTGGCATCATCTCGGCGTCGAGCCGGACCTGTCGAGCTGGGGCAAGGCAATTGCCAATGGTCACCCGATTTCCTGCTTGCTCGGATCAGATCGGGCCCGCGAGGCAGCCGGCAAGATCTTCGTCACCGGCTCGTTCTGGTTCGCTGCCGCCGCCATGGCCGCGTCGGTCAAAACGCTCGAGCTGATCCGGCAAAGCGATTATCTGGAACGCACGATCGCCATGGGAGATCGGCTTCGCAACGGTCTCGATCAGGTTGCGGCCTCGGCGGGCCTGCCGATCAGCCAGACCGGCCCTGCGCAAATGCCGCTGATCATGTTCAACACTGACAAGGGCGCGCGCGACCTTGCGCTGACCTATGCGTTCAGCGAAGGCATGATCACAAACGGCGTCCACTTTCACCCCTACCACAACATGTTCATCAACGCCGCGATGACGGATCAGGACATCGATCAGATCCTTGAAGCGGCGGAGACAACCTCAAAAACGCTCCCGGACCTGTCGACCTATCAGATGAACCCCATGGCCAAGGCGGCATTTCAAGCCCGGCTTGAACCGGCACCGGCCTAGAGAAACAGCTCCAGTGGGTCACGGCCTGCCTCGGACTCAAGAAACCCCAGCGCCTCGAACGTGGTTTTCATTGTACCAGAGAGCGGGGCCTGCAAGGTCAGGGCTTTGCCCCGCGCCCTTGGAATAACAAGGGCCCGCGCATGCAGGTGCAAACCACGTCCCACGCCTTCAGGCACTTCCCGCGCCGTGACATATTTGGTGTCGCCGAGGATGCTCGTACCAAGCTCATGCATATGAAAGCGCAGCTGATGGGTGCGCCCGGTTTGCGGCTTCAGCGCTACCCAGGCTGCCTTCTGCCCCGCTGTTGAGACGGTTACATAATCGGTGATGGCATGCTTGCTGGCCTTGTCGCCGTGCGCGCCCATCACCATCCTTTCGCGGTCTTCCGGCTCGGTGCCCTTGCGCATCCAGCTGCGCAGCTGTCCGGCTCGTGGATGTGGCGCACCGACAGTCACCGCCCAGTAGACTTTTTCCATCTCGCGCCCTTTGAACAATTGCCCCAGGCGCGAGGCTGCCGCCGGATGGCGCGCAATCACCAACAGACCGGAGGTTTCCTTGTCGAGCCGATGGACGAGTTTGGGGCGATACTGCCCATCGCTCAACGCATCCAGCATGCCGTCAATATGACGACCGCCCTGACCCGTGCCGCCCTGGACTGCAATGCCCGCCGGTTTGTTGAGCACAAACATATCCTGATCTTCGTGGACGATGAGAGGCTGCAGGAAGGCAAGCGCCTTGGCATTTGGTTTGGAGGGCGCGCTCCAAGGTGTATCCTTGTCCTGCGCTGCTTTGCTGGCAAAGGGCGGCAAGCGGACTTCCATACCGGCGGTAAGCCGCGTGTTCGATTTGGCCCGGCTGCCATCGACGCGAATCTGCCCGGTCCGCAGCAACTTTTCCAGCTCGCCCTGGGTCATCGGCATGCGTCGTTTGACCCAGCGGTCGAGCCGCACGCCAGCTTCTTTCTCAGTCACGGTTTCAGTGACGACTTGCCCGCTCATGCCAGCACCCGTTTGAGGATCAGCAAACCGATTGTGAACGCCGCAAGCGCGCCAATCATGTTGAGGCCCGCATAGATCATGCCTTTGATCACCTCTCCGGTCATGAACATGTGGACCGTGTCGCGTGAGAAGGCCGAAAAGGTCGTGAACGCGCCGAGCAGACCGACCCCGACAAACAGCCACAACGCGTTTTCAAGCGCCGGGTCGCGGCTGGTGAGCCAGCCCATCAGAACGCCTAGCGCGAAACTGCCGCTGACATTCACGAACAAAGTCGCCCAGGCGCCGGACAGCCCGCCTTGCGCGGCCATGGCGAGGCCGGTTCCATATCGAAGGCTCGCGCCAACCGCGCCGCCAAGGGCCACAAGAAGAAATCCATTCATCACCGCCCCATACGCCGGTTCACGTAAAGGGGCCAGTGGGAAAGGCTTTGGGATTGGTGCAGCGCGGGCGGCCGCAGAACGCGGCGGTGGGAAGATGGTTTTGGTCAGCTTCCGCTGACACCCGCGTCGGCGGGTGTCCATGGAGCGCGATTTCCTCAAGCACTTCCGGCCGAGATGGGTCCATGGATGCCCGCCTGCGCGGGCATTGGCGGACTCTCGGGAGCTGTAGGGCGGGGTGAACACCGCCCTGCGGATTGCGGAGCATTGCAGGGTGTCTGATATTGCCATTGGTGCTGAAACACACTCACATACTCTCATAACGGCCGCTATCATCTGGATAGAATAAATCTGGCTGAGACGAGAGGATTACGCATCATGGCGACGGAACGCGTCTATCTTTCAAAACGGGATATCTCCAATCTCGCCGGTGAGGACAAAACCCACTTTCTCAACCCGAATGCCAGGCGTCTCCAAAAGTCTTTGGGCGACCTGGTCGGGATCACGGGTTTTGGCTTTCATATCATCGAGGTTCAGCCCGGCTTTGAGACAACAGAGCTGCATTTTCATCATTTCGAAGATGAGTGCTTGTACGTGCTCAGCGGCACGGCGACGGCCTATGTCGGTGATCACGCGTTTCAGATCAGCGAGGGGGATTTCCTCGGTCATCGCAAACAGGGCGCGCCGCACGCGCTGAAGAATACGGGCGAGGACGTGTTTAAATGCATCGTGGTTGGCGAGCGCCTCACCAGCGACGTTGTCGATTATCCCAAGCTCAACAAGCGCCTGTTTCGAAACACCGGCCTCCCCTCCCATCTGACTGACATTGACGATGAGGGCGAATAGCTTCGCCCCGAAACGTAATCGAGGGGCCGAACTCGGCCCCTCAGCATATTCTATCTCCCGTCAAAGGCGGGCCGAGGCCCGCCCTGCGTATCGCGGCGCGGTCGCCCGCTAGCTCTCGCTATCGGGTCGGGTGAGGCCGCGGTTTTTCAGCAAAGGTCCTGTGCTCGGCTCGCGCCCACGGAAGCCGATATAGGCGTCCATGGCGGGACGGCTGTTGCCGGCAGAGAACACGCTGTCATAGAGCTTTTGCGCCAGTTCAGGATCGAACGGGTCGCCCACTTCCTCGAAGGCGGCATAGCCGTCATTGTCGAGCACGCCGGCCCACATGTACGTGTAGTATCCGCCGGCATAGAGCTCGCCCGCAAACGAGTGCAGGAAGTGCGGTGAGCGGTGGCGCATTTCGATCTCGTGCGGCATGCCGATCTGGGCCAGCACGCCGTCCTCAAAGGAATTCACGTCGAGATTGGCGATCAGATCCGCATCGCTGAGCCGGTGGAAGGCAAGATCGACAAAGCCGGAGGCAATGAACTCGACATTGTCAAAACCGGATTTGGCGTTGGCCGCCTCGCGCATGCCGTCGAGAAGTTCCGGTGGCATCGGTTCGCCGGTTTCATAGTGGAGCGCGAATTCGGCAATCACAGCTGGCTCGCGCATCCAGTGCTCGTAAATCTGAGCGGGGAATTCCACGAAATCAAAATCCACGGCTGTGCCGGAAATGGACGGATGGGTCACATTTGACAAAAGGCCATGCAGAGCGTGGCCAAACTCATGGAACACCACTTCAGCTTCGCGCATTGAAATCAAGGCCGGCTCGCCCGGCGCGGGCTTGTTATAGTTGCAATTGTTCAGGATGAGCGGCGCAACATGACCATCCAGCTTGTGCTGAACCCGCAGAGCGCCCATCCAGGCGCCGGAGCGTTTGCCGGGGCGGGCGAAATAGTCGCCATAGAACAGGCCAAGCGCCTCGCCATCCGCTGAGGTCATCTCCCAGACGCGGACATCGGGGTGATAGACAGGGACATCGTCCCGCTCCTGAAAGGAGACCCCGAACAGGCGTTCGGCGACGGCGAACTGCGCGTTCAGCACATTGTCGAGGGAGAGGTGCGCCTTCACGGCATCTTCGTCGAGATCGAAGTTCGCGGCCCGGGCTTTCTCGCCATAATACCACCAATCCCAGGGCTCCAGCCGGTGGTCAGCGCCGAGATCCGCCATCACCGCGCGGATCTGGTCTTCTTCCAACTCGGCCTTGGCGCGTGCGCCTTCCCAGACCTCGCTCAGCAATTCATGGGCCGCTTCCGGCGTGCCCGCCATTGTGTTGGCAGTGCGGAAGGCCGCGAACGTCTCAAAGCCGAGAAGATTGGCCCGCTCCAGACGCAGCTGCAGGATCCGGCGAATGTTCTCATCGTTAGCGAAATCATTGGCGTTGTCGCCGCGATTGGTCCAGGCGTTGAAGACTTTTTCGCGAAGATCCCGGCGGGTCGAAAAGGTCATGAACGGCTCAAACGAGGAGCGCGCGAGTGTGATCACGTGCTGACCGTCCATATCCCGATCTGTCCCGGCCTGGGCCGCTGCGCTCAGCACGGTGCCCGGAAGCCCGGCTTTGTCAGCGTCAGTCTCCAGCACCAGAACGAAACTCTCGGCATCCTTCTGAACGTTCTGGCTGAAGCCGGTATAGAGCGAGGCGAGCTGTTCGCTGATCTCAGCGAGGCGCTCGCGGTCGGCGCCTTGCAGTTTGGCCCCGGCGCGGACAAAACCGGTATGCATACGCTCCAGCACGCGCGCCTGTTCGGCGCTGAGGCCTAGCGTGTCGACCGATTGCTGCAGGGCGTCGATCCGGGCAAACACCGCCTCGTTGAGGAAAATCGCGCTGGAATGGGCGGCCAGCCGCGGTGACATCTCGCTTTGGATGGCGCGGATCTCATCATTTGTGGCCGACGAGGCGAGCACAGAGAAAGTGCGCTGGATGCGTTCCAGGTCATCTCCGGCGCGCTCAAATGCGACGACGGTGTTGTCAAAGGTCGGCGCCTCGGCGCTGCCCGCGATGGCTTCGATTTCAGCATTGTGTAGGGCGATGGCCTTGTCGAAGGCGGGGATGAAACTGCCGGCCTCAATCAGGTGAAAAGGCGGCGCGGCGTAGGGCGCGGTCCAATCCTGGAAAAAGGGATTTTCGGCCATCACCGTTTCGCTCGCCTCGAGCGGCGGGCTATCTGCAAGTGCGGCAGGGGCGGCGAGGATGAAGGCTGCTGAGGCCGACAGTAAATGGGCACGCAGCGTCTTGCGCAGTTGAGGGGTCATACTCTCTCTCCGTCAGAATTGAATACGCACTGTTAACCAGTGCCGATGGGTTAGAACATGTGTTCTGCGCAGTGGGTTTCAATTGCCAACCGGCAAGTGTTCGTCTGACGGCTGCAATAGAGCGATGCGGGCGCGCTGAGCGGCGGCGTTGGAGCCCCACCCTGCCCGGTTGCCACATACACAGACGCGGAGCCGTTCTGGCTCCGCGTCCACGTTATCCCACACTCGAGGGCCGGTACAGGATGACGTTTTCTGGTTCGGGGTGCAGGTGACCCCAAGGCGGGTTAGCGCCGGTTCTGGCCTTTGCGCTGTTTAACGTCTTCTTCGCCAGCGGCAGCACGGTCAGCCTCGTCAAAGATGATCTCCTCAGACTCGCCTTTGCCATATTCGCGGGCTTTCTTGGCGAGGCGTTGCTGTGTCTCATAGAGCTGGTCCTTGCCGACCGCCATGGTGCGCGAACTGGTCACGCCGACGGCTTGGGCATCGCCAAAGCTTGCGAATTCCGCGCCGAGAAACACGACTTCCCAGCCGCGCGCCTTGGCCCGGTCCATGGCCGCTTTCGCGCCCTCGCGGGTCACTTCGCGAGAGCTGTTCTCCAGACCATCGGTCATGATTACGATCACGGCTTTTTCCGGATTGTCGGCCTCGGCCATGGTGATGGTGCGATTGATGGCGTCAAAGAGCGGGGTCATGCCGCGCGGGCTGACCTCATCATTGGTGACGTTCGACCAGGCGTCCGGGGTAACCCCCTGGCGCAGGACGTCATATTGAAACCCGTCCTGAAAGTCGAAAGCGGCCAGCGTCACGGTTGTTTCAAGATCATCGGTTTCGCCAGCTTCTTCCTGACCGACGGCTTCGGCATAGGCGTTGACGCTGGAGAGGGCCTCGGTCCAGATGTCGGACATGGACCCGGTGCGGTCGAGTAGAATGTAGGAATGCACAGATTGAGCCTCCTCTGGTTGAGCGGGGGGTATAGGCTGGCTGGCGCAGGCGGTAAAAGTCAGCCCGGCGGCAGCCGCGATGGCGGTCAATGCGGTTTTCAAGATGCGTCTCCCTGTCTTGGCGGTGAACAAACGCTCGCAGGAAAACGTGGCGCGGCGCGGGTCCAAACTGCGGCGATTTTCGGTTCAATTGAGGCAATTGTGGCACCCGCATTCAGCTTCCTGACAGCTTGGGCTTGCGCGCATGCCCGCAGCGCGCCATACGCGCCTGAACTGACTGTTATGACGGAGCTGTGCCCGATGTCCTCTGCGCCGAAAAAAGTTGTTCTTGCCTATTCCGGGGGGCTCGACACCTCGATCATTCTGAAATGGTTACAGACCGAATTTGGCGCAGAAGTGGTGACCTTTACCGCCGATCTCGGCCAGGGCGAGGAGATTGAACCGGCCCGCGCCAAGGCCATCGCCGCTGGTGTCAAACCCGAAAACGTCTTCATCGAGGATGTCCGCGAAGAGTTCGTGCGCGATTTCGTCTTCCCGATGTTCCGCGCCAATGCCGTCTATGAAGGCGTCTACCTGCTCGGCACGTCCATTGCCCGCCCGCTCATCTCCAAACGCCAGATCGAGATTGCCGACATGGTGGGCGCGGATGCCGTCTGTCACGGCGCGACCGGGAAAGGCAATGATCAGGTCCGGTTCGAGCTTGGCTATTACGGCCTGAACCCTGACATCAAAGTCATCGCCCCATGGCGCGACTGGGATTTCAAGTCCCGCACCGACCTGCTCGCCTTTGCCGAACAACACGGTATTGAGATCACCGCCGACAAGCGCGGTGAGGCCCCGTTCAGTGTCGATGCCAACCTGCTGCACTCTTCGTCCGAAGGCAAAGTACTGGAAGACCCGGCCGCCCCGGCCCCGGAATTTGTCCACCTGCGCACCGTCGCCCCCGAAGACGCCCCGGATCAGGCCGAGACGATCACAATCGGGTTTGAGCGCGGCGATGCCGTCGCCATCAACGGCGAGGCGATGAGCCCGGCGACGCTCCTCACCAAGCTCAACGCATATGGCCGCAAGCATGGCATTGGCCGGCTCGACCTCTTGGAGAACCGCTTTGTCGGCATGAAGTCACGCGGCATCTATGAAACGCCGGGCGGCACGATCCTGCTTACCGCGCATCGGGGCATGGAGAGTATCACGCTGGACCGCGGCGCGGGCCATCTGAAAGATGAGCTGATGCCGAAATATGCCGAGCTGATCTATAATGGCTTCTGGTGGAGCCCGGAACGCGAAATGCTGCAGGCCGCAATCGACCACTCGCAACGTTTTGTCTCCGGCGAGGTGACCGTGAAACTGTACAAAGGCGGGGTGCACCTCACCGGCCGCGCCAGCCCCTACTCCCTCTACCGCGAAGACATCGTCACGTTTGAGGATGACCACGGCGCCTATGACCAAAAAGACGCTGAAGGCTTTATCAAGCTCAACGCGCTAAGGCTGCGGATCCTGGCCGGGAGAGACCGGAAGTTCGGGAAGAATGGTTAGGCCAAAACTTCCCAAGCTTTTCGTCGTGGACCTGTGTTATGGAAGAACGCTGCGTCTGTAGCATTCTCTAGCTCTCTCTCAGAAGTTACAAGAATAACTTTTGCACCACTATAGTTAGGAAATATTTCATAGAACCCGAAATAGTTTAGCGTATTCTCAATCGAATCCACGTGACTTGAGATCTGAACCCCAGTCACAACCATCAGAGTCAGAGTCCTCATGGAAAAAACTATGAGATTGTTTTCGAATAGTGTCCAGGTTCTCGGATCAATGATCGATTTAGTGAGGTGGTTGAACCCTCCCAGACCAAACCTCTGCGTCAATTGAAGTGATGCAAATACTCTTATATTTCTGTAATTTCCGAGATAATATTCTCTATTCCGCTTTTCAATACATTCTTTTATTCGGTCAGATGTGTATTTATCGCTTGGGCGATCTTTCGCTGGGTAGAGATCCTCCAAAATCTTACTTCGCAGTATGGCCCAACGAGCCACGGTAGTTCTATTTTCAGAACTCTCAAAAGGCCAAAACATATGATTAGCCACAAAAAGACTTAGAAGCTCGTGAGCTTCACCTTCAATCCGGCTCATCCAGCCATTGTTACATTTTTTACAAACACATCTGCGAGTTTGATCAAGTAAATCACCGGGTCGTCTCTGCATACCGGGCGATACGATTGGAAACCCATCTTTATATCCAGTAGTTATCGTGTGTTTGTTAAGTGTAATCCCTGATCTGGGGACATTCCTTCGTATCCACTTCGGCCAGATATGCTCCTTTGTGAGGCCACTACCACCACAAAAAATACACCCTCTGCCCGTTTTCGATATGGCTGACATATTGGATGACTCGAAGTACCCGCTACTGAGCTCTTGTTACCAGATATAGTGATGATGACTTAGTTTTAGTCAATATATAGCGCCTATAAACTAAGGTGACACCACCATCGATCACGTCCCCAGTGCGGCGCTGCAAACGCCGTCCTTTCTCAAATGTGGGGTGGCAAGGTATACGAGGTTCAATTCCTCCGCGACCGTCCAGCTTTAGCGCGCTCTCGCCTCCCCATGGCTTGTCCATGGGGTCCAACTCCTGAAGCTGAAGCTTGCCCTGCTGGCGGTTTCGCGAGTTGGATGCCACGGACAAGCCGTGGCAAATCGAGAATTGGAGTGAATCACCCGAAATTCGCCTCCCCATGGCTTGTCCATGGGGTCCAACTCCAGCAAGTTGAACTGAGAGTAAAAGGTGCCACGGACGAGCCGTGGCACGGCGCGTTGGAGGGTGGCAAAAGAATGGCACGGTTTGACTTCATCGCGGTCTACCTCCTCGCCAATCGCAAGTATGGCGCGCTCTATTGCGGCGTGACGTCAGACCTTCCAACCCGGCTTGATCAACACAAACGCGGCGCGGGTTCTGTGTTCACGGCTAAGTACGGACATACAAAGCTCGTCTGGTACGAACAGCATGAGACGATGCCACCTGCCCTGCACCGCGAAAAGCGGATCAAGTCCTGGAAACGCCAATGGAAAATCAACATGATCGAAGAGCACAATTCCGATTGGGACGATCTGTCGAGCACACTCCCAGTGCGATAGGCTGTCCTGACAAATCGATGTGAGTGTGTAGGGTCAATGGAGAGAGTCACGAAACGGGGATACGGCATGCCACAGAACACAAAAACCGCCCTCGCACGACTGACGGCCTCCATTCTGGGCCTCATCTGCCTCAGTGCCTGTGCGGCGACGGACGCTGTCGCGCAGGAAGCGGCCATTGTGGCGACGCCGGAGCGGGCCGCGCCGGTCTCGACCGAGCCGATTGCGTTTGGCCCGCAGGCGCCGTTTGCTTCGGAGATCTACAATTTCTTCGTTCAGGATGAACTGTTCGGACCGGCGACGTGTCAGACCGTGTTTATCGGCAGTTCAAGCATTCGCTTCTGGTTGACGCTGGAGGAGGATTTTCCCGCTCTCGCCCCGCTTAATCGCGGCTTTGGAGGCTCGGAGATTACCCATGTCATCGGCTATTTCGATGTTCTGCTGGCCCGGCATACACCGCAGGAGATCGTCTTCTATGCCGGGGAGAATGATCTGAACGCCGGGGCGACGCCGGCTGAGGTCGCCGCGCGGTTTGAGACCTTCATGGAGCTGAAGTCACAGCGTCTTGGCGACACGCCAGTCTATTTCCTGTCGATCAAACCGTCCTTTGCCCGGTTGAGCGAGCTTGGCGCGCAGGCCGAAGCAAACGCCTTGATCGCAGCGCTTGCGCAGAGCCGGGAGGATCTCACCTATGTCGATATTGCGGCGCCGATGCTGGAAGATGGCGTGCCGAAGCCGATCTTCATCTCTGACCAGCTCCACATGAACCTTGACGGCTACGCGATATGGACCGACGTCTTGTCAGCGGCGCTAAGCGCACCTGATCGCCCCCGCGCGGCGGGTTGCGAGACCGAATAGCTCACACATCTTTCCCTTCAATCAGTTGGAGTCCCTATGACCACACCTCTCTACAAATCGACAATTGGCGCATTTATCCGCCAGGCTGAGTCCCTCGCCGCCATAATGGCCCAGGGGCGTGAACATTTGGGCGCCGATGCGGATGCCTTCGTCAATGAACGCCTGACCGAGGACATGCTGCCCTTCTCGTTCCAGATCCGCTCTGTGGCGCATCATGGCAATGTTGCGGAAGCGCTGCGCACGGGGAAGTCCGGACCACCGCCCGCCATGGAAGTTGAGGATTATGCAACGCTTGAGAATCTGGTCACCGAGACACTGGACAAGCTCCATACCGTCACCGCAGAAGAGCTCGATAGCCTATTGGACAAGGATGTGATCTTCGCCCTCGGCGAAACGAAAATACCGTTTACCGGCCTTGGCTATCTCACCTCTTTCTCGCTGCCGAACTTCTATTTCCACGTGACGACCGCCTACAACCTGCTGCGCCAGAAAGGTGTTCCGCTGGGCAAGCGCGATTATCTCGGCGCGATGGATCTAAATTTCGGTTGAGGCTCTGTCGGGTTGATCACCCGCCAGCGTGGAAGAGCGAGGTGATCATCTCGGCCCCACCTGCGCTGCCAGTGGCACCAGCTCGGCGGCGACGACGGCGACGCATGCGCGACTGGAAAGCGTCACGCGCGACCTCGGTCGGTTGCGCATCCGGGAGGTTGGCCTTGAGATCCTCCTGATTGGCGAGGAAGTCGGCATAGGCCTCAAGCTCCGGGGCGAGGTCATAGGCGCCGAGATCAATCATGATCACGTCATCCAGGAACCCGACCCCGGGCAGATGATCGGGGATAATGTCCGACGGATCGGAGAAATAAGCGAGGACCTCAAGCACCCGTTCGCGATCTTCATTCTCGAGCCGCCAGTCGCGGTCCTTCAGCATGGCCACCATGTTCTGAAGCGTCAGCATCCGCGACACCACGAAAGTCGGCGGTTCACTTTTCAGCGCTTTCAGCGCCAGCGCCTCGGCGCCGAGAATGACGCGATCATCGTCGCGCAATGCGCGGTTCTTGCGCGCCTTGGCGAGGCGATCCTGGAAATATTTCAGGTCTTCGGGCCCGAGCTCGAAATTGATACGAATTGTGGGTTGGCTTTGAACGTCCATGTGGTCTCACTCCCCGACCTTGAATTGATGGCGACAGGTTGCCGAGGGAATGGGTGAAGTGCAAGCCTCAACGCCCTGTTTTTTTGCCAGTTTGAGAGCGGCGGCCACCTCTGTCCGCGAAGATAACCCGAAGCTCAGCGCGCCGTCTGAGGGTCAGGCGACCCAGGCGTGTTGTTTGAGCGCCTCAAGCGGCACGATGGAGAGCGTCGCCTCATGGGTGGCTTCAAGCACGACTTTCGGCGCTTTGCCCGCCTCATAGGCTTCCGCCCAGCGCGCCGCGCAAAGGCACCATTTGTCACCGGGGTTCAGGCCGGGAAACTGAAACTCCGGGCGCGGTGTCGACAGATCGTTTCCACGGGCCTTGGAGAAGGTCAGGAAAGCTTCAGTGACGCGGGCACAGACGGTGTGGACCCCATGATCCATGGCGCTTGTGTTGCAACAGCCATCCCGGAAAAAGCCGGTCATCGGGTCGGTCCCGCACGTCACAAGATCGGTACCAAGCACGTTTTTGGCAGGGACGTCATCAAACATGCGACTGATCTAGCGTGTCTGTATCGATCGGCAAACGGTTACATTGGCTTAAGTTGAATTGACTCGTTTCTGTGCCGCGGCACTATCGCTGGCGAAGGACAAAACATGACCCGCATTCCCGCCGCATCCCCGGAACAACTTGATCAAAGCAAGGACCTACTCGCGCTCGCGGCTGCCGCGATGGGGTTTGAAGCCAACTCGCTGAAAGTCATGGCGCGCAACCCGTCCATGTTGCAGGGCTTCATGGCCCTGTCCGGTGCGATCCTCGGGCCTGGCGCGTCCCTTGATCCGGTCTTGCGGCAGATGATCGCCCACATCACCAGTGCGGCGGCGGGCTGTGCCTATTGTCAGGCGCATACGGCGCATGGCGCGGAACATCGCGGGATGGATCAGGCCAAGCTTGACGCGCTGTGGGACTTTGAAACGAGCTCGCTCTTTACCGAAGCGGAACGGGCTGCCCTTGATCTCGCGCTGGCGGCGGGCAGTGTGCCGAACCAATCTACCGATGCGCATTTTGAGGCCTTGCGCGCCCACTATAGCGAAGATGAGATCACGGAGATTGTCGGTGTGATTGCGCTGTTTGGATTTTTGAACCGGTGGAACGATACGCTGGCGACGACCCTGGAAGACAACCCCCTCGCCTTTGCCACGAGTCAGCTGGCGCCAAAAGGCTGGAACGGGGATCGCCACAACGGCTAGGCTGGTGTCGACGCCTAAAGCGCGCTTTCGAGTTCGACACGACCATTGTCGACTTTCGCTTTGACGCCATACACCTCTTCCAAGCGCTGGGCGGTCAACGTCTCGACGGGCGGGCCGTCGGCAATGATTTGACCGTTTTTCATCCAGATCAGGCGCGAGGCATACCGCGCGGCCAATCTGACATCATGAAGGACGATCAGCGCGCCTCGCCCTTTGGCCACATAGGCCTGGATCATATCCATGACGCGAAACTGATGGCGCGGGTCGAGCGCGGCAGTGGGTTCGTCCGCGATCAGCAGTGGCGCTTCGGCTGCGAAGGCACGCGCACAATGCACGCGGGCGAGTTCGCCGCCAGACAGCGTATCGGTGGGTCGGTCCGCCAAGTGCGCCAAATCGCTCGCTTTGATCGCGCGGTCGACTGCTTCAGCGTCGCGCGGCTTCAATCGTCCGGGCGCGGCACCGTGACTGAACCGGCCGAGCGCGACAACGTCTCGCACGTGATTGGGCCAGGCCATGGGCCGGATTTGCGGCAGGTAAGAGACGCGCTGTGCCCGCTGCATCGGATTGAGCGACACGACATCTTCGGCCCCCAATGTGACCCGACCGGAGGTGGGGGTCTGAAGCCCCAGACTGGTTCGGATGAGACTAGACTTTCCGGCCCCGTTTGGACCGAGCAAAACGACGAGTTCACCGGGACGCAGCGCATAGCTCGCGCGATCAACGAGCCTCGCCCCACGGACCTGAAAGGTCAGGTTCTCAACGACCAGCTCAGTCATGCACGGCCCGCCTCTGCATCGCAATCCAGATGAAGGCAGGCGCGCCGATCAGCGCCGCGACCACACCCAGTTTCAGCTCATTCGTCGACGGCAATAAGCGCACGCCGATATCCGCGAGCACCAGAATGAGCCCCGCCAGCAAAGCCGAGGGGATAAGCGATCGGGCCGGGTCATGCCCCACAAAGGGCCTAACAATGTGCGGCGCGACGATCCCGACAAAGCCGATGGCACCGGCCAGACCAACCGATGCCCCGGTCGCAAGCCCTGCCCCCAACACTGTAAACACGCGCTGTCGGCGCAGATCAAGGCCAAGACCGCTTGCGGCCTCTTCCCCGAGTGTCAGCGCACTGAGCCCGCGCCGTGTGATCCATAAAATGAGCACACCGGCGGCCATGAAGGGCAAGGCGAGCCAGATTTCCCGAAAGCTGCGATTGGCAACCGAGCCCAGCATCCAGTTGATCATATCCGAGAGCGAAAAGGGGTTCGGCGCGAGGTTCATCATCAGGCTCATCAGGGCTCCGGCGAAACTGGACAGGCCGACGCCGATCAGGATCAGCGTGACCACCGATTGGGTACGGATCGCCGCCAGCGCCAGCAAAGCGGTCGCCGCCAGCGCGCCGATAATGGCAAAGACCGGCAGCATCCAGGGACTGATCGCGACGATGCCGAAATAGATCGAGAAGGTCGCAAACAGCGATGCCGAGGCCGAAACCCCCAGAACGCCCGGTTCCGCGAGCGGGTTTCGCAACAGACCCTGCAAGGCCGCCCCGCTGATACCGAGGGCGGCGCCCACCAGAAAAGCTGCCAGCGCACGCGGCAGACGGATGGACCAGACAACGATCTGATCTCCGACATCTCCGGTGCCGGACAAAGCCGCAAGCACGCGCGTCAGACTGAGCGGGGTCGAGCCCAGAAAACAGGCCACAAAGACGGCCAGCAGGCTAAGAACCACGAGCACCGGGTTAAGCCAGGTCGAGCGGGTCATGGCGTCGGCCCCGCCACCAAGGCCTCAATCGCATCCATCACAAACCAGCCCCCGCACGTGGTCCAGGACCCATCCAACGGGACCAGCTTGTCCTCTGTCAATTGGGCCTCGGCGAGCGGATGCCGGGCGGACGTCCAGGTGTTCTGACTGGTCGACCGATTGCCGAAAAAGGCGGCGGCCACCATGTCGGGTTGCTCATAGGCAAGCCGTTCCAAGGGGAGTGACCGCCAGCCCGGCTCGGTCTGGTAGTTCTCCAAACCCGAAGCCATGAGCATGTCATGCACAAGCGAACCTGCCCCGGTGGTTGCGCCAGCGGCAGTCATGTAGAGCGCTGTTTCGCCGGCCTCCCGCTTCTGGATAGCGGCAAGACGCGTGCGATAGTCCGCCACCAGCGCCGCGCCGCGTTCGGCTTGACCCAGACCGGACGCCGCATCCGCGATGAGTGAAGGGATGGCCCCCGCCGACTCGCCATCAATCGCGGTCGCCCAACCGACTTGCAGAACCGGGATACCGGCTTGCTCAAAGAAGCCAGCCGCGTTTGGCCCGCCGCCATAGGAGCGCACGATCAGATCCGGGCGCAGGACAAGAACATCTTCGGCGACCGGGCGCACAGTTGGCACACCCGCCGCCGCCTCGCGCATATAGGAAAAGTCCGAGACCGCGTCAGGTGACACGGCGAGGATCTGATCGGCATCGGCCAGTTTGAGCACAAACTGATCCGCGCAATAATCCAGGCTGACGATTCGCATCGGCCGATCGGTCTGCGACACGGGCGCGGGCCCAGGAGCACCGCACCCGGCGACGAGACAAAACCACCCGATGAGAAATGCCAGCCGGATCATCTACCTCACCCTTAGACCGATAAAGAGCCCGGCACCGGGGCCGTTAAAACCGACCACGTCCGTCACCGTTTCATCCAGCAGGTTCTCGCCGCGAAACGTGAGCGAGATCCGCTCTGTCACCGGATAGTCCAGTGTGGCGGAGACCAGCGTGTAGGGATCGAGTTCGACTGTGCTGAACGTGGCAAAGTCAGTGTCCAACTGCTCGCCGACATAATCGAGCGCAAGGCCGGCGCGCAGGCCTCTTTTCGTCAAAGATCGCCAGCTCAGGGCAAGACTGCCAGTCCATTCGGGGACACGGATTTCGTCTGCGCCACTATCATTTTCTGATGAGATGTTTGAGGCAGCACCGCGGAGGCTGAGGCTGTCACTCGCCTGCCATTCCACCGCGGCCTCAATGCCGGAGCGCTCGCTATCGCCAGCCCGGTTGGCGGGTGTGGAGGTGAAATCGGCGTTGAACTGGGTGAAGATTTCGTCGGTGAGGTCTGCCTCGAAATAGGTCACCGACAGTTCCAGCGGGCCAAGGTCCTGATCCAAACCGATTTCCCAACTGGTTGATTCCTCCGGCTTCAAGTCCGGATTGCCGACAAAGCTTCCGGGGAAGAAGCCAAACAATTCGGTGAAGGTCGGGTTCTTGACCCCGGTTCCAGTGCTCGCGCGGAGTTTGGTGCCTTGGGCGAAACTGTAGGCCCCGCCGAGACGCCAGGTGCTCGCATCATCGAACGCCCCGTCATTGTCGTCATGACGCGCCGACGCGTTGAGCACGAGATCGCCGATCTGCGCGCGAACTTCGCCAGCCAGGCCGAGCGTTTCAAACGTCTGATCCTGATTGGTGAAGCCGCCAAACTCTGTATCGCGGGCTGAATAGTCCTCCTGCTCCCAATCGATCAGGCCGGACACAGTGAAGAAGGCCTCGCGCGTCTCAACCTCAACAGAGGGACTGTAAGCGAGCTTGGTCCGATCCGCGTCCGAGACGTTGAGCGAGGCGCCATCGCCAAAGTTCTCACGCTCGACTTGATTATAGCTGGCCCGAAAAAGGTGATCGAGACCGAAAGCTTCGCCAAAGACAGAACCCCCGAGCGTCCATTGTTCGCTTTCGGTGACGCGGTCGGCATCGTCGAGGCGGCCGTCAAAGTCGAGATCAGGATCAGTATCGACCTCGCCATAGCCATAGCGCAGCAGCCCCCGCGCTTCCCAGTCTTGCCCAAACCCAAAGCCGCCGGAAACGGTCCCGGATGTGTTTTGATAACCGTCTTTCTCGCCGTCGAGCCCGGACGTATCGACGCCATCAGAGCTCACATCAGAAACAGTAAGGGACAGATCGCCGATACCAAAATCCCAGCCATAACCGGCGTCGAGGCGCAACGTCGAAAAGCTGCCGCCTTCCACGAGACCACGAAAGCCTTCGCTCGGTGCGGTGACGACATTAATCACGCCGCCAATCGCGTCGGACCCGTAAAGGGCCGATTGCTCGCCACGCGCCACTTCCACTCTGCCCGGATACAGCCCTGAAAACAGACCGAAATCTGTTTCGCCTGTGGTTGGGTCAGACACTTCGATCCCGTCGATCAAAACAAGCGTGTGGTTAGCCTCTGCCCCGCGAATCCGGACCTGCGTCAGCCCGCCCGCAGCGCCAGAGCGCGAAACCCCAAGACCCGGCACGGCGCGCAACTGGTCGGCGAGATAAGGATTGTCTCGCACGGCAAGGTCAGAGGCGTCGATCACAGTGACGCTGGTGGTGAGGTCGGTCTCGTTGACCGGGCGCAGGCCCGCCACTTCAACGACTGACAGCCGGTCCTGGACAAAGTAAACGTACTCGGGTGCCTCGTCGGCTTCGTCAGCGCCGTCATCTGTTTGTCCAAGTGCACCACCCGCCAGAGCCAGAGCCGCACAACTTAATATCAGCGATCTTTTCATCGCAGTTCTCCTTTGTTGTTCTCTGCTTTGGCTGTCGCCGTCGCGAGAGAACGCGCTCAAGGCTGCTCGTGTTGAGCAACCGGTTGGAGTCGTTTCAAAGGAGCCACCCTGTTCGGCGGCGATCCCGCATGCCATTGGCTATTCCCGGCCGGCAGGCGAACGACGCGATGGCAGGTTTCCTGACTTGCCGATCAAGGCGTCTGGCCGTCTTCCCAAGGCAGTTGCCTCAGTGACATCGGTGGCCGTCAGCTCCTGGCTCACAGTTGCGGGTACAGTCCCGGATTGGCACCGGGTTCCCTCTTAGCCTTCTGTTACGAAGGCACCATCTGGGCTCCTCATGCGACAGGCGCCGACACGAGTCAATTGTGCGGGGGGCGGGGTCGCTTAGCTGCCACGATAGGTGGAGTATCCGAACGGTGAGAGCAGCAGCGGCACATGGTGATGCCGGGTTGGATCGGTAATGGTGAACTCGATCGGGATGGACTTGTAAAAGGTCTCGGTGCCAGTGGCGGCGAAATAGGCCTGAACATCAAACACGAACTTGTAATCGCCTGCTTCGATGGCGTGACCTGCAAGCAGATCGGCGCATCGCCCATCCGCATCGGTCGTGTAGGCTCCGAGCGACTGGTCTTCGAAATAGACCGCCAGCGAAATACCCTGCGCGGGTAGGCCGGTTTTCAAATCAAGAACGTGGGTTGAGATACTCATTCAGCCGGGACTTTCTCTGCCCTTTCAGGCGTCCAATCGCTGACAAATTCAGGCTCGCTATAGGCGAGATAGTCCTGCATCCATTCGGCCTGATCATCGAGGAACAATTGGTTCGCGATACTGTTGGCCAGTTTCGGAATGGCATAGCCGAGCCCGGTCAGGGCCGCGGCCGACAATCCAAAATTGACCAACGCGGAGTAGTTGAACGCGTAGAGCCCATAGAGGGCATCGGCGTCTTCGGCCGTTTTCGGCAGAAACTCGAACCCGGCGCCAAGATAGGGATGGGCATCCAGCAGTGGCAGGCGGGCCTCGTCCGGAGCCTGATACCGGTCTTTCCAGAGGGCGATCTTGTCGGATACCGAAGCAAGCTCCGGGCGAAGGGCATGGTCGGTGACCAGGCCGGTCGAGAGAACAAGAAAGTCAAACGTGAATGTCCCTTGCGGTGTCACGACTTCGACGCCGTCTTCGGTCTCCCGCACACTGTCCCACGGCGCACCGAGATGGAGCGAGAAGTTCGGCCAGGCCGCAGATCGCGTGAATGTATCATTGGTCGGGGGCTGTGAGCGTTTGATGAAAGAGGTGATGATCTCGTACTTCGACGCGTCATCCATCGCAGCAAAGCGCGGCACGAGACCCGTTTGTTCCATGAACCGGATCGGATTGACACTTGGGATCACTTTACGCCGCACGAACACGTCGACACTGCCCACACCCAGTTTCAAGGCATGCTGGGCATTGTCGAACGAGGACGCCCCGTTGCCGAGAATGGCGATCTTTTTACCTTTCATCCCGGCATAGTCGATCGCTTCCGACGTATGCGCGTAGCGTGATTTGGGCAGCGACTGTTTGATGAAATCAGGCGTGTGCCACTCCCCGCCGCCCTGGATGCCGGTGGCGAGGACAACCTTGCGGGCGAGTACTTCGCGGTCGCCATCACGGCCCTTGAGGTGAAGGCGATACAGGCCCTTTGCCTCCGGCTCGACCCGTTTGAGTTTCGTATTGTTCTCAATCGGCAGATCGAGCACGTCGCGATACCATTTCAGATAGTCGAGCCAGTCTTCGCGGGGGATTTTATCAATCGCATCCCAGCTGTCCTGCCCATGCTGGGCCACCCAATAGGCCCGAAACGTGAGCGACGGCACACCGAGATCGATGGAGGTCAGGTGTTTGGGTGTGCGCAGCGTGATCATCCGCGCATAGGTGCCCCAGGGCCCTTCGTCGCCTTTGTCATTCTCGTCGACGATGAGCAGATTTGTCACGCGCTCTCGCATCAGGCCGAAGGCCGCGCCCATACCGCTTTGACCGCCGCCGACAATGACAACATCGTAGACGCCGTTTCGCGGACGGACCCAGGTCGACGCCCCGAGGCCGATCGTATCGAGATCGTTGCGAACGACCTCTGTATAAGTCGCAAGATCCATCATGACAGCATCCCTTCCAATCGAAGTTGGACGATTTTGCCAACTTCTTCCAGCGCCGTTTCGAATTCCTGTTCCGGCGTATGTTTCAAGCGTTGCGCGAGGGCCTCGAGAATACCCGCTTTGGTCGTCAGTTTCACGCAGATGATAAACGGAAACCCGAACCGTTCACTGTAGGCCGCGTTCATTTGCGTCAATGCCGCGTATTCGTGTTCATGCATACGGTCGAGACCGGCAGAGGCCTGCTCTTCGTTCGAGGCCTCGGTCAGCGTGCCATCAATCGCAGCTTTTCCAGCCAATTCAGGGTGAGCCCGCAATAGGGCAAGCTTCTGCCCTTCTGATGCCTCTTCCACAACCGAATTCATCTTCGCCAGCATGTCCGCCCGACCATCAAACGGTCGCAGCGCAGCCGCGGCCGCCGCGATCCACGGACTGTGCTCATACAAACCGCCAAAGGTCTCAACAAAGGCAGGGGCAGGCATGGCGTTGATGTCTTCAAGCGTCACGAGACATCCTTCTCCAGCGACACATGCGCCGACACCACTTTCCAGCCGTCCTCGAACTTGACCCAGGTCTGGCTTTGGCGGCCCCGGACGGTGGTGTTTTCACGGAAGAACTCCGCATTTGCCGTGGCCATGCTGTCCCCATACGCGCTGATCGCGACTTTGCCGAGTTTGCGCTGAGGTGACCCGCCGCGCCCCTTTCGGAAGGCCGCGATCTCTTCATAGCCGTACAGACACTCACCCACGCCATACCGCACCGTCTCGGGCGCATGGCGAAACAGGTTGGCCATCGCGTCCAGATCATCGCCCATCAGCGCTTTTTCATAGCTTTCAAACGCCGCGGTGACTTCGGCAATGACAGTGGGGTCGTTGATCTTCATGCAGGGTGCTCCTTTAGCCAGTGGTTCGCAATATCGATACGGCGGGTGATCCAAACGTCCTCTGAGGCAAGGATGTGATCGAGAAATCGTGACAGGGCGTTCGCGCGTGCCGGACGCCCAGCGATGCGTCCGTGCAGACCGACAGACATCATCCGCCCGCCTTCACTGTGCAACATGTCAAACGTATCGCGCAGATACCGAAAGAAAGCCTCACCTTCGGCAAAGCCATTATAGGCCACGAATTTCATGTCATTGACGTCGAGCGTGTACGGCACGATCAGCTGCGCGCGCCCATGCTGTCGATCATAATAGGGCACATCGTCGGCATAGCTGTCAGCGTCATAGAGAAAGCCGCCCTCCTCTGCGATCAGCCGCGCGGTGTTGGGGCTGGTGCGGCCCTGATACCAGCCAAGCGGGCGGCGACCGGTCAGGGCGCGGTGCAATGAAATGGCTTCTTCTATATGGGCTTTCTCAACCGCTTCCGGGACGGTCTGGTAGTCGATCCAACGCAGGCCGTGGCTGGCAATCTCCCAGTCGGCTTTGAGCATGGCCTCAACCGCTTTCGGGTTCATTTCCATCGCCTTAGCGACACCAAACACGGTGACGGGAATGTTGCGCGATGTGAACAGACGGTAGAGCCGCCAAAAGCCCGCACGCGAACCGTATTCATACAGGCTTTCCATCGCCATGGCCCGCGCGCCCGTATGACTGGCCGCCCCGACCATTTCTGACAGAAAGGCCTCTGAACCCGCATCGCCGTTGAGGACAGAATTCTCTGCGCCTTCTTCATAATTGACCACGAACTGCACGGCTGTGCGCGCGCCGCCGGGCCAGTTCGCAGCAGGCGGCGTTGCGCCATATCCAACCAGATCCCGGCTCATCCGCGATAGACCTCCAGCGCGGCCTCGACCGCATCGCCTGCGGGTACGGTCATGCCCTCGCTGCGCAGCACCGCTTCGAGCGCGCCAAGTGTCAGCAGGACTTTATGCTTCATCGCATTGTAACCCATGGCCCCGATGCGCCAGATCTTGCCCTGGAGCGGGCCGAAAGCGGTGCCGATCTCGATCTCGAAATCTTCGCGCATCCGGGTGCGGACCTGCTCACCATCGACGGCATCAGGAATGTAGACGCCGGTGACATTGGTCATGCGGTTCTGATCTTTGGTAAAGATGGTCAGCCCCATGGCGCGCAGGCCTGCGGTCATAGCCGCCCCGGCCTTGGCGTGGCGTTCATAGCGCGCCTCAAGGCCCTCTTCCAAAGCCACGCAGGCACACTCGCGCGCGCCATAAAGCATGGTCGTGGCTTCGGTATGATGGTTGAGGCGTTTTTCGGACCAATAGTCCATGATCATGGCGAGATCGAAATAGTTCGACCCGATCCGCTGCCCCCCGCCCTGCACGAGGTCATCGCGCTGAATGCCGAGCTCGGTATGACGGCGAGAAAAAATATGCTCGGCCGCGCGGTCCGAGATGGTGATCGGCGCAGAGCCCGACGGTCCGCCAAGACATTTCTGCAAGCCGCCTGTGACCACATCTATCCCCCAGCGATCAGCCGCGATCTCCATGCCGCTAATCGTTGCCGTTACATCGGCATAGGAATACGCCCCCGCCTGCCGACACAGCTCACCCAAACCGTCCAGCGGCTGCGCCATAGTGGTGGACGTGTCACCATGCACGCTGGCGACGACTTTTGGTTCATAGCGTTCAATCGCAGCGGCAATCTGCTCAAGCGGCACGATCTCGCCCCAGGGCGCATCAACAGTTTCCACTTTTGCGCCAATCCGATCGAAGATCTCTTTCAACAGCAAACCGAACCGGCCAAAATTGACCACAAGGACGGTGTCACCCGGCGCGGCCAGTGAGATGAGCGCCGCTTCAATACCGGCGCGCGACGTACCATCGATCAGAAATGTCCACTCATTCTCCGTCCCGAAAATCGGGCGATACAGGCCCATGACTTCGGTCATGTAGTTGGTGAATTCCGGATCGTACTGGCCCAGCAAATCAGCTGACATGGCGCGCAAGACACGCGGATGAGCGTTGACCGGGCCCGGGCCCATGAGCAGGCGCTGAGGCGGATCGATCTGCCGGAACGGTCGGGTCATGTTTCTCGGGCCTCCAACAGGTCGATGAATTCAAGCATGACATCCAACGCCGCCTGGGTGTCGGGAATCGAGACTTGTTCGGCTGGATTATGGCTGATCCCGCCTGCACATCGGACAAATAACATAGCGGTCGGACAAAGCGCAGACATCACCATCGCATCGTGTCCTGCGCCGCTGACCAGCGCGCGACGCGGGTGTCCAGCCCGCTCCATGGCGGTTTCCAGAAGGTCCGTCAGCTCCTTGTCACAGGGCGAGCTGGCAAGATCCTGCAACTTCGTCAGTTCAAGTTTAAGGCCTCTGCGAACGGCGATCTTGTGCATTTCCTCGCTTATTGCCGCCGCTGCGGTATCACGGTGGTTCATGCCGCCGGACCGCACATCGAGCGAGAAGGACACCTCTTTTGCGATGACATTTGTGGAGCCCGGCGAAAGCTCAATCCGGCCCACCGTAGCGACCAGGTCGCCGCCCATTTCATTGGCAATGGTTTCAATCGCCATGATCATCTCGGCCGCGCCTGCCATGGCATCGCGCCGCAATTGCATGGTCGTGGTCCCAGCATGCGCGGCCATGCCTTTGACGACAATGTCGAACCGGTTTTGTGCCGCTATTCCGGTCACCGCCCCGACCGAGAGCCCTTCGGCTTCCAGGACCGGGCCCTGCTCAATATGGGTTTCGAGATAGGCCAGAACGTCTCTTGGTTCGCGGGCGGCTGTCATCGGATCAATGTTGGACATGGGTCGATACATCCACTCGCGGAACACTTGCAGCACTTCGCGCGGCGTACGCCCGGCACTGTCCTCAACCGCCAGATCCTGTTCGGTCAGCGTGCCCGCCATGGCGCGCGAACAGATCATCGAGATCGGAAAGCGCGAGCCTTCCTCGTCGCCAAAGGCCACCACTTCAATCGCGAAAGGCAGACGCCGTCCTTGTTCATGCAGCGCCTCAACGCACTCAATCCCCAGCATCACCCCAAGCGGGCCATCATAGCGCCCGGCATTGAACACGCTGTCGACATGCGACCCGATGATCAGCGCCGGTGCATTTGGCCGATTGCCCTCATAGCGCCCGATCAGATTGGCCGCTGCGTCGAGCCGGGTCGACATGCCCGCCTCACTCATCCAGCTGACCATTGTGTTGATCGTCGCCGCGTGCGCCGGGGTCAGATAGGCGCGAAACAGACCGGTCTTGATGTCACTGAACGGCTGCACACCAAGGCGGTCGCACCGCTCGACCACACGCGCGCCGGAGATTTTGGAAAGCACCTCTACCATGCACTCGCCTCCCCATCGCTACGGGGGTCACTCGCGCCGATAAAACCGCCATCGGGATGTCTTACCAGAGCGCCAGCATGTCCCATCGTCTCGGAGAAGTCTGGCAGGATCTCCACATCGTGTCCGGCTTCTTTCAAAGCGTCGATCAGCGCTGGATCAAACCGGTTTTCCAATTTCAGACTGGTGCTGGTCTCTCCCCAGGTGCGGCCAAGCAGCCAGCGCGGGGCCGAAACCGCAGCCTGCAAATCCATGCCATAGGCGGCATAGCGGGTGAAAATCGCGGCCTGCGTCTGCGGTTGACCCTCACCGCCCATCGTGCCGTAGACCATCGTCCGGCCATCATCGAACAGCGCCATGGCCGGGTTGAGCGTATGAAACGGCTTGCGCCCGGGCTTCAGCGCGTTCCAGCCGCTATCCGCCAGTACAAAACTTGCCCCGCGGTTCTGCCAGGTAATGCCCGTCTTTGGCAGCACGATCCCCGATCCGAACTCGAAATAGGTCGACTGGATCGCGCTGACGCTCCAGCCCGCCGCATCCATCGCCCCAAACCAGGTTGTATCCCCGCCCTGTGTCGGCTCCGGCCAGATCCGGGCTTTGGCCGGATCAATATCAGCGACTAGATCGTCGATCAGGCCCGTATCATTCAGCGCCTCCTGCGCATCGCGCAGCATCAAGGACGGGTCACCGAGTTCGATCTGTTTGTACGTGGCAAAAGCCTGCTTCGTCGCCTCGACCAGGCCATGAACATGCTCAAAGCCCTCACCCTGAGAGACCTTGAGACGCTCAAACAAGGCGAGGATCAACAGCGACGCAAAGCCCTGTGTCGGCGGCGCAAAATTGTAAAGCTCGGCCCCGAACGCCCTGACGCTTAATGGCGTCGACTCTTGCGCTTTGTGCGCGGCAAGATCAGCCGCCGAAACGGGGCTGCCAATCTCGGCCAGATCTGACGCGATATCAGCCGCGATCTCCCCGGTATAATAGTCTGACAGACCGTTCGCGATCAGCCGCTCCAATGTCTCCGCAAGCTTGGGCTGGCGCAGGATATCGCCTTCCTGCAGCGGGCGCTGATCAGGCCGAAACGTCGCGGCATAGCCGGAAAAACCCGCAAGCTCGCCGTCTTTGCCTGCCGCGACACTGGCCCCGCTCTTGGTCACCGGCACACCGTCCCTGGCGAGTTGGATCGCATCCCGCAACAGACGCGCAAGTGAAAGCGAGCCGCCGGCACGCCGCAAGACCTGCTCCCAGCCAGAAATGGTGCCCGCCACCGTGTTCGCCGCCAGTGGCCCGCGAAACGGAATGTGCTTCAAGCCCGCGCTGGCATAGAGGTCCAGATCAGCGGCCTCCGCAGCCGCTCCACAGGCATCGACGCAAAAAATCTCGCCCGCCGGTGAGCGCACCAGCCAGAAACTGTCGCCGCCAATCCCGGTCATGTGCGGATAAACAACAGCCAGCGTCGCCGCGACCGTGACAGCGGCTTCGACAGCATTGCCGCCGTCTTTCAAAACGCTCAATCCGGCCCGACTGGCCAGAAAGTGCGGGCTGGTGACGATGCCCTGTTTCGGTGCCGACGTTTGCCTCATATGCCCTCTGATTCTGTCGCAGGATAAAGCCTGCGGGTGACACCCGACCATCGGATCACCCGAACTGTACAACTCGCAAACTGATGCCGAATCCTTAATAAAGGCTGGGCCATAGAACCTCTTTAGTCGCCAACGAGACCGATCGCTTATTGGCATCGGTTGTCACAAGCCGCAACGCCAAGATGCAAATTATAGGCTCTCAGCCGAGTTTAGCGTCAAACTTCCGTGAAATCGGACAAAGTTGCCCAAATATCGGGCGTCGACCTATCCAAAAACACATGCTAAGCGATCGAATTATTCGCTCGCCCAATCGTGATCTCCGTTTCCAATTCCGATTTCAGCTGATCGATCAGGGCGACAATATAGTCCGCAAGAACGCGGCCCTTGGGGATCAAGAGCGAGACGGTTGTCGGCTTGATCGTGTCGTCTGCGAGGGGGAGCCAAACCAGCTTCTTGTCATAGATGTCCTGGCTGAGACCAATCGGTGACATGAAAGCGATCCCGAGGCCCGATTTGACGAGGTTGCGCAAAACGCCGATCCGCTCCACCCGCGCGGCGATCTGAAACGGCAATTCGCGATCCTCGATCAGGTCTTTCAGAATGGAATGATTGAGCCAGTTACGGCTCGGCGCGATGAGCGGATATTCAAGGCAGTCTGACAAAGAGATCTGTTTCGATCTGACGAGCGGATGATCCGGCGGGACGATAACGCCGATCGGCGACTTAACCGATGTCACCGTTTCGGTGCGCGCATTGCCGACCACATCAAACGCACAAACCAGGTCAGCATCACGCGCCAGAAGCGCGGATTTGACGAAATAATTATCGCCCGAGATCAGATTGAAATCGATCTGCGGATACTGAACCTGCAACTCGGCCATGCATTTCGGCAGGATTTCCGTCGTGATGCTTTCCGCTGCAGCAATATGAATGGTCCCGCGCACACCGCCTTTCAGACGCGCAATATCCTGACGCAGGCCCTCAACATCCTGGGTCCACTGACGAATTCGTGCAAGCAGCGCCTCACCCGCGGCCGTCGGCCGGATACCGCGCGGCAGGCGTTCGAATAATTCGATCCCCAATTCCTTCTCAAGTTGCAGGAGTTGGCGATTGACAGCAGAGGACGCGACCTGCAATCGGTCTGCAGCCTTTCGGATCGATCCGTCGCGAACCGCCTGATTGAAGTAGAGAAGACCCGTTTTGATAAGCGCCATGCACAACCTCAACCACCTAAGACATCAGATTATAATGATGCAAAAATTCGTCCACTCAGAAACAAAAAACAGATCAGAAATTCGACAAACGCTGACAGATTGGGCAGACGCATGACCCGTTTTCTCCCCGACCGCTTTGTGATGCTGATGGTACTCAGCGTGATTTTGGCCCTGTTATTCCCGCAAATCGGGGCGAGTGACGGGCCGCTGAAACTGGGGCTTGTGACTCAGTATGGGATCGCGCTGGTCTTCTTTCTCCACGGGGCCAATCTGGCACCGGAGAACCTGGTGGCGGGGCTGAAGAACTGGCGCGTTCATCTCCTCATTCAAGCGACAACGTTTGTCATCTTCCCGATCATTGGTCTGGGCCTTTATTTCGGGCTGGCGACGGCTTTGCCGGAGTCCCTGCGGCTCGGGTTTTTCTTCCTGGCCGCTTTGCCCTCGACGATCTCTTCGGCGGTGGCGATGACCGCGCTGGCCAAGGGCAACGTGCCGGTCGCAGTATTCAACGCGACACTGTCGGGTCTGCTCGGCCTGATCCTGACCCCGGCTATGGTGTCAGTTATCACCGCTGCCGGCGGCGCGCAGTTTTCTTTGATCGATGCAAGCATTGATATCGCCCGCACGCTGCTGCTGCCCTTCCTTGTCGGACAATTGGTTCGACCTCTGATCAAGGCCTTCCTGACCCGCTACAAGCCTTTCATCTCTCTGATCGATCGCGGCGTGATCCTGCTCATCGTCTTCAGCTCCTTCGCCTCGTCGACCGCGAGCGGCATCTGGTCTCGCTTCTCGGGATATGAGTTCGCCGTTACGGTCGGGTTGGTTCTGTTGCTGCTGGCCGCAGCGTTCAGCTTTACCACGTTGACGGCGCGCAGGCTGTCCCTGTCGCGTGAAGATGAGGCCGCGGCGGTGTTCTGCGGCTCGACCAAGAGTCTCGCCAATGGCGCACCGATTGCGCAGGTCCTGTTTGCCGGATCTCCCATACTGGGCGTGATGCTGTTGCCGCTGATGCTGTATCATCAGTTACAGTTGATGGGCTGCGCCGTGCTGGCCCAGCGCTATTCCAAGGCCGCCGAGGTGGAACCGGCCTCGTAACAAATCCCGCTTTGGTCTTTTTGGTTTTGGCGTCGGATTCAGACACCTCTATCCCCGATATTGCGACCCAACTCTGCCCCCTGCGCCCCCTTCTCCCGGACGCGGGAGAGGGGAACGCCCACAAAATCAATCCGACCGAATTTGCACCTGTGTCACCCTAGCGGGCATGGACGTTCGCTTCACCCTTTCTGCTGTTCAGCACCTCCCGGTCTATCTCTGGCCGTGGGTGTGGTGGCAGCTGTTTGCGGTCAAACGCTGGTGCCGGGTGAACAATCGTAAGGTTCTTTGGCAGGCCGACGACACCGGCAAGGTCTGGGTGACTTACGTGTCCGACGACGAGAAAGACCTCACCGCCTGGTGCCACCAACAGAACAAGCTCTATCGCCCACACTGGTATGCCCTGTACAATGAATCCGGCGAGATGCATCTCAGCGCCATCCACTTCTGGATGGGCCGGATCATGGAATGCGGTGAGCGGTGTGTTGGCCATGTGCGGGTTGAGGCCAAGCGTGCCACACCCGCGATCGAGGACAGCTCCTAGACCTCCGCCAATGCCCGCGCAGGCGGGCATCCATGGACCCACGTCAACCTCAAGCGCTTGAGGAACCTGCGGTCCATGGACACCCGCCTGCGCGGGTGTCAGCGGAAACTCCCAAACCACAATTCACTCACCCCTCCGCCGCATCCGCGGCCGTACGCGCTGCCCTCGGACTTGATCCGAGGGTGCTGCCTTCAATCCAGTTCAGCGCGGACAGCATCCACCGCCATCAGGATGCGCTCCGGCGTCGCGGGGGCGTCCAATTGCGGAAACACTTTGTGATCGGCTGCGCCTGAGACAGCGTGAGTCAGCGCTGAGAAGACCGAGATCGCCAGCATGAAAGGCGGTTCGCCAACGGCTTTGGAATGGTGGATCGTGTGTTCCTGGTTGCTCCCCTTGTCCCAGATCTCAACATTGAACACACCCGGCCGATCGGCGCTGGTCGGAATTTTGTAAGTGGAGGGTGCATGGGTGCGCAGACGCCCCTCCGCGTCATAGACAAGCTCTTCCATGGTCAGCCAGCCCATGCCCTGAATGAAGCCGCCCTCAATCTGCCCCATATCGATGGCCGGGTTCAGGGAACGCCCGACATCATGCAGGATGTCGGTCCGCGTGACGCGGTTTTCGCCAGTCAGCGTATCTATCTCGACTTCGGAAACCGCTGCGCCGTAAGCGAAATAGAAGAAGGGGCGGCCGCGATGCTTGTCGCGATCATAGTGGATCTTGGGTGTGCGATAATAGCCCGTGGCCGAAAGCGATATCCGGCCAAAATAGGCCGCCTTTACCACCTCCTGAAAGGAATAGTCCGTATCGCCTGCGCGAATGCGATTGTTCTCAAACACCACACTTTCAATCGGCACGCCGTCACGTTCTGCGAGGAAGCCGATCAGTCGGTCTTTGATTTTTCGCGCAGCAACTTGAGCGGCCATGCCATTGAGATCCGACCCCGATGAGGCCGCCGTTGCGGACGTGTTCGGCACTTTCTCTGTGGAGGTCGCCATGATCTTGATCTGATCGATATCGACCTGGAATTCATGCGCGACGACCTGAGCCACCTTGACCATCAGGCCCTGGCCCATCTCCGTCCCACCGTGATTGAGTTGGATTGTCCCGTCGGCGTAGACATGGATCAGGGCACCGGCCTGGTTGAGGTGTTTTGCCGTAAACGAGATGCCGAACTTGACCGGTGTGAGCGCAATCCCGCGCTTAATGACGCCGGGCTGCTTATTGCTCGCTTCAATCTCGGCGCGTCTCGCGCGATAATTCGAAGACGCTGCCAGCGTTTCGATGAGTTCACCCGCAACATTGTCCTCAACCACCTGATGATAAGGCGTGAGGTTTTTGCCCTCGCCGCCGTAGAGATTGTCGAGCCGCACGTCGAGCGGATCACGGCCAACTTCAAACGCCACCTGATCCATCAAGCGCTCAATCCCGAGCATGCCCTGTGGTCCACCAAACCCGCGAAAGGCGGTGTTCGACACTGTGTGAGTGCGCAGGCGATGCGACACGATTTCAGCGTTGCGCAGGAAATAGCAATTGTCGCTATGGAACATGGCCCGGTCATTGATCGCGAGCGACAGGTCCGTGGAAAAGCCACACCGCGAGGCGAGATCAAAACTCACGCCATGCAACAAGCCTTGCGCGTCAAAGCCGGCTTGATACCGGATCTGAAAGTCATGGCGTTTGCCGGTCATGATCATATCGTCATCGCGATCAAGGCGCAGCTTCGCCGCCTGTCCCGTCTTGTGCGTGACCAGCGCGGCGATCGCGGCAACCAGAGTAGATTGGGTTTCCTTGCCGCCAAACGCGCCGCCCATGCGGCGCACTTCCACAGTGACCGCTGAGCTCGGCTTGTGAAGCAAATGCGCGATCAGGTGCTGAGCTTCGGTCGGGTTTTGCGTGGAGGAATAGATGAGTAGCGCGCCATCTTCACCCGGCACGGAAAGCGCGATCTGTCCCTCAAGATAGAAATGGTCCTGCCCGCCCATTTCGAGCGCACCGTTGAGAACTGTCGGGGCAGAAGCGATGGCCTCGGCCGCGTTCCCGAGCCGCATGGTCTGGGGCGTTTCGATGATATCCTCAGCGGCGCGCGCAGCTGCGATGTCGAGCAAGGCGGGCGCGTCGGTATACTCAAGCTCGGCCCGCATCGCTGCCAGTCGCGCGGCCTTGCGAGAGGTCGCCGCAACAGCGAACAGAGGCTGGCCGTGATAGAAGACCTTCGTCTCGGCAAAGACCGGATCATCCTGCACCACCGGGCCGATATCATTCGCGCCGGGAATGTCTTCGGCACTGATCACGCAGACCACACCGGGGGCGGTTCGCACCGCAGACAGGTCCATCTTGTCGATCGTGGCATGGGCGCGTTCCGACATCGCCACATAGATTTGCAGACAGTCAGCCGGTTCTGGCAGATCGTCTGTATAGCGCGCCTGGCCAGAGACATGCAGATGCGCGCTATCATGCCGACGCGGGGTGTGAACATCCCCCTCGACTGCGTTTCCGGGCGCGCCGCGTTGAAGTCGTTTCAACATCAGAGGCGAACTCCTTCGAGAATGCGCGTGCGGTTCGGCGCGCCGGTTTCAAGGAAGGCTTTGCGCAAGAGATTTTGGGCGGTCTTCATCCGGTAGGGCGCAGAGGCACGCATGTCTGTAATCGGCGCGTAGTCCCGGGCCATGGCGTTCGCGGCTTCATCAATGGTCGCTTCTGTCCAGGGCTGTCCGGTGAGCGCCGCTTCGCACGCAGCCGCGCGCTTGGGGGTGGCGGCCATGCCGCCAAAGGCGACACGAGCGGAAGTCACCACACCGTCCTCAATCTCGAAGGCAAACGCACCGCAAAGCGCGGAAATATCCTGATTGAAGCGTTTGGAGATCTTGTAGGTTCGAAACACCAACCCGTCCGCCAGCGGTGGGATCAGGACAGAGCGAACATATTCGCCAGTTCGAAGATCTTGTTTGCCGTAGTCGATAAAGAAGTCTTCGAGCGGGATGGTCCGTGCGCCTTCTGAGGAAGCAAGCTCCAGCTGCGCGTTTAAGACGATCAGAGGCGGCGGTGTGTCACCGATCGGGGAGCCATTTGCGATATTGCCGCCAATCGTTCCACTGTTTCGAACCTGCGTAGAGCCGATCCGGCGAACCAGTTCGCCAAAGTCGGGATGCAGCCGCGCCAAATGCGCGATCGCATCTGAATAGGTCACCATGGCGCCAATTCGGAGGCCCTGCTCTGTTTCTTCAATCCGGTTGAGCGAGGTGACGCCATTCAGCACAATCGCGGTTTCAATCAACCGATGCTGTTTGGTCACCCACAAGCCGACGTCGGTTGCGCCAGCCACCAGCGTGGCAGAGGGGTAGCGCTTCAGCAGGTCGGTTAGCTCCTCTTCACTTGTCGGCCTGTGCCAGCGGCGCGCGGTTTCGAAGTGTGGATCCTGATACTCCGCCGATTGTGCCTCACTTATGTGCAAAGATTTCAACAGGTCCCGGGTCTTCGGTCCGCCAAACCGCGCCTGCAAACCGGCGTCAGGCTCCACGCTTGCCGCGGCTTCCTGAATGGGGCGATAGCCGGTACACCGGCAGAGGTTTCCAGCAAGGACATTATCGACATCCTCCGACAAAGCGGGATCGGAGCCCTGATACTTCGCAAACAGCGACATCACGAAACCCGGCGTGCAGAAGCCGCACTGGGTCCCATCGCCGTCTGCCATGGCCTGTTGTACCGGGTGCAACTGGTCGGGCACTCCAATGGATTCGACCGTCACCAGCTCTTTGCCGTGCAGCATGGGCAGGAAATAGATACAGGTATTGATCGCACGGTACCGGACCCGATCCTCAATCAGTTCACCAATAACCGCCGTACAGGCGCCGCAATCGCCCTCCGCGCAGCCCTCTTTCGTCCCGACGCGGTGTTCGTCTTCGCGCAACCATTCCAGCACCGTGCGCGTGGGGTCCACATCGACGAGCTCCTGTATTTCACCGTCAAGGACAAAACGGATCATTGGCTGTTCTCCAGTACTTTTGCCTATCCTGCCGCGTTTGGGGCTTTTTGTCAGGCGGTTTCAGGTGCGACTCTCAGCTCTCGCCCGGACTGCCCAAGGTCTAGTCGAGAGCGCGCATTTTGAGAGCGCTTGATGCCAGAACGGTTGCAACATCTGTTGCAACCGTCGCGTTCATCGAGGGTGCGTTGCCTATTTTCGTGCACTTCGGCGAGATGTCAGGTTTTGAGCAGCGCTCTTCGAAACGGCTTTAAAATCAGGCCGCCACGATGCCGTTTTCACTCGTCAAAACTCAAGCGTTGATGAATGACCGACGCGCCTTAAGCATGACGGAAGCAGAGCGGCACGCCTTAGCGCGCTGCTTCTGAACGTGAAACGGGAGGCGCATCATGTTGGATCGATACTTCGAAATTACGGCGCGGGGCAGTTCGCTACGGCGCGAAATGATGGCGGGCATGACGACCTTCCTCGCCATGTCCTATATCATTTTCGTCAATCCAGACATTCTCGCCAATGCGGGTATGGATCCGGGCGCGGTCTTCGTGGCGACGTGCCTGTCGGCCGCCATCGGCACCTTGATCATGGGGCTGTACGCCAATTTTCCGATCGCAATTGCGCCCGGCATGGGACTGAATGCGTTCTTCACGTTTGGAGTCGTGCTCGGCATGGGCATCCCCTGGCAAGCTGCTCTGATGGCGGTGTTCCTGTCCGGGGTGCTGTTTGTCCTTATCAGTGTCCTGCCGATCCGGGAATGGGTGATCAACTCCATTCCAATGGAGTTGAAACTTTCCATTTCAGCCGGCATCGGCCTGTTTCTGATCATGATTGGGCTGACCAGTGTCGGCATTGTGGTCGACAATCCAGCAACGCTGGTCGGCTTGGGAGACCTCTCAGCACCGCCTGCCCTTCTCGCCATTGTGTGCTTCATTCTGATCGTCGTGCTGGAGGCGAGACAGATCCCCGGGGGCATCCTGATCGGCATGCTGACCATTACGGCGGCAGGCGTGTTGCTCGGTGTCTCAGAGCCCTCCGGCATCGTGTCATTGCCGCCGTCGGTCGAACCGACCCTGTTTGCGCTCGACTGGTCGCAGGCGTTTGAGCTTGGTCTTGTGATCGTAGTGATTTCCTTCCTGTTCGTGGACGTGTTTGACACAGCGGGCACACTGGTCGCTGTCGCGCACAAGGCGGGCTTGTTGGACAAGGATGGTCGGATTCTCGGGCTGCGCCGGGCGCTGCTGGCCGACAGTACGGCAACCATGGTCGGCGCGGTCGTCGGCACCTCGTCTGCAACAAGCTATGTTGAGAGTATTGCCGGCGTGAAGGCCGGGGGTCGGACTGGCGTGACTGCGATTGTGGTCGCGATGCTGTTTCTGGTCGCCTTGTTTTTTGCCCCGCTGGCCAGCGCGATCCAGAGTTACGCGACGGGACCGGCGCTGGTCTTTGTTGGCTGCGTCATGGTTGGCGGCCTGGCAGCGGTGGACTGGGATGATATGACGGCCTTCGTTCCGGCAGTGATTACGGCGGTGGCGATGCCGCTGACCTATTCGATCGCCACAGGGATCGGCCTTGGCTTTATCACTTATGCTGCCCTGAAGCTCGGCGCGGGTCAGTGGAAGAAGCTCAGCCCCAGCGTCGCGGTTCTGGCGATCCTGTTCCTGATCAAGTTTGTTTTCCTCGAGGGCTAAAGACCCGACTCTGAGGCAATAAAAAAAGGCCCGGCGAGCATGAGGCCCGCCGGGTCTGATTGTTTTTGGATCTGTCTGTTCGTTTAGAACTTGTAGATCACAGATGCCTGATAGCTGCGAGGCGGCTCTGGCAGGACGATTGTCGATCCGAACAGTTCGGTGAAGTTTGCGCGGAAGTATTCTTCGTCCGTTGCATTCTTCACCGTCAGCCTGAACAACCAGTTGTCGAACTCATAGCTCGCGCCGATATCAACCAGCGTGTAGGCTGGCAGTTCCACGACCTGAGACTGTCCTGAATAGACCTTCGGCACATCTACGACAGAACCGCTCAACGACAGGCCGTTGTCGAACGCATAAGTCGCTGTCAGAGAGAACAGGTCCTCCGGGATACCCGCCCGCTTGGCGTCATCCTCGTCTTCAATGATCACGTTCCCGAGCGGCTGACCGCCATAGGTCAGCGATGGGTCAGTGACATTGTTGAGATCCTCTGCGCCGTAGAAGCTAAACGCCGTTCCGTTCTCAAGGAAAGTCTCGTTGATGACTTCGGTGTTGGTATATGCCGCTGTCAGCAGGAGCTTATCCGTGACAGACCAGCGGACCTCAGCTTCGATACCTTCGGTGCGAATGTCCTGGTTCACAGTGGTCGACTGAACGTTCCGGTCCGTCCGGTTCTGCTCATAGTATGAGATCGCAGCATATAGCCGGTCGTCCAGGAAATTCCCCTTGATGCCGAATTCGGTCAGTTCCGTCGCGCTGAACCAGGATTCCCCGGTAATGTCGCTCGGCCCGATTTCCGCGCCTTGCCCGGCAACAACGACGGATTGTTCAGCCAGTGTCACATAAGGAATAATGCCCATTGGCAGTTCATAAGAGACACTGACATTCCAGGAGACACCATCGTCCTCACCAGACTCTGTGACATCTGGTTGTGAAGACGGCCCGACAGCGTCAACGTCAAGCAGGCGCCAACCGATCGAGGTCGATTCTACGTCGATCGTGTCGTAGCGCAGACCGAGCAAGAGGTTGAGACCGAAGTCAAACTCTGCGTCCACCAGACCGGCCAAAGCCCAATTCGTGTAATCACCGACAACGAAATTATCGTAGTCGAGACCGGACTCTGTTGAGAGAAGTCGGTCAGAGCGGGCATCATAGCCTTGGGTCAGATCTACCCGATGGAAATACTCGTAGGTAAAGTCATCGCCGTGCTCAAAGTCCGTATGACGGACAGAAGGTGAGATCTGGGTTGCGATATCCAGACCTTCAAAATCGAAGTCTTTGCTGACAACAAGCTTGTTCTCAAACACCCAGCTGTCGTGGAACTGGGAGAAGCCGTAAGAATTCTCGTTCAGGTTCTCATAGGCTTCGTAGAACATCTGATTTTTGATCTCGAAATCATCGCTGCCTTCATAAATGAAGTCGGCATAGAGCGTGATCATTTCGTTGATCAGGAAATCGTCTTCGCCCGCCAGCGTGTCTTTGCGGCTAAGAGTTGCCGTGCCGGTGTTTTCCAGAGGGAACAGCGTGCCGACGAAGTCGTCATCGGAGAAATTGTCAGGTCCGGTTGCTGAAAAGTTTCCGAATTGAAGATTGTCAAAATCAGAGCCGATTGAATCCTGCAGGACTTGAGATTCAGCAGCGTCGATCTGACCGTCGCCATTGGTATCAAGCGGCTGCGCCGAACCGGTAATGTAAGTGCCATCATCAATCAGGTCCTGGGTCAGACGGTTCCAACCCCCGTTCTGAACACCGTCATAGTCATGATACATCGCCCCGAACTCGACGCGGAGCTTGTCTGTGATGCCGACATCGAACGCAGCCTGCAATATGGTCTGCTCTGTGTAGATATTATTGTAGTAGCTGTCGGAGTCTTCGATCTCTGCGTAGAGATGATACCCAAATTCCTTGCCAGCAATCTCGCCAGGGCCTGTGACGGATGCGGACAGAACACTCTTGTCCCAGCTGCCGCCAGTATAGCGAATTTCACCTTCCGCCTCATCCATATAGCCAGACCCAACGCGCGCGGTCTTTGGCACGAAGTTCATGTAGCCACCGGATTTGGACGGTCCGTAGATGGGTGAAGCCGGTCCACGAACGATATCAATCCGGTCAGAGGCGCCAATTGGGGTTGGATAGTTGCCCGGGTTGTCGAGCCGGCGGACACCGCGGAAGTAGGTCTCACCTGCCTGTCCGCGAATATCCAGCGCGCCACCGACGCCAAAGAAAGAGTTGGTAAATGTGCCTGGAGCCTGTGCGACAAGGCCGTAAATGTCGGTAATCCCGAAACGCTCAATCTGATCCGCACTGATCGTTGACGCTGAACGGGGAATTTCGACCAGTGTCTTATCGAAGCCGAAAACCGAACCCACGTCCTCAACCGGGAGTGCGCGAAGGCTGCCGGTCACGACAACGGTTTCCTGCGTCAGCACTTCATCTTCGGCTGGGTCTTCCTGGGCCGTCGCCGCCAAGGGCATAGACAGACAGAGCGCGGCTGCGGCAACCGCTGTCCGTGCGGACACGGACCAACCAATTCTGGGAGACTCGGCGGCAGGCGCCATTAACGACATGGTGTGATGTTTCATCGCAACTATCTTTTCTCTGGGTTTCGACGGCTCTGCTTGAGACCGGCAAAAGGTTACAATCCTCAACTCGACCAACGCATCAGTGCACTCCAATGCGGAGACGAAGGGCCGAAGATCACTCCGGCAACTTCAAGTCAAAGGTTAACGTCAGCTTCATGTTGCTTCAGCGCTGCAAGACAGATCATCGCTCATTAGACCAAGCGTGCTCATAATTTGCGCACTCAATTTCAGAGTTGCCTTCCAGCGGGCCACGAATTGAACGATAATCAGGGCGGTGATTATTGGTCTGGCGACTCACCGATTCCGGTCTATCCGACAAGAGAGATTGATTTTTGCCGAAGCGAGCGAATTATTGCATCACACGTGAAGAGTAATTTGCGCTCGGTTTTTATCTGTCATGTGACTAAAAACCAACAAATCGATGGCTAAGATGATCAACGAATCGTCGCGCCATTACGATTTCAGAAGGACGATTGAATGCGAATTTGTGTGTTTTGCGGCTCCAATACTGGCCGCGGTGATGTGTATATGGAGGCCGCCTACGACCTGGGGGCCATAATCGCAAACAAGGGCTATGGCGTCGTCTATGGCGGGGCGCGGGATGGGACTATGGGCGCGGTTGCCAATGGCGCGTTGTCGGTTGACGGAGAAGCGATCGGTGTGTTGCCGCGTCAACTGTTCGAACTGGAGCAAGCCCATGAAGGGCTGACGAAGCTCCATATTGTAAACTCAATGCATGAGCGCAAACAAATCATGCACGATTTGTCAGATGCCTTCATCTGTATGCCCGGCGGCATCGGCACGATGGAAGAGACGTTTGAAGTCTGGACCTGGACGCAATTGGGCGTCCATCGCAAACCGCTCGCGTTCTACAATGTGAATGGCTTCTACAATGCACTGGAGCGGTTCTTTGATGTTATGGTTGAGGAAGGCTTTGTCCGCTCTGTCCACCGCCAGATGGCCTTAACCGGCGATGATCCCGCCAGCCTTGTCGACAAGTTGGTGACGTATGAACCGCCGCAGGTCAAAAAATGGCTTAAACCGGAGGAGCGCTAGATCGCCGAGGTTTTCCGGGCCCGACCACCGACATAAGTCTCGGCAATGCTGCGATCATCGCCGAGCGTTTGCAGCACGAACAATTCTTCGGCCAACGAGTTCACACTTTCCATACGCGTACGCATCGCTGATGTTGCATGGCTATTGAGAACGCAAAGGTCAGCTTCTGTTCCGACCTCGAGTGTCCCGATCTTGCCTTCGAGCGAGAGCGCGCGGGCATTGCCGAGGGTCAGGCCGAAATAGCTCTCAAACGGGTTGAGACTATAGCCTTTCAACTGGCAGATCTTGTAGGCGTCAGCGGCGGTGGCCAGCATGGAGTAGCTGGTGCCAGCGCCCACATCTGTTCCGAACCCGACGCGAATGTCGGCCTCAATCATGCCGCTATAGTCGAACAGGCCACTGCCGAGGAACAGGTTTGAGGACGGACAGAAGACTGCTATCGAATCGCTATTTTTCAGGGCACCAAGCTCGCGGTCTGACAGGTGGATACAGTGCCCCAACAGAGAGCGCGGGCCCAAGAGGCCATAGTCCTCATAGACGCCAGTATAGTCTTTCGCGGCCGGATAGAGACGGAGTGTCTCGTCAATTTCGAATTGATTTTCTGACAGATGTGTCTGGACGTAGCAGCCGGTATTTTCCGCCGCCAAAGCCTGCATCAGTTCTAGCTGCGCGGGCGAAGATGTGATCGCGAAACGCGGTGTGATGGCATAGGATAAACGCCCTTCATTGTGCCAGGCGTCAATCAGGTATTTGCTTTCGTCATAAGCGCGTTGCGGTGTGTCACAGACTGCGTCCGGGGCGCCGCGATCCATCAGCACTTTGCCTGCAATCATTCGCATGTCCCGGGCGTGTGCGGCCTCGAACAGCGCGTGGGCCGAGCCAGGATGAGAGGTGGCATAGACCGCGGCGGTTGTGACGCCATTGTTGATTAACTCATCCAGAAACGCGTTCGCGACCGTCTGGCAATACAACGTGTCTTCGAACCGCGCTTCCTGTTTGTATGTGTAGGTCTCCAACCAATCCAGCAGCTGCGCCCCGTATGATCCAATAACGCCCATCTGCGGGAAGTGCGTGTGGGTGTCGATGAACCCCGGCAAGATCAGATGGTCGCGATGATCCATCACCTGCCAGGTCTGATACACCTGAGGAAGCTTTGCCGCGTCCCCGCGCCACACAATCTTGCCGCCCTGTATCGCCAGGGCCCCATGCGCCCAATAGGCATATGATTCGGTATCATCGACCGACCGGGGGCGATCAGAAAAAGTGAGCAATCGTCCTTTGAGGACTTGGGAAAGGGGTGACGCTGTCATGACCAAAGCATACCGGATCAATACCGTGCGAACAGCCCACAGAAGCTGTGACTCTTGCCCGCCCGCGCAATTGACGGATTTGTAGCAATCGATCTCACCACTGAACCCGCTCTAGTCAATCCAAGAGCGTGCCGCTGTCACGCATCGGAATCTGTTGACCTCCTCCAGGCTCTATCTTCAACCTTGCAAAGACTTTACTGAGTGAGGACAGATGATGCTGCAGGGAATGAGAAACAGAGTTTTATGCGGCGTACTCGCCTTGGTATCACCAGTGCTTGTCTCTGCCTGCGCGACAGGGCCGACTGCCATGGTCGAGCAGGAACCGGCAACGGTCACACTGTGTGACCTTTCAGCCCCGTGCGCCACACCGCTGCCTGTGAAAGCGGTGCTGGTCACCATGTTTGAGATTGGTGAGGATGAAGGCGACACGGCGGGTGAATTCCAGCTCTGGAAAGAACGTCGCCCGTTTGATCTCGCTATCCCATTCCCGCATGGCCATCATGACCTCTACTACAATGCCGAAGATCAGGTCCTGGCCACAGTGACCGGGATCGGGTCGATCCGGTCAGCCTCATCGGTGATGGCACTGGGGCTCGATCCCCGATTTGATCTCAGCAAGTCCTATTGGCTGGTGGCGGGCATTGCCGGGATTGATCCCGAAGATGCCTCGATCGGGTCCGCAGTCTGGTCGGCCTATTTAGTCGATGGCGACCTCTCCCACCATATCGATGCGCGTGAGAAGCCGGAGGACTGGCCGACAGGCTATTTCGCGCGGCGGACGCAAGAGCCTTATGGTCAGCCGCGCCCTGAAGCCAATGGCGGTGAGATGTTCCTGATCAATGAGGCGCTCCGGGACTGGGCTTTTGAGCTGACCAAGGGTCTGGAACTGCCGGATCTAGAGGGTCTGAAGGAGACGCGTGACCTCTATACAGAACACCCGAACGCGCAGTTGCCGCCCTTTGTGCTCAAGGGCGGCCACCTCGCGGCAATGACGTTCTGGCACGGCGCGATCATGAATGCGTGGGCCAATGAATGGGTCGCGTATTGGAGTGATGGAAACTCCGACTTCGTTACATCCGCGATGGAAGATACCGGATCCTTCTCATCCGTTGCCTATCTGCATGAGATTGGTCGCGCCGACAAAAACCGGTTCATGGTCCTGCGCACCGGCAGCAATTACACAATGCAACCGCCGGGAAAGACGGCTGCGGAAAACCTGCTCACAGAGAATGAAGGCTATGCCGGCCTCGAGGCCTCCGTCGAAGCACTTTATCTTGTCGGCGGTGTTGTTCTCGATGAAATCACCGGCAATTGGGATGTGTATGAAGACACGATCCCAACGCCGGATATGCTGGATTAGTCCTCGCTCGCGTCTTCGGTTTTGGCCGGATCAAACTTGGCGAACCAGCCCATGATATTGTCGGTCTTGGCAATCAAACGACTCGGACGACCGGCAATGTAGTGCGGTGATCCCGGAATACGGATCAGCGCGGTTTCAACGCCGTTCATTTTAAGCGCGGTGTAGAATTGTTCGGCTTCCCAGGTCGGCGTGCGCCAGTCCTCTTCTCCGACCATGAGCAAGGTCGGCGTGGTCACTTTATCGACATACATGATCGGAGAGAAATTCAGAAACGCGTCAGGGTTGCTCCATGGATCGGCGCGGATCCAGTGACGACGGATCAGCTGCCCAATGTCAGCCGCGAGCGCCATGGTCATCCAGTTGATCACAGGTTTAACTGAGGCGGCCGCCGCAAAACGGTCGGTCTGTCCCACCGCCCATGCGGTCAGGATACCGCCGCCTGATCCACCCGTGATGAACAATCGATCTTCGCTGACATAGTTTCGCGCCACAAGGTCATCGACCACGTCCATAAGATCGTTGTGGTCATTGCCGGGATAGGCAAGATCTATGAGTTGCGCAAACGCTTCACCATAGCCGGTTGAGCCGCGCGGATTGACGTAAACCGTCACATAACCCTCCGCCGCGAAACGCTGAATTTCCGAGGAGAAGAACGGCCCATACATCGCATATGGCCCGCCATGAATCTCCAGGATCATCGGGAAGCTACCATCGGCAGTGAAGTCCGGCGGCAAGGCGACCCAAGCTTCGATCTCGCGCCCATCAACGGACGAAGAGACTTTGAACTCTTCGATTGGAGACATGTCGAAATAAGGCAGCGTATCCCCGTTGAGATCGGTTAGGACACGGTCATCAACGCGGGGCCCCTGAACCGCAATCTCAGCGGGCCTGTCGGCGAACCCTGCCGTGTAGGCAAAGACCGGGCGTGATGTGTTCGAGACGCTGAAACTGCCGCTGGCATAAGGGCGTCCGATAGATGTGCCGCCAACGCCTGTGATCACCGTTTCGATCTCGCCGCGGCGGTCAATCGACACAACATCAATCTCGCCCGCGTTTTCAATCTGCGCATACAAGGTCCTGCTGTCAGCAGACCAGGCCACAGCATCGAAAGAGCGATCAAACCCTTCGGCGACCTGGCGCTTGTTGGAGCCATCGGCGTCCATCAGATATAGCCCGGTATGCTGGTAGGCTTTCAACTGATCATCATATCCGAAATAAGCGATGGTGTTGCCGTCCGGTGAAACTGTTGCCCCCTGATCAGGTCCGTCGCGGTCGGTCATGGCGGTGCGGGAGAGATCGTTCAAGTCGATGCGATAGATCTCGCTCTCGATCGGGTCCATCTCACGATCTTCGGCTTCATTGCCACTCACCAGCAAGACGTCATTGCTGAGCCATTCTGGCCCGTTGAAATCAACCTCACCGCTGGTGATCTGACGAGGCGATCCGCCTTCAGCGGATATGGTGTAAACGTGGGTCGCTCCTTCTTTCAGGTACCCCGCGCCATCGAACCGGAATGTAACATCGTCAAACACGCGAACCGGCTCTGACCAGGTGGCCCCTTCGGGCGCTTTCACAGGTTTCGCGAAACTCGGCGTTTCACCCGGCGTGAACATCGTGAACGCAATGGTTTTGCCGTCTGGTGACCACGTCGCGCTGCGCGGCCCCTGAAAGAACTGGCCGAGAGAATAGCTCTCTCCAGTGTCCATAAAATGCACCCGAAGGTCTGGTCGATCCTCGGTTGAGGTTGAATAGAGAAGGCGTGTCCCATCTGGTGACCACCGCGGGCTGCTGGCCGAGGCCCCGCCCGCGATTAGGGGACGGTGCGAACCGCTGTCCACATCAATGACCCAGATGTCACCGCGGTCCATATCGGTTTGGCGGTCCATGGACCGACGGACATAAACAATCGTCTCGCCATCCGGGGAGACCTGCGGGTCACTTGCATATTCAATGTCGAACACGCGCTCTGCGGTGAAGCGATTGTCGTAATCACCGTGATTGTCCGCGGTTGCTGGCGCAGCTGCTGCCAACACGATCGCACTTGCAGCCCATCCTATTGTACGTCTCATCCAAGGTCCCTCGCCTCTCACACTCTTTGGCAAATGGCAGGTACCATGGATGACTTGTGCGGGACAGAGTTTTAGGATCGGGTTGCCCCGACGAAACTGGGCCTTTGACCGCATTGAATAGCGAGACCGCGATCAGACGCCTTTCCTAAGACGCATCCCGATACTCGACCAGGAAAGCCGAAAGAAAAGCAGCCGCATTCTCCGCCGCCAGGACCTCGAAAATCGGATACTCATTCACGCCGCCACCACCCCCGGCAAGGTCGGAGAGGCTTCTGAACCCGATATACGGAATCGCATTGGCATAGGCGACGGTTGCAATCGCAGAGGTCTCCATCTCGACAACCTGAGCGTCAAACGTCTCGAACAAGTATTCCCGAAAGTCGGCATTGTCCTGAAAGATCGAGCCGGTCACGCCATTCCCGCCCAGCACCACCTTAGGCGGACGCGGCAGGCAGGTTGCTGTATCGACGCATTGCTTGAACTCAACCGTTTCAGCCGCTTTCTTGGCTGCGGCCATCAGTTCAGGATCGGTCTCATACCAGAACTTTCGCTCCGCCGGTTTCGGATCGGCCGCCGTGCGCACGTGCATGCCGCGCGGCCCCATGAACATATAGGGCTCAAATTGAGGACCGAGACCGGGATGGGGGACGAACACACCGGGCTCGGTTTCCCGCATGAACACCATCTCATTATACTGGCCCCATTTGGCTGGCACAGTCACATCGGCGAAGGACAGAGATGGGTCGACACCACCAGCGACACCGCTGACCAGGATCGCCTCGACATTGAAATGGTTGATGACCAACTGCGCGTTCATGGATGCGTTGACAAGGCTGATGCCGGTCATGAACACGACAACGTCAACCTCGTTCATTGTGCCCGCGTAAAACGTAACGCCGTTGACTTGATAGGTCTCGTAATTGTCGAGCGATGGCAGCAGAGCGTCAATCTCCGGCTGATACGCTGCGAGAATAGCCAGTCTTGGCGTGTCGTCGAGATACCGGCTTGCGACCGCGGCAGGTTCCTGAGGCTCAACCGGTACTGTTTCGCAGCCTGCCGTGGCCAACACACATGCAGATAGCAATAGATTCCGTAACATGTCGACGCCCTCCAGATCTTCGGATTTGGTGGCAACCTGAGAGGTGCGCCGTCGCTGGGAAAGCTGAATGACCGAAAAACAGCCAAACTTGAGGCGACTGCTCAGTTGCTTCGCCTCAAGCAGATTTCCCGCGCAAAGGTTAATCAGCGGCGCCGAAGCGCGCTAGGCGATGTCGCCGGGATCATCGACCCACATCGCCAAGGCTGCTGCGATCACAAAACTCACGGATCCGAGGCCGAGCGCATAAATCGCGTACCCATCGAACAGCTGCGCCACGACGGGTCCCAGAATGCTGGCGGCAACCAGCTGCGGGATCACGATGAAGAAATTAAAGATGCCCATATAGATGCCCATCTTGTTGGCAGGAAGCGCGTTGGACAGGATCGCGTAAGGCATGGACAGGATCGAGGCCCAGACCACGCCGACCCCGATCATCGCGATCCAGAGCAGCTGCCCGCTCGGCAGCCAGATAAAGCTGGAGAAGCCCAGCGCCCCGACGAGGAGACAGATCGCATGGGCAGCCTTGCGGCTTGTCATGCGGGCCAAAACTGGAATGGCAAAGGCGACAAGCGCTGCAACGGCAAAATAGACGCCATTCAGCAGACCGATCCAGTCTGCGGCCTGTTCATATTCCGGCGTGCGCGGGACCAGATCACCATAGTGGTGAGAGATCGCGCCGCGATTGAGATAGATCCACATTGAGAACATCGCAAACCAGGAGAAGAACTGCACGATCGCCAGCTGACGCATCGTCTTTGGCAGGCGCATCATGTCTTCCATGATCTCAGAAAAGGCCCCCTGCTCGCCGCCGCGGCCTTTCAACATGCTGGCGATGAGTGCGAGGATTCCGAAAGCAGCGAGACCGCCGCCGAGCAGATAGAGCTCTTTATACGTGCTGGCATAGATGCCGCAGCTTTCAGGGTCCGACGGCGTCGCGCATCCGCGATCTGCCAGGGCCGCAGCATCGGTCACCAGACTATAATCGAGCTGGAGGAAAAACACGGCTGCGGCGAAGGCGGCACCGGCCGCAAGGAAGCTCAATCCAATCGCGCGGAACCCGGACGCACTCGGCGCGGCAGGCATCGGCACCATCGCGTCGAGATGCAGGCCTTTCGCTTCGGCCTCGGCCTGTTCATAGGCTGCGAGCGTTTCCGGGTCGTACTCCTTGCCCGTGAACACCGTAACGGCAACTGCGAGGAACAGGAGCACGGCACCAACATAGAACATCATCTGAATGTTTTCCGGCAGAGCGCCTTCTGCCGTGCTGGAGAGACCAAACCAGTTTGACAGCATCCAGGGCAGCGCAGATCCCAGCGTGCCCCCGGCGCCGATAAAGAAGCTCTGCGCGGCATAGCCAAGCGTGCGCTGACGCTCCGACATCATATCGCCGACATAGGCGCGAAACGGCTCCATGGTGATGTTCAGCGAGCTGTCGAGGATCCACAACATGCCCGCCGCCATCCAGAGGGCCGATACGTTTGGCATGATGAACAGGCCCATGGTCGTGAGGACAGCCCCCCAGAAGAAGTAGGGGCGTCGACGGCCCATCCCGGTCCAGGTGCGGTCTGACATATAGCCTACAATTGGCTGAACGATGAGGCCGGTGAGCGGTGCCGCGATCCACAGGATGGCGATGTCGCTGACATTTGCGCCGAGCGTTTCAAACACCCGGCTGAAATGACCCGTCTGCAGCGCAAACCCGACCTGAATCCCGAAGAATCCAAAACACATGGTCAGGATTTGGGTAAATTTCAGTTGCGGCTTCAGGCGACCGGCTGCGCCTGAGGTGGCCACCTGATCTGCGGCGATGTCCGTCATGACGTTTCTTCCCTCAATCTATTTTGTTCTGTGTCTTTTATTCGTTCTTGGTCAGCACAAGGCTGGACCAGGCCGCAAGCTCGATCTCATCGCCGAGTTTAAGTGTTTGTATTTCACCCGTCAGGGCGTCCTCAAAGGTGCCCGCAACCGGCCCGTCTTTCAGTGTGAAGCGGGCGGGCTCAGGTGACAGATTGAACAGGCCAACCACGTGGTTGCCGTCCTTCTCACGCGAAAAGCTGACAATTTGCGACGGCGCGTCGGTCACAACCGGCACAATTCGTCCACCGGCGGCCCCGTTCCAGAGCGCTTCGTTGGCCTTCCGCATCGCGATCAGCTGCTTGACGAATGCCCCGTCGGGATGGTCATAGCCATTCCAGGCAATCGGATCTTTCTCAAAGAATTCGAGCGCGTCCTGATTGCCGACCTCCTGTCCGTTGTGGATCAGCGGAATGCCTTCAGATACGAAAGAGAGCTTCAGGAAGACACGATAGGCCTCGCCATAAAGCTCTCCGGTGGTGCCTTCCCAGGCGTTCTGGTCGTGATTTTCGGTATAGAGCATGCGATAGGCATCGAGTGGCCAGGTGGAGATCTGTTCAGACAGGAAGCCGGTCATATCGCCGGCATTGGACTGACCTCTGGCAATCCTCTGCGCGGCTTCTTTCCAGCCCCAGCCATAGGTCGCATCGAACGCGTTTTGGTGCAGATCGCGCTGTTGCCATTCGGCGAGCATGAAAACGGGCTTGATCTCGTCCAGCTCTGCGCGAAGCGTTTCCCAGAAATCGAGCGGCACGAAACCCGCGACATCGGCGCGGAAACCATCGACCCCAATATCGCGCACCCAATAGACCATGACCTCGGTCATGTATTCACGCAGACCCGGCTGCGAATAATCAAAATCGATTATATCAGCCCAGTCTGTCCAAGGCGTCGGATGATAGTCCCCTTTCCAATCGCGATCGTACCAATCGGGATGCTGTTCAACCAAAGGATTGTCCCAGGCGCTGTGATTGGCGACCCAGTCCAGAATGACATGGAAGCCTTCGGCATGGGCCGCTTCAACAAAAGCTTTCAGGTCTTCTTTCGTGCCAAACTCCGGGTTTACGCCATAATAGTCTTTGATCGAGTATGGGCTGCCCAGCGTACCCTTGCGGTTGACCTCCCCAATGGGGTGGATCGGCATCAGCCACAGGATATCGACGCCCAAGTCTTTCAGTCGTGGCAATTGATCTTGCGCCGCACGAAACGTGCCCTCAGGCGTGAACTGACGGGTGTTGATCTGATAGATCACCGCATCGTCTGCCCATTCAGGATGGTCGATTTTGACATAGGGTTGAGGTTTAAACTTGTCCGTCACATCGACGGCCTCTGTGGTTGGGTCTGCTGGAGTCGACGCGTCCTCTTGCGCGGTCACGGCAGTGCACGCGGCCAGCACAAAGCCAGCGAAAAGCGAGGCAATTGGTATTGCGATTCTATTCTTCATAGTTCAGCTCTCTTTCCCAAGCAGGAAGATCAGGATTTGATCTGATCGCTCTTGCCATGAGGCCTCATTGTGGTCGGTGCCTTCAAACACCGTGAACCGGGCCTCTGTGTCCCCCCACCCGGCATTGCGGAACCAGGCTTCAATCGGTTCGGCGTGACGGGCATAATTGGCATCAAGTCCCAGCGTACCATGATCGAACCAGAGTGAATGCCGGGCATTGTCGAGCGCGCCATCCTCCAGAAAGGACAGGACTGCATCTGTGGCCGCATCAGCGACCGGTCCATTGGCGAGAGCCAGCGGCCAATGGGTTGAAACACAGGCCGCGCGACTGAACACATCAGGATACTCGGAGATCGCATAGAGCGAGATCAGACCGCCCATGCTGGAGCCCATGACGAATGTATCTTCAGGACCGGGCGCGCTGTTATAGTTGGCATCTACATAGGGCTTCATCTCTTCGACGATGAAACGCAGATATGCATCACTGAGTACGCTCGGCCGTGTGTGGGGCGCTTCGCGATCCTCTCCCGTTTGGTCGAAGGCGGCCTCCGGAACTCCGTCCAGGATCTTGCGCGGCATATACTCCAACCAACGGGTCTCGCCGGTATTCCATAGACCAACAATGATCGGTGCCCGGATCTTGTCTTCTGCGATCAACTGCTCGGCGATGTCATCCAGTTCCCAGGCGGTGCCGCCATAGGCCGTTCCCGGCTCGAACAGGTTTTGTCCATCATGCGCATAGATGACCGGATACGGCTCGCCGTCTGGGTCATAATCCGGCGGCAACCAGAGGGTGACATTGCGCGGCGCCACATGCTCTGACGGCACCGCTTCGAGCCTGACCAGTTGAGACGGAGTGGAGATCGTATCCGGCTCTGTGCTGACCTCGCCTGATGAGGGCGCAGGTGCTCCACAAGCCGTGAGGCCTGCGAGCGCTAAAGCGAGGGCAAGCGTTCGAACCATGTCACCCGCCTCCTATTCGACCGGAATGAACGCGATGGCCGTTCCGCCGCCCGGGGCAAGATCCAGTGTCAAAGCCCCCGACGCGTCTACAGTTTCGAATGCCGTTTCGAACGCATAGGGGTTGGAGCGCCAGTCTGCACCCTCGCCGTCACGGTAAATCTGTGCCTCGTAGGGAAGATCATCGAGGAAATCGAGTGAGATGGACACCGTTCGCGCCTCTTCATCCGTGATCGCCCCCAGAAACCAGGCTTCGCTGTTGCGGTCCTTGCGGGCAATTACGACATACTCGCCGGGCAGACCGTCAAGCACGATCGTATCCTGCCAATCGACCGGCACGTCCTTGATGAACTGGAACGCGTCGGGCCGCGCGGTATAGTTTCGCGGCAGATCAGCGGCCATCTGGATCGGGCTGTAGAGCACAACATAAAGCGCCAGCTGTTTCGCAAGCGTTGTCTGCACGCGCGGGTCTTCGCTTAGCGGGTTGCCGAAAGACAGATCAAAGATGCCAGGCGTGTAATCCGCTGGCCCGGACAGCATCCGTGTGAAGGGGATGATGGTGGTGTGTTCCGGTGTGTTTGGCGGCACACCCCAGGCGTTGAACTCTTGACCGCGCACGCCTTCACGGGTCATCCAGTTCGGATACGTCCGGCGAAGTCCGGTATCCTTGACCGGCTCGTGTGCATTGATTGAGATGCCATACTTGGCGGCGGTTTTCACCGCTTTCATATGGTGTTCGACGGCGAACTGTCCGTCGTGCCATTCGTAGAATTTCTTACCGGTCTCATCACGGCGAACCAGGTCGCCGGCGTCGGCGACGTAGCCAGTTTTGACGGCTGGGATGCCGAGGCGCTGATAGAGGGCATAGGCGTCTTCCATCTGCCGTTCGTAATTGGTCAGATTACCCGAGGTCTCATGATGCCCGATCAGGTAGACGCCTTTCTCGCGGGCATACTCGGCCAATCCTTCAATATCGAAATCCGGATAGGCTTCGGTGAAGCTGAACAGTTCACCATTGCTGAACCAGTCGCCGTCCCACCCGATGTTCCAGCCCTCAACCAGAATGCCGTCGAAGCCGTGCTCAGCGGCGAAATCGATATAGTCGCGCGTGCGCTCGGTGGTGGCGCCGTGTTTGTCACCGCTGCCCCAGGTACACTCGGCAATGTGCATGCACCACCAGATACCGATATATTTGCTCGGCTTGACCCAGGACACGTCGCCCAGCTTGTTAGGCTCGTTCAAGTTCAAGATCATGTCTGAATTGCCAAGCCCGGCGGCAGTGTCCGAAACTTGCACGGTGCGCCAGGGTGTTTTGAAGCTGCCGCCGGTTTTCACTTTGATCCCGTCAGAGCGCGGGGCCAGATCGGCCTGTAAGACGCCTTCCCGGCGCTGGTTCAGCCACATCCCGGCATAGTCGACCAGCGCGGCCTCATGGATTGAAATGAACGGCCCGTCGGGAAGCTTGGCCGTGAACGGCGTATGGGCCCTGTGCACGTCGAAGACGGTCGTTGTCTTATACAGATATTCGTAGCGGTTGTAGGCCCCCGCCTTGATCCACCAGGCTTTTGCAGTCTGATCGAGCCCGAAATCGGTCAATTCTTCCGTAATCCAGCGCTCGCCTTCCCCGTCCACTTCATAACGGAAGGCGAAACCGTCATCGAAAACACGCACGCGCAGCGTGTAGGCTGGCTCGCCATCGGTGAAGGCGAAGTCGGCCGTAAGTTCATTGTGGTGATCGCGCACGAACTGGCGCTCGCCCCAGGGCTGCTCCCAAGTCTCGTCTTTAGAAGACTTGCGAACACTGGTGAGAACGAGCCCATCCTCCATGTCGCGCGACTTTGCGAACGTGAAGCCGAGCGCGCTTGGGGTTGTAATCTCTTTTCCGTTCCAGAAGGCTTGCCATTTGGGTGTTTGATCGGGCGTGGTGAGCACCACCGTCAGCGCTTCGGAAGGCGATTGCACCTCTGCCTGTTCAATCGGCTCGAGGATGGCATCAAGGACTTCTGCAGGCTGTGCTTCCGGCACCGCTGCGAGACTGGTTGAAACTGCACACGCCGCCACAAGGCTCGCGGTTACAGCCGTTGCCAGAACAAGTAGTTTTCGCACGTTTTCACTCTCCCAGAACTTTTCTTTCACGTTGCTGAATTTTGCAAAAAAACGCAAGGAATATTTGCGAAGCATAGAGAAACCCCCATTTCCCTTTTATATACGGGAAAAATACGGTTGCCGAAAATGCAAAAAAGTGAAAAGTGTTGATCAAAGACCCATGAGAGTCTTCGATAGGGAGTTCAAAATGTGTATCCTGCGGACCGCGTTTAAGTCGATCCTTGCTTCATCCATTATTGCCGCCGCAACTGCGTGCATCAGTGTCGGCCAGTCGCTCGAGGGGCCAACGTCTGACACAAATCCGCGGGCAATCGAAGACGAGATCATTTATTTCGTTCTGCCAGACCGGTTCGAAAACGGAAACCCGGGCAATGATCGCGCCTTCAGTGAAGGCGGCCCGCTGGAGCACGGCTATGACCCAACTCACAAAGGCTTCTATCATGGCGGGGATATGCAGGGCCTCACCCAGCGCCTCGACTATGTTCAAGGCATGGGCGCCACCGCGATCTGGCTGACCCCGATCTTTGCAAATCGCTGGGTTCAGGGCGGCCCCGGCCAGGAATCTGCCGGGTATCATGGCTATTGGATCACCGACTTTCTCAACGTTGATCCGCATCTCGGCACCCGCGAAGACTTCAAGGCGCTGGTAGAAGCCGCTCATGCCCGCGGCATGAAAGTCTATATGGACATCATCACCAACCACACCGCCGACGTGATTATGTACCGCGAGTGTCATGATCCGAACTGGACCGGAGAAAAAATCGAGCGCTGCAGCTATCGCTATATCGGCGACTATCCCTGGACGACACGCGGCAGCATTGACGGGGAACCGATCAATTCAGGCTTTCTGGGAGACGACGCTGTCCACCAGAAAGAAGAAAATTTCGCCAAACTCAAGGATCTCGGCTGGGCCTATACGCCTTATGTCATGGACGCTTTCAAAGACGTGAAGAACCCCGCCTGGCTGAACGACATGATCTACTATCACAATCGCGGGGATACGGACTTCATCGACGAAGATTCGCTTTATGGTGACTTTGTCGGTCTGGATGATCTCAACACCGCTCATCCTCGCGTCGTTGAGGGCATGATCGAAATCTACAAGTCCTGGATTACCGATTTCAGGGTGGATGGCTTCCGGATCGATACGGCGCGCCACGTGCGCGATGAGTTCTGGCAGGCGTTTACACCCGCCATTATGGAGCACGCGGAATCGCTGGGCATCGACCATTTCCACGTCTTTGGTGAAGTGTATGTCGACGGACAAAACCCCCAACACCTTGCCAAGTTCACAACCCGGGCCGGACTGCCAACTGTGCTCGATTTCGCGTTCCAAAGCACGGCGCGAGATGTCGTCATCAATGGCGCGCCGGGCCTCGAGTTGGACAAGCTGTATTCTGCGGACGCCATCTACAAGAATGGCGAGGAGACCACGCGCCAGTTGCCAACTTTTCTCGGCAATCACGATATGGGGCGGTTTGCCGGGTTCCTGCGCGCCAGCTCACCCGAAATGAGTGATGCTGAAATGGTAGCCCGCACGCGTCTAGCACACGGTCTGATGATGATGGCACGCGGTGTTCCAACTATCTATTACGGCGACGAACAGGGCTTCGTCTCAGACGGCAACGACCAGGACGCACGGGAGAATATGTTCCCGAGCCAGACCGCTGTGTACAATGACAACGATCTGATCGGCACTGATGCGACAACAGCTGAAAGCAATTTTGACACGACGCATCCGATCTATGCTGCTTTGGCCGAGTTTTCCGCACTTCGACAGGCCGAGCCAGCGATACGGCGCGGCACACAGATCACCCGCCTCGCACATCGCGATGACAGTGTGTTTGTGTTCTCTCGCATTGATTATGAGACTGGTACCGAGATCGTTGTTGCCATCAATGCCGAAGCCGAGGCAAAAACGGTAAATGTTGCTGTCGATGGCCGCGCGTCCGAATTTTCCAGCCTTTTGGGCACCTGTAAGCGTGCTGTTAACGCACCCTCAAGTTATCAGTTAAATGTTCCAGCACTCGACCTGGTTGTGTGTAAGTCGGTTTTTGAGGACGAACTGTAATGCTTGAAACGACCATGACAGTGGACGAAGCAACGTCTTCTGCGACAGCCAGCATGCCTTGGTGGAAGGGCGCGGTAATTTATCAGATCTATCCCCGCAGCTTTCTCGACACCAATGGAGATGGCATCGGTGATCTGAAAGGTGTTCATGACGGCCTGGATCACATCGCCTCTTTGGGCGTGGACGGCGTCTGGATTTCCCCCTTCTTCACATCGCCAATGGCTGATTACGGCTATGATGTTGCCGACTTTTGTGGCGTCGATCCAATTTTCGGATCGATCGAAGACTTTGACCGGGTGGTTTCTAAAGCCCATGAGCTTGGCCTGAAAGTCATCATCGACCAGGTCTACTCACACAGTTCAGATCAACACCCCTGGTTCAGCGAAAGCCGAAGCTCTCGTTCGGGCCCCAAGGCCGACTGGTATGTCTGGGAAGATCCGAAGCCCGACGGCTCCCCCCCGAACAATTGGCAGTCGGTTTTTGGCGGCCCCTCCTGGGAGTGGGATGCTCGCCGTGGCCAGTACTATTTCCATAATTTCCTGAAAGAGCAGCCTGATCTCAATCTGCACAATATTGAGGTCCAGGACGCAGTTATTTCTGCGGCCCGATTCTGGCTGGAACGCGGCGTAGACGGGTTCCGCCTTGATGCGCTCAACTTTTCGATGCACGACCGGAGCCTGCGCGACAATCCACCGTCCGGAGTGACCGCAGAAGAGGCGACGCGTCCTTTCGATATGCAGAAACAGACCTATAGTATGTCTCAGCCTGAAACTGTTCATTTCATTGAGCGCTTTCGTGCCATGCTCGATGAATACCCGGACGTGTTCACCGTCGCCGAGGTTGGAGGCCCAAACCCCATCGGCGAGATGAAAGCGTTCACGGATGGAGATCAACGGCTCAATTCGGCCTACAGTTTTGACTTCCTTTATGCCCCTGACCTGACGGCCGAACGCGTCAAAAACGCGATTGGTCAGTGGACCCAGGACGCCAATGAAGGCTGGCCGAGCTGGGCTTTCTCAAATCACGATGCCCCGCGGGCACTGTCGCGCTGGGCCCAGCCTGAGCACCATGATGAGATGGCACGGCTCTACATCATGCTGTTGCTCTCCTTGCGCGGTAATCCGATCCTTTACCAGGGCGAGGAGCTGGGTCTTCCGCAAGCGCAGGTCCCGTTTGAGCACCTTAGGGACCCCGAAGCGATCGCGAACTGGCCGAAAACGCTTGGCAGAGACGGCGCGCGCACACCGTTTCCATGGGATGCGACCCAGCCGGCAGCAGGCTTCTCGTCTTCAGAGCCTTGGCTGCCGGTGGACCCTGTTCACGCCGGAATGGCGCTCAGCGCCCAAACTGAAGACCACAGCTTTGTCAATTTCACGCGGATGGCCCTGAACAAGCGCAAGGAAAATGCGGCCTTGAAAGCAGGGTCCATGCGTCTGCTCGAAACCGAAAACGCAAATGTCCTGGCATTTGACAGGACCCATAATAATGCGCGGTCACTGGCAATATTCAATTTGGGAAATCGCCCGGCCCACCTCACCGCAAGTCTTGATTTGAGCGGCGAACTCATCCTGTCGTCCAAAGACGAGCCCCTCGACCTGGCAGGTCAGACGATTCCGTCCCGCTGCGGCATCTGGATTGCAGCGGGATAACAACGCAACACTGGAACAGCCGAAAGAGTAGATATCGATGGACGCGCCCGCCACCCGCCTGGAAGATCTGGCCAAACTTGCCGGCGTGTCCATTTCGACCGCGTCACGTGCCCTCAACGACAATCCGGCCGTGAACGCGCGCACCAAGCAGCGGATCTGGAAGCTTGCGCGGGATCTCGATTATCCGTTTCGACGCTATATGCCAGCTGGTCCGATTGGGGCGGATGCGACGATTACGGTGGTCGTTCCCAAACCACAAAGCCGTGACGGCAGGATGGCAGATCCGTTTTTCTTCGAACTTCTCGCAGGCATAGGCGATGCCGCCCGGGCGCGAGGCTGCGACTTGTTGCTTAGTCATGTTGCGCCGTCTTCCTATGACGACCTCGCTGACGCGATGTCTACGAGTCGCTCCGACGGCGTCATCTTTCTTGGGCAAAGCGCACTGCACAAAGCCTTCAACAAGCTCGCCGAAACCGAAAACCGGTTCATTGTATGGGGCGCGCATTTGCCCGAGCAGGAATATTGCTCTGTCGGCAGCGACAATCTGGAAGGCGGCCGGCGGGCAACAAGGCATCTGGCGAGATTAGGCCGCAAGCGCATCATGTTCCTGGGCGACACAGAAGCGCCGGAGGCGATGAGACGTTTCCGCGGCTATCGGGATGCCATCATCAGGTCTGGTCTTGAATATGACGAATCTCTGATTGTCCCAGCCCATTTCGAATTTGATTCAGCCCGCGCTGCGGTTCACGGAGCGATTGATTCCGGCGTTGCCTTCGATGGCATATTTGCCGCAAGTGATCTGATTGCGTTGGGCGCCCTCACTGCGCTGCGTGAGCTGGGGCGTTCGGTCCCGGAAGACGTCTCGGTTGTGGGTTATGACAATGTGCCATTCGGCGCCTATGCTCATCCCGCCCTTACAACTGTTGATCAGGATACCAAACGCGCAGGCCGCATTCTTGTCGCCAAGCTGATTGATGCCTCCGGGTCAATCCGACCGGATGCCGATCGCATCCCTGCAGAATTGATTGTTCGATCTTCGTGCGGTGCATAGGCAAATTTTAGCTTAGCACCCGGGCGAACATTTTCACGTTTTGCAAATTTTTGCAGAATCGAGCCATCCGTCAGATTTTCGCCAATTTCCAAGGAAATTGAGATGAATATCGCCTTTCAGCTTTGAGAAAGGTTCGTATGGTTGCAAATCGGCAACAAGGCTCTGTCATTTCGCATACACATTCGCCTTTAGAGGTTGGCGTTTTCATAAATTTGCAATACGGTCATGAAGTCGAGGCAACGATCGGAGTAGAATGTTGCCCGGTTTATGATCAGGGAGGATCACTTGAAACCAGCATTTTACACCAAGAAGAGTCTGCTCTTGAGCACCGCAGCCTTGGCATTGGCCATTTCCGGCCCAGCCGCTGCTCAAGAAGTATCCAACGTCGAGGAAGACGAAGAAGCCACACTGGACGTGGTGACCGTCACCGGCATCCGTGGATCGATTCAGAACTCTCTGAACGAAAAGAAGAACAACACATCGATCGTTGAAGCCATCTCGGCCGAAGACATTGGTAAGCTTCCGGACCTGTCAATTGCCGATTCGCTGGCGCGTCTGCCAGGCGTTACCGCTCAGCGTGTGCGTGGTCGCTCTCAACAGGTCTCCATTCGTGGCCTGGGACCTGATTTCTCTCTGGCGCTGTGGAATGGCCGGGAAGTCGTTTCCGCAGGTAACAATCGCGGCGTTGAATTTGACCAGTTCCCATCCGAACTGATTGCGCAAGGCGTCGTCTACAAGACAGCAGATGCCACACTGGCAGCAACAGGTATTGCTGGCGCGGTTGATCTGCGCACGGTTCGTCCGCTCGACTACACAGAGCGTAAACTGAATTTCTCAGGTAAGTACGTGATCAACGACAATGATCAGTTGAATCCGGACTTCGACGAAAACGGGTATCGTCTGTTCGGATCCTACATTGATCAGAACGATGCTGGTACGATTGGTTGGGCGCTGGCCGTTACAGACCAGTCCAACCCGACTCAGTTCACATCGCGCGAACTGAAGACCGCCGACTCGCAGACGTCAATCGATCCGGCTACCGGCTTGGTCTATCCTTCAGACAATCCGCGTACAGGTGTTGTATCACGAGAGTTCGAACGCACATCTGTTGCAGGCGCCTTGCAGTTTGAACCGAATGAGCGCTTTCAAACAACGATTGACGCGTTCTATACCGACACGGAAGACGCAGGTATCTTCCGCGGTGTTGAAACACCGATCGCATCCTGGTCTACGGCTGATTTCCAGGGCACGACTGGCACATCGGGCTTTGCAGATGCGGCTGTTTACAATGACGTGACCACCTTCCTGCGCACCGACACCGAGGGGAATACCGCCGAGATCTTCGCGCTCGGTATCAACTCTTCCTATGACGTCACGGACCGCCTGACTGTGATGGGCGACTTTTCTACGTCGACGCTTGAGCGAAACGATATCGACTATGAGTCGTATGCAGGCACCGGGTTTGCCGGCGCAGGCCCGACCGATACGCTCGGCTTCGGTTTTGATGACGACGGCGCTTACAGCGTTCAAGCAGGTCTCGATTACACAGATCCAAATGTTGTTTTGCTGACAGACCCAGGTGGCTGGGGGCAGGTTGGCTTCCTCAAGGAACCTGAAATTGATGACGAGCTGAATCAGCTTCGCCTGGAAGCGGACTATGATTTGGACAATCGCTTCATCAGCGGCGTCAAAGTTGGCTTTCTTTACACAGATCGTGAGAAGAGCTTCGACTCAAACGAGTCTTTCCTACGCGCTGGCGACAATTGGACAAATGGCTCACTTGCGATCCCGGCCAACTCAATCGAGGGCAGCACGGACAGTGGCTCAATTGGTCTCGACATCATTGCCTATGACCCGTCCTCCTTCCTGACTGACGGCACTTACAATGTTGAAAAGGCAACGTTCGACACTGAATGGACCGTGGAAGAGGAAGTTCAAACGCTTTACGCCATGGCCGACATTGACACGATGTTCAATGACATCCCGGTCACAGGTAATGTCGGGTTCCAGTATGCGGAGACCGAGCAATCCTCCACAGACTCACTGACCGATGGCGGTGCGCTGAGCTACGAGAACTTCCTGCCAACAGCCAACATCAATTTTGAGTTGGTGCCGGATACCTTCTTGCGATTCGCAGCTGGTCGGACAATCACGCGTGCGCGTATGGATCAGCTGGCCTCAAACCGCAGCGTTACGTTTAACCCATTGGTTTGTAATGATTTGGACGGCGATGGTATATACACGCCTGTACCCGGGGGTGTCCCTCAGGATGATAATCTGAACACCTGTTTCTCGCAAAGTGGTGGTAGCACAGCGTTGGAGCCTTATCAGGCGACGGCTTTCGATGTGTCCTTTGAGCGCTACTTCGACGCGACATCCGCGATCTCGGTCGCTGTGTTCCACAAGGAACTTGAGGACTGGATCGTTGACGTCACAACCCGTGGTGTAAACCTGACAGACTCGCTCGGCCTGCTCGGCTGGGAAGGCACCTTAGCGGCGAACCCTGAATTCGCGATTGGTAGCGTCAGCGGCCCGCAGAACTTTGCTGAGGGCTCCATCACCGGGATCGAGGCGACCCTTCGCCTTGGGCTCGATCGGTTCCTGCCAGAGCAACTTGCCGGTTTTGGTGTGAATGCAAGCTACACCTATGCCGATAACGAACTGGAGAACGATATCGGATCAACCGATATTCCAGGGTATTCTGACACGGTCTGGTCTGGTGACGTCTACTATGAGAACCATGGCTGGCGTGGCCGGATCAGTGCACGCTATCGGTCTGAATTCCTTGCGGAAGTCCAGAACTTCGACGGTAGCCTGAGTGGCTCACAGGCCCAGGACGAAACTATCGTGGACCTGCAGGTCGGTTACGAATGGGATGATGGTCCGCTGGAAGGCTTTGCTGTAAACTTTGAGGTGTTCAACCTGACCGACGAGCCTTTTGTGACCGAGGATGTCACGGCTGACCCAACTGTGACATTCCCAAGTCGGCATGAAGAGTATGGAACAACCTACAACTTCACGATTTCAAAAAGCTTCTAGAGCAAGTCTTTTGAATTCTGACTTTGAAAGGCCCGCTGTTTGCAGTGGGCCTTTTTTGCTTCTTGGAATCTCAACTGCAAATTCGTCCCATTCCATTCGGGCCGGGGCATGATAGGCCAGAGTATGCAAACCGATCACATTGAGAAGATTGTTATTGTCGGCGGCGGAACGGCAGGATGGGTCGCAGCCGCCGCGCTTTCCAAGATGTTGCCGGACAAGATCCGTATCACGCTGATCGAATCCGACGCGATCAGAACCGTGGGGGTCGGCGAGGCGACCATCCCGCAGATACGCCGTCTGAACGGCATGCTCGGCCTGGATGAGAATGAGTTTGTCAGTGAAACGAACGGCACGTTCAAACTCGGCATTGAGTTCAACAATTGGGGACAGCTCGGAGACAGCTACCTGCACACGTTTGGCGACGCAGGTATCAACCTCTCCAACCTGCACTTTCACCAATACTGGCTGCGCCATCATGCTGAGGGTGGAACGGGCAGTCTTTGGGACTATTCGCTACACCATAAAGCCGCCTATGCGCACAAGTTCGGGCGGTTGGAGCGCGTCGGGAACACGTCCATGACCGGGCTGGCTTACGCCTATCACTTCGACGCAGGTCGTTATGCGGCCTATCTGCGGAAGAAGGCAGAAGCTACAGGCGTAACGCGCATTGAAGGCAAAGTTGAAGGCGTTCAACTCGCTCCCGACACCGGACATATCAAGTCGCTGAAACTGGAAAATGGCGACACGCTTGAGGGCGATCTCTTCATTGATTGTTCCGGCTTTCGGGCGCTGTTGATTGGACAGGCCCTGGACGTAGAGTATCGTGATTGGTCGCATTGGCTGCCCTGCAACCGGGCTGTTGCTGTTGGTTGCAAAACCAGTTCACCGCTCCTGCCTTATACAAAAGCGACCGCGCATGAAGCTGGCTGGCAATGGCGGATCCCCCTGCAACACCGCACCGGCAACGGTCACGTGTTCTGCGACAGTTTCATCTCTGAAGATGAGGCGGTTGAGACACTGCTTAAAAACCTGGATGCACCCGCATTGGGTGAGCCCAAACCCTTACGCTTCACCACCGGTCGGCGTGAGAAATTCTGGCACAAGAATTGTGTGTCGCTGGGGCTTTCGAGCGGTTTCCTGGAGCCGCTGGAATCGACCAGCATCCATTTGATTCAGTCGAATGTATCGAAACTGATTGAGCTCTTCCCGACCCGTGCCTTCGATGAAAGTCACGAAGCGGAATACAATCGCCAGGTTAGCAACGAGTATGATTTGATCCGGGATTTCCTCATCCTGCATTACCATCAAACCCAGCGAGACGATTCCGAGTTCTGGCGCTATTGCGCGAATATGGACGTGCCAGACAGTCTGACGGCAAAGATGGAGCTATTTGAAAATACAGGGCTTTTGTATCGCAATCCGGAGGACCTGTTCCGAGAATCCAGTTGGGTGCAGGTGATGCTGGGCCAAGGCCTGCATCCGAAACAGTATCACGCTATGGCCGACCGCATCTCCAGCGATCAACTCGCGCGCTTTATGTCTGATGTTCAGACGATTATTGGACGCGCCACAGACCCCCTGCCCTCGCATCAGGACTTTATTGAGACTCAGTGCAAAGCAGCTTTGCAGTAGCGGTCAATAAAGGTGTCGTGCGTCGGCATGGCCTCCACGGCCTCTGCCATCGCACCGCGGATCGCTTTCATGCGATCCTGCACGGGCACCGCAGTGCGAAGATTGGCCATGGACGGCGCGCGTTGCGGGTAGATGTCCTGACCGAGATAGACGGCGATCCAGCTTGGATTATGAAACAGTTCCCGCTCGTCAGAGACCACCATGCCGTGGGTTCGAAAATGATCGATTTTGTATTGCAACCGGTCCGGAATGGGCATGTTTGCACAATAGCGCCAGAATTCTGAATCCTCGCGCGTCGTCGCGGTGTAGTGGAGGATGAGAAAGTCGCGGATGCGTTCATACTCCGCGATTGTGAGATCGTTGTATTCCTGCGCCAGAAGCGGTGACATAGCTTTGTCCGGAAACAGCGCCAGCAAGCGCATGATACCGTATTGGATCAGGTGGAGACTGGTTGACTCCAACGGCTCCATGAAGCCGGCAGCGAGCCCGATGGCGACGCAATTCCGGTTCCAGAATTTCTTGCGCCGTCCGGTGACAAAGCGCAGGTGTTTTGGGTCACTCAGTGGTTCACCATCAAGCGAGCCCAGCAGTGTGTGTTCAGCAGCGTCAGCGTCCAGATAGTCGCTGCAATAGACATAGCCGTTCCCAGTGCGGTGCTGCAGGGGGATCCGCCATTGCCATCCAGCTGCTTTGGCCGTGGATTTCGTGTACGGGATCGTATCGCCCGTTTTCGCACACGGCGCAGCAACCGCGCGGTTGCAGGGCAACCAATGCGACCAGTCCTCGTATCCGGTCTCCAGAGTCTTTTCGATCAACAGCCCGAAGAAGCCACTGCAATCGACAAACAGATCGGCATCGACCGATCGACCGTCATCCAGCTCAACCGATTGAATGAAACCGGATGCGCCATCCAGTTTGGCGTCAACCACCCTGCCCTCAATACGCGTTACGCCCCGCACTTCGGCATACTTTCTGAGATAGTCTGCATAGAGTGTCGCATCGAAATGATACGCGTAGTCAAAGGTCGACTGGATGTTGCGTTTGTCACGCGACGGCTGTGAGAATTTACCCGCCTTCGACGCCGCCCAGGCCATGGAGTATTCATCAATCGGTGTCGGGTCGCCGGCGAGGAATTCCCGCATCCAGAACTGGTAGAAGGGCACCGTATCGAACTCGGCGCCGTAATGGCCAAAGGGATGGAAATAGGAGTGCCCCTCGCGCGCCCAGTCAATGAATTCAATGCCGAGTTTGAACGAGCCATTGGTCTCGCGGACAAATGTAGCTTCATCAATGCCGAGGCGCTGGTTGAAGTATTTGATGGGTGGAATCGTCGCTTCACCGACGCCGACGGTGCCAATTGCTTCAGACTCGATCAGTGTAATCCGGCAACTCGACCCAAGCTCATTTGCGAACGCCGCGGCCGTCATCCAACCCGCCGATCCACCCCCAACAATAACGACGCTTTCGATGGCCTTGCCGGTCTCCGACATGTCGCCTCCCAGAACATAATTCTCTAATGCGCACCATAAGCTGCTTCTTCGGTATGAATAGCCATGACACTGCGATTACAGACCTGCTAAAAGACCTGAAGACTTGTTGAGATCAGGCGACATTCGACGTGAAGAACGCAGCGATAAAATTGGATCAATCGGAGCTTATCGAACTGGGTCAGGAGCAGCAGAGTGTGCTGCGCGCACACGATGTTTTCGAAGACCCGGAAGCGGTGATCGAGGCGGCTGCGTCTGCCAAGTTTGCTCGGATCAATCCGCACTATCCAGGCGTTCGGGCAGAGGTCGACCCCCAGCTCTTGCAAGCCCTGTGTGATGGGCTGGGCCGGGTCGCGAAGTCGGCCTTCGGAATAGACGCGCCGTCCTGGCAGGGTCAGGCCTGGTACTCCATCGTCACGCTTTCGCCTGATCAATTGACACCGATTCAGAGACTGCCGCACTTTGACGGGTTCGACCCGAACCAGCTCGCCGTGATGATCTATCTGAACCAGTCCGGTCATGGCGGAACAAATTTCTATCGCCACAGGTCAACCGGCTTTGAAGCGGTGACCGAAGTGCGTTTCCCGACATACAAGGCCGCGCTCGAAGCCGATATTGGCGCGACCGGGTTGCCGCCCGCCGCCTATATTGATGATGGTGCACCGACCTTTGCGAGGATCCGTGCATTTGAGCCGGAGTTTAACAGTCTCATCTTCTATCGTGGGATCGCCCTGCATAGCGGCGCGATCCGAAACGATCTTCCACTCAGCAGCGACCCCCGAGTCGGCCGCCTCACCTTGAACGGCTTTTTCCGGCCGCGCTGAACCCGTCGCTCTGTTTCGAGCTTTGGTCATGCCTCATGGTTTGGACAGGAATTCCGCCATCGCCTCGGCCGCGTTCTGAGGCGCTTCATAGAAGTTGAACAAGCCAACATCCTCAAGCACAACGCGCTCGGCGTTCGGCAAGATGTCCAGGAGCATTTCCTGATCCGTCACGAACGGATCATTCTCCGCCTGCATCAACAGGATCCGCTTATCTTTGATGGCGTCCAGTGCCGGGCGTCTATCAAATCGCAGGACCTCGTAATGCGCATCATAGGGACGCAGACGAACCATGATATTGTTCATATACGGAATGAGAATGTCACCTGGCACCGACTGCGGCATGTATCTGGTGTAGCGGTCCCAGGCATCGCTGAGCGATTGTCCGGCCCGATCGATGCGGTTCATCTCATCCAACCCCAAATCATCAGAGAAGTCCTGAACCGCCTCCATATCTTTCACACCGCTCGTGCCCGAAAGGACCAGACGCTCGACGCGGTCCGGGTGTTTCCAGGCCATATTCATGGCCACCAATGCCCCGCCATGATTGCCAAGCACATGGGCTGTCTCGATGCTGAGATGATCCAGAACCGCAAGCGCAGCGTCGGTGAAATCGTCAACCCCAAGCTCGCGCAATGGATCATCCGACATGCCATGCCCCGGCCAGTCAAAGCTGACCAGGCGGTACTCGTCGGCGAGTGCGTTCACCATGCCGGCAAACTCTTCACTGGAGGATGAGGCCTGATGGATCAGCAGAACAGGCGCCCCCTGCCCCGCGTCCCAGAAATGAATCTGCCCCTCAGCCCCGTCGATATAGCCTTGCCCGATGCGGGGGTTCGATGTGGTTTTGAGAAGGACCTCATGCGCGGGCGAAGACTGAAGAACCTCTTGCCCCTCAACGACGTTCGGCTCAGTGTGAGCACTCACGCTGGTGCACGCGGCGACGAGAAACGCGATTGAGAGCCCACAAACTAAATGTCGCATATGTTCCCCTGACTAGTCATTTGTAGGGCCGTTCATTCTCCGGAATGAGCCGTGAGAAACACAAGGACCGGCCAACACCGTTTCGAGCGGCAGCCCCTAACAGGACATATCAATCGTCAATTGTCCACGACACCCCTTCCAGATATCTCCGTTGATCTGTTGCATACCACGCTGTGGGTGACTCCAAATGAAGTTTTTGACGACCGATGCCCATCAGCCGAGCTCTATCTTTTCTGAATTGAACATTGTCGTAGGGCGCGAATGATCATTCTAAGGCGACGCTTTACGGAAAGCCCCATCAAGATGCTACAGCGGTTGCGAATGACCCAGCCTTCAGGAGGCTCCTCTCTGGGTCCTGAACCGGGTCATCTGCGGCTGAGCTCCACTGACAATACAATTTGTGGCTCGCTGTTGAGTGCCAGCCACGCCGGTCGTTTGATCGAAATCAGACGATGATGACGATTCCCAACTTATAAATGAGCGGAGTCAGAATCTTGCTTGGAGAGAGACTATGCCCAGGTTTATCGTCGCAATTGCCTCGCTTTGTTTGTTGGCCAGCCTTCCAGTGTTGACGGTCGGTTGCGCCTATACGCCAGGAGGCGGCGTCTCAAAGAGTGACCTTGATCAACAAAGCCGACTGGCGCTTGAGCGCCTCTACGATGCCAGCCCCGGAGCGAGGCGTGTAAGTCGAGAGGCCCGCTCGGTTCTGATCTTTCCCTCCATCGTCAAAGCCGGGCTGGTGTTCGGCGGCGCCTATGGCGAAGGCGGACTGATACGGGGTGGTGAAACCATCGACTACTACAATTCTTATAGCGGGACTTGGGGCTTGCAAGCGGGCGCCCAGTCCTACGGCTATGCTGTCTTCCTGATGAACGAGAAGGCTGAAGAGTATCTCGACGATTCAAATGGCTGGGAACTTGGTGTTGGCCCTTCAATTGTCTTCGTGGATCTTGGTCTGTCAGAAAACCTGTCCACATCGACGCTCAAAGACGATGCCTATGCCTTTATCTTTGATCAAAAGGGTTTGATGGCTGGGGTCTCAATCGAAGGCACAAAAATCACACGGATTAAAGCGCGCTAGACCACTGTGGTCATTGGATTGAAGGTTCCTGCGCCGTGCGCGATGATCGGGATCTGCCAAGTCAGCAGTAGCGGACTCCGCGTATCTCCAATCTGGCTTGCTGACAGCAGTTATCGGCAGGTAATCGAGAGACTTCCAAAGCGACATGGTACCAGCATCGACACAGAATGATCTCATCGCCGCCTTCGACGAGGCCCGGGTCGCCAATGTGGTTTTGGCGACACCCCCGATCAGGACGCATCTCAGCTATGTGTTCCTCACCGCAGACCGCGCATATAAACTCAAGCGCGCCGTCAAATTGCCGTTCGTTGATTTTTCAACGGTTGAAAAGCGCCACGCCGCCTGCCTTGCCGAACTTGAGGTGAACCGGCTTTTTGCAGAAGCCATGTATCTCGGGGTACAGCCCATCGTAGCGCGCGGCGATGGGATGTATCAGATCGGGGGATGCGACGAAGAAGCGGTCGATTGGGTAGTCGAAATGCGACGCTTCGATCAAGAAGATCAGTTTGACGAACTCTTGAGCGCCAATCTCCTCACCGCTGCTCTGATCGATGAAACCGCAGATATGATTGCCGAGGCTCATGCCGAGGCACAACCTGTCTACTCTGCGGGTCACGCGGCTGACTATCGCGGCATTCTCCAGGGGCTGCGCGCGACAGAAGAACATGGCGCTGGAGCGATGGGCATGCACGCCGCCTCGTCAGATCTGTTTGAACGTATGGATACCAAGCTTGCACAGATTGATCCGCTGATCGAAGCGCGCCGCCGCGCGGGATCGGTGCGCCGAACGCATGGCGATCTTCATTTGCGCAACATATGCCTGTTTGAAGACCGACCGACCCCGTTTGATGCCCTGGAGTTCGACGCGCGCCTCACAACAACAGACATACTCTACGATTTGGCCTTTCTGCTGATGGATCTTGTTCGCCTGAACCAGGTCGCAGCGGCAAACCAACTGATGAATCGCTATTGGGATACAGCCGGGGAACCAGAAAATGCGCATGCTGTGATGCCTTTTTTCCTGGCTTTGCGCGCTGTGGTTCGCATGGCCGTGGACGTTGAAGCAGGTGATTTGCCTGAAGCAAGCATCTATCGCGACCTCGCGAGCCGGTTGTTGACGCACGACAAGCCAGTGGCAATTGCGATTGGCGGGCTCTCAGGAAGTGGGAAGTCGACGATTGCCAAACGACTGGCACCGCTATTGCCGGGGGCGCTCGGCGCAAGAGTGTTGCGAAGCGATGTCATCCGAAAGCAGGCAAAAAAGATCGAACGAGATCAGCGTTTGACCGGCGCAGAAGACTATTCCTTGGAACGGCGTCATGATGTTTACGAGGCAATGTTTGCGAAAGCGGCACGGACATTCTCAACCGGGGCGTCGGTCATTCTCGATGCAACCTTTCAACACTCAAACACGCGGGATGCAGCAGGGACAGAACTCGGAGCGCACCTGCAGGGCATTTGGCTTGACGCGCCTTTGGCGTTGCGACTTCAGCGCATTGCAGGTCGGCCAAAAGGCGTATCGGATGCGGACGAAACTGTCGCTCGATCGCAAATCGACCCAGAAAGACTGGAGGCTGGATGGCAGCGTATTGACGCGAGCGGAAGTCCTGATCAGGTGGTGGCTCGCATACAGGAGACGCTTGCGCCAAATCCGGCGCCTAAGTCTCGTGTTTAAGCTCACCAAACCGGACCGTCCGAGCCGAAACGTCGATCGAAACAGAAGTGCTTCACTTTAAACGGTTAGGGCTTCGCAAGTTTCTTCTCCGCCAAGGCGACATGTTGTCTGACGCTGACGAAACTGTCGGGTGTGACCGAAATTGAATCGATACCCGCCTTCACCAATAATTCGGCAAAAGCAGGCTTGTTGCTGGGGGCCTGACCACATAGCCCGACTTTTATGCCTGAGGCATGCGCGTGCTCGATCAAGGTTTCAACCATCCAAATGACAGCAGGATCGGATTCATCAAAAAGAGCTGCGAGGTCCTCTGAATCTCGATCTATGCCCAGCGTCAATTGGGTGAGGTCGTTTGAACCGATTGAGAACCCATCGAAGCGGGTCGCAAACTCTTTTGCCGAGATCACATTTGATGGGATCTCTGACATGACATAGATGTCTAGTCCGTTCTCACCGCGCTTCAGGCCATGCTCAGCCATGACAGCTAAAACCTTGTCGGCCTCTTCTGGTGTGCGGCAAAAGGGCACCATCACGATAACGTTGCTGAACCCCATAACTTCCCGCAGTTTCTTGAGCGCGCGGCACTCAAGCGCAAAGCCTTCGCGATAGGCGTCTGAATAGTAGCGCGATGCGCCTCTAAATCCGATCATCGGATTGGCCTCAACTGGCTCGAACGCTTGCCCACCGAGCAAGCCTGCATACTCATTTGTCTTGAAGTCGCTCATCCGAATGATGACGGGTTTGGGATAAACCGCGGCGGCGATGCGCGACAAGCCAAGCGCCAGTTTGTCAACGAAGTAGTCGCTCTTGTTTTTGTATTCCCGCGTCAGCTGATCGATCTTGGCAATCGTCTCAGCATCCCTCAGCTCATCGAAACGAACCAAGGCCATTGGGTGAATCTGCACCTCATTGCTAATCACAAACTCCATACGCGCCAGCCCAACGCCATCAACAGGCAGGCGCCACCACCGAAAAGCCGCGCTCGGATTGGCCAGGTTCAACATGACTTTCGTCTCGGTGTCGGGAATGTCTTCCAATCGAATATCCTCGACTTCATATGCAGCAAGCCCATCATAAATGATCCCGGTCTCGCCGCTGGCACACGACACCGTTACCTCCTGCTGATCATGAAGAATGTGCGTGGCATTCCCCGTTCCAACGACCGCCGGCAGACCCAATTCTCGGCTAACAATGGCGGCGTGAGATGTCCGCCCGCCGTGATCAGTCACGATGGCAGAGGCCCGTTTCATAATCGGCACCCAATCAGGGTCGGTTGTGGGTGTAACCAGGATCGCACCATCAACAAAACGATCAATGTCCGCTGCGCTTTCGATCAGACAGACAGAACCCGCAGCGACAGCTGAGCCGACACTTAACCCGGTTGAAAGTGTCTCACCGGTTTGTTCGATCTTGTAAGATTTCAGGGCCGTTATGGAAGAACGTGACTGGACTGTTTCGGGTCTGGCTTGCAGGATGTAGAGGTCTCCCGTGGCGCCGTCCTTGGCCCACTCAATGTCCATTGGTTGACCATAATGGTCTTCAATGATCACGGCCTGACGCGCCAGACTGAGAATGTCGTCATCGCTTAGTGCAAATGCTGATTGCTCGGTTTTCGACGTCGGGACATTTCTGGTTTCGCCGCTTTGACCGCTTGCATAGATTGTTTTCTGCTCTTTGCTGCCGCAAGTCTTGGCGACGATGGGCACAAAACCGGGCGACTTCAGAAGCGGTTTGAAAACTTGATACTCATCCGGTGTGATAATGCCTTGCACGACATTCTCACCAAGCCCCCAGGCAGCATTGATCAACACAATCTGATCAAAGCCGGACTCGGTGTCGATTGAAAACATAACACCGGCCGCCCCGATGTCGGCCCGGACCATGTGTTGAACCCCTGCCGACAAGGCCACCTGATCGTGAGCGAACCCTTTGAGCTGTCGATAAGCAATCGCGCGGTCGGTGAACAAGGACGCATAGCATCGCCGACACGCCGTAATCAGTGCCTCCTCGCCTTTCACGTTCAAGAACGTTTCCTGTTGCCCGGCAAAACTTGCATCCGGTAAGTCTTCAGCGGTCGCACTCGACCTTACCGCTACCGCAAGATCTTCCGATCCAGTGCGATGTGCCAGGTCCTTGTACGCCTTTGCAATCGCTGCGCGGATATCTTCAGGCCAGTCGCCTGAAATGATGGCCGCGCGGATTTGGGCTCCCGCAGTTTGCAGACTGAGTTTGCCCTCATTTAGCTGCGCCAGGGTTTCAGCAATCACCGGCTCCAGAGTGTTGGCCTTTAGAAAAGCTCGATAGGCATTTGCCGTCGTCGCAAATCCTTGCGGGACCTGGATCCCCTTGGCCCCGAGTTCACGTACCATCTCACCTAGCGAGCTGTTTTTCCCGCCCACCAGACCGACATCGTGCCGGGTCAATTTGTCAAACCAGATGACGCGCTGATCAGCGGAACTCAATGGAGTCTCTCGCTGTTGATCCTATTCCCCAAGGCAATCACCTTTCGATAGTTTGGCCCACAGGCTTCGCAAGGTGAACGATGAAGCGCATACTGGAAATGATCTCGATCAATCCCACTCGCGAAACAAATAGAGTGCTTTCAGATCAACTCCGAACAGCCGTGGCGGTGGTGTCTGTCTAACGCGAAGTCGTCTCCAGCCGCGTTCGGGGTAGGGGCCTTTTATGCAGCCAAAAGTTGGCGCCATTCAGAGAGGGCGGCATTTCGCATAGATTTGAATGTAGAGCGGTGTATGATGTATCGATCTAGGTTGAAGTGGTTGTGGAACAAGGCATGAGTCGAAGCGAATTTCTGCAGGTTACCCATCCTTCGAAATCGCGACATTGCTCGCTCACGTCTTCGAAATGGCAGGTGACTATTTTCAGCTCGGTTGTTGAGATGACGACCGACCTCAAGTCGATCCTCATTCCCGATCTCTTTCATCGCTGCGCCACAAGATCGAAGTCGGTCCGTTATGACGACTTTCGGAGCGCCATATCGTTTCATGGCTTTCCTCAAGAACCTAAGTACCGCAGGCTTGTCGCGGGTTTTCGTGACGTAGCTAGCGAGCACTTTACCTTCATGATCGACGGCGCGCCAGAGATAGCGCTGCACGCCATTGATCTTCACAAATACCTCGTCCAGGTGCCACTGCCATTGAGTGTTCTGACGCATAAATGAGGCGCGCCGCGTTCGGATCTTGCCGGCGAAGATTGGATCGAAACGATCGACCCAAGTTCGAACGCTTTCATGACAGATGTCGATGCCTCGTTCATGCAGTAGGTCTTCGACGTTACGAAGAGAGAGCGGAAATCGGACATATATCATGACCGCAAGCCGGATGATCTCGGTCGATGTCCTGAAATAGCAAAATGGCGATTTAGTCATTCTATGATGCCAAATCGTGAACCTTAAGACCAAGTTCTACTGACAATTCCCCCATACTTCGTCGATGGGCTCGTAGTTTAGCAGTGGACGTAGGCTGGAGTAGGTCCCGCCTTGATGTACGAGTCACGTGCCATCTGCGTCCCCTTCAACTCGTATGTCGGGTCCGGCGTCGATGGGAGAGACTTCATCGCCGCACATGTTGAACACATGACCCGATAGGTGCGCCAGCACGGTGTAACTGCCATGAACCTCGGAGAGTTCGACCAAAATCGAGGCCAATAATCCTTCCAGGTGCGACCACAATGCGTGGGCCTGGGGGAATGTTAATCCGCCGCCATGCGTCACCCAATTTCTTTGCGCGATGATTTTTCCAGTCGCCGGTGCCTACCCTACACCGTCAGCATGCTTCAGGAAGAAATGAGCGAAATTTGAACCGAATGGGTGATCTTCTTCATTTGCCACAAGCGCGTTGGAGAGGACCAGGTTCATTTGTTACCAGCTGCCGAAGGTCGGGCGCTTGGTGGCTTCAGAAATCTGTCGAAGTACCTTTTCGGGTAGCTTTCGCTCTTGAGTAAAGAGCGCCGATGCGGTGGTCGCGAAAACCCACCGCAACACGCTTTCCGTAATTTCAAACCCCGACCATAGCCGAACTCGGTCCTCGGAGTTGCTTTCCAGCGCTTTGATTCGTTCGGCTAGTTGGATTGGTAAAAGTTCACGTTGACTAGAACTTATTATCGGTAAGCCTCGATTCTTCAATTAGTGATCCGCGACAAAGCTTTGAATCAAACAAGTTCAGTTCGGAGCTGAGTTCGCGGTTCATTTGGCAGCGTCCAATACCTGCTTGGCAATCGTGATTTCAGTAAAGGGTGTCGTCGGTCTTGAGCGAAACCGTCTTCGGAAGCTTCCCATATTTGGGAATGATTGAATGAAGCGATCAACCCGCAACATTAACACTGATGGGTAGCCAGCTACCGCCTATATTGCGTTTGATTTCGACTTTGTAGTGACTACGCACCCCAGCGCCAAACGCGTTCTTCGCCGAAAATGACCCGGAAATTGAAAACGTGCTGGTCCTATTATCAACTGGGATGGATCCAGGCTCGTGTCCAAACTCTGCACTTCTTGGGTCATTCAGTCGGTTCTTGATAGGCGCTTGCGCCCTTGACCTAGCCCCCTGAACTGCAGCCAGGTTTTGGTTATAGAAATATGCTGTTCAGGAGAGAAAGATGGCCCGTAAACGTTACACAACTGAGGAGATCATCCGGAAGCTTCGCGAGGCGGATGTGCTGATTGG
>JASJAO010000001.1 GCA_030066975.1 Henriciella sp. | reverse complement strand
TTTGGCGAGCATTGTCAGAGGAAAGTGAGCTTTAGCCGCCCTACTCTACGCTTGGTCCATGGCCAAGAACCTGTTTCGCTATTTCGAAACATCGCCTGAGATCATCCAGCTTGCTGTGATGATGTACGTTAGATTTCCCCTCTCGTTGAGGAATGTGGAAGACCTTCTTCACGAGCGTGGGATCGATCTTTGCCATGAAAGTGTGAGAATGTGGGTGGATCGGTTTGGGCCTATGTTCGCCGGGAAGATCCGAACGAAACGTGCGTCCTACATGCGCCAGCATACTCAGTGGCGTGGCACTTGGATGAGATGTTCGTCAAAATCAATGGGGTGCAACATTACCTTTGGCGCGCCGTCGATCATGAAGGCGACGTGCTGGAAAGTTACGTCACTAAGACCCGCGATAAGCAGGCCGCACTTACATTTTTGAAGAAGGCCATGAAGCGATACGGCGCTCCGAAGGTCATTGTTACCGACCGGCTGCGCTCATATGGGGCCGCCATGAAAGAGATCGGAAATGTCGACCGCCGGGAGGTCGGTCGCCACTTAAACAACAGAGCCGACAACTCGCACCTCCCGTTGCGAAGGCGAGAAAGAGCTATGCTCAGATTCAGGCAAATGCGAAGTCTACAGAGATTCGCCTCCGTCCATTCCCCGGTCCACAACCATTTCAATCACCAAGGAAACATCGAACGCAGAAACCGATTCAAAGACCTCCGTTCCGCCGCCCTTCCCCAGTGGCGCGAACTTCTCGCCGCCTAGCAGGTCTCGATCTAGCGATGCTGGAGACCTGTTCGCGTTAGACTGACACCACCCACCCGCGCGGTTTAAGAGAAAATGCGTGTGACGGGGGCTGATCCGGCTGTGACATAAGCGGTTTTCAGGCCGTTGGAATTAAACTCGGTGACGATTTCGCCGCGGCTGTTAATCGCGGTCAGTCCGCCATCGCCGCCGAGGCGTGCAACCTCGTCCAGCGCGCCCTGGCAGGCGTCTTTCAGGCTCTGCCCGCCATAGCGCATGCGTGCGGCAACATCGCGTGCGACCCCGCCGAGAATGAAATATTCACCGAGCCCGGTACAGGACACACAAACATCCTGATCGGCCCAGTTACCGATGCCAATCAGAGGTGTATCGCCGACCCGGCCTGCCCGTTTTCCGAATAGACCACCGGTCGATGTGGCTGCTGCGAGCCGGCCCTGCTGGTCCATCGCGACCGCCCCAACCGTGCCGTGCGCGAGTTCATCTGTCTTGGTTTCATCCACCTCGACACCGACTGGCAGGCGGTACCAGATCGCTGGATCATCAACCCGGGCCAGCTTGTGCTCGGCGCAAAACAAATCGGCTCCCTCCCCGGCGAGCAGAATATGCGGGGTGTGCTCCAACACGGCGCGCGCACCCTCGACCGGGTTGATAAGATCGCGAGCGGCGGCGATTGCGCCGGCTTGCATCCGGGCCCCATCCATGATGGCGGCATCAAGCTCAACATAGCCCTGCGCATTCGACGCTGCGCCGCGCCCGGCTACGTAGAGGCCGCTCAACTCCAGTTCGCGGACCATCTGTTCAACCGTATCGACGGCGCTGGCGCCCGCTTTCAACATCGCCTCACCTTCGCCGATCAGAGTGGAGAGATGGTGCTCGACAGCCGAATAATCGCGACCCGGTTTCGGGCCTGCGCCGCCATGAATGGCCAGGGCGTAATCTGGGCGATCGCTCATCTCACGGTCTCCAAAGTCAGCGCGACCGGGACAATATCAAAGCGCACATTGGCGATGGCATATTGGCCAACGCCATCTGGACCCCGGCCCCAGAACCCGGCTGATTGCGGCACTTGTGAGAAAACATAGGCGACGCCGCGCCCGGTGCTATCAAAGCTGATGCGCTCCACCCGGTCAGAGGCCGCATTATCCACCAGGCCTTCCCCTATAACATCTTGCAGCATCTGTCCGCCAAGTGCCATGCCGCCGCCACCGGGCAGGGCGGCTTCGACATATTCCTCCCCTACCGTGGCTTTCTTCCAGCTTGCCGGGGTCAAGGCGAGTGTTGATAAATCAATCCGGTCGCCCGCTGCTAGCATATGCAAGGTCAAGCGAGACAAGCGTACTGCGCCGGTACTGACGGTGTCGCGTGTCGCGGCGCGAGCATCAATCACAGTGACATAACCTGCGCCCTGCACCGTCGCGGTTCCATCGCCGGCAACAATCAGGGCTGTGTCTTCGTCAATGCCAAACCCGATCCGTTTTGCGGCATCCTCTTGCTGGCTTAAAGCCACAGCCAGGCGGCCAAGCCGCGCGCGCTCGCCAAAATGCTGATCAACCAACCCATGGGCAAAGAAGCCAAGTCCAGGTCCCAGCTCCATGACCTCACCTTCACCGGACCCGGTTAGGGTCGCCAGGGTGTCCCCCTGTGTGATCATCGGGTCGGACATGATCGCCGCGCCAGCGCTGGTGCCGCCAATGGGAGTGCCTGCAGCATGCGCGCGATAGAGCGCCGACAGAGCAAGTGTCGGCTCTTGCGCCTCATCCAACAGGATGGCTGTCGTGCGCGACTGGTCTCCGCCAGTGAACCAGATCCCTGCGGCGCGCTCCAGCAGACTTGCGGTCTTCTCGTCATTCGCGTTGCGCGCCCAAGCGGCCTCGTTCACGCGTTCAGTCGAGCGATCATCGCGACTGGCGAGCTTAGCAATGGCGATCCGGTCTGAGGTGATGCCGTATTTGAGGAGCGTTGCTTCGACACTCGCAGCAGATTGTGCCGGGCTACCGGAGGCGGAAGGGATGATAACGAAGGGCCCGGTTTCGTGCGCACTTTCCAGAAAGGTCTGCCAGACGGAAGCTGTGTCTGGTGAAAGTCCCCCACCGGCGATGATGAGCGAACCGTTTTGCCCTTGCGGCTCTGCGACGGGGTCGGCGCTAACTGCCGCGTTTATAAGCAGACAAGCCGAAGCTGCCAGAAGTGATTTAAGATGCATCTGCGGGACCTTTTTAAGCATAGCCAATACTCACGGCGATCACGACCGTGACCACTCCAGCAGCCAGAGACAGCGCAAGGCCTTTCCAGAAGAATTGCAGCCACATCCCCCAACTCACGCGCACCGCCGCCAAGCACGCGATCAGCGCAGCCGACGAGGGCACGACTAAATTCATTAGCCCATCGCCCAATTGGAAGGCAAGCACTGCGATCTGGCGCTCAACCCCGATTAGGTCTGACAGCGGCGCCATCAGAGGCATGGTCAGGGCCGCCTGACCTGAGCCCGAGACGACGAAGATGTTGATCACGGCTTGCAAGAGATACATGGTCACAGCTGCAATCTGGCTCGGCAGGCCCTCGGTGATCAGGGCGGCATTATAAAGAACCGTGTTGAGCACGCTGGCCTCGCCTGCGCCGTCACCGCCGAGCAGAACCACAACCCCCTTGGCAAAGCCGATGATGAGAACCGCCGGTGCGAGTTGAACCGCGCCTTCGCTAAAGGCCTCACCACACGCATTCAGATCCATGCCATTCAAACGGAAAAGCCGCGCCACGATGGCGGCTGCAATGCCCATAGCAAAGAACTGCGCGGCGATTTCTGCAAAATAGTACTGGTGTTCGTACACCCCCCATCCAATCCAGGCGACACCGGCCACCAGGATGACAAGTATGAGCGCGTGACCGAGGCCAAATTCCTTTTCTGTCTCGCCGTCTTCAGCGTCCACTTTTGCGGCACGGCGCATCCAGACGTCACTTGCATAAGTCCGTGATTGGTTTGGATTCAGGCGGACATGGCGCGCATAGCGATAGGCCAAAGCAGCGCCTCCCAGAGTAAACAAGGTCCACATCGCCACCCGAAAGACCGAGCCGGACATCGGCTCAAGTTCCGCAATCCCTTGCGCCACAAGGACGGAGAACGGGTTCATCCAGGACGTTGCAAAGCCAATTTGCGTTGCAACATAGACGCAGATCAGGAGAGACAGGCTATCATAACCGGCTCGTGCAAATCCTGGCGCAAGCAAAAGTACGAAGACAACCGCTTCCTCGCTCATGCCCATGATCGCGCCGAAAAGCGAGAAAGTTACAAACAGAATCGGGATCAAGACATCGCCCGCCGCGCTTGGTCTGGAGATCAGGCGAGATAATGCGCCTTCCATCGCGCCGGTTCGCATGATGATGCCAAACGCCCCGCCAATGATCAGCAATAGCCCCATCAGGGCGATGGTCGGGGCGTAGCGGCTGCCCGAGATCAGGCCCTCAAACAGGAAGTTCAGAAAGCCGACATCGTCGCCGGTACCGAACATGCCAACGCTCTCGCGGCCGACATATTCGAAACTGCTGATGTCAAAGCTGCCATCTTCGCTGACAAACCGGCCCGCCGGGATCAGCCATGTCGCCAGCCAAGCCGCCACCGCGACGAAAAACAGAATAATGAACGTGTCGGGGGTTTTAAGCCCTTTCGACGTGGTTGTGTCTGTTGCCTGTGCGTCTGGTATCACCGCAGCCTCCCTGCAAGCCGTTCGAACGATCGCCATAGGTCACCCTCCGGCCAGCTTGAGCTTAGGTCAAAGCTCGCTAGCCGGAAGGGACAAATAGCGGTTCAAGATCGGGGTCGCCTAAAAGGCATGCCCCACCCGCACGGTGATAAACCGGCCCAGCGTGTTGTGATTGTAGAAGTCGACATTCGCCGAGGTGCCCAGCGCCAGCGGGGCGTCTTCGTCGAACAGATTGTCAATATTGAGCTGGATGAAACTGTTCTCGGCATAGTCATAAGAGATCGAGGCATCGAAGGTCAGCCAGTCTTCGACATCCTCATAATCTGCCGGGACCAATCCGCTATCAATGGCGGCATTGAGCGTGCGCGGGGTTGGATCATCCTTATAGCTTGAGGTGTATTGGGCCGAGAGGGACGTTCTCCACGGCCCGTTGACCCACCGCAAGCGGCTTGAGAGCTGCAGTTCCGGATAAGTAAACTCTCCGGCCTCGTCGATGATCTCAGCGTCCGGGCTCGCCTGCGTTTCATATTCAAGCAGATAGGCCGCATCCAGGGTAAAGCTGAGGTCTCCGCGTGCCCCAAGATCGAAATACGAAGTCATCATGGCATCGAGCCCGCTGGTCTCCTGATAGCCAAGATTAGTCAACAGGAAGTGCGCATCGGTCACGAAGCCATCTCGGACTTCGACACCGGCCTGCCCGGTCGCCAACTCCCCTTCGCCCACGACCGCGAACTCACCGGCCAGCGCGCGGCGGATGAAGTCATCCTCGTTCACACCCACCAGATTCTCGTGATAAATATTCCAATAGTCCAGAGAGAACTCGAAATCCCGGGTTGGCTTGAACACCGCACCAACGGTCCAGGTTTCCGCTTCTTCCGCCTCAAGATCGGGATTGCCAACCTCTTCTGAGAGGAGCGAGCGCCCAGAAGCGTCTGCATCGCCGCCACAGGCCTCTGGAACAGCGACACAATCGACCCGATCACTGGTCAGGCGCACGCCTGCGCCAGTTTGCGCCAGCGACGGTGCCCGGAACGAGGTCGACCAGTTGCCGCGAAGGACAAACTGTTCAACTGGCTCATAACGAAAAGCGATCTTTGGATTGAAGTCTTCACCATAGTTCTCGTCTGAATCAAAACGCCCGGCAAGCTGGATGTCCAACTGGTCCGTCACTGGGATATAGAATTCAGCGAAGGCGGCCCACTGTGTGCGCTCAGCGTCAACACTGGTGGATGAGAAACCAAGGATCGGACCAGAGTCAGCTTCTGTCGCAACAGCGTCTTCCGAAGGCGTGTCTTCCAGGTCTTCGGCCCGAAACTCTGCGCCAAAGGCCGCCTGGATTGTGCGGCCATTCCATTCAAAAACATCGCCGGACGCCGACACGTCGGCTGAGAATAGCTGCGAAGTGCCGTTCCGCTCGGCTTCGGTCTCAATGTGATCCAGAACCGCCTGATCCTGGTCTGTCTGTCCCCCGAACGGATTGTACCAGAGGGTCGTGCTACCATTGTCTTCACAGCTCTCACCAGCAAGCGCGTCAACCGTTGTGCCATCACTACAGGCATTGCCGAGCAAAGTATCTTCAAACTCCTGGCGCTTATAGAGCCCCGAAATACCACGCTGGGTCTGCTCATTGCGGCCATAGACAAATGCCGTTTCATAGGTCCAGCCATTATCGGCCTCAAAGGTCAGGCCGCTGGTCAGGCGCAGGGTCTCGCTCTCAACCTCAACCGCACGCGGCTCAGGGACCTTTCCCCAGGCAAAGATCGGGAACCCAAAGAAGTCTTCATACACGACACCCGGATTGTCGAAATTGGCTTCCTCAACGATATCGTCGATGAGGGGTTGGGGGAAAAACGGATTCTCCGGATTCACAGGCGTGCGTGAAAAATTGGCCGGGGATGAAGTGCCTTTACTCTCGGTGTAAGAATACATGGCATCGTTGAACCAGGTGAGTTGATCAGAGACATAGAATTTATAGGCACCGACCAGGTTGATGCTTTCCAGTTCATCATTGGTCGCGGTGAAGGCGTTGGTGTTGACCTCACAAAACTCGCCAAATCCATCTGGATCGAAGACAAAATCATCCTCAGGACAACCGCCGTCCTGTGGCTCTTCGGTCTGGTCGTAGAACATGAATTCAAGATCGTTGAAGCTCGGATAGATGCCTTGCTGGCTTGGCCGCACTGAGTCGGCTGTTTCCTCGCGGTCGCGATCGTAGAGGGCGTTGCGACTATAGTAATCGCCGACAAGCATGAGCGAGTGGCGATCAGTGCTCCTGCCCCAAATGGCATTCAGGTTGAACTTGCCTTCATCCGTGTCCGCGGTGGAGTTTCCGTATGAGCTCTGAACCTCAAATCCGTTGAAATCATCGCGCAGGATATAGTTGACAACACCAGCAACGGCATCGGCGCCGTACACCGCTGAGGCGCCGCTCGGCAGCACATCAACCCGGTCCAAGGCCGCCAGCGGGATGGCATTGACGTCAACAAAATTCTCCTGGCCAGAGGCAAATGATGCGACACTGGCCCGTCGGCCATTGATCAGAGTCAGCGTTGAGCTGGCGCCAAGCCCGCGCAATGACACCGACGCTGACCCCGGCGGCGTGTCCCCAGATAAGGCACCCGCGGTTGACGTTGAGAACGTTCCGCGCCCGCCACCTGTCGTGGGCAGGTCCTGCAGCACTTCGATGACCGACAGCGCGCCGCTCTCATCAAGTTCGGTCCGATCAATCGTAAACGCCTGGACCGCGCCATCTTCAGCGAGGCCTTTGATGCGTGTACCGGTTGTAACCACCCGGTCCAGAGTGACCGTTTCTTCTTCGTCGCTGTCGATGATCGAAACTGGGTCATCGACTTCTGGCGCCGTTGTGTCCTGAGCCAGAGCTACAGGGGAAAGTAGAGTGCCACCGATCAGCAGCGCGAGAACGCCGCGCACGTCATTGTGTTGAATTGTCATATCTAGAAGTGTCCTGAAATAGATCGCGCAGCGCGGACGCTGCCTTATCAGGCCAGACGATCAGAAATGGGCATGGGTGTTGTGTGGATTACCCGTTACGGATCGCAAACTCGGCCCGTCCTCCAAAAGAGGGGCGGGCTATTCGTCAAACCACTCGCTCAGCTGAAAATCAGCTGATGTGCGTCCGAAGACTTGGGCGAGTGGCATGTATCCGATCACAGTCAGTCCTTAGATTTGAACCGATAGCCTAGTTCAGAACTTCCGAAGCTGCCAAGGCCCTCTCTTTGGTTTTGGCTAAGGCGTGACATTTTTGCATAATGCTTGGTCAAAAAGCGGACGCTAGCCTAACCGAGATGGGCCCGGCCTGCCCGAAACTTGAGCGATCTGTGCGACTATCACGTCTTCAGGAGATGATCTGCGAGGCGTTCGGCGAGTGCGATGATCGTTAGGGTTGGGTTGGCCCAACCGCCGGTCGGGAAGACGCTGCTGCTGGCAATGTAAAGGTTTGGGCTCTCAAACAATCGACTGTTCGCATCAACCACGCCAAGCGCCGGGTCTTCGGCCATGCGGGTGCCGCCCATGTGATGATAGCCCCCGATCGGGTGCGACGAGATCAGCGGATCGAACGCCCAACGGGTTGAAGGATCATCCAGCCAGTCTGCCAGCTGGACATCGCCCCAGCCCAGTCTCTGATATTCACTTTTGAGCGTCGTCATGAGTGCTTTCACGCTGCGCTTATCAAGCTCGGAAAACTGCCAGTTCAGCTCGGCCAGGGGCGTGCCATACCTGTCTTTGCGCGAGCTTAGAATAATGCGGCTTTCTGGGTTGGGCGCTTGCTCGGCGCGAATGACGGCATATAGGCCGCGCTGACTGCCCGGCTGTTTAACTGCCCATACGGAGGCCCATGGATCGACCTGCTCCCGCGCCATCGTGGACAGGTTTTTCAGCCGCTTATAACTCGTCCGCCAGAACCGTGTGCTCGGCAAATCGTGTTTCAATTTCTCTTTCAACGCTCTGACCAGTTCCGGGGAATCACCCTCATGCCGGCGAGGGGCCAGGCTGAGAGAACTGTTCAAGACGCCCTGGCGCCTCTGCTCGGCCTCAGACAGCCTGACATAAGCCGCGAACCGGCGGCCTTGGGCGCGTTGCATCCGAGGCAAAGCCCGCAGCGAGGTTGCCAGTTTTTCCGAAACAATTTCGCCGCCGCGCGCATGTGGATGCTCCATAAAGTATCTGCCGAGAAGATCCCTGGCATTTCCAAATCCGTTCGGGCGCTGAGGGACGCTGCCCATCAAGAGCCGGACCGTCTCAATGGCGCCGGCGGCAAGCACGTAATTCCGAGCGAGGATTTTGGTCCGCTTTCCAGTTGAACTCGACACGGTGATGGCTTTGACTTCGCCGGTTTCAGCGACGTCCATCTCGGTCATGTTGGCATTGAGGAGAATATCCACATCCGAGAGGTTGCCGCGGGATGTGTTGGTAAACCTCTCGCCATCCTCATCGAACCTCCAGAAGCCAGTTTCAAGGCGATCCGGGGCAAAGCCTTTCATATCGACGCTTGTGGAGCGAAGAGGTGGCTTTGCGTTCGGTTGATCGATCCCAAGCAAAGCGTAGGCGCGTTTGTAATAGGGCTCGAGGTCCGCCTTCTCGATCGGCCACCCGCTATGGGGCACAAAGTCCCTTCTCTCGAAATCAATCGGATCCAGCTCGGCGCAACGCCCTCCCCAGATCGCAGCGGTGCCACCGAACAAGCGAAGCCGTGACGAAATCAAGTCATAGTAAGGCTCGCCGCTGACATCGCCATCAGACAAAGCCTGTGTTCCGGAATTGAACTCAAGCCCTCCACTCTCGACCAAGATGACGCTTCGCCCTTCGCTGGCAAGACGCATCGCCAGGGTTTGACCGGCAACCCCCGCGCCCACAACGCAGACGTCGGCGCTGATGTCAGCGCCCAATTCATCCTTGTTGAAATCCCAGAGCATGGGCACGAACTCCGTGAACGCCGTCAGACGCGCGTCAAACGCAAACCAAGTCTATGACGCAATATGGGCCTAACCAAAAATGGTTTTAATCGCGGCATAGTCATCCATCGTATCGAGTTCAGCCCAGGTCATGCCTTCGATCGATAATGTCATGACGGCCGTATCGGTTTTCGCCAGGGCATCGATGGCGCTCAGGAACCAGGCCTGCACGCCATCACCGGTTCGCATCATTTGATGGAGTTTGTCCTGAAACAGCCGAGGGCCATCTTGCATGAATCTCAGAAAACCTATCGATTCACCATGCGTCTCTTCGGCTTTGAGCGTTTTCCCGATGGCCGTAAGGGCGGCTCCGTTCAGGCTCACTTTCATATCATCAGAGTCGTAGGATGCCTTCTTGTCGATGGTTACCTGAATGTCGTTGGCAGGGCTCTGAACAACGCGTTCTGCCAATGATTGTTCGATGAGCGTGTCCCCATTGATCAACAAGAAGTCATCATCCATGAAGTCTCGCGCCATCCAGCAACTCGCCAGATTGTCCGCCACTTGGAAAAACGGATTGAACAGAGTTTGGACGCGCATCGGGCCGGTCCGGTCCGCCACTTCAGCCTCGACGCTACCCGCCATGAAACCGGTGATAACGATCGCCTCCTCCACGCCTGCGCGTTCGAGCGTATCGAGCTGATGGCTCAGCACGGTTGAAGCGCCAACCGGCAACAGGCATTTCGGTAAGTTCTCAGTCAGGGGCAAAAGGCGCGAGCCACGTCCGGCTGCCAGAATGATCGCTCTCATGCGTTTTCACTACCCATATTGTCTGCTTCCCAGTCCTCAATGCGAAGACCAGCCTTATCAGCAATCTGCGCCAGTCCGCGAGACGGATTTACAGCAACTCCCTTGTCCACCCACTCCAGAAACGGAAGATCTGAGAGATGGTCGCTATAGCCGACGGTCGGCCCGGCAAAATCATGTTCTGCATTCGCGGTGCGAATTCGATCCAGTTTCTCGCGCCCATAACAATTTGCGCCCGCGAGTTTGCCGGTCAACCGATTGTCCTTGGACCATTCCAACTCGGTGCAAATCACAACATCCATTCCAAGCTGATCTCCAATCGGACGCGCGACGAGCTCAGCCGCGGCTGTCGCCATTACCAGCGTATCACCTGCTGCCCTGTGTCTCTCCAGAACCGCCAAGGCCTGACGTCGCAAACCGGAACGGATCTCGCGATCTGCAAACCGTTCGGCTGCGCGCTCCAAGTCCGCGCGGCCCGCCCAGGTGAGCGTTTTCAGACCCTGTTCCTTGACAGATTGGCGAGACACAAGACCAAGTTTGTATGCGACAGCATGCGCGGCGAGAAGTGGCAATCTCAGATAAAAGAACGGACGTTTCTTGTTCACTGAGAAGAGGTAGCGCGACCAGGTGCCTGATCGTGTCAGGGTTCGATCCATATCGAAGAACGCGGTTCCGGGCACGTCTCTACGCGTCCATAAATGAGGTGATCGGCGTTTTGCTCGCGACCGCCTGAAGCAAACGAACAATATGGAAGGGTACGCAGATGACCGTCCAGACCGCAATAAGCATAAAGCCCCAAAGCGGTGCGCCGAACAAAGTGAGGATCATGAACAAGAGGAGGTTCGGGTTACGCCGGGCCGTGATCTCTCGCATGAACGCATCCACCGGTCGCCAGACATGGATATGGAACCCGTAAACGCGCATGAAAATCCCTTCAGTGACCCGGCCCACAACGTAGCCAACCAAGATGATCGCAAGCGCCGGCATGAGCCATGGATGAGCGTCACCTGTGGCGATCAGGCCGGTATAGATGGCCCAATACCAGAAGGGCGGATGGATGAGATCAATACCATGATCGTAAATGTTGCCCCAGGCCGAATAGGTCATAGTTGTGCGGGCCAGCTTGCCATCGACCGTATCCAGAAACGTCATCGCCCAGCCTGCGAGGATGCCCGGAATCCAGGCCCCAACCCAGAAATAGTAGAAGGCCAGACAGACCAAAGCCAGACTGGCCGTCGTGACCATGTTTGGCGTCAGGCGCAGGTTCGCGCAAAGCCGTGTCACATGCAGCGCAGGTTCAGGCCAGGCATATTTGGTGACGAGATCGGTTACACCTTTATAGGCGCCTTTAAACAGGCGGCGTTCGACCTGAGCTGGCGTGTTCTGAAACAACGATAAGGCGTAGGGCGCCTCGCGCTTGCGCAGCGCTTTGTCATAATCGCCGACAAAATCTTCCATATAGCCCGGTGACAGGCCGGCCTTCTTGAGCGCCTCCCAGTCCGGATTGCGAACATTGACTTTGTCGACATGCGCGTCGGCGGCCTCCTTAGGGGCGTGCACCACGGCGACACGTTCTTGATCAAGGCCCTCTTCTTTGACCACGAGGGCAGCACCGGGAGTTGCCAGCAAACGTTTGGCCAGCGCGGGAGACAGGACCCAATCGCTGCCCACGCAGAACTCACCGTTTGGCGATACGCTGCCCGCTCCAAGCTTTTTCCAGGTCCGTCTTTGCCATTGATCGAGAGGCAGCCCCCATAGCTTGACAGGCAGCTCACCAACAAGTCGAACATGTGTTGAATTGCTTTGGGGATCACTCATGACGCGCGCTCCTCACGAGCAAGATCGTCGAACGTTTGAAATCGGTGCGCGCAAATAGGACAACTCATGACGGACTACAATCCCACTTTTTTGAAATTCAAAGGCCCCGAAACCCAAATCGCCGCCTACGAATATTGGTCGGTGCTTGTGCGCCCGAAACAATGCACAATGGGTGCACTGGTCCTGATCGCGAACGGGCCTGAGACACAGTTTTCAAAACTATCATCGCAGGCTTTTACCGAACAGGCCCGTGTTATCAAGGACATAGAACAGGTTCTCTCGGCCAAGTTTGGCTATGACAAAATCAACTATCTGATGCTGATGATGGTAGACCCGAACGTGCACTATCACGTGATTCCTCGGTATGCCGGGCCGGTAACATATGAAAACTGGACTTTGACCGATGGGGGATGGCCTGGTCAGCCCGATTTGGCGGTTGGATCCGCTGATGGCGAGCTTGTGGCGTCATTGACCAGATCGCTGAAATCCGCCTGGCCGGATGCATCGCGCACGCCCTGAGCCCGCAAGAGCGCGATCGTGCTGGCAAGCACGAGCCCCGCACCGGCGCCAATAACCATCGCCCACCCCGGCCCGGACTGCCCGGTCGCATGCGAAAGCGTCACAAAGAGAATGAGAGTTAGGGCAACCGAAATTGCACGAGACAAGGCCGCTTGGCCGGGGCTTCCCAGCGCGTACAGGCCAGAATAGATCGGGATTGTTGCTCCCAACAAAGCGGCAGCGATCACCAGCATCATGGCGATCGGCGCCACACCTTCATATGCATCGGTCAGTGCAATCGCGAAAAGTGGCGGGCCGAATAGGTTGATCAGCGCGGCAAGCACAATCCCGGCGCCGAGCAAATATGCGCTTGTATGGATGATGACCCGAACGGCACGGGCGGCGCTGCCGGCGATCATCAAACGCACAAGCTCAGGGTACAAAACCTGATTGAGCAACCGCGCGCCTTTGCCCAGCACATCAGAAATGTCCCGCGCAATCTTGAACATCGCCGCGAAGGCAGGGCCCAGCAACGCCCCGGCCAGAAGGGTGGGCATCTGTTTATCCACCAGGTTGATCGTCGCATCGATATTGGACATCCAGACATAGCGCCAGATGCCAGCCTCAGGGGCTTTCAGAGTGAGGCGCCTGGAGAAAAGTCCGTTGAGTGCCCCCCGACGCGCGAGTTCTCTAATGGCGAGAGCGGGCATCAGCAGATTGGTCGCTAAAGCCGCTGCCATCCATACAAGAATAAACCAGGTGAGGCCGCCTCCGAACATCAGGCCCAAACTCGCGCCGGTGAGCCGCACGATCGGCACGGCCTGGTCATGCAAGCTGATCAGATCAAATCGGTCATACAAGCGCAACACGCCGAGCGGACTTGATCGCAAGTTGGTGGCCGAGAGCAGGCAGTAGGCGATCACGATCCAGAATATCTCATCCGGTAAGCCAAGATGAGCACGAATGACCAGAAAGACGGTCACACTTAGAAGCGCCGCAAACAGGGCCGCAGCAATGTCGAGCCCGATCAAGAACCGCAACAGCCGGTGAAATCTGGGCAAATCACCTGTTTCCACAGGCTGGGCACCAAATTGGATCAAGGCCTGCCAGGATTTGAACGTCGCGATGCCCGTCATCAGCGCGATGAAGGCGTACAGCAGAAGCAGGATACCAAGCTCTTCAATTGTCAGGGCGCGCGCCGCGATAGCCAGCACGGCCAGTCCAATCAGAACCGCGGATGTCTTTCCGCCGAACAGCAATCCCATATTCTTGAGGATCCTGCCGACCATGCCATCGGCCTGAGGCGGCGCGGGATAGCTCATACGCTTCGCTCCGATAGAACGCGCTCGACAAGAGTAAGGTCTTCGGGCTTATCGACATCAATCGCCGCATCGGCGAAAGGCAGCACAACCGGTCGGATGTTCACGCCTAGGCGCCCGGAGATGATCGCAAACACCTGATCAAGGTCGGGGCGACCGATCAGGAGCCGTAACGCTCGTATGACCCCAAACCGCCAGGCGATACGCCAGGGGCGCTTACGATCTTGCTCCGCCGCCTGCCAAAACTTCACGACCTCTCGCGCAGCAGGTGTGAGAAGACAGAACAGGTTGCAGCTTGAATAGTCGCCGTCACCAAACTTCAAATAGGTCCGGTTCGCGTCCGGATAGCGCGCTTCAATATCGGCGCGCCTAGCCAGCGCGACGGTGAGGTCAGCGTTCGATGTGGTTGAGTCTCGTAAGAATTTGTCGACGATCATGGGCGTGAGCAAAGCATGATCGCAGGTTGTGACAAGAAAAGGCTCAGACATTGGGGTGCCGCCCAGCGCGCGATCGACGCTTGCTGCCGGACCGTCCTCGCCATCCACGAAGCGCGCAGAAGGCCAAGCTTCCGTTATTTGCAGATTGTCATAGTCCAGCAAGCCAATGACGGTCACATCGCCTGCTTGTGCGCTTTGGGACACGGCATCCAGAACCCTCCCAATCATTGATGTTCCGGCAACTGTTATGTGGGCTTTAGACGACACCCCGTGCGCCTCAGCGAGCGGATCACCGGTCGCGCGCGCACCGGCCAAAACAAATGTCTCGACAGACCGTGGCGGCTCGGGAGCCAGCGTTTTAGAGCGCTTTTTCATAGATCCGGTAGGTTTTGTATCGGTCGCAATCATAGATGTCCGCAAGACCTAAAAGGTCTTTGTTCGTTTCCAATACCCAAGAAAACTCAACTTCACGAACCCCTTTAGCATGTTGCGCGCTTAAACACGCCTCCCAGGCGCCAACGGTCGCCGTCATGCCACGCCTCGTCTTGTGAAACTTCTTGCGCGTTCCGGCCAGCGGAATACGCGCCGACTTCACGCCCGCAACCTTAATGCGATAGAGGAGGGCCGCCCAGCCGAACGGTAGTAACCGACCATCCAGTCCCAATGTGGCTTCGTTCAAATTTGGGATCATCAGCGTGAAGCTTGCAGGTTCGTCGTCGACAAAGGCGATCCACAGCGATTCTGATTGCAAAACGGGCTTCATTGAGTCTGCCAGAAATCTGGCTTCTGCGTCGCTGATCGGGAGGAAACCCCAATTTTCTGACCAAGCATCGTTAAAAATGCCAACAATCAGTGCGATGTCTTCATAGAGTTGAGATATATTGAGAGGACGCACCGACACGGCTGGATCGGTCTCAAAACGTTTCTTGACGCGCGATACAAAAGGCGGGGTTGAGAACGTATCGCCCATGCGGTGGCGAAACGCGTACATATCCATGGCTTTTAGATAGCCCGCTTCTTCCAGCATCTCAGGCAGGTCGCTGCGGCCATAGGGCATCATCACGCTTGGCGGGGTGTCAAACCCATCAACAAGCAACCCACACTCATCGTTCACTGAAAAATTGTAGGGACCGCCAATGCGCGACATGCCTTTCGCTCGAAGGTCGCTTTCGGCGGCCTGGAGAAGCGCAACCACGGTTTCGTCATCGCGCGCATGAAGCGTATCCAAAAATCCGAAATGGCCGGTCTGATCATCGTGGTTTTGCAGATGGATTGGATTCACAAATGACGCGATACGTCCAACCACTTGCCCCTGCCGCGACGCGAGAAAGTAACTTGGCTTCAATTGGTTGAGCGAGCGGTTCTTGGCCGGATCGAAGTGTTCGCGTCGCTCAATGCGGAGCGGTGCCCGCCAGTGCGGCTCGCCGCGATAAGCGCGATAGGGCAACTCAACGAACGTTTTGATATCGCTCGCGTTTTTGACCTGTTCTACTGACACCGTCATAGAGGTTAGTAGTAATCGTGCCGCCCTGAGGGGCAAGCGCTATTTCAGCAGTCGAACGGTGATGGCGGCGCCTTCTGACGGAACCTCGAAGTCTGCATCTTCGAACTTTGGGATGCCCCATCGAAGTTTTGGATTTGTCGACAACCCGAACGGCTCTTTCGGCATGCGATTGAACTTTTGATCGAGATCACGATTACCATTCTCGTCGTGATAAGCTGCCACCGCATACTGTCCCGGCGGTTGCGGCTCAAAGCAAACCGTTTGCGGGCCATCTTCTGCTGCAACTCGGATCCGATGAACCCGCGACTCTTTTTTCAGGAAGTCGCGGTTGCTGGGGCGATACAGTTCAACTGCCAGGATACCGCCCGCCGTAACACCTTCCACAGTCACCTGTACCTGCCCTGTTTCGGGAATGCAGGTCGACGGCGCTTCATGGTCGCGAATATCAAGCTCAGGCTGCGCGACGGCAGCCTGTGTCATGGCCATCAGGGCCAAACTGGACAAACGATAGATCATGCAGCTTCATCTCTTCTGCTCGCGGCAATAGGTAGGCAAAAAAGCAGAGATCGCAATCAAGTTTTCGTGTGCGGAAATCCTGAGCGGTCGTAAAATGAACGGGTGTACACATTCGAAAAGTGAGCTAATCGTCCGTATGCAGCGTATCCAGCGATATATTTTCAGCGAATGCACGCGCGTATTTGGCGGGCTACTTTTGCTCATCGTCAGCATTCTCTTGCTGGAGCGGTTATTACGAATTGCAGACCTTGTCTCTCGTTCGCCCGGCAATTTAAGCGAAGCCGTTTACATGCTCGCCAACTTGATCCCGCACTATGCTGGTATCGGCATTCCCGCAGCTTTCTTTCTCGCTGTGTTGATCACTGTCAGCCGGATCAGTCGAAGCGGAGAGCTCGTCGCGGTTTGGAGCATGGGAAAGTCACTCTTTATGATTTCCAAACCCTTCATGATCATGGCCATCATACTGGCGAGCGTGTTGTTGATCACATCCGCGATCCTGCAACCGCTTTCGCGTTATCAATATCGCGGTTTGGTCAATTCCATTGCGGAATCCAGCATCGAAACGGTTTTCATTGAGGGCAAGTTTGTTGAAGCAGAGGATTGGACCATTTGGACTGAAAATGTCGATCGCAGCACAGGTGCCCTGGAGAGTTCCTTCATCCTTGAAAGATACCCCGATGGGGGCAAACGCGTTATCGTAGCGGAGTCCGGAGCCCTTGTTCGCAATGGCGGGTCAATTGATGAGTTGCAGCTCGACAATGGCATGGGCGCTGATTTGCGCCCGGATCAAACGCTGAGTTCTCGACTTGAGTTTGATGAGCTGAACTGGCGGCCTCCAGAAGCGCTCACTCAGTTCCGAGCGCGCGGAAAGGATGTCCGCGAACTGACGCTATGGGAGTTGTGGGCGCCAGCAACGACCGCGCCTCAATTTGCGAACTCGACCATCGAACCCATCGAAGCGATGGTCTCAATCCATGATCAATTGGCCCGTTTCATTCTGATCTTGGTTTTGCCCCTGATCGCCGTGCCCTTCGGCCTGAGCTACGGGCGCAATCCTCCATCAAACGCGATCTTGATCGGGCTTGTCACTCTCATTGCGATCCAACAATTTCTCGAACTCGGTAAATCGCTCGCTCTGGATGGTGCCATCCCACACTGGGCCGGCAGTTGGACGGTGATTGGTGTTGTGATCGTGTTCGCATTGGCGCTTTTCCTGCGCAGTGCAATGACGATGGCTCAACCTCCGCTTTCGGGGCTTCCGTCGATCCGTTTGCCGCGGTTCCTGAACGGCGCCGACAAGTCCAGACGATCCTCCCCATGAGAATAGTCCGGGGGTATTTCGGAAAGCTGTTTTTGGCCCGCTGGTTCGTCACGACGTTCGCGCTGCTTGCGCTTCTTAGCGTCGTCGACTCGATTGGCGCTGCCGATATTCTTCCAGACGATGCGACATCAGCAGACGCCATTAAGTTTGCACTTCTGCGCCTGCCTTCCTTGTATGATCGCATTTTCATGTTCGCACTTTTCGTCAGTTTGCTCCTCACATTTCTGTCCCTTATCCGGAGACAGGAATTGGTCGGATTTGTAGCAATGAGCGTCTCACCATTCATGCAGATCCGGGCGCTTGTTCCCGCGGTTCTGTTTGTCGCTGTCTTATCGCTGGTTGTGATTGATCAAACGCTGCCGCGCACCGTATCTGCTCTTGAGAACTGGCTCGGCGGTGACGCGTTTATGGAGGAGGATGCAGGCAAGCCGCGGACCTTGTGGATCGCAGACGAGAATACATTCGTTGAGATTGGCGGTCTCCGCGGCGATGAGCTATCCGATATTGTCATCTATCACCGGGATGGAGGCGGCAAGATCTCAGCCGTCACCTATGCGGAGCAGGCACGGTTTGCAGGCCAGGCTTGGGTTCTGAGTTCGCCAAAAAGCACCAGTCTGGACTATGGCGAGGTGACACCCCCGCGAATATGGCAAACAGATCAGACACCTATAACATTACAGAAGCTAGGAACCTCCCCCCGCAACCTGTCTCTTGTTGACCAGTATCAACTGTCGCAGATCAGAGGCTCAGGTGTGCGTCCCTCGACCGCCTATCTGGTTTGGTTCTTCGACCGCCTCACCATGCCGATTATCGCGCTGGGGTTCTTGCTGATCGCAGTCCCTCTGATGCAAGCCCTGGGACGCCGCCAAACCGGCGATCAAAGATTGATGATCGGGGTGGCCATCGGGTTTGGGTATTTCATATGCGATGGCGTTCTAAAGACGGTGGCTGAGGGCGGCGGCGTCTCTGTGCCTATGGCCATCGGCCTTCCAATCGCATTGCTGCTGGGATTAGGTCTTCATCTCAATCTGAGCCTTGAGCGGGTCAAATGACGCAGAACCCGATCTTCATCATCAATCCCAAAAGTCACAGAGTGAGTATAAAAGGGTCGGTCTTGTCGCAGGTCGCAGTCGACTTTGGAGACATTCCGGTCGTCTACTTCGATGGCAGCAAGCCATTGAGCGAGACACTGATACCTTTATTATCGCAGGAAAGCGACGCGGTTTATGTTGAAGGTGGGGATGGCACCGTCGTCGCCGCACTCACGGCTTGCTTCGAAGGCGCGTCTCAGGGATTAGCGTTGCCGCGCATCGCCGTTTTGCCGGGCGGCAGCACAAACCTCGCCCATAAGTTACTCGGGGTAAAGGTCGTGGATCCACAGGCATTGAAGCAGCGCATCGGTCAAAGAAAACGCGATCCCCAAACTCACGAGTCCACGATGCATACAGCGCTACTGGTCGAGACCTCGGAAACCAAAACGCCCTATCTGGGTTTTTTGCTCTCGACGGGCTCCTTGGCGCGCTTGATGCTTTACACACAACAGAACCTGCACGGAAAAACGCGAGGTGTGGTTTCAATCGCGCGTGCCATTGCTCAGCTCGCACTGTTCCCTAACTCGACCAAATTCTCAGACGGTCTGCCCGTGGTGCGTCCCTCTGAGTTCTCAACCCTCGCTGAGGGCATGCCAGTGAATGTCTCCGAACAGACTTTTTCTGTGTTTTCGACATTTCGAGAGTTGAGCCTGCGGTTAAGTCCGTTCTGGGGTCGCGGTGAGGCACCGATTGGTTACACCGAGGCGACGTGGCCTATTCGCCAAATGCGCCTCGGCATCGCGAGAGCGCTTCTGACCGGTGCCCGTAACGGGTTGGAACACCATGGCTTGTCAAGCCAAGGGTGTTCGGCGATGACCTTTCGAACAGACGGCCCCGTTCTTTTGGATGGTGAAGCGTTGCCAATTCCAGACGATCAAACGTTCAATGTGTCGGTCTCGCCGTCTTGGGAGTTTGTCCGATGACCGATGCACAGGTTCTCACTTCAATCAGGCGCGTCATTGAGCGCGAACAACGCCCTATTGGTGACCGCGCTGAGGCTCTGGTGGCAGAAATTCGCCGCAAACATGGAGGGGTTGAAAAGGCGCTTCTGTTTTATGGCTCAAGTCTTCGCGCAGGAGAGGCTGCAGGCAAGATGCTCGACTTCTATGTTCTGGTGAACTCCTACCGGGACGTCCATGGAATTGGTCTGAAACAGCTCGGTTCATTCCTCGCGCCGCCGAGCGTTCACTATTGCGAAGCCGAGGGGCCGGATGGTGAGCGTCTGCGTAGCAAGTACTCGATCGTCAGTCTGTCGGCGTTTCGGCGCAGAGCGCGCGGAGCGGCGCTCGAATCCATGCTCTGGGCGCGGTTTGCACAACCAACGCTCTTAATCTGCAACGACCCGAAGCGACGCGAAGATCTGGTGGATACGCTGGCTCACGCCACCCATCATTTCCTGGCAGAAACGGCGCCACTCCTGCGGGGCGACATCGAGAAGACGGCGATCTGGGAACGCGGTCTTATGGAGAGTTATCGAACAGAGCTTCGACCTGAAGACGCTGTTGGGCGTTCAAAACAGATCGTCGCGAAACACACCGAGCGGTACCAGCAGCTTTCAGAGGTGATGTTTTCGCCCGGGATATCGGGGTCTACGATCCAGCTTCCGGACGTGGGCACATTTCGCCGTAACTTTTGCCGTCTCCGCTGGATCGCCCGGCGGGTGATCGGTAAACCCATGGGCGCTTTTCGCGTTCTGAAAGCGTTTTTCACATTCGATGCGGGCCTCGACTATGTGCTTGAGAAGATAAAATCACATAGCGGGGCTGAAATCGAAGTCAGCGACCATGCGCGCAAATACCCACTCCTGCACGCCCCGGTCCTGGCCTGGCGACTGTTCCGGAAAGGCGCGTTCAGATAGATCAGTTGAGCTTCGAGAACGCCTCGAGCACCTGGTCGATTTCGTCTTCCGAATGTGCGGCGCTGACGCTTAAGCGGAGCAGGCTTGTTCCGCCCGGCGTGGCAGGGGGAACGGCAAGGTTCACATACACGCCCTGTTCAAAAAGCTGGTTCCATTCACGAACGGCTGTGGCCTCGTCTGGCCGTCTGACGGCAATAACAGGAGACGCCGGTGCACAGAGGTCAAACCCCATGTCAGCCAGCCCGCCATGCAGCTTGTTCGACATCGCCCATAACGCGTCGCGCAATTCCGGCATGTGTTGCAACTCCCGGAGTGCGGCGCGCGCTGCAGCAATATTCGCCGGCGCCCCAGATGCGGTGAACATATAGGCGCGGCTGGTGAGGCGAACGCTCTCAAACTCAGGATGCCTGGATACGCAAAACCCACCAATAGAGGCGAGGCTCTTTGAGAATGTCCCAGAGATGAAGTCGACATCGTGGAGCACGCCTTGGGCTTCGGCGACCCCTCTTCCCTTTTCTCCGAAACATCCGACGGAGTGCGCCTCATCAACAAAAATCATAGCGTCGTTTGCATGTGCAACTTCCACCAACTCTGCCAGCGGAGCGACATCGCCAAACATCGAATACATGCCTTCTACCACCACGAGGCGCGCCCCCGTATCCGGCAAGCGCTGCAATCTCCTGTTCAAATTCTCAGGGTCGTTGTGCCGGAACCGGTGGGTCGCCGCATCGGTGAGGCGGCAAGCGTCATAGATGCAGGCATGACTGTCAGCGTCGATCAAAATATGATCGTCCCCACTCGCAAGCGCACTTATGGCGCCCAGATTGGTTTGGTAGCCGGTGGTGAAGACGATCGCGCTTTGCATCTCGAAAAAGGTCTGGAGTTCCTGCTCGAGTTTCGCATGATCGCCATAGGTCCCGTTGGCTTGGCGACTGCCCGTCGTCGCCGAGCCCATCGTTTCGATCGATTGGATCATCGAGCGACAAACGTTCTCGTTAAAGGTCAAACCAAGATAGTTATTGGTTCCAACCAAAGTGATTTCTCGCCCCTGAAACAGCGCCCGAGTTGGCGACAAGATCTTGTCAAAAGGCACACCAATAGGGCTTTGACCCAGCATTTTCGCCACTTCATGACGCTCGGTAATTGCCGCAAATTTGTCGAATAACGGCTTGTTCTCTTTGGTTTTAGTCAGCACCGATCAAGTCATCCACTACGTCTACAAGTTCGCCCACAGTATGCGTGGTCGAAATCAGTTCCATCGAGATACTGATATCATAAGCGTCTTCAACTTCCATGATCAGGTCGAAAACATCAACTGAATCGATCTCCAAATCAGCAACGATCTTGGTATCTCCAGTAATCTCAGTCCCTTCTGGGATATACTCTGCCAGCACCGTGCAGATGGTTGCAAATATCTTGGACTTGTCGCTCACTCTACTTCCTCGACCGGATGTGCACTCGCGATCAATGATCCGGGAAGCACTCTCTCAAAATCTCGCGCAAACTCATGGCATCTGAAACCGGATGTTCATAGGTCCAATCTGCAGCCAGCAGCTCTCGCGCTTTCCCGCGTGAAAGTGGCAACGGACGCCGAATGAGTTTTGACACCCCATCAGCAAGATATCCAATAGTCTTCAGAACGCCTGGCCAGATTGGTAGCAATCGAACCTTGTGCTGTAGCGTCTCGCTGGCTTCTAGAGCAACCTGGTTCCAACTCGTTGCAGAAATCGAGCAAGGCTCAACCGGTTCCGTGACGCTGTCAGAAGCATATACCGACGCGACGATTTGATCGACCAGATCATGAACTGAGATCACGGCGAATTCACGGATCTCATCTCGTGGATCTGACGGCGCTGGCAGCCAGCCGCTGCGCATAAGGTCGAACATCGGTTGAAGCATGGGATCACCCGGACCGATGACGGCGGGCGGGCGAATAATGGTGATCTTCATATGAGACCGAAACGGATCCAGGGCGGTTTCGCTGATGGCTTTTGACGCGGCATAGTCTGAAATCCATGGCGCGCGCGCAGCCTGTGAAGACACATAGATGAAATGATCCACGCCCGTCGTCGCCGCGCATGCAGCCATGTTGAAGGTCCCAATGACATTGGCCGAGTGGAAACCGTTCACATCAATCGAAGTCGTCGCCCCCGCCGCATGAATACAGGTGTGTGCTCCCTCCAGCAGCGCCGAAATAGCCTCGCGGTCTTGAAGCGATCCTGGTACTATCTCAGTGGAACCGGGGACTTTTATCGTTCGGTTTCGTCTGTGGCGGACAAGTGCTCGCGTTGGCTGACCAAACCCGTCAAATCGAGACAGTAAGTGTGACCCGATAAAGCCTGTCGCGCCTGTGACAGCGACGACGCCCTCGCCCGCTCGACACGTCGCGGTCGGTTCTTGCATTAAACGAGTTCAGAGTTGGCGTGTTCGAGTTCGAACGCTCCAGAAATAAACTTCTGCCGGGTCCGCATCCGGCTCAGTTTTCCCGAAGATGTCATAATCAAACTGCGGGTGGGAACGAAAATCACTTCGATCGGTGCCCCTACTGTCTGTCTTACGTTTGCGGTGATTTCAGACATCAGCTCTTCACGTTGCTCAGGTCTGCGGGCTTTACACTCCGCCAGCAGGTAAATGTGTCCGTTGCCGTCATCATCGGATAGCTTAAACGCTGCTGACTTTGGAATATGACGGCCACCGGCATGTTCAGCGGTCCACTCGATATCCTGTGGCCAGATGTTTCGTCCATTCCACAGGATGAGGTCTTTGTGACGCCCCGTGATGACAAGCTGACCGTTTAGCCAATAGCCAAGATCGCCTGTGTCCAGCCAACCGTCCTTATCGGTCAGTGGCAGAATACCAGCGTCGCGATCCAAAATCCCTGGCGAGACACTGTCACCGCGAAACATGATGCGACCGACGACACGCTCTTCGACTTCGTTCCCGTCATCATCACATATTTTCATCTCGTGTCCGGGGATCGCTTGTCCGCACGCGATCAAAGCCCGCCGATTGCGGTCTTCAGTCGATGTGTCCGCCGGGACAGCCTTTTGTTGAGACCGCATGATATCGGAGTTGATGACGTCGACTTGAAAGCCTGTCCGCAAGGGGCTGAAAGACACCGCCACAGTCGCTTCGGCAAGACCATAGCTTGGCACGAACGCTTTTTCGCAAAAGCCGTGCTCGCGGAACACATCGGCAAACTTTTTAAGCGCTTCTTCGCGAACCATGTCACCGCCGATGCCCGCCACGCGCCAGCTGGAGAGATCAAGCTCCCCTCCACGCCAACGCTTTGCGCTGATTTCATAGCCAAAACTTGGGCTGTAGGAATGCGTGGCCTTGTTCTCACTGATCAGTTTCAACCAGGTTGACGGTCTGCGCGCAAAGGATTTTGAGTCAATATAGTCGACCGACAGCTGAGCCATCATTGGCGCGAGGAACTGACCGATCAGTCCCATATCGTGGTAAAGTGGCAGCCACGACGAGATACGATCTCCGGCTCGGGCTTCGAGCCCCAGCTGAATGGCACGGCAATTCGTAGTCACGCTTTTCTGACTGCCGACAATGCCCTTGGGCGAGCTTGTGCTTCCAGAAGAGAACTGGATGTAACACATGCCATCGGCTGCAAATGGGCGCAGCGGGGAGGTCTCGCGCGACAAATCCGACCCATCAAGATTTCCGACCTGGATTTGGGTGTGCTCAAGCGCATCTTGTGCGACACTCAAGATCGATTTAGGCGCGAGCAGGCAATGCAGATTGGCGGTTTCGCAAATGCGCTTGAGCTGATCCTTGTAGAATTCGTTGCTGCCCAGCGTTACAGGCACAGAGACTGGCACCGGCAAGACACCCGCATACTGGCAGGCAAAAAACATAATCGCGAAATCCGGACTTGTTTCCGCAATGAGACCGATCAGATCGCCAGGTTCGGTCTCAGTCGACAATCGGGCTGCCATTTCAGTCGCGCGCGCCTGAAGCTCTGCATACGTAAGCACATATTCGAGCTCTCCACGCACGGAATAGAAGTTTAGGCCGGTTACGCCGGTCGCAGCATAGTCTAACGCCTCGCTTAGAGTTTCAAAGCCACCGCAATTGAACTCGATACTGTTCGCGTTCGGGGTTCTTGCTTGCATTGTCAGCCCTTATCGCCAGCAATCGTTCCACAGCACATTCGCTGCGATACTATGTATGCCTGTTCATCTCCATGTCACATTTTCTTCGCGAAAAACAACTTTTTCGTCAGCGTCGTGAGCAAATTTCATCTCGTCTACTGATGTTTTGGTCGAATATCATCAGATTCGACACACTGAGAGGTCGATAGGGATGGCGCCCGGCGTTGAGACCATTCTTTAGTATCCCGTATCGGGACAATAGCCCACGCGGCAAGATGTTCACGCTGGTCGGAAGGCGAGGTGCTAAGGCAAATATTCCGAGTGTGATAAGCAGACCGTTGGCGGTGCTCGACTTCCCAAGCCGACGAAAACGCTCAGAATTCGGCCTATGATCACAACTCTCGCTGGATCGCCGTATCACCATGTCGCTAAAGATTGATTATTTCGGGACAGCCCGTTGTCGGCTTGGCGAAAGCCCGATTTGGGACGACAAACATCACTGCCTGTGGTGGGTCGATGGCCTCGGCAGGCAGATTTTCAGTGCGCATCGCGATGGCACCAATCGCTCCGTCTGGCAGTTCGAGCAAATGGTTGGAAGTATAGGTCTGGCTCAATCAGGTCTGATCGGCGCGCTTCAGGATTGTTTTTATGCGATTGACGAGAATGACGGTGCGACGCGCCTGTTGGCGAAGGTGAAACCGCAAAAGCAGGGCATACGGCTAAACGATGGCAAGGTTGATCCCGCCGGTCGCTTCATTTGCGGCGAAGGTGCTTTTGAAGGCGGAGGCGACGCCGTGGTTTGGAGCCTCGGAGGAGATAAGTCTCTGAGCCAGATTATTGATAAGATGCAAATCTCCAACTCGATCTGTTTTTCCCCTTCAGGAGACTATTTGTACATTTCAGACTCTTTGGAGCATCAAATCCGCCGATATCGATATGACGCTCAAACGGGTAAGATCGGCGACAAAGTAACGTTTATAGATTGCACAGAATTCGGAGGCGCCCCCGACGGAGCAACGGTTGATGTCGTTGGCAACCTATGGGTCGCGATGGTACTCGACCAGTCCATTGCGTGTTTTTCTGCTGACGGACGGCTTCTTCGCAAGATAGACTTACCGGTGCCATTTCCTTCATGTCCGTGTTTTGGCGGCGAGAACTATGAGACCATGTTTGTCACCACGATTTCTGACTCCGGAGCCCGCCTGTCGTCCAACGACACGAATGCGGGCCGGGTCTTGGCGATCCAGGGCCTCGATACGCGAGGGCGACCTGAACCGAGATTCAGCGGGTGCTGAATATCACATCCTCGAAATTTGGCCTCAAATCTCGTTTCGATTTTGAGGGTGCTGAGCGGCGTATAAGATGATTGGCTCTAAGATTATTGGGCAAAGATGGCGTCAGACTTGACCACCGCAAATCCTAATCCTGACTTTAAGGAGGAAGTTCGTGAGTTCTTTTCGGAGGGCATCCCCGAGAATTGGCGCACGCGCTTGCGCGCCGGTCTGAGACTCGAGCCAGACGAACTCATAGCCTACCAGAAGAAACTTGCAGCGCGGGGTTGGGGTGCGCCGACCTGGCCGAAAGAATATGGCGGCACTGGCTGGGGGCCGCAGCAGCTCTATACGTTCTGGCGGGAAGCGGCGAACGCCTATGCGCCCAATCAGTTTCATCAGGGCCTGGAACTGATCGGACCAATCATTTTTTCGTATGGAAGTGACGAGCAGAAGAAAAAGTTCCTACCCCCGATTTTGAATGGCGATCATTGGTGGTGCCAAGGCTATTCGGAGCCAGGCGCAGGGTCGGACCTCGCCTCACTACGAACACGCGCGGACCGCGACGGCGATTTCTATGTGCTGAACGGTCAGAAAACCTGGACAAGTTATGCGCATGTGGCAACGCATGTGTTTGTGCTGGCGCGGACGTCTACTGAGGCAAAACGTCAACAAGGGATCTCTTTGTTTCTGATCGACATGACGTCACCTGGTTTGAGTATCAGGCCTATTCGCACCATGGATGAGAAACACCACACCAATGAGCTTTTCATAGATAATGTGAGAGTACCGGCCGAAAATCTCGTTGGTGAGGAGGGACGGGGTTGGGAGTATGGAAAAGTCTTGCTCGATCGAGAGCGGATGGTAACAGCATCGACTGCAATCTTTCTCCAACAGACCGTCGCCGCCGTTCGGGACGCTGCATCACGACGTAAAATCGGCTCTTCTTTGCTGATTGATCGACCTGTATTCGCGTCAAAGCTCGCACAATTTGAGATTGAGGTTCGGGCGCTTCAGATCATGGTTCGACGTCTTATGGCCGATGCAGCTCGCGGGGCGCAGTCCGGGCCTCGGGGTTCGATGGTAAAACTGCGGTGGTCGCAATTGCTGCAAGCCGGAACGGCGCTGTGGGTCGAAGCTCTGGGGCCTGAAGCCTCGCACTTCCGAGCATTGACCGGTTCGCCGTTGGATGAAGACATGCCGTACGCCTTGCAGGGGGCCCTGTATTCGCGGGTCACCTCCATCTATGGCGGGACAAGCGAAATCCAGCACAACATCATCGCGCGTCGCGCCTTAGGCTTGTAGGTGGGGAAGCGAAGCATGGACTTTCTCTTCTCCGATGAACAGGACATGCTCTTTCAGAGTGCGGACCGCTTTGGTCAGGAGCGGTTCGCTTGTCTCGGCAGAGCTGAGCTTCTCTCCGATCCCGAGCAGGCCGAGCTTGGCCGACTTTGGCACGATATGGCCGAGTTGGGTTGGCTGATGCTGACAATCGATGAGGCCGCTGGTGGCATCGGCGCAGGCTCCGGAGAAGTCATGGCGCTGATGCAGGCTATGGGGAAACACCTTATACCGAGTGCTTATGTCGCCACCTGCATTCTTGTACCTGCATTGTTGAAGGGCGACGAAGACGCCGCGCAGACTGTCCTTGCCAAAATTGGTGACGGCTCGGCAAAGGCTAGCGGGGCATTTTTCGAGGCTGATAGCGGTTATCACTTGCATCACGTTCAGCTGGAAGCCGTCCGCAAGGGCGACACCTACGTCCTGAATGGCCAAAAGTGTCATGTCGAAGATGGTGCAGATGCCGATTGGTTTGTCGTGTCAGCGCGAACATCCGGCGCAAGCTCTGAGAGGTTGGGTATTAGTCTATTTCTTGTTCCGAAAGATGCACCCGGCTTGGAGGTCGAGAAGTTTCGGGCGATTGATGGGCATCGTCATGCCAAGCTACACCTTAGAGAGGTCACTAATGCGGTCCTGATTGGCGAACAGGACAATGCTATTGCCAATATTGAGTCTGCGGTTGCACTTGCGAATTGCGCCCACCTCGCCGAAGCGAGCGGTTCAATGCGGGCGGCGGCGGACCTGACGCTTGAATATCTGAAAACACGGGAACAGTTCGGTCAACCGATCGGTAAATTTCAAGTTCTGCAGCATCGCATGGTCGATATGATGATGGGATGTGAAGAAGCCGAAAGCATGGTGTTCGACGCAGCGCAGTTGGCCGATCGGGCCGAGCCGATTGATCCTCTCGCGGTCTGCGCTGCCAAAGTCCGAGTGGGGCAATGCGGGCTGTACGTTACGCAACAAGCAGTACAACTTCACGGTGGTATTGGCTTTAGCGATGAGATCATCGTTAGCCATCACCTGCGCCGCCAAATGATGCTCAACCTCGCCTATGGCTCGATCGATCACTACCGGTCGGTGTATGCAGAGGGCCAATAGCATTAATAACAGGGAGAAGTTCAATGCCCGATATCCAAGCCCAGCTTTCTGATCGGGAGGCCATTCGCGACTGCCTGTACCGATACTGTCGCGGCATAGATAGAGCGGACGAGACAGCTCTGCGCTCGGCCTATTGGCCAGACGGAAGTGATGATCACGGCCCGTTCAAGGGCAGCGCCGAAGGGTTTATCGCGTGGGCGTTGCAGGCGCTAGAACAGGTCGATCGAAGCATTCATCAGATTCACAACATCTTGTTTGATTTCCATGAAGGTGGCGTAGCCGTCGAAAGCTACTTCTCTGCGTTTCAGCGGCAGGTGGGGGCTGGTGGTAAATTGCAGCAATGGGATCTCAAAGGCCGGTACCTCGATTGGTTCGTCAAACGCGGCAATGAGTGGCGCATTCTCAACAGAAAAGTTGTCTACGACTGGGTCGAGGAGATGCCCCTGCCGGAGGGCACAGAGCAAGAGCGGTTCGGAGCCCGTCACCCCGTTGGGGAAAAATTCCCAGCCGATCCACTCTATACATTCTTGAGCCGATAATAAAGAAGCTCAAGCGGGCTCCGTTTGCTTGGCGAATGACAGACCCGAATAGCCAGATCGCGCCGCGGCTTCACATGCATTGCTATAGTTCAGATAGCCGCCTGTATACATGAAGAGCCCGCGTGATTTGCCTTCCACATTCGCCCCGACATACCAGGTATTGGCTTTCGCGAGCAGCGTGCGACCCGCCAGCTCAAATACCGTCTCCATCCAAGCATCTTCTGCACTTTGCGTCGCCTCCATGGTTACTAATTCATGGTCTTGCATGTGGGTGATCAAGTCGCAGATCCAATTCACATTCTGTTCGTCCAAAGTGACGATGTTGCTGAGCGCTGCCGGACCGTTTGGACCACAAATCATAAACAGGTTCGGAAAATCCGCCATCACAAGGCCGAGATACGATCGTGCACCATCTTTCCATTTATCGCTCAGCTTACGGCCATTGCGACCTGTGATCTCAAATGACAGCAGCGCTCCGGTTAAGCCATCATAACCGGTCGCAAGGATTAGGGCATCAAGGTCATAGTGCTGATCACGTGTCTGCAGGCCCGTCTCAGTAATGCGATCGATCGGCTCCTTCAGACAGTCGACCAGACGGACGTGGGGCTCATTAAAGGCCTCATAATAGCCGGAATCGAGGCATGGTCGGCGCGCGAATATCGGATAGCCCCGGGGTTTGAGTGCTTCTGCGGTCTCCGGGTCCTTGACGATTTCGCTGATCTTCTCCCGCGCAAACTCGGCAACCTGTTCGTTGGCCTCCGGATTTGTAAGAATGTCGCTGAACGCTCCGAGGACCGCGTGTCCGCCTTGTTTCCAGCAATCCTCCAGAACAGCTCTGCGCTGACCCGGTGGGAGACTGAAATAGGGTCTGGTGGTTGATGGCCTGACGCCACCCAATGCACTATTGCGCGCAGCGGCTCGAAGGCCTTCATAGTTGCGCTTGATTTCGGCAACATAGTCAGCGTCCAGTTTATCATTGCGCATCGGCATTGAATAACTTGGCGTCCTTTGAAAGACACAAAGCTCTTTGGCTTGCTTGGCGACCACCGGAACGATCTGAATCCCGGTCGAGCCTGTGCCGATCAGGCCAACCCGTTTGCCAGCAAAATCCACGGGCGTATGAGGCCACTTGGCCGCGCGATAAAGCTCGCCTTCAAACTCATCCAGGCCTGGAATTTCCGGGTCTTTTGGCTTGGACAATGGTCCGGTTGCCATGATGCAGTATGTGGCCTCGAAAATCTCTGATCTGTCAGTTTCAATGATCCAGACGTTCTGATCATCATCCCAGTTGGCGCGAACAACGCGTGTGTCGAATAGGAAATGCTCCCGCAGTTTAAGTTTCGTCGCGACGAATTTCGCATACTCCAAGATTTCAGGCTGCGCTGCAAATTGCTCGCTCCACGTCCACTCTTGCTGGATATCCTCATTGAAGCTGTAGCTGTAGTCGATACACATCAAATCGCAGCGGGCGCCCGGATAACGGTTCCAATACCATACGCCGCCAACGTCGCTGCCTGCTTCAATTCCCAGGATCGACAGACCCATTTCGCGCAGCTTGTGAACCATGTACATTCCGCCAAACCCGGCGCCAACGACGACAGCGTCAAGTCGTTTTCTGGTTTCACGAGAGCTTGGTGTGTTTCCATACATGGCGAAGGGTCTCCAATTCAATGCTTCCTAGCCTAGTTCAGGGGCCGGGCCGCACGCGAAGAAAAAAGCTGAAACGCCCCGGAAATCACATTTGTGACGAAAATCACCGACTGGGCAGCGAGCCATGCAGACAGGGTTATTTGGCGTTTAGGGCCCCTGCCCCGCCTTCGCTGACAGGCGTACTCCGCTCTCTTGAAGCGCAAATCATATATGTGAAAACGCTTGAGTCTGGCGTGTTTTAGTCCTCGCCCCGCGCCCTCTGTGCCAGACTTCCACAGGAGCGAAGGACCGCAACCAAGACGCAATAGTTCCGCGAAGACCGGTGACGATGCGCTTTCAGGTCGGCCGCTACCAAAAAATACTTCGGGAGGAAGATTATGAAAACCAGTTCAAACCGGATGACAAAAGCGAGCATGTGTTTGGCAGCCTCAGTCGTTGCGCTCAGTTCCTTTATCAATGTTGCAGCGGCACAAGAGATTGAAGATGAAGAAACAACGCTGAGCACGATCACCGTCACGGCCACCAAAGGCGCGACTGGGGTTGACGCACAGGATGTTCCAACAGCGCTAACCGCGTTTGGGACGGAACAATTGGAGGATCTGCAGGCCAATGCCCTCGGCGACCTCGGTTACAGTGTTCCGAATGTGTCACTCGATGATGTCGGCACCTTTCCGGGCTATGCTAACTTCTCTATTCGCGGGCTTGGCATCAACAGCTCAGTTCCATCCATCGACCCCACAGTCGGCGTGTTCGTGGACGGTATGTATCTGGGTGTAAGTGGCGGCGTCTTGTTCGACACGTTTGACCTTGAAGGTGTGGAAGTTTTGCGCGGCCCTCAGGGGCTCCTGTTCGGACGAAATGTGACCGGCGGCGCAATCTTGTTGAACACAACAACCCCGGGAGATGAGTTTGAGGCCACGGGCCGCGTCGCGGTCGAGACTGGCCTGAAATACATCGCCAGTGGATCGATCTCAGGGCCGATGATTGAGGACAGACTGAGCGGTAAGCTCGCGGTATTTCATTCAGATGATGAAGGCTGGTTCGAGAACGATTTCACCGGCGAAGAGCATGGCGCGAATGAGACGACCATTATTCGTCCCGCGCTTAACTTCGCCCCGAATGAGAACCTGCAGTTCATTCTGAAGGCGGAAGTGGGAGAGATGGATGGTGATGGCACCGTCGCTCAAAACCGTGACATTGCTGATCTAGGCGACTTTGATATCCGCATCGATGAACCTGGATTTGCAAATTCAGAGTGGAGCAGTCTGGTTTCAGAGACCAATTGGGACGTTCCGTTCGGGAATGGCAGGATTACGAATATCGCCGCCTGGCGCCAATATGAGGCCTCAACCCTGTCAGATATCGATGCCTCTCCGATATTCGGGTTTCATGCTGAGACGTTCACCGATCAAGATCAGTTCAGCAATGAGTTACGCTACTCGGGCACTCTGGGTGCCGTAGATCTGACAGTCGGAGCTTACTACTTCACACAAGATATCCACTACATTGAGGATCGAAAGATTGCGGGCGCCGCGATCGTATTGACCGGCGGCGGCGATCAAACCTATGAAACTCAGGCAGTCTTTGGCTCCGCTGACTGGCGGGTCAATGAAGATTTCATTATCAATCTCGGCCTCAGATATTCATATGAAGAAAAGGAAGCAGACCTGGCCGACCTGGTGCCGGGTGGATGTAGCCTTGCGACGTCTGAATGCAATGTAACCTTCTCCGACAAAGAGGACTGGTCCGCCGTCACACCGAAGGTTGGTCTGCGTTGGACCCCTGACGATGACACGCTTGTCTATGGCTTCTGGACGAAAGGCTTTCGTAGCGGTGGCTATAACTTCCGGAACAATGCCACCACGATACCGGGTCCTTTCGATCAGGAAGAACAGCAGTCCTTTGAGATCGGCGCGAAACGTGATTTTGGCACGACGGCACGGGTGAACGTTGCCGCCTTTTTCAATGAGATTGATGATCTCCAGCGTGAAATCCTCTTTGTCGGCGAAAACAACATCACATTCCAAACAATCGCCAACGCCGCAGACGCAGAGATTTGGGGCTTCGAGTTGGAAGCGCTCTTCAACGTAACCCCAGATTTCTCGCTTGGCATACAAGCCGGGTATCTTGAGGATGAGTACACCGAGGCGTTCTTTGACCTCAATCGCGACGGGGTCGTCAACGCTCAGGACGCCGACTTGCGGCTTCCGCGGCTTGCGCCCTGGACCTATGGCGCGACAGCGACTTACGACACGGAACTCTCTGGAATTGGGAACCTGCGTGCGAACGTGGCCTTCAATCACCGTGATCGCCAGTTCTACGACGACGTGAATGTCGGGATCTTGAGCGCGGCCGATATCTTGAGCGCGAATGTGGCGCTTTCGACTTTGGACGATCGTTGGACGCTGTCACTCTACGGCCGCAACCTTCTGGATGAAGTGACGGAAGGTACCAATACGATCGTGCCAATCTTTAGCCCCAACTCCACGTTCACGACGCTCAATAAAGGGCGCGTTGTAGGGGCTGAACTCAGCTTCAACTACTAATCGCGTCGATTTCCTCCACTGCCTGGGCGCGCCGCATAAGTCGCGCGCCCTTTTTTCTGGGGCGACAAAAACTCAGGAGTTCAAATTGCAAGGAAGATTGACAGGAAAAGTTGCGCTCGTGACCGGAGCGGGGCGGGGCATTGGCGAGAGCATCGCAACGGAACTCGCCGCAGCGGGGGCATTGGTCATTGCCACCGATATAGATCAAGACGCCGCGCAGACCACAGCCGATGCCATCATAGACCGCGGCGGCGAGGCCTGTGCGCGTAGACTTGATGTGACAGAGGAGCGCGCCTGGCAAAGAGAAAGGGAAGTTCTGTCAGCCGATTACGGCAGACTGGACGTTCTGGTGAACAACGCGGCGATTGAGCTGTTTGGCCCGTCTCAGGAGATTGAGCTTGAGGATTGGAAGAAAACCCAGGCGGTAAATGTCGAAGGCGTGTTTTTGGGGACGAAAACGCTCTTGCCGTTATTGAAGCGTACCGGAGATGTGGCCGACGTTGGCACGTCTTCCATCGTCAATATTTCCTCTGTGGTCGGCCTGATCGGACGGGCTGACCAATTGGCCTATATGACTTCCAAAGGTGCGGTCAGGTTGATGTCGAAGGGCCTTGCCATCGAATATGCGTCCAAGAAATACAACATCCGGGTGAACTCGGTGCATCCGGGCGGCATTGAGACCCCGATGCTCAACAATGTTCTGCAATACCGGGTTGATGAAGGCGTGGTTCCGGCGAGCACGCTGAAAGAAGCCCAGGACCTGATGGCAGCGCACCACCCCATCGGACGACTCGGTCAGCCCCAGGATATTGCCATGGGGGTCGTCTATCTTGCCTCCGACGAGGCGAGCTTTGTGACCGGCACAGAGCTGGTGATTGATGGCGGTTGGACGGCGCACTGAGATGACCAGTTCTGCATTGTCGAAGCTCTTCGGTCCGTGTCGTATCGCCGGACTGGATTTGAACAACCGTCTCGTGATGGCGCCGATGACCCGTTCCCAATCTCCTTCTGGCGTGCCCGACCAACGCGTGGCCGCCTATTATGAGCGCCGTGCGGTTGGGGGCATGGGACTGATCATCACCGAAGGGACCGCGATTGACCGACCGCGTTCGTTAGACGACCCAAACGTGCCACATCTATTTGGAGAGGCGGCCCTCCTCGGCTGGAAGCGCGTGGTTGACGCCGTTCATACGGCCGGGGCGAAGATTGCGGTACAGCTCTGGCATGTTGGCGCGTTTGCGGGTCGAAAGTCAGCCTGGCAGAGTGATGATGAGAGCATTGAGAGCCCGTCCGGATTGCGCGGTCCCCGCGAGCCTTGCGGACACGCCATGAGTGAAGAGGACATCGCCGACACGATCGACGCCTATGCGAGAGCAGCTGAGACAGCCGTAGCCCTCGGCTTCGACGCGGTTGAAGTCCATGGAGCCCACGGATACTTGATTGACCAGTATTTCTGGAAAGAGACCAATCTCCGAGCCGACAAGTATGGCGGGGCCACTGTCAAAGACCGCACGCGATTTGCGGTCGAAGTCGTCAACGCGATACGCACCAAGATCCCCAAAACCTTTCCGTTCATCTTTCGTTTCTCGCAGTTCAAGCAGCAGGACTATAGCGCTAGGCTCGCTCAGACGCCCGGAGAATTGGAAGAGTTGCTTGGCCCGCTTGTTGAAGCCGGCGTTGATATGTTTCACGCTTCCCAGAGACGCTTCTGGGAGCCCGAGTTCGAAGGCAGCTCGCTGAACCTCGCTGGATGGACAAGACGGGTCACCCACGCGCCCGTGATCACCGTCGGGTCGGTTGGACTGAACGGCGACTATATGGGGAACTGGCAGGGAGAAACGTCCCAACCCTCCAGTCTTGATCGACTGCTTGAGCGCTTGGAAAAGGATGAATTTGATCTCGTCGCAATCGGACGCGCGGTATTGAATGACCCCTATTGGGCGACAAAAATCCGGCACGGTCGAACCGATGAACTCAGCGCTTTTGATGTATCTGCCTTGGAGACGTATTACTGAGCGCCGGGGCTACATCAATGCATGTCCCAATCCGCCATCCACGGCGATGCTCTGACCGGTAACAAATGCCGACTCATCGCTGGCCAGCCATAGCGCGGCGTCTGCAATATCTGTTGGTGCCCCAAGGCGACCCAGCGGCGTTCTGCCGAGACGTTTGGCGATGAGCTCTTCCGTCAGAATGGCTTTCACCCCTTCGGTCGTAACCGTCGACGGTGCGATCGCATTGACCCGAATGCCAAGGTGCCCGAGTTCGACCGAGGCGGCGCGTGTCAGGCCATCAACCCCAGATTTCACACCCGCATATAATAGCGCATTCGGGCTGCCTAAACGGCCAGCCATAGAGCCGATATTGATAATCGAGCCCCCTTGAGCAGCCATATGTTTCGAAGCAGCCTGAATCCCCCAGACGATGCCTCCGAGGCCGACGCCGATCATCCGGTCGAACGTGTCCTGCTCAATGTCTTTGATCGGCTCATACCTGTTCCACATCGCATTATTGACCAGAGTGGTCACTTGACCGAATTTCTCCGCCGTCATGTCGATCGCCCGCGTGATCGCCTCGCGGTCTGAGACGTCAGCAGCGAGACCAAGGCAGGATTGCCCATCGGCGTCCAATTCTTCAGCGACCGCCTCCACCCATTTCTGTTTCAGGTCGATCAGAGAGACTCGGGCGCCTTCGCCGATAAAGGTCTCAGCAATCTGTCGTCCCAACCCCCGAGAGGCGCCGGTAACGATCGCGACTTTCCCTTGAAGCCGTTCGGGCATTTTTTTGGTGTCCTGTCCGATACTCTGCAGCATCAGTAAGTCTCGGAAGACCACAATGGCGAGACCGGTTTTCGAGTATCTCATATGTGATACGTGTGCGCCGGCTTTGCGCTTGTTTGACTCTCCGGTGCAGCGATGACGAATGTTGCAGAAGCGGCGCTGTGTAACATGCCCGCCGCCGAGAATGCACTGCCCAGAATAGGGCGAAGAGAGGGCCACTGCGTCCTGCCTGTGCTCGCTGAAAGGATGCCCCTGCTGAATGCGCGACCGTGCATCAGACACAAGTGAGAAAGCAAAATGAGCTTAGTGAAACTCGACGTGAAAGATTTCGTGGCATTGGTGACGATGGACAATCCACCTGTGAACTCGCAGCCCTTGGAGCTGATCGAAGAGCTGACCAATGTCTTTGATACATTTAATGACCGCGACGATGTGCGTGTCGCTGTCCTGACAGGTGCCGGCCGCTGTTTCTCCGCGGGGGCCGATTTGAAAAACCGTGTCGACTTGTCCGCGCCGGGCGCGCGGTGGAATCGCAATAGAAAAGTTCGTGAAGTTGCCTATTCTATCATGGACAATAAGAAACCGACCATTGCTGCCGTGAACGGTCCAGCATTAGGGGCAGGCCTCGGTCTGGTTGCCTCTTGCGATATCATTATCGCTTCTGAGAAAGCGGTGTTTGGCTTGCCCGAGGTCGATGTCGGATTGATGGGCGGCGGCAAGCACGCAGCCCGCATCCTGCCTCACTCTCTCGCCAGACGGATGATGCTGACCGGCTATCGTGCGCCAGCCGAGGAGCTCTATCGACGCGGCGTGATCGAAGCCTGTTTACCCGCGGACGAGTTGATGAACTATTCGATGGAGATGGCGCGTAACATTGCCTCGAAAAGCCCCCTAGCCACGGCACTCGCCAAGGACAGTATGCGGACGATTGAGAATATGACCTTGCGGGACGGATACCTCTATGAACAGGGCAATACAGCCAAGCTCGCCACCTCCCACGACGCCGCAGAAGCCGTCGCCGCGTTCGTCGAGAAAAGGGCACCTGTGTTCAAGGGGCGCTAAGGCGAGCGAACGATGGACTGCGCAGGAAACTGGAATTTCGGTGACTTACTGGATGCGACAGCGCGTGTCGTCCCGCCTGATCGACCAGCGTTGATCCACGGCGATCAGGTCACCAGTTGGCGCGACTTTGATGAGCGAACCAACCGGTTGGCCAGATCAATGCTGGAAGCTGGAGCAAAGCCAGGCGACAGAATTGCCATCATGGCGCGTAACATTCCACAGTTTATCGAAATTGCCTGCGCAGCGTTCAAAGCGCGCCTGATGCACGTCAACATCAATTATCGCTACACGCGAGACGAAATTGAATACGTCCTCGATGACTGCGCGGCTAAGGGCCTGTTCTATCAAGCCGAATTTGCCGAGACTGTCGCACCTTTGTTCGACAGGCTCGACCCGCTGAGCATCAATGTCCAGATCGATCATGACGGTGAGTATGAAAACATAGTCAAAACGGGAGACGGATCCCCGCTGGACATTGAACGGTCACCTGAAGATGGGTATTTGCTTTATACGGGCGGAACAACAGGTCGACCCAAGGGTGTGATTTGGCGCGCTGGTGATGCCCGAGTGGTGCAGATGGAAGCGCCAACGGTGAAGACCAAGATGAATGATATGAGTGATCATATCGCTTTCGTTGAAGCAAACCGAACACCGGGGCGCGTCATCCCGGCCTGCCCCTTAATGCATGGCGCAGGTTTAAACAGCTCTATGGCCGAGCTCATCATTGGCGGTTCGGTTGTCCTGCTTCAGAGCGAAACCTTTGACGCAATTGAACTCTGGAGCGAGGCGGAGCGCTCACAAGCAACTCGCATTCTGATTGTTGGCGATGTTTTTGCCCGCCCGATGGTGCGGGCTCTGCAGGATAATCCTGGCCGTTGGGATCTCAGCGCGTTGAAAGTGATTTCATCGGCAGGGCTGATGTGGAGCGAGGAAGTCAAACAAGCTCTGATCTCAGCCATTCCGCAGCTGACGCTGGTTGACATTTTGGGGGCCTCTGAGGCCTCCGGCTTTGGTTATGCTATCACGACCCAGTGCTCTCATACGCCAACCGGTTGTTTTGAACCGGGTCGGCAAACGGTATTGATTGAGGAAGATACAGACCGAATACTCGAGGAAAATGAGCCGGGCACAGGCTGGCTCGCGCGCCGACCTCCGTTCGCGCTCGGTTATTTCGGTGATCCGGAAAAGACCGCCGCCACCTATCGAGAGATCGAGGGCACGACATATGCGATACCTGGCGACATGGCCGAACGAGATAAAGATGGGCGATTGAAGCTGATCGGACGCGGGAACATGTGCATAAACACCGGCGGTGAAAAAGTGTTTGTGGAGGAAGTTGAAGAAGCGCTGAAACGCGTGCCGGGGGTCGACGATGCCATGGTTGTCGGCGTTCCGGATACGGTTTGGGGCAAGGCAGTCACGGCATTGATGGTCTGCACACACCCCCAGGACCATACTGTGATCCGGGAGGCGCTCAGACGCGAACTGGCAAATTACAAAGTGCCGAAGACGTTTATTCAATGCACGGAGCTTCCGCGTCATGCGAGCGGTAAAGGGAACTATCGAGAGGCACTCCAGATCGCCATTGGTGCCACGGACAACCCGCAGGGCTGAGTTTGGTGTTCCATCGATACTCGTGTAAAAATTCCCGGCTCAAGGCCCGATCATATTAGGAGAGGTTCATGAAAAGGCGCGTTGTGAAGTCGACAATGCGTACGTTCGAAGTGCTTGAATTGTTTGCCGACGAACGTCGCCCCCTGCGTTTGCAGGAGGTCTATGCCGCGTTGGAATATCCGCAATCGAGCACAACAAACCTCCTCAAAAGCATGGTCCTGATGGGGTACCTGAATTATCATCGCAAATCTCGAACCTATTTTCCAACACCGCTCGTGGCTAAACTTGGGAACTGGATTTCGGGATATATTCACTCCTCAGGTGCGTATCGTCGGCTCGCAGAAGAGTTGCAGGCGCGAACTGACGAGACTGTTGCGGTTGCAGCGCAGAATGACTTGTTCGTGCAATACAACGTCCTGTTAACGCCGAACCATGAGTTCAAACTCGCGCCGCCCGTGGGAACTATGAGGACCATGGTGAACTCGTCCTCCGGTTTGGCAATGATGTCCAAGATGAAGAACCGGGACATCGATAAATTGTGTCGCTACACAAATTATTATGAGCTCAACAAGAGCGAGCACGTGTCAGTCGAAGAAGTCATGCGCCGGGTCGACTGGGTTCGGCACGTCGGATACTCATTTGTTCCAAACAGTCCGAGCCCGGAAGTATCCTCCATTTCGATGCCTCTGGACACTGATCCGCATGGTGTCCCTCAAGCGATAGGCGTCGGCGGACTATCTGATAGAATTGGCAAGAACTCTCAAAGGATCGTTTCGATTATGAGCGAAGTCATTTCGAAATTCTCGCAAGAGACCATAACTGAGACGCCCTATGCCTGACGTTCAGCGCAGGCAGTGCTCCTGAGTTTCTCTACTCCGCATTGTTCCTAACTCAGTTGGATCGAACCTGAATCCGGGACGCGCGCAGCATTAGATAAGCAGCAATCGGACCGAACAGAAGTGCCATCAATGATATGGAATAATTCAGCCTTTCCGGGCCAAAAATATTATCGGAAATCAGGCCCACTAAGACGGATCCAAACGCGGCACCGGTTAAGTTGACCAAAGCGAGGTATAGTCCCGTGTACAGTCCCCGAAGGTGCAGAGGCACCACGGCGACGAGTAAGACATATACGCTGGTGACGGACATCGCCGACACGAACAAGTTAATGAATGCCAGAACAATGGCGAGCGTCGTTGTCGGGACCAAAGGACCCAAAAACGTGGTAACACTCAATACGGCCATGGAGATAGCACACAGCAATGCAACAGCCCGGTCCTGATATCTCTTTCTCAACCAGTTCAAGGCGGGTGTAACAGCGATACAGCCGGCTATCCCGCCAACCAAGAAGGCAGGCCCATACGTATTCGCAACGAGCATGGGCGACATGTCATAAGTGCGCATCAACATGGCCGGGTACCAGTTCAGAAGACCATAATTGTTCATGCTCCAAAAAACGACCGAAACGGAAAGCAGGATCAAAAGAAGCTTGTTCCTCTGCGCATAAGCCGCTCCGCTGATCAGAGCCGCGGCCTCAGCGGGATGCTCGCTCGCCCCGGTCGGCGTCCCGATTGTGTTTCGGTCGCGTACGGTCAACAACAGGATGATCGCCAGCAGGATTCCAGGAAATGCCAGGGTGATGAACACAAGCCGCCAGGACTGAGTTTCGCCCAACAATGGGAGTTCATACGGGCCCTGAGCCTCGAAGAATTGCAGCAATTGGCCACCCAGAAGCATTGCGAGGCCCCCACCCACAAACAATCCCATTGTGAACAGACCGATCGGCTTCTGAACGTTTTCAGCATCAAACCGGTTGGAGATGATCCCGATGGCCGCTGGATTGAGCCCGGCCTCACCGACACCGACAAACATGCGCGCAATAAATAACAGCGCAAACCCGGTAACGAACCCCGTAGCCCCCGTCGCGATTGACCAGACCAGGATACAGATTGTCAGAATGAAGACGCGGCGCCCTTTGTCCAAAAGGCGCCCGAGAAACACCCCGCCGAGTACATAAAGCAATGCAAATGCAAGCCCCGTGACGGCGCCGAGTTGAGCGTCGCTGAGGTCGAGTTCAGCCTTTATAGGCTCCACCAGAAAGCTGAGGACAACTCTGTCAATATATCCAAGGACAGAGATCGTGAACAAGATCCCGACAATGTACCAATCATACCCGGAGTTTGGTTTGGAATGTGCGCTCATACTCTGTGTCGATCCTCCCAGATCACGGCCTGGGCTGCCTTCTTTGAGGCGGCTCGGGTGGCCGATAAGCGAGGTAGCACATAACCGAGTTTCTTGATCACAGCCGTCCCATAACGACTGATGTATCACGTACGTGATGCCTGAGCGCGCCTGGGAGCCATCAGATCAGTCTTCCGCACCGAAGCTTTCCTGAGCCCAGCATCACAGAGAACCTCGTGTCGCCGAGTGTTCAAGCGCGATGAGGAAGCTCGCCGCAAACAGCTTCATCAGTGGGCCTGCCTTAACAAGGTTGAGCGCGAGTTCATGCCGCCATTATGCCAGCCCGTGGCTCGTTGATGCCGTTTCGATATCTCCGGCTATAGCCTGGCTACCGACTGATCTATTGGAATTGATCAAATCGAAACGCATAAACGAACCAAGCCGCACCGGACGGTATGATGACAGGGTCGAACTTTTGGTATGCTGTGGCGACGCCTTTAGTTTGGTTTGTTCTAACAGGCTGCGCCCACACGTCAGCCGCGGATCTGGGTCACGAATTCGGCGCTGAGGCAGACATCCACGAAGCGCAGTTCAGCAATCATTTTAGTGGCGACGAACTGGGGGACGTTATCAGCGCTTGGAATCAGCTTGCGGGTTACAAGGATACGCTCTCTGATATCGGCTACACGCTTCAACCGTATTGCTTTGGCGGAAGTCGGTATGAAACCCCAACGACGCTCACATTGCACTTTGCAGCGAAGAATCCGGGGCCCGAAGGATGCAGCGCCTACGGTTCCTTTGTTCTGCGTCGGAACAAGAATTCAAGTACGTGGCATTGTACAGTGGAATCCCTGTCGGCCCAAGCTGAGGTGTCGGAAACGGGCTCGGGCACGCCCTGCTCGCTGCGTTCGAGAATTATCCTACATAGGCCGTCTTGACCTGGGTGTAGAACTCTCGGGCATAGCTTCCTTGCTCGCGCGCGCCATAGCTGGAGCCTTTGCGCCCACCGAAGGGCACGTGCGGATCGACGCCTGCTGTGGGCAGATTGACCATGACCATGCCTGCTTCGGCCCTTCGCTGGAAATCACGGGCCACACTCAGCGATGTCGTACAAATGCCGGCTGAAAGGCCAAAGTCAGTATCGTTGGAGACCTCAAGCCCTTCATCATAGTCGGCCACACGAATGACCGATGCAACCGGCCCGAAAATCTCTTCCCGGCTTGTGCGCATCTGATTGTTGGCGCCAACCAATAGAGCAGGTGCCTGAAAATAGCCTTCCGTATCGCGATTGAGGCGCTCGCCACCAACAACATCAGCGCCGTCTTTGGTTCCCAGCTCAACATAACTGAGATTGCTGTCGAGTTGGGCTTGCGACACCACCGGGCCAATCTGGGTTTCCGGCTCCAGCGCGCGTCCAATCCGCAGATCTTTCATCGCCGCCAGAAGCTTGTCGACAAACGCATCATGGATGCCGTCCGTGACGATCAGGCGCGAAGACGCTGTGCAGCGCTGGCCGGTTGAGAAGAAAGCGCCATTGAGAGCACAAGCCACGGCTGTATCAAGATCGGCATCATCAAGCACCAGAAGCGGGTTCTTGCCGCCCATCTCGGCCTGCACCTTGCGTCGCAGCTTGCCACATGTCTCAATAATCGACCCGCCAACACCAACAGATCCGGTAAAGGTCACCGCATCGATCCCGGCATGGCTGACCAGCTCGCTGCCGATCTGGCCATTGCCTTGCACGACATTGAACACGCCCTGGGGCAGGCCGGCCTCCTCCAGGATCAAAGCTAGCGCATCGACCATTGCCGGGGTCAGCGAGGCGGGCTTCATCACCACCGCATTGCCATAGGCGAGCGCCGGGGCCAGCTTCCAGACAGGGATCGCGATCGGAAAGTTCCACGGCGTAATTGCGCCGATCACGCCTAGCGGTTCTCGTGTGATCGAAACATCAACGCCAGGCCTTACAGAGTCGATGGCATCGCCGTTCAGACGCAGGGCCTCGCCCGCGAAGTATTTGAATAGCTGTCCAGCCCGCGCACTTTCACCAATGCCTTCGGCCAGCGTCTTACCTTCCTCACGTGCCAGCAATTCGCCCAGAGCCTGCTTGCGCTCAAAGACGAGATTGCCCGCCGTATCGAGTATATTCGCGCGGTCCCAGGTCGAGGTTTCAGCCCAAGATCGCTGTGCCTCTTGCGCCGCCCCAACAGCGTCATCCAGAACGTTCTTGTCGGCCAGTTGCGTCACCCCAATCAGATCTGAGAGATCCGAAGGGTTGCGGTTTTCCAGCGTTGCCTCTCCACCGCGCAATTCACCAGCAATACGGCTCTGATATGTATCCATCAAAGGGCTCCAACTTGAATAAGGGTTTCACCTGCAGGTTCGATCATCAACGGATTGCGCAAGGCTGGCCCATAATCGGGCGCCTCGATCTCCATGACATCGCCATCAGTGAGCTCAACGCCATCCGCAAAACTCAGCACAGCTGTGCCAAGATAATGGATATGCAAATCGCCCGGACGGCAATGGCGTTGATACTTAAAGTGATGATGCTCGAGATTGCTGAGCGAATGGATCATATTCGCCTCGCCGGTCGCGAAGGGCTTCTGCCAAACCGGCTCCCCGCCACGCAAAATCCGCGCCTCGCCGCGAATGTCGCTCGGTGGCAAACCTAACCGCATCGCGGGCCCAATACTGCTCTGGCGCAGTTTCGAGTGCGCGAGATAGAGATAATTCTGCTTTTCAATGATGTGATCGGAGAACTCATTGCCGAGCGCCGAGCCGATTCGGCGGGGCCGACCATTCGCATCGATAAGATAGATCATGGCGAGCTCTGGCTCTTCACCCGGGCCCTCCCCAGATGCAGGTGAGGTTAGCGCCGCACCGGGTGCAACAACACTAGCGCCATCGCCCTTGTAGAACCATTCTGGCAGCGTTCCGGGTTGCCCGGTCGCCGCGCCACCCTCTACCCCCCACTGGAACAATCGGGCGGAATCCGTTCGCGCCTCTGGCGCGGTCCCAGAATGCATCTGATCACGCGTATCGGCGCTGCCTCTGTGCGTCAGCCCGGTTCCGCTAACGAGACAACGATACGGGTCAGAGTGTGTGATGGGCGGCAATAAACGCTGCTCTTGCACCAAAGCCTCAAAAGCGAGGTGTTCGCCTTCGAACTGTTTTGCACAATCCTGTAATGGCCCCTGACCGGACCCCATCACGTTTTCAATAAAGGTAAAGGTGGAAAGCCCCCGAGAGTGAGCTTTAACGTCTCCGGAAACCGGATCGAGTAAACCGCAAACGGGCTGCGCGTTATCGTCACTAAACTGCACCACCAGCATCGCTTTCGCCTCTGTCTTTCCGTCATTGGATGACCGCACATATTTATGTCAGACTTATTGACTAAATTGTCTGATGATTGCAAGCCTCCGCCTATAGATATTTAGACAGGCCCTAGACATGACTGCCACCATCACGCCGCTCCGCCGCCCACGCATGCATGATGAGGTTAGCCGCCGACTCGGCGCCATGATCGTCAATGGCGAGGTCGTGCCCGGCGAAACGCTGCCGAATGAAATCGCGCTGTGTGACCTGTTTGGCGTCTCGCGCTCGGTTATTCGCGAATGCCTGCGCGTGTTGGCGACGAAAGGCCTGGTCGTTGCGCGCGCCCGCATTGGGACTGTGGTTCAGACGCCGGACCGCTGGCAAATGATGGATGGTGATATTCTCAGCTGGATGGAGACCGGTCCGGCGCTGGAGCAGCTCCTGACCTCCCTGATTGAGACACGCCTGCTGATCGAACCGGAAGCCGCCGCCATGGCCGCCCGCCGCGCCCGGGCCGCCGATCTTTTGGTCATCGAAACCGCGCTGGACGACATGGCTGCGACCGAAGCCGACCGTGACGCACATCTGGAGGCCGACTTTGCCTTCCACGCAGCCATCATCGCGGCCAGCGGCAATGTCATCTTCGGCCAATTTCTCGGCGTCATCCGCAAAGCCCTGATCGAGAGCTTCAAGCGCAGTTCTCGAAACCCCACCCAGCGGCGTGACGCCCTGCCCCGCCACGCCGCCGTGTTTGACGCTATACGGGCCAAAGATGAAGCTGGCGCTCATGCCGCTATGGCGGAGCTGCTCGGCGAGGCAAAAAGCATCCTGTTCGCGGAGATGGACACATGACAACACCTCCCAAGACGCCGAAGCGTCGCTCTCAGGAATGGTTCGGCCAGCTCAGCAAGGATGGCTTTCTGCATCGCTCTTGGATGAAGAATCATGGCCTGCCTGAAGACAGCTTCGATGGCCGTCCCATCATCGGGATCTGCAATACGTTCTCTGAACTGGCGCCCTGCAATGCCCACTTTCGCGGGCTCGCGGAAAAGATTAAAGCCGGCGTCTATCAGGCTGGCGGCATACCCCTGGAATTCCCTGTGACATCGCTCGGCGAGACCAATTTGCGTCCAACCGCCATGCTGTTTCGCAACCTCGCCGCCATGGATGTGGAGGAGTCGATCCGCGCCAATCCGATTGACGGCGTTGTGTTGATGACCGGCTGTGACAAGACCACGCCTGCTTTGGTCATGGGCGCCTTATCCTGCGACCTGCCCGCCATCGTCATCTCTGGCGGACCCATGCTGAACGGGCGCTATATGGGCCGCACTGTCGGCTCGGGCACCGACGTCTGGCGCCTGTCTGAAGAGGTTCGCGCCGGGAAAATCACCCAAGCCGAATTCATGGCTGCCGAAGAAGGCATGTCGCGTTCCGCTGGCCACTGCATGACCATGGGCACGGCCTCGACCATGGCCAGCATGGTTGAAGCACTCGGCCTAGCACTGCCGACCAATGCTGCGATTCCGGCAGTGGATGCGCGACGCGAACGCCTCGCCTGGATGACCGGGCGGCGAATTGTCGATATGGTGGAAGAAGACCTGAAACCCTCCGCCATCGTCACCCGTACCGCATTTGAAAATGCCGTCATGGTCAACGGCGCGGTCGGTGGCTCAACCAATGCAGTCTTGCATTTGCTCGCCATGGCGAAGCGGGCCGAGGTCGATTTCGATCTGAACGATTGGGATACGATTGGCCGCGACATTCCCTGCCTGGTCGATCTCATGCCATCGGGCCGGTTCCTGATGGAGGATTTCTATTATGCCGGCGGCCTGCCCGGCGTGATGAGCCGACTGAAGGATCGACTTCACCTCGGCGCGATGACAGTCACCAGCCAAACCCTGGGCGACAATCTGGCTGACGCTACGGTCTATAATGACGAGGTGATTACCCCCTTCGACAAGCCATTCAAACCGCATGGCGGCATCTCTGTGTTGACTGGTAATCTCGCGCCAGATGGCGCCGTCCTCAAACCGTCTGCGGCCAGCCCGCACCTGCTCAAACATTCCGGCAAAGCAGTGGCCTTTGAGTCGGTTGAGGACATGAAGGCCCGCATCGATGACCCCAACTTGCCCGTCACCGCTGACAGCATTCTCGTACTTAAAAATTGTGGCCCCCGTGGCTATCCCGGCATGGCTGAGGTCGGCAATATGCCCCTGCCCAAAAAGCTGCTCGAACAAGGCGTCCGCGACATGGTACGCATCTCTGATGCCCGAATGAGTGGTACAGCCTATGGCACCGTGATCCTGCATTGTGCGCCGGAAGCGGCCGCCGGTGGCCCGCTCGCTCTCGTCCAGACCGGCGATACGATTTCCCTTGATGTCGAGGCACGCAACCTGACATTGGAGGTAGACGACGAAGAACTCAACCGCCGCCGCGCCGCCTGGACCGCGCCTGAACCCGCAATGAAAACGGGCTATCAAAGCCTCTATGTGAGCCGCGTAACCCAGGCAAACGAGGGCTGCGACTTCGATTTCCTGCATGGTCGACGCGGTGCTGAGGTCCCAAGAGAGAGCCACTAGCTGAGAAATCTCGCCATCTTTCCCGCGATCGTGCTTGAAAGTTGAACGGGTCATCAAGGGCTGGTCAGTTAAGCTAGGTTGAAATATGTACCAGTGCTGGCAGACGTCTGTTGATGGTAAAACATGATACGACAGTTTCGCTTGATGATTTTGACGAAGTGAAGCTTGAACCCGCTCCTGCCGCAGGCAGCGCCGCTTTGAATAGGTTAGACTCATGATAGACGCTCTCAGATCCGTTTTGATCATGAACCCGGATGATACTGTCGGGCTCTGTCTTTCTGACATTGCCGCAGGCGATCCCCTCGGCAATGACGATACTGTTGCGCGCGATGCGGTACCGGCCGGTCACAAGGTTGCCGTGCGGGCGATGGCTAAGGGCGCGCCGATTTTCAAGTACGGTCAGATTATTGGGCTCGCATCGCAGGCGATTAAAGCCGGTGAGCATGTCCATGTTCACAATGTCAGTCATGAAGCGAAGGCCTTGGATACCGTCAGCCAGACCGCAAGACCTGAAACTCTCCGCCAGTCGGCTCAGTTTCAAGGCTATATTCGACCGGATGGCCGCGTTGCGACCCGCAACTATATCGGTGTGCTGACGAGTGTGAATTGTTCAGCAACGGTCGCCCGCAAGATCGCTGACAGCTTCCCTGAGGCCATATTCGAGGATCAACCGAACATTGATGGCGTTGTCGCGCTCACACACACGACCGGCTGTGGCATGACGCCGTCAAGTGACGGTACCGCGAACCTTCGGCGAACGCTGGACGGATATGCAAAGCATGCCAACTTCGCCGGTATTCTAATGGTCGGACTCGGCTGTGAGATGATGCAGATCGGCTCACTGTTCGGCGAAGATACAGGACTTGAGCAGAGCGCAATGCTGCGCACGCTGATGATTCAAGATGAAGGTGGAACGCTCAAATCGATCGAAAAAGGCAAGTCCATTGTCCGGGAGATGCTGACACAGCTCGGCGACCTGCAGCGCAAGACGGTGTCTGCCGAACACCTTACGCTAGGCTTGCAATGCGGTGGCTCTGATGGATGGTCGGGGGTGACCGCCAATCCAGCGCTTGGGCGGGCTGCGGATCGGTTGGTCGCCGCCGGAGGTACTGTCATTCTGTCAGAAACTCCGGAAATCTATGGCGCCGAGGCCCTTTTGTTTGACCGCGCGGTATCAGACGAGGTCCGCACCCATTTGCATGAGCGCCTTGAGTGGTGGCAGGACTATGTCGCCAGCAACGGTGCGGAACTGAACAACAATCCGTCCCCTGGTAATATTGCAGGCGGTCTCACCACGATCCTCGAAAAGTCACTTGGCGCCGTGGCAAAGTCCGGATCGTCGCCGCTTCAAGCCGTGTATCGCTACGCTCAACCGATCGATCAAAAAGGCTTCGTCTTCATGGACAGTCCAGGTTACGACCCTTGTTCTGCCACGGGACAAACAGCGTCAGGGGCCAACATTCTGGCCTTTACGACAGGACGTGGCTCTGTGTTTGGTTCAAAGCCTGCGCCTTGTATCAAGCTCGCTTCAAATCGTGATATGGCGCTAAGGCTGTCGGAAGATATGGATATTGACTGTTCGGCAGTGCTCGATGGGGTAAGTCTCGATCAGATGGGCGATGCGATTTTTCAGAAGATTCTGGACGTCGCATCAGGGGCGCCATCCAAGTCGGAAGCGCTGGGATTGGGAGATCTGGAATTCGTGCCTTGGCAGATTGGCGCCGTCGTCTAAGGCCTTGGCTGACTGAGCCTGCTTTCGTGGGAACGGTTTGAAGCCACCGCTTTGGGCCTCAGGCTTCTGCTCGATCAAAGCATCATATCGCCAACCTGCGCAGATCCGGTTGCGCTCGAACCGCCAACTCTGATCCTGTGCCGACCCGGCTCAAGCCGCCATGCTTGAGTTGGCTCATCCCAATACTTGAGATCACGGTCAGGAATGGTGAACCGTACGGTTGCGCGCGCCCCGGCAGCCAATCGAACACGTTCAAACCCTTTCAACAGCGGGGCAGGGCGTTCGATCATGCGGTTCGGGAACTCTACGTAAAGCTGCGCGACCTCGTCTCCATCACGCTCGCCGCTATTCACGATAGTCACCTCAGCTTCGATGCCGTCAGCCGTCTGTCGCGCTTTCAGCGCACGGTATTCAAACCGCGAATAGGACAGTCCATGACCGAAGGCGAATTGCGGCGTCTTCTGGCCAGCGGCGGCGAGCGTATAGCCATGCAGCGGGCCGTACTCAATGCTGTCGGCATTCTTGTCGAAAAAGGGATAATCGCGCTCGTCCGCCATCACCGTGAAGGGCAGTTTTCCTGACGGGCTGACGTCGCCATAGAGGAGCCGTGCGAGTGCCGTACCGCCCTCCATGCCAGAATAAAAGGTTTGTAGGATGGCCGCGACGCGGTCTGCCCACTCACAGATAATAGCTGACCCGGAGACGATCACCACGACGGTTTTAGGGTTGGCGGCTGCGACTGCCTTGATCAACGCGATCTGGTCCTCCGGCAATCGCAACCTCTCACGATCCCCGCCCCGGTCACCGCCGCCACCGAGCGCGCCCGCATCGGTATTTGTCGCTTCGCTCTCCAGCGCAGCTTCAAGTTGCCCACCGACCCCTTCCGGTAAAGCCGGCCCCGCCCCCATATCGCCAGGAATGTATTCGCCTTCATGTCTGGCAGTGGTTCCGACCACGACAATTGCTGCGTCCAAGCCGCCCGCCGCGCTTGCTGCCTTCTGGGGGTCCTGCTCATCTCCCAGAACCTCAAGTTCGGTTCCAAGATACGCAGACAGTCCCTCGCGCGCTGTTCTGACATAAGGGGGCCGAACCCGTGAAGACCCGTAATCGCCGGTATTCTCCAAGTCTGCCAGCTTACCGAAGACGCCTATTTTCGCAGACTGCGATAGTGGCAAGACCCCGTCATTAGCGAGCAGAACAGCGGATTTCTCAGCCGCTTCGAGCGCGAGCGCTATATGCGCCGGGGCTGCGACCATATCTTCGGTATAAGCTTCGTAAGGATCCTCGGCACAGGCAAAGCGGTAGATCGTGGTCAGAATTCGTCGGCACGCGGTGTCTATGACTGAAGGCTCGATCTGTCCGTTGTCCACGGCATCAATGAGCTTTTGTCCGAAATGGATTGGTTCGGGGTTTTCCACGTCCAGCCCAGCAGCCGCACCATAGGGCTGATAGACACCCATGATCCAGTCTGAGTGTACAAAACCATCAAATCCCCACTCATGACGCAAAATGTCGGTCAGAAGTTCGCGGTGCTGGCCGCAATACTCGCCATTGAGTTTATTGTAGGCGGTCATCACGGAAGCACAGCCTGCATCCAGGATGCGCTTAAAGTGCGGCAGATAAATCTCGCGCAGGGTTCGTCCGTCGACCCGTACATCGACTTTGAAGCGCGCGTTCTCAATGGAGTTGACAGCAAAGTGTTTCACCGTCGCGACGACATTGTGGGTCTGGATACCCTGACTTAGGGCAGCACCAAGTTCACCCACGTGATAGGGATCCTCTCCGTAGGTTTCCTGAGCGCGCCCCCAACCTGGATGACGCAAGAGATTGACGCAGACCGCACCGGACAGATTACATCCTTGAGCGCGTGCCTCGATGCCCATTACCTCACCAATCCGACGTTCCAGGTCACGGTCCCAGCTCGCACCCCGCGCCATGGTCACCGGAAAACAGGTTGAATGCCCCCGGGCGACTCCTCTGGGGCCATCGGTAAAGTAGAGTGCTGGAACACCCAGTCGTTCGCAACCGCCGCCAGCGCGATAGGGTCGCCCACCCCAGCGCATACCGTCTTCCTGCATGGCCTGAAAAAAGCCCTGCCCAGACATCATAGCAACTTTCTCTTCAAGACTGGCTTCGACCAGAATGGCCTCAACCATGTTTGCGATGTCTGTATCGCTGAGGCCTTTTGTCGGGGCATAGTTGCTCATGCTTGGTGTCCTCTAATTATGGGCGACGCGCAGATCGAACATGATCCAATCGCATATCCAGCCTAAAGCTGGTCAGGTCGAGTTCGCGTTTTCTGTCGATTATAACCGTCTTGGCGAACAAATATTTTCGCCCATTCGGTTGGGCAACGTTAGACAACCGGGCCTCATTCCCGTGGCGCCTATAGAGTGATCGAGATGACGGGACTCTCTTCAAAGCCGTAGCGGACGGCCTTTGCTTCAACAATCTTTCCCTGCTCGAGCCTAAGCGGTCCATCATAAATCTTCCATGGAGTTTGCGTTCCGATGCGATAGCCAATGGAGGCGCCCGGCGTCGCGCTGGATAAAAATACGAGCTGCTCTGATCCATCGCGTTCTATCCGCACCTCCGGAGATTGCGTTTGGGGTTGTTGCCCATCTGGCCACATTTGTTCGATCATGGCGTGCTCAGGCTGGGCCGCCATGTCGCCAACTATACCAAGCCAGTCATCCAAAGCGGCTTCCAGCTCGGCCTGCAGCCACGCATAGTCTGGATTACCAGCCAGGTTTTCAACCTCGTGAGGGTCTGACTGCGTGTCATACAATTGGTCTTCGGGAAGCGGAGCGAACAAAACCTCCGCAGCCGGTGGGAGCGTGCCTGCCGCGAAGCCAGCCCAGAGCGCTTTCATGCTGGGCTGAGCATCTCTGAAGTCGACCCGCTCAAAATAGGGGTCGTTGAGGCGATAGTTACGGATGTATTTGAAGCGCTCATCGCGCACCGCACGGCGATGGTTCATTACTGTATCGATCCGGTCGTGCGCTGCAAAAACATGGTTTCTTTCCTGGTCGCGATCCGGGCCTGAAATATCGCGACCGTGCATCCACTCTGGAATATCGACACCTGCCCAGGATAGAATTGTCGGGGCAAGATCGACAAAACTCACCAATTCGGTCTCGACCGTTCCCGCACCCCAACCATCAGGGTAACGGATCACAAACGGCACGTGGAGCCCGCTATCGTAAAGCGAGCGCTTCATTCGTGGCAGGCCGTCGCCATGATCTGTCGACACAATCAGGATTGTTTCGTCGAGTAGACCTTCAGCTTCAAGATCGTCATAAAGCGCCCCCAGTTGGGCGTCGGTGAACGCGATATTGTCGTAGTGCGTGGCAAGGTCGCGGCGGACCTCCGGCGTGTCAGGCAGGTAGGGTGGCACGCTGACCTTTGCCGGGTCAGTCACCGGCACACGGTCAGCAAAGACCTGCTGGTTGCGCGCCACAACCAACTCCTCCAACCGACTTGAGGTCGGCATATCGACAGGCCAGACAAAGCTTTCATGGGTCGTCAGCAAAGTCCGCATGTGGAAGAAAGCTTGTCCATGCTCGCGGCTGCGCCAATCGGCACCATCTTTAGAGGCATCCCAAACGGTAAAGGGCTCACCGAACTGGTAATCTGTCTTCCAGTTATTGGTCGCGTGATAGCCCGCCGCACGAAGAAGTTCCGGAAAGGCTTTAACCTCCGGGGCCGGGACCGCGTAATAGTCTTGCGGCCCGCCGCCTTCTGCGCCGAGATAACCATGCGTTCGCATATGTTGTGTGCCGGTTGTCATCTGATGGCGGCCCAGAATGAGCGCAGCACGACTGGGCGCACACACTCCTGATGTGGTGAAGGCACGCGTATAGGTCACGCCTTCGGCAGCTATCCGGTCAAAGTTTGGTGTTCGCGCAAGAGGATCTCCGTAGACCCCAACACGTGGGCTCATATCTTCAAATAGGACCAGAACAATGTTTGGTCGTTCATAATGAGGCGCAGTCAGGTCAAGCGAGACCTCGTCCGGACTACTATCGGGTGCTGACAGCGTTTCGCATCCAGCCAACGCGGTCAAGCAAGCGAGAATGGCCGCTTTCAGTGTCTTATGGATGGCCATTCAGCTTCCTCCAGGTACGAGTGTGGAGCAGAGCGATCCAGAGTTCTGCACGTCGCGGCTGAGCATAGTAGGGAACCGTATTCGATACATAACGTAACCGTAAAAAAGTGCCCCGGCCGGAAATTGGGAGGAAGGCCGGGGCATTCAGGCAACGCATTTCACTAGAAATCGGCACGTAGCGAAAACCCGAAATAGCGCTCGGAGTTTTTCGATAGGTAGTGGGCGATGTTGACAGAGCCGGTCCTTACCGGATCCTGTAACAGAAAGGCCGCATAACTCTGGTCGAACAGGTTCTTCACGAAGAGCGTGGCCGTGTAACGAGATCCTTTGTCGGTCAGTCCAACACTCGCATCAAAGATGCCATAGCTCTCCTGGATCGTGTTCGGGTTCTGCGTGATCGAGAATTGAACATCATCCTGCCAGCGATACGCGCCGGTGATGAATGCGTCGAATGGCATACTGTCCAGTGCCACATCATAACGCCCGTTCGCGTTGAACTTCCATTCCGGCGAGTTCGTGAGGTCGCCGCCGCTCAGATCCTTGGTTCCATTCGCACGGCAATCGGGATCTTGCGCCGCAGGATTGAAACACTGACCATCCGGGAATTCATCGATTTTCGCGTCGGTATAGGCTGCAGAAAGGCCTAGCGTGAAGGCGTCCGTCACCAGAGCCGTGAAATCCACTTCAACACCTGAAGTGGAGATTTTCCCCGCATTCTCCAGATTGAAGTTGCCTTCGTCAGCTGAGAACGTCTGTGCCTGATAGTCCTCGTACTCAACGTTGAAAATCGCTGCATTGAAGACAATTCGGCCGTCAGCCAATACGGATTTCAGACCAAACTCGAAAGCGTCAGACGTTTCTGGGTCGATCGGATCCGGGTCGGACTCATAGGCAATATCGACCGTTGGCCCCTTGTAGCCGCGAGTGTAGCTGCCATAGACGTTCACGTTCTCATTGAACGCATATTGTAGTGCGAACTTCCAGGTCAGCGCCTCATCATCGACGGTACCGGCCCCAAAACGCGCCGGATTGTCGGGGCCATCGGGCGATCCGTCCGGTGTTGCAACGGGATCGACGGTATCTCCTTCCACAAGCGGCTCGAACGGTCGATCGAAGGTGAAATCAGTTGAGTCGCTTAGAGCGCGAGCTCCAGCGCTCAAGGTCCACTGGTCAGCAAACTCCCAATCGAGCTGGCCGAACAAGGCGTAGTTGGTATTGTCGACGGTCCCGTCAAAGAAGCCCGATTGCGCACCCGGAATAGCGAAAGTTGGGGATAAAGGGATGGTCGCAGGACATGCTTCCGTGTTGAGGTTGATCAAGCAGATACGCCGTTCAAATCGACGATCGAGATCAAGGTTGGCGTAATACGCGCCGACAACATAATTCACGTTGCCGTCAAACTCGGATGCCAGCCGGAACTCCTGGCTCAACTGATTGAGCCCGGTTGTACCGTCATTTACATCAAACCCGATCAGACCGCCGGTCAAAGCATTTGAATCGCCCTGGCTCGGCGTGCCATCAATATCGATCGTATTGTCAAAATCCCATTCTCTATAGGCCGAAATCGATGTCAGGGTGTGGTTTTCCAGTCCCCAGTCGGCTTGCACCGAAAAACCCCATTGCTCCGTCTCGTTGACTGTGTCGCCGTCAATATTTGTTTGTCGATTATCTTCGCTCGGGACAACGGGCAGGATCGCATTTGTGAGGAAGGGATCTTCCAGCGATCGGTACTGCCAGGCACAACACTCGTCCTCGGACTCTCGGTAGTCCGCAATGATCGTCAGGTCGACGGCGTCGCTCGTCTCAATATTGAGCTTGCCCCGCAGCCCCATACTCTGTGCGCCATTGAGGTCGCGGTCATCAAACACGTTGTCGATGTGACCTCCGATCTCTTTGTAATATCCGGTCAAGCGCCCGCCTACGCGGTCAGACAACGGGCCTGAAATGGTTCCGCGGACCTGATACTCGTCCATCTCGGCAACAATCAGTTCAGCAGTTGCCTCAAACTCGTCGCTGGCATCCTCTGTGATGATTGAGATCACGCCGGCAGAAGCGTTCTTTCCGAACAGCGTGGACTGCGGCCCACGCAGGATCTCCACACGTTCAATGTCTATAAGGTCGGCAAACGCTTGGCCTTGTCGAGACATCACAACACCGTCGACCACAAAGGATACGCTCGGCTCAACAGCCGATGAGAACACGTCCGTACCAATCCCTCGAATACGAACCGAAGAGTTAAGTGGGTTGGTAGATTGGGTATAGGTTACGGAGGGCGAGATCTGCGATAGATCGATTACCGCCGTGACCTGCTGCGCTGCTAGGTCGTCACCTGTCAAAGCCGAGACAGAGAGCGGGACGTCCTGAAGGTTTTCCTCGCGCTTTTGCGATGTAACTGTAATCGCTCCAAGCCGACGCGCACTGTCTTCGTCACTGGCCTGGGCCAAAGCGGGGTTGATTCTGCCTGTGGCTGCAAGAGCAACGCCCGCGGCACCGCATAGTAAGATCGTTGAACGCATAGGTTTCCTCCTGGATACGAGCGGTCGTGAACTGCCGCTATTTCGTTATCCAAGTGGATATTCAACTGATTTCGAGGCCTGTCAATCTCATTATACGAGTGTAGAGCGAATTAATCGGCATCCGTCGAGAAAGGAGGGGTCTCGGGCACGTCCAGTCGTTCTCGAGCTGCGTCCAAACGGGCCAAAAGGTCTGCGGCGACATCTGGCGCAGATCGGCGAAGATTATAGGATTCGCCCGGATCGGATCTCAGGTTGAATAGTAGGGGATACCCCAGCTGATCCAGTGGAACATCGAACGTTTTGTAATAGCTCTGCACCACCAATCGCCAATCGCCACGGCGGATTGCGGCGATCCGGTCTTCGTTGAAGAAGATCAGCTCTTCATGCGGTGTGGGATCGCCGTTTGCCAGGACCGACCAAATATCTTTGCCATCGCTCGGCGGCAGGTCTGAGGCGCCCGCAAGCGCGGCAAGTGTCGGCATCAAATCGAGGCCGCTGACCGGCGCGTCACGCACTTCACCAGCTGGCAGAGATGCGAGCCATTGCGCCACAAAGGGGACCCGGTAACCGCCACGCCAGCCGGTCCCCTTCCCCGCTCGCGCCGCGCCGGAGGAGCCTTCAAACCAGGGGCCATTGTCAGATGTTAAGACGATGAGCGTATCACGTATTTTGCCATTGCGTTCAAGTGCACTGACAATCTGCCCAACACTCCAGTCGAGTTCTTCAACCGTATCACCATAGGCACCCGCCGCCGACCCTCCGCTAAATGCGTCAGACGCGAAAAGCGGAATATGCGGAAATGTGTGGGCCAAATAGATGAAGAAGGGCGCGTCATGCTCCGCTTCGATGAACTCGACAGTCGCTTCTGTATAGCGCTTGGTCAGAACCGTCTGGTCGGCTGGCTCTTCAAGCTTCACGTCATCCTCGTAGAGCGGGAAGGGTGACATATCATTCGAGTACGGGACCCCAAAGAAGCGATCGAATCCATGTGCGGTCGGCCAATGCTCCTCAGTGTGACCGAGGTGCCACTTGCCGATCATGGCAGTTCGGTAGCCTTCGCGCTTTAGCATTTCAGCCAGGGTGACTTCCTCGGCGGGCAGACCGTGCGTGGAGTCAGGAAAAATGACGCCGGCCGCCAGTCCCATCCGGATCGGATAACGACCCGTCAGAAAACCAGCGCGTGAGGGCGTGCAGACATTTGCAGGCGCGTAGAAGTTGGTCAGCCGAACGCCATTTGCCGCCATAGCATCAATCGCAGGTGTTTCGATCAGAGTCGCACCATTGGCGCCGATATCGCCATACCCGAGATCATCAGCGAGAATGAAGATAGTGTTCGGCTTCGAGGCGATGGGTGAAAGGCCTGGCTCAGGCGCGTCCTCGGTAACCGTCATACACCCGACCAGACTGAGAGACATGAAGGCCAGAAGAGCAGAGTATATTGAGCGCATGGTGTGCCTCCCTGAAGGGCCCTAAGTCACCTCATCCGGGGGTGCCTTGTGATCGAAAAACAGTGTGATGATCGCATCTGCATGGGCATCAATGACGTCGTCCTTTGTGACATCTACCCCATACACCCGCTGAACCTCAGGGCCCAGCATGAAGAGCGTCTGTGAGGCCGCTACGAGAATGTAGCTCATCGAATAGTTTGTAATCTTTGGGTATATCCCCTTGCGCATATAAGCTTCGTTCAGCGGCTTGAAGCGCTCGTGATCCGGCTTGATGTGTTTGTCGACTGCCCAGCTTAGGCGATCTGAATCGCGAATCGATTCCTGAACCATAATTCGCGCGTGTTCGGGATGACGTGCGCAATAATGAACGTAACCGCGTATCCAGTCTTTCAGATACTCAAGTGGAGACAAATCCGCTTGGCTGATATCCTGATCCAACTCCCGATGGAGACGTTCAAACAGGAAATCGACAGCAGCTTTCCACAACCGATCCTTATCCGAGAAGTGATATTTGATCAGGCCATGATTGACGCCAGCGGCTGCTGCAATGTCGCGTACACTGGCGCCGTCAAAGCCGCGTTCAGCGAATGCATCCAAGGCACATTGCAGAATCCGAGCCTTGGTTTCAGCTTTCTGTCGCGCTCGGCTCCCCGGCGGCGCTATGGCTTCAGCGGTCATCGCATCCTCACTATCCAATCTGGATAACGGAGTGGAAGGAGAAGCATTGTACGTCAAGTCGCCTGTCTCCGCTGCTGACGGTAATCGATTGCGCGAACCAGCCTCGAATGCAGCGCCTTGTCGATGGGATACATCGAAATCAAAGCTGCTGCTGCCAACCCACAAAAAAACGGCACCAGAATCGAAATCGCGCGCAGCCCCGTCGCCGTCTGGTCCGATTGTTCCTGATTGGCGATATAGCCAACGGCTTCAAGCGCAAAGCCCAATACGCCGATTCCAAGACCAGACGCTGCCTTCAACGCCAGTTGATTCAAACCGAAGACGAGACCCTCGTCGCGCACCCCGGATCTCCATTCGCCATATTCCACGGTATCCGGCAGCATTGACCAGAAGGTCACTACAAATGCGCCATTCCCCAATCCCATGATCACCAATAGCGCCATGAATACACCGGCGCTGTTCGGCGGAAACAGATAAAGTGCCGCTTGCATGCTCAAGGCCAGACCCGCGCCCCAGAGCCATGCCGTTCGCTTGGCAATAAACTTCGACAGCAGCATCCAGATCGGTACAGAGAGCGACACAGATGCCGTTAGTGCCACAAGGGCATTGGTGATCGAGAGGTCCAATCCTGCGACGTACTTAACATAATAGATCAGAGCTTTGCTGAATATGGCGCTTCCCGTGGCGCCCATCACAATCGCTCCGATCAGGATCAGGAGTGCATGATTCCGCTGTATCAGACGTCCCATACTGGCAATCGAAACCTGGATCGGTTTGTCTAAATCCGCACGTTCCTTCGTCGATACAAAGGTCACAAGGAAAATACTGGACGCGATCACTGCATAGGCAACTGCGACCCAGAAGAAGCCGAGTTTAAGGTCCCCGTCACCAAATCTCAGGGCGAGTGGCAAGGTCAAGAAGACTGTGAATAGCCCTCCCAATGTGGCAAAAATCATACGCACGCCAGCCAAAGCCCCACGCTCTCCGCTATCGCGAGTCATATTCGCTGAGAGTGACGTGTAGGGAATGGAAACGACCGTATAGCAGGTTCGAAAGAAGACGTGCGAGAGCGCCGCCGCAGCGATCACCGCACCCGGAAAAAGAAGTGGTGCGGCAAACATCAAGACGAAGCTCAGCGCCAAAAATGGTGTACCGAAGATAATGTAAGGACGATAGCTTCCCATCCGGGTTCGCGTCCGGCTGGCAATCACTCCCATCAAGGGATCCGTGATCGCATCCCAGATCAGCGGCAACGCAAAGATCAACCCGGCGATCGCCGGCCGGATCTCCAGCACATCCGTATAGTAATACAACAAAAAGAGGTTGAGCCCGGTATAGTAGAGATTGAAACCGAAATCACCTATGCCGAACCCGGTCCGCGAGGCGATACTCAACCTGTCTTTTGACGCTGCAGTTGTGGCCACGCGACCCCCCCCGAATATTTGTTATCCGAGTGGACAGCGAAACTGTCGGCCCGTCAATGCTTTTTGCGAAGCCTTACACATTGAGGCAAACAGCTGGACAGATATCTTTCCATCGTGATTATCTAATTGGATAATGAAATGAGCAGGGTTACCGCGCTCGCTATCGAGCCCTCAAAATAGGCGAGGCTCAGTTGAACTCGGAGGATAAGTATGACGGCTGAATTTGCAGCCAACGCCCTGAACCCGGACGAAATCTCGGCAGCGTATGACCGTGATGGCTATTTTGTTTTGAAGGGCGTGTTCGACCCCCGTGACATAGCAACCTTGCGATCCGAGACGATCTCTATCTGCAATGGTGATCGCGGTGACCTAATCGGCGCTGAAGAAGTTTCGACAAATGCGGCGAATGCCGAAGCCGCTATGCAGAATGTACTTGCGATCCACTTTCCGCACAAAATCTCCGAAACGATGAAAGCCACGCTGACCAAGCCGGCGATCGTGCAGGCGCTGAACGCAATCATCGGACCTGATATCAAGTGTATGCAGTCGATGTTGTTTGTGAAAAACGCCGGCAAACCCGGTCAGGCTTGGCATCAGGATGAGCACTACATCCCTACACGGGACCAGTCTTTGGCCGGGATCTGGATCGCGCTTGACGACGCGCGTGTTGATAATGGCGGGCTGTGGATGCATCCCGGCAGTCATAAGCATGGGATTCTATGGCCAACCAAACCTCATGGTGACCCGAGATTCGATTCTTCTGCCGAAGCGCATGATTTTCCTTATCCAAGGGAAGGCGGTGTCCCGGTCGAGGCAGATGCTGGTGATGTTGTGATTTTTCATGGCTATGTCCTGCACCGCTCGCTCAACAATACGCGCGAGCAGGGTTACCGTAGGGCACTGGTCAATCATGTTATGAGTACGCGGTCGCTGCTGCCATGGTCGATGGGATTGCCACCGCAACCCCGGGACGATTTCCGAGACTTCGAATTGATCAGCGGCGAAGATCCTTATGCCTGGAAGGGCAAAGAAGACATTCTGATCCCGTTCCTGCGCCCGGAAGACCCCGAACAGGCGGCCCGAATATTTGGGAAGCTGTTCGAGCACGCCGGAGCATGACAGCGCTGAATCGGCTCGGCTAACGATTGTCACCGCGATGCCATCTCAAAGGCTGCGTAAGACCCGCATTGGGGGGTGGGCCAAGGTGCGCATTCCAACGACCAGCCCGCCCGCGGCAGACACGAACGCTGCCACCACCAGTATTACGCCAACGGAAATCCAAGGAAGGGTCCACTGCGCTTCAAATTGTTGGGTGACCACCGGCCACGCGGCGATGAGGCCGATCGCAGCACCCATCAAGCTTGCAGCCACACCCGTGATGCCAAACTCCGCCGCATAGAGAGCAAGGACTTGCGGACGGCTTGCGCCAAATGTCTTGAGCAAAGCGGCCTCTTTGCGACGTTCGCGGGCCATTGCGGCGAAGGCACCGAACAAGACAAGCAACCCGGCAATCAGGACAATGCTCGCGGCAGCGTTGATCGCGATGGAAATATTGCCGAGCAGGCGACCCGCCGTTGCCAGCGCCTGCCGGGTTTGGAAGACAACCACGTTTGGAAAGTCTGTGGCGAGCGCGCGGATAAGCGTTGCTTCGCGGTCGGCTGGGGTCTGGATGATCGCGATGTGCTGCGGTTGAGCCGCCTCCAACGTGCCGGGCGATAGTATGAACGCTGTGTTGGCGCCAAAGCTGCCCCAATCAACGTTTCGGAGGGAACTCACGGTCGCCTCAATGTCTCTGCCGAAGACGCGAAACCCGATCCGGTCGCCAAGCGTCAGGCCCAGCCCGCGCGCAGCATCGGCTTCGATTGAGACCAAAAGTGGCCCATCATAGTCTTCCGGCCACCAGGCTCCCTCCACAAGATCAACCTCTGGCGGCTGGCGGGCAATATAAGGGATTCCCACCTCGCCATCGACCACCCAGCGTTCTGATTCACTGACATTGTCCTCAATTACAGGCTCGCCTTTAAGCGTCGTCACTCGACCAATAATCAGCGGTGTGCGTCGGAACTGTTCGGGGTCTTTAACCTCGACGCCTTGTTCCACTATAAGGGCGTCAAACAGATCGGTCTGTGCATGTGGGATCTGTGTGACGAACAAAGACGGAAGGTTTGCGGCGGCTGTTTCCTCAACCTGCCGGACAAGATTGGCTTGTATCGCGACGACAAAGACCAAAAGAGCCAGCCCCAACCCGAGCGCAGGCGCCACAGTCGGTGCCAGGGATCCAGGCCCTGCCAGGTTCGACAAGACCAATCCCGTAAAACCGCGAGACAGTGGTAACACGCGCCGGGCGAGCGTCCGAATGACCCAGGCGGCACCCAGAAACATCACCCACGCCAAGCCGGAGCCAGCGAGCAGCCACCCCGTTACGACCGGGGTTGAACTCGTCAGGATCGCGACCCCGACCAAAGCGATCGCGGCAAGGATCGACCCGGCACGCTCCAATCGCGGTACTTTCGCCTGATCTTCTGTGCCAAGTGTGCGAAAGAGGGCCGCTGGACGTGTCGCTCGGGCGCGCCCAAGTGGAGGCAGCGCGAACATGGCCGCCGCCAAAACCCCAAGCAATATCCCGCGCAGCAAAGGCAGCGGATAAATCGCCAGAACAGAAGGCAAGGGAATTCGATCCCCAAGGAAGGCGGCGATCAGAAATGGGATGGCCGCACCTAAAGCTGCTCCAATCAAGGCTCCGAGCAGCGCCAATGCCCCGAGTTGAAGCATATAAGCCAGGCGAAGCGTCTGCGCCTCAGCGCCCAGTGCTTTGAATGCCGCAATCGACAGAACTCGACTTTGAAGAAATGCGGTACAGGCCTGCGCGATCCCCACACCGCCTGCGACCAGAGCGGCAATCCCGATCATGGAAAGAAAGGTGTTCAACATCTCAAGCAGGCGCTGCAATCCGTCGATGGCGTCTTCGGGGCCGCGATAACGAAGACCGCTCGCGCCCCATTCTGCAACAGCCGTGCGGGCGATGGAATCGCCGGTCTGGCCGCCTGACAAGAGCAGCAAATACCGCGATCGAAACAGTTGCCCGTTCGATAGCCGGCCCGCCTCTTCCAACGCTGCGATACGGATGGTCGCTTCAGGACCGAACACGCCCGGTGTTCCGATGCCATCGGCTTCTGCATCGAGGCGCGCGCGGATGGTCGCGGTGATGCCCCCGAGTTGAATTTCATCCCCGATCGAAACGTTAAACGCTTCCAGCAAGGACGGCGTTACCGCCACGCCCCACTGCCCGTCCTGAAACGCCAAAGCCTCATCCAAGGTCTCTGTGCCAAATACCGTGTCAGTTCCAATCAAGGGGTGAGAACCGTCCACCCCCCGGATGTCGACTTGCTGGCGCGTCTCACCCGATTGCCCCATAACATTGAGATCGATCCGCTCAGACACCTGGCCACGCGCGTCCAGCCAGGCGCGCTCTTCCGGTGTGGCCCGCCGCTGCGCCGCGGTGAACATCGCGTCGCCGCCCAGCAGTGTTCGCGCTTCTGAGGCGAGGCCCCGGCTGAAGCCTTCGGTGACCGACCCGACCGCCGCGATCGCAAACACGCCGAGCGCGATGCAGGCGAGGTAAATGCCAAAGCCGCGAATGCCGCCTGCCAGCTCACGCACGGCAATCGTGATGGCCAAACGGCTCATTGCAGCTGACCATCCTGCATTCTGACGGTTCGGTCGGCGCGGGCTGCCAAGGCTTCATCATGGGTTACAATCGCCAGGCTCGCCCCACGGTCGCTGGCAATCTGAAACAGAAGATCAGCGACCGCCGCGCCTGTCTGCGAATCGAGATTTCCTGTCGGCTCGTCTGCAAAGACCAGATCGGGGTCACAGGCCAGCGCACGCGCAACCGCCACTCTCTGGCGCTCCCCCCCGGACAGTTGCCCGGGATAGTGACCCAGTCGCGAAGACAGATCGACCGCAGCCAGAGCCTCTTTTGCCCGCTCAAGTGTGTTGTCCATGGCCGCGATCTCCAGCGCTGAGCGCACATTATCGAGGGCTGTCATTGTCGGCAGCAAATGAAAGGACTGGAACACCATGCTCACGCGGCCGCGTCGCAATCGCGCGAGGGCGTCTTCGTCAAGGCCTGCGATATCGGTCTCAAGGAGTTTGACCTGTCCGGACGTAGCGCGCTCCAGCCCGGCGCCGATTGAGATCAAGGATGACTTTCCAGAGCCAGATGGGCCGACAATCGCCACTGACTCACCCGACGCGCAGGTGAAATCCACACCGCGCAATATTTCGATCGGACCTGAAGCAGAGCGCAAGGTCAGGCCGACACTGGTCATAATAAGAGGATGTGCCATGTAGCTATTTAGGTAGCGCGTTTCGATGCCATGTCGATTGCAGATCACGAGGAGATGAAGATGAACATCAGATCGTTGAGCGTCGTGCCTGCTCTTTGTGCGATCTTGCTCGTCTTTATGGTGGGGTGCGAGCGCGCTCAGCCATCCGTCGGCGCCAACAGCACCAACGATAGTGAATCGGAGCTGACACCTGAAAAGGTGGCCGCAGATCCGGCGATGCAGCCGACTGGGTCAGACCCAGAACTTAAAATCGTCATGCTTGGTGACAGTTTGACTGCAGGCTTTGGCCTGCCCTCGAGCGCAGCCTTGCCCGATCAGGTCGAAAAACTCTTGAACGCCGACGGCTTCCGCACCGATCTGATTAATGCCGGGGTGTCAGGTGACACGAGCGCGGGCGGTTTGGCGCGTTTTGACTGGAGTGTTGGTTCATTGTCGCCCGACCTCCTCATCTTGGCACTCGGCGCGAATGACTATCTGAGCGGAATGGATCCGGCCCAAACAGAAGCTAATCTATCTACGATTATAGAACTGGCCTTGTCGGAAGGCATTGATGTCTTTCTGGTCAGCATATCGGCGCGATCATCTGCTGAGGCTGACCCGCGCGCGGCTGATTTCGCTGCCATATATCCACGATTGGCAAGTGCATTTTCGATCCCGTTATATGAGGGACTGTTGGAGCCGATCTATGATCAACCACACCTTCTCTTACCTGACGGTCTGCATCCGTCCGAGGAAGGCGTGCAAATCATTGCCGCACCCCTGGCAGAAGCGCTCGAAACCGTATTGACGGCCGAGCAAGGCCAACACTGACGCCACCCGTGCCGGGATCCAGCTTCGCCACTTCAGGCCGCAAATCGCTATTCCTAAAGCCATCAACAGGCTATACCTTTTTGGTATCGGTATTCGCACTCCGGACGTTTCGCAGGATATCCGGACGATCGGTCGGTAAACTACGACACTATTTCATCTAGCTCATTCGCCATAACAAATAGAGGAGGAGCAGACGATGCGTCAGACCAGACGATACCAAAATGCTATACTTGTTTCCGTCAGCAGCCTGGTTATGGCGAGTGTCGCGCATGGCCAGGAAGCGACACCGTCAGAAACGGAAAACGAACTCAGCCGTCTTGCAACCGTTACAGTCACTGCACAAGGCCGGGAACAGTCTCTTCAAGACGTTCCGATCGCGATCGCGGCCATCGGCGGAGAGGAATTTCAGACACGCGCGATCCTCGACATTGAATCCCTTGCGCCGGAAACACCCGGCGTCGCCACGGCTGAGTCCCCGTTCCAGAGAACCGTGTCCATTCGCGGCGTCGGCTCTACAGGCGGTAATGTCGGGATTGAGCAATCGGCGCCCTTCTTTGTCGACGGTGTATTTGGAGGACGTTCCGGGCAATTCCTCGCACCATTCTTTGATCTCGACCGGGTTGAAGTCATTCGCGGTCCGCAGGCGATTTTCTTCGGTAAGAACGCCACCGCTGGCGCTGTCTCGATCAATACAGCCCGCCCAACCGACGACTTCTATGCCAGCATCAATGCCGGGTATGAGCTCGAGAATGAGGGCTACTTCGCTGAAGGTGTAGTTTCCGGTCCGATCGCGGGCGACTCTCTGCGTGGTAGGTTGGCTATGCGCTATAATGAGCGCGGCGACTATCTGTTTGATACCTCAACCGGTGAAGATGTTGGCGGGTCTGAGGATCTGGCGATCCGCGGCAGTCTGGAATGGGATGTCAACGAGGATGTGGGAGTCTTTTTTAAAGTCGAGCATTCCACACGTGAACAAGATCGGCGCACCCAGATTGTTTGTAATGATGGGGCCACAGAGACGACAGATGTCTATTTCGGCCTGCCAACACTGCCAGGTGGTGTTGCCGTCGAATGTGTGTTCGACACCAATCTCTCATCAGGTGCAGCCGCGGGACCTTTCTCAGAGACCTTCGGGCCGGGCACAGACTTTGGCGAAAATGATGCGGACAATGTCGCGCTGAAGATCGACTGGGCGCTTGGAGACCACACGCTTGAGCTTCTGAGCGGTTATTCGGCTTACACGACCGCCAATCAGGATGGCCTTGACCGAAGTGCCGTCGGCCTCGCCAATTCGAGCGCTGACGAAGACTTTGAGCAGTTCAGCCAAGAGATCAGACTGCTGTCTCCGACGGGCGGTCAGTTCGAATATGTTTTCGGTGCGCTTTATCTTGAGCAAACCCACGACTATTTACAGTCGATCGGCCTGGCCATACCCGCAGATCTTAATCCGAATGATGCGAGCCCTCTGCCAGACGGGTGGCAAATTCTAACCGATGTCATCGACGCCACGCAGGAGTCAGAAGCTTATTCCTTGTTCGGGCAGCTCACGTGGAATTTCAGTGACACAGTGCGCGCTTCCGTGGGCGGACGCTTTACCAGTGAAGAAAAGGATTTTGATCCGACAACGTATCGCTATCTCGGGATCCAAACCGCAACCGGGCCGACATCTCCAGCTGCGCAAGTGTCCGTTTCAAACTTCGATCCCGCTGCGGCGACGCAGACATTCAATTTTGATCAACCGGGCGACGCCGAAGCACTGTCTCGGTCTGAGGACAGCTTTGATCCCGTCGTGACCGTTCAGTGGGATGCGTCACCCGAGACCATGGTCTACGGCACGTTCGCGCAAGGCACCAAAGCCGGTGGTTTCGAGTTCTTTACGCGACGCACTGTCATGCCATTCTCAGCCGATATCCTGACCATTGAGGAAGAAGAAGCGACCAATTATGAGCTAGGTTTCAAATCCACTTTGCTGAACGGAAGCGCTCGGCTCAACGGTTCAATCTTCTTTGCCGAGTATGACGGATTGCAAAACCAGGTCGTCGACGCGGCGGCAGTTGGGTTTGTGACCTTCAATGCTGATGCAGAAGTCTTCGGCGTTGAACTGGACGGCACAGTCGAACTCAGCGAGGCTTTGCTTGCCGGTGGCGCGCTCAGCTATCTTGATACGCAGTATGTCGAAGATGTCTTCTTTAATGGCGTTCAGGTTATTGCGGAAGGAAATCCTCTGCCCTTCGCACCGGAATGGTCCGCGATGGCGTACGTGTCAGGCAATTGGGATCTCGGCAGCAGCGGCTACGGTCTGAACAGTCGTGTCCAGGTCAACTACAATGACGAAATGTCGTTTGATGGCGCCGATCTGGATGCCGATCGGGCTGATGCATATACAACGCTTGACGTGCGTATCGGTCTCGACAGCCCAAATCGCGACTGGGAACTGTCGATCAATGCCAAGAACGTCACCGATGAGGATGACATTCTTCTTTATAGCGCCCCGGCAACATTGGCGAATACCAGCGGCCAGTATGTCGGCGTGGGCCGGACCGTATTCTTGCAGGCGCGGAAGACGTTCTAGGACGACGGTTCTGTCGGCAGCTTGCGGGTCATCTCCTCCCAGCCCGCACGCTGCAGATCAGCACAATCCCATGCGACGTCGCGCATCGACACAGATGCCTCATGTTGCATGGGATTGTCGATACTCTTTAGGGGTCATCCCAACGAGGCGTTTGAAAGCCTTGTGGAAGGCCGTGTCAGATTGATATCCGCACCGGTATGCGATTTCAGAGACCGACAAGTCACTTGTCTTGAGCAGCATCGTCCCGCGGGCCATTCGGACCTGGGCAAGATAGGTCATCGGCGTTTCGCCGAGCACTTGTTTGAACCGTTCAGCGAAAACAGAGCGACTGAGACCGGCATGCCGTGCCAATTGTTCTAAAGACCAGTCCTGGTCGGGCGTTTCATGAATGGCGACAATGGCTCGACGCAATTGCGTATCGCCAACCCCTTGCGCCGTGTTCAGACCCTCTGATGTCAGCTTTTCAAGCGAATGCTCGATCAGTGACATCGCAACGATTTCCGCAAGGCGCCGCGTCACGTGGGTCTTGTCATTGCCATGCATGACCACATTGTCGCGAATAAGTTTCAGGATAGGTCCAAGCTCTTGCGCGGCCTGCAGCTGTTCATCATCAATGTAGATGAAAGACGGAACAATGTCTGCGACAGGATTTGCGGAGGTGGGGACACGCGCAGCGAAGATGGCGACACCCGCATCTTCTTCCCGTTCAGGCGGCATTGAGGCTTCGAAAGGCGGCTGCAACTCGGCGCGGTGCTTACAGGGCCCGCTTGTCAGGCAAATTGTGTGGGCAAGTCCCGTAGGTAAACAGGCGACCGCGCCGGGTGGAATGACATGTTGATCCCGGCCCTCAATCGACAGAATGATCTTCTTGTTCTCGGGCATATACAGCGCAGAATATCGCTGGGCTGGCACTGAATACTCGGTGTCCTCTTCAAGTCTCACCAAGCCTGCTTCAAGCTCGTTCACGACGATGTTCTGTACCGACACGGCCTGTCCTCAAGACTCTCGCTATTGCCTGATCACTGAGAGACAACATCCGTGAAAACGCTTCAGAAGACAACTTTTGATGTTTTGACGGTCGATGAGGAGGCTGAGACCCGCTAAAAAAGAATGGTTAACCGCCGAAGCGACTAACCATTTTAAGTAGGGAGATTCGGTTTTTGAAGCTTAGCTTGTTTCAACAGGCTGGCGTGAAACACGGTGGGCAAGGGGATCAAGGCCACGCTTGCGCCGCTCTTCCTGTTCAGCTTTGTGGGCTTCTTTCATCATCTGGCGCACTTTAAGCACAGCGCGATCTGTACGGGTCAGCTGTTCCTGATCCCAGCGCACAACGCGGCCTTGCGACAATTGCATGGGCGCGTCGCCACCGATGAAGCAGGCCATGCCGGGCATGGCATCCGACTGCAACGCTTCTTTCAGCATTTTCGACATCATGCGGGCTTTGGTCTTACCCACTTTTTTGCTCTTGATCGCACCGATCATCCAGGCCGTAAACGAACCGGCATCATCCGGGACAAACCAGAACCAGATGCCGTGGACGCCGCCCTCCATGAACTCTTCACCGTGATGGACCAGATTCGGCATGAACCATCGAATTTCATCGATCGCCTTCGTTCCACCATGCCCGCCTTCTTCTCGAAGAGTGGCATGGACACCGTCACCAGGCAGTTCGGTGAACTTCACACCGCCACCCATTTTCTGATCCCCGAACAGGTAACAGGTTCGGTGCAGGCAGCCGACATGGGTCATATCGACCGTATTATCGAGCTGATTGAGATAGTTGTAAGGCACGGTCATGCGGTTCCGGATCAATGTATCATCCGTCAGCACCTCACGCGCATGAGGCATTGAGTCCAGAATGGACGGCGGATTTTCCTTCACGCCCATATACACCCAGATAATGCCGCCAACTTCATCAGCAGGATAAGACTTCGCTTTGATCTTGCCGCAAGTCGGGCTATTCGGGCCGTCTGCCAGGAACGCGACACACTCACCATCTTTGTCAAACGTCATACCATGGTAGCGACACGTAATGGTTCCGACTTCCCAGACATTAACCTGGCCAAGCGTCAGAAGTGCGCCGCGATGCGGGCAGCGATTTTCGAGGGCTCCAGGTGAGCCGTCTGCGGTTCGAAAGAGCACGAGATTGTCGCCCAGCAACCGTACGGCTTTGTGCTCATTATGCTTCAGCTCATGCGACTCGCAGGCTGGATACCAATATTCACGCAGACCGAAAAACGGAATGTCTTCCTGATGTTCTTCGATATAGTCCCAGGGCATGTCCTGCAGCTCATTCGGCTTATCCGGCGTGCCGAAATCCTGCTTGTACCACTTAGCCATGAAGTCGCTTTCAGACGACAGGACTTGCAGGCTTGGTTCATCCAGCTTGCGCTTTAAACCACCAAAGCCGGGGATTGATCCGAAGAGTTTACGCGCCTTGCGCGACAGCATATCGGCCGTGCCCCGTTTAAACTTTCCGCCATAGGATGTTGTCGGCGCGACCTGTTCAAACCGTTCCTCAGTATCGATCAACGTATGCGGGGAGCCGTCTGCCATCTTATAACCTCCAATCAAAGCTTAAGGCGCTATTCGAGCGCTGTTACTGATTGTTGTACGGATAAACCCGGATTGTTTGACCAATCATCTGTCCAGATATCTGGCGATTCGTCCGAATTCTTTCCCGATGAATTGCCGTTCCTTTGCACTGCTCGCAAATAGGCGAAGACAACAAGACGAAAGGGAAACAAAATGTCGGATCTGGTAGAGGCGACCGTTACGGAAAAGCGAGAGATTGCCCGCGACATTTTCAGTTTCACGTTTCTGGCGAACAAAGAGAATCTGGACCGTGGACAGGCTGGCGCACATATTGATGTTCAACTGCCGAGCGGTCTGCTGCGACAATATTCGCTGCACCGTATTTCCGAGATCCCCGGAGAATATCGTGTCGCTGTGCTGCGAGAAGCTGACGGGCGCGGAGGATCGTTAGAGCTCTGCGACCAGGTCTCGGTCGGAGATCAAATCACCATCTCGCCACCGCGGAACAATTTTCCACTGGAGGCCGACAAATCCCACTATATCCTGGTTGCAGGCGGTATCGGCATTACACCGATCCGGGCCATGGCAGATGCTTTGTTGGATCAGAACGCGTCTTTCGAACTGCACTATTGTGCTCAGACGCCTGAAAAATCAGCCTTTCTGGATGAGTTGACGTCTGGACGCCTGGGCGAACACACTCAGGTGCACTTTAGCAAAACCCCTGATGGCGAACGCCTCAACCTCAATGACTTGCTGAAAACTGCACGCGAGGGCGCGCAAATCTACGCCTGTGGCCCTCAAAACCTCATGGATGGCCTGGATGCCGCCACCGGCCATTGGCCATCAGGCGCCGTGCGAAAGGAATATTTCGAAGCCCAGGAGATCGCCTTGTCGGCAGATAACTCAGGCGCATTTTCAGTCCGGCTACAAAAATCCAACACAGAGCTTGTCGTACCAGAGGACAAGACTTTGTTGGGCGTTTTGGCGGAGAATGGCGTGGACGTTCCCTCCTCTTGTCAGGAGGGGACATGTGGAACCTGCCTGACCGAAGTTGTAGAGGGTGATCTCATCCATCTGGATTCCTGTCTCTACGATGATGAGAAGGAAGCAGGGGACATGATCGCTTGCTGTGTCTCTCGCGCAAAACCTGGGTCGGTTCTGGTGTTAAACCTCTAGCTCGACCTTTAATCGGGCGGCAGCAGGGTGTTCGCGTCTGTCTGAGTTAGCGCCCGGTGTGACTGTGCCTGCAACGGTTCTGATGCATTCCTTGCCAGAGTATCGGTATTCCTACACGTGCTCGAGAACAAGAACTTGCCGTCTCGCAACGCTCGGATATAGCTTGAAACTGTAGATGCGGGCGGGTTATGAGCAAAAAGATCAGAATGGATGACATTGCCCAGATGGCGGGCGTCTCCAAGTCAACTGTATCAAGAGCGCTTCAGGACAGCGACCAGGTGTCCGAGCGAACGAAAACCAAGATTCGAAAACTTGCCTATGAGCACAATTATCGGCTGACTTCATCTGTGTGGGAGTGGCGTCAGGACAGCGTGCCCAATATTACATTGGTGCTGCCAACCGGGCGGGTTCACACCGAACGTTTCTCGTCTCCCTTCAAGATGGAAATGGTCGGCGCTATTGCCGACGAGCTTACTGACCGGGGCTATAATACGCTGCTGACGAAGTATCCGCTCGCTCAGGATGACGCGATACAGGCGCTCTTGTCAGCGGGGCCCAGCGAAGGCCTGATTATCTTTGGTCAACTGCGCTCGCATCACCGATTAAGAGCGATCGCAAGGGAGATCCCGAATCTCGTAGTGTGGGGCGGTATCGTTCCGGATCTGAACTATTGCGCTGTTGGCACGGATAATCGCAGGGGCGGTGAACTTGCAACCATGCATCTTTTAAAACTCGGGCGGAAACGTGTTGCATTCTTTGGGGATACAAGCGCGCTCGAAACGAAGCTGCGCTATCAGGGATACAAGGATGCGCACAAGAAACTGGGACACACGGTTGATAGTGCACTTCTGGTCGAGACCCCGTACAACCAACTTTCTGCCTACACACAGCTGCAAACGCGTTTGGAAGCCGGGATCAATTTCGATGCCATATTTGCCTCCAGCGACGTGATCGCCATGAGCCTGATGAGAGGGCTTTCCGAGGCCGGCATCTCTGTACCAGAGGACGTGTCAATCGTCGGCTATGATGATGTTTCTGCCGCCAAGCTATTTGGCCCGCCCCTGACGACGATCCACCAATCGATCCATCAGGCCAGTGCGATCTTGGTCGATTCCCTTTTGAAACTGACCGCAGGAGAACAGGTAAGTTCAACCCTGTTACCAGCAGAACTGATCGTCCGAGAATCGTGCGGAAGCAAGCTGAAATCTGATAGCTAAGAGCTTTTTTGGCTATTCAGGAATGAGGCCTCATGGTTCAAATCCAGCTTGGCCAGCGGGCCTATTGTGAGCTGCCGGTCTGCCTCAGCCTCCTCCGTGACTGGGGTGACGAAAGTCAGCTGTCCAGACTTAAATTCGGCGTTCAGCAAGGAGCCACCAAACAGCAGGCCGTCATTCGTGATCTCACTGCCCGCGACCCGAAACGCTGACCATGGCCCAGCCACATTCCGGCTGGAATAAAGACGCATCCGTTTCGAGACTTCGGAATCGGGTTGGCCCTCATACATGCGATCACACGACGAGATCAGCAGCAGATAACCCGCTGTTGTGGGATCATGGTAGAGTTTCGGAACTTCAGTTTGAGCATAGCTTTCTGCGCTGGGCAGCCGCACGGGTGGTAGCAGTTCACCGAGCTCGAAGCCAGTCGAGGTCTCAACCAGGGTCGCACGCGCAATCGCCCCTTCATTCGGCGAGATCTTTGCCGACCAGATCGCCTCCAGCTGCCCCGTTTCACCAACATAGATGAAGGGATCGCGCCATGCCATGATGGGACCACCCTCTTCCCCGCGGTCTGAGCCCAGACTGTCGCGCGGACCGAGATAGTAGCCGGCTCGGACAATGGTGTCATAGTCCCTTTCCGGGCACGAGATCGGCTCTGGCTGAACCGAGATGAGCCGTCCAGATGAATCAAGATGGGCGAGCCCAATGGATTGGAAGAAATTTCGGTTCGGCCCTTTCTGCGGGATACCGGTGAAACCCATCAATAGGCGGCCATCCGGCAAAGGCATAACACCCCCGCTCCAAACAGACTTCGCATAGAAACTGTTGGGATCAGTTGACGGACGCAAAACACATCCCTGATCGCGCCAGCTTTGGCCTTCATCGTTAGAGACGAAGTGACGAATGTGAAAGCTGAAACTATTCCGCTCGATCGGCTGAATAGGATTTCCTTGCTGGTCGCGCCGGTTCAACGCCAGACAAAAGAGGTGAGAGACACCGTTCGCGGAACAGCACCAACTGTCCCAGAGCCACAGCTTTGGGTGAACAATACCGCCGCGAAACGGCTCGGATTCTGCCGGTGGAACAGGGACAAACGGATCGAGCATACATCCAGGCTCCGGCAGACTATCGGGTCTCGGCCAGGACGCGGCCAGCCGGGTCTTGGCTCAAATTATAGAGAGAGAAGCCGAACAATCCTGCTGCCAACAGCGTCGCCAGATAGAAGCCATAACGCATGTCGCCACCGCCGATCCAATCGGCTGCAAAGGCCATCAGCAATGGGAAGATGGCTGCCGAGGCCGCGGTAAAGAACAAGATTAGACCGGCGACCGCACCATGCTCGGATTTGTCAAAGCAACTGATGCCCTTGGAGTTCAAGGTTGGGTAGACTACCGACATGAATGCCCCGGAAAGCGGCAACAGGAAAATCGACGCCGTCTGTCCGAGCAGACCGCTGAACAGGAAGCACAGGAAGATTGCCAGGCAATAGACGAGCAGAATCAGCTTCCAATCAAAGTGGTTCAGCAACCAGACGCCAAGAAATCTACCAGCCGCCCGCAGAACGAAGAATATGGTCACCGCATAGGTCGCAAGAACAGTTGCGATCTCTGTGCCCGAATAGCCGTCAAGGAAGGTTGGAAGCCAGACAAAAATCGCCACCTCGCAGCCGACATACATGGCGCAAGCGAACGAAAACCCCAAGGCGTACTTGTTGTTGAGCAGCGCAAACGTGCGCCCAAGCGTGACCTCGCTTTCGCTCTTTTTCATGTCCGGATATTCAGTCGCCAGCGCCATGATAATCATCACCAGGCACATGCCGGCCGCCAGAACGTAGAGCCAACTCCAGTGGATGCCTCGCTCGCTAAACTGTACGACGCAGAGCGGGCCGACAATCGCGCCAATACCAAAGAATCCCTCAACCATATTCATCTGCTTGGTGTGTTCCTCAGCGTCAGAAGTAATATCGCCGATCAAAGCCAGCGCGGCAGTTTTGAAGACGCCGATCGCGATGCCTGTGATGAAGAGGAGGACGAGATACATGGCGAATGTCTCGCCGAAATAGAATACCGCACTGGCCACGCCATACATGCTTAGCCCCAGGATAATGGTGAACTTGCGCCCGTATCGGTCCGCAAGAAATCCCAGTCCGATGCCGCTAATGGCGATGGCCGCCATCGTCGACCAATGCAGGGCACTCGCCTGAATGTTGGTGAGGCCCATCTCGCCTTTTGCAAGCTTGATCACCTCGCCAATCGACTCGGTCGTCATCGCGAACATGAAGAACATGATGTAGGTGAGCAGAGTGACGAGAAGATAAGACTGACGCACCTCCAGCTTCGCTGATCTAATTGCCATTTGCTCTCTCCTCCCCAGTCTCTTCGTTCGTTTACTTCTATGCAATTGCCGCGATTGGTCGGGTGTCCTCGGGCACAGCAATCGCCTTGATGGCATCCAGCACCCTCATATTTTCGATTGAATCGGTGCCACCCGTGAGAGCAGCTCGCTCACCCCGGATCTGTGCGAGCGCGTGATCGAGCTGATAGGTGAAAGTTGTTCCCGTACAAGACTGCTCGAACCGATCACCGTTGATCACGCCCATCATGCGGCTCCCGAACTCCGGTTGCAGGGGATTGTCCACCTCGATCCAGCCATTTTCAGCAACGATCGTCAGGCCGGCATCCAATCGGTCGGGCAGGGCCTCATCCATGGAGCAATTGATGACCGCCACACAGCCTGACGGAAACCGCAACACCGCCGAGCTTGCCACATCAACTTGATATCCAAGCGTCTGGCAGTTCGCCTGAAGCACGGTTGCAGGCTCGCCTGTGATGGTTCGTGCCCAATGTACAGGGTAGCAGCCAAGGTCCATAAGCGCGCCACCGCCCAGGCCTGCTCGGTATCTGAATTCGCCCTCACGGTATGGGACCGGAATATTGAAATGCGCCTTGATAAGGTGAATTGGCCCGAGATTGCCGCGTGTCACGCGCTCAAGCAAATCCATGATGATGGGATGATAGCGATAATGGACCGCTTCAATTAGACAGGTGCCTGACTGTTCTGCGACACCGGCCATCCGTTCGGCCTCAACGGCATTCATGGCCAGAGGTTTTTCGCATAGAACGTGCTTGCCGGCCTGCACAGCCTTGATCACCCACTCACAATGCGCGCTGGGCGGAAGACCAATATAGACAAGGTCGATCTGTGGATCCCGGATCAGATCGTCATAGCTGCCAAATGCGCGACTGATCTGATGCGCTCTCGCAAACGCGTTCGCGCGCTCAAGAGACCGGGAGGCTGCAGCCGCGATTTCGACATCGGATCGCGCCGACGCGGGCTTTATCATGGCATCGAGGCAGACTCTCGATGTCCCGAGTAAGCCGATCCGGATCATTCGGTCGTCTCTGATAATTCATCCGTCACAAGTACGACTTTGAACAATTCCTTTTGGCGGCCGAAGATGTCGTCAAAGGCGACCGAGATATCTTCAAGCTGATACTGATCGACCAAAGGCGCGGTTTGGAGCTTACCGTCCGCGATCAGATTGACCCCTTCAACCATGGCCTGGAATTTTTCGTCATCGCGGCGGACATGACCGTTGATCACATCGATGGCTTTGAAATTCCACCGTTGCATATTGACCGAGCGTTGCCCGTTCTGGCTCTCATGATAGCCGATCAGGCTCACTATGCCGTGCTGTTTGACCAGATCAGTCGACAGCTCAAGTGCAGACGGGACCCCAGTGGCTTCGATCACGATGTCGAACAGCCCCTCGTCCGGGTCATAATTGGGGACATTGTCCGGGCTCATCGCCTCATCTGCCCCGAGGCGTAGCGCAACATCGCGGCGATAGTCGACCGGGTCGATGGCAACAATCCGGCCTGCCCCCTGCAGTTTCGCCAACTGCATACAGATCAGCCCCATAAAACCACAACCAACCACGGCAACGGTATCGCCGGGCTTGGTTCCAAACCGCCAGGAGGCATGGACACAGCATGCGACGGGCTCGCCCAGCGCATGGCGTGGATCAACATTCGCGGGCACTTTCATCGTTTCCGCTTCCGGCGTGATGAAGTACTCAGCAAACGCGCCGCGCAGAGAGGTCACAAGGTCGCCCACCTGAAACGCGGTGACGCCCTCGCCAACGGCAACCACATTGCCCGTGCCTTCATGCCCCAGAAGGATTTCATTGTCTTTTAGACGGTCGCGAACTGAAAATGTGTGCTGGTCCCCACCGCAGATTCCGCAAGCCAGGGTTTTGACCAGCACTTCGCCGGGCCCCGGAACCGGCGCGTTTCGTTCTTCAACTCGAAATCCTGATTGATCCAGAAGTGCAGCCAACATGGTTCAAAATCCTCTGCAAGAACAAGTTTTGGGAGGAACCGGTCTTCCCGTGGGACGGAGGATTAGGAAGACCGGCTATTTGTGCAATCAGAAACTATACTTGAGCGAGGCTGATACCGTGCGCCCGTTTAGATTTTCCGCAAGGTTTACAGACGTGCCATTCGGCCCCGTAAAGATGCCACTTTCACTGAAGCTGTTTACAAACTCATCGAACAGATTGTTTGCATTCACGCTCAATGTCAGATCGTCCGTAAGGTCGTAGCTGACAAAGCCGTGGACGAGGATATAGGCATCCTGCTTCACGGTTTCGGTATCGCCGTGGAAGAAGTCTCCACTGCCGACAAAAGACGCCCCGACTGACAGGCGGTCCCGGTTATACTCAGGCGTGACCGTAAAAATGTAATCAGCCTGACGGTTCGGGCGGTTGCCGATCAGCGTGGGATCATCTGCCTCGATAATCTCAGCATCTGTCCAGGTGAAATTCCCGTTGATGATAAAGTCACCAAACTCGGCAATCGCCTCAACTTCTATACCATAGGCTTCATAAGTCTGGGTAAAGACACGTTGCTGCGTGACTTCCGATTGTGTCTCGTCGGACTCGGTCCAGAAGCCTGTAACAAAGGCGTCGAAGTTCGGACCGTTATACTTGTAGCCGATCTCCGCCTGCCGAACCTCGTCGATCCCTTCCAGAAGACCGGTATTGGCCGCTTCCAGGCGATTATTGTCGAGCGTGCTGCCATCCCAAAGGCGGTCTGCAACCAGCACCCCGCCCTTACTGTAGCGGGCAAACACAGCCTGATTGTCCGACACGGCAAAGTTGGCGCCGAAGGAGTAGGAGGTAAAGTCCCGCTCATAGTCGGCATTGGTGGCAAGATCGGTCACGCCCTCTTGAGCGATGGCAACATTGTCCAGAACATCGGTCGTATCACCGTCATTGTTCAGGTCGGTTGGCACAACGCCCGTTCCGAAGAACTTACCAGCTTTGGCGGCAAAGCCTGTCACCTCTGTCGTGTCCTGACGGATGCTGCCGTTCAGGGTCAGACGGTCAAGCTCGATGTTGACGTCGATATAGGGTGCGATCGTATCGTACTCCAGATCCAGGAAATAGGACAGGAACGCATTCCCGGACACGCCGCCCGGACCGGACACCAGCTCGCCGGTATCGGAATCGGTGATGGCGATGCCAGCGGCGTTATCGCCGACCGCTTCAACGATGTAATATTCCCAATTGTTCCAGGTTTGCTTGATCGTTTGCTGCGAGGTGTAAAGGCCACCAGTCACAGTCACATTGTCGAAATCCTTCGACAGCCGCAAATCGTTCACGGTGAGACCGAGATCATCCAGATTAAAATCGAGCTCCAGAATACCGAGTGCATCGCCGGAGAAAGGTTGGCCCGCATTCGGCCCGTTGGCATAGGTCAGGGTTGGATCACAGCCACAGGCCCAGAAGCCATCGGCGGCCAAATCAACTGCATCGCCATAGTTGAGCGCAAGCGGGGCAATGAAGTCACCGCTCGTATCAGACGTCCGGAACCGATTTGTCAGAGTCCAGCCACCATCAAGATCAAAGGACGCTTCAACCCCAAAAGCTTCAGACTTGGTTGTGATTCCATCGGAGACATCGCGCGTGAGCGGCTGACCAAGATAATCGAGCTTTGGTGCATTGGTTCTCAAAGCACTGGACACAGCCTGGTCGCGCCCATCAAATCCGGGAACCGAGCCAAATTCGCCGCCATTCGCGCTCGCCGGAGCACGTGTATAGGTTGCGATATTGTCGTCCAGGTTCTTGTATGACAGGCGAACATAGCCATTGTCGAACCGCTTGGTTAGATTGGCTTTGAACTGACCGCCTTGATTTCCGTCATAGCCAATATCGCGCGTGCCCTCACCTTCGCGATAGAATCCGCCGACATGGAAGAAGAGATCGTTTGCGATCTCGCCGCCATAGTCGAAATCATAGCGGATCTCATCATAGTCGAGCCCAAGGCTAACGCCGATCGAACCGCCGTCTCCGTCTTCGCCGGTCTTGCTGATATGGTTGATGATGCCACCCGGCGCATACGTGGCGAGGGTCGAGGCGCTACCACCACGAACCGATTCAATCCGATCCAGCGCAAAATCGCCGCGGACATAGTTCGGAACATTACCGGCCACGATGTCACCAAATTGCAGAACAGGCAGACCGTCTTCCTGCAACTGAACATACTTGTAACCGCCGGTCGCAAGGGGGATACCGCGGACCGCGATACTGCCATTACCTTCACCGGTTGCAGGCTCAGAGCGGACACCCGGTATCGACCTGTAAAGCTCCCCGAGGGAGCGGGGTGCGGTCTTGAACGCGTCTTCGAAATCAACGGTGCTGACGGACACACTGGTGTCGAGCTTTGCTGTGCCACTCGCCACACCTGTGACGACGACTTTGTCAAACTTCAGCCCGCTTTCTTCATCTGATGAGATAGCATCATCCTGCGCAAAGGCGGCGCCTGCGAGCAGTGCGACGCTCGCCGTTGCCATAAGCATGTGGCTTGATCTGGGTCTATTCACGATCTTCCTCCCTCGGTGATCCAAGTGATTGTCTTCAACTAAAAGTCGGCGAGCACTGTGCCCGTGCCCTACCTCCTGACTCTTCGCTTGCGATTTAGGGCTAGCGCAACAGTTTCGAAAATAAATGGGATTTTGCGCAACTTGTTGCGTAGACTTGCGCTTCCGAGTCGCGCACGACTTTGAATATGTTGACTCATGGAACAGTAAAATGGAGCGGATGATGCGACGCGTTTGGGTTGGAATTGATGGCGGTGGAACGACGTTTAAGATCATCCTGCTCGACGATGCCCGCACGATACTTCATCGCACACGTATCGCAACCACGAGCCCAGGGGAAACACTCAACCTGTGCGTTGATTTCATTCGATCAAAGCTTGAAGAAACAGACAGTCTTTCAGCGGTGGGCGTGGCCATGTTCGGCCCCCTTAACCTCGACAAAGATAACTCGGCTTATGGCGCGGTTCTGAAGACGGCAAAGCCTGGATGGGAAGGCGCCAATGTGCGTCAGGTCTTGCAGGACGCGTTGGGCGTTCCGGTTTTCATCGACACTGACGTCAACGGTGCCTTGCTCGCGGAGCAACGGTGGGGCAATGCGAAACACAAGCGAGATGCAGCTTATATGACAGTTGGCACCGGAATCGGTGTCGGTCTCTCCATCAGGGGTGACGTGGCAGGACGGCCGTCTCATCCTGAGTTTGGCCATATCGCCGTAAAGCGCCACCCAGCAGACTTGGATTTCAAGGGCATCTGTCCTTTCCACGGGGATTGCCTGGAAGGCCTTGCCAGCGCCAAAGCCCTAACCGCCCGGTTTGGAGATCCCACGAAACTGCCTCCAGATCATATCGGCTGGGAAATTGTTGCCGATTATCTGGCGCAAGCTTGCTATGCGCTGTACCTCGCGACGAGATTGGACGTCATCGTTCTTGGCGGCGGGCTTATGCAAGCACCACATCTCCTTTCAATGGTCAGACAGGCGGTCGTGGCCATGGACAATAGTTATCTGGGTCTTATCGAACCCGCTGTTGAAGCACTGATCCAGCCCGCCGGGTTAGGCGATGATGCCGGTGCCTGGGGCGGTGCCGCATTGGCGCTTACCCATGACTGAAACAGACGTGTCCGTGCAACGCCCGTATCCCATGCGACCCGATCAGAACCTGAAGCTTGCCGCAGCCCCGGCATAGTGAACAGCGCCATTGTCCATCAGCTCAATCGAATAGGTCAGCCGCGCACTAAACCGCTCGGAATTGCTGGACAGCGACAAGCCACCGAGCAGCGCATCTGAGTACTCTTCAAGAGCGACGATTTCAAAACTATCGGTAGCTCCAGTATACTGAACCGTCGCCTCATAGGGAGTCGACGATAGCTCGGAGCGGTAGCCGATATGCATCTCCGGCCCCCACAGATAGCCATCCCGTCTCGATTCTCCAAACCGTGCACCGAGTACAAACTTCGCTGCAGCCGACAAACGGTCTGTATCGACGTCACTTACGGAAACCGTCAACTCGTCCTCGCGCGTGGTCGTTTCGGTGTAGGCGTCTTGGGACAATGCAAAATAGTCCAGCGCAACTTCTGGGCGCATATAGTAACGACCGACGTTGAACTCTCTGAGGGCGCTGACACTGAACGCCGTGCTCAAGCCGTTCCAGCTTCCGTCAATCTCGCTGAAGAAATCATCTTCATCGAGAATATCGTCACTGTTGAGATTGTCGTCTTCACCAATGATGATATCAACCTCTCGAGAACTCTCAAACCCGATCGTCGATACCTGACCGGTCGCGCGCAAGGTTACTCCGGCCACATCGTGCTGCGCATAAGCGCCCAACCCGACGCTGGTTGTCGCCACCGGGTTGTTCCCGCCCGTCTTCTCTTCAAATTCACCCGTACTAAGGGTGGCAAACAGGCCGAGAACGTCGACGACGCCGTCGGTTCGATCGAGCCCGATGGAGAAGCCAAAACCTGCTCCGTTGTATCCTGGAGCACCCGGCGCGTCGTCAATATCAACGGCAGAATAGTGCTCTTGTATCCAACCTCTCAAGCCGCGGCCCGGGGCTGAACGGGCCAGCTCCAACTGATCTGCCAGTGCCCCGAAAGCGGCGCTGGATTGCGCGCTCAGAAACCGGGTTGAGGCCTCAGACCGCTGCGGCAAAAGCTGATTGTAGATCTGATAGAATTCGTCCTCATCGGTCACCGATGCGAGCGCAAAGCCAAGATCATCATCGCCTTCGAAGACTTCCAGAACGGATGCATAGGCGGACGCCTGATTGGAATCCATGCCCAGTTCGTCAGATGTCTTCAGCGTGTAGACGAGATTGAGCTCGTCCCCATTGTCAGTGTCCAGAAGCTCGATCTGAGTGTCGTACAGGAACCGCGTATCGGTCAGCAATTGATCGTCCAACGTTCCCTCAAAAGTGATTTCCGGCGCGGCTATAAGCGTCCGGGTGAAATCGGTATCGGATACGGTGGTAAACAGCGGACGAATTTGGGCATCCGACCCAATCGAAGCGGTTCCAGAGACATCGAACAGAGGTTCCGTGTTGTTGTTTGAAGGATCAATCGACACTTCCAGAACGGAAGCGCCCTGAATATCGAGATTGGTCACGTCCAGCGCGGTCGTCGAATCGACCCGCAACTCGGAGGAATCGATCATGATGTCGAGGGAGTCACCATTGTTGATGATGTCTCCTCCAAACGTCGCACCGTTGGTCATCGTAAACGAGTTGTCGCCGCTTTCGAAAATCAGATCGCCATCATAAAAAACATCCTGTCCAAGTGACACGTCTCCCTGGTCACCTGAAAAAGTCGCGTCTCCAACGAAGTCGGTTTCAATTAGTTCGAACGTGTTAGAGCCGGCACCAAAATCGACATCGCCGACCACGTCTCCAAATTCGGAACGGAACAGGTCATCACCTGAACCAAACAGGACTTGCCCCAAAATTCTGGGATCAGCGACATCATCGCCGTCAATCTCGTCATCATCATTGACATCATCGAGGGGAATCGCTTCGCGCTGGATCAGTTCGATGTCGATGGTCGACGCGCTTAAGTCTAACGCAACAGCGTCTTCCCGGATATCCAGATCGATCCCATCAGAGCTGTAAAGCCCTTCAATACGACCGGTATTCGTGATTTGGGACAGCGTGTTTGAGTTGTCGACGATGGCGACGACTTCACCGGAGTCACCCTGGGAAGACGCGCGGATTGTTCCGGAATTATCCAGAGTGTTGAGAACTGAGTCCTCTTCGATCACCATGGCAGTGACCGACGCTGCAACTTGAGTTGATATGGACGCAGTAATGCTGCCCTCATTGGTCAAGGAGAACGCGTCTACGCCTGAGCCAATGCGCAAGGCTGTCGAGCTTGCTTCAACCGAATTCGAGGTGATGCTTCCGCTGTTAAACATGCCGCCTTCGAAAATTGTGCGAAACTGACCATCCGCTGAGCCGGAGATATCAGCAGCGACCGATTCAAACCCGACATTCACGCCAGTTGCACTAACCAGGCCCCGATTGATGAAGCTGTGATCATAAGTGAATACGACAAGTGTCTCTGAGAAGTCCTCGTCCTCGTCGTCATCCAACGTATCTCGAACCGTTTCGACAACTGTGCCGATGACCAGATCGCCGTCCGCGTCTCCCTGCCAATCCGGTGTGATCAGAAGCGCTGGCGCAGAACCGAAACTCGTGATCGATCCCTGGGTTCGGTTCTCATCATAATCTTCGATTGTATCCTTGATTTCATCGTCAGCATCCTCTTCGGAGATGAAATCATCAATGCCGCCATTCACAAGGATTCCGGAGCCGACGCTGCCGCCAATTGCGAGCGCTGGTCCACCTTCCAGCAGATCGTCCGGATCGCGTCGTTCTTCGATCGGATCTGTATCTTCATCAACATTCGCCGGAGCGACATAATTGCTCGCGCTTGTTGAAGTGAAGCCTGTCGCGGAAACATTGCTCTCCACTGTGAGCGCACCGCCGATATCATCTGCAAAACTGACGGCAATGGCGTCCTCTCCGGTCACCACGACACTCGAACTGATCAAAGCGTTGCCTGTAATCTCGCCAGCAACCTCGAGACCTCGTGCATTGTCCCCCGTGACGGATATGGACCCGTCGAGCGACAGCTCACCATTGAGGTCTGACAGGAGCCTGATCCCAGCCGAGTCGTTGCCCTCAACCGTGATGAAGGATCCACGATCTCCAATGATGTCGCCGTTAAACGCGCCACCTTCCTCTAGCAGAATGGCCGTCCGTGATGTCCCGATTGCCAGCGGACCGTCGAGATCATCATCATCGTCATCATCTTCCCGATCATAGTCTTCGATTAGCGATATACGGCCGTCATTGACGATCTGGCCGGTCCGATTGGCTTCGATCAGAACACCGATAACGTCGTCAGAATCCTCGATTACGATATCGCCTTCGTTCAGCAGAGAATTATCGCTATCAATAGTCACTGCAACTGTGCCGGGAGCGAATTCGAACTCGATATTGCCATCCTCAGTGATGATAATATCGTCAGGCGACCCGTTATCTGCGGTAGAGGTTGCGACCGGCTCGTTAATGGTATTGTCGATTTCGACCGCAACGGCAGGGGCCGTGAACAATCCGACCATACCGGCGATTAGCGCCAATCGGCTGACTTGATAACTCATATTAGGACTTTCGTACGCCTGCCGGTGGTCCGGCCAAAACACAATTAAACGCCACGTGCTCCCGAACAATTGCTAGCAAAATATGTCGCGGAGCCCCCTAAATGTGACTTCACGTCACAGTATCCCACGAATTGCAACAAATATCGGTGCTGGCGACAAAGATCGCAAACATCCGATGCGTACCCCGGAAAAAAGGAGTCCGCATGAGCAAAGCGATTTCATTCACACTTATCATCGGCGTCTTGATCGTTCTTTCTGTTGGAGTTTTCTACCAGAACAATCGATCAATCGTGGCAGAGTCGACCATAGATATTGCCGTCGTTTTCGATGGTGCGCCTGTCGATAATGTTATGCATGTCTGCCTGTGGACCACGGCTAACACGTTACCTGATTGTAATCGTGCTGCAGCGCACTACGCCATGATTGAAACACCATACGGTGCTGCAGCCTATGTGTTTCGAAAGATCCCATCCGGTATCTATGCCGCAGGCGGTTATGTTGACGAGAACGGCAATGGCAAACTGGATTTCCTTCCAACCGGCATGCCCGCAGAGCCCTTTGCACTAACTCGTTCCAACCCAGCTGAGACCTGGCCAAGCTTTCAAGCCGCTGCGCTCGACTATCAAAAACCGGCAAGCCTGCATCTCAAACTGGCATCCATAGATCGTTGAGCGTGGGATTGGTGACGATCTTTTAATCCGCAGATTCACCATCATTATCAGGTTGATCTGCGTCACCAGATCGTCCGCCATTGTTATGCAATGGTAAGAACAGCCAAGGCACGACGAGCGTCGAAATTGTGGCAGCGCGCCACATTTAGATAGCAGTCGCAGCAAACCTTCGCAAAACACCTTCCGTTTTTGTCTGGCAAAACCAATCGCCTATGAACCGCCTGTTGCGGCGTCCGGCGATGGAAAATTCAAGGTATCCGTATGCGAGGCAGTAAATTAGTTGGACGAGAACACGTCGCCCAGAAAGCGAGCGCCGTTCTTTCTCGGCAGTCATTGCATGCGGAGCACAGATCGGGCCTGGCCCGCGTCCTGTCTTGCATCGTCTTCGCGTCAGCCGCGGTCTATGGCGTGCCGCCAGGCCTGCTCCCGGCCCAAGCGCAAGAGGCGGTGGATACATCAACCATCAGAACCGTTCAGGTTGAAGGCAATCAGAGGATCGAAAGCCGTACGATCCAATCTTACATGCTCGTGGAGCCCGGGGATCCCTTTGATCCCGAGCGTCTCGACTTATCCCTTAAGGCGCTGTTTGCGACAGGCTTGTTTGTTGACATCAATTTCACGCGCTCCGGCGATGACCTGATCGTCCGTGTGATTGAAAACCCGGTCATCAGCCGGGTTCTGTTCGAAGGAAACTCATCGCTATCAGACGATAAGCTGCGGGAAGAGATTCAAGCGGCTCCGCGCGGCATCTTCACGCCCGCCCGGATTCAGCAAGACGTCCGCCGGATGTTGGAACTGTACCGGCAGGATGGCCGCTTCGGGGTGAAAATCGAGCCGCAATACAAGCCACTGAGTCAAAACCGCGTCGATGTCATCTTCAGCATTGAAGAAGGCCCGCGAACGGGTGTCCGTGCCATCAACTTCATCGGAAACCGGGCATTTTCTGACGATCGCCTGCGCCAGGAAATTGCGACCAAACAGTCTCGATTGTGGCGCATCTTCTCATCCAATGACAATTATGATCCCGGGCGTTTGGAATTTGACCGGGAACAACTTCGCCAGCTGTACCAGAACCGAGGTTACTACGATTTTCGAGTGATCTCAGCTGTCGCAGACCTCACACCTGATCAGTCAGATTTCTATGTGACATTCACGATCGAAGAAGGTGAGCAGTATACGTTTGGTGAGTTTGATATCGTCACCAGTTTCGACCGGCTCGACGCCGAAAGACTGAAACCCCTGATTACCGCGCGACCGGGCGAACTTTACCGCGGGAACATGATCGAAGACACGATTGATGCGCTGACCTTTGCCGCGGGGATTGCAGGTTACGCCTTTGTCGATATTCGCCCACAAATTACGGCTGATCCGGAAACCCGGACGGTGAATGTCACCTTCGCCATCGACGAAGGTCCCCGGGTCTATATCGACCGTATCAATATCAACGGGAATACCAATACGCTCGACCGGGTAATCCGCCGAGAACTGCGTATCTCTGAAGGCGACCCCTATAATCGTGTCTTGATGGAGCGTTCACGCAACCGTGTTAGGGCCCTCCGTTTCTTTAGATCTGTTGAACTGGAAGAAGAGCCGAGCACAACGCCAGATCGGACCATTGTAAATATCAATGTCGAAGAAACGCCGACAGGCGAGGTATCGTTCGCCGCCGGGTTTTCCTCAACTGAGAGTTTCCTGATCGACCTCAGCATAGCGCAACGCAATCTGGTGGGTACCGGTCGGTCTGGGGTCGCGCGTCTGTCACTTTCAGGACAGCAGCAGCAGCTCAACTTTCAGTTCACCGAACCGAGATTGTTTGACCGCAATCTCTCCGGCGGGGTGGACCTGTTCGCTGTTCGCAATGATTTTCTGGATCAGGCGAATTTCGAGTCGACCACAATCGGAACCGGGGTGCGCGTTGGGTTTCCTGTGTCGGAACGGGTTCAGATGGGCTTGAGGTATCGCCTTCAACTCGACGATATCGGCATCCAGGACCGGAACATCATTATCGATGACGAAGGTGAACTGGTGGCTTCGACGATTCAAAATGACGATGGCACGACCAGAGAACCCGAAATCGGGGACGTTATCGACCCGGAAAATCAGCTCGTCGATATCTGTGATCCGCTCTACCGCTTGCGTGATGCATCATGTGCAAGTGAACGCTCCGATCTTGCCTCGATTGTCGGCTACAGCTTGAATTTTGATGGTCGTAACGACCCCATTGAACCGACAGGCGGATTCGATTTCGGCTTCAGCCAGGACATTGCGGGCGCCGGCGGGGATGTCAGGTATTTGAGAACCGAAGTCAGTTCCGGCTGGTATCGCGGACTGTTCCGAGGCGTGCGGGCGCAAGCGCGGTTTTCTGCTGGCCACATCCTGCCCTGGGGCGGAGATGAAGGTGTCCTGATTAACAATCGTTTCTTCCGGGGCGGTTCGAATTTCCGCGGCTTTGACGTTGCCGGGCTCGGACCGAGAGAAGTTATAAGACTGTTTGATCCCGACACCGGCGAAGAAACAGAACTGCAGCGCGGGAACGCCCTCGGCGGCACGCTTTACTATCAAAGCACGTTTGAAGTCACGATGCCGAACTTCCTGCCCGAAGAGTATGGGATCAAAAGCGCGCTGTTTCTTGAAGCAGGCGGCGTCGGTAATCTCTACGACGCCGACTATAATGACCCGCTCTTCTTCACAGATGCGTCGGGTGATGACGGCGTTCAGTTTGTGGAGACCGATCCCAGTCTTCGGGCCTCGGCCGGGCTCACCGTATTCTGGACGTCGCCCTTTGGTCCGATTCAGTTCGACTTTTCGCATATTCTCAAACGGGAAGATTATGACCGTACCGAGAACTTTCGTTTCTCTACATCGACGAGGTTTTAGCGTCATGACCAGGGCCGCAGAACTTTCCGGTTGGACCCAACGATCTGCGATCCAAGTCGACTTTCGTCCGTCTGCGATACTTCTGACAAAACTCTGTGCTTTTCAGGAACCGTCCGCTGCAAATGCCAAACGCGTTTGGAGCGAGACCGCCACCCCTACCGATCACTCTCACTCCAGAAGGAAACGGTAAATTGAAACGCTCCATCTTTTTGTGGGCCCTCGCTATCGCAACCCCTATCCAGGCGAATGCGGAAGAGCTTTTGGTCCGTGTGTCCGGTCTGGAGTCGACAGAGGGCAACATTGTTGCCTGCTTGTGGACTTCCAATGACGGCTTTCCGATTTGCGGCTCAGACAGCCAGGACATCACCTCCGTGCCAGCTGCTGAAGGCGCGCAGTTGGCTTTTACCGGCTTGGCCGAAGGTGTGTACGCGGTGACCGCGTTCCATGACATTGATGGCGACGGCGAGATCCGGCGCGGCTTTGGTGGTCGCCCGCTTGAGCCAGTGGGCTTGTCAAACAATCCCGCGCGCCGAATGGCACGACCGAAATTCGAAACCGCTGCAGTGACGTTGGTCGGTAGAACGGAGATTGAAATCCAGTTGCGGTGACCGGTCCCCCCACACAAAGCCGCAACTGGCCAGGCGCCCCGTAAGCAAGGACGATTGTCCCAAGATCCATGCGAGCGGGGCGCCGCTTACACCCTCATCAAGTATCGGAACAAACCACCTTGAAACAAAGCGTTTAACCGCCGAGTTCGCGACGTCACGCCAGCATACCCGCTTGATGGGTGACTGGCAGCGATAACCGCGCCAGGAAGCCCTTGGGCTGTAGGTTTTCGAGCGTGATTTCTCCGCCATGCGACATGGCGATACTTTTTGCGATATGAAGTCCCAGGCCGTGACCGCCCGTATCTTTGTTTCGGGACGATTCCAAACGCACTAGCGGGTGGAAAACGAGCTCGTGTTGGCTTGGATCAATACCAGGACCTTCATCCTCTATCAGGATCGAACACGTATTGGCCTGGTTCTGAAGCGATACTTTCGCACACCCTCCATACCGCACAGCATTCTCGATAAGGTTCCGTGTCGCCCGCACCAGTTCACCTGCCCGCCCAAGAACAATCGGATGTCCAAATGTCTGAGAAAAGTGGACAGGCATCCCGATACTATCGAGATCCTCACACAGGCTTTCGACCAGTGAACTCATATCAATCAAGCTCGGAGATTCTCCAGAATGCCCAATCGAAGCCAGCGACAAAGCCGCTTCGGTCATGGTCTCCAACTCATCCAACGCTCGGGTGATACGTCCCTTCTCTGCTGGGTCCGACAACATTTCCGTCCGCAGTCTGAGCGATGTGATCGGTGTTCGCAGATCGTGCCCGATGGCCGAGAGCAGTTCACGTTGACGTGTAACCGTGGCTTCCAACCGTTTGCCCATATCATTGTAGGCCCGCAGCGCGTCCTGGACGTCAACCGGACCGCGGAGCGGGATCGGCTCGTGCACATAATCATCAGCGAGGCGCATCGAGGCTTTTGCCATTTCGTTCAGTGGCCGCGTGGCTCTTTGTGCGATGATCGCACCGACGACACCAACGATGACGATCGGAAGCAACGGCATAAAGAATGGAAAATCAAAAGCGCTGCGATGCCACGCGGGCGCCACTGACACGTTCAGCCACTCTCCAGGCGCGGTTTCCACAGAGACATTTAACACCTCCAGTACGCCGGTTTTAGCAATCCCGTCTGCGTCGATATAGTCGAAGATCGATCTGAGCAGGCCCGCTCTGGGGCCATAGGCGACAAATACATTTTGGGTAGGCGACAGTCCTGCGAGTTGTTTCAATTCCTCGGCGACCGACGTCGACCTCAACGCGTCTTCTGAAATCGCGGATGTTGAGGTGCGTGTCAGCCGTAGGATGCCGCGATCGGATAACTCGTCTGTGGACAGGTCATTTTCCCATCCTTTTGCCTGCTGATCGATGATCGTATCGGCCGCAAGTTGCATTTGGTTTTTTAGGACATCTCGTGGCGCGACAAGCTGGCTGTGCACCACCGTCATCCCAAACACCATGAAGACAAGTAAGGCCGCCACCAGATACAGAACCATCCGACCGGCGAGCGTATTGATGTGCCGCAGCATCAGAGCCGACGGACTTCCGCTGCGAACATGTATCCGCCGCCCCAGACGGTCTGGATGAGCTGTGGATCTTTTGGATCGATCTCGAGCTTTCTTCTGAAACGACTGATTTGGCTGTCGACGCTGCGATCAAAGACCTCCTCGCCTTCGATCCGGGTCAGTTCCAGGATACGGTCTCTGGACAGGACAATGTTTGGTCGCGACAGGAACACTTTCAGAAGCTGGAACTCGGTGGCGCTGAGAGAGATCAGCACGCCGTCGTCGCGGGTCAGACGTCGGCGCGCGAGATCCAGAACCCAACGGTCAAATTCAAACAGATTGGTGACTTCCTCACCCTTAAGCAGGGATCCCCCGGTCGCGCGGCGAAGCACGGACTTGATACGGGCGAGCAGTTCGCGCGGATTATAGGGTTTTGACACATAGTCATCTGCGCCGACTTCCAGCCCGACAATCCGGTCGATGTCATCACTGCGCGCGCTTACAAATATGGTCGGGATCGGCTTTGAACGCGCGAGGGACCGGCAAAGGCTTATGCCGTCCTCGCCAGGCATCATGATGTCCAAAAGGATCAAGTCCGGTTCTTCTGCGTGGAGCGCACGACGCGCCGCCGAGGCGTTTTCTGCCTCGGTGACGTCGTATCCTTCTATGGTGAGATATTGCTTCAGATCTTCGCGTAAGTCTCGATCGTCATCGACGATCAGCAACCTCGGGCGTTCAAACGATTGCGTCATTTGTTCCACAGCTAACAATCTCTCCACTCTTGCTTGTCATTTGCAAGGGCAGTCGGTACACGCCTGATCGCTACTGGGGCCATGAAATAGCCTGTCGCTACCCCATAAATCATGCCTCCAAAGTGATCCGCAACACTGTGGAATCCGCTTCCAAAACACTGCGTGCCTAGACCGAGTGATTGCCCTCCAAATGCATCATATCGCCTGTCAATCTGCTTTAAGTAGTTCGATACCATCACTTTCCGAGAAAAAAGGAGTGACTTTTCTGTAAGGCTCTGTCGCAGGGTGTCACAACTTGTCATCACTTTCTAATCAGCAGGCAAATCTCCTCAATACTTCACGTCGATAACTTGATCCCAGAGGCGGAGCGTTTCCCCTCTGAACCAAGGAGACTATCCTTTCTAAAACTGAAACTCGATTGTTGGTTTCCGCTCACTCCCTTCTCTTGACTCTTCGCAACTCAAGAGTTGGCGGGCCAACAAAAGGAGGCCGCTTATCCCTCGAAATCCTCCAATAGGCGGCCTCCTTCTTTTCGAGATGGAGACGAATGCATGACTGATAACCGTTCAAAGTTCTCTGCCGCTCGCACCCTGTTGATCGCGGCTTGTTGTGCAGTCACAGTTTCTTGCGCCTCAACGAATAATGCCGAACCTCTTAATGCTGGCGTCCTGCCCTCAGATACTATGCTGCGAGGCAAAGTGACCCGCCCGGTTGGGCTGTTGTTTACAGGCATGGACAGCGACGGTGACAGCGTCACCAGCCGCATCGAATTGATTGAAGCTATTCCTCTGCATTGGGCTCGGATTGATACCGCGTCGAAAGGCGACGTCGGTGCGGTCTCTATCGCTGAATGGAGCCAGGTGACGATGGGCGACCGGAATGCCCTTCCCAATTATCTGTCCTTTGATGCCGATTTGAACGGGCGCATTACGCGGCTTGAATTCGAACAACGCCTGATTGCTGAGTTTGAAGCGTCCGACTTGAACTCCGACGGATCGATCGGTCGATCAGAGCTGCTTTATTCCCTGCCTGATCCAAGGCAGGCTACGCAGGGTGAGCTTTGGCAAGCTAACAGCACCTCCAGCCCGTCCGGCCCAAACGGTGGTCGATCCAACCGTAATGGCAACGGTCAAAGGCGGCCCGTCAGCCGCTAGATCAGGACAAAAATACAAGACCCAAGCGCATAGGCATTGCCTCAGAGACGTGCATCCGTCTCTACTCGAGAAATGCATCGATCTCGGTCAGAAATTGGTCGCGCTGATCATACATAATGAAATGCAGCGCGCCGTCGATTGGGCGCAGAACCATTCCGGAGCCGTCGCCATAGGCTTCAATATACTGCTGCTCGACTTGCTCCATATTCGGTATTTGCGGATCACGTGCGTAGAGAACGGTCATTGGCGTTTCGATGCCTGCAACCTCATCCCGCAAATCCGTGGTCAGTACGTCAAACATCGCCTGTGCCATCACGCCACGATCCGTTTCAAGGGACCAATCCAGCGATTTCTGCAAGGCCTCTTCAGACTTTGTCAGGGCGGCGAGAGCTTCACGTTGTCGAGCCTCATAAACCTCTTCCGATTGAGTGAGCAGGGTTGTTTTCAAGACGGTCGCCATGGGTATGACGGTGTCTTCCGTTGCCACAGGGTCGATCATCACCGAAAAGAAGGGCAACACATCAACAACCATGATCCGGTCAAACGCATTTGGTGCTTCAAGCGCTGCAGCAAGCGAAATCAGGCCCCCGAGTGAGTGGCCGACAATTGCGGGGCGCTGATCCAGACTTGCCGCATAGGTTGCAACCTCCTGAGCCACCGGACGCAGAATCTCGGACTCTCCGTCATTGCCCGCTGCTGGTGCCCCAGCGAACCCGGCAATGTGCACAAGGTGTAGTGTATAACGGTCCCGCAAGTGGTCGACAGTTTGGGCAAAGACATCCGGGTGAGAGGCGAGGCCCGGGACAAGAATGATATCAGGGCCAGCCCCAACCGTCTGAACGGTGAAACGCGTTGGCACCGGTGCAGCGATCTCGCCCTCAACAGAAGCCTCTGGTCCGTCTGGTGTTGGGGGCCCGCCACACCCGCAGACTAGGCCGAGAGCCAGAACGCATGCCAAAAACGTCTTCATCAAACCATTTTCGCGGCGCGCGCCACGTCCCTTTCATAAGTTCGCGCTGACATCAGCAGTGCCAGCACGCTCAATGCGTTCAGGATCAACATCCACTGCAAAGCGGTTTTCAAGGGTGCAGGATCGCCGGCCTGACCGAACACATCACTCAAAAGGCCGACAATCGTCGGACCACCCCCGATCCCGACAAGCGTCAGGCAGAACAGCATGAAAGCTGACGCAAAGGCTCGCATGCGCAACCCAACCAGTTCCTGCGACGCGGTATACGCAATCGAAGCGTAAATTAGTCCAATGAAACTCGGCACCGCGTTCCATGCATAAGCCAACACCAAAGTCTCAGCTTGCAGGAACATCCAGGCAAACGGAAGGGCGAGGGCAGCGCACAGCGCAATAATCCAGGGCCGCCACGCCAGATTGGCGATCGACAAGCGATCGCAAAGCCGACCCAGAAGGATTGCGCCAACACTGCCCAGGCCGCCGATCAGCAAGCCTAAAGGGATCGCAATATCGCTTGGGCCAACGTCATAGGTGCGCTGAAGATGGCTGGGCGTCCAGGCAAGGAATGCATTTGCAGAAACACAAATCAACAGACAGCCGAGCAGCATCCAGAGGAAAGAAGACTGCCCCAGAATGAACCTGATGGTCTCACCAACGCTCGACGCCGTTCCGTCATCCTCCCGTTCTTCCACCGCGCCCCGCTTCGGCTCTTGAACGGTCAGGAACAGTACAAGCGCCAGCATGATTCCGGGAAGACCCGCCACGAAGAAGGCCACGCGCCACCCAAAGTACGCATAGACATATCCGCCTATAATGAAGCCCGCGAGAATGCCGAGCCCGATCCCCGCCGTGTAGATGCCAAGCGCGAAAGCCCGCTCTTTCGGGGCATAAAGGTCAGAAATCATCGATGTTGCCGGCGGCGTTCCTCCAGCTTCCCCGATCCCAACGCCAATACGGGCGGCCAGAAGATGCCAGTAAGACGCCGCCAGCCCCGATAGGGCCGTCATGCCGGACCAGGTCGCCAGGGCAAGCGACAGGATATTGCGACGATTGCCGCGATCCGCCCACATCGCGATCGGTATCCCCAATGTTGCGTAGACCGCGGCAAAAGCTATCCCTGTCAGAATCCCAACCTGACCATCACTGATCTGCAACTCCGCCTTGATCGGCTCGATCAGGATCAGCAGAATCTGACGATCAATATGGTTGAACGTATAGACCAGGGTCAGAATGGCGAGCACATAGGCGCGCCCACCAAACTGACCCTGGTCCGGGGAGGAAGTCGAACTTGTCATGGCCTCAGGATCGCTAGTAGCGATAGCCGAGACCAAAGGTCACTGTGCGCGGATTGCCATAAAAGGCTGTCAGCGTGCCTTCCAAACCAAGCGTCGGCGTGAACGTCCCATCCGCGTTGGCATTGACGAAATTATAGCCCGCCACGATGTATTCTTCATCCGTCAGATTCTTGCCGTTGATACTAAACGTCCAGGCACCGCCAGCGCTTTCCCACTGAACACCCGCATCGACCAGCGTATAGGCCTCCTGGTCGAGGAATTCGTTTGGCGTTTCGAACTGACTTGTGTCCCCGCGATAAGAAATCAGCGTGTTCAGCAAGAGCGTGCCATCATTGTCCCCAAGAGAGAGCGGTGTCTCATAGGCAAGACGTCCGCTCGCGGTCCATTCCGGCGTGTTTTGGAAGACCCGCTCATCGGAGACATCATTGCCGAAGGCGTCAATGAACTCATCATATTCGGCATCAATATAACCGATCGACCAGCCGAGATCGAGCAAGTCATTGTCGTTGAACTGCCCCTCGAACAGGGTGGCATTTCCTTCAAACTCCACGCCATATATGGTCGCAGCACCGGCATTCGTGGTCACCCCAGTGAACGTGTCATTGACGCCGTCTCCTGTCGTATCCACCCCAACAGAGCCCGGGACCTGAATATCGGAATAGTCATTGTAGAACACAGCCACCGAATAGTTCAGTCGACCATTCAGCTGACTGGCTTTGTAACCAACCTCGAAACTGTCTACCTCTTCGGGGTCAAACTGCATGAAGTCGAAAATCTCATCTTCGCTGACCGTTCCATCCTGATTGAAGTCCGGGGCCGCACTTGTCTGTCCACGCGGATCGAATGAGCCGCCTTTGAACCCTTGCGCATAGGTGGCGTAGACATTCGCATTGTCATCAAGTGCGTAGCTCAGCGAGATACGGGGGCTGAAATCATCGAACGTCTCTGATCCCTCAAAGTCCGATGTGGTCGCAATCGGTACGCCCGTGCCGCCAAAGAAGTCAGAGAAGCCACCGACATAGGTTCGCCGGAGAACGACACTTGAACGCTCATCTTCAGTGTAACGCGCACCAAGCGTGACGGTCAGAGCGTCTGTCAAAGCGAAGGCGAAGTCTCCAAACAGCGCCCAGGTTTCGGTCGCTACATCCCCAAAAGTCTGGGCATTAAGCCCCGGCAGGCCGATCAGATTGCCTGTATCATCGAGCAGCACGTCAAACACCGTCGATGCATTGGCATCAAGGTAGTAGACACCGGCCACACCGTTCAACCGATCACTGGAATAGTTCAGCAGGAATTCCTGGCTGAACTGATCATTCTCATAGATCGCCGGCACGTCCACGTCTCCGCTGGGCAGCGAGTCGAAATCGATCGGGGTTGTGCTTTCATCTTCGCGATAAGCCGTCACCGATTTCAGCGAGAAACGGTCATTCAGTGTCCAGTTGGCGACGAGTGAAGCACCGCCTCCTTCCGCCTCCTGCTCGACGACATCCAGTCCGGCGCGCGTATCAAACACATCATCCAGAACCGGGGCGCCTGTCAGCTGACCGGGAATCAAGCGATGGCCTTGCCGCGGCGAGGAGTCGTCGACGAGATAATCAATCGACGCCCGCAAATCGAAATCCGGCGTCACATCCCATTCTGCTGACACCCGCCCAGCCGTAATGTCCTTGTCATAATTGTCCCCGCCGAGGGTCAGGTTCTCTCCAAACCCGTCACGCTGCAACAAGGCAAATGACCCACCCACCCGGAAGGTCTCACTCAGTGGCATGCTTGCGGTGAGTATGAGATCACGCTGATTATAGCTGCCGAGCGCCGCATTCGCTTTGAAGGTCGGCTCACTGTCCAGACCGCGCGTAACATATTTCACCGCGCCGCCAATCGTATTGCGCCCGTACAGCGTGCCCTGGGGTCCGCGCAGAACTTCAATCCGCTCGACATCAAATACGTCCAGAACAGCCCCTTGCGGGCGGTTGAGATAGACATCGTCGATATAGATGCCGACACCAGCCTCAAAGCCGGCAACGGGGTCCTGCTGACCGACGCCGCGAATAAAGGCGGTCAACGTCGTATTGGTCCCGCGCGACACTTCCAATGTGACATTCGGGCTGATCTTTGCAACTTCCGTCAGGTCGGCTACGCCAAGGTCTTCAAGTAGATCTCCATCAAATGCGGAAACCGAAACCGGGACATCAATAAGGTTTTCTTCACGGCGCTGCGCGGTGACAACCACCGGGCCAAATCGGCGCGCCTCTTCGGTATCCGAAGGCTCCGATTGAGCAAATGTCGCCGGTGCCATGAACCCCAACGCGGTCGCTGAGAGCAATCCCAGCTGTCCAAAGCGATAGATTGGTCTGCGCATGAATACCTCCCGAAACTGTATATGTTTCGGGTCAGTTTAGACGTCCCGATAGGTCTGCCTATGACCGTATCGTGCAATCAATGTGAACTTTTTCGCTCACCCTTTCTCGTCAGCTGCCTCGAGTATTCGTGAGGGGTAATCCCTTTTGCACGCTTGAACGCACGGTTGAATGCTCGAATATCGGAGTATCCGAGGTCTTCTGTGATTTGGCGGATACTATGCTGCCGCTGCAATCCGTCTTCGGCGACACGTATTCTGTGGTCGCTAAGCAGTTTTCGAAAGGATGTCCCGGCTTCTGTGAGCCGACGGCGCATGGTCGCGACGCTTGTATTCAGGTGGCTCGCGACCTGTTCCTGATCAGTAATACCCTCTTCAAACAAAGTACCGACCCGTTCCTGAATGCCGAGCCTGCGATGTGTGGTCGTGGTCCTTTCAAGCTGAGAAATCGCGCGGCTTAGCACCCCTGCGGAACTGAGGTCCAGATCATCCGGAGCCGGAATACTCTGCTTGGCGAGCTTTAGGTTATAAGTGAGCGTATAAACCGATTGCCCCAAGAGTGGAGACCGGGTCCAAAAGCTTAAGTGATCAGGCGCCTCGCCCTGCGGTTCGCGCACGATGCCAACCCGGGTTAAAGCTTGCGCGGCCAATCCATTGCTCAAGCTGTCCAGTAGACAATGGACCTTGATCTGGACGCACTCGCCAGTGAACAGAACCTGTTCCGGCGCGTGGCTCATTGTATAGGGGAAATTACGATCGTCGATGCTGATCGTGATTGTCTTCTTGCTTTCTTGGACCGTGTTGTACTGCCCGGCATGCATCATGTTGAAATAGTCGCACAGCTTCACCATGGCCTGCGCGAGCGTTGGCGACTGTCCGATTTGGCGCATAACAAACTCGCCTGTCCGATAGGTCAGCTTACGGGTCGACAGATGCGCCGTCAGGTCGTCCAGCGACCTTGCGATATCCCGCTCAATCTTGAAATAATCGAGCAGCGCGAGCGCGTCTGCGCCACGGCGGCCAGACTTCTGAGGGATGGCGTAGCGCTCAAGAATAGCGTCGATATCTACGCCATCACTTCGCGCCTGGCGCGCCAAAGCGTCGAGTTCGCGCCAGGCCACCGTCGGATTTGCCGGTCGGGATGCAGCGGCTAAGTTCAAGATATTGGTCCGGACATCAGCACATGACTTTCAATAATCGAAGCAGATTTTACCCGGATTCCCAAACAGGTTGAACCTATGCCTTTGGCTTAGACCGGATCCACTATGCGGCTGAATGAACGCCTTAAGAAAGGGACAGGGCCAAGCAGCGTGCGGAGCCTAGTCTGCCGAACCAATCAACGCAAAGGGAGCCCAGAACGCAGGATGGGCGTAATGCGGCTTGTCATCCGGTGGCGACTGCCGGAATTGCCTTTGGGCGCTGCGCAGCGCTTCAGAGCGGGTAAGACCGTCATCTACGCCCTCGAACACCAGGGACATGAAATCCCGAGTGGATTCTGAGTCGATGTCCCAGTGCGAGACGAGCAGGCTCTCAGCCCCAGCGTGAAAGAAGGCTTTCGCCAATCCGGACAAAGGCTCTGCACCATCCAAAGGGTTGGCCGCTGCGGTTGAACAGGCCGACAGAATGACCCAATCCGCCGCGAGGTCTAAACTTGCGACTTCACTCGCCGTCAGTATCCCATCTTCCGCCGTTGTCTGTGGATTACAGTCTGGCGGGGGGCTGAGGACCAGGGCTGGCTCAACGAGATGGGTCGCGTCCGCTTCGCTGGAAATCAGGCCATGTGTAGCAAACGCAATGACATCATAGTCGCGCAGTCTCTTGGCCGTGTTCATCTCACGCAAAGCGGGTTCCGTTGCTTCGGTTCCAAGCAAATAGTCCGCATTATCTGGGCCGAAGATCCGACCCATCGCCATCAATTCCTGTCTGGTGTCGGGCAGCGGCGCCAAAAGGCAAATCGCAGCCGCATCTGAGAAATCGAGACCCTCTGCGTCCTGACGCGCGGCACTGCGCAGGCGGCCAAATGAGCGAACATCTGTATCGGAATGCGTTCCGCTCAGGGCTGGATCACCGACGCCTAGAAACGTGTCGACGGAGGCGGGGTCAAAACCCGCATCTCGCAAAGCGGCAAAAGACACCACCGAGGGCAAATGCGACAGGGCGACTTGATCGCTCAGCCAGACAAAGTCGCCAGTCTCCGTCTTCGATGCGGTTCCAAGAAGCGAGAAAGGGAGACGCTCCAGTGGCCCATCGGCGACAATGTAGAGTGTCTCAACCCGACTTATCGGCACGCTGAAGGGGCCAACTAGGCGATCATAAAGCTTCTGCGAGGCCTCTTGGGCAAAAACCGGAAGATCAGAGACGAAGGCGAGGTCGGAAATATCCACCGATGCTCGAATTTCACTGACGAGCGCCCCGGTTTGTCCGGAAGTGAGCGAAACGGTCTCTACAAACGTCTCACCGGGCGTAACAAGAAAGACGAGCAGGTCCTCTTCACTTTGGGACAGCATCAATACCGCTTCACCCTCTTTCAATGGCGACGATCGGCTCGTCAGCTGGTCGAGCGGGACGGTTTGTGTGGAGATAAGATCAAAAATGTGGGGGGCGTCCGATCGCAATCGATCCGAAACCTGGTCGATCTGCGCTTGTAACGTCTCCGCCTGCTCAAACAGCTCTGACGCCTGATCAGCGCCTTCAGCCAGGGCGCCAACATAACGTTTATCAACGCTGTATTTCTCGTTCACAAGGGCTCTGCGCGATCGCACCAAATCGGCCCACGCCTGATCAGATTGCGCAATCAGAACGGCTTCGCGCGCCGCATCCGATGTTGACGATGACCGGGCAAGCTGCGCCGCTGTGAACGCTTGTGCGACAGAGGCTGGATATTGCGACCGATCACCCTGGCCAACCGCGAGTAAAACCCTGCGGATTGTATGGAGCGACTCCTCAAGCCGTTGCCGCTGGGATCGCGAAATAATGCCTTCCGCATGAGCAGAAACGCGAAGATTGGCTTCAAGCCCGGTTAACCCAGCCACGGCCGAACTATAGGCTTTGTCAGGCTCGTCATATTCGAGATAGGCCTCGGCCAGAATGGCTTGCGCAGAGATCGAACTGATCGCCAAGGGGCCAAGGGCAGTCTCATAGACCTTCATGGCCGCTTCGAAATCTTCCAAGGCAGCTTCCAACTGTCCCTGGGCTTGCAGGGTCCGTCCCCGATGAAAGCGGGCTGTTGCAACGCTCGTCGTGTCGGGACCTTCAATGTCAGACATGATTTGCACCGCGTCATCCAGCAACGCGGCGGACACATCAAGCTTCTCGAGGTGACGAGCCGTCGTCCCCATTTGCCGCTTGATTGTCGCAACCAAGCGGGAGCCGGGCTCAAGCCCATCGTCTCCACTCAGGGCATCCGCCAACACTTCTTCGAGATAGCTGAATGCCAGATCGGTTTGACCTGTATCGCGGTAAGCAACCGCAAGTCCCAGTCGCAGAGGAATGAGCCGGTGCGGTGCACTTTCATTAGCTTCTTCTATCTCGATCGTGCGTTGATAGAGCGGAATCGCTTCCTCAGGCCGACCGATATCAATGTACAGAAACGCCAAATTGCTGAGTGGATAAATCTGATGCGCTGAATTGTTCACACGCGTTTCCAGTGACGCTAACGACTGCAGAAAGTATTGCTCCGCCTCGGCATACCGGCCCGCATCCGTGTAGACACTTCCGACCTGATTAAGAGACTGCGCCGTGTCTGGATGCCCGGGGCCGAGCACAGCTTGTCGCACGCGCAGAGCCTCCTGATTGGCGCGGAGCGCAGCATCATACCGCCCGGCACGCTGCAACAGATTGCCATAATTGCTCTGCGCGGTGCCATAACCCTGAGTCAGTGTTTTGTCTTGTCCTTCATAGAGGGCCAGAACCTCTTCGAATAAATCCGCAGAGACGTCGATGTTGCGCAGCATGCTGTGAATGGTGGCGAGATTTCTGACGGCGGTGAGCAGTGTGTCGCCCTCCGGCTCCACCGCACTCAACGTATCTTTCGCGGCCTGGTAATAGGGGACGGCTTCACCGAGGCGGCCACGCGTGGCAATCACCGCGCCGTACAGAATTTGAGCTCTTGCCGTTTTTGGATGACGCTCGCCAAGGATCTCCTTGCGAAGCGTTAGGGCCTCCTGAGCCAGTACCTCTGCAGTGTTGAGATCACTGTAATATCCAAGCAGACTGTGCGCGAGCTCGACTTTTGCTGTGGCGATGATCGGATCCCGTTCGGAAAACGCTCCGGTTACTAAGTCGAAGGCGTCTTGGCTGATACGAATCCGGTTCTCGCCATCGCCTTGAAGCTCATAGGCATCAGCGAGGTCCCACATAGCCTGAGCGACGGTCTCTGGTGGCGCGCCCTGTGCCTTCAACTCGGCAAGCTCGCGCTCAAGTGTTTCAATGTCCGAAGCGGCTTCAGGCTCTGAGAGTTGTTCAGAGATATCCTCGGCGACAACGGTTGTCTCCTCTACAGAAGACGTATCCCCAATCGTTGTGCATCCTGCTGCCAGGGCGACCACACCAATCACACCCCATCCAAGTCCCGCCAAACTCATTCGCATCCTGTCCCTCTTGGCCACGACATTCGCTTCGATCTACCCCAGCGGCCGTGTCCATCGCTCTATACCACAGAACGCGCGCAGCTCAGAGCCGCGAGGGCGTGCAAGATTAGAGCAACAATCGCACCCCTCACACGCCCCTTCGGATCTTTGACAATCGAGCTACGGCTTTCGACACCTCATCGTGTTCCAGACAGTAAATGATGTGAGGTCGCTCAATGCTGCGCAGCTGGACACGCTCGTCCTGGAGCCACCCGGTCATATCAAAACCAGGCATCAGCGCCTCTTCGGTGGCGCAAAGAACCGCCTTCTGGTCGCGGCCATACTCCAACAATCGCGCCGTTAGATTGACGGCATCGCCATGGGCGGTGAAGTCGGCATGCCGGGCACCGCCAAAGTCTCCGAACAGAGCTGTGCCAGCATGTAACGCGATACGTGTGGCACCGAACTCCACCCCTTCATCAGCCAATTGCTTCTGGAACTTCACTGTCTCGTCCACCAGCTCGAGCGCGCATGTCCACGCCTTCTCCCGGACAAGCTCAATCGGGACCGGCATGCCAAAAAAAGCGTGCACGCCATCGCCGACAAATCGGTCTACCGTACCGCCGTGCTTTTGGATGGTCGCGGCCACAAGCTCGATATACTCGTCCAGCGTCGCCTTCACTGTGGCGGGCGCATGCCGGCGGACAAACCCGGTGAAGTCGTTGATGTCAGTGAAGAGAAAGACGGCCTCTCCGCTTTTTGCTTCGGCGAAGGATTGATCCTGGTCGGCGACCAGACGGTCAACAATTTCTGGATCCATATAGCGACCAAAAGCTTCTCTCACATAGGCCAACCGCCTCGCCAGCTGCGCGTGCGACTGGCGGGCAGATTCCAGGGCTGCGAGCCCGGCCATGAGCATTGGCGTGAGCACTGGAACGGTCCATCCAAATGTCACATAAAACAGCACACCGATCACGACAGGAAGCACCAGCACGCCAATCGCGAGGAACCCCCAAATCCAAAACGGACGAACCTTCGCTCCAAGCAGCGCTCCAGCCAACAAAAACAGGATCAAATATACAAGCACGCCTGACCCCGGGACCTGCGTGCGGGGCGCACCGTCAAGGAGATGTGCCAGCTGATAGGCATGGACAACAACGCCGGGCAGGCGGCTATCCTCCGATGCGAAGCGCAGCGAGGTGGCATGGCGATCCTCCTCGTCCAGAATAGCTCCCACCAAGACGATGCGATCACGCAGCCAACCACTGTTAACCGGGATGTCGGGTAAGCGATGCGCCGGGATGATCCGAAAGGGTAATCGGTTCTCAGCGCCGCGAAACACGCGAAAAGGCTGGTCTCGGTCTGGGGCTTTCACGCCAACCAGCGCGGCCAGCGCCGCAGCGAAACCTGGCATATCTCCGGTTTGCACAGTGACTTTGCGCACCACACCATCAAATCCATCCGCTGAAAGGTAGGGCGATGCAATGACACTATCGGCGAGAACACGTTGCTCAAACAGGGTCTGTTGAGAAGCATCATGGATTGAAGCCAGCACCCTAGGCGTCTGAAGCGATGACAGGGCCTGTATGAGAGCCTCGTCAGGCTCGGTTTCTGTTGGCTTGTCCAGAATGATATCAATCCCGAGAATGCTGGGCTGATGCTGTTCCAGGTCTGTGAGAATTTGCGCCAATAGCTCGCGATTGATGGGTGAGCGGTATGCTTCCTCAAGTAACGTATCTTCCGTAATCGCGACGATTGCGATATCCTGTCTGTTAGGGACGACCGGTGACAAGGTAGATCTGATCAGGTCGTTAAAGACATTGTCCGCGGCCCGCACAGGCGGAACTGCACCGACAAGGATCGCCGTCAGGAAAACGATGACCAACCCCATCGTCTGCCGCTGGCGCGAATTGAAGACGTTTAACACAGAGGACATCATACCATGATCTCCAGACTGAAATCTTCCGTGTTCTGTTCGGTTCTGTTTGTAGCGGTCAATTTGCCGAGCGCTGCTGATGTTCTCGTTCTCGCATCAACGGATCCGAGTGTGACCAGAGGCCAAATCCTGGGAGAGGGTGAAACGGTCACTTTGGCTGAAGGCGCGCACATGGTGCTGCTCTTCGAAGACGGGCGCGAGGAGATCATTGTCGGGCCCGTTCAGTTCACCCATGATCCAAATATCGACGATGGATCAACCTCGGGGACTGGTCTCCTCGGAGGGATCGCAGAAATTCTCACAAGGCTGGACTCAGAGACGCGTCTTGGCGGCGTTCGCAGTACGACATGTGAAACTATCCAGTCCGACCAGCATTGGGGAGATATCATGTCAGCCTGGTCCGATGGATGCCAGGCGACCGCAGCCGAAGCGGTGAGCCTGCGCCTTGCCAATCTGGAGACGCTTGAAGAGTAGCCCGCTGGCTTCATAGCGCCCTGACAACCCCATATCTTCTGACGCGCTCAAAAGAAGCGCTTGATCGCAAATGTCACACGATCATTGTCATCAAACTGGCCGAAAATGCCATTCCGCTCGCCATAGAACAAATCGGCGCCAATCTGCAGCCGGGTATTGTCATTCAGGTCATATGACAGGTTCGGCGAAATGACGCCGTCACTGGCACCATCGGAGCCGAGCCATCTGAAAGTGGCGGTGTAGCGGTCTGCCTGAAACGATTTACGCAGATAGAGACTGGTCAGGGTGTCGGCGTCCGGGCGGATGGCATCGGTGGACAGATCAATGACAACGTCATGTACGATCTGTGCGCTCACAAAGACATCCCCGGGCGCATTGAAGTCAAAGACTGCCGCGACACTGTATTGATCTGCCTCCACGTGCGCCAAGGTTCCAGCTCCATCATTCGTCACGAAATGCCGATTAGGCTGAGTTGCAGCTTCAAACCGTGTTGTGACCGGCCCAAAACTGCGCGCTGCGCTGGCGCCATAGACGCGCCGCCGCTCGTGAAACCGTATCAGCTCCGGACCAGTCGCGGTGATCTCGACACGTCCGAGAGGTTCAGGGTCCGTCCCGGCATATGCGAGGACCGAAAGATCCCATCCGCTCCAGAGGCCTGTCAGTCGAGCTCCCATCCCTGCGTTCTCAAGCGTGTTCTCGCGTCGCTCGGTTCTCAACTGCTGAGGCAGGGGGTCTGAAGCTTGTGCACCAAACCGAAATCTCGATGCGAGGAATTCGAAGCTGGCGCCAGCTTCTGGAATTTCGTGAACCGTCTGGTCTGGCACAACAACAAACTGCGCAGCCCAGTTCCCGTCGCCAAGCGGCACTTCGGCATTCAGCGCCCAAAGTCCAATTCGGGATTCGCTGAACTCATCCAGAATAAATGTCCGAAAGGATTGAGGGTTCACGACGTCGAGCACCTTAAATCCTTCCAGCTCCCCCCAGACGATTTGCTGCTTTCCGGCGGTCACGAAGGCCGGTCCCAATTCCAATTCGAGCACAGCATCGCGCAATTCAACCGTTCCAGCATCTCCCAGGGTCGCCGGGCGACTGAGAGGATCATATCCTTCCAGATTGGGCTGCCCGGGTTCAACCTTGTCGAAAGCATCAAGGCGGATGCGTGCCGACACTTTAAATCGAGCCGTATTGCCGAGATCCATCTCGACCTCGGGTCTTAATGCAACCTCCGACGACGTCGTCTCGTCATTGCCGAGACCGAGTGCGGAATTCCATTCAATCACGCCGCCTAAGCTCGGCTGAGACAGAGCTGGCGCCGGCATAGAAAACCAGGCGAGCACACAAAGGATCGAAAGGCGGCGTCGCATTCTAATTCAGCAGGCGCTTCAGGCCTTGGGGCGTGAAGTCGACCCGGCTCAAGTGGGCGTCATACGCAATATCGGCATAGGTGAAGGATGTCTGACGCCCGTTTTGATGGTGCTCGACATGGATGCGTCCTGCAGTCCAGATCCCGTCCAGGAGATGAACATTCTCAACTTTAACGGTTTTCAGCTGACGCCCCTTTTCGTCATCAAAAACGATTTCAATCGGCATCCAGTTCTGCGGGTCAATAATCGCCTCGATCCGGCCATAGCCAACTTCGCTTGCTATACTTGCGTTCGTTGGCGTGGCCACCACACACAGACTGTCTTCAGAGGTGTGATCATCGGAAAGGGGGCAGACCTCGAACTGATAGTCCTCCAGATCGAATTTCAGTTCGGTTCGGATGTCTTCGTAAGAAAACTCCGTTCCGAGAAAATAGTCACCCCGGTCCGAGGCAGGAATCTGTTTCGGGCGACCGGTTGCCGGCATGAACAACCACCGTCGCTCTGATCCATCGGCTTGATCATCGTGCGACAGGAAGGCGACATTCCGGTAGCGGCGGGGTGCGGTATAGACGATGACTGACTTCTTCACGCCGTCATCCACGAGCCGCTTTGATACCGCTTCTCGCTGCCGCGTAATCCCTCGCCGGTCGGTAAGTTCCATGATGATTTTTCGGTCAACGCTCTGACCGTCATCACGCTCATAGACCTTCTCGGCGATCCGCCGTCCGGTCAATTCAGACTGAGCGCTCGCTTCAGGTATGGCCATGCCCACACTCATGAGACACGCAGCAGCCAGCAGCACCGAGTTCAGCGGCGTCGCGGCAGCCGATACCTTTGACGTGACGGCGGCCCGATCAAGCCAACCGATAATGGCCGAAATCACAATCAGACCCACGACAAAACTTGCGGCTGCCGCAATGGTGATCAACAACCCAAACTTGAAGATCGGCGGCAACTCGGACGTCATCAGCACGCTGAACCCCACACCCAGCGCTGCGGCATTGATAAAACAGGCCCGTGTTGAAGTCGGGAACTCAGACTGGATCACACCGATCACGCTGGAGCCCCGGCGCAGACCTTTCTGCAAGCGATCGGTAAAGTGGATGGCAAAATCAACTCCCAGTCCGATCGAAATCGCCGCAAACATGGATGTTGCCGGTTCGATGAAGATGCCGCTCGCCCCCATGACGCTGTAGACGCCGAGAATTGCGGCCGCGACCGGCGCAATCGCGAGCGCCCCGAACAGAACCGACCGAAACAGTACTGTCGCAACGACAAAGACCAGGAATGACGAAATCAGAATGCTGCGCAGGTGTCCCTCCTGCAGCTGCTTCATCCAGTGATAATCGACATTAACCCGCCCGCTGAGGCGACCTGTCATGCCCGCTTCGTTGAAGTCCGACTCCAGATACTGGGCCAGGGCTTCGACCGCGGCGGCTTCATCGCCGGTATAACGTGAGTTCATGTAAAGCCGAACCAGAGCGCGCTGATAATCAAGGTCGATTTCATCCTCAATATCTTCCGGGTTGCCCGCCGCTTCGTAAAACAGCAGATATTGGCCAATCGCCTCATCTGTCATTGGCAGGCGTGTATTGGACCCTGGCTCCAATGCGCTGTGCAATTCTTCAAGAACGCCGATGACCGAGTGGCTCTTTTGCACAAAGGGCAAAGTTTCCGCATAGGCCTGCAGCTCAGCGATCTTCTCGATGCGCGCCGCATTCATCAGCCCGTCAATGCGCTCTGTTTCAATAACGAGATCGAGATAAGACGTCCCAGCCAATCGCGCATTGATCAGCTCATCTGCGAGGCGGATGGGCTGTCCGTTCGGGAAATTCTCAATCTGCGAACGTTCGACTTGAACCTGTGACGCCAATGCCAGTGCAAAACCAGCAAGGATCACAATCATGGCGAGGGTACGTCTTGGCGCTGAGGCACTGTGTTGCGCGATCCGTGTTAACCCCCCTGAAAGAGGACCCGATCCGTCCGGGCGAACAACCGGAGATGGATCGGGCTTGAGGTGAGCGAGTACGCACGGAAGAACCAGAAGCGTGAAAACCCAGGCAAGAAAGACACCGAGGGCGGCAAACCAGCCAAAGTATGAAATCGGCGGCATGGAAGAGGCCAGACCGATGCCGACAAATCCGGCCATAGTCGTAAATGTTGTCAACGTAAGCGGGCGCCACAGATCGACCATCACATCGATAATGATCTGACCTCGGTCCCCGTTCGGGTTTTCGGCCAGACGCCGATAATAGCCCGACAGAACATGGATGGTATCGGCCACGGCGATCGTAATCAAAATGACGGGCAGAGACGTCGTGATGACGAAGTAAGGAACGTTCATCCAGGCCATTATCCCAATGGCGCCCGCCACTGTGGCCGCGATTATGAACAGGGGCGCAAGCAGGGCTTTGGTGCTTCGAAACGCGAGCCAGATCAAAAGAAAGATTACCGCAACACAAATCGGAGGAAGCTTGCGGGAATCACGATCGATCGATCCACTCAGGAACCCACTAACAGCCCCCTGCCCGGCAATGTGAATGTCAACGCCATCCCTGGCGAGCGTGGCGGCAAGCTCCAGAGCCTGTCGATACGTCTCTTCAGCCAGGCTTTGGTCGAACAGTTCGGCGACAATCAGCGCCGTGGAGCGGTCCTCGGAAATCAGAATGCCATCAATCAGTTCCGCATCCAAGAGTGAGGTTTTCAGCGCAGCGACCTCCTCAGAGCTTTGCGGCAGATCGGCCAGATAGGGTTCAACCCGCAGCGTGTCGGCGTCGCCGAAGATCCGCGCCTCAGAAACAAGACTGATGGTTCGGTCGGCTCGGACATTCTCCAAAGCCGCAATGGCATTATGCAGCTGGTACAAGCTTGTCAGCGCTGCATCGGTAAAAATCCCGCCGGGCTGCTCGGTTGAAATCGCAGCGACAACCGGATCGCGCAGCCCGAACACATCTTCGGCATAATCGCGTGTCACAACAGAAGGATGATCCGGCGGGATGAGTGAATCCGTCGATGGGTCTTTGACTAGCTGCAAAAGGCCGGCACCCGCCACAACGATGAACAGAAGCCCCAATCCGATAAACCACCGCGAATACGAAATGACTGCAGCGAAAAAGGCGCGCGCCAAGTCAGCGGGAATATCTTCAAACTTCAGATCAATCCCAAAAGCTTCAGGCTCTTGTTTGTCTGGATCCGACATGATGTCCCTCGCGCTCTACTGTGCAAGGGAGTATGCTCGTGGTTTACAGTAAGGTTCTATTAACCTGTTTACATAAGCAAGTTTTATTAAGACCCTTCAGGTGCGCAAAACGTTCAGTAAATGCTCAGTATCAATTATCGTAATAGCGCCACGCCCGATATCCAGAGCACCGTCTGACTTCCACACTTGCAGATGCTTGTTCACACTGACCCGCGACGCACCGACCAGCAGCGCTAGGTCGGATTGAGATATCGACAGAACGGGATGCGCCGAATTCTTGGTTGAAATGCCGTCTTTCGTCACGAGCGAGAGCAAGGTATGAGCTAGACGTTGAGACAAGGAGTGCAACATCGTCGCTTCCAGCATTTCGTTCAGCAAACGAAACCGTGCGCTAAGCGTCCGTAAGACACCGAGGGAAAAGTCGGGAGAGTTGCGCAGCAACTCATGGAAATCGTATCCGCTAATGACAGCCAAGACGGTCTCACCTTGAGCGTACGCTGATGCCGTTCTCGGCGATCCATCCAACACCGCGAGTTCGCCGAAACAGTCCATCGGACGGATGAGATTCAAGACAACTTCCTTGCCGTCGCTTGTTTGCGCAACTATGCGCACGCGCCCTTCAACGACGACATACACACCATCGCATGCATCGCCTTTCAGGAAGATCAACTGGTCATCAGCAACCGCTCTTGGGCGCAGCATTCGCGTGACATGATCAATTTGATCTGGTCGCAGGTCTGCAAAGAGCGGTGCCTGACGCGCGATATTCAATCCCTGCTCTTGCGAAAATCGCATCCAAGTCTCTCACAGTCCCATCGAAATGCTGACTAATGCACATCTCGAATCCACTATACTATAAAGCGATTTACAAAGCGGCGAATTTCCTGGCGGCGACGTCTCGACGAAGTGTGAGCTCGCAAGGCTAGCGCGCTTTTGTTCGATTGAACCTGTGGCTTAAAATACGAGCGTTTCTATTCCCGGTCGAAGCCTTATGGTGAACCCGAATAGATCAGGTTCAATGACACACGTTTCAGTTCCACCACATCCTGTCGATGCCCCATGTGTTGTGCTGGCAGGGGGGCGATCGCGGCGATTTGGCTCACGCAAAGCAGAAGCCCAATTGGGTGGGCAGAGCTTGCTTAACAGAACCCTGTCCAGAATTCGCCCGCAAGTCTCTGGACCCATAGCGGTGAATATCCATTACGCTGTCGCTGCGGATCTTGACTTCACGCCTCTGAGCGATCGGATCGGTGAGGGTTATGGCCCCATCGCTGGGCTATATACGGCTTTATCCTGGGCTGCGGAGCACGGCCACGGGTCTGTCGTTACCCTACCTGTCGACTGCCCTTTTTTCCCGCTCGATCTTGCAGATCGTTTGCAACAGGCAGGCGCATCCGCGGTTCCCCGCTTCAAAGGTCGCCTCCACCCGGTTTTTGGCTTTTGGCCCACGGACTCTCGCGCAGCTTTGAAGACTGCGATCGATCGCGGCGTTCGGGCGATGCATGAATGGGTCTCGGCGTGCGAAGCCAGGACTGTGGATTTTTCAGACGCAGCACCGCATGCATTCTTCAACATCAATACCCCGGCTGATCTTGATACGGCAGAACGGCTGCTACTCACCGAAAGACCTTAAGCTGACGCATCGCCTATGAAGTCGGTCGAATATCGACCCGCGTATACTTGAATGAAGGGGTTCGACTCCGCGGATCCACAGCCGTGCCGAGCACCGCATTGGCTTCGGGATAGTAGGCGAGAACATCGCCGCGTGGTACGTCGAAGGCATACGGCGTGACGCCTTTCATTTCGCCGTGCTCTGAAACAATATCGACAGTCCCCCCTGCCTCCAGATTCAGTGCGCTCAAATCCTCGGCATTCATCATGACCGCCCAGCGCGTTTTGGTGCCGCGATAGGAATCCTTTTCCTCGTATATGATCGAATTGAACTGACCTTCACTTCGCACTGTGGACAGTGTGAAGGATCGCCCCTTCGATCGCTCACCGGGAAATGGGTGCACCTTGAAGTGCGCTTTGCCCGAAGGGGTTTTGAAGTCCGGGGTGTGAAGCAGGCGGTTTTGAATGTGAAACTCACGCTTGGCCTCATCGATATGAGCGAGCTCCGCCATGCCCGGTACAATTTCCGCAATCGCCTTTCGCACCTCTTTGTGACGCTTGAAGGCCTGGAAATCGATCATGCCCTCCGGCAGAAGCGCGGTGGCAAGATCGGCGAGAATAAAGCTCTCCGGGCGCACACCGTCCAACCTGTCAATCCCACCATCGCTCAAACGCACAAAGTTGAACATGGACTCCTGTGTGGTGGGCTCCCATTCCTCATCTCGCGCCGTCACCGGCAAGATCAAACTCTCGCTGCCCACACATCCAACAACGTGACCTCTGTTGAGTGTCGTGGTGAGAAAGAGTTTGAACGGGATTCGTGAGAGGGCTTCTCTCGCCCAGTTGGCATTTGGATTCGCCGCGAACAGGTTGCCCCCCATGATGACGGCATTATCGATCTCTCCACGATGCGCCGCCTGCATGCAGGCCATTGTATCCATGCCGGATTTATCGGGTAGCTCAACGCCAAAAGCCCGCTCGATACGCTTGATCACGTCGCTCGCCAGTACGGGTTTCACACCGATGGTGCCAATGCCCTGAACATTGGAGTGCCCACGAAGCGGCAATAGGCCTGCCCCAGGTCTTGCGATCATGCCACGCAACAGGGCGAGCGCTGCGATGGCTTCGATATTGTCGACGCCGTTCAGGTGATGGGTCATCCCCATGCCCCAGGCAAAAACGGCGGACTTGGATTTGGAATACAACCCCGCCACCGTCTCAATAGTCTCTTTTGCGACACCGCATCGATCGACAATCTCCTGCCAGGATATGGATTGCATGTCTTTGCGATAGGCATCCCAGCCCTGCGTGTGGGCGGAGATGAAGGCTGCGTCTGTCGCGCCAGTTTCTATGATCGCTTTGGCGATCCCTTTAAACAGGGCAAGGTCTTCGCCGATGCGAGGTTGAACATAGAGAGAGGCGATTTCTGATCCACCCGACAGCATGGATCGGGGGCTCTTCGGCACCGCAAACTTGACGAGACCCGGCTCCTTCGCCGGATTGATCACCACCACCTCGCCGCCGCGTTCTCGAACCTGCGTCAGCTGATGAATAAGGCGAGGATGATTGGAGGCGGGATTGGCACCAATCAGAAAGACAAAGTCGCACTTGATCAGGTCCGCCAACTCTACGGTAGCCGTTCCCGTCCCGATGGTTGAACCTAATCCCACTCCCGTCGCCTGATGACAATAATAGGAGCAATTGTTGACATTATTCGTCCCGTACAGGCGTGAGAGGAGTTGAAATACGAAGCCAGCCTCATTTGAGGATCGACCGGAAGCATAGAAAAAACTGCGATCAGGGTCTCCTGCCCCGAGGCGGCGCGCGGCGATGGCCATCGCCTCATCCCATGAGACGAGTTCGAACCTATCTGAGTCGGCTGCTTTATGGATGGGCGCGTTGAGACGCCCCAAATTCTCAACTTCTTTTGCCGTGAGGTCCTCGAAGTCGGATATCGAGTGGGTGAATATCTCTTCGGGAATAGGTTGCTGAATGTCGGTGGACTGGGCCTGAACGCTTTTATTGCAGACGGATGGGAACTCACCGAGTTCATTGGTCATGCCGCCCAACTGCCCGCCCATGCCGAGAGCGCAGGCCTTGCAGGTATTTTTGGCCGTCAGCGCCTTTGCGGAGTTTCTAAGCCCAATCCGCCGCACGGTATCGAGCGTGTACAGAATTTTCTTTGGACCACCGCCGACTCGCGTCTTGCTCATCTTGTGAGCATGACCTTCGGCGCAGATTAAATCAACTGCCACGCGGAAAGCGGAAGCGCCAAGTCACCGAACCGATAGCCAGTTAATGTTCGGCCGACATGACCGTCATTCTCCCAACCGACTTGAACTAGGTGAGCCCACCGAAGTTTCAACCCATCGGGCCAACATTTTGGTATGACGAAGGGGTTTAGTATGCCAAATTGGTATGCTAAATGACTCTGAGTATTGGTCAAAGGGCGTTTATGGAACTAAGACAGCTGAAATATTTCGTCACGGTTGCTGAAGAGAAGAATTTCAGCCACGCTGCGCAGCGTTTGAACGTATCTCAGCCGCCGATTACACGTCAGATCCGAAAACTTGAAGAAGAGTTGGGCGTGACGCTGTTCACGCGCACGCCGAAAGGCGCGGATCTCACCCCTGCTGGACAGGTCTTCCTGGAAGATGCGCGCCAGACACTCGCGCAATTGGCGCGCGGAGCCGAGCGATGCCGCGCCGCACAACGCGGTGAACTCGGTACGCTTGATGTCGGCTATTTCGGATCGCCGATCTATCGTGTGGTACCCAGTGTGCTGCAGGCGTTTCGCGAACAGCACCCAACAATCAAGATCTCACTGAACAGGATCTCGAAGGCAGCACAAATCGACGCTCTGAAACTGGGTCAGATTCATATCGGGTTTGGCCGGTTCTATTCCGCTGAGCCTGGACTCGTCATTGAACAGATCTTGAGCGAGGGCTTGTCCATTGCTGTGCCGGAAGATTTCTCAATCGTTCCTTATTTGGGGAATGAGCTGTCAATTTTCGACTCTGTCCCTCTGATCGTATTTCCATCCGAAGGGCGGCCGAACTTTGCTGATCAGGTTCTTTCGATATTAAAACGCGAAGGCCTTGAACCAAAGATCGGCGCTGTCGCTGAGGATGTGCGATCAGCGCTGACCCAAACCACAATTGGCTCAGGGGCAACGATTGTTCCTGGGACCGTTGCCGATTTTAGCTGGACGGGCGTCAAATTCATTCCACTGGAGTCGCTGCGCACCGAGTGTCCCGTGAACTGTATCTATCGACGATCAGACACCTCGCCGATTCTGAGAGCAGTGTTGAAAACGCTTCGGGAATATCGGCGGAACATGTCGCCAGAAGCTTGAACCGACCTTTTCGGCAGCCGCGCCAGTTACTATTCACAACCCGTATACCGTAGTCAATAAAAAGGTATTAGACGGTATAGGTGCCCTCGCCCAGATTATAGAGCACCACAGCACTGGATATAAGGTAGGTCAGTTATGGGCTTAATGGACTCACTTTTCGGAAAAAAACGTCCAGCAGATCAGGAAACACAAACTCAGGTTTCGGAGGTTACTATGTCAGAAAACAGAGCACACGACGTCGTGATGGATATTGTGGAAGGCGTTCGTGACGCCATTCGCAAGAACGATGTGACGTTTGATGAGTATAAGATGGCCATTGGCTACATCATGAAGACAGCCCAAGCGGGTGAACTTCCGCTGATGATTGACGTCTTCTTCAACACGACCCTCGTTGAGAATATGAACAAGAAGACCAAAGGCTCGCCAAATGATCTTCAGGGACCTTACTTCCTCGAGGATGTGCCGGATGTGACAAACGGCAAAATGAAGACCATGCCACACGACAATGAGCAGCCAATGGTTCTCAAAGGTACCATTCGGGACACGGAAGGAAATCCTGTGCCAGGCGCTGAAATGTGGATCTGGTCATCCACCCCGGACGGCAAATATGGCGGCTTCCATGACAATATCCCGTCAGACTACTACCGCGGGAAACTCAAGACTAACGACGACGGCACGTATTATGTCGAGAGCACAATGCCAGTGCCGTACCAAATTCCTCACGCAGGACCGACTGGTGAGTTGATGCGGGCGATTGGTCGTCACACCTGGCGCCCTGCGCACGTCCACTACAAAGTTCGTGCCCCAGGTTTCATGGAGTTCACAACTCAGGCTTACTTCAAAGATGCCGAGTGGGTCGACAATGATAGCTGCTCGGGCAACCAGTCGCGCGAATTTGAAATCGCTGAAGTCATCGAAGATGGCAAGCGTATCATGGATATTGATTTCGTGATCCAGCCGCTGCCCGCCATGGCAACAGCCTAGGACCAGGCAAATACTATGTGTCACGGTCAAGCCGTAGCTGCGTTCCCCGAGCCAAAGCTCGGGGAACCTTTTAGTGGAGTTGTTGAGGGATACGCTTATGGCGATCCGTCAGCAGCAAAGAAAATTGTCATTCTGCCTGATATCTATGGGTGCAACCCATTCTACCAGGGCTTGTCGCAACGCTATGCGGACAAAGGGGCGCGTGTGTTTCTTGTCGACACATTTGCCGGTCTGGGTGAGCTACCTGAAAATACGCGCGAGGCGGCTTTTGCCCGCCGCGGCCAAGTCAAAGACAAGACCTTTCTGGATAGTCTGGAAACCTTTTGCGAAGCTGAAGGCGTCACCGGGCTGATGGGATTCTGCCTCGGTGGTCTCTATGTCTTTGAACTGGCCCGCCGTGATGTGAGTTTCGACCTTGTCGGCCTGTATGGCTTTCCGCAGGGTTTGCCCAATCAGGATGATTTGCCTGTCCCGTTTGACTATCTGCCAAGCGTCACCAAGAAACATATTATGTTGATGGGCCGCGACGACAGTTCTGTTGGGCCTGACAACATTGCCAAACTTGAAGACGTGGCAGCTGCCAATCCAGCCATTCAACTCACCGTGTATGACCCTGTAGGTCACAATTTCCTGCCGGAGATTGATAGCGAAGACCCAACACTCAAAGCCGTCGCTATCGACGCGCTTGAACAATCTGACGCAGCGTTGCTGTAGAGTAATTTCAAAGCGGCGCCCGAAAATGGCGCCGCTTCTTTTTGTGGAGACGTAAAGTGGACGCATTCGTCTATACTGGCTTGCCCGCCCATGTGGTATTCGGTTCCGGAACAGTAGAAAAAATTGGCGAAGAGCTCGAAGCGCTCGGCATCAACAAGGCGCTGGTCCTCTCGACGCCGCCTCAGGCCAAACAGGCTCAGGCGATTGTGGATCGGCTCGGAGACAAAGCGGCCGGCCTGTTTTCCAACGCGACCATGCACACACCGACCCACATCACAGAACAGGCGCTGGCCGAGTTTAATCGACTCGGCGCCGATGGCGTTGTCTCGATCGGCGGCGGCTCCACGATCGGTCTCGGCAAAGCCATCGCACTGCGGAATGATACACCGCAGCTGGTGCTCCCAACCACATATGCCGGTTCGGAAATGACGGCGATTATCGGTCAGACCGAAGACGGCCTGAAAACCACCCAAACGACCCTCAAAGTCCTGCCCGAAACCGTCATTTACGACGTTGACTTTACCATGACGCTGCCGCCGGTGATGAGCGTGACCAGCGGGATGAACGCCATCGCCCATGCGGTCGAGGCGATGTACTCGGCCAAAGCGAACCCCGTGCTTAGCTTGATGGCGGAAGAGGCGGTGGCCGCCATGATGCGCGCCTTGCCGAAGATCACCGCCGACGCCTCTGACAGGGACGCGAGGTCCGATGCCCTTTACGGGGCCTGGCTCTGCGCGGTGTGTCTGGGGTCCGGCGGCGTCGCCTTGCACCACAAGCTTTGCCATGTGCTAGGCGGGACGTTCAATCTGCCCCACGCCGAAACGCACACAATCGTCTTGTCCCACGCGCTCGGGTACAACGCCCCGGCAGTTCCCGAAACGATGGCACGGCTCGCCCGGGCCACCGGCAGCGATGATCCAGCTGGTGCGCTTTATGACGTGGCCAAGGCAGGCGGCGCCCCAATGGCGCTGAAAGATATCGGCATGCCGGAAGACGGGATCGAGAAAGCGGTCGAGATTGCCTTCAAAAACCCCTACTTCAATCCGCGCCCCCTCGAAGAAGCGGGGATCCGCGCGATCATTCAAGCCGCATGGGCCGGAGACCGCCCCTCATGAGCTTAGAGTTCCATACCAGCCGAACAGTCAGCATTCCGGGAAGAGCTATCTGATGTTCTTTGAGTCGAAACCCAAGGAAGTCAAAGTCACATTCTGGCAGGCACTGTTCTTCCGGGTTACGGTCAAACGGGCGCTGAAAGTCGCCGTCATTGTCGGCACCATACTGATTATGATCAATCAGGCAGATGTCATCCTTGCGGGCAGTTTTCCTCCACTCTGGAAAGTGATCCTCACCTTCATGGTGCCCTACTCTGTGTCTTCTTACTCTTCGGCGGCGTTTCTGACTGATCTTTGCCGCAAGAACCCGAACACATCGATCCAGGAGTTGATTGCATGAGCCAACCAATGCCCCGCCAGAAGGCTCCGGACCTGACCGTCGCGCTTGTCGACGGCGCCGACTGGTCGCTGGACGCGCAAACCCCAAAAGCTTTCACCCTGATCGTCGTCTATCGCGGGTTTCACTGCGGGATTTGCAAAACCTATCTGCAGGAGCTTGAAACCCTTAGCGAAGCCTTTTTCAGCGAAGGCGTCGAGATCCTGGCAGTGTCGGCCGACCCAAAAGAGCGGGCTGAGAAAGCCATCTCGGAGTGGGATGTTAAATCCTTCCCAATTGGCTACGATCTTTCCTTTGAAACGGCGGCAGATTGGGGATTATACGCGTCGGCAGCGCGAAAAGAGGCAGAGACCCCTCGCTTTTTCGAACCCGGCCTGTTCCTGGTAGACGCGCAGGGCTTGCTTTACTTTACAAGTGTTCAGAATATGCCATTTGCTCGACCCGCCTTGCAGGACGTGCTGGCCTGGGTGCCTAAGGTGATTGCGAACTCGATTCCTGCACGTGGCGAATTAGATGTTTCGGAACTGTCCAAGGCTAACGCATAGAGGGAGAAGTTTGCGTGCTAAACAAAGTTTATGAGAGTCCAGACGACGCGCTCAGGGGCGTTGCACAAGACAACATGTTTGTGTGTGCGGGCGGTTTTGGACTTTCGGGACTGCCGGAATGCCTGATCTATGCCTTGCAGGAGACCGGCGTTAAGGGCCTGACAGTCGTCTCCAACAATGCCGGCATCGATGGCATCGGCCTGTCACGGCTGATCGATAGCGGCCAGATCAAGAAAATGATCTCCTCCTATGTCGGGAACAATAAGAGCTTTGAACAAGCCTATCTCAAAGGCGATGTCGAATTGGAGTTCAGCCCGCAAGGCACTATGGCCGAGCGGATAAGAGCTGGCGGGGCTGGCATTCCCGGATTCTATACCAAGACCGGCGTTGGAACTGTCATCGCAGAGGGCAAACCGCATATGGATTTTGATGGCGAGACTTATGTTCTGGAACGCGGAATACGAACCGATCTTGCCCTTGTCCGCGCCGAAGTGGCCGATACAGAGGGCAATCTGATCTTCCGGAAAACTGCCAGGAATTTCAACCCGATGATGGCGATGGCCGGGAAGGTCACGATTGCGGAAGTGACCGAGATCGTGCCCGCGGGTGAATTGGATCCAGATCACATTCACACGCCCGGCATTTTCGTTCAGCGCGTCGTCAAATCAACCATCGACAAGCGAATTGAGTTTACCACGACCCGCGAACGGGAGACCGCCTGATGCCCTGGACACGTGACGATATGGCAGCGCGCGCTGCACAAGAGCTGCAAGATGGATTTTACGTCAATCTTGGCATTGGAATTCCGACCCTAGTCGCCAACCATATCCCGGAGGGACTTGAGGTCATCCTGCAATCAGAAAACGGCATGCTGGCCATGGGCCCATTCCCCTATCCCGGTGACGAGGACCCGGATCTCATCAATGCCGGAAAACAGACGGTAACCGAGCTTCCACAAACATCGTATTTCTCATCAGCTGACAGTTTCGCCATGATCCGGGGAGGTCATATCAATCTGGCCATACTCGGCGCCATGGAAGTTGCTCAGAATGGAGACCTCGCCAACTGGATGATTCCGGGAAAAATGGTCAAGGGCATGGGCGGCGCAATGGATCTTGTTGCCGGTGTTCAGCGCGTGGTCGTGATCACAGATCATTGCGCCAAGTCTGGCGCACCCAAAATCCTGAAAGCCTGCACATTGCCACTTACAGGGCAAAAGGTTGTCGACAGAATTATCACTGATCTCGGCGTCTTCGATGTGAAGGGAAACGGCATCAGCGTGGTCGAACTCGCACCTGGCGTCTCGCTGGACGAAGTCAAAGACAAAACCGAAGCTGACATCGTCTAAACGACTTTTTCGTCAAACCTGTACCCAAAAAAAGCCCGTCATCCTGAAAAGATGACGGGCCGACTGTTTTTATATACCAGCCGCAGGAGGAAGGGGGTCGGCGGGTATTTTAGTCCAGTCTTATTCTGCGGCAGTCGCCATGGCAGCTGTAGACGTGCCCAGGATTTGGGTAACGGCGCGCGTCAGGTCGCCGGTTGCTGCCAGGCTGGCATCTTTGGCGCGATAACCGACAATGTTATCGGGACGAACCAGAAGCGCTCCATCTTCGTCGATCTCGCGGCGGTTAATCCAATCACCGTAGGGGTCGTCATAATCCTGACCCGGGCCAATACACTCCACAGCGATCTCAATCCCGCTTGCGGCTGACGCTTCAGCAGCCGCCTTGGTCCACGGCTCAAGGCCGTCAATACCGGTGACGATCGTAAAGCGTCCCTGACCCCCAAGATCCAGGGTCGAGACCCGCGAGCCATCTTTCTTGGTCAGCCGGCAGTGCGGAATATGTGCGCCCGGGCGGCTGGAGAAGGCGTGATAAAGCTCTGCATCGCGCGGGAAGCCAGGATCCGGCGTGCCGTCTTCGACAACCGCATCGCCGCTATAGCGCATGTTCATCTCGACACCGTGCGCATTGTACACGTATTGCGACCCAGCCACGGCATTTGCCAGCGCTTCACGACGTGTGCGCGCGTCTTCGCCCGGAGCTTTGCGCGTGGCCATATTCGCCCGCATCTGCTCGGGGTCTTGGGTATCAAACAAGCCCAGCGCCTGCAGGATCGGCGGGAAATCGCCAAGGCTTTTATTCGCCCGCTTCACGATTTGCTCAGCAACGGGTGCGCGCTCAGCATTATAGGTCTCAAGCAGGCTTGGCGACGCCTTGCCTTTCAACACATAAGCCATTTTCCAGGCCAGGTTGTAGGCGTCCTGGATAGACGTGTTGGACCCCAGTCCATTCGTCGGCGGATGGCGATGGACCGCATCGCCCATCGCGAACACCCGCCCCTTCGACAGGTGCTTGGCGTATGTCTCGTTCACCGTCCAGGTCGACGTCGCTTCGATTTTCACGGGAACAGTATCGTCGCCAATCAGATTGTGAACGATCCCGGTCGCAAACTCTTCGCTGATCTCAGGCGGGCCCTGATCTACATCATAGCCCCAAATCGCCAGCCACTTGTTCCAGGGACGCACCATGCGCACAACGCCGATTCCAAGACCACCAACGCTGGAGCCAGGCTGGATGATCCAGTAGAGAACACTTGGGCGGTGAGCGACATATTTCGTCAGGTCGGCCTCAAACACCATGTTGATCGAGCCTGACTTGCCCATCTCACCTTCAAGCGGCAGACCGATATCGTCAACGACTTGCGAGTTCGCGCCATCCGCGCCAACCAGATACTTGCAACGGACTTCGATTAGCTCGTCTGACAAGCGATCGCGCAGCGTCGCGGTTACCCCGTCAGCGTCCTGAACGTGACTGACATATTCTGTGTCGAAGCGAACCTTGGATCCGCGATGCGCTGCGGCCCGGATGAACATCGGCTCCAGCAGATTTTGCGGCAGATCACACATCATGGTGGGGCTGGCTTTGTCATAATCGGCGCGGCGATCAGGATCCATGCCCCAGGACTGAATGCGGCCAAGTTCCTCGCCGGCAAGGCTGGTGCAGTAGGTATTTTCACCCATTTGCTCGCGCGGAGCGGCTTGCGCAACGGCTTCAGCCTCGAGCCCCAGATCACGAATGACTTCCATCGTTCGCTGATTGGTAATGTGGGCCCGGGGCGTGCGCGCTGTCCAGGCAAAACGATTTATGACCATATTCGAAATGCCGTAGGTCGAAAGCGCTGTCGCCATGCTAGCTCCGGCCGGCCCAGTACCAACGACCAATACGTCAGTCGTTATCCTCGCAGTCATTTGTATCTCCGTGTTTTTAATCGCTATTGTTAAGTTTACTGGGGACCGCGCCTACTTCACGCGACGGTCTTGATAGAATGTATCTTGTCCGTTCGATCCCGGCGGAAATGGTTCAATTTGTCCTCATCGATCCGAACGCCGATGCCCTCGCCCGGCGCAAGTTGAAGCTCAAAATCTTCATAGCGCGCTGGCTCTTCGGCGATATCGTCAGCGACCAGACCGGGTCCTGACAGCTCGCCGCCATAAGGCAGATGGGGAAGGGTAACAGCCAGCTGCATGTTTGCCGCCGTCCCAATCGAGCACTCAAGGAAAGTGCCCATATAGAGTTCGATGCCGCCTGCTGTTGCGATATCGGCAATGCGCTTTGAGTTCAGTATACCCGCAGACTTCATGACTTTCAGTGAAACGAGGTCAGCCGCGCGCTTTTCGACAATCTTGATCATGTCATGAGGCGTGCAGGCCCCCTCATCAATCATGATGGCAATGTTTGACCGTTTGGTCAGTCGGGCACAGGCATCCAGGTTCCAACGCGGGAAGGGCTGCTCGATCAGAACAACGCCAGCATCTGCAAGACGAGGCGCCGCCCACTTTGCTGTGGTCTCGTCCCATTCCTCATTCGGATCCACCCGAACACTCGCTTTAGCTGATAGGCCCTCGGCGACGCGGCAGGCCCGCCGGACATCTTCTTCAGGGGGCAACGCCCCCATTTTCATTTTGAAAATATTGTGGCGCCCGGCCTCAAGCATCATTTCTGCTTCTTCGATCTCTTTATCGGCATCGCCAGTCGCCAAAGGCCACGAGCACGGCAGGCTTCGCCGCACCGCACCGCCGAGCAAGTCATGCAGCGGCAAGCCAACAGATTTGCCCTGAATGTCGAGAAGCGCCATCTCTATGCCCGCTTTGGCGAACGCGTTACCGAAAACCGCGCGATCAACTGTTGCCATCAAATCGGAAATGGAAAACGGGTCTGCGCCGACAATGAAGGGCGCGATATATGAGTCGATCATCAGCTTAATCGACTCGACGCTTTCGCCTCCCCACCAAGGTCCAGAAGGTGTGCAAGCTTCGCCGATGCCTTCAATGCCATCCCCGGTGAGAATTCGAACCAGTACGACGCTCTGACTTTTCGCATCAGTCGCTGAAAAACGCTGCAGCCGACGCATCGGCAGATCGACGATAATGGTCTCGACAGATTTGATTGTTAACTTGCTCAAAGCTTACCCCTTCAAGGGTTGAATGATGTGGTGATGTCCCTGCTACACCTGAGAATTAGCCCTGGCACTCGGGGTGTAAAATACTGTCTGCGCGAAATACTGATACTGTTTTTATATGTCGGAGTGATTTCAGCATACAAAATGCGTATGAGCTTCAGTCGACATAGAAGAGATGTGTGCTGCCTTGGTCTGGACCGTAAAAGCCCAGCCCAAGGCAGCTCCACGATTAGTGACGATAGATGAACTGTAGACCAATCTCACGTGGCGGGTTCGGAGCGACGAACCGGCTTGGTCCAGCCTCCAGACCCCAGGCGAGAATGTACTCATCCGTCAGGTTCTTGCCGTACAGACGGACGGAGTATTTGCCATCACCTGAATTCAGTGCCGCGCTGGCACCTAGGCTCCAATAGGCATCCTGCTTCAACTCTTCGAAATAGTTGTTCTCAGTATAGTATTCCGAGGAGTATTTCGCGTCGCCGCGCACGCTCAGACCCCAGGTCCCGATCACTTCATCGGCGTTGTAAGCCGCCCAGATCGTTCCTTTATGCTCAGGCGCGAAGATCAATGGGATACCATCATAGTTACAAAGGTCACCCTCAACACGTCCGCCAACTTCCGGACAAGGCGCAGTGTTTGCACCCGGGAAATCGTCATAGGTCGCATCGGTATAAGCATAGTTGCCACCAATCTCGAACCCGTTGTCGAAGACATAGCGACCGTCGACTTCAATGCCCTGACTGATCGCCTCAGCAGCGTTCTGCACCTCGAAGCTAACCGAAGCATCGCCCGGCAATGTACGAGCTACCTGCAGGTCTTCGATTTGCATCAGGAAGACGGCTGCATTCAGCTGCAAACGACCATCAGCCGAAGTTGATTTCACGCCAATCTCGTAAGCTGTGTTCAGCTCTGAGTCGAACTCCTGCTCGTCTTGCGGGCGATCGGAGAAACCGCCAGTTTTGTGACCCTGCGACACACTGCCGAACACCATCAGATCTTCATTTGGCTGGTAGCGCAGTGTGAAGGACGGCGTGAACTTGCTCTCGCTCCGATCATCCGCGAAATCGATGACGGTCGTGCCTGGCACCGTTGGGTCGCGAGGATCAAGACCATAAGCCACATCCCGCCCAACCAAGGTAAAGTCTTTGGACTCTGTAGACCAGCGTCCACCGACAACGGCCGTCAGCTGTTCAGAGAAATTGTAACGGACCTGACCAAACGCGGCGAAAGTCTCGGTATCCTGAGTCCAGTCCTCGTTAAAGGTGACCGGTGGAGGACCACCACCTGCAAAGGCGGGCACGTTGGTGTCATCGCGCTGCAGACGGGTTACTTCGCTGGTCTCGTAATACGCGCCGAGAATGTAGTCGAAACGCTCATAGAGCTCTGACGTAAACAGGACCTCTTGGGTCAACGCCGAATAGGCTTCGTCCCGCGTGAAGCGGGCAGCACCGCCGGCCACACCGCCATCGACCTGTGAGAACAGGTGCAGATAATCGACTTCCTGATAACCCGTCGTCGCTGTGAAGGTACCCAGCCCTTCGACCGTGTGCTCTACATCAAACGTCACATTGTGCATGGTCTGATCGCGGCCAGGACAGAATGTGCCATTGCCTTCAATCACGGCCTCACAATCGTAGAAGCTCACCCAATCCTTCTCGAACGTGTAGTCAGGATTATAGCTTTGAAACAACCCAAGCGGGAAGTTCGACGCAATGGTCTCGGAAGGGGTCAAACCCTCTTCTTCATAATCCATACGCTCCAGCTTGAGGTTCAACGTGGTGCTCGGGTTGACATCCCAGCGTAGTTTGAGCCGCCCACCAATGTCTTCTCGCGTGCCGCCATCAGGACCGGAATCCTGGTTGTCGATATAGCCGTCACGATCATTGTAGAGAACGACAGCGCGCGCGCTGATATTTTCTGTCAGCGAACCGGACATGAAGGCTTCAATTCCCGCGGTACCACCAACTGTGCTATATTCGCTGACCGACGCTTTGATACCAGCGTCAAAGTCCTCAGTAGGATCACCTGTGTTGATAATAACCGCACCCGCAAGGGTGTTCTTACCAAACAGTGTGCCCTGCGGCCCGCGAAGGACTTCGACATTGGCAATGTCCATCAAGGGATGGAAGTTGATCGCCGCACGGCCGGTATAAACGCCATCAACAAAGCGACCAACCGACTGCTCGATCGAGTGAGTTGTACCGGATCCAATGCCACGAATGTAGAGGTTTGGCAGAATACTGGCGTCCGAGAACTCGAAGTTCGGCACATAGACGGATATGTCGGCGAGATCGATCGCGCCCGTTTCGGCAATCAATTCAGCATCAACGGTTGCGACCGAAACCGGAACATCCTGAATGCTTTCCGCCCGCTTTGTTGCCGATACAAAAACTGTTTCGAGCGTGCGGGCAGACTCGTCGCTGTCCGTCTCGCCATCTTGCGCCAGCGCAACAGAGTGAACGGTCAAAGCGAGAGCTGAGGCGCCCGCCAGCTTTGTGAGGTTGAATCGTTTTGTCATGAGTGTCTCCCAATATTCATCGCTGTGAGCTCTCTGGCCCATCCGCGTTATTTGCTATTTGATTGTGACGTTGATCTTTGAACCATCCGGCAGCGCGACGGCGAAGCTGTCGCCGGACGCCTTGCCCTCAGGCAGCGCGAAACATCTGGCTTGATCGGAGCCATCGCTCGTCAGGCAAAGCGTACCCTCCTCAAAGGCGTAGGTGCCGCTGGTATTATCTGACGACGTGTAGCGTCCATCCTCAAAGCTGGTCTCGTGGGCCTCTCCGCCTTGCTCAACGATGACACCATTTGCGATGAACGCATCCATGGTGCCCGCAGCGGCGGCACCAGCCAACGCCATACTCGCTGTTATGAGGATACCGACTTTTCTCATAGGAAATTCCTTCCGGTTGTCTTTGTGAAAGTGCTCAAGGAGGCTAAACGCGTATCAATCGACGACGTTTGATCAGAGAAAGCGGACTGCTTCGCAGCGCGCGGTCGAACGAACGCAGCATTCCGAATTGCGAGCTCGGCGTAAGAATTGATCACGATAGCCTCGGCTTCCTCAAAGGGCGCTTTCTTGACGTGCGCTCTGGACCTTATCTTGTGGACTCGCGCGGTTTTGGGAAATACCGACTTAAAAGGCAGTCCATACCAAAAGAGTATTCTTCAAGCCTGTTTGATGCTCGCTATTGAATATCATAGCTGGCGAGACCAGTGACCGATGCGTTGAGCGGCGCGCCTGCATGAGAGGTGAGCGTGGGGCAGACGGCGCTACACGATCAGGCAGCCCATATTAGAAATTGAAACAGCCAGGACACTTACCTGACGCCGTCAACTCGGAACGAAGCGCACAGGACTTGTGTTATCAGCGCAAGGTGTTGCGACTGCTGCAGTAATAAACACGGCTCAAATGAATACAGCCCGTTATCACGAAAGACTCGCCGGTTTCATCAGTCACGCCATATTATCTCATAATTCGCGACGAAAAGTTCATGAAACTCTCATTGATTTTATTGTAGCAAGAAATAACTGACTGGTCAGTCATTTTTTTGGAGACGTCGATGGACGCTGCCTATTCATCAGAGACAAGCCAACGAAACGCGTGGCTTGTTGGACTGATACAATTGATATTCATCATCGCCGTGGTTGGCATCGCGGTCGCTTTTTCCGCCGCATTGAAACCCGACGATAGCAATGGGGCGCCAACCCTGTCCGACCTTCGTGGCGAGTCAGAGATCACAGTTCGGACAATGCAACCGGCGCAGATCCGGTACTCACCGCAAGTACGGGTGAACGGAACGGTTCAGGCCAGCGCAGAAGTTCTTGTCAGCCCGCAAGTCTCTGGAGAGATCAGGCGGGTGAGCTCGAAGTTCAGAGCGGGCAGTGACGTCAAGCGGGGCGACCTGCTGTTTGAAATCGAACGCGCCGATTACGTCCTGGCTGTAGAACGTGCCGAGTCAGAAATTGCTGCCGCCAGTTCGGATCTCGCCCAGCTTGAAGCCGAGGCGCGTCTTGCCGTCATCGAATGGGAAGAGTTGTATCCAGGTCGCGAGGTCAACGAACTGGCCGCGCGGATTCCACAAATCGAAGCCGCAAAAGCCCGTCTGGCGAGCGCAATCGCCAACAAGAAGACGTCAGAACTGTCTCTGCAGCGCACCCGCGTTTATGCGCCGCTCGACGCACGCGTTTTGTCTTCCACGCTGGATGTCGGACAGATCGTCTCGCCTGGACAAACTGTGGGCCGCCTGGTCACACTTGAGAGCATTGAATTGGCGGTGCCCGTTTCGCTCGATCAGTTAGCAGTGATCGAACCAGCCATCGGGCGCGATGTCTCTTTCAAACGTCGCGGCACTGTAGAAGCTGAACGCAATGGTACGGTCATGCGGATTGATGCCAGTCTGGACGAGCGCACTCGACTTTCAAACCTCTACGTCTCACCGGCGTCGAGCGAACGTCTGAGAATTGGCGACTTCGTCGATGTCATCATCGCCTCAGACCCCGTTGATCGAGCATATGTCATTCCAGCAACGGCGCTGACCGGACAATCTCGGGTATGGGTGGTCGAAGATGGGCGATTGGCTTCACGTGAAGTCACAACACTCGGCGAACGGTCGGAAGGCGCGGAAATCATCACACAGGCGTTCGATACAGGCGCGGGCGTTGTGATCACACCTCCATTGGAGGCTGAAGACGGCCAGGAGGTTACCGCCCGCGGCGGTAGTGCAGTTGCAACCTCTGCCAGCGGAGTGACCAATGGCGCTAGATGAAAACTCTAAGCTTGGCGGCGGGCTGATCGGATGGTTTGTTCGTAATCCGGTTGCAGGAAACCTGCTCATGGTCGTGCTTTTGATCGGCGGCATTCTCGCAGCCGGTAATTTGCGGACCCAGGTTTTTCCAACCATTCAGCCGGGAATTGTTACAGTCACGGTTCCCTATCCGGGCGCAACGCCAGCTGAGGTTGAAGAAGGCATCACGCGCCGTGTGGAAGAGGCGGTGCTTGGCATTGATGGCGTGCAGCGCGTGTCCTCCACTGCGTCAGAGAACAACGGCACGGTAACGATCGAGCTGGCTGACTTTGCCGACCCGCAAATCGTCAAAGACGACGTCCAGTCTGCCGTCGAGCGCCTGGCCGACTTTCCACCTGAAAATGCCGAACGCGAAACGGTATCGGCGCCGAAGCCAACCGGCGGGGTTGTGACCCTTGTTGTTGTTGGAAATGTCACACCACTTGAACTGCGTAGGGCCGCCGAAGACCTGGAACGCGAACTGCTTACTCAAGACGGCGTATCGCTCGTCGGCCTGGCTGGTGATCGAGACTATGAAATCGCGATCGAAGTGAGTGAAGATACGTTACAGAAGTACGGCCTCTCGATTGATGAGGTCGCGCTTGCGGTTCGCGCAGGATCGCTGGATCTCGCCGGTGGCTCCATCCAAACGCGGTCTGGAGAGTATTTGCTGCGCACCAATCAAAGGCGTCTTACTGGCGAAGGGTTTGAGAGCATTGTTGTGCGCAATCTCTCGGACGGCGCGCAAATCCGGCTCGGTGAAATCGCCACGGTCCGTGATGGCTTCACACGAGAGAAATTGCGTAACACCTACAATGGCCGACCCGCGATATTTGTTGAAGTTTCTCGCGCCGAAGCGGAGGATGTCGTCGCCGTCAAGCGCGCGGTCGATGAATTCATGGAGACTTATACACCCCCTCCGGGAATCGAGATTTTGGAGTTTCGAGATCAGACACAGATCCTCGATGAGCGGATCAATCTGCTGCTGCGAAATGCCCTGTTTGGATTCGCCTTGGTGTTCATGTTTCTGGTCCTGATGCTCGATCTGAAACTCGCCTTCTGGGTGTCGGTTGGCATTGCTACTGCGTTCATGGGCGGTTTCATGCTGTTCGGCGCTGCGGGCGTGACGATTACGATGGTGTCTCTGTTTGGCCTGATCATCGTACTTGGACTGGTTGTCGACGACGCCATCGTGATCGGTGAGAATATCGATGCTGAACTGGCTTTGGGCAAAAGCGGTCCCCAGGCCGCTGTGGATGGCGTCAATGGCGTGTTTTCGCCGGTTCTCGTCGGAGTTATGACCACAGTGGCCGCCTTCTCTCCACTCCTCGTAGTGGGCGGGACGTTCGGCGATATTTCAAGAGCGATTCCGATCGTGGTGATCTGCGTACTGATTGTCTCTCTGGTCGAAGCGTTCTTCATTCTGCCCAGTCATCTTAGCCATGAAGGCACCTGGTCTCGGGGCCCGGTGGCCGCTGTTCAGAGCCGCGTGGCAAAGCGGATCGACTGGGTCGGCGAATACATTGTGCGCCGTGGTGTCCGCTTTGTCGCGAAATGGCGTTACGCAACGATCGGTGCAGCAACGGCATTCTTTATTCTGTGCCTCAGTCTTGTCAGCAACGGCTTCGTGAAGTTCATCTTCTTTCCTACGATCGAGGGCAACGATATTTCAGCGACGCTCGTCATGCCTGAGGGCACCCCGTTTGAGCGCACGAATGAAGCAGCAGATCAGCTAGTAGAGGCCGCTTACGCCGTTGCCGCGTCGGTCAAGGAGGAACGCGGTGAAGACTTGTTCCTATCTATTGCCGTCACTGTGGGCGGGAGCACGGCGCAAGGCGGAGGTCCGCTTGGGAATTCCGGCTTCAGCGCTTCGGAAAACACTGCCCAGGTCCAGATTGAGTTGATTCCGTTCGGGACCCGACGAATGTCAGCGGCGGAAATCGAACGCGCCTGGCGCGAAGAACTCGGGACGATTGAAGGCGCAGAGCGGCTCACATTTGCAGGATCGGTTGGCGGGTTTGGCGCTGACATCCAATTCGAACTGGCTCACGCTGATGAAGAGACCTTGATTGAAGCAGCCGATGCCCTGAAGGCTCAAGTCGCGCGCCTGGCAGGCGCAAATCAGGTTGAGGACAGCTTTGATCTTGGCAAGCGCCAGCTTCTGTTTGAGCTCACCGACGCTGGACTGGCAGCCGGTCTGACCCCAAGTGATGTCGCAAGGCAGGTGCGCCAGACATTCTTCGGCGAAGAAGTACAACGCATTCAACGCGGCCGCGAAGAAATCCGCGTCTTCGTACGCTACCCCGAAGAAGCTCGTCAGTCGCTTCAAACACTGGATCAGATGCGGATCCGATTGCCGGACGGCACCAGCGTTCCGCTATACACCGTCGCACGCACATCCGAGAGCCGCGCCTACTCGTCGATTAATCGCATTGATGGGCGGCGCGTTGTGACCGTCACCGCAGACATTGATGAAGGAATAAGCACGCCTGCCATCGCGAATGAGCAGCTTCTGGCGACAATCCTGCCGCAAATCGATGCCGCGTATCCGGGTTTGAGCTGGGAGCAAGCCGGCGCAAGCCGCGAGCAGAGCGAAGACCTGGCGAGCCTCGGGCAGGCCTTCTTTATTGTCATGCTAGTTATCTTCGCCTTGGTGGCGACACAACTACGATCCTATTTGCAACCGCTGGCGATTATTGTGGCGATTCCACTTGGCCTGGCTGGAGCTATTCTGGGCCACTTCGTCCTGGGGTATCCGCTGTCTTTCGTCTCGATATTCGGCGTGGTCGCGTTGGCGGGTGTGGCGGTAAACGCGTCTGTGGTTCTGGTCGATCTTTACAATCGCTATCGCCAAGAGGGCAAAGACCCGATTACCGCGGTCGCCGATGCATCGGCGCGGCGGTTCCGGCCGATCTTGCTGACCACGCTCACCACGGCGCTCGGTCTCGCCCCGCTCCTGTTGGAGACCAGCCCCCAAGCCCAATTCCTGATCCCGATGGGTGTTAGCCTTGGATTTGGCATTGTCATATCCGGGCTGATGGTGCTGTTCGTAACGCCGGCCGTAACGCTGGTGATTGAAGATCTAAGGTCGGTGCCGGATCGGCTTATAGGGCTGGCGGAGCGTCGGAACCGCATTGAAGGACCGGCGGAGTGAATCAGGGGGCTGGCAAGGGCGCAAACGTCTCAGGCCTGCCGGTCAGTCGACGCTTGCAACAGAAAGAAGCCAAACGGGCCGCGTTGGTCGATGCGGCGCTAAAAGTCTTCTCACGCGTTGGGTTCGCCGCAGCAAAAATGGATGATGTGGCGGAAGAGGCGGGCGTCTCGAAGGGGACGGTCTACTTGTATTTTGATAGCAAAGAACGATTGTTCGAAGCCATGGTCAGAGACAAGATGGCCCCGGCGCTGGATGAGGCGGTTGAAAGTTTCACAGTTTCGGACAGCTCAGCAACGGAGCGCCTGAGGCAGCATTTGCGGTCTCTGTATGCAAGGATGCTGGACGGCGATCGTCGCCAGATCATGCGTTTGATCATGGCCGAAGGCCCGAATTTTCCGCATTTGGCCGCGTTTTATCACCAGCGCATCTTATCGCACGGGCAGGGCCTTATTCGCTCAATCATTTCGCAGGGCGTCGCCAGCGGCGAATTTCGAAAGATGGAAGGCCATGGCCTGGCGCGCAATATCGCCGCCGGAGCGATTGTCGCGGCCATCTGGAAACTGGTTTTTGATCATCTGCAACCGATTGAGCTCGACTCGTATTTGGAAACCCATGTTGATCTCGTACTGAACGGCTTGCGTGCGTGAATCTGGCATCCGCGCCGGTATCGCGCCTGCTGGCATATCGATCACGGCTGACGGTTATCAATCTGGAAACAGATAGGGCCTTGTGTTCAACGCCCGGCTGTGGGTGACTAAATCATGGCTGATGGTTCGACCAATTTCGATGAAATGCTCGGATTTGGAGGGGAAGTTCGTACGCCCTATGCCGAGTATCATGAACTTCTCACCAAGATCGATCCGACCAAGTTGAAACAGAAATCTCGCGATGCGGAGGCTTTCTTTCGGCGCACGGGCATCACATTCAATGTCTATGGCGACTCAGAGGCGGACGAACGCCTCATCCCGTTCGACCTTTTGCCACGTATTATCAGTGCGAAAGAATGGAGCAGACTGACCCGCGGCATCGAGCAACGCGTCAAGGCTCTGAACGCGTTCCTGCATGACATCTACCATCGCCAGGAGATCCTTCGCGCCGGACGCATTCCGCAGCGCCTGATCACCGACAATCAGGCCTTCCTGCCGCAAATGGTCGGGGTTAATCCGCCGGGCAACATATACACCCACATTGTGGGGACGGATCTGGTCCGCACCGGCCCGGACGAGTTCTTCGTGCTCGAGGACAATGCCCGGACACCGTCGGGTGTGTCCTATATGTTGGAAAACCGCGAAACCATGCTCAAAATGTTTCCGGAACTGTTTTCGCAGGTGGGCGTTCAGAGTGTTGGTGACTACCCTGCGCTGCTTCGAAAGTCGCTTGCAGCATCAGCACCTTCGACCTGCGCCGGTAAGCCCACCATTGCCGTACTCACGCCGGGGATCCACAATTCCGCTTACTTTGAGCACGCGTTCCTGGCCGATCAAATGGGCGTCGAACTGGTCGAAGGGCATGATCTCAGAGTTGTTGATGGCCGGGTCGCTATGCGCACCACCTGCGGATATGAACCCGTCGACGTCATTTATCGACGGGTCGATGATGAATATCTTGACCCACTGAACTTCAATCCTGAGTCCATGTTGGGCGTTCCTGGTATTTTCGACATCTACCGCGCGGGCGGCATTACGATCACCAACGCGCCTGGCACCGGCATCTCGGATGACAAGGCGCTATACTCCTATATGCCGGACATCGTAGAATTCTATACCGGACAGGCACCTCTGCTTAAAAACGTCGAGACATGGCGTTGCTCTGAACCGGATTCTCTGGCCTACGTGCTCGATCACCTGTCCGAACTCGTGGTGAAAGAGGTCCACGGCTCGGGCGGCTATGGCATGCTGGTTGGCCCCGCCGCGAGCAAGGCCGAAATCGAAGCATTCAAGGCAAAGCTTACCGCGAACCCGGCAAACTATATTGCCCAGCCGACTCTGGCGCTCTCAACTGTGCCTATTCTCACCGACGCCGGCCTGGCACCAAGGCATGTTGATCTACGCCCCTTCGTTCTGGTGTCGCCAAACTGCATCGATGTAGTTCCCGGAGGCTTAACCCGGGTCGCAATGAAAGAAGGCTCTCTGGTCGTCAATTCGAGCCAGGGCGGCGGCACCAAGGACACTTGGGTTTTGCGCGATGATTAGAATGCTGGGGCGAACCGCGTCTGGCCTGTTTTGGATGATGCGCTACCTGGAGCGGGTCGAGAACACAGCGCGTCTGGTGGATGCCGGGTTCCGCATGTCCCTGACGCGCGCGCGGACCATGCGCAGCGAATGGGAATCAGTGCTCAGCACCGCCGGAACAATCGACGCCTTCCGAGAAAAATACGATCACTTCAACACTCCAAACGTCGTCGCCTTCATGATTGCGGACAAGGAGAACCCGGGTAGCCTTTACCGCTCTTTGGCCGCTGCGCGGGAGAACGCCCGCATGACCCGAACCGCGATCACAAAGGATGTCTGGGAAGCGATCAATGATGCCTGGCTGGAGCTACGGTTTGCATTTGAAGCCAGTGATGATTTGACAGATCTGCCCAATCTGCTCGCGCGTATCCGGCAACATACGGCGCTTGTCCGTGGATCGATCAATGGCACAATGCTACGCAACGACATCTTTCGCTTCGTTATGCTGGGCGCCTTGATCGAGCGCGCCGACAATACAGCCAGAATTCTAGATACGAAATACTACGTCTTGCTCCCATCAAGCGCGTCCGTAGGGTCGTCATTGGACCAGGTCCAGTGGGAAATGATCTTGAGGTCGGCCTCAGCTGAACGGTCTTTCCACTGGCTGCATGGCGGTGACATCAGTCCGATCTCGATCGTGAATTTCCTGATCCACGACGTCCGATTGCCGCGATCGATCGCTTACTGCTACGACGAGATTGTTGCGACGCTGGCAGATCTTGAGGTCGAATATCAGGTTCGCAAGCCCTGTCATGATCTGGCCGCCGAGCACGAAGCGCACATCACAAACTCGACCAGTGAATGGATTATTGGGTCCGGACTGCATGAATTTCTTATCGATTTCATTGCGCGAAATGCGCGCTTAGCGGAGATGATCGAAACAGATTATCGCTTCCACGCCTGATATGCTGCTAAACATCCAACACCACACAAAATACGAATACGCCGTACCGGCAAACTATGCCCTCCAACAGCTTCGCTTGCGCCCGGTATCGGATCGACATCAGGACGTGCTCGACTGGTCGATCGATTTGCAGGGCGCCAGACACCAAACAAGCTTCGTCGATCAGCATGGCAATCATGTCGATTTGCTCGAGCTTGAACCCGGGGCAACGGAGGTTGCGATAACGGTCTCGGGTCGGATCACGACGCATGACACCAATGGTGTTATCGGCGACCATACGCTTGCAATGCCTTTATGGTTCTACTTACGCCAAACCAAGCTGACCGAACCTGGTGATCGCGTAGCGCGTTTGACTGAAGACTTCAAACCGCACGCTCGAGCAGACGTCTCGATACTGCACCAGTTGAGCAACAGAATCCTTGAGCAAGTCGCATATCAGTCCGGGAACACCGATGTCCAAACCACAGCAGAAGCCGCCCTAAGTCAGGGGAACGGCGTATGCCAGGATCACGCCCACATCTTTCTCAGCGCAGCTCGGGTGCTCGGGTTTCCGGCACGATATGTCAGCGGCTATCTTCTGCTCAATGACCAGATCGATCAGGATGCCAGTCACGCTTGGGCAGAAGCCTATGTCAGTGGCCTCGGCTGGGTTGGTTTTGATGTTTCAAACGCCGTCTGCCCGGACGAGCGATATGTTCGAATTGCGCGCGGGTTGGATTATCGCGATGCTGCACCGACGACGGGTTACGTCGTAGGGGCGAAACAGGAGAATCTTGTTGTCTCTCTTCAGGTCCAGCAATAAGACTTCTGGCCTTTGATCGGGAGAACACGCCATTGACATACTGCGCCGCCTTGAAGCTCGATAGCAGTCTGATTTTCATGTCGGATACCCGAACCAATGCAGGCGTCGACAATATCTCCAAATTTCAAAAAATGTTCACCTGGTCCGTGCCGGGTGATCGCGTCATTACGCTGATGACGGCTGGCAATCTGGCAACCACCCAGGCAGTGGTGAGCCTCTTGGACGAGCGATCGGTTGCGCCCGAAGACCGCAACCCGAGCCTCTTGCGGGTACCCACCATGTTTCAGGCAGCGAAACTGATCGGTGAGACACTAAAAGAAGTTGTCGCCTCGCAAGCACAAAGTGGCACGATGGCCCAGTCCGCGTTCAACGCGACCTTGATCATGGGCGGGCAAATCAAGGGCATAAAGCCCCGGCTCTTTCTGATCTATCCAGAAGGCAATTTTGTCGAAGCCGGTGCGGAAACACCCTTCTTTCAGATTGGCGAGACCAAGTATGGTCGCCCGATCATTTTGCGAGCCTTTGACCCTGCTATGAGCGATGAAGACGCAATCCGTCTGTTATGCGTTTCGTTCGATTCAACGCTAAAGGCCAACCTGTCCGTGGGCATGCCTCTGGATACACATATTTATCGAAAGGACAGCCTGGAAGAAGGAACCAAGTTCCGAATTGAAGAAGGCGACCCAGCCTTTGGTGCGATTTCATCCGGCTGGGGGGATGCCCTGAAAACCGCCCTCGACGCCTTGCCACGTTATCAGCTTCCGGACGTGTAGCAGGTACAAGCATGCTTTGCCTTGGTCTGCACACATCCGGTCCGGCTTGCGAAGTCGCCATCGTAGAGCATGGAGTCGTGAAGGCGGAATTGGCAGAGGCCATGACCCGGGGACAGGACGCCAGACTACCGGGGCTGGTGCAGCAGGCGTGCGACCTGGCTGAAATTGGGCTTCACGACCTGCAACGGATTGGCGTGGTCACAGGTCCAGGCAGCTTTACTGGAGTTCGCGTTGGCGTTGCATTTGCGCGCGGTCTGGCCCTCGCCAGCAACGCGACCTGCGTCGGAGTTACCAGTCTGGAAGCAGCCTTACCCGCCGGGCAACAGGGGTCCGCGATCGTCATTCTGCCCGCCCAAAGGCGTGCACCCGACATAACATACTGGTCGCAGACGTTCAGATCCGGGGAAGCGACCAACCCGCCGACAGAACGTTCTCTGGAAGACCTTGTTAACCTTCTCAAAGCCCGTCCGCACATGGTATATGGCGATGGACGGGTGCTTCAGGAGGCCCTGCCGGATCTGATAATTCATGCAGCACATCCAACTGCGCGGCGCGCTGCAGATCTGGCCGCGGGTCTGGAGCCAGAGTCTCATCCACCACGCCCGACCTATGGCCGCAAGCCAGATGCGCTTCTGCCCGGCGGCAAAACTGCGGCATGACCGAAATTGTGATCCTTCGCCCGGAGGATGCGCCGCGCATGGCGCACCTTCACGCCGCAGCCTTTCCTCCCGGAGAGGCCTGGAGCGAGAACAGTCTATCGGAGTTGATGGCTCAGCCCTCAGTGATCGGGCTTGGGGTTGAGGGAAACCTTGCCCTTGAGGCTGTGCTGATTGCGCAGAAAGTTCCACCTGAAGCGGAAATACTGACCCTGGCGACCGCCCCGACCGCGCGCCGAAAGGGCGTAGCGACCGATCTGTTCAACGGGTGTATGTCGATCCTAAAACCTTACGGTATAACCGAGTTGCGGCTGGAAGTTGCTGCCGACAATCGCCCGGCGCGTGAGTTTTATGCTCAAGTCGGCTTTCGGGAAGATGGTCGCCGCGAAGCGTATTATCACCGGCGGAATGGAACCCGGGTCGATGCGATCCTGATGTCGCGGGCAATCTCTGGACATGGCCCATCTGAAAGGGCATGAAGGCCTCATGGATCGTTTGGAAAAAATCTGCGCCGAAAAAGGCCTGCGAATGACCGAGCAAAGACGGACAATTGCCCGTGTCCTGTCACTTGCAAAAGACCACCCTGACGCAGAAGAGCTGCATCGACGCGCCAATGAACTCGACAAGACAATATCCCTCGCAACGGTCTACCGAACTGTAAAACTGTTCGAAGAAGCCGGGATCATTGAGAGCCACGACTTTGGCGACGGTCGCGCGCGCTATGAAGAAGTGCCCGACGAGCATCATGATCATTTGATTGATGTGAAATCGGGACGCGTGATCGAGTTTCAGAACGAGGAAATCGAACGCCTTCAAGAGCAAATCGCGAACGAGCTTGGCTATAAGCTGGTCGATCATCGGCTGGAGCTCTATGCCGTGCCAATCTCCAAGGACGATTGACGCTGAATGGCAGGTAAGCCGGCTTTTGTCATCGCAATTACAGGCGGATCCGGTTCCGGAAAGTCGACCATTGCCGAGGCCCTGATGCAGGTCTGCGTTTCTCCGGGGATCACTTTGTTCCGGGAAGACGGCTATTACCTGCCCGCCAGTCATTACGGACCCGTTCGCGACGAAGCGCACCGTCTGCAAATTATTGCAGATACAAATTATGACGCGCCGCAAAGCAAAGAGCTGGACCGCATGACGGCAGACCTCACCGCGTTGAAAGCTGGCGAGCCTATCCAGCAACCGATCTATGATTTCGATCGCCATGATCGGGTGGCGAACGAGACCCTAACCCTCGCCCCATCACCCATCATCCTGCTGGAAGGCATTCACGTCCTGTCGATCGAAGCCATTACGCCGCTGATCGATCTGTCCATCTACGTCGACACGCCTGACGATCTTCGTCTTGCCCGTCGGATCAGACGGGATGTCATCGAGCGCGGGCGCGACGTGCATGGCGTGCTCAACCAGTATCTGAAAACTGTCAGAGCAGCACACTATCGCTATACCTATCCGGCAATGTTTGAGGCCGACCTTGTCATCGCTGATGAAGGCCTTCCGGCCTATGGGCAGGTCCGCGCGGATGAGGAAGCCATAGAGCGTATGCTCGCCCCGATTATTGCCCGCCTGAAAAGCGAGGGTGTCCTAGAGCAGAATTCGCGCTAAACTGCCTGTCAATGCTACGTGTCTTGTGTTTCCTCATTGCGCTTTTCGCCACATCGCAAACAGCAAACGCCTGTGAATTGGCGACGTCTGATCGCGCGATTGAAAACGCGGCATATGTGGAAAATGGGATAAACTGCCTGCAGAACTTGCCCGACGGCTATACGCTCGAGCTGGGCCTGGAAGCTGATTTCATCGAACTCATAAACAAAGAGCGCCGCGCCGAAGGGCTTCAGCCACTGGCGCTTCGGACTGAACTGGTTGATGCCGCGCGCTTTCACAGCCTCGATATGGTTTACAATGGATATTTCGGTCATGACTCGCCCTCGGGCCGTAAGCCCTCTGACCGGATTGCGGCCTTTGATCGGACGCTGATCGCCCAATTCACCGCAGAGAATGTTGCGAGCGAAGCCCGCTCCTGCACCAACGGGTTCGGAATGACCGTATCATGCAGCCCGACCAAGTCGCGACCCGCCTCCGCCACGCTCGCGCACTTGCATCAGGGTTTGATGGACAGCCCAGGGCATCGCGCCAATATTCTCTCCAAGAAAGCAACGCATGTCGCGCTGGGTGTCGTGCGACATGGGGACGACATATTCGTCACGCAATTGTTTGCGGATCCAGCGGGGGAGCTCTCCCAACCCGCGCCGCTACGCTATGAAGCCGGGACGTCGCTCACTCTGGAGACAGATCTCCCGGAATGGTCCGAAGCGCGCTTCGCCGTCATTCAGGACGATATTCAGATTGATCTCGAGAATGGCGAGTTGCCCGCGAGCTTGAGCGGCGATTTTGCCCTGCAAGTACGGGGCGAGAACAAGAGTGCGCCGGTTCAGCGCGGCAACCAGATTGTTCAATCCTGCGAATTTATCGAACTGCCTGGTCCCATAATCACTGTTGTTCCCCCTACAGGAAGCTAGCGATCTCTTTCAAAGGTTTCTTGATCAGGGCATGCTTCGGCACCTGTGCGTCCTTTGCCGGATATCCAGCAACCAAGATCAAGAACGGCTTCTCCGTTTCCGGGCGTCCGCAAATCCCGTTCAGGAATTTCATCGGATTGGGTGTATGTACAAGTGTCGCGAGCCCTGCATTGTGGCAAGCCGTGATGAGCATGCCGGACGCAATGCCGACGCTTTCGTGAATATAGTAGTTCTTCTTGTCTTGCCCGGCCTGAACGCCGCCGCGTCTTTGTGCGAAAATACAAATCAGCCAAGGCGCGATCTCCATGTAAGGCTTCTCAGCGTCGGTGCCGATTGGGGAAAGAGCGTCGAGCCACTCCTGGGCCGCGCGGCCTGAGTAGAATTCACGTTCTTCTGCTTCGGCAGCGATCCGGATCTCACGCTTCTTTTCGGCCGACCCGATGCAGGCAAAGTACCAGGGCTGGTGGTTGGCGCCGCTTGGGGCCGTGCCGGCGGCTTCAATACAGTGCTCGATAATGCTTTGAGGCACGGGTTTGTCCGAGAATGCACGTATCGATCGACGAGATTCCATCTGAACCGCAAAGTCCCGTGCCCTCGCCTGCATCTCGGCCAGTGGGTAAGACGGGAAATCAGATGAAAGCGGAACGTGGGTTTCCGGTGAAGTTTTCATAAAACAAGTTCCCTATGCGCGCTTTCAGCATGCAACATGTTCAACTGTTTCGCCACAAGGTGGGCGCTCTAACGACGCCCTGCATCCGCGCCCATATTGTAGGCTGAACGGAGCCATTTCTGAATCTTGGCTTCTTTCGCTGTTTTGACTGTGCCGACTTGCAGCACCCGGACAGGCTTGATGCCTGAGAACTCCATAACCAGGCGTTTCACCTGTTTTGCCGCCGCGCGTCCATACATGACCTGATCGAACCAGGCTGGCGCATCGGACGTCATAAGCACGTCGCCACTGCGCCCCTTCAGCAAGCGATCCCACCACGGGTCATTGTCATGATAGTTCATCGCAAAACCTGGCAGGAAGGCACGGTCGAGCACGCCTTTCATCTTGGCTGGCATCCCTCCCCACCATTGCGGATAGGCCCAGCATGTGTGCTCACACCACAAGATATTTTCTCGCCATTCGGTCAGGCAAGGCTCGTGATCCTTGCGCTGATGATAGCCTTCGGTGAGATCCGGATCGAACTTCATGTCATAAAGGTGCATACGCCGTACGTCCGCCCCCTGGCTCTCCGCGCCGCGCTGATAGGCGTCCGCCATACCGTGTGAGAGGGAGTTCTCGCGAGGATGCCCCACCCAGATAAAGACCTTGGCCGCCATACTTCCTCCGACGTCACGCTGTTCGACCCATGGGGTAATCGCATACACAGTGTTGGAGGAATGAACAAACACCCGCGAAAGACGGGTCGCAAACGGGAGGCAGGCAGTGAAAGACTTTAGCGGAAAAACGGCGGTGGTGACGGGGGGTGGCGCAGGAATGGGACGCGCCCTGGTGCGCCAACTCGCAGAAGCTGGCTGCAGCGTGGCCATGTGCGATATCTCCGAAGAAGATATGGCGGAGGCAAAGTCTCTCGCTGAAGCGGATGCCCAGCAGGGGGTCAAGATCTCAACCTTTGTCGCCGATGTGGCAGACGAAGACCGCGTGAACGCGTTTGCCGATCATGTCCGCACCGAGCACGATATCGATCACCTGCATCTACTGATCAACAATGCCGGTATTGGCGGGGGCGGTAGCTTTGTTGCGGGTACACGCGAGAATTGGGAGCGGACCTTCAATGTCTGCTGGAACGGCGTGTACTACAATGCGCGAGCCTTCATGCCGATGCTGGTGGCTGCGGACGAAGCCCATATCGTGAATGTCAGCTCAGTGAACGGTTTTTGGGCAAGTCTTGGCCCGGACACACCACACACCGCTTATTCAGCCGCCAAGTTCGCGGTGAAAGGCTTTACCGAAGCCTTGATTACGGATTTGCGGTTGAACGCGCCGCATGTGCTCGCCAGCGTTGTGATGCCGGGTCATATCGGCACGCAGATCGCGCTTAACACGTATCGTGAGTTCGGACTGCAATCCGACATCCCTGGCACCGGTGGCCAGACGGAAGAGGACGCTCAGGCTCAAGGTGAGGCTTTCCGCGACAATGCCATTACGAGCGCCGAAGACGCTGCGAAAGTCATCCTCGACGGTGTTCTGGCTGAGCGCTGGCGCATCTTGATTGGGCCAGATGCGGAAGCCATTGATGCCGCCGTCCGAGCGACACCGGAAGAGGCTTATACCGGTGACTTCGGCACCAGCATCTTTGCAGCCCTAAGAGACGCTATCGGCGTAGAAGACGCCTGACCTAGCCCTCTGGCAGATCTGGCACGCCCACCGCATGGAAGCCGGCATCGACATGCAGAACCTCACCCGCAATCGAATGTCCGAGCGGCGAAAGGAGATAGAGCGCGCATCCTGCGACCCCTTCCATCCGCGTGTCTTCTTTCAGCAGTGACCAATCCTTGCCGGTTCCCATCAGGCTTTTGCCGCCGCGAATGCCCGCAAGCGACAGAGTCCGCATGGCTCCGGCTGAGATCGCGTTCACACGAATGCCCTGCGTCCCCAGATCGCGCGCAGCGTAGCGAGTTGAGGCTTCTAGCGCGGCCTTGGCGACCCCCATTACGTTATAGCTCGGCACCGTCCGCTCCGCGCCGAGATAGGTCATACAGACAATAGAGCCGCCATCCGGCATCAGTTCGGAGGCGCGACGAGAGGCATCAATGAAGCTGTAAACCGAGATATCTAATGCCCGACGAAACCCTTCGCGGGTCGTGTTCGCGACCATCGAGCCCTGCAGTTCGTCTTTCCCCGCAAATGCAATCGAGTGGACCAGAAAATCAATCGTGCCCCATCTGTCCTTCACGGCAGCGAAGGCGGCGTCCATGCTGGCATCATCGGTGACATCAGCCGGAACCATGAAATCCATATCAATACTCTCGACCAGCGGGCGCACCCGGCGCTCCAGGCTTTCCCCCTGATAGGTGAAGGCAATTTCGGCACCTTGGGCGGCGAGCTGTTGGGAAATGCCCCAGGCAATGGAGTTCTTGTTCGCAACACCCATAACGATGCCGCGTTTGCCTGCCATCAGTGTTCCTGTCGGCATGTCTCCATAGTCTGCCATCTCAAACCGCTCCTGTATTGATTTGTAACATTGCGTGAAGGGCTAGGCGGGCGCGGCATCTGCGTCAAGCAGTTCGCACCCCTGGCATGGCATCTGCAGGCAAATCAGCGTCTGGATCGTTAACGATTGATTCACTGTAAGGGTGCGCGCCTTGAAACTGTTTCTTCGAACGCTCTGTTTGAGCCTGGGCTGGATGTGGACTGTTGCTGCAAGTCATGGCGATGTGATTCATACCGTTCGTTTTGTTCAAGACCCTGTCTTGGTGGTGTGGTCTGAGGATGGCTCCACACAATCCGGCTCGAGGATCGACCTCGCGGGTGCACCGGCAAGTGCACCACAAATCAACCTTCCAGGCGCCGGCACACTCGACCCCGTCGCGACGAACCACGCGATGGTGTCTAAAGTGCAGCGGTTTCGTGTCGCCAGCAATTCCGGCTTTCAGATCAAGATAAGCGCGCAAGGCCTACCTGAAATGTCGGCGGAGCCGATCTCTGTCGCACTTTACGCCCCTGGCAAGAATGCTGACGCTTCACTGGCGGGCTCAACATTAACGCGTGTCTCACTTGCCGATCTGTCCACCGAACGTGTGATCTTCACCGCACCCACAAAAACGGCGCTCCAGTCTGGATCACCGGACAGCCAGTCAATTGAGATCGAGATCGATTTTGGGGCGCAGCCAGCGGGTGAAATCAACGTGTGGCTTGAGGCGATCTCTAAATAGACTCCTAAGAAACGCTGCAGGACTGATGGCACCGGGTCAATCAGATCTCAGTCTCTGGATGGTATCCCCTGCGCGAGGGCCAAATCAGAATGCGTTTACTAGCCATATTCACGTGCTTCGTCGCCGTCTTGCTTCTGGCATGCGTCGCAAGCGCACAAGTGAATGATCGCACCACCTTTGCAGTTGAAGGCATCGTGGTTGTCTGGGGCGCAGACAGTGCTGGCCAGAGCCCGATCGTGTCAGACTTCATCATCAATGACAGCAATGTTGCGCGCGGAGATACAGATCTGATCGCCGGCGATGTTGCCTCTGTCGTCACCGGAACGCTTTTACCGGCCTTTGACGGCTCCAGCCTGGATGAAGTTCCCAGCCGCATGTTCAATGTTCGCAACTCGCCGAATGGGAATGGAGACATCGACAGCAACGGAAACGGTGTCACGGACGGTGGGGATGTGTTCAACGCGTTCGAAATGGGCCCGAACACGCGTCTCGGCCTGCGAGACAGCGTTTCACGCAGCAGTTTCTATGTCGCCTCGAATGTCCCATTTAACATTGACGGTGAGGCTATCCGGGTCGTCGGCCGCGACGACTGGGTACTTGGGAAAATTTTCTGGGCTATGAGTGTGACCCAATCAGGAAATGACGGGATCGCGTTCGGTGCAAACGCCCAGCTGCCACATTCAGGGGGTCCCACCGGTGGCATAGGGGCCGTCGACGACCTGCTTGAGATGATGACGCCAACAACTCTGTTTACCGGTAACCAGCGCACAGCCGCCTCGCGCGGGTCCTTGCCAGAGCAATCGGTCCGCTTCGATGTGGTTTATACACTCGGCAGCTGGCAGGGCTATTCGCTGTCGACCAACCATACCAATCTCGCCGAGGGCATCTACGAGGTCGAAGCGGAAGTCGTGTACACCGTCTGGGTACCCTAACCGGTCTGGTTAACCTCCCATTACCCTAAAACAGCGACTTTGCTGCCAACCTCTGGAGGGGTGGTTTGCGGTTTCGGTCTTCAAAATCTGTCTACGCAAAAGCGTTAGTGGCTGTCGTTCTCGCAGGATCCAGCCTGCTTCCGGCGCTCGCTCAAATCAGAGACCGGACCATTCTCAGCCGCGCCGGTATCGTCGTCGTATGGGCAGCAGACGCTTCAGGCGCTGTGCCGATGGTTTCAGATTTCGTACTTGATACCGGCACTGGGTCGAGCGCGGCAACATCAGGGGATGTGGATCTGATTAGCAGTGATGTTCATACAGTCGTGACGGGGACCCTCTCGCCAACACAAGACTCGTTTTCCGGAGCGACGGGCAGCATGCCCTTCATCATCACCAACACGGCGTCAGGCGACATTCAGACCGACACCAGCGGCGATGGACGCCTGTCCAGCGACGACTCCTTTACTGAGTTTGGTCTTCAATCTTTGACCGATACACGGGTCGACGCCACGCGGCAGTATTCCAGTTTCTATGTCGCCTCAAATGTCCCATTCGCAATTGAGGCTCAGGCGTTCAATCCTGGCTCAACGATTGACTTCATCATGATGCTGGTGACGCGCATGACGCTTTCAGTGACGCAGGTCGGCGACGGTGAAATCGGCTTCGGAAGCGCCGCTCAGCTGCCCCACTCCGGTGGCGGAACCGCTGGATTTGCAGGCGCCTATCGCATCTGGGATCTACGGACACCGCGTAACGTGTTCACCGGCGACCAGCGTACCGCAATCGCGCCCGGGTCCATTGCGGATCAATCCGTCCGTTTTGACGCAGAATATGCTATCAACGCTGAAAATTTGACCGGTTACGATCTATCGCTCGGAACCTTCGATTTTCAGGTCGAGGTTGTCTACACAGTGTTTGTGCCCTGATCAGGCCACAGGGGTTTTTTGAACCAGACCCACACGCATGTCCTTGGCGGTGTAGATCTTTTCCTCGTCGGCAAAAACCCGACCATCGGCAATCCCGAGGATCAGACGACCCCTGCGGACGCGTTTGATGTCGATCTCATAACGAACGAGCTTGGTTTCCGGCGTAATCTCACCCGTGAAGCGGACTTCGCCAACGCCGAGCGCACGTCCTTTACCGGGGGAGCCGGACCATCCGAGCCAATAGCCCACGGCCTGCCACATCGCATCCAGTCCAAGACAGCCCGGCATGACCGGATCACCGGGGAAATGGCAGTCAAAAAACCAGAGGCCAGGGTCGATATCAAACTCACCAATCACAGACCCCTTGCCGAATTCACCGCCGTCCAGCGTAATCTCGGTGATGCGATCCATCATCAACATGGGCGGGGTCGGCAGCTGCGCATTGCCCGGACCAAACAACTCACCGCGCCCGGAGGTCAGCAACTCTTCCTTCGAATAGGATGCTTGTGGCGTATGAAAATCGTGTGGTCCGCTCATCTTGGTCCTGCCTTTTCTTGTTCGGATTCCGTCAGCGATTCCGGCCTGTTAACGATTGGCATCGCCCAGAGCAAGAGCCAGCGATCAAAGACCAGCGGTTTCTGTTTCGACGCCCCAGAGTGATGATCGCTCGACCCAGCCAGATAGTCGGTCCACCGTGACCTCACAAAAGGCAGCCTGGCATGTCTCAAGGTGCACAATCACGTTTGGCTTCAACACGGCCAATCCAGCAGCCTCGTCAGCTGGTTTGCGGCGCATTACCGTCTCGCGGTTAACGATCGCAGTGGCGTGCGTGGACAGCATTCGGGCCTGCATCCAGACCTCGTCCCCGTCCGGATCTCTCACCCGTCGCCAGCCATGGGTTTCGCGGACGATCAACATAGGCAAGCCCTCGCGTTCATACCGCCATACGATCGGATGATCGAGGCTCGGACCCTGGCGCCCATGCACAGCGGAGTATCGCAGCGACTCAAATCGTGGGACCGGCTTTCCTGAAAATTGGCTCACTTCCTGCACAGACGGCTCTGCCACGGCCTGCTCGCCCGCTAAGGGCGTGAACAAAAATGTGGCAGCGCAAAATAGTCGGCACAAAAACGCAATCATGAGGGCTTTTTTACGGAAACCCGTGAATCCCACGTAAAGCTGCGCATTGGCGATGGCTTAGAGCTTTGCTAAGTCACCGTGGAAAGAGAGGTTTCATGTCAGCAAAGCGGTTGAAGATCATTGTCACCCGGCGCTTACCCGATCCGGTTGAGTTGCGCCTGAAAGAACTGTTCGACACCGAACTGAATCAGACTGACGAACCGATGGACGCCAACCAATTGGGCGAGGCGGTCAAACGCGCTGATGTTCTGGTTTCCACGGTGACCGACCAGATTGATGGCCGTATCCTGGCGCAGGCTGGAGAAGACCTGAAACTGATCGCACAATTTGGCGCCGGTATCGATAATATCGACGTTCAAAGCGCGGTTCAGCGCGGCATCACAGTCACCAACACGCCGGGTGTTTTGACCGACGACACCGCCGATGTGACGATGGCGTTGATCCTGGCTGTGCCGCGACGCCTGAATGAAGGCATCCAGCTGATGTTGAAGGGCGAGTTTGATGGCTGGGCCCCGACATGGATGATGGGACGCCGCCTGACGGGTAAACGCCTCGGCATTATCGGCATGGGCCGGATTGGACAGGCGGTTGCCCGGCGGGCCCAGGCTTTCGGACTGCAAATCCACTATCACAATCGCAAACCCGTCGCGCGCCATATCGAAGAGAACCTCGGCGCAACCTATTGGGACAGTCTTGATCAGATGCTGGCGCGGATGGACATTGTTTCAGTTAACTGTCCGCACACGCCAGCGACATTTCATCTGCTGAATGCGCGCCGCATCGATCTGATGAAACCGGAAGCCTTTATCGTAAACACCGCACGCGGCGAAGTTATTGATGAAGCTGCCCTGGCCCGCGCGCTGAAAGCTGAAAAAATTGCGGGCGCAGGCCTCGACGTTTTCGAGCGCGAACCGAAAGTCAATCCGGATCTTGTCGGCTTACCAAATGTCATCCTCCTCCCGCACATGGGGTCTGCGACATTTGAAGGCCGGGTCGAAATGGGCGAAAAAGTCATCATCAACATCAAAACATATGCTGATGGTCATCGCCCACCGGACCGGGTTATTCCGGCAATTCTGTAGCCTTAGTGCAGGCTCACCGTTTGCAGGGCATTGGCATGCGCGGCAGCAATGGCGGCGTCGCGGCCCTCAATGATGGCGAGGCGTTTTCCATCGCCATTGGTCAGCACAAACAAGGCATCCACGTCTTCAACGGATGCAAGCGCTTCGCGCGGCAGCTCGGCCAATTCCTTGGATTTGATAGACCGTACATAGGCCAACTGACTGACATCGATCGCGTCAAAAGGGGCATTAACAGGCGTGTTCATAGCGTTTTCCTTCCATTCAGACAGGATCCAAACACCGCACATCAGAGCCCCATCATGGCAGCCCCGCACGACATCTGGTGTTGCCAGGAATATGGGAAATGACTTTGGCATCATCAAGACGCCGCTGTTCACGTTGAGTTGTTCGAAGACTCTCACCGGCAATCGCCAGCGGTAATGGTGGAGGTGAGAGATGTAATCTCGAAGCGGAACAGCGCATCGGGTTGGTCGGTCGGCGATGCGCAAATAGAGATGGTGGAGCCAGACGGAATCGAACCGACGACCTCTTGCATGCCATGCAAGCGCTCTCCCAACTGAGCTATGGCCCCGAAAAGGGAAAGGGCGGAATACGGTTTCCCGCCGTCTGGATCAAGCCCTATTTCGCATCCGGGTCAATATCGTCGGCGTCCGGTTCACCGAGTTCGTTGTCATCGTCGACATCGATATCATCGTCGCCGAGTTCAAACTCATCGTCGTCGCCATCGAGCATGACTTCGTCATCATCATCGTCGACGCCTTCCTCAGAGAAGCCGGTCGGGACTTTTCCGGGGGCCGTTTCTTCGCTGTCATCCCCATCAGAGCCCATTTCCAGCGCGACTTCATCTTCGTCGCCGCCGAGTTCTTTCGCCTCGTCTTCGGCCGCTTCCTCTTCATCATCATCCGTTTGAACGGCGGCTGTTTCGGCTGCTTCCTCTGGATCTTCTTCCTCATCCTCAGGCACTGCGTCCTGAGCGGCCTTGGTCCGCACTTTGGTTTTGGTCGCCTGAACCACCTCGTCCGCCGGATCAAAACTATGTCCACATTTCGGACACGTCGCCGGACGTTTGTTCAAATCATAGAATTTCGCTTCGCAGTTGGGGCATACCTGCTTTGTACCAAGTTCCGGATCGGCCATGACTCGTATCTCTCATGTCTTTAGATAGCTGGGGCGCTTGCCAGAAACGTCTCGTCCTGTCAAAGCGCTTTTCCGCAAAGACTGTATTCCCGGAGAACCTATTGTGGTCTGGACATCGCATCCTGTTTCGAAAATTGCAGGGACAATTGTCGCTCCGGGCGATAAATCCTGCTCCCACCGGGCGCTGATCCTCGGCGGATTGGCGGAAGGAACCTCTGAGATTTCTGGCCTGCTTGAAGGCGAAGACGTCCTGAACACCGCTCGAGTCATGAGTGCCCTCGGCGCTCACCTTGAACAAACGGCGCCTGGAGATTGGCGCGTAACCGGGGTCGGGTCATCCGGTCTAACGTCTCCACAAACAGATCTCGATTTTGGCAATTCCGGAACCGGTTCGCGGCTAATGATGGGCGTGATTGCCGGCTACGAGGTTTCAGCCCGTCTCGTAGGTGACGCCAGCCTGTCGAGCCGCCCCATGGGCCGGGTGATCGATCCCCTGGAGGCCATGGGCGCTCGTTTTGAACATGCCGGTGACAAGACTTTACCGCTTAACATGCACGGCAAATCTCCGCTTGCACCTTTGGATTACACCCCGCCGCACGCCTCGGCGCAGGTCAAATCCTGCATTCTACTTGCCGGTCTAAACGCCGAGGGCACGACCATTGTCCGTGAAAACCGAATAACGAGGGACCATAGCGAACGGATGCTGCGCGGCTTCGGGGTTGATGTCGGGGTACGCCCCGACGGAGACGGTGCGATAGTCTCAATCCGCGGCGGCCAGATGCTATCGGCGCGCGAGACCCGCGTCCCAGGCGATCCGTCTTCCGCGGCTTTTTTGGCAACCACAGCAATGATCTCTCAGCACGGCGGCGCTTTGGTTGAAGGCGTCATGTCAAACGCCACGCGAGATGGGTTTTTCAGAGCCGCGGCAATGATGGGGACCCAGGTCGGTGCCGAAGAGATCGGCGACGCGGCTGGCGAACGCCTGATCAACATGTCGTTTGAAAGTGCTGACCTGACCGGTTGTGCCATACCCGAAGAACTGGTCCCGAGCATGATTGACGAGTTTCCGATCCTGGCTGTGCTTGCCGCCTTTGCTGAGGGCGAAACTCTGGTCAGTGGCGCCGAAGAGCTGCGGGTCAAGGAATCCGATCGTATTGCGGCGACGATCAACATGCTCCGCGTGAACGGCGTAGAGGTTGAAGAACGCAAGGACGGTTTCATTGTTGAGGGCTGCAGCGGCGCTGTTCCAGGCGGCGGCCTTGTTGAAACCCATCATGATCATCGCATCGCGATGAGCGCGCTGGTCATGGGAACGGCAGCGCAGAAAGCGGTTTCCATTGACGATGCCTCGATGATTGCGACGAGCTATCCGGCCTTCCTGCACGATATGCAGACGCTGGGCGCAGATATTCAGAGGGCTTAGACAGACTAACCATGATTATTGCGATTGACGGCACGCTCGCCTCGGGAAAAGGCACGATCGCGCGGCAGCTCTCAGCTGAGTACGGCTTGCCGTATATGGATACCGGGCAACTTTACCGCCTGACTGGCCTGATCGCGCTCGCCGCCGAAGTCGATTTCGACGATGCGCAGGCCCTGGCCGACATTGCAGAGAGCCTCAACTTCCAGGGCTACACCGATGACGAGCTGCGAACCGCTGAAGTGGGTCAGGCTGCTTCAAAAGTCGCGGCTGTGCCGGAAGTCCGTGCCGCCCTGTTAAACCTGCAGCGCCGGTTTGCTCTGCAACCCGGCGGTGCCGTGCTTGATGGCCGCGACATTGGAACGGTGATTTGCCCGGAGGCAGACGTGAAACTGTGGATTGACGCCTCTGTTGAAGCGCGCGCGCTCCGTCGATGGAAGGAGCTCGTGAGCAAGGGCGAAACGCTCACGCTGGACGAGATGATCTCGCAGCTCAAAGAGCGCGATGAACGCGACAAATCCCGCAAGGATGCCCCAATGGTCGCGGCCGCAGATGCTGTCTTGATCGATACGACTCATCTGTCTATAGACGCCGCTGTGGATAAAGCACGGGCCGTTGTCGAAGCTGCCCTTGCCAAGAAACCGACCCCCTCTGGCGACTGAAACGCCAAATCCAAAACGGGATCGGATCGCCACAATCGTAGCGACGGCTGACGTCCGGCAATCGTGCCGGGTCGCAGTGAACCCCGTTCTGGCTACGCGACCGGAGACCCCATGACTGATTCAATGACACCCTCAACTGAGGATTTTGCCTCTATGTTCGAGGAAAGCGCTGGTGCTGCGACCCTGCAAGAGGGCCGCGTTGTACCTGCGACTGTAATCTCCAATAACGGAGATTTCCTGACCCTGGATATCGGCCTCAAGACCGAAGGCCGGGTGCCAACCAAAGAATTCCTGCTCGAAGAAAAGCAGCCTGAACCAGGCGATATCGTCGAAGTTTATCTCGACCGGATCGAAAACCTGATGGGCGAAGCCGTTCTGTCACGCGACAAGGCGCGCCGCGAAGAGAGCTGGATCACCCTGGAAGACAATTACAACAAGGAAGAGCCTGTGAAAGGCGCGATTGTTGGCCGCGTCAAAGGTGGATTCACCGTCGACCTCGGCGGCGTCAATGCGTTCCTGCCCGGCTCGCAAGTCGATATTCGTCCCGTCCGTGACGTTGGCCCGCTGATGAACGAGGTTCAGCCGTTTGCCATCCTGAAAATGGACCGGGCCCGCGGCAACGTTGTTGTCTCACGCCGCGCCATCCTCGAAGAAAGCCGCGCAGAACAGCGTGCTGAAATCGTCGGCAACATGCAGGAAGGCGACACACGCGAAGGCGTCGTCAAGAACATCACTGATTACGGTGCGTTCGTTGACCTTGGCGGCATTGATGGCTTGCTGCACGTCACCGACATGAGCTGGAAGCGGGTCAATCACCCAAGCCAGGTCGTGAATGTCGGCGACACGGTCAAGGTTCAGATCATCAAAATCAACCCAGAGACCCAGCGCATCTCGCTTGGCATGAAACAGCTCGATTCCGATCCTTGGGACGATATCGAAGCCAAGTACACCATTGGCACGCGCATGTCCGGTCAGGTCACCAACATTACTGACTATGGTGCCTTTGTTGAGCTAGAAGACGGCGTTGAAGGCCTGATCCACGTCTCCGAAATGAGCTGGACCAAGAAGAACATTCATCCTGGAAAGATCGTTTCGACCTCACAGGAAGTCCTCGTCGAGGTTCTGGATGTCGACAGCGAGAAACGCCGGATCTCTCTCGGCCTGAAACAAACTCAGGACAATCCATGGTCGGCCTTCATGGCTGAGCATCCTGTCGGCACAGACATCGAGGGCGAAGTTCGCGGGATCACCGAGTTCGGTCTCTTCGTTGGTCTCGGCCCGGATCTCGATGGCATGGTCCACATCAATGACATCTCCTGGGATCAGTCCGGCGAAGAAGCGATCCAGAACTTTAACAAGGGCGACACTGTGACCGCTCGCGTGCTGGATGTCGATGCTGAGAAAGAGCGTATTTCGCTTGGCATCAAACAGGTTGGTGGTGACCCGATCGCCGACAACGCCTCGGTCAAGCGCGGCGCGATCGTTACGTGTACCGTCACCGAAGTGGCATCCGGTGGCATCGAAGTTGAGTTCGGTGACCCAGCTGTGAAAGCCTTCATCCGCCGTTCCGACCTGTCACGGGATCGCAGTGAGCAACGCCCAGAGCGTTTCGCTGTCGGCGAAAAGATCGATGCGAAAGTCACGCAGGTGGATAAATCTTCCCGCCGCGTGTCGGTGTCAATCAAGGCGCTGGAAATCTCTGAGGAACAGGAAGCTGTTGCGCAGTACGGATCGGCTGATGCCGGTGCGTCCCTCGGCGATATTCTTGGGGCGGCTTTGGCCGGTTCAGAAACAGCAGATGAAGCTGAGCCTGAAGCCAAGGCTCCAGCCAAGAAAAAGAAAAAAGCGGCAGCGAAGAAAACGACCAAATCTGCTGACAAAGAGAGCTAGGTCACAACTCGCTCACCTTAACATTTTGTGAGCATTTCGAATCTGCGACAGAGGCACTAGTCTCTGTCGCATTTTTCGTTTAGGATCAAAGACATGCTGAGATCGGACTTGATCGCAAGACTCGCTGATGAAAACCCGGACCTTCGTCAAGAGGACCTGGAACGGGTCGTTGGTGTGATCCTTGACGAGATCGCGGAAGCCCTCTCACGAGGCGACCGGGTGGAGTTGCGTGGCTTTGGTGCATTTTCAGTACGCCATCGCAAGGCGCGCAAAGGACGAAACCCGCGAACCGGCGAAACAGTCAATGTAGAAGCCAAATCCGTTCCGTTCTTTCGTCCGGGCAAAGAGTTGCGCGCGCGTGTAAATAACGGCGAAGACCCTGAATCCCGGTAGAGAGTTTCACAGCCGCAGCGCTGTCCGTTAAGAATCCAATAACAGAATCGCGGCGATAAGTCCGATCGGCCGAAAGGCTACTGCCACAGGGGAGCAATACATAATGTTCAATGAATTCAAAGAATTTGCCATGAAAGGCAATTTGGTCGACATGGCTGTCGGCTTTGTCATGGGCGGCGCGTTCGCGACCGTTGTTACCGCGTTCATCCAGGGCGTATTCCTGCCAGCATTAAGTCCCGTATTGGGCGGCCTCGATTTTGGTAGCTGGGTTTACGAAATGAGCCCCGCCGTTCTCGCAGAAGACGGTACGGTCGTAACGGAGGCTGTAGCGATCAAAGTTGGTGAATTCATCGCTGCCCTCATATCCTTCATCATTGTCGCTTTCGTGATGTTCCTGATTATCAAGGGCATGAACAATATGATGAAGAAGGAAGAAGAGGCACCCGCAGCACCAGCGGAACCTCCGCGTCAGGAAGTGCTTCTCGAAGAAATTCGCAACCTTCTCGCGAAATCGTCTTAAATTGTTAATATCCCTCGCCTAAGGGGATCTCTAAGTAGAGTGCGTAGCGTGTTAAGGGGTGGTTTTTGCCACCCCTTTTCATTTCGGGCGGTCCGCTGAAGGCTTGCGAAGATATACGTACCAGGCTCCGCCTCCACCGTGCTTGGGATGCGCAGGCGCATAGCCAGAAACAAGCCCAGCCGCCTCGGGCATCTCCAACCAGTGAAGAAAGTTCCGCCGAAGTACGCCTTCGCCTGATCGACCTTTCCCGGTGATCACGATCACACATTTCGCACCTTGGGCCTGAGCCCGTCGCAGAAACATGGGCAGCACCCGCCAGGCACTGTCCTGTGTATGTCCATGCAGATCGAGACGCCCGGCCACTTGCTGGCGACCCCGCCGAACGGTCCGCTCATTCTGTCGATTTTCGGGAGGCGCATGCTGGACCCGGGAAGACACCGACTTCGGGGCGGTTGCAGAGACCTGATCCTGATGACGGGTGGATGCCGCGGGCGCTCTGGGGGTTGCCTTTCCCGGCAATGGACGAACATGACGCGTCGCGGCCGCCCAGGCCCGTTTTTCCGCTTCTGTCAATTTGCGCCCGCTCATCAGGCCGATTTAGGGGACCGCCGCGAAAAGACCAAGACCTTGCGTGCCCGCAAATTCATCACCCAAGGGCAATCGCGCGGCCACCGCTCTCGGTAACAGGACCCAAAGTCGGCCAGGCGCATTCACCGTGTCAGCCGCCGCACCGGCTGCTTCGCCCGTGCCAAAGAAGAGGTCTCCCCGCACGGCGCCTTTGATCGCACCGCCTGTATCTTGAGCCACCATCAACCCAGACCATTGACCCCCGAGGGACGGCGCCGTGGTCTGCAGAAACATCGGCACGCCAGCGGCATGAAACGCCGGATCGACAGCAATCGATCCCATCGGCGTCAACGGCACACCAAGTGAGCCTTTAGGTCCGAGGCCAGGATTCCCTTCGGGCAGCAAATCGAAGAAGACAAAGCGCGGATTGATGTTCATCGCTTGGCGCGCCCGGCTTGAACTGGTCCGGTTCATCCACGCCTTTATGCCTGTCATATTGGCCTCACCGCGACCAATCCAACCCTTGCTCATCAGCCAATTCGCCGTGGAAACGAAGGGTTGACCATTATTAGCGGCGTAGGCCGCACGCAAAGTTCGCCCATCCGGAAGCAAGAGCCGCCCTGACCCCTGGATCTGTAAAAAGAACACATCAGCGGGATGCGCGTAGGCCAGAGGCACGACCCCATTCCGGGTGATTTCGGCGCGAGACGGATAAGCTCGCTTGCGTCCATCCGGCAGCACTTGCAGGACACGGCCGTACTCCACAACCAGATCGTCCGGTCGGGCTGGAACGGGCTCGGTAAACGGTGGCTCCGGCGAAAGCCGAGCCTCGTACATGGGCTCAAAATAGCCGGTAAATCTCGACGCGCCGTCTTGGGAGCGGATCTCTACCGGCGTAAACAAGGCCTGAATAACGGCGCGCGCACTGGCATCATCACCGATCACCTCCAGCGCAGAACACGCGGGCGCCCATTCATCAATCGTCCCGACCCAGGTCGCACGGGCGGACACATAGTCTGCAGACCGCCGCGACGCGAACACAGCGCAGCTTCGACGAAGCGCGGCGAGCCCAGGCGTGAGGTTCGCGGTCTCCCAATCTGGCAACCTGTCAAAGGCAACGCGCTTAGGTGGGTTTACCCAATTCATGTCGCTGCGAGGTTGCTGGCTTGGTTGCGGCGCTGGCGGCACAGGATCGGCCGACCTGGGCAGCGTCACGCAACTCGTCAACGCCATCAAGACCAAGGCAAGTGTAAGCAGATTGCGCATGCAAGGATGCTGACCTGATTACCCGAAAGGCTCAAGTGACATCTGCAGCCTAGTTCACAGTATCGACATCATCCAGGAACCAATTTGGATCAGGCGAATCGGCGAGACGCTTGAAGGTCCACAACTCATTGGCCTTGCTCGTCATTTCGCCATCCCCCAATTCGGCTTCGAATTGCACCGTGACCCTCGCCATGCCTTCATCGTCCAGCGAGGCTTCACTGATTTCGGCCTTCCGGATGCGCAGCAATTGCAGACCTTCGCCGCCATTCGCTTCGCGCTCCGAGATCGCGGCGTCCCATGCCTCAAACACATCGTCATCCAGCAAAGGCTTGAGGGCGTCGCGGTCACCGCGTCCGAATGCGCCCACAATCATCTCATAAGCCGCTTTCGCGCCGCTCAGAAACTGGCGTGGGTCAAAACTTTCATCGGCGGTATAGATTGCTTCCATGCCAGCGGCCGCCGGGCCGGTGAATGTCGGGCGCAGCTGACGAACATTTGACCCATATTCTTCTTCCTGACCGGAAGGTGCAGGGCTCGGCTGTTGAGGCTCACGGGAACGCCCCGCGGGCGGGCCATTGTCCTGACCGAGGGTCACATATAGCCGCCACCCGATAAACACAGCGATTGCCGCAAGCAGTAGGAATTCAATCATCGACGAGGACATCGGTACTCTTTCGTAAGTTCTGACTTCACATATAGGGCCTTTATCAGAAGTGCCACCCACCGTTGCGCCTAAGTTCGCTGCATGTTACGCGCCAGTTAGATTTATTAGAGTGGATCATCATGACAGACGCCCCAGATATGGCCACCCCGCCGCAACCAAATTCAGCTGCGACAGGACCGGCAATTCGAGTATTGAGCCAGTACATCAAGGATTTGTCCTTCGAGAATCCAGGTGCGGCGGTCGAGCAACAGCCGAATATTGAGCTCGGTATTGATGTCGGCGCGACGCCCAAAGACACGAACGAAAACATATTTGAGGTCACACTCAAGCTGAAAGCGCGTGCCGGCACAGCAGACACAGCCTTGTTTCTGCTCGAGATGGACTATGCCGGCGTTTTCCAGGTCCAGGGCTTTGCTGAAGCTGACCTTGAGCCAATCTTGCTGATTGAATGTCCGCGGATTCTTTTCCCGTTTGCGCGCAGGATTATCGCCGACATCTCGTCAGAAGGTGGTTTCCCGCCGCTTCGCATCGATCCTGTCGACTTTGCAGGCCTCTACGCCAATCAAAGGAAACGGGCGGCCGAAGCAGCAGCAGCCCAACAGGCGCCCGCTCAACCCGAAGCGTAACGCGCCCAAAGCGCTTTTTCACCGAGGCTTGCGACGAATTCCGCGTGCGCCGTCTCTTCGTCTGCGCTGATTTCAACAGGTCTCGGTTCCGGGCGTTGTATGGCTACTTGACGCTCACCTGTATGGACCTGCTTGTTTGATCCAAAGTCGAACGCTCTCGCTCGGCCACCAAGCAATTCAAGATAGACCTCTGCGAGAAGTTGGCTATCGAGTAGCGCCCCGTGATAGGTGCGCGCATCAGAGTTCACATCGAAACGTTTGCACAAGGCATCGAGACTGGCTGGCGCACCCGGAAACCGCTTCCGCGCGATCGCGACCGTATCGACCCAGCGGTCTTCGGGAACCGGTGTTCGTCCACAGCGTTCAAGCTCCATATTGAGGAATCCGCGATCAAATTTCGCATTGTGGGCGACAAGGGTTGAATCACCGATGAAATCCAGAAAGGCATCTACAATCGAGGGGTCGTGAAAACCCGGTTTGTCTTTCAGATCATCATCGGTGATGCCGGTAATCCGAATAGTCGCTTCAGAAACAGGGCGCCCGGGATTGATATAAGTCTGAAAGGTTCGGCCGGTTGAGACATGATTGATCAGCTCTACAGCGCCAAGCTCAATAATGCGATCATCCTTGTCCCATTCAAGCCCGGTTGTTTCTGTATCAAATGCGATTTCGCGAACTGTCTCAGTCATGGCTGGCTTTATGGTCGAGTTCGGTGAGAAGCTCAACAATCGCCGTGACATGCGCCCGTGCGAAATCAAACCCGAACGCGGAGGAGATGATGAAATCGGCTTTCGCCCGCTTTTCAGCATCCGGCACCTGTTTTGACAGGATCGCCTCGAACGCCGCTTGTGTCATGCCGGGTCGAGATAAGACGCGCTCGCGTTGCACCTTAGCTGGGGCGCTCACCACGGCGACATAATCACAGCGGGCATCACCGCCCGTTTCGTAAAGCAGGGGAATGTCGAGAACCGCCACTGGTGCGCCGGACGCCAACGCCTCATCACGGAACTTGAGCTGTGTTTCACCCACCAAAGGGTGAACAATCGTTTCCAGGTCCTTCAGCGCGCCCGCATCGTTCAAGACAGCTTGTCTCAGTTTGTTCCTGTCCACGGCACCGTCGACCACAGCATCAGGGAACCTGTCGGACAAAGGTCCGACCGCACTGCCACCCACCTGATAAATCGAGTGAACCGCCGCATCTGCGTCGTAGACCGGCAGCCCAGCCTCTTTGAACATCGAAGCTGTTGCAGATTTCCCCATCCCAATGGAGCCTGTCAGTCCCAGAACAATCATGGAACCACCTCAACGGCGCGGCGGCATTTCCGCAATGCCGCAGCCTCATCCGGGGTCTCGCCAAACCAGATCTTGAAACTGAACGCGGCCTGCGCCACAAGCATTCCCAATCCATCAGCCGTTCGCCATCGTTCCTTTTTTGCATGCTCAAGTTGAGCTTTGGCTGGACGCCCGTACGAGATATCAAAGAATAACCGATCGCGCCCGGTTGGTAATGCCAAATAGTCTCCAGAATGTCCGAAACTCGCGGTATTGACCACCAGCTTCGACTCATCGATATAATCTCTGTACAGATCGATCGGTCCGTATACGGCCTTTGAGTTACCCAGCCGTTCGCAGACGAGTCTGGCTCGTTCAACCGTACGGTTTAAAATTACAACGTTAGCCCCGTTTTGTACCAGTGCATGCACCACGGCTCTTGCTGACCCACCCGCACCTAGAACGGTCACAGTCTTGCCGTTCAGCTCTGTTTCGCCAGCTAACTCAAGAGCGCGAATAAATCCGGGGACGTCAGTGTTTGCTGCTGACCAGTTGCCCGCATCGTGGTTGAGGGTCAGTGTGTTCGCGACACCTAACACCTCAGCGTCTGCCGTCGCTGAACTCGCCGCCTTAAACGCCGCTTCCTTATGCGGCAACGTCACATTCACGCCAACAACATCACGCTTTGAAAGCGTGTCCAGCGCGCCTGGCAGCTCACCCTTGGCGACCTGCATCGCCTCGTAAACCGCATCAATCCCGGCTGCCCTCAACCAACCATTATGGATGAGCGGAGACAAGGAATGACTGATAGGATCACCAATGACACCCAGAAGTAAAGTCATGAGACCAACACGCCTCGCGTTCGGAAATAGTCGAGCAGCGGTAAGAGGGGTAAACCCAAGATCGAGAAATAGTCACCTTCAATCCGTGTAAAGAGTTGTGAGCCCCGTCCTTCAAGCTGATAGGCGCCCACCGTCGAAAGCAAGGCGGAACCGCAGGCGTAGATATAGTCCTCAATAAAGGTCTCGCTCAGTACACGGACCGTTAGCTGTGGACGATTGAGGTGCCGCCAGACAACCTGTCCATCTTCCGCAACCACGATGGCAGTTTCGAGATAATGCGCCTGGCCGGACAATCGGCGCAAATGGTTGGCCGCTTCGTCCAGGTTTCCAGGCTTGTCAAAGGCCTCCCCCCCGAGATTAAGCATCTGATCACCGCCAATCACCAGTCCGCTGGCTTGGCTTGAAACCTTAATCGCTTTCAGTTCAGCCAATTGCATGGCTTGATCGCGCACCGACATACCCTTCTGCCGCATGGCTGCCTTGGCGGCGTCTTCGTCGACGTTTGGTTTAAAGGTTTCTGCCTCTATTCCCGCGCCAGAAAGCAAGGCACGACGACTCGCACTTCCAGAAGCGAGGATAATATCCTTCGACATTACACCCCGTTCCGTTCGCTGAGCTTGTTGAGGATAGCGGCAGCCGTTTCTTCTACGCTGCGACGAGACACATCAATCACCGGCCATTTGTTGCGCTGAAATAACCGGTTTGCTTCGGTGATTTCAGCCCGAACCGCTTCTTCGTCAGTATAATCGGTCTGATTGGATTCGTTCAACGCCATCAGACGCTGGCTGCGGATCTGAAGCAGGCGCTCGGCACCAATTTTCAGTCCAACCACCATCGGATCTCGCAACTCCTCAATCAGAGGCGGCGGCGGGATGCCCGGCACCAATGGAATATTCCCGGCCTTAACCCCGCGATTGGCGAGATAGACACAAGTCGGCGTTTTTGATGTTCGGCTGACCCCGAGCAACACGACGTCGGCATTGACCAGACCCTGGACATTTTGACCATCATCGTGATGCAGCGCGAAATCAATCGCCGATATTCGTTTAAAGTACTCCGCATTCATCGAGTGCTGACCTGCCACGCGCTCACTGGCCGCAATTCCGAGATGCCGGCTCAGCATATGAATGGACGGGTCAAGAACAGGCAGGGTCTGGATACCTCGCTGACGACAGAACTGTTCTAGCTTTCGCCTCAGATCCTCATCCGAAATCGTGTACCAGACAACACCGGGCGCACCTTCTATTTCAGCCATCACACGATCAAGCTGACGCTCAGAGCGCACAAGATAGTAATTGTGCTCCAGCGGAATCGTGCGATCAAATTGTGCCGCTGCGGCTCGCATCACCGCGTTGAGTGTTTCCCCAGTGGAGTCAGACACCAAATGGACGTTAAAATAGATCGCAGGGCGCATGGCTCATTCCCGTAACTTAGTCAGCGATGGTTTGAAGGGTTTAACTGAATTGGACAAGCCCTGTGGATAGCTTGTGGATAATTGTATTAGCCATAAAAACTGACTCTAAAATTCACAGCTGTATGAATCCGACTCCTGGAGAGTCTCGGAACGTTCTCATTTGGGCACTGAACAGGTGTACGACAAAATTCAATCAGGATTTCAGTAGATTAACAAATACCTAACATCTGTCGAAGCTGGGGACAGCCTGTGGAAACTTAAGGGACAAATGCACTCACCCGACGTTTTCCACGAGACTTACGTCTTAATAATGATAATTGGCGGATAAATGATCCTTGGGTTTAGGGGTACTTGATGGCAACCATCGATTCGTCTCGATTTCTAAAAGTCCTTAGTGGTAAAAGACAGTCTCCAGTACCTGTCTGGATGATGCGCCAAGCTGGGCGTCATCTGCCTGAATATCTGAACCTGCGAAGTCGAGCAAAGGACTTTCTAGATTTCTGCTACTCGCCCTCCATGGCTGCGGAAGCCACGCTTCAGCCCATTCGCAGATACGATATGGACGCTGCCATCCTGTTCGCTGACATTTTGCTCGTGCTTGATGCGCTCGGACTGAATGTACGGTTCGAGAAAGGTGTTGGACCTATCGTACAAACAGTCGAGACCGGCTCTGAGCTCGGTACGACACCGGTTGAAAAAGCTGTTCAAAGACTCTCGCCCGTCTATGAAACCGTGTCTCGGGTTCGTGCCTCTTTAGCATCTGGCAAAGCGCTGATCGGGTTCTGTGGGGCCCCGTGGACCGTTGCGCTTTACGCCATTGAAGGGCGCGGCGGGACGGACAAGAGTTCTGCCCGGATCTGGGCCTATCAGAAACCGGAAGCGCTCGACCAACTGCTTTCCGATTTGGTGGAGGTAAGCGCTCATTATCTGGCTGAGCAAGTAAGCGCGGGTGCGGACGCGTTGATGCTGTTTGAGTCTTGGGCAGAGGGCCTTCCAGCTGACGTGTTTGATCACATTGTGACCAAGCCAAACGCGGCTTTGATTAACCGATTGCGAGAACTTGGTGTGACAGTCCCTGTGATCGGCTTCCCCCGTGGAGCGGGCACGGTCCTGCCGGACTATGTTTCGAACGTGCCGGTCAGCGCCGTTGCGCTCGACACCGCCATCGCGCCCTCCTTCGTAAAATCCGCCTTACCCGTCGATTTACCGGTTCAAGGCCATCTAGACCCGCTCCTACTGATCGCGGGCGGGCAAGCTATGGAAGACCGTGTGCGGTTTCTCCTCGACGCCTATTCAGATCGGCCGCATATTTTCAATCTTGGACATGGTGTTCGGCCTGAAACACCGATCCCACATGTTGAGCGCGTCGTGGAAATTTTGAGAGAAGGCCACTGAATTAGGATGCTGTATCTTTGGGTGAAAGCTTTCCACATCATCTTCGTGGTCGCCTGGATGGCGGGCATGCTGATCTTCCCGCGTTACAAACTTCATCAGGTCAAAAGTCAGCCCGGCGAGCCGTTGTTTGAAACGATGAAGGAAGCCTCGGTAAAATTGCGCAGGATTATCATAACGCCCGCCATGATCCTCGTTTGGGTGCTTGGTCTGTTGATGATCGCCCTGAACCAGTCCCTGCTGACGCAGGGTTGGATGCACGCGAAGCTTGCCCTGGTGTTTATCCTGTCAGGATTTCATGGCTATCTGATTTCACTTGGACGAAAAGTGGATGCCGCGACCGGAGAAGTCTCGGCACGTAAACTTCAAATTCTGAATGAACTGCCTTTCGTTATCATGATCGCTGTAGTCATCCTGGTAATCGTGAAGCCTTTCTAGCAGGACTCAGACAAATCCTTGACCTTACGTCTGTGGACGCGCATATGAGGCTCAAGTCGCCGTCCGGCGCGTGGATCGATTCGATCTTTTTCCCTATTTAAAATCTAGTCTCTGGTGCCAACATGCCCGACAGTGCGACTGAAATTGAACTCCCGTCACAGGTGTATCTTCGCGAATTAAAGGCGAAGTCGCCAACTGAACTCCTTGCCTATGCTGAGATGCTGGAAGTTGAGAATGCCTCATCGTTGCGTACGCAGGATATGCTTTTTGCCATCCTGAAGGAACTCGCGGAGCAGGAGGTCGAGATTATCGGCCGCGGTGTTGTCGAGGTGCTTCAGGACGGGTTTGGCTTCTTGCGTTCGCCGGAGTCGAATTATCTGGCTGGCCCGGATGATATTTATGTGAGCCCAACCGTTCTCAAAAAGGCGGGCCTGAAAACCGGTGATACGGTCGAGGGGCCGATTGTCGAGCCCGGGGAGAATGAGCGCTACTTTGCATTGACCGATGTAAGCTCGATCAATTTCGAGACCCCGGAAAAAGCGCGCCAGAAAGTTCACTTCGACAATCTGACCCCGCTTTATCCGGAAGAACGGCTCTTGATGGAAAGCCAGGATCCAACCAAGAAAGATCGATCGGGTCGCGTCATCGACATTGTTTCTCCCATTGGTAAGGGACAGCGCGCCTTAATTGTGGCGCCGCCTCGTACCGGTAAGACGGTCTTGCTTCAGAACATTGCTGCGTCGATCGAGGAAAATCATCCTGAGTGCTACTTGCTCGTGCTGTTGATCGATGAACGCCCCGAAGAAGTGACCGATATGAAGCGGTCAGTGAAAGGCGAGGTCATCTCTTCGACGTTTGACGAACCGTCGACGCGCCACGTGGCGGTCGCTGAAATGGTTATTGAGAAAGCCAAACGCCTGGTAGAGCACGGCCGCGATGTTGTGATCCTGCTCGACTCAATCACCCGTTTGGGACGCGCCTATAACACAACTGTGCCAAGCTCAGGTAAGGTCCTGACCGGCGGTGTGGACGCCAATGCGCTTCAACGTCCAAAGCGCTTCTTCGGCGCCGCGCGAAACGTTGAAGGCGGAGGTTCGCTGACCATTATTGCGACCGCTCTGATCGATACCGGCTCGCGGATGGACGAAGTGATCTTCGAAGAATTCAAAGGCACCGGTAACTCAGAAATTGTCCTGGATCGCAAAGTCGCTGATAAGCGGACCTTCCCGGCCATGGACATTATGAAGTCCGGAACCCGGAAGGAAGAGCTCATCACCGACAAGTCTCAGCTCCAGAAGATCTACGTCTTGCGGCGGATCCTCAATCCGATGGGGACGGCAGACGCGATCGACTTCCTGCTCGACAAGTTGAAGCAGACCAAGACGAATGATGAATTCTTCGAGGCGATGAAGAACTAGACATGGATCCGACGCGCGACACGATTTGCGCACTGGCCTCTGGTCCGCCTCCTTCGGCGATTTGTATTATTCGGGTTTCGGGACCCCGGGTTCGGCCGATCGCGACATCACTTCTTTCTGCCGGTTTACCGGAGCCCCGGATATCTGTTCTGACGAATGTATCCGACGCTTCAGGTCAGACGATCGATCAGGGCCTGGCGGTCTTTATGCCAGGTCCCGCGAGTTATACCGGTGAAGATACACTCGAACTTTCGCTTCACGGTGGGCAGATCATTGTCGACCTGGCTCTAGCGGCACTGTATGAGGCCGGAGCAAGACTGGCAGAACCCGGCGAGTTCACACGACGGGCCTTCCAGGCTGGAAAGTTAGATCTCACAAAAGCTGAAGCGATTGCTGACCTGATCGACGCCACGAGTGTTGCGCAGCATCGTCAGGCCACTCTGCAATATGATGGTGCTCTGGCGGATCTGTACGGTGATTGGCGGCAGAGGCTGACCGAATGCCATGCGCTTCTTGAGGCGGGCATTGACTTTCCGGACGAGGAAGATGCGCCAACACAGGTCGGCCAGCCTGTTCTCGTAATTCTCGAACAGCTAATTACAAATCTGGATGCTGCGATGGACAGTGGAAACATCACGGAGCGTATCCGGGACGGATTTCAGATCGCAATCCTCGGCAAACCAAACGCCGGAAAGTCGACCCTGTTGAATAGGATCGCCGGAAGAGACGCGGCGATCGTCACAGATATTCCCGGCACAACCCGGGACGTTGTGGAGGTTCGCCTCATTCTCGGCGGATATCTGGTATGGCTGTCAGACACGGCCGGTCTTAGAGAAACGTTGGATGTCGTAGAGGCGGAGGGGGTCCGTCGCGCGCATGCAAAAGCCGACGAGGCCGACCTCAGACTTTGGCTGGTCGCACCGGGTGACACCGCGCCGGCGGAGGCGGGCTCAGGTCCTCAAGATATCCTCGTTCACAGCAAATCGGATTTGCGCGAAGCAGATGATGTTTCACGTGAAACATTCCAGATTTCTGCGGCGACGGGTGCGGGCGTTGATGCTCTCATTTCCGAAATCACGCGACGATTGAAATCAATCGGGGCGCAAGCTGAGGCGCCAATGATTACGCGCGCTCGTCATCGGCAGGCCATCACCTCCGCACGCCAGGAGTTTTCCCAGGCGACGAGCATGCTTCAGTCTGGATATGGTTTGGAGCTGGTGTCCGAACATGTTCGACAGGGCTCTAAACTCCTCGCCAGTCTGACGGGACATGTTGAAGTTGAAGACGTGCTCGGTGAGGTTTTTTCATCCTTCTGCATCGGTAAATAGTTGCTATCGATTTCCTGGAGTTTGCGATACAAGGCGGCACCAAATTGTGAGCAGAACATGTCTACCGATTTTGATGTTATTGTTATTGGCGGCGGTCACGCCGGATGCGAAGCAGCTTCGGCGGCGGCGCGCCTTGGTGTCCGGACCGCATTGATCACGCATAGCAAGGCCAAGATCGGAGAGATGTCCTGCAACCCCGCGATCGGCGGCTTGGGGAAAGGACACCTGGTTCGTGAGATCGATGCTCTAGACGGTCTCATGGCACGCGTGGCGGATAGGGCGGGGATCCAGTTCCGGATGCTGAACCGTTCCAAGGGCCCGGCCGTCTGGGGGCCGCGGGCCCAGATCGATCGCCATCTTTACCGGGAGGCGATGCAAAACGAAATTCTGAACCATCCCAATCTGGACGTCATTGAGGATGGTGCCGAGGACATCACCGAGACCGACGGAAAAGTGTCTGGTGTTGTTGGCCAGTCCGGAAAAACATATTCTGCCAAGGCCATCGTCATTACGACGGGCACATTTCTCAAAGGCGTTATTCATCGTGGGGAAGATCGTATCCCGGCCGGTCGGATTGGTGAGGCGCCGTCGGTCGGATTGGCCGATCGGTTATACGACCTGAATTTGCCCATGGGCCGCCTCAAGACGGGCACACCAGCGCGGCTCGATGGTCGAACGATTGACTGGGATCGCCTCGAAATGCAGCCGGCTGACGCTGAGCCTATTCCGTTCTCGTTTTTGACCGACCGGATCGAAGTGTCGCAGATTGCCTGCGGCATTACATTCACTAATGTCGAAACCCATAAGATCATCGCTGAGAACTTGAACAAGTCGGCGGTCTACTCAGGCGCAATTGCCGGGCGGGGCCCCCGCTACTGTCCCTCGATCGAAGACAAGGTTCATCGCTTCGCTGACAAGACCCGACATCAGATCTTCCTGGAGCCGGAAGGTCTGGATGACCACACTGTCTATCCGAACGGTATTTCTACGTCACTGCCCGCAGACGTGCAGGATGCCTTTGTCCGAACGATTCCGGGCTTGGCCATGGTTAAGATCATCGAGCCCGGTTATGCCATCGAGTATGACTATGTTGATCCAAGGGCCCTCGATCATGGTCTCCAGGTTAAGGCGCTGCCGGCCTTGTTCCTTGCGGGACAGATCAATGGGACAACAGGCTATGAGGAAGCCGGGGCACAAGGCCTGATGGCCGGACTGAACGCTGCCCGGTCTGTCCTGGGACTACCGTCAGCCGTGCTCAACCGATCAGAAGCCTATATCGGCGTGCTCGTTGATGACCTGGTGACGCGGGGCGTGACTGAGCCCTACCGGATGTTTACATCGCGCGCGGAGTACCGACTGAGTCTTCGGTCTGATAATGCGGATCAGCGTCTGACCCGGCGCGGCATAGAGCTCGGGCTTGTCGGTGAGCGTCGGGCTTCAACGTTTCACGTGAAACATGTGCAGCTCGAGTCGGGCCGGGCGCATCTTGAGGCAGAGTCGCTCACGCCAAACGAGGCGGCGAAGCGTGGTTGGAAGGTCAATCAGGACGGTCAGCGGCGAACAGCCTGGGAGTATCTCGCCTATCCCTCGATCTCGTTCGACGATCTCTCCAAAGCGTTCCCGGACCTCGATGATATACCGGAAGCCATCAAGGCCCAGCTCTCGATTGAAGCGACTTATGCCGGATACATTGATCGGCAGAAGTCGGACATTGAGGCCTTAAAGCGCGATGAAGCTTTGGAAATTCCGCGGTCTCTCGACTACGCGTCGGTCGGTGGGCTTTCGAATGAGGTCAGGGTCAAACTGGAAATGATCCGTCCGTCCACACTTGGTCAGGCCTCGCGCATCGAGGGTATCACTCCCGGTGCCCTCACGGCGCTTTTAGCGCACGTGAGACGGAAACGAACCAACCAGGTATCGTCCAAGCATGGCTGATCTCGACGGATTCGGACCGAATCACTTGAGTGAATATGTCGATGTTTCACGTGAAACACTCACGAAGCTGCAGACGGTTGTCGATTTGCTGGATGCGTGGCGCCAACGCATCAATCTTATCGGCCCGGCCGAAATGGACCATATTTGGCGCCGGCATGTATTGGATTCGCTTCAACTGTTTCCGCTCATTTCGCCTGATGCGGTGACCGTTGATCTGGGGTCCGGCTCCGGTTTTCCCGGTCTTGTTCTGGCGGCATGTTTGGAGCACCCAGCGGCTGAGATCGTAATGATTGAAACGGTTGGCAAGAAATGCGCCTATCTTCGCGACGTGGTCGACCGGGTCGGATTACAGGCGTCTGTACGTCAGGCGCGGGTCGAGACTGTGAAGGATGTGAAGGCGGCCTGCGTCACGGCCCGCGCGTTTGCCCCGCTCCCGAGGCTGCTCGACTACGCGTCGACCTGGCTTGATGCTGGGGCTTATGCGATCATTCCGAAAGGTCGAACCTGGCAGGAAGAATTGACGCAAGCCGAAGAATACTGGACATTCGCCCATGAGGTGATTCCAAGCCAGAGCGGCGGAGACGGGGTCATACTGAAGATATCGGAGGTTTCACGTGTCGACCAATAAAACACGTATTTTGGCGATCGTTAATCAGAAGGGTGGGGTTGGGAAAACAACGACCTCCATCAATCTCGGAACCGCGCTCGCTGCGGTCGGGCGCAACGTTCTGGTGATCGATTTCGACGCGCAGGGAAACGCTTCGACGGGATTGGGTATCACCCGGCCAGAACGCCAGTTGACGAGTTACGATCTTGTGGTCGATGACGTCTTCCTGGGCGAGGCGGTCCTTCACACGTTGGTGCCGCGCCTTGATATCGTGCCCGGGGACGAAAACCTCGCAGGCGTTGAAACTGAGCTGGCTGACGACCCACATCGCTCTTACAGGCTTCGTGACGCGTTGCGAGCATACCTGTCAGAAGCGCAAGCGCGTGGTTTGACCCAGTATGATTATATCCTGATCGACTGCCCGCCATCCTTGTCCGCTCTCACTTTGAACGCAATGACCGCCGCGAATTCCGTACTGGTCCCGCTGCAGTGCGAGTTCCTGGCGTTGGAAGGGCTCAGCCAGTTGCTTAGAACGATCGAATTGGTCCGCGGCGGATTGAATCCGGATCTCGACATTCAGGGAGTTGTCCTCACTATGTATGATCGGCGGAACAATCTTTCCGACCAGGTTGCGGACGAGGTGCGCTCGGTACTGGGTGCGAAAGTCTATAATACCGTGATTCCGCGAAACGTGCGCCTGTCGGAGGCACCAAGTTTTGGCAAACCCGCTCTGCTTTACGATTATCGCTGCCCGGGAAGTGAGGCCTATATCCGTCTCGCGTCTGAGATGCTGCAACGTGAGCGAAGCCTGCGGAGCGCCTAACCCATGAACGCCGAAACGCGAAGCAAACAGAAACGCCTCGGGCGTGGACTATCTGCATTGATCGGAGAGGTTGAGGGCGTTGATGTCGCGCCAGCCGGTTCCACCAAACCGGCTGCTGCGACCAATGAGATCGAGATTTCGACCATTCGTCCGAATCCGGCTCAGCCGCGTCGCACATTTTCTGAGCCGGAGCTGGACGAGCTCGCACATTCGGTCAAACAGCGCGGTGTGCTGCAGCCAATCCTGGTTCGCCCGGATCCGGACGCGCCGGGACAGTATCAGATTGTTGCCGGCGAACGGCGGTGGCGCGCCTCCCAGCGTGCCGGTCTGAAAACTATTCCAGCCGTTGTTCGGGACGCCGACGAGTTGGAGCTTCTCGAAGTGGGCATTATCGAAAACGTGCAACGCAGCGACCTCAATCCAATCGAAGAGGCCGAGGCGTACGGCGCCCTGATGAAGCGATTTGGGCGGACCCAGGAAAGCCTCGCTGAGAGCGTGGGGAAAAGTCGCGTCCACATCTCGAACACGATACGGCTCCTAAACCTGCCTGAAACCGCCAGGGAGCACCTGCGCCACGGGCGGATATCCGCCGGTCATGCGCGCGCCGCACTTGGCGCACCGGAACCGGGTCCAATCGTCGACATGATCGTCAAGAAGGGCTTGAACGTTCGCGACGCAGAAGCCTTGGCCAAGCGGATGCGGGATGGTGGATCTTTGGAAACGATTGCCCGCAAGGTCAACGAAGCAGAGAAAGATGTCGACACCGCCGCACTTGAATCAGATCTCGCGCGGACGCTGGGGCTGGATGTGGATATCCGGCATGGCGCCAAAGGCGGTGAGCTGCGGGTCAAATACCGCGATCTTGAACAGCTCGACGAGTTGTGCCGGAAGCTTACCGCCAAACGAACCTAGCGTCCTTCAGGTGGTTCCGAGCCAGATTTAGCACGTTCGCGCTGTCGGAGTTCGTCGGCGAACGCGCTTGCAAAAACGCCTGCGGGTAGCGCAACCACACCAATGCCGGCGAGTGCCATCACTGATGCAGCGATCCGACCGAGGGTTGTAACGGGATACACATCGCCATAGCCAACTGTCGTGAGTGTGGCGATGGCCCACCACAGGGCTCGCGGAATCGAGGCGAACGCTTCATTGTCCTGGCCGATACCCTCGATGAAGTAGAGCATGACCGCGGATACATAAACCAACGCGAGCGCCATCGCCAGCGTGGTTAGGAGCTGAGACCCAGCGCGTTGAACGGTGGCTACCAGGACGTCAAATGCTGGAACGAACCGTGCAAGTTTCACCAGACGGGCCAATCGAAGGACCCGGAGAACAAGCAAAGTCTCATCTGCCGCGCCGCCGGCTGCGAATATCAGCCACAGGAGTTCAGGAAGAAATGCGATCAAGTCTGTGACGGCATAAGGCGTCGCCATATATTTCAGGCGACCACTAACCCCTTGATACTTTGGGTTCTGTCCGGCGACCCAAACACGAACGCTGTATTCAATCGCAAACAAGACAAGAATGACAACGTTCAGAAGGTTAATGGCTCTGCGCCAATCAGGATCCAGCGACGGCTCGGTTTCCATCGCCAGAGCAATGAAGCTTGTCAGAACCAGAGCAATGACAATCTTGTTGGTCAAAGAGAGGCCTGGACGGCCCAGCGCTCCGGGCTCCAGTTGTTTGTACAAGAAAGTCCGTATGTTCGTCCGATTCACCAAATCATTGGACCCGTTTTGCTACTAGCTCCTCAGCTCGCCTCCTGTAGCTTTACCTACAGATTTGACGATCCTGGACATGACTGCGTCGATCTCTTCATCTTTCAGTGTTTCACCACTTGGTTGAAGAGTCACTTCGATTGCGATCGATTTGTGTCCGTCTGCGATTCCCTTGCCCTGATAGACGTCGAAGACGCTGATTTCCGATATCAAGCCCTTATCAGCGCCTTTCGCGGATTTTACGATATCTCCGGCCGCGACTGTGTCGGCCACCACAAAAGCAAGATCGCGCCGGACAGGTGTCCGATCCGCTTTGTTCAATACCGCTTTTGTCTTCGTTGCGCGCGCCTTCATATAAGGAAGTGCGTTTAGATTTAGCTCAAACGCATAGATCGGCCCTTCCACATCTAGGGCTTTTAGTACGCGCGGATGCAGCGCCCCAAAATGGGCGACCGTAACTTTAGGCCCCAATTTCAAACAGGCCGCTTTGCCAGGGTGCCAGTGATCTAGTCGTGGCGCATCGACCTGAAATCGGTCCGGTGCCTGGCCGAGGGCTGACAAGACAGCAAACAGATCAGCCTTGATCGCGAAGCTGTCATAGGGCTCGCCGCCTTTCCAGCTGCGGGGGTCAGACGCTTTGACCAGCGCTGTAACGAATGAGCGTTGATCCTTTGGTCCGTCGCCGAGATAGACAGGTCCCGCCTCGAACAGGCGCACATCCCGCTCTCCCATATTGAAAGCGTTTTGAGCCGCGCTTGCCAGATTCCCGAGAATACTGGGCCGCATTTGATTGAGCTCACTGGCGACCGGGTTTGCGACTGTGAGGGCTTCGTCTCCGCCCCCGAACAGCTCTGCGTGTGGTTTCGGCATGAAGCTCCAAGTGACAGCTTCCAGGAAGCCGCGAGAGGCCAAGGTGCGTCTGGCGGTTCGAACCCGATGTTGCAAGCGCGTTGTCACCACGCGCCGCCCACCCTCAAGCGGGGGGAGCGACGTGGTCGGCAGTTTGTCATACCCCTCGAGCCGCGCAATTTCTTCGACTATATCGGCGGATTGATCCACGTCGAACCGCCAGCTCGGAACGGTCAGCAACCAGGTTTCGCCAATATCCTCGATATCGAAGCCAAGCGTCTTCAGCATTTTGCGCATCGTAGCCGGTTTGACATCAAGTCCGGTCAAACGCGCGACGTCCTGTTTGTAGAATTCGACTTTGGGCTTTGCGACAGGTGCTTCGCCCGCCACTTTCACTTTTGAGCTTTTGCCGCCGCCATTATCGATGATCAGGCGCAGCGCCATATGCACGCCGCGCACGCAAGACTTGGGATCTACGCCTCGCTCAAATCGATAGCGGGCGTCAGATATGATCCCGGTTGTCCGTCCAGTTCGCGCCGTCGTCAGCGGATCAAACCAGGCGCTCTCAATGAACACATTCGTGGTTTCGTCCGAAACAGCTGTGCTTTCCCCGCCCATGACGCCGCCGAGGCCGATCACGCCACTATCATCTGCGATCACACACATGTCCGGCGTGATGTCATATGTCTTGCCGTCGAGCGCGAGCAGTGTCTCACCCTCGCGGCCCATCCGCGCCACAACTTGGCCCTGCAGCTTGTCCGCATCGTAGGCGTGCAGCGGACGGGCGCGATCCAGCGAAACATAGTTGGTGACGTCGACGAGCAGAGATTTCGGCGCAATACCAACGGCCCGCAAACGCGCCTGAAGCCAGTCTGGCGACGCGCCATTCTCAACGCCGCGAATGTAGGCACCTGCGAAAATCGGACAGACGTCCGGCGCTTTCAAGCCGATGCCGACCGGACAGTCAAAGCTGCCGGAGACTTTACGAACCTCTTCGTCCAGGAAACCACCGGCTCCTGCCGCGGCAAGATCGCGCGCGATGCCTTTAACCCCAAGCCAGTCTGGGCGGTTCGGGGTGACTTCGAAATCGATCACTGGGTCATCAACACCCAGGGCTTCGGCGGCGGCCATACCCAGTGGGAGGTCATCCTCGAGATCGGCAATGCCGTCATGATCTTCGCCAGCTTCGAGCTCCTTGGTCGAGCACATCATCCCCTGGCTCTCGACCCCGCGAATTTTTCGCGGCTTTTTGTCGAGCGAGAAATCAAGACCCGGGATATAGGCTCCGAGCGGCGCGTAGATCGCCGTCATCCCTGCTCGCGCATTTGGCGCGCCGCAGACAATCTGCTTGTCGCCATCAATCGTCCCAACCGTACAAACGCGCAGCTTATCCGCATCCGGGTGCGGTTCGGCCGTCTTCACTTTGCAGACGGAAAAGGCTGCCAGCTTCTCTGCAGGGTTTTCGACATGCTCGACCTCGAGCCCTGCTTTCAGCATGAGTTCAAGAATCTCATCAAGATCAGCCGAAGTGGCGAGATAGTCCTTCAGCCAGGATAGGGAGAATTTCATTAGCTCAGCCCTCCACCAATGCTGGGCGTCAGCCACGGCGCAAACCCGTAATGGCGCGTCCAGGCCGGATCGGCTTCGAAATAGGGCCGTAGGTCCGGCATGCCGTATTTCAGCATGGCGAGGCGATCGATCCCCATCCCAAACGCAAAACCCTGATACTCATCGGGATCGATCCCGCAATTGCGCAGGACGTTCGGGTGGACCATGCCGGAGCCGAGGATCTCCATCCAGCTATCGCCTTCGCCGATCAGAATACTGTCGCCTTGTTTGCGGTACTTCACATCCATTTCGGCGCTCGGTTCCGTGAACGGGAAGAAGTGAGGACGGAAACGAGCCTCAACGTCATTCACCTCAAAATAGGCTTTCACGAAGTCAATCAGGCAGCCTTTCAAATGTCCCATATGAATGTTCTTCTCAATCACCAGGCCTTCGACCTGATGGAACATCGGCGTGTGCGTCGCATCCCAGTCATTTCTGTACACGCGTCCGGGTGCGATGATCCGGATCGGCGGCTTCTGCTCCATCATGGTGCGGATCTGGACCGGCGAGGTATGAGTGCGCAGCACTTTCGGGGTATCGCCCTGCTGGGGATGAAAGAAGAACGTGTCATGGGTTTCCCGCGCCGGGTGGCCTTCCGGGAAGTTCAGCGCGGTGAAATTGTGCCAGTCGTCCTCGATGTCCGGACCTTCGGCGACCGTGAAGCCCATATCGCCGAAAATCGCCGCAACCTCCTCGAAGACCTGCATGACCGGGTGTAAAGCGCCAACCGGCTCTTTTTTGGGAGGAAGCGAAAGATCCAGCGTTTCGGATGCCAGCTGAGCTTCCAGAGCTGCATCTTCCAGGGCAGCTTTCCGGGCCTCAACAGCCGCGGCGACGCGATTCTTCAGGGCATTGAGCTTGGGCCCCATGTCCTGACGTTCTTCCGGGCTCATTTTACCGAGCGTCTTCATCAGACCCGAGACCCGGCCTTTCTTGCCAAGCTCAGCGACCCGAACCGCATCAAGCTTGGACAAATCGTCTGCACCCTCAATTGCGGCTACAGCCTCGGACTCAATGGTTTGAATGTCGGACATGAAAAGCCCCGTTTCTCGTCTTTCGGACAAACGGGGCCTGTCCGACCCCGCTTAGCGGTTCGGATTAGCGGAGAAAAACCCTGGTGTGAACCGGCTTCTAGGCCAGTGCTGCCTTGGCTTTCTCCACCAGGGCGCCGAACGCCTCTGGTTCTCTGATGGCAAGATCAGACATCACTTTACGGTCCATCTCGACGCCTGCTTTGGCAAGGCCGCCGATGAAGCGTGAATAGGTCATCTCATCATCATGGGTACGGACAGCGGCATTAATGCGCTGAATCCACAGGCTGCGGAAAGACCGCTTTTTAACCTTCCGGCCAACATAGGCGTACTGACCGGCTTTCCAGACGGCGTCATGCGCAGTGCGGAACGTATTTTTGCGGCGGCCGCGATAGCCTTTGGCGGCTTTGATGATTTTCTTGTGGCGTGCGTGAGCAGGCACTTTGTTACGTGAACGGGCCATGGATCGGCTCCTTCTGAATTCGGTTTAAACTTTAGAGGCCGTTTGGCAGGAACTTCTTCACAACGCGCTTGGTGTCCGCCTTGGCGACAACTTCAGTGCCGCGGTTCTGACGGATATATTTGCCATTGTGACTGATCAGGCGGTGACGCTTGCCCGCGACGCCGTGTTTCAGTTTTCCAGTCGCCGTAAGTTTAAACCGCTTTGCAGCGGCCTTCTTGGTCTTCATCTTCGGCATTTCGATCTCCTACAGGCCCTAAAGCCTTGTTTTTAAGTCATTTTGAGCGCTTAAGGCATGCCGTTCTAAGCCCAAACGCTGCGCAAGCGGGCTATATGACTGAAAAGAGGTGGAGAATCAAGGCGCCGAATCAGCCGGAAACGCAGGCGGCGACGCCGTGATTGGGCCAACATTATAGAGCCCGACATAGTCGTCCCCGAAGGGTGTCATCTCAAACGTTCCCGGTGCCGGGCGTTCACCGCTGCTGGCTGAGAATTCATACGGGCCAGTTACAGGGTCGCCGCCATTTACGGAGATTGTGACAAAAGCCTCGCCGCCTTCATGTCTGAAATCAAGCGAGACGACGGGACGAGCGGTTAAGTTGCCCGCCATAGATTGCGTTACTTTGAGACCACTGATCGCCTTAAGGCGCGTGTGATAATTGCCCGACAACACGATGACCGCACCGTCAAAGCCAGTCGCCGCGTCATCAATGTTCAAAGCCATCGTTTCGTCGCGCGTCAGTCCCGGACGGGGGTCTGTATCGTTGTGATCGAAGGCGAAAACTTCGATATCTCGATCAGTGCTGCGCCATGCAGCCACCGACTTGAGCAAGCTAAGAATGGCTTCACTGCCGCGTCCATCCGGAACATCCCACATTTCTGGAGCTGCACTGTAGACCGCGTCCATCGTGAACGGTGCCTGGCTGACAATATTCAACGCTTTGCTTTGATAATCTGCCGCCTCCAGACCCAGCTTTACGCTGTTTCCTGAAGCTGAGAGCTGACAGACCAGGCCTGCGACAAGGTCTGGAATTTCATTGGTGCCGTGCAGTTCACCAATAGCGATGATGTGCGTTTCAGAAACGCTTTCCAATGCCTCCCAACCGGGAACTACATCGCAGTTTGGTTCGGAATGCGCCGTGGCCGCTGAACAGCCCGCAAGTGCAAGAAGAGCACTATACAAGGCTGAACGAAGCATCACCGCGGGGCCATCACCATCGTCATCTGACGACCTTCGAGCTTCGGCTCCAGCTCGACTTTCATCTGATCGTCGAAATCTTCTTTCACGCGCTGTAACAGCTCCATGCCGAGATGCTGGTGGGCCATCTCACGCCCCCGGAAGCGGAGCGTGATTTTCACCTTGTCGCCTTGTTCGAAGAATTGCGTAATTTTCTTCGATTTCACCATATAATCGTGGGTGTCGATGTTCGGCCGGAACTTGATTTCTTTCAGTTCGGACGTCTTCTGCTTTTTCTTGGCGGCGGCTTTCTTCTTCTGCGCTTCGTAGCGCATTTTGCCGTAATCAACGATCTTGCAGACCGGGATTTCCTGATTTGGGGAGACTTCGACAAGGTCCATGCCAGCTTCTCGGGCAGCATCCAGCGCTGCTTCGATCGGCATTTCACCTTGTTTTTCCCCATTTTCGTCGATGAGAAGGACTCTCTCTACACGAATATCCCTGTTGGTGCGGGGTCCTGTGCGTTTGGCACGCTCAGGGCGTCCATATGGTCTACGAGCTATGGCTATTCTCCTTTTTAGCCGTTGTTGATGGTTGCAATATGCCTGTAACTGGCTGAATTTTCAACCACTAGCTATGATTGCAGGAGGCGCTGATAGACGCCCAGCGTCTTTGTTTGAAGCTGCTTTTTGCTGAAATGCTGTTCAACGAAGGTTTTACCCGCCTCGCCCATCGCCGCTCGCGCATCAGGCGTTAAACTGACCAGTGTACGGATACAGGCTGTGAGAGCCGATACAGATCCCGGTTCGGCGCGGGTCCCGGTTTGGCCTTCAATCACGGTTTCCCTCTGGCCACCATGATCAGCGACGATGACAGCCCGGCCCATGGCTGAGGCCTCAGCGGCCACACGACCGAAGGCCTCCGGTCGTGTTGACGGCGCCATGACAATATCAGCCAGGTGATATGCGGCAGGCATATCTTCGCAGTGTCCCACAATCGACACAGACCCGCCGAGCCCATGGGTCAGGATCGCGTCCTCCAGTTCAGCAACATAGCTGGTTCGCCCCTGTGCATCACCGGCCAGGACCAGATGAAGGCGTTCACACTCTTCAGACGACATCGCCCCAAGTGCGGCAATGGTCAAAGCCTGACCTTTCCAACGGGTCAATCTGCCCGGCAAAAGCAGGATCAGCCTTTTGTCGGCTGGATCCAGGGCCCATGCGGACCGCAAAGCCTGCAGCCGCTCTGTTGTGATCTGGCCTGGGTCAAACGCATCGAAATCAACCCCGCGCGGAATCGTAACAATCTTGTCTGGGTCGATGCCATGCGTTTCTTCAACATGTGCGGCCGTCCAATCGGAGTTGGCAATCACCAACTCACCTTTCGCCATCACGGAGTTGTAGTAGCGTTTCAGTGAGGTTTTGCCGCTATAGGCGCCATGATAGGTCGTCACAAATGGGATCTGTGCGCTTCGGGCGGCATGATACGCGCTCCATGCGGGTGCCCGTGAGCGGGCGTGGATAAGGTCGATGCCATGGCTCTTGATCATGGTTTTGAGCTTGAGGGCGTTCGTGATCACTGTTGCAGGATTCTTGCTTGCCACGGGCAGCGGCATCATCTCCCCGCCAGCCTGTATGAGGGAAGGTTCGAGCCGCCCGCCTTCGCTCACGACCAGCGCCGTACCGCCCGCAAGTGTCACCGCCTCAGCAATTTCAACCGTCGTGCGCTCTGCCCCGCCCGCGGCGAGATCCGGTATGACTTGCAGGATGGTTTTGCCGCTCAGGTCCGGCCACTCAGATGGAGTCATCGCTTGAGTGTGTCCTATCTTGTTCTTAGACACCATGCTGAATTTTCATTCGCGTTCAGTCTCGCCTTGCCGGGTTAATGACGTGTGATGCTGCGTTCGACCAGCATCGACTGACAGTTGGGAGATGTTGCACATGCCGGTCCTTCAATCACCTCAGGGACGTACACTCGCCTATCGCTATGCGCCGCCAAGATCTGAGCTCACCTATGTCTGGCTGTCTGGGTTCATGTCAGACATGAGTGGGACCAAAGTTACCGAACTTGAATCTTGGGCAATAGAGAAAGGCTACGGCTTTCTCGCGTTTGATTATTCCGGACATGGGCGCTCAAGCGGTGATTTCAAAGACGGAACGATCTCAACATGGCGAGAGGACGCGCTTGCCGTCATTGAAGCAAAGACCGAAGGGCCCCTGGTCCTTGTCGGGTCAAGCATGGGGGGCTGGATGGCGCTTTTGTCGGCCCTTGCTATGCCTGAGCGGGTGCACGGCCTGGTTCTCATCGCGCCCGCACCGGACTTCACTGAAAAGCTGATGTGGCCGGACTTTTCCCATGCCCAGAAGGCTGAAATTCTCGAACAGGGTCTGACGCTTCGTCCGTCTGAGTATGGCGATCCCTATCCGATCTCGCGGGATCTGATCGAAGACGGTCGCCGCTGGACCCTCCTTGATGCGCAGATCGCGTTTTCAGGCCCCGTCCGCATTCTGCAGGGCCAACAGGATGAGGATGTCCCATGGCAACACGCGCAGCTGCTGGTCGATACGATGGCGTCTGAAGACCTCGTCTTTACCTTGATCAAGGACGGTGATCATCGCCTCTCTCGACCGCAAGATATTCGGCGCCTGAAATCGACTTGTGAGGAGATCGCCCTCAGCCTGCAAACCGCTGATCAGACGCTTCGCTAGGCTGACACAGCTCGGGTTCGCCAAAGAAGAAACCCTGTGCCTGGCGACAGCCATAAGCGGTCAACCGAAGCAGCTGACCTTGGGTTTCAACGCCTTCAGCACAGCTTTCGAGGCCGAGCTCGTCACACAGACGAAGCGCGGCGCGCATGACCCGTGATGGGGTTTTCTCGTCCTGGGATAGCTGAATGAGCGATCGATCCAGCTTCACCTTTGAAAAGGGAAGCTTATCCAGAAGCGAAAGCGAAGAGTATCCGATGCCGAAATCATCAAGCGCAAGCGATATGCCCTGGTCTGAAAGTGTGTGGAGGATTTTCGCGCTTTCCTCCAATTCCCGGAAGATCACATGCTCGGTGATCTCGATCTGTAGCCGGGATGGGGGCACATGATGATCTTCAAGTATCTTGAGGATGCGCTTGCAAAAAGCCAGGGAGGTCAGCTGCGACGGCGACACGTTTAGCGAAATAAACGTGTCATCGGCTGGCAGCCAGGCGAGGATTTGATCCATCAGCGACCAGAACATGGTGTCGAGCAGCCCCGCTTTTTCCAGCGCCGGAACAAATTGAGTCGGCATCGGTGAAGATGCAAACGGGCTGTTCGGCCACCGCGCCAGCATTTCATAGCCAATGATGGCCTGGTCGGGCAAAGACACAATCGGCTGGACCGCCGGCCTGAACTGCAGTCCAAGCGCGGCTTCTGTTACCGCTTTTTCAAAGACATCCGCATCCGTCGTGCCGACATCGAGCTGGTGGTCAAAGCGCGCGACCCCGCCCCCATTGGACTTAGCTCTCAGCATCGCCTTGTCGGCGGCATGAAGCAGTGTTTTGTTGCCCTCTGCGTCAGCTGGAAACTTGGCGAACCCGATCGAGGCACCAACCGAAACCAGGCCTGCAGACGTCCCGACCGGCCGGGTCAACTCGCCATGAATGACTTCCATAATGGAGGATGTCTCTGCTGATCGGTCTTCGTGAATTGTCGCTGCAAACTCATCCCCTCCCAGCCGACAACACAAATCCACATGTTTGCTGTCCATCAAGCGTGCAGCGATGTGTTGAAGAACCAGATCGCCGATGGCGTGACCGTAATGATCGTTCAGCGGTTTGAAGCGATCAAGATCTACAAACATCAACGTGAATGCGTCTGATGCAGTCGTTCTGGCTTCGACCATTTTCACAAAAGACCGGCGGTTCAGTATCCCGGTGAGCGCGTCAGTATCCGCGATTTTCTTAAGCTCATTCTCAGCTTGTTTCCGGGTGCCGACTTCCTCCTTCAGCTGCCTCAGCATTTCAGTATGGAGTTGCGTCATCGAAATGAAGACGTCGACCGCGTTCAAACATCCATGGTAACGGGCTTGTGCATCGACAACGATCAGGCCGGAATTCAAAACATTCACCCGATCTTCAAGCGACTGGAAAGCTTCGGCAACATCGTCATTCAGCCGGACGATTGTTGGCGCGTCGCGCATCATCCCGATCACACCCTTCTTTTCGTTCAAGGCATGTCCAAACGGAGAGGCGACGGTGCGCTGAAAATCACTCAACGGAACATAGCCTACGGGGCATCCGTCATAATCGACCACAGGGCACAGGCTTGCATCGGGGTAAGACTGAAAGAATGCGACAAGTTCGGTAAAACTCGCCGAGAGGCCAAGCGGCTTCATTTCCCTGAGTGGCGTAGAAGAGAACTTCATAATTCAGCCTCTGCGATTACTCAAAGCCTATCAGGGAATGTTAAACGAAACCTGTAGTGGTTCCGGATAGTTTCGCGCTGGTATGATAATCCCGCACGCCCCCTTGGCGGCACGCTAGGCCTGTTCAGAAATGATAGCTTTCAGGGTCGCAGAGGGTTTGAAGCCGCGTTGTTTGAAACTGTTGCGGCGTTTTGGCTGGACACCATGGGTCACGCAGCAGGATTTGCCTGCCTCTTTCGCCACATAGAGCGCTTTATCTGCGAGACCGAGCGTGATGCTTGGCGTATCACCATGCTCAGGAAACCGTGCGTGGCCGATCGACGCTGAAATACGGAGCTGTTGTCCCTTCCAGATATAGGGCCGACTGATGACCTCAATCACATAGCGCCCGAACTGGCGTACGTCGGCAAGCGATCCGTCGACCCGCTCAAGCAGGATGACAAACTCATCCCCGCCCAGGCGGATCAGCAGGTCACTTTCGTCGGTGATTTCGATCATGCGTGCTGAGGCAGATTTGATCAGGAAGTCACCGGCATCGTGTCCGTACGTATCATTGATCGCTTTGAAGCCATCGAGATCAATCAACAGAATATCGAACGCGTCTTCAATGCCGCTCTCGGCGAACCTCTGCTGCAGACGGACGCGATTGCCCATCCCGCTGAGATAATCGTGGACGGCAAGGTGCGCTTGCTCAATCAGCAGATTGCGGAGCTGGCCCTCAACCCTCTGATTCTGATACGCCATATACAAAGCACTGCCCGCACAAGCCGTGACGGTCGCCATCAATAAAGCCACGGCCACCGGAAGATTATCCGTCTGTTCGGCGACGGTTTGAGGCAATATGCCGAGATTGTGGTTCAGACCCGCAATCACAACAATCGCGGTGAGATGCAGGGCCGTAAACAGAACCGCATCGCGGGCCTTCAGAAGGAAAGCGGCGACCACCGGGAATACGGGCAGCAGAGCGGAATTGTACCCCGTCACACCGCCGGAGCTGAACACGCCCATCCAAACCAGGATCGAGAAAACGATGAAGATGAAGCGCAGGCGTCGCTCACGAACATCGCTCCATAGCGCCATCCAAAGCCCATAGGCGCTCAAAGCGCCGCCGAGCAACCCGGCTGCAACGATAGCGAAAGAGGCCGGTTCGATCCTGAACCACACCAGATGCAGAATGACGAATCCGATCGAGACCAGTAATCCAAAGGCCGAAATAACCGCAACACGGCGACGCTGAATGGCTTCAGGGGACAGAATCTCGTCTTCTTCCGAAGACCGAATATGGGTCTCCGGGACGTATTTCAGAACGAAATCGCGCAACAAATCCATGCTGGCAACCTATCGTGGAGCGATAAAAGTCCGGTTGAGGAACTCCATCAATCCATCTTACGTGTTTAACCAGTCGCCGGGCTGGAGGCGCAGATCTGTAGTGATAAAGCGGGTCACCGGACCCAAGTTTGGTTAATCGAGATTCAGCCGATTTAAGGTTTGGCTCATCAATGGGCCAATATCTGTGTTCAAAACCAGGTCGGCAACCACATCCTGGTCGGTCGGGTCTCGGTTAACGATCACCAGTTTGGCCCCGGCCTGTTTGGCGACCAGGGGTAAATTGGCGGCTGGATAGACCACCAAAGACGATCCCAGCACAAGGAACAGGTCGCAAGCCCGTGATTTCTGGTCGGCCTCAAGCATTTTTGCTTCCGGCATGGGCTGGCCGAAAGAGATGGTCGCCGTTTTGACCAAGCCCCCGCAGACATCACAAGTGATATCCTGATCTGCCTCCCAACGTGGGCGCAAGGCATCATGCTCATAATGCGCGCCGCAGTCGAGACAGGTCGCGTAACTGGCATTGCCGTGAACCTCGATCACGCCCGCGTCTGGGATGCCGGATTCCTGGTGCAGATTGTCGACATTCTGGGTGATGACGGTCGTGACTTTGCCGACTTCATACAATTTGGCGACGGCATAGTGGCCCGCATTCGGATCGGCGCCGACCCATCCAGCGGTTCGGTTGAACACCCGAGTCCAGGCTTCGCGGCGCCGCTCGCGGGACGCGACGAAGTCCTGAAAGTAAATCGGCTTCATCTTGCTCCACACCCCGCCCGGGCTGCGGAAATCCGGGATACCGCTCTCGGTTGAGATGCCCGCGCCGGTAAATACGACGGTGGACTTCGCTTCTGCCAACAGGGCGGCCAGTTGATCAGCTTCGGTCATGGGCGAACGCTACATGAACCGGGCTCAACTGTCTTCGTCTGACCCGTATAACGCTAGTCCTTGAACGCGCTGAACACGTCTTCGGCCGACAATTCCTGATCATCGCCAGAGACGGGTTGAGTTTCGGGTTCCTCAACAGCCTCGGCAGGCGCCAGACCCGGGCCTTCTGTTTCTGCGGCGCGCTCGGCGTCCATTTTACGGCGTCGGCTGGAGGCTTTGGTGATGACTTCGTCCAGCTCGATCTGCGAACACAGGCCCAGCGTGACAGGATCAACCGGCTTGATGTTTGCGGAATTCCAATGCGTTTTGTCGCGCACATTCGTGATGGTGGATTTGGTCGTCCCGATCAGTTTTGAAATCTGTGGGTCAGACACTTCCGGGTGATTGCGAATGAACCAGGCGATGGCATCCGGCTTGTCGCCCCGGCGCGCCACAGGCGTATAACGCGCGCCCTTGCGCTTCGGCTGCGGAATATGCGCAATCTTCGAAGCGGCAACCTGCATGCGATAGTTGGGATCAGCCTCGGCCTTCTGGATTTCTTCGCGGGTCAGCTCGCCGCCAGAGATCGGATCAACGCCGCGCATATTCTCCGCAACATCTCCGTCGGCGATGCCTTTGACCTCCAAATGGTGGAGGCCGCAGAAATCGGCGACCTGCTCAAAGGTCAAAGTCGTGTTGTCGATCAACCAGACCGCGGTGGCCTTGGGCATAAGAATGTCAGCCATGTGCGGCTCCTTGAAACAAATCCAGAAATGCAGCCGCCCGGCACGTGCGTACCGGGCGGTCAGGTGTCCTGGCAAAAATACCTAACCCGAACAATATAACCGGGGTCGGAAGGTTTTGGAAGCCTAGCTCTGCGCCCGGCTTAGCAAAATCTTGCCGATATGACCGCCATTTGAGAGATGCGCTTGCGCGGCATCGGCTTGGTCATAGGGATAGACCGTGTCAATAACCGGTTTGATCGCGCCGGTTTTGACACCGCCCCAAAAGCCCGCCAGGACTGCGTCACGAATACGTTGCTTGTCCTCAATAGGCCGCGCGCGAAGCGTCGTGCCCGTCAGGATCAGCCGTTTTCGCATCAACGGCATCAAATTGAGCTCCACTTTGTGACCGCTCATATAAGCGATATTGCAGATCCGCCCGCCAATCTTGGCCGCCGTGATATTGCGCTGAACATAGTCTGCGCCGACCATGTCGAGGATCACATCAGCGCCCCCTTCGGCCTGGACCACCTCGACAAAATCGGCTTCACGATAATTGATTGCGACATCCGCACCGAGCGCAGTCGCGGCAGCGCATTTTTCGTCCGACCCTGCGCTGATGATGATCTTTCCGGCTCCAAAATACTTGGCCATTTGAATCGCCATCGTCCCAATCCCGCTGGTGCCTCCATGGACCAGCAGGGTCTCGCCGGGCCGTAGCGCGCAGCGATCAAAAATATTGGCCCATACCGTCATCATCACTTCGGGGAGCGCCGCAGCCTCTTCGAAACTCATCCCGTCTGGGATGGCGAACAATGATCCGTGGTGCACCGCGGTGTATTCTGCATAGCCTCCCCCGGCGAGCAGGGCACAGACACGATCGCCGACCTGCCACTCGCGAACTGCGCTGCCGACCTCTGCAATCACGCCGGAACATTCGAGCCCCATAATATCCGAGGCCCCTGCTGGCGGAGGATAGAAGCCCTGCCTCTGAACCAGATCCGCCCGGTTGAGGCCCGAGGCCTGAATCTCGATCAGGACCTCTTCTGGTCCACAGTCGGGTCTTGGCACCTCGCCCAGTTTCAGCGGCTGATCCGTCTCGGCAATCACAGCCATCATTGTCTTGTGCATTCGGCGCTCCCAAAGTGTCTTTTCAACCGGCTTTCAAAGCGTCTTAATAGGTTCTTGAGGGTCAGGAAAAGGAGCCGCCATGTTTGAAGATGAAGAAACGCCGGAGAAACCTCTGGATCTTGAGCGTTTTTCTGTTGAAGAATTGGAAGAACGGATCGAAGCACTCAAAGCAGAAATTCTGGCCTGTGAAGCTGAATTGTCGAAAAAGCGTGCCCACAAATCCGCCGCAGATTCGTTATTTGGTGGAAACAGTTAAGGTCTCAGAAGGTCGAAGCGTCTATGGTCGCGACCGGAACTAAAATCACAGGTCTACGCAATGTCGACACATCCTAGCCCCAACCACGCCGAAACCGACCTGACCTTTACTGAAGGCAAAGTGTTTGAACGCGTTTTCGTGGATGGCATGGCGCTGGTTGAAGAGACCGCGTCCTATCTGGATGGGCCGGGCCGCAAATTGTCCTCGACGCTGCCGCGAGAGGCGAGCCTCACTTACGCCGCCTGGAGTATGGAGCTGACCACCCGCCTGATGCAGGCGGCCAGCTGGCTGGTCATGCAGAAAGCTGTTCGCGATGGCGATATGGAGCGCGATGATGCGCGCCAGCAGAAGTACAGGATTTCAAGGGACGATCCGGCCCTGAATGCCGAGGCCCAGCGCGGGCGCGGTATGCCTGAGGTTTTCCTTGATCTGGTGGAGCGTGCTGAGAACCTGTTCGAGCGCATCTGCCGCCTCGATGATGCGATCTATGGCAACCAAACCGACAGTCCGGCCGAAAGCCCGGTCAATCAGCAAATCGCGGACCTGCAACGCGCCGCTGAAACCGGCGCCTTTGACCCCCTGAAAGTCTGGGGTAAGGCGCGCTAGCTTTAGGTCTCACCGCCGGAGCTTGATCCGCATCCGATTTGCCGGCACTTCGCGTCCCTGCGCATTGACCAGACCCGCCCGCACCGGCTCACGTGTGACACCATCGGTAAACCCGATCGGCGCCGCGCCATCTTTCGAGACCCAACGGTCACCCCATTGCGTCAATCCAATCAGGATGGGGCGCAGGCTTTCGCCCATTTCGGTCAGCACATATTCCGCGCGGGGCCGTTTGCCGGGCATCTTGTAGCTTGTCTTCTCCAGAACGCCCGCTTCAACCAGGGCCTTCAGTCGACCCGAAAGGACCGTGCGCGGGATCTCAAGCTCAGCCTGGAACGCGTCAAAGCGCCGGACGCCGAACAAGGCCGATCGGAGAATAAGCAAGGTCCATCGATCACCAATCAGCTCGATCGCTTTGGCGAGATTACACGCAGAGGGCGGCACGGGAGAGCGGCTGACGGTCGGAATCATCAAGTCTAAATGCCTGAGTTCGTTCAGCAAATCCAGCGACATTTTATCCCGTCGCATTGCGCGCCGCGACTGGCTCGTTTAGGGGTCTGCCAGATTTCGACTTGGCAAGATAAGGACGTTTGAAATGGCTCGAAAAAAGATTGCGATGATTGGTTCCGGGATGATTGGCGGCACGCTCGCCCACATCGCTGCGCGCGAAGAGCTGGGCGATATCATTCTGTTCGACATCTTCGAAGGCCTACCCCAAGGCAAGGCGCTTGATCTTGCCGAGTCCACACCGGTTTATAATGCTTCGGTCGATTTGAAGGGCGCCAACGACTATGCCGATATCGCAGGTGCTGACGTCTGTATCGTCACCGCTGGTTTTCCGCGTAAACCGGGCATGAGCCGCGACGATCTCGTGTCCAAGAACCTCGGCGTGATGAAGGCGGTTGGCGAAGGCATCAAGGCCAATTGCCCGAATGCTTTTGTGATTTGTATCACCAACCCGCTAGACGCGATGGTTTGGGCGCTGCAACAGTTCTCAGGCCTGCCGACCAACATGGTGGTTGGCATGGCGGGCGTGCTGGATAGCTCTCGCTTCGCTTACTTCCTGTCCGAAGCCACTGGCGTCTCCGTGGCAGACATCCATGCCTGGACACTCGCCGGCCATGGCGACAGCATGGTGCCGATGGTGCGCCACTCTACAGTTGGCGGCCTTCCGCTTCCAGAGCTCGTCAAGCAAGGCTGGATCAGCCAGGAGAAACTCGACCGCATTGTTGAGCGCACGCGCAAAGGCGGCGGCGAGATTGTTGCGCTTCTTAAGACCGGCTCCGCCTATTATGCGCCGGCTGAGTCTGCGATCGCGATGGCGAAATCCTACCTGTTCGATCAGAAGCGCGTTCTCCCGTCTGCAAGCTGGTGCCAGGGTGAGTATGGTGTCGATGGCATGTATGTGGGCGTGCCGACGCTGATCGGCGCCGGTGGCACCGAAAAAGTCGTTGAATTCGACTTCAACGAGGACGAACAGGCGATGTTCAATGCGTCCGTCGCCGCGGTTCAGGGCCTGGTAAACGATTGTAAAGCGATGGAGCCGTCTCTCGCCTAGGGCCAGAGACACTGCTTCGACCTATTTCAAGCCCCCGCCCCCAAAAGGCGGGGGTTTTTGCGTTCATAGCGTAAGTCTGCGATAACGCTTTTGTCATTCGTCGGTCATGCTTAGTCGCCATAAGATATGACAGCACTGAAATGGGGAGAGTTCCATGTTGCGTTCCATGCTCGCATCTGTCGCATTTGTAGTCGCCGCACCTTTGGCCTCTGCGGAGACTGATCCTGCAGAGATTGGCCCCGTTGTCGGCAATGAAGCGCCCGCCCTGACCGCGATAACAAGCGCAGGCGATACAGTTGGTCTTGCGGAGATTTCAGGTGGGAATGGTGCCGTGTTGGTGTTCAGTCGGTCTCTCGATTGGTGCCCTTACTGCAAGAAGCAGGCGCTTGAATTGGACGATGTGGACGAAACACTGGCGGAGGCTGGCTGGGCTTTGAGCCTGATTACCTATGACAGCCCTGAATTGCTCGCGGACTTCGATGCCGAGAGCGATGTGTCCTATACGCTTCTGTCCGACACAGGCTCAGCCATGATCGACGCTTTCGCGCTCCGGAACACCGAAATGACACCGGGAAGCCGCTTTGACGGTGTGCCACACCCCGCGATTGTCTGGATCAGCAATGATGGCATCGTCCGCGGCTTCATGCGTGAGGAAGGCTATATTGACCGTCCCCCGACGGAGGCATTGCCGGAAATCGCAGCGCTCTTGAACGAAGCGCTTGCCCCGCAATAAGCCTATTTATGCAGAATTCGCATAGCAGTTTGTAGCGCATCCAGCCTGTTTCCAGGTTTGGGCGATCGCATATTGCCTCCATCAACAATACGGAGGCAGGCATGGCCCGCACATTCTTGAAACTTAACGCATCGGCTCGCTCATCCGGTTCACATTCCCGCACTTTGGTTGACGCCATTATCGATAAATTGTCGTCGCCTGATGACACGATCATTGATCGAGATGTTGGCCTTAACCCGCTTGACCCGGTGAGCGAAGATTGGGTGAATGCGAACTTCACCCCGGAAGATCAACGGTCTGACGCTCAAAAGGATGTCTTGTCAGGTTCTGATGAACTCATCGCAGAGCTCGAAGCGGCGGACACGCTTGTGTTTGGCGTTCCCGTCTATAATTTCGGCGTGCCAAGCACGTTCAAGGCGTGGATCGACCAGATCAGCCGAGCGCGCAAAACCTTCAAATATACAGAAAGCGGCCCCATCGGCTTGCTTGAAGGCAAGAGAGCTTATGTGGTGATTGCCTCGGGTGGAACGCCATCCGGATCAGACATCGATTTTGCAACGCCTTATGTCCTGCACGCGCTGGGGTTTGTCGGCATCACGGATGTTGAGGTCATCGCTGCAGACCAACTCATGGCCGACTCTGAGGAGAAGCTTTCCGCCGTGAAGGCAAGGATCGACGCGCTGCAGGATTGACCACAGAGGCGTTTGCGCCGACCAGAAACATAATGGCGATTCCAGCACTTGATCCAACCGAGCAGATTGCAACCACACTGAAATTCTGCGTTGTCCATTCGGGTCTTGCGCTGGAATCGCCGGGCAGCGCTGCCTGGCTGGTGACCGGTGCTTGCGCCCTCGCCCAACAGGCGGCCGTCCTCGCTTTGAAAGCGGCGGGCGATACCATTCCGGCGCAGACCGGGGCGAGCGAACTTCTTCTGCGGGCGGCGTCTAAAGACCGATTGCCGCCGCCTTATACCTTACCGCTCACGGCAGCCGCGCGGCGCGATTTTGATCGATTGGTGGAGTGCCGAAACAGTTTCATGCACCCGCGCGGGCTCGCTTGGCATGTGACCCCTGATACGTTGGCGCGCGGCCTCTCGGTCGTTGTGGCCAGCGTGCGCCATCTCCTGCTGATTCAGCCTGTGCGGGCCGAACTTGTCGCGAGCCCGCAGCGGGTCGACATAGAGGCTGGGCTGGCAGACCTGACCGCACTGGCGGAGTTTCTTGCCGACTAGCTTACGGCCAGGACCATGATGCTTGAGGGCAGCCGGTCAGACCCAACTTCCAGCACCGGCCCGGCCGCGGCTTTGTCAAACCCCAGCTTCTGATAGAAACGCTGCGCCCGCGGATTGCGGTCCGAAACCCCTAGCCACACATGATCAGCTCCGAGACCCCCGGCGGTGTCCACCGCGTCATCGAATAATCGACGCCCCAGCCCGGTGCCATACGCAGCCTCCAGCAGATAAATCTGTTTGAGCTCAAAGCCTGAACCTTTCGTCGGAATCGGGCAGGGCGTTGAGCAGAGGACATAAAATCCAAGCGGTGCGTCGGTTGGACCGGCGATCTTGCAGACCGTGTCTTGGTCGGCCAGCGTTGCGCCCGCCCTATCCACTGTGAAATTCGTCGCACAATAGGCTGCGATGTTCTCAGCGGTATGGAGATCGCAATAGGCTTGGTTGAATGTGGTGGCCCAAAGGTCGGCAAGCCGTTGGGCAAATTCGGGACCAACCTGTGTGATGTCTGTCATCGTGCCTCGCATTCGAAATCCAAGGCTAGCTCATGGTTTTTTGACCGCACAAGCCCAAAAAAGGAAGCCCGCGTCGGGTAAACGCGGGCCTCTCGAAACGGATAGAAAACCGAAACTACTCTTCGGATTTTTCCTCTTCGGCCGGGGCCTCTTCAGCAGCGGCTTTCTCAGCCTCTTTCGCCGCCTTGGCTTCTTCCTTGGCAGCTTTAGCAGCAGCTTTGGCTTCTTTTTCAGCTTCCTTACGGGCGGCTTCCTTCTCGGCCTTCTCTTCAATGCGCTCTTTGGCTTTCTCGCCCGGCTCACCTTTTTGCGGGTTGTTGCCCGCTTTCCAAGCGTAGACCTGGTTGCCGTCAACTTCCATCTGGCTCAGGAAGCGTGCGACACGATCGGTTGGCTTGGCGCCTTTCTTGATCCAGGCAGCGGCCTTCTCGGCGTCGACTTTGACACGGGCTTCACTGTCTTTAGGCAGGCGTGGATCATAGGTGCCGATCTTTTCAATAAAGCGGCCATCGCGCGGCATGCGGCTGTCGGCAACAACAACTGAATAGAAAGGACGTTTTTTTGACCCGCCTCGCGCGAGTCTGATTTTGAGGGCCATGTTTATCTCCTAGGTGTTCGGCGTCTCGGGGTGCGGGGCTTGCCCGCGGATTTTTTCGTGATGGCGGATCACTTCCGCCACGATGAAATTCAGAAATTTTTCGGCAAAGAACGGGTCTAGCCCGCTGGTTGCTGCAAGCGAGCGTAGCCGCGCAATCTGTTGGGCTTCGCGCGTCTTGTCGGCCGGCGGCATATCATGCTCGGCCTTCAGCTTACCGACAGCCTGGGTGACTTTGAATCGCTCCGCCAGCGTGTGCAGCAGAATTGCATCGAGATTGTCGATGCTTTCGCGATACTGTTCGAGTTGGTCGATGGGGGAGGTCATGCGGGCAGACGGTTCCGATGTTGTAACCACTGATTTGGATCTTCTGGCAGGTCCATATCCTTTAAATCGACACCGATTTCTGGAGTGTCCACCAAGCCACTCCTTGCCGCCTCAATGGCGCTTCCTACGGATGGATAGGTGCCAAGCAATTCCACTTCATGATCGCCAGACCAGCGTTCCTCGAAATAGATCTGCCACCAGCGGTCGACGTTTTCGCTGATGAGTACAGTTCCATGTTCAGTTGTGTGAACATAAGCGAAAGTGCCGCGCGTTTTAGAAGACTGTGTGGTCACTTCTTCGGCCCCCCCAGTCCAGGAAGACCGCCCGGTGCACCGCCGCCGAGACCTGGCAGGCCGCCACCTGGCATCGCTGCGCCTTTGCCCATTTTGGCAATGTCCTGCGGGCTGACGCCCATCTGGCTCATCGCGCCCATCATGCCTTTCATGCCGCCCTTGCCGAGCTTCTTCATCATGCCGGCCATCTGCTTGTGCATTTTCAGGACGCGGTTGACGTCCTGCACAGTAACCCCGGCACCGGCAGCAATCCGCTTGCGGCGGGACGCATTGAGCAGGGCGGGTTTCGCGCGTTCCTTCTTGGTCATGGAGGAGATGATTGCGGCCTGACGCGCGATGACCTTGTCGTCCATCCCTGAGGCATCGAGCGCCTGTTTCGCCTTCTTGGCGCCCGGCAACATGCCCATAATGCCGCCAAGCCCGCCCATTTTCTGCATCTGCTGCAGCTGCTGAGCCAGATCATCCAGGTCGAACTGACCTTTGGCCATTTTCTTGGCCATCTTCTCGGCTTTTTCAGCATCCAGCTGATCACCTGCCTTCTCCACCAGAGAGACAATGTCGCCCTGACCGAGGATCCGGCCTGCGAGGCGTTTGGCATCAAAGGCATCCAGCCCGTCGAGCTTTTCACCTGTGCCGAGGAACTTGATCGGCAGACCGGTCACGGCCCGCATAGAGAGCGCTGCACCGCCGCGCCCGTCGCCGTCCATCCGGGTTAGAACCAGACCTGTCAGCGGCAAACGCTCATGGAAGCGCCGCGCCGTCTCTACCGCGTCCTGACCGGTCAGTGAGTCTGCCACCAGCAAGGTTTCATTCGGTATCGCGATCCTGGCGATCTCACTCGCCTCAGCCATCATCTGCTCGTCAATCGAGGTCCGCCCTGCCGTATCAAGGAAGACGACATCATAACCGCCCAGCTTGGCGGCCTGCAGCGCGCGCCGGGCGATCTCTGCCGGGCTCTGATCCTTGATGATCGGCAGGGAGGACACGCCTTCACCGACTTGGGTAGCCAGAATGGCGAGCTGCTCCATCGCCGCTGGGCGGCGCGTGTCGAGCGAGGCGAGCAGGACTTTCTTCTTGTCGCGTTTGGCGAGGCGCGCCGCGATCTTCGCCGTCGTGGTGGTCTTACCCGAGCCTTGCAGGCCCGCCATCATCACCACGGCAGGTGGGCTGTCGACGCGCAGGCCCGTATCGGCGTCTTCTCCGCCGAGCAGGTCGACCAGCCCATCATGGACAATCTTGACCACTTGCTGGCCCGGTTTCACCGAGCGGATGACGTCCTCGCCGACCGCTTTATCTTTGATCGAGGCGATGAAGTCTTTCACCACCGGAAGCGCGACATCGGCTTCCAACAGGGCCACTCGGATTTCGCGCAGCGCAGCCGTGACCTCTTTCTCGGTCAGCGCACCGCGCCCGAGAAGTCCGTCAAATACCCCGCCGAGGCGGTCTGTCAGCGCGTCAAACATCGCGTCGCTCCATTTGCTGATCTTTCCATGATGAAAAGATAAGCATTCCAGGTCTCAGAACAAAGCAAAAGCGCCCCACTGAGCGAGCCTTCGCCGAGTGGGGGACATCGCCAGCTTCATGAGCTGGTCAACGTGCGCTGTTACGATTGCGCTGAATATTCGGGCGCTAAAGCATGTTCAGCGGTGAGAATCAAGCGTCGAGTTCGGCCAGTCGTGCGTTGAGGTTTCGAACGGCCTCCTTGGCTTCTTCCCGCAACATGGACAGGACCACAATGTCGGCCCACTCGCCGTCGCTGTAACGTAGCCTCTGGCGCAGTACGCCTTCCTTGACGGCCCCCAGCGCCTCAATCGCCCGAACGGCACGCTCATTCGAGGCCTCAATATGCCAGGAGAGGCGGCGTGCGCCCCAGTCCAGCGCGCGCTGAATGAGCAGCGATTGTACCGCCGCATAGACCCCTTTGCCGCGCAGATGCGGCGCAATCCAAGTATAACCCAGTTTTACACGGCGATGGATGCGACGAGGCTCCAGAAAGGCGGTCACCCCAACAAACCTGTCATGATCAGTCGGATCGAGGATGGCGAACGCAACCATCTCTCCGCATTCAGTCTGGCGTAAGGCATGGTCGAAATATGCATCGAACCCGGCACCCCGCTGAATTGCGGGCATGGATTGCCACATATACTCCACCGCAGTGGTCTCGCGCAGCGGTTCGCGATGCGTCTCTCCAAAGCGTTCCAGCTTGACGCGGCTGTTTTCCAGGCCCGGCTCGTTCAGTTCCATGTGACCTACATTGACCCAAGTTTCGGGTGAGGCAAGCGCAATCTGGGTCACAATAGGAAGCAGTGTACGGGTCTTGGTGCCAGATGGAGAATTGATGTTTCGGTGGCTTGCCATAGATACGGCCTATGCATCTTCCAACGCTCAGGCAGCTTGAATTCTTGTGTGCGGTCGCTGATCACGGCTCATTCTCTCGCGCAGCCGACGCATGCAATGTCACACAGCCGACCCTGTCCTCCGCCATCAAGGAGATTGAATCCCTGCTGGGAGTTCAGTTGATTGAGCGAGAGGCACGCGGGGCGTCGTTGACCCATCCGGGCGTTGCAACCGTTGACCGTGCGCGGCGCATTCTCGCCGACAGCGCAGACCTTGTCTCCGCCGCCCGTCAGGCCGGGGCGCCTTTGGCCGGTCCGTTTCGGCTTGGGGCGATACCCACGATTGCGCCGTTTCTGTTGCCGAAAACCCTGGCGGCGATCCGCGATGCACATCCCGATCTGAAGCTTTACCTGCGAGAGGACCAGACCGACCGCTTGCTGGACAGTCTCCGGGCACGCCAGCTTGATGCGGCTTTGATCGCTCTGCCCTGGGAAGCGGTGGGAATTGAGACACAGGACTTGTTTGATGACGAGTTCCTGCTGGTCGTGCCGCCCGATCATGACCTGATGCGCAAGCCCAAGCTTGTGTCGCAGGATCTCGGCGATGAAGACGTTCTGTTGCTCGAAGACGGGCACTGCCTGCGTGATCATGCGGTGTCGGTATGCCGCCTGCCTGATCGACGCGCCGGTGCGGATGTCACCGCGACCAGTTTGCCGACGCTTGTCCACATGGTCGCGGGCGGCTTGGGCATCTCACTCCTGCCCAGAATTGCGGTTGATGGCGGTGTGACCGCAGGGACTGATGTTGAGCTGAGGGCGTTCGATCGGCCCTTGATTGGCCGGCAAATCGGCATTGCTTGGCGGTCGAGGTCTCCGCGGGCCGCCGAGGCGCAACTGGTTGGACAGATTGTCCGCGAGGCCATGCAGTCCTAGAGCCCTTTCTTTCCAAACAGATCCTATTTGGAAAGAAAGGGCTCTAGACCGCAGGCTCGCGATCATCAATGTGCGCCGAGAGATTGTCACGCGCCCGGAAGACCTCTTCGTCAATCTCGCCTTCGGCCTTCGCTACTACAGACGCGACCGCCAGATCCCCTGTTATGTTGGTCACTGTTCGCATCATGTCGAGCAGCCGGTCAAAGGCGAAAAGCGGGGTCAGGATCAGCGCCATCTGATCCGGTGTGGCGCCAACCACACCGAGCGTTGTGGTTGCAAGGAACAAGCTGACGGATGGGATGCCCGCCGTGCCGATCGAGACCAGCGTCGCCATCAGGGCGACCGTGACATACATGCCAATGCTGATTTCAATGCCAAGCGCCTGGGCCGCAAACAGTGCAATCAGCCCCTGATACAAGGCGGTGCCATCCATATTGATGGTCGCGCCGAGCGGCAGCACGGACCCGGCGACCGTTTTCTTGATGCCGAGATTGGTCTCGGCGACACTGATGGTCATTGGCAATGTGGCATTGCTGGATGAGGTCGAAAACGCGACCGCTTGGGCATCGGTTGCCCCGCGAAAGAAAGGCAGCAGCGGCAGATTCCCTATAAATTTCAGCAATCCCCCATGGGTGATCGCAATATGGATGAGGCAGGCAACATACAGCGCCAAAGTCATCCAGCCCATCGCGAACACGACCTGCAGTCCTTGATCAGCCATGACCCAGGCCATGAGGGCAAAGACACCGAAAGGCGCGGTTTCCATAACCAGAAGCGTCAGCTTCAAGACGGCCTCAGACGCACTCTCAAAAAACTCGGCGACGGGCCGGCCTTTCTCCCCAGCCATCATCACGCCGACCCCGAACAGGATTGCGAAGAAAATGATGGCGAGGACATCACCTTGAACCATCGCAGCGACAGGGTTTGGGGGGATGATGGCGAGCAGCGTATTGGTAATCTGTTCAAAGACGGTGCGTTGTTCCATGCCGCCGCCAGCCTCCAGGCGTTCCATGGTTCGAGCGACATCTTCGGCTGAGACATTCGACAGGTCATAGCTCGCCCCGGGCTGTATGATTGTCCCGACAATCAAGCCGATCGTGACCGCAAACAGCGTGGTGACCATATAGATCCCGATGGTGCGCCCACCGAGACTGCCAAGCTTCTTCGGGTCGCCCATGGCCAGCACACCTGCAACCAGCGTGGTGAAGATCAACGGTACGACCAGCATGCGGATCAGGTTCATGAACGCATCGCCAAATGGTTTGAAATAGCCCGCAGCCTGCCGAGCCGCTTCGGGATCCAGCCCCTGTCGAATGCCCAGACCAACGGCGAGGCCGAGAACAAGCCCGATCATCACACGTTTCCAAAGATCCATTTTGAACCAAGCGCTCATGCCAATTCCCATCAATTCCGCTTTTCAATTGACGCTAGGCTGCCTAGTAGCGCTATTCAACTCCCGTCAGGCGGAATAGAAATGTTTTCATGACCCTGCTCGAGCGATTGTCATCTGGCTGGAAAGCCTGGTTCATACTGTTTGCGATAACCTTCACCGCTGGGGCGCCGGGCGTGTTTCAACTGCCAGCGCTGGATCGTGACGAGAGCCGGTTCGCTCAAGCCTCCAAGCAGTACATAGAAACCGGTGACTATCTGATCATCCGTTATCAGGATGAGTTTCGGAACAAGAAACCGGCTGGCATCCACTGGCTTCAGGCTGGCTCTACCCTGCTGCTCGGTGATGAGGACAAGCTTGAAATCTGGACCTATCGCGTGCCGAGCTGGATTGGTGTCTCGCTCGCGACTTTGGCCACCTTCTGGTGCGGTCTGGTTCTGGTCGGACGACGCGCTGCGTTTCTCGGTGCGGCGCTGTTCGGCGCGACGCTTTTGGTCACCAGTGAAGCGCATGTGTCGAAAACAGATGGTGTGCTGATCTTCCTCACAACCTGGGGCGTTGGCGCGCTCGCCTACCTCTATAAGGGCGAGGCCAAGAACCCTAAACGCATGGCGCTGATATTCTGGTTTGCCATGGGGTGCGGCCTACTGATCAAGGGCCCGGTAACGCCCATGGTCGCAGCCTATGCCGGGTTCGGTGCCTGGGTCTGGGCGAAAGCGGGCGAAGGGCGAGGCGGGGACTGGTGGCGCCCCTTGATCTGGTGGCCCGGCCCGGCGCTCGCAGCGGCCATGTTCCTGCCCTGGCTGATTGCGATCCAGTTTGCGACCGATGGAACCTTTCTTCAAGGCGCGGTAGGCAAGGATCTAAAAGACAAATTTGTGGGAGCTTCGGAAGGGCATGCCGGTTGGCCGCTTTACCACTTGAGCCATATTCCGGTCTGGTTCTTCCCGGCCGTCTTCCTGCTGATTCCCGGTACCACACTGGCCTGGAAAACGCTGCGCGGCGGCAGCGATATCGCCATCAAGCGCGGCACAGACGCCCTGTTTGTTTTTGCGGCTCTTGGCGCGCTCACCGCCTTTGCGACCTGGGTCCTGCCAGATGAGCTCGGCAATGGTTCGCCGTCAGCCTATGCCGGGCTCGTCATCATCGGTTTCTGGTGGCTCAGCACCCGGCCCGAATGGCAAAATCGCTGGTCCAATGCAGGTGCCGAGCCCGTTTCCGAAGAAGTTCAAGCCCTCCGCTTTCTGGTCGCCTGGGCGGTGCTCACCACCCTGTTCTTCGAACTGATGCCGACTCGGCTCAGCCATTACATCCTCCCGGCCTACCCCGCCTATGCGCTGCTTTGCGGCTGGGTTGGACTGAAGATGATGGACGGGCTGAAGCTGCCCGTATCGAAATGGGCCAGTTTCGCGGTCTATCTGTTCGGCGGGGTCCTCTTGATTTTCGTCAGTTCGCCACTTGCCGCGCGTCTGATCAAAACCGAAGCGGCAGGCGATTTCAAAACCGTGGCGCCCGAGACCGTGATCGATCAATGGGCGGCTTATGTGAACTTCCCACTTGGATTTTGGGGGCTCGGCATCGCGGTATTTGTTGCCTCGACCGTGACCTTTGTCGCCCGCCGCATCGGTCTGACGGCGGTGTTCGGGATCCTCACCAGCCTGTTTCTCGGTTGGCATGCCCGGATCCATGTTCTGCCAACCCAGCTTTGGGCCCAGCCGACAGAAAGCGCGCGCTTCGCCTTGCAGCAGGTTTGCGGCGTTCCGAGCGAGATCTGCGAAGATGGCCGTGCGAGCCCGGAACGTATTCTGGCCGTTGGCTATGCCGAGCCGAGCTATGTCATGTCATTTGGCACACAGAACCTGCACCCACCCGAAACGCCAATGGTCCTGCCAACGGACGCATCAGCCTATCCGGTTGTCTACCTGATCAATATGGAAGATCGGGGCAGCCCGGAACAACGCTGTGAGCTGCTGGGCGACGCCTGTATCCCACCGGCCATGACCGTTCGAGACAATCTGCTGCGGGAAGCCGAAGCTATGGGCCGCTGCGTCTCTCAATCAGAGTCGGTTTACACTCTGAACTATTCCAATGGTGACCCAGCCCACTTCGTGGCTGTTCGTTTTGAAGCGAGCTGCACGGCATCATAGACCGGCGGAATTTCCCAATAGGCTGTCGCTGACCTATACTGCCCCCAAAAAAATGGGAGGCGGTTATGGGACGACCGATTCAAGACGTGACGATTGTGGGAGGCGGCACATCAGGCTGGATATCGGCCTGTTTTCTGGCAAGAAAGTTTCAGCCGCTGATCAAGGCCGGTACGTTTCGCGTCACCCTGATTGAAAGCGAGAAGATCGGAATTGTCGGCGTCGGCGAGTCGACAGCGCGGCCAATGGCAGATTTGCTGCGCTTTCTCGGCATCAATGAATCGGAGTTTATTCGCCGCTGCAATGTCACGTTCAAACTGAGCGGTTGGTTCAAGAACTGGAATGTTGATTCTGACGGCGAACCCATCTCCTGGGTCAATCCCTTTTACACCCAAAGCGACATTGAAGGGCTCAACCCGGGATTTCTTTTCTCGCAGTTCGCGATGCATCCGGGCGGCGGCCCCATCGGCGAAGGCTATACCGAAGCAATGTCGGTTTGCCCGGCGATCATTCGCGCGAACAAAGGGCCAAGGGCGATCGGCAAAGGCGACTATCAGGCCGATGTTCCATATTCCTATCATATGAACGCGGTGGAGCTGGCGAAAATGCTGGCCGAGCGGGGACGCGAACTTGGTGTCAATCATATCCTGGATCAGGTGACAGACGTGAATCTCGACGAGCGGGGCTTCGTTCGCTCGCTGTCGCTGGAAGAGCATGGCGACCATCCGATTGAGTTCGTGATTGATGCCTCCGGCTTTGCCAGCATCATCATCGGCAAGGCCATGGGCGAGCCGTTCGAGAGCTATGACAATTATCTGCTGAACGACCGGGCTGTCGTCTCCCGCCTGCCCCATGAAGATCCAACTAAGATTGAGCCAACCTCACGGGCCACGGGTATGAAGGCCGGCTGGTCGTTTCGGGTGCCATTGTTCGACCAGGTGGGGTCTGGCTACATCTATTCCAGCAAGTTTATTTCAGACGATGAGGCCATCTCTGAGTTCAAAGCCCATTGCGGACCGATTGCCGACACGATCGAGCCGCGGATCATTCGCATGCGGATCGGCAAGACTCGGCGCTCTCTGGTCAAAAATTGCCTGGCGATCGGCTTGTCGAGTGGTTTCGTGGAACCGCTTGAAGCGACAGCGATCTATTCGGTTCAGCTCGGTCTGGCCTGGCTGGTGAAATATCTGCCGAACACAGATTTCTCCCCGGCGGTTGAGCGCCGCTACAATGAGCAGGTCGACATGCTCTATAGCGAGATTGTCGATTTCATCGCGATGATGTTCTATCTCAGCAATCGCGATGATTCAGAGTTTTGGCGGACCGTACGCCACGAGCTCGAAATCCCGGAGACGTTGCAGGCCAAGCTGGAACTCTGGAAGGACACGATGCCCGACCCGCTTGACCTCGCAGGCAACACCTTCTTCACAGCCAATTCCTACCTCTCAGCGCTGATGGGGAAGGGCTTCTATAAGGGACGCACCTATATGCAGGCCGTAGGGTTCCCGAAGACTTTATGGGATCGCTATGTGATGCTGCGCAAACAACGCACGCAGGGTTTTCTCAACGCCCTGCCGGACCATTACACTCTGCTCCAACACATTCGCGGGGAAGCGCCGCCGCCATCTGTGCGGCCGCAGTTCAATCCGATTTCAGTCCGAATCTAGTCGCCGCAGGCCTGAATGCCCCGACGGACCGGCTTGACGTGATCAGGATGAGCGCGTGGGCTGAGGAAAACGGGAGGAAGCTATGGTTGATCTCAGCGGAAAAGTTGCCGTCATCACCGGCGCAGCAAGTGGTATTGGGCTGGCCGGGGTTGAAGTGTTTGTCGAAGCGGGCGCGAAAGTCGTGGCGGGAGACGTCCAGGATGATAAGGGGCAGGCGCTGGCTGCGCGGTTCGGCCCTGATTCGGTTGTCTACCAACACTGCGATGTCACCGATGAGGCCGAATTGAAGGCGCTGATCAACACAGCCGAAGAGGCCTTTGGCGGCCTCGACATTCTATGGAACAATGCCGGGCATGGCGGGACCCCGAGTGGTGTCGAGGATCTGGATATCCCGGGCTATGACGCCACGATGGACGTCCTCCTCAAGTCGGTATTTGTCGGCAGCCATCTCGCCGTTCCGTTGATGCAGAGGCGCGGGGGTGGGTCGATCGTCAACACATCTTCCATCTCTGCGATAGGCGCCGGTTATGCGCCGATTACCTACTCCGTCGCCAAGAAGGCCGTTGCGCACTTCTCAAAGCTCGCCGCCGCAGAACTCGCCAAACACAAGATCCGGGTCAACGCGATCCTGCCCGGCTTTATCGCCACGTCGATCTTTGGTGCCTCGCTCGGCCTGCCCCGCGAACAGGCGGATCAGATGTCCGCCATGATCGCCCAGAATGGCGGCTCGATGCAGCCGGTCGGACGCATCGGGCAGGGCGAAGACATCGCCAAAATCGCTGCTTACCTTGCCTCCGATGATGGCGGGTTCATCACGGGCGGCGAGTTCGTGGTTGATGGCGGGATCACGGTTGGCCCCCGGCACAGCTGGGATGAAGCGGCCGTCGGGCCTGTTCTGGAGGCCTTAGGCATAACCGCAGAGCAGGCTGAACAAATGGCGGCCGCGATGAAGGCGTCAGACTAAGTCCTGGTCAGGGCTCAAGTCCTGGAATTTTCTCAACCTGTTTCAACACAGCGTCGAGCGAGGGGGCTTCCAGTATTTTAGTCCCACGATCATCAAACAGAGAAAATCCGTCCTTCGTCTTCAGCAGAGGAAACTTTCGCCAGTGCGCCCGGGTACGGTACAGATTGACCTGCTCCGGCATGTCCCCACAGGCCGACCATCCCGTCCAAACGTGATCGGGTGGGACAGATCGCCATAGACGGTCTATGGCTTCCAGATCAGCAGCGGAGAATTTCAGCATGGAGGACAAGGAGGCAGCATCAGATCACCTACAGCCTAGCAGATTTGGCCTGTCTGGGAACCTGCAGGGCGCGATTCTGATGATCTTCTCCGGGGTTGGGTTCACTGTCTACCTGCTGCTTAACAAATTACTGTCTGCAGACGTCCATCCGGTCTTCCTGGCCTTTTGGCGAGCCTTTCTGGGTATGTGGTTTGCGGTTCCGTTCGTTGCGGTGATCGGATTCAGCACGATGCGGACCAACCGCCCCGGTCTGCTGGTGCTGCGCAGCCTGTTTGGTACGCTTGGTTTCACACTGGCGATTATCGCTGTGTCGGATTTCTTCACCCTGACGCTGGCCCAGTTCAATGCGATCAGTTTCACGCGTCCGCTCTTTGTGACGATACTTGCGGCCGTCGCTTTGCGCGAATATGTTGGTTTCCATCGCTGGGGCGCGGTTGCGGCGGGATTTCTCGGCGTGATTGTCATGGTGGTTCCCGGCGTGTTCACCTTCTGGCAGCCTGGTGCACTCTCCGAGCTCGGTTTTGACTTTGGCAGCCTCGTTGCGCTCGTCAGCGCGTTCACGCTTGCCGCAGCGATTGTACTGGTGAAGTTTTTGAGTGCGGAGCTGCCCGCGATGACACTCCTGCTTTACGCCAACCTGTTTTCAAGCCTGCTGCTTGGGCCGTTCCTGTTTGTCTTCTGGGAAGACGTCTCGCTGCAGAATTGGGGATTGATCGCGGCCATGAGCGCGTTTGGATTTGTCAGCCAGTTCTGTTTCATCTCCGCCATGAGCGTTGGCGATGCCTCCTTTCTGTCACCCATAGATTACCTGCGCCTGCCCATGTCAGCGGTAGCGGACTTCGCCGTATTCCGCCTCGTACCGGGGCTTAATGTCTGGTTTGGGGCGCTGATCATTGTCAGCTCCACGCTCTACATTGGCTGGCGCGAGCGGGTGAAAAGGTCGAAGATCTAGAGGGCGCTCTTGTGAGCGAGGACCGGATCGTTCACACTTCTCCGAAAACAGGGAGTTGCCCCCATGACCAGGGTTCTCGTGACCGGCGCGACCGGATTTATCGCCTCGCACACCATTCTGGCTCTTATAGACAAGGGATACCGCGTCAGAGGCACCGCCCGGTCCCCTGAGAAAGCGGATAAGCTCACGGCTGTCCTCAGCACCTATGCCGGAAAACCGGTCGATATTGAGCTGGTCGCCGCAGACCTCACGAGCGATGACGGCTGGGCCGAAGCGATGGACGGCGTCACCTATTTGCAGCATCTAGCCTCACCGATCCCGAATGAGCTGCCGAAAGATGCAGATGAGCTGATTGTCCCCGCAAGAGATGGCGCTCTGCGCGCCCTGAAGGCTGCGAAGGCCGCCGGGGTCAAGCGGGCTGTGATGACGTCTTCATTTGCAGCGATTGGCTATGGCTGGGGCGATAGCCGCCCTGCGGTTCTCAACGAAACTCATTGGTCCAATCCGGACAACATCAAAGACAACACAGCTTATACGCGCTCAAAAGCGATCGCAGAAAAGGCTGCGTGGGACTATGTTACGGGCGAAGGGGCAGGTCTGGAACTTACCACGATCAACCCGGTTGCGGTCTTGGGTCCAGCCATGAGCGCGGATGTTTCAGCCTCGCTTGAGCTGGTGCAGCAACCGATGCAAGGCAAGCTTCCGGCTTATCCCAAGCTCACCTTCGGCATCGTCGATGTCAGGGATGTTGCGAGAGCGCATGTGCAAGCAATGGAGGTGCCCGAAGCTGCAGGGGAGCGGTTCATTCTCGGCGAGAAAGTGCTCTCCTATGCGCAAATCGGAGATATCCTTCGCGAGGCCTACCCTGACCGCAAGCTGCCAAAGGGGCAATTGCCGAGCTGGTTTGTCAGGCTGTTATCAAACATCCAGCCTGTCCTGAAACAGATCCTGCCAGAACTTGATCGCAAGCGCGCCTACGATAACAGCAAGTCCAGAACGGTTCTCGGGATCGACTATATTCCCGCCAAGGAGGCAATCCTGGCGAGCACAGAGTCCCTTATCGAGCTCGGTGAGCTTTAGCGTGTGTTGATTTCCAGACCTTGGGCAGCTAAAGCCGTTAAAGGATCTAGGAGCTCAACTGTGTCTGCAATTTCTCTCTGTTATTGCTGTATGATCGGCTGACGCGAAGCACGCGCTCGGCCGTTATCGCTATTTCAATTTTCCAGATTCAGACTAGAGCCAGCCCAATGACAATCCGCCTTTATGATTCCGTGGCGCGCGAAAAGCGCGTGTTCCATCCGCAAGACCCGTCGCGGGTGACGCTCTATGTCTGTGGTCCCACGGTCTATAACCGCGCCCATATCGGCAATTTCAGGCCGGTGATCGTGTTTGACACGCTGTTTCGGCTGCTGCGCTTCACCTATGGCGAAGACGCTGTGATCTATGCCCGCAATGTGACCGATATCGAAGACAAGATCATTGCGGCCGCCTTGGAGACAGGCGAGGCGATCACCGACATCACCCACAAATATGCCGCGATCTATGCCGACGATGCGGCCGCTGTGAATGCGCTTCCACCGACCGTCGTGCCATGGGCGACTGACCATATTGAGGAGATGATTTCGATCATCGAAACGCTTGAGCGAAAAGGATACGCCTACGCCACCGATACAGGCGTGTTCTTCAACGTGCCTCAAATGGAGAATTATGGCCGCCTGTCTGGTCGCAAGCTTGAAGACAATCAGGCGGGTGCCCGGGTGGATGTTGACCTTGGTAAGCGAGACCCAGCCGATTTCGCGCTCTGGAAACTTGCCAAGCCCGGTGAACCGGAGGATGCAATCTGGGACAGCAAATGGGGCCCCGGACGCCCCGGCTGGCACATTGAGTGTTCGGCCATGGCGGCCAAGCACCTCGGCAAGACGATCGATATCCATGGCGGCGGCATCGATCTGCAATTCCCCCACCACGAGAACGAAATCGCTCAAAGCGAATGCGCTCATGGAGAAGAGATGGCGCGTTACTGGATGCACAATGGCTTTCTCGACATGGCCGGGGAGAAAATGTCGAAATCACTCGGCAATGTCGTGTTGCTGAACGATCTTCTGAAAGACTGGGACGGCGAGGTCATTCGCTTTGCCATGCTCTCCGGCCATTATCGCGCACCGCTCGATTGGACCGGCGATCTGCTGGAACAGGCCAAATCGACCCTGAACCGCATCTATGGTGCCCTTCGCAGAGTTTGGGAGGCAGAGGACGGCACCGCGTCAGATCGCGGTGTTCTGAAAGCCCTGCAGGATGATCTCAACACCCCGATCGCGCTTGCTGAACTCTCCCGTCTTGCCGGAGAGGCCAACAGCGCAGCAGATCGAAAGGACGAGACGGCCATGGCAACCGCACGGGCAGATTTGCTCGCGGCGGGTCAGCTCCTCGGCCTGCTCACCCGAACGCCGTCTGAATGGGAGCATGGCGCAGACAGCGACGAGAATGCCAGAATTGATGCCCTGGTCGAGGCGCGCAACGCCGCGCGTGCGGCAAAAGACTGGGCCGAGGCCGACCGCATTCGTGACCAATTGGCGTCTGAAGGAGTGGAAATCATGGACGGTGCGACGGGCGCGACCTGGCGGCGCGTTTAGCTGCTAACTGGGTAGGATCAGGGGTCGCGTTCCACAGCACAATCCGGTCGAATACGTAGTTGGGCCTGTCTGCCGCGCGACCCATTCCCGCGCGGCAATCCAGTCGATTTTCTCAACTGAAATAGCCGTCTAGCCAAGCTCTATCCTTAGAGTTGGTTAGGAGATCCGACCCATGAAAAACCTGTTCTGCGCTGCCCTTATGGCGGGCACTTCCGTTTTGGCCTTTGCCCCCATCGCCGAAGCGGAAGACAATCCTTGGATGGTGCGGGTTCGTGCCGTCGGTGTCCTGCCAGACGAAGGCGCGTCCCTAAGTGTTGCCGGGGCCGGTCTGCCGGGCAGCGTCGACATTTCAGATCAGTATATTCCTGAGCTCGATATCAGTTACTTCTTCAACGAGAATATTGCCGCTGAACTTGTGCTTGGCGTAACACCGCACGATGTCGATGCGATCAATGTGACGGTGCCGGGCGCGCTGACCGATGCGACGGTGCCGATCGGCGATGTCTGGCTGTTGCCGCCAACCCTGACTGCTCAGTATCACTTCACGCAGTTTGGACAGTTCAAGCCCTATATCGGGGCTGGGATCAACGCGACGTTCTTCTTCAACGAGGACGAAGGATCGGTCGCGGATGGCATTGATTATGACCCAAGCTTCGGACCTGCGCTTCAGATTGGATTTGACTATGACATCGATGGGGAGGCCGGCGGTTGGGCCTTTAATGTCGACGTCAAGAAAGTATGGATCAATACCGATGTGACCGTTGACTTCACATCCGCGCTAGGGGCCACCGTGGATGCCGATGTGGACATCGACCCCGTCCTGTTCGGTGTTGGTCTCGGCTACAAGTTCTAGCGGCGCCCGCCTCCCATCTTGGCGCTTGGCTAGTCGGAGCCGGGACCCTGTCCCGGCTCCACTCTTTTTCAGAATCCCCCTGACCATCTGGCCTCACGCTGCGGCACTTGGATAAGTTCACCAGAAGCCGACACAGCGTAGGGGAATGCGAGATGGAAAGTTACAAAGACAAAGTCGTCGTTATCACCGGCGGCGCAACCGGGATTGGCTTCGCGTTTGCCAAGGCGTTCGGAAGCGAGGGCGCGAAAATCGTGATTGGCGAACAGCGTGAAAACCGCCTTCAGGAAGCAGTTGAAGCCCTCAAACAGCTTGATGTGGAGGCGAGCTACACCGTCTGCGATGTGGCAGATTATGACAGTGTCGAAGCCCTGGCCGATTTTGCCTGGGACAGGTACGGCCAGGTCGACGTTCTGATCAACAATGCCGGCATCGCGGCGCGCCGAAAGCCCTTGCCTGACATGCCGATGGAAGAGGTCCGCAAACTCTTCGATGTCAATTTCTTCGGGGTCTGGCACGGCTCAGCGGTCTTCGGCCGCAGAATGCGAGACCAGGGGACGCCCGCGGCCATATTCAATGTCGGCTCAGAAAACTCCTTTTTCAGTGCCGTCCCGCGCTCAACGGCCTATCTCGCCTCGAAACATGCTGTGCATGGCCTGACGGAAGGCCTGCGCGAGGACCTTCCCGATTTTATTACAGTGGGCATGATCGTGCCCGGATGGGTGCGCTCTGAACTGGGAGATCCGAGCGTCGCGCACATGGCGATGGATGCGGACGAGTTTGTTGGAATTTGCATGCCCCAGATGAAGGCCGGTAATCCCTACATTGTCAGCCACGCCTATAACATGGAGCATGTCCGCGACCGATATGAGACCATATCGGAAGCCTACGCCAAGTATGCGCCGCGGTATGAGGGTGACGACGAATACGATGTTCGAACTCTCATTCGTAAGATGGCTGAAGCCAGGGAACGAAACATCTAATCGCGCTCCACTCTGGCAGCGACCGCAAATACAGCTAAGGTTGCCGGATGGATAAGGTTCGCGACTTACGTACGCTGATGCAATCGCTTTGCTCGGAGACCGAGGGCGAAACGATCTCGGTTGCCGATCTCCTTGATGCGGTTGGGCGCCGCTCTTATGGGCCCGTCATTCTGCTGCTCGGCTTTATTTCGATCAGCCCGCTGACCCTGATCCCAGGCGCAAACTCCCTGATGGCGCTCGTGACGCTGATATTCGCGATACAAATGGTATTTGGGCGCGCCTATCCCTGGCTGCCGAAAAAGGCGCTCGAGTTCAGTTTTCCGCGAAAGTATCTGGTGCAGGGCGTGGCTGCCGCAGAAGGCTATGCCGGCACACTGGATCGTTTCGTAAAACCGCGTCTCACCTTCCTGACGCGCAGTCCCTTTGTTCAGGTCGTCGCGCTGGCCTGCGTGGCGGCGGCTCTAGTGACAATCCCGCTCTCCTTTGTGCCGCTTGGGCCGGTTCTGCCCAGCCTGACCGTGTTATTGTTCGGTCTGGCGATTACCGCCCGAGACGGCTTTCTCCTCGTCCTGGCAGGTGCGAGCCTGTGCGCTGCGGTCTATGTCATGACCCGGGTCTGGAATCTGATCCCTTTCGTATGACTTGATTTTTTAGCGTTTCGAGGCGACATGAGCCTCATGGCAGACTTGTACCACAATCGCGTTCTGGAGCTCGCGGCTGACATTCCGAATGTCGGCACCCTTGCAGATGCGCATGGGTCAGCCACGAAGCTTGCCCGGATTTGCGGATCGACCGTCCGTGTCGATGTCAGACTGGCCGATGACAACAAGACGGTCGAAGCGATTGCGGTCGACCCCAAGGCGTGCGCCCTGGGCCAGGCCGCAACAGCGATCCTGTCAGAGCACGCCGTTGGGGCCACTTACGACGAACTGGTCGAAGTCCGGGATCAAATGCACGCCATGTTGAAAGAGGGCGGCGCCCCCCCGCGTGGCCGGTTCTGGGAGTTGCGTCATCTAGAGGGTGTGCGCGATTACCCGCCGCGTCACGCGTCGACCATGCTCGCCTTCGAAGCCATTCTCGAAGCGATCGAAACCACCCGAACCGCTCGGGCGGCAGCGGCGTAAGACGGCCCCTGTCGCCATTCTTTGGGAAACCAGCCGCCGATCAGGCTTGCTGGATTTGCCTTTGAGCGTCTAAACCACAATCGAATTTTCCAATTGGGATCATCACTCATGTCCGGCATGCGCCGCACGTTCATCTATGGCCTGCTTAAGGTCTACAAAATGACCCTGTCCCCGCTGTTCATGGCGTTTGGGACACGGTGTCGGCATGAGCCGACGTGCAGCGAGTATTGTGCCGAATGTGTCTCGCGCTATGGCTTCTGGCCAGGCGGTTGGATGACGCTCGCCCGGCTGTCGCGATGTCGACCGGGCGGTTCATCGGGATATGATCCCGCCCCTTTGGAAACGAAATCTGCACCCTTTTGGGCTCCTTGGAAATATGGGGATTGGGCTTTGACAGAACGCCCATTTCCTGATGAGGGCCCTGCTGAAGAAATGAAAAGACAAGACTCATGATTAAAGTCACGCTTCCAGACGGCGCTGTGCGCGAATATGACGATGGCGCCAGCGCGCATGATGTCGCCGCAAGCATCTCAAACTCGCTCGCCAAGAAAGCCATTGCGGCGAAGGTCAACGGAGAGCTCTACGATTTAACACGTCCGCTTGAGGGCGACTCCGAGGTGGCCATCGTCACGGCGAAAGACCCTGAGGGCCTGGAACTGATCCGCCACGACGCCGCGCATGTCCTCGCTCAGGCGGTTCAGGCGCTCTACCCGGACACACAGGTCACCATAGGGCCCGTGGTCGATGATGGCTTCTACTATGATTTTGCCCGCGAGGAGCCGTTCTCAGCCGACGATTTCGAGAAAATCGAAAAGAAAATGGCTGAGATTGTAGATGCCGACTATCCGATCATCCGGGAGGTTTGGAACAAGGAAGACGCGATCAAGACATTCAAGGAGATCGGTGAGGATTACAAAGCGCAGATCATTGACGACATCATCCCGCCGGGTGAGCCGATCACAGTCTATCGCCAGGGCGACTGGTTCGACCTTTGCCGCGGCCCCCACTTGCCAAGCACAGGTAAGCTTCCCAAAGCGTTCAAGCTGATGAAGCTTGCTGGTGCTTATTGGCGCGGCGACAGCAAGAACGAAATGCTGCAACGCATGTACGGCACAGCCTGGGCCAATGAGAAAGACCTCAAAGCTCACCTGCATCGCCTCGAAGAGGCCGAAAAGCGTGATCACCGCAAGCTCGCAACGCAGCTCGATCTGTTTCATCTCGACGGCGAAGCCGCGGCGGGCTCTGTGTTCTGGCACCCGAAAGGCTACCGGGTCTGGCTGGAGGTCGAGGCCTATATCCGCCGTCGCCTCGATGCGGAGGGCTATAATGAGGTGAAGACCCCGCAGCTTATGGACAGCGCCCAATGGGAAAAATCTGGCCACTGGGGTAAGTTCCGCGAGAACATGTTCGTCGTGCCCGATTTTGTGCCGGATGGAGAGGGCGAGGTGTCTATCCCGGCTGACAGCAAGCTGATGGCGATCAAGCCCATGAACTGCCCGGCGCATGTTGAGGTTTTCAAGTCCGGGCAGAAATCCTACCGCGATCTGCCGCTACGGATTGCCGAGTTCGGCTGTTGCCATCGTAATGAGCCGCACGGCGCGCTGCACGGGATTATGCGGGTCCGCCAGTTTACTCAGGACGATGCACACATCTTTTGCCGCGAAGATCAGATTGTTTCTGAGACGATCCGATTCTGCGAGCTTCTGAACAGTGTCTATGCTGACTTTGGGTTTACTGAGGTGGCCGTGAAGCTTTCCACTCGGCCCGATGTGCGCGCAGGGACAGATGAGACCTGGGATGCGGCTGAGGCTGCTCTGGAAGAGGCAGTCAAAGCTACCGGCTTGCCCTATGAGATCCTCTCAGGGGAAGGCGCATTCTATGGGCCGAAGCTGGAGTTTCAGCTGACTGACGCGATCGGCCGTGTCTGGCAGTGCGGCACCCTGCAGCTCGACTATGTTCTGCCGGAGCGATTGGGCGCGGAATACGTTACAGAAACCGGCGACAAGGCGCGCCCCGTGATGCTGCATAGGGCCATACTCGGCTCAATGGAGCGCTTTCTCGGAATCCTCATAGAGGAGTTTTCAGGCGCTTTTCCAGGCTGGCTCGCCCCGGTTCAGGTCGTGGTTGCGACGATTACCAGCAGCGCCGATACGTATGCCGAGCACGTGGCCGACACGCTTCGGGCGGCGGGACTTCGGGTTGAGGTGGATACGCGCAACGAGAAGATCAACTACAAAGTGCGTGAGCACTCGGTCCAGAAGGTGCCTGTCATTGCCGTCGTCGGTGAACGCGAAGCGACCGAGGGAAAAATGGCGCTGCGCCGATTTGGATCGAAGGCCCAGGAGATTGTCGCCCTGGACGAAGGCACAGCGATGCTTGCCTATGAAGCGCTGGCTCCAGATCTGAAACGAGCAAAGTAATGCTGTGGTGGCGTTCTCCTGACCGGTACGCCGCCATCCTCGCAGGCTTTTTCGTGCTCTGGCCGATTGTCGGCTATATGGGGGCCCAGGGCTATAGTCCTGGGCTCGGCCTGCTGGCCATCGCTTCACTCTTCTTTCTGCCGATCCGCTATGTCAGTGGGTTCTTGTTTGCCGTTCTGGCCACCGTCCTGGTCGGGGTGGCAGCAGAACGGGTCTGGGCGGGCAATACCGACCTGTTTCAGGGCAATCTTGCCACAGATTCGTTCAAGTTTGATTCCGCGGGCATGCGGCTCGCTCTGACCTTGCTGTGTAGTGTTCCGGTTTTCCTTGCGATCCGGCTCCAGACCAGCTCACCGCTCAGCACGGCCGCCATCCGCTGGACGATATGGGTGCAGGGAGTCGGTGTCGTCGTGACTGCGGTGTTGATGTCACAGGTCGTAGCTGGCCTTGCTCAGATGACCGACACGGCCTCTGTCACGCAAAACCTTCTCCGCAACGCCAATGCGTTCCTGATTGTGCTTCCATTGCTGGCTGCCTGGGTCTGGCACTCGGAACTGAACCTGTCAGATCGGGCCACACCCGAAAGACTGGCCATCGCGTTGTGGGTCATCGCTATACTGGCATTCGCCTTGACCGGGTCTCAGGCCGCCATTGTGGGTGCGATCTTCGCGCTGATTTTGACGGGCATGGTCTGGCGCATGCCAAGAACGGGCTTTCGGGTGATCTTCACAACGATCGCAGCCTATATCGCCTTTGTCCCCTTCATTCTCGCGTTTGGTTTAAGCTCTCTGCGGCAGTTCGGGCTGCCGCTGCCGGAATCCTTCATGTCTCGATCCTATAGTTGGGAACTGGTCGGTCAGAAGATCCTTGAAAACCCAGTCTATGGACATGGCCCCGAAGCCTCAAAGACCTGGACCGACACATTTGGTGACCACCCGGACTGGCTGGCGCAGATTGTTCAGACCAATGGCCTGGACGCCGAGTGGGAACAGGCCTGGAGCCTGTATCGGGTCATCCCCGGTCATCCGCACAATATGCCGCTGCAGATCTGGGCGGAAACCGGCATGGTTGGTGCCGGGGTTGTCGCTTGTCTTTGCCTGGTCCTTGCCTGGGCGGTGAAACCGCCCGAGGACTGGCCGCCTGTCTCAAAATATGCGATGACTGGTCTGATTGGGGCTGTGCTTGCAATGAGCAGTTTTTCTTACAGTTTCTGGAACGAAGCCTTCTGGGCAAGTGTCATCATCGCGACTGCTGCAATCTGGCTGCAAGCCCGCCAGGATCGATCAGAACAATGACCACGGTGACGGCGCTCGTGGTGAGTTATAACACCGGACGCTACCTGAAGGATTGTCTCTATGCGCTCGCCTCCGACCCGGCTGTCACCGCAACCGTGGTCGTCGACAATGGCAATCCTGAAGACATGACGCTTTGGCTCGACGCGTTTGCCGCCGGCCGGGACAGCGTCACATTGCTGCGGCCCGGGACAAATCTTGGCTTTGGCGCCGCGGTCAATCTTGCGGCGACGGAAGCGAGCTCTGACTATCTGCTGGTGATCAACCCCGATGCGGTTCTGCGCCGGAAGTCTGTCGAACCCCTGCTTGAAACGCATGCAGGGTTAAGGGAACCTGCCATTGTGGGGGGGCGGATCTTTGACACAGCCGGGGTCGAGGCCCGCGGCGGGCGGCGTCAGATGTTAACCCTCTCTCGCGCAATCCTCAGCACGCTGGGGCTCAGCACCTGGTCGCTTGAAAAAACACCGCCGCCGGAGGAGCCGGTAAGGATGCCGGTCATTTCCGGCGCGTTTTTTCTGATGTCGAAGACAGGCTTCGAAAAGGTCTCCGGCTTCGACGAGCACTATTTCCTGCACGTGGAGGACGTTGATCTCTGCCGACGCGCCTGGCGCGCTGGCGGCGAATTATTCTACGATCCGCGTGCAGGGGTAATGCACTATGAATCGACCTCGAACGTGTCCAGCAAGACGGTTGCGCGGCACAAGGCCAACAGTCTCAGCTACTATTTCATGAAATTCTCGCATGGCCCGGTTGAGCGCGCGATGCTGCGGATCATTCTGCCCGTGGTGCGAACCGCAATCATCCTGACGGCGCGCTAGCGTTCGACAAGGCTGGCAATGTCCGGCGTAAAATCCTGAAAGTCATATTCAGAGAGACGAAACGCCCAGCCTTCGGCTTTGCGATTGATCGTCGCCGCCCGACGTGCGCCCTCGCCCGCTTCAATCGCCCGCAGGGTCACCCACAGGCCGTCAGGTTCGCGATAGGCGTTCAGGTTGACCTCTAACCCGTCAAACGTCTCGCTGATGTGATTGGCCACCGGCGCACTGGTCAGCATGTCCATCGGTTTCACATCCAATGCCGTGAGGCGTGTCACCGCGAGCGCTGTCGTGGAGGCGGCCAGTCGGCTGATCAGGCGATCCGTCTCGTTCGGCGGGGCCGGGCGGAAGCTTCGATTGTCGCTGCCGGGCGGACGTCGAAGATAAACAGATTGTCCGAACCGATCCGTCAATCTGACGGACCGTATCGCACTCTGGTCAATTTCGACAATGTTGAAATCAAGCCAGGCGCGGCGATTGTAGAAAGGGGGGAGCGACCCGACGGTCCGATACGCCTGTGCCTCGTCCGGGTCACGGACATAGATGGTTTCATTCTTGCGCCCTGCGATCAGGGAGGCGGTCTGTGCCCCCTCGGCATCGAAGACCTCGATCAGAACCCCGTTTCCGCCTTCGCTCGGATCCCCGACACCCACGCCATCATGCTTATAGGGATCGCTGGTCCGTTTCTGATCCAGGGTCAGATTTTCCAAACCTGTTGCGAGCTCAGACAGGCGATCCGGGCGGATCGGGTAATTGCCGCTTTCTTCCATCACCCAGCCGCTTTCGGTGCGCAGAATCGTGTAGGCGTCGTCGGCCATTGAGAACCGGATCCGCTGCGCCTCGCGCCGGGTTTCGGCAAAGCCCGGAAGCACCGGCTCACCAAGGCGCGCGTGCGAAGATGTTCCGCTGGGCGCAAGCCATCCGGAGGCAAACACGACCAACCACAACACAACGGCAACGACCGCCAGACGGATCACCCGAGCGCGGCGTTTCTGATCAAGCAGTGCGCTCATGCTCTCTGCCTCCGCCGGAACCAGACGAACAGGCCGATCAGTCCGACAATCAACGGCCCCCCAAGAATTGTGAACAGGCGCAAGTTCAGCTCTAGCCGATCGATATTCTTGCGGAAATCCCGCTCGATTTGACGCAGGCTGGCGCGCGTTCGCACAATCTCTTCGCGCAATCTGGCGAGTTCGGTCCGCTCCTCATCGGTCAGCTCTGCACCAACGTCGCCATCGAAAAACTCGCCCGCCGCGCCGATTGACTGCAGCTCTTCCAGACGCCCCTGAACTTCAATCAGCCAGGCTTCCAGCCGAGCCTGTTCGTCAAAAAATTCCTGTTGGGCCAGTTCCCGCATCCGGTCGACCCGTACCATCGGTCGAAGACCTGGCGCCCGCGCCCGCAGGCTCATCAGATCAGACCCCCCGGACAGACTGTCCAGCGCGTTGAGAATGAGGGCATTATTGTCTGCGAACGGGACACCGGTCTGCAAATCCACGTGGAGGCCGTCATCCAGCATGTCGGCGTCAGAAAGGATCACGATCTGCGCATCAATCGCGCTGGTCGAGAGGTGCGTGCTCGCCTCTTCAGCCGCAGCGCGCGCGATCTCGTCTCGAATAGGGTCACCGCTCAGTGACGGGGCAGGTTTGCCATCTGGAAAAGCGGTAACAAGCGGCCCTGTCACATAAGCGGCCAGCACAGCCGGTTCGGACCCAGCCTCGTACATGCCAAGCGTGTCTTGCGCCGAGAGATCAAGCGCGGCTTCATCGGCTGGAATGCGGGATGGCGCCGGACCCGTTTGCATCAGGATCTCTCGGGTGCCCGGTGCCTCATCGGTGAGGGTCAGGCGCCCCGCCGCGCCAAGATTGACCGACCGGCCGAGATCATTGGTGATCAGATTGTTCTGCGACATCAGTCCCGGGGGAACCGATAGAAACAACGGATGCCGCAGGATCGTGGTTCGACCTTCGCCGGCATCGGCTTCGATAGACAGCGCCGTCTCGGCATCAGCGATTGCATCTTCAGAGATGGCGACCCCCCACACCGCTTCAAATCGGTTGAGATCGGAACTGATTTGCCGATCGGTCATGTTGAACGGGCCGCTGCCCTGGGACGTTTTGGCGGCTGGATCAAGCAGGACCAAGGCACGTCCCTTACGCAGGATGAATTGATCGATCTGCCAGAGCTGCCAGTCGGACAATTGCGGCGGATGCGCCAGCATCAGGACATCCATCTCCGTCGGCAGACTGACAAAGTCCGGATCAATTTGCTCCAGCGTGAAACTCTTGCGCATTTCGCGAAGGATCGAGTATCCCGCCTCGTCAGTGACAGCTGACATGCCCGGCAAAGTCGTGAGCAAGCCAATCCGTGCCGGTTCCGGGCGATCAAGCCGCGCCAGCATCCGGGTCAGATCGTATTCGAGTGAAGCTTCCTGTTCGGGTGCGAGAAATGGGATCACCCGCTCGTCATCGACGCTGTTTCGCCCGATCAATCCGAAATAAAGCGGGTCTCCGCCATTCGTATCGACCGCGACCAATCCACCGGCCAGGGCCTCGTCTTCTGCCTGAGAGAATGGCGCCGGATCGATTTCCCGTAAGCGTATTTTGTTCCCCGCACGGGTCTGGTAAGCGGCGAGCAACTCTCTCACGCGAACCGCATAAGCGCGGACCGCGGGGAACTCCTGCCCGACGCTTCGTGTATAGACAAAAGTCAAATCGATAGGGTCTGACAGCGCCTCAAGCGTCGCGTCTGTGCCATCTGACAGCGTATAGAGCTGACTTTCTGTGAAATCGGCCCGGATGTCGCTGAACGAGCGTTGGACAAGCAGGTTTGCAGCTGAAAACGCCGCAATCGCCAGCACACTTGCGAGGATCAGGTAACGCCGCGGGGTCATTGCACACCGCTCCGACGGTGACTGACAAAGATCGTGTTCAAGACAATGCACAGCGCGATGAAGCCAAGGTAGAAGGCGAGACCGCGCAGTTCCAGAACGCCGCGTTGCGCGGTCTCGAAATGCGTCAGGAAGGAAAACGTCGCGATACTGTCACCGGCGGCCGTGCCGAACACATCCGCGATCGCACCGGTGACCAGTGGCCAGCCCGCAGCGGTCAGCAGAAAAGCGATGATTACTCCGCAGACAAAGGCGAGCACCGGGCTGCGGGTCAGCGCAGAGATGCATGCCCCGACGCCGAGATAAGCGCCCGCCATGATCAGGCTGACAAAATAGGACAGCGCGATCGCGGCATTGTCGGCCGGGCCGAGAATGTTCGCTGTGATCCACCATGGAAAGGTCAGGATCAATGCCGCGGCGGCGACCGTCCAGGCCGCCAGCAGCTTGCCGATCACCAATCCCGGCAGACTGACCGGAAGCGCCAGCAGCAATTCAGATGTTCCCGCGCTTGTTTCATCAGACCAGAGCCGCATCGCCAGCGCCGGCATGAACAGGAGATAGAGCCAGGGGTGCCAATAAAAGAACGGCCCGAGATCTGCAGCGCCCGTGTCGAAAAAACGGGACAAGTCCCAGGTAAAGACCCCGAGCACGATCAGGAAAATGGCAATGAACACGTAAGCAAGCGGGGTCGCGAAAAAAGCAAACACCTCACGGCGCCACGCGGCTCTCACGCCAGTCCACAGATTTGCCAGCTCCCTCATCATGCGGAATTATCCGACATGTCGCTGGCCAATTGAATAAACGCTTGCTCAAGGCCGCCAGGCTGGCTTGCGGCCAGATCGTCCGGGGTTGAGTCGGCGACCACCATCCCGCGATCGACAACGATCACGCGCGAACACATGGCAGGCACTTCTTCCAGCGTATGGGTGGAGATCAGAATGGCTTTTTCAGGCGCCATGCGCGCGATCAAGGCGCGAACCGCGCGCTTCTGAACAGGGTCCAGCCCATCCGTCGGTTCGTCCAGCAACAGGACGGGCGGGTCATGAAGGATTGCGCCCGCCAGTCCGACCCGGCGTTTGTACCCTTTGGACAAGGTTGAAATCGGCTGGTGGGTAACGCTCGCGATGCGCGCATCGGCAATGACGCGATCGATAGCAGAACGTCGATCCGGACCTGACAATCCATGTGTGTCGGCCAGGAACCGCAAAAAGCCAATCGGTGTCATGTCAGCGTAGAGCGGGGCACCTTCCGGAAGGTAACCGATCAGTTTCTGGGCGTCGCGTCGGGCGGATATGATCGAATGGCCCAGAATACGGGCATCGCCAGCGTCAGGTTCCAGCACCCCGGCAATCATCCGCATTGTGGTTGATTTTCCGGCCCCGTTCTGCCCCAGAAAGCCAAGCACTTCACCTTGGCCGAGGCTGAAGCTGATCCCGGATACGGCGGCGGTCCCACGAAAGGATTTGGCGAGGGATTCCAAGTCTAGCATTACCGGCTGTTCTCACGCTCCGAACTGGACCGTTGATTAACGCCGTTTCGTAAAGCTGGCCAGAGCGCTTTCGCGTGTGACTGAATTGTCAGGTAATGTGTCGGACAGCGGATGCAGTCGCCCCGGGGGGCTGGGGGGGCTGATGGGTCCAGGATGACTGTAGACTCCGCCGCCCGACCATTGCAGACTGCTTGGAATTGGTGTCCGCGGCAAGGCGTGATTTGGGCAATTCTGCCGCAATCTTGATTAATAATGCGTCACACGTGGTGAATATTGGAGTAAATACGCGCTTTATGAGCACAATTACATCTTTGAAGAGACCTCCGCAAGCTCAAAAAATTGCATTTCATCGCCGAGAGATGTCCCTGATTCTCGATGCTTACGGGCGAATGGTGATGTCCGGACAAGCCAAAGACTATGCGATTGGTATGCACAAGGATCAGGCGATATTTGCGATCTTCCGCCGGCATGCTGAACATCCGTCCTGGCAGGTGATCAAAACCCCGGCCATGGCCAATGCTCAAGGGGCTTTTGCGGTCCTCGGCGGGCAGGGTCAGACCCTGAAACGAGGGCGCGATTTAAGGCAGGTCCTGCGTGTCTTCGACACCCGAAGATTTGCCATTGTGTCTTGACGGGCAACGCGTCTTGGCAGGGAAGTCTATTTGCCCAGCATACGCTGCAACAGGCCCATCGCGCCGGTAAAGCGCAAACCACCCTCGCGAATGGCCAGCGCATAGCACGTTCCATCCAAATCACCGGTCGGCTGATGGGTATCCTGCGGGCCTTTATAGGCCAGATCGCCAGGTCCGAACTGACCGGAATCGTCGCTGTAGCCGCCGGCGACCACGAGCGTGAACTCTCCACCTTCGTGGCTGTGACGCGGCACTGTTCGACCTGCACCTATCCGGTACAGTTCGACCTCGGCTTCACTTTTGACATCCAGCTTCAGGCGCGCGACGCCATCCCCGAGCCGTTGCCAGCCCCGGTCACCACACGCTTGCAGCGCGTGATCCCGCACAGGCTCGGGTAGGGCGAGCACTTCATCCAGGCCTTGGCCAGCGAGTTTTGCAGCCTTCATCCGCTGGTTCGGTGCTTCAATCGCATCAATCATCGCCAGCGCCGATTGAACGGCACCTTCCGACATGACTGCGGACGCTTCGGTCTCCAGAATAATGCCTGCAATCGTTTCGGCGCGCGCAATGGCGCGGCTGACATCAGGACGCAAAGCTGCCTGCGTTTCAAGCATCAGCGCAAAGGCCGGGTCCAGACACCCTGCGGCATAGGCGCTATAAATCTCGCCAAAATCGTTGATGTTCGCTGCCGTCATATCGCTTGAACGTCTCTTCCTCGAAAATCCAAGAATAATCGATATTAGTCGATCCTCGTTATCGTCAAGCAAATGCAGCTTTTGATTGCAGCCTCAGGCATGGTGATCGCTTTCAAGACCCCCTTTCAGCCGTTGAAAGGCGAGTCTGATCCGGGATTTCACGGTGCCAAGTGGTAGCCCATAGGTTTTTGCAATTGCTGAATGGGACAAGCCTTCATAGAAGGCGGCTTTGAGCAGTACGTATTGTTCTTCCGGAAGCGTCTCCAGCTCGCGGCGAACGACGTCTTCCATTTGCAGTCTGTTGATCGTGATGTCGGGCTGTTCGACCGGCGCAGGTTGCAGCATTGGATCGTCCGGATCCAGCTCGGGCTTGCTCGTACGGCGGTGGGAATCGATGCGGCGATTACGGGCGATGCGAAAGATCCAGGTCGAGACGCTCGCCTGCTTGCGGTCATACTGCCCGGCCTTGCGCCAGACATTCAGCATCACTTCCTGCACAATCTCTTCGGCCGAATTGCCATCGCTGCCGAGACGCATGAGATAGCTCTTCAATCGCGGTGCGAAATATTCGAAGATTTCAACGAACGCCGTGCGTGACTGAGTCGCCGCGATTTTCTCCATACAATCGGCTAAATGAGCCCGTTCAGAAGGGGCACTGCCAGTTGATTCGAGGGACATCAGCTTACCCTTCCGGTCGTCGCACTCGTATAAAGCGCCTAAGCTGGACGAAATGCAACCTTTGCGAGACGCGATTGTCATAATCGTCTATTCACCTTCTCTGTCATATTAACGCCTCACGGAACTGTTTCACATCGAAATCGAACACGTCTGATATTGTATATTATATAGGAGAGGAAATATGTTGTCGAGGATTACCTTCGCATTCTGCGTTGCGTCTTTGCTGGTCTCCTATCCCGCAGAAGCCGCACCGCAGGCCGTCGCGAAATACAAGGATTGGACAGTGTTCACTGAAACCGTCTCGGGCGAAACGCTCTGTTACGCGGCCACCGAAGCGACAGATAAAGCGCCGCGATCCGCAGATCACGGAGATGTGTGGTTCTATGTATCGAACTGGCGGTCTGGCAAAGCCCGCAATCAGCCCAGTTTAAAAGTCGGCTATGAGTTGCGCGGAGATTTGCCCGGCAAAGCTCGCGTCGGTCGCGGCTCCTGGTCTCTGTTTGGCGTCGGGCGGGAGGCGTTTTCGAGCGATCAGGACGATCCGCAGCTGGTCTCTGCCTTGAAGAAGGGATCAGAGTTGCGGGTTGAGGCCACGTCTGCTCGCAATACGCGCGTGACCTATCACTTTTCGCTCTCCGGATCATCGTCGGCGATCACGCGCGCTGCAAATACCTGCAGCTGAGTCCCTGTATTTAAAGACGTATTAAGAAAATTGGTCGAATTTCTCCGGGCGACATCCAGGGGAATTGCCATGATACGAGCGTCACTCTTTTCACTTTCATTGATAACTGCATTTGCTGCACCAGCTGTTGCAGAAGGCCTTACCGCCAGTCAGACGGTAGAACTTGCCATGGTCTCGGAAGACGAGAATGGTGAGCGCCAGGTTATCTACACCATTGCCGATGAAATCGCGCCGGGCAGTGAGCTTCGTTATGTCTTGTCTTACGACAATCAGGCCGATGTCGCGGCGACAGATGTCCGCCTGGTTATGCCGGTTCCGACGGAAATCACCCTAATCGAAGGCTCAGCTGATCAGGCTGTGGCAACCGTGACCTATTCAGCTGACAATGGGGCCACCTTCACATCCCGTGACAGTCTAACTGTGTTGGAAGACGGTGAGCTCAAGCCCGCCTCGACCGAAGACATCACGCACCTGCGCTGGACGTTCGCTGAAGCGATCGCGCCAGGCGCGTCGGGTAAACTCACCTATAGCGGGATCCTGCAGTAGAACGCGCGGATTTTCCTGAACGCGCCTAAACGGAAAACCGTAGGCCGCACTTTCAGATATTCATTTTGGAGCGGGCAATGAAACTCACAAAATTCTCAACATGGACGAGTACACTCGTCCTGGCAGGTGCAGCGGTCGCGCTTTCCGGCACAGCACAGGCCTCTAACACCCAAACTGAAGCGGGCCGGTCCGTTTCGAACACCTTTACGCTGGATTACTCGGTAGATGTCGGCGGCACCGATGTCGCGCAGCCAACGATCACCAACGAAACGGGAACCGCCGACCCGAACGATGTTGAGCTGCCCGAGGGGCCGACCCTGTTCACCGTTGACCGGAAGGTCGACCATTCGATTATCGCCACAAACTCCACGCTGTCTGTCGCGCCAGACACAACCGCGACGCTGACCTTCGAACTGACCAACGAAGGCAACGACACCCAAGCTTACTCTTTCTCCATCGCTGACCTCGATGATGGAGGAGATACGTTTGATGCCGGAAGCGTCACGATTACGGCTACGGTGGATACCGATGATGATGGTGACCTGTCGGACGAAACCTCATTCGTCTTGTCGCAAACAGTTATCGGCGCCGATCCCGACGTCGCCTCTACCGTGTTTGTCACAGAAGATGTGCCGAAGGGCGCAATCGTTCTGATTGAGGTCTCGGGCACCGTTGCGTCGACGGTGGATGACGCGTTTACAGATGACATCACCTTGATTGCCGAGGCCCGCAACCCGACCGCCTGGGTGTTCGAAACACTTGCCACAGGCGAAGAGGCGGAAGTGACCCTCGCCGACGTGGGCGCGAATGATATCGAAGGCGCCGCTCAGAACGTGCTGGCGGATAATACCGGCGTTGCGACCGTTGAAGGCGACAGTGACGGCTTGTTTGCAGTGACGGGCATCATCGAAGTTATTTCGCCTGACCTGACGGCCACCAAGGATGTCATCGCCATTCTGCAGCCGGGCGTCGACGATGCGCCGAATGCGGTTACGGCTGCGGCCTGCGCGTCTGCGACAGCCGCGGGCACACCTAAAGCCATTCCGGGGGCCTGTATTGAGTATTTCATTACGGTGACCAATACCGGACTGACTGCGGATGCGACCAATCTGGACATTCAGGACGTTCTGCCAGCGGAAGTGACTTTTGCAGGCGTCTCACTTGATACGTCCACAGGGACCGGATTTGAGGAAGAAACCACGGGCGCAGGGGTCACTCTGAACGCCCCGGCTGCCGGTACAGCTTGTGACGGGACGTCCGCGACCTGTCTCATCCAGCTGACCGACGCGCTCCTGGCAGCACAGGAAGATGGCATTATCCGTATTCGCGCGATCGTCGACTAAACGATCCTTCTGACCCGAAGGGTCACATGGAAATCCCGGGAAACCCGCGCCGAAAGGTGCGGGTTTTCTCATTGAAAGCGCGTGCGGCCTGACTTGACCCTCAGACAGAGATTGAAATTTCCCGATTATAAGGCACGCTGCGCTTACAACGGTGACAATGGGAGTTGGCCAGATGCCGCGATTGAAACAGGCCGGACGCGAAGCAGACAACGCTTTTGCCAACCAGGTCTTCGATCTTCTCTTCGGCGATCGCGATCCAATTGCGGAGCCTGGGACGGCGACCGGCACGCCGGGAAACTGGTGGACAGTGTTCAACATTGTGCCCGACGCTTTCAAGCACACGACGGAAGGCTTCCAATTCTATCGCGCGCCGGACCGCAAACTTGATCCGAAACTGCGCGAACTTGGTCAAACCCGCGCCGGATTTGCCGTTGGCTCCCAATTCGTTTTTTCACAGCACTGCAAGGCGAGCCGCGATGTCGGCCTCAGCGAAGCCCAGATTGAGGCTATTCCGCATTGGGCGGTCGCCGACTGTTTCAGTGAGATTGAACGCGCTGTGCTCGCTTATACTGACGCTCTGGTTCTCCAGCATGGCCGCGTCCCCGATGGCGTGTTCAGCGCGCTGAAACAGCATCTCTCTGATGAAGAGATTCTGGAGCTTACCTACATCACCTGCACCTATATGATGCACGCAGTGATGAGCCGGGCCTTAAGGCTTGAATATGATGATGTGGACGAACGCGTGGTTGAAATCGCTGCGCCGACAGACAGCAGCCAAGACGTCATGTCCATGGTCGACACAAAGGAGGAGTAAATGGCCTATCACCATCTCGCTTTGGCAGTGAAAGACATCAAGGCAACGCATGCCTTCTATGAAGGGATTATGGGGTTTGAGCTTGTGAAAGTTGAAGTCGCGCCGATTCAGGAGGGCGGTTGGGGCAAACACTTCTTCTACCGCATGGACGGTGACGACAGCCGCTTCATTGCCTTCTGGGAGCTGCACGACACGCCCAATCAGGCCGATCACGTGCACAATCTCAACAAGGCGGCCAACCTGCCTCAGGGCACCAATCACTATTCCTTTGCCGTCTCAAGCAAGGAAGAGCTCGAAGCCTGGCGCAAGAAGTGGCAGGCCGCAGGCCTTGGCGTGTTCGAGATTGATCACAATTGGTGCCACTCCATCTACACTCACGACCCGGACGGCAACTTTGTGGAGTTCTGTCTGACCACCGGGCAATTCGACAGCGCCGACCGTGAACGCGCTTTGTCAGCGCTGGACGAGACTGAGTTTAAACCCTCACCGCCCCCAGCATTGATGAAACTGTGGGAAGCTGAACCCGCCTGATCTATTAAGCACCTATTGCCATCGCAGTTGAAGACCAGCTCTGATCTCAGAGCTGGTCTGTTAAATTTCATCGAAATTTCAACGTACAAGCAAGCCGTATCCTAACCATACTTGCCTAGGTCTCTCAGCCATAAGGCGACGACTAGATCGCCCATGAGCTGAGCGTACGAGTGTCCAAAAAGCTCGACGCGTGATGGTGGAGAGCGGCGGTGGTGGGCCAGGTCTGGCGTATCATGGGGACAATTGTGGCGCTTGCTTTGGCGAGTGTCATAGCACCCGTTCAGATCGCGTCCGCCGGTTTGGGCGACGAGGTCACCAACATTGCGCACGTGACGTATGAAACGCCGGACGGCGAAGTTCAGATCCGAACCAATCCAGCGATTTTCAGGATCGAAGCGCGCTCCACCCCTTCAGAGATTGAGTTTTTCCGGGTCGCCCCAGCCGCGCCTGATGCGGTTCCGGTCGTGCTGAACGGGACAGATTACAGTCCTGGCGGCGGACTGGCGGGTCCGTTCCTGCCGGTCGACGTCGCCAATGGCCTCGGCCAGCCGCCCCCCGACATTGGCGATACACTGATGCTGGTCCCGACAGACACATATTTGTCTGGCGAGCATATGGTCGTGCGCGTCATCGACGAGGGGCAAAACGGCGATCCCGACGAGATCGAAACCGTGGTCATCCGCATGGTGACAGATCGCGGCGATACCATCACCCTGCGCCTCTATGAGGACGGTCCCGACAGAGGCCACTTTTATGCCTGCTTTCCGAGCACATCGGAGCAGACGGCACAGAATGATATTCTGGTTACGGCGCCAAAAAACACAACACTTACAGCGACCTATCAGGATGCCTTCGATGATACGGAAGTGTCCGTCGACACCGCGCTTGTCGATCCCTTCGGTCGTGTTTTCGACAGCTATACCGGCGAGCTCTTGAATGATGTCCGCGTCACCATCGTTGACGCGGTCACCGGTTTTCCGGCGACCGTCTATGGGGTCGATGGCGTCTCTGCCTATCCTTCAACTCTGTTGACCGGTAGCACAATCACCGATGCAAGCGGGCGCGTCTACGCGCTGACAGACGGAGAGTTCCTGTTCCCGCTCATGGCCCCGGGCGACTATCGTTTGGAGATTGAAACGCCGGAGTCTTACGCTTTCCCCTCAATGCGCGAGGCAGACGATTTCGCCGATCTACAGAATGCGCCGTTTGAGATCATTCCCGGGTCTTATGGCAGCACGTTCACTGTGCTCAGCACCGGTCCCCTGAACCTCGACGTACCGCTTGATCCCAATGGCGACCTCGTTCTGCGCAAAGATGCCTCGGAAAGCCGCGCAGCGATTGGCGACTTCATTGGCTATACGATCCAGCTTGAGAATTCCGGGTCTGTCCCGGCACCGATGCAGCTGCGCGACACGCTGCCGGAAGGCATGCGCTATGTCGAGGGCACGGCGCGCAAAGACGGGCTTGAGATCGCCGAACCGGAGATCAGCGCCGATGGCCGGACCCTGATCTTTGCGCAACAGGTCATACTTGCGGGTCAATCGGCTCAGATCAGCTACCTCGTGTCGGTCGGACCCGGTACGCCCACAGGTGAACGCGTCAACTCAGCCGTCGCGGTGAACACACAAGGCACAGCCATTTCAAATGTCGCTGAAGCTGCTGTCATTATTGAAGAAGACCTCTTGTCGTCGCGGGTCACCATTGTCGGCCGGGTCGCTGAGGCAGCCTGTACGCCGGAGGATGACTGGGCCCGCCCGATCGAAGACGGGATTGGGATTGCAGGCGTGCGCCTCTATCTCGAAACCGGTCAATACGTGCTCACAGACGAGGATGGCCTCTATCACTTCGAAGGCATTGAACCCGGCACCCATGTTGTTCAGGTCGATGAGGCAACGCTGCCCAAAGGCTATGATCCAGTCGTCTGCGAAGAAAACACGCGCTATGCAGGCAGCGCGCTGTCAAAGTTCGTCGATGCCCAGGGCGGCACCCTGTGGCGGGCGAATTTCTACCTCGAACGCAATGGCGAAGCGCTCGAAACGACCACCGACGCGGCCGCGCTGGAGCGCAGCGAAGACGTTTACGACCAGGCCTGGCTCGACGCCCAGACCGATGCGAGCCCGCGCTGGGTCTATCCTGAAATCGGTGACACGCCGTCAGGCCGCTCAATCGCGGTGGGCATCGTTCATCCTCGCGATCAGCGCGTGCAGCTCTCCATCAATGGCGCGCCCGTGTCTGCGCTGAATTATGGTGGCCGAGACCTGTCAGATGACCGTATGGTCGGTCTGTCGCGCTGGGGCGGTGTCGACATCCAAATGGGTGGCAATACGCTGGAAGCGGTCATCATCGACGCTGAGGGCAATGAAATCACGCGTCTGCAGCGCGAGGTCTGGTTGGTTGATGAGGTGCACCGCGCCAGCCTGGTCGACGACCAATCCCTGACCGTCGCAGATGGTCGAACCAAGCCGGTCATTGCTGTCCGGCTGGAGGACGCGGCGGGTCACCCCGTACACCAGGGGCGGATTGTGGAGGTTCAGGTCGCCGCGCCTTATCGCCTCGCCCAGGCCGCCGAGCGCGAGTTCGAACAGCCCGTGGCCACGGCGTTCAGCGCCGTCTCCGGCAGCCGCGTTGGCGCCGGGGGCATCGCCCTTGTGGAACTCGAGCCGACGCTGCAGGCGGGCCGGGTCCAGTTACAGGTCAAACTACACGACGGGAGCCTCGAAGAGGTGGACGTCTGGCTTAAGCCCGAGAAACGGGATTGGGTCCTTGTAGGACTGGCGGAAGCAGAAGGCTTCCTTTCTAATTCGAACCGGTCAGGAGAGCGCGACGAGCGCGAACTGATGAGCGATGGGCGTCTCGCCTTCTTCGCCAAAGGTGTGGTGCGCGGCGACTGGCTGCTCACCGTTGCGGTCGACACCGCCAAGCGACGCGGGGCCAGCGACGAAACCCTGTTCGACGATATTGATCCGAACGCCTATTACACACTGTACGGAGATCGCACGGTCCAGTTCGATGATGCAGCGGGTCAATATCCGGTCTATGTCAAACTGGAACGCGATACGTTCCAGGCCTTGTTTGGCGATTTTGAAACCGCGCTCACCGCCACTGAGCTCGGTCGATATTCGCGCCGCCTCAGTGGCCTCAAGGCCGATTATGAAAGCGATCGCTATTCGGTCACAGCCTTCGCCTCAGAGACCAATCAAGGCTTTCAGAAAGACGAGCTCGCGGCCGACGGCACCTCCGGTCCCTTCACGTTGCGGACCGCGCCCATCGTGCGCAATTCGGAAACAATCGTGGTCGAAACCCGCGACCGGTTCCGTCCGGACCAGATCGTCGGCGAGCGCATTCTAAATCGGTACTCAGACTATGAAATCGACTATGAGACCGGGGAACTCTTCTTCCGCTTGCCGGTTGAAGCGACCGATGCCGGGTTCAATCCGAACGTCATTCTCGTCGACTATGAGACGACCAATATCGCTGACCGAAAGATCACAGCCGGCGGCCGCGCCGCCGTTCGCTTCGCCGACGGGGCAGCAGAAACCGGCGTCACCATTATCAGCCAGAATGACGGTTCGCTTAGCGCGGATGGTCCGTCCGAGCTGATCGCTGCCGATGCGACCTTGCAAGTGACAGATAATCTCCAACTGCGCGGTGAGATCGCGAGCAGCTCGTCTGAAACCACTGACGGAGAGGCCGATGGCAGCGCCTTTCTGGTTGAAGCCGTGCGCCGTGGCCGATTTGTCTCAGCCACCGGTTATTACCGCGAGGAATCAGAAGGTTTCGGGATCGGCCAGCAATCCTCATCGACCTCAGCGCTGCGCCGTGTCGGGGCCCAGATCAGCGCCGAACTCGGCGTCAGCGACAGCGCTGAAGGGGCAGGCCGTTCGGTGCGCCGTCTCGATGGCCAGGTCTATCGCGAAGAGAATCTATCGGACAATTCTCGCCGCGATGTCGCGGATCTGACCTTGCGCCACGAAAGCCCCGTGTTCAATGCGAGCGTCGGGTTCCGTGCCATTTCCGAAGACTTCGAAGACGAGGCCGAGCCACGTCAATCCTTGCTGCTGACCAGCAGCGTTCAGAAAGTCTTTGTAGATCAGGGCATTACCCTCACTGCCGCGCATGAAGAGCCGCTCTATGGTGGCGGCGACAATGATGACGAAGCCACGCTCTTTCCGGGCCGCACCCTGCTTGGCATCGACAAGACATTGGGCCGCACAGCAACCCTGAACATTCGCCACGAAGCGACCAACGGAACCAATGCCTCTGGTGAGAACACGATTGCAGGCATTACCTGGACCCCGCGCGCCAATACCCACGTCTTCGCCTCGTCAGACCTGGTCACGCAGGACAGCGCCCAGCGCCTGGGTGCCACGGTGGGTGTGGATCAGACCTGGTACATCAACGAGCAGTGGAGCCTTAGCTCCGGCCTGTCGCGCCGTGCCAATGTCGATGGTGATGATGAGCCGCTCGATGTGACCGACGATGCAGCCATCGGCGTGCTCGAAGACGGATTGCGCAGCACTCTGGTTGAAGATGAAACCTATACGTCCGCTCATCTCGGGGCCGGTTATCGCGGTGACCAGATGGCAACGTCCGGACGCCTGGAATGGCGTGACAGTCAGAGCGGAGATCGCTTCGTGGCAAGCTTTGGCGGCGCACGCGAGATCTCCAAAGAGCTGTCCTTTTCCGCGGCGGCGCGGCTTCAGGACGAAACGCTGGTCGATGCAGACGATCGTGAGTCGCTCGATATTCGCATCGCCGGGGCCTGGCGCCCGCGCGGCGATGGTGTGATTGTGCTCAACCGCTTTGATGTTGGCCATGACAAGATTGACAACCAGTCCCTGCGCACCAAAGCAGTCAACAATCTGACCTTGAACAAGATGCTTAGTGATCGCGCGCAGGCCTCATTCTACAACGGCATCAAATATGTTGAGCAGGATTTCGAAGGGGCGAGCGCCAGCGGTTTTACCGTGCTGGTCGGGACCGAGCTTCGCCATGACGTGACAGAGCGCATTGATCTCGGCCTGCACGCATTCTGGACGTCGGGCGAGGCCAGCCAGACCTCAGAATGGTCGATTGGCCCGAGTATTGGGTTCAGCCCGCAAGACAATGTCTGGGTTAGCCTCGGCTGGAACATGTACGGGTTTGAGGACGAGGACTTTGAGGCGGCCAGCTACGCCCAGGACGGACCCTTCCTCAAGATCCGCGCGAAGTTCGACCAGAACACGCTGAAAGGCCTGTTCAGCAACCTCGGCCTGGCATCGCCGGAAGACACTAAGACATCGTTCTGACCGCCCGGATTGAAAACGGCTGAGGACTGCCGGTCAAATATCTTGACTCTCGGGTCCGCCCGCCGCACCTGCACGCTATGACTGACGTAAAGATCTGCGGATTAACCGATCACAGCATGGTGCGCGTGGCCGCAGAAGCTGGCGCGACCTGGGTTGGGTTTATGTTGGTCGAAAAAAGCCCGCGCAATGTGTTGGGTCAGGGCGAAGATGCGCTCGACTTGCTGACCGAATTGTCCGGCTTTGCCCAAGAGCTTGGAATTCTCAGCGTTGCGGTCATGGTCGACCCGGATGATGAGCTGTTTGAGGCTGTGTTGCACGATGTCGGGCCGAACGCGATCCAGCTGCATGGCCGCGAGACGCCGCATCAGGTTCAGCGCATGTGGCGCGACGCAAGCGGCATTTGCGAGGTCTGGAAAGCCTTTGGGATCGGCTCTCTGGACGATCTTGAAAACACCGAAGCCTTTACCGGCGTCGACCGCCTGCTGATGGATGCTAAACCTCCCGAAGGCACCGATATGCAGGGCGGTCACGGGCAGGTTGGCGACTGGTCCCTGTTTGAAGATTATCACCCGCAAACCCCCTGGCTGCTGGCGGGTGGACTGCGGCCGGACAATGTCGCCGCTGCGGTCGCTGCGACAGGGGCGCACGCCGTGGATGTCTCCTCTGGCGTTGAGCGAGAGAGGGGCGTAAAGGACGAGGATCTGATCCGCGCCTTCATCGACGCGGCGAAATACAGCTAGAAAGTCTCTCTTATGGATTTGAGAAACACCTGGGACCAATGGCCGGACGAGAATGGCCGGTTTGGTGAGTTTGGCGGTCGCTATGTCGCTGAAACCCTGATGCCCCTGATCCTGGATCTCGAAACGGAGTATCGCGCCGCCAAGCAGGATCCGGCATTCGCGGCGCAGATGGATGATCTCTGGGCCCATTATGTCGGTCGCCCCAGCCCGCTTTACTTCGCTGAGCGCCTGACCGAGCATTTTGGCGCCGCGAAAATCTATCTGAAACGCGACGAGTTGAACCATACCGGCGCGCACAAGATCAATAATTGCCTCGGCCAGGTCCTACTGGCCATGCGGATGGGCAAGAAGCGCATCATCGCCGAAACCGGCGCAGGCCAGCACGGTGTCGCAACCGCCACAGTCTGCGCCCGGTTCGGTCTGCAATGCGTTGTGTTCATGGGCGAAACCGATGTGGAGCGTCAGAAGCCGAACGTCTTCCGCATGAAGCTGCTCGGCGCTGAAATCGTCCCGGTCTCCAGTGGCACCGGTACGCTGAAAGACGCGATGAACGAGGCCTTGCGGGACTGGGTCACCAATGTCGACAACACGTTCTACTGTATCGGCACGGCGGCGGGCCCGGCGCCTTATCCGGAAATGGTGCGCGACTTTCAGAGCGTGATCGGCAAGGAAGCCCGCGCCCAGATCCTTGAACGCGAAGGCCGCCTGCCAGACGCCATCATGGCCTGTATCGGTGGTGGCTCCAATGCGATCGGCCTGTTTCATCCCTTCATTGAGGATGAAAGCGTTCGCCTGATCGGTGTCGAGGCCTCCGGGCACGGTATCGAAACCGGGGAGCATGCTGCGGCCCTGAATGGCGGCGCGCCCGGCATCCTGCACGGCAACAAGACCTACTTACTGCAAACCGATGACGGCCAGATCATCGATGCGCACTCGATCTCAGCAGGCCTCGACTATCCCGGCATCGGGCCCGAACACAGCTTCCTGCGCGACACAGGCCGGGCTGAATATCTCACCTGTACCGACACCGAAGCCCTCGACGCCTTCCAGCTCTGCACCCGGCTCGAAGGCATCATCCCGGCTCTTGAGCCAAGTCACGCGCTCGCCCGCGTCAGTGAGGTGGCCAAGGATCTCGGCAAGGAGGGCCTCCTCATCCTCAACATGTGCGGCCGCGGCGACAAAGACGTCTTCAGCGTCGCCGAAGCGCTGGGAGTGGAGATTTGAGACTAAGCGTCCTCGGCCTCCTGCTTCTATTATTGGCTTCCGCATGCGCGATTGAGGGTGCGGATCAACACCCTGAGGCGAATAGCGAGCTGATATTAGATGGCTATTTTAAGCTCGCAGTCCCTGCTGACGCAAACATACCCGACGACTGTTTTTTGGGTATGCCGGACGACTACGGGGCCTCGGCTCAAGACCCGTTCGCTTGTGTCGCTCACCCATTCAACCAAGATGACGGCGCTCGTGATCCAGCTTTTGATTATATTCGCCAACTTGAACAGCAGGGCTGGTCTGATTTTGGTGGCGCGGCGAATGTGTTTTGGGTCTACCGGGAAAATAATGGAGACTGCCGCGACAAGCTCTATCTGGCAGCGCTTATCTCTGGTGATGTAGATGAAGTTGCTAAGTGGGGAGGGCCAGACGAACGTGATATGGATTGGTCCAAAATTGACAAGGCGGTTTATCTCTTTTCGCCAACCGTAGAAGGCAGCTGCGACCAGTAAAGATCAAAACATGACCACCCTCACCCTCATCCGCATCACCTGCCCTCAGCAGCGCGTGGCCCGCGCGATCGCTGATGCGGCCGTGGAGTCTCGCGCCGCCGCCTGTGCCAATATTGAAGGCCCCATGGCCTCCACTTATCGCTGGAAAGGTGTTGTTGAAGAAGCCTTTGAATTCATCCTCTGGCTCAAGGCCCCCGCCGAGAACTTCGCCAAAATCGAAGCCCTCGTCGCTGAACATCACCCTTATGATGTCCCGGCCATTGTCGCCCTGCCTTGCCAACAGGTGAACGCGTCTTATGAGGCGTGGGTCAAAGAAAATACGGACGTCTAAATGCCCACTTCCCGCATCACTGCGCGCTTCGACAAGGTAAAGGCCGAGGGTCGCGCCGCGCTTGTCACCTATATCATGGCGGGCGATCCGGATCTGGAAACCAGCTTTCAGAATCTCTGCGCCCTGCGTGATAATGGCGCCGACATTATTGAGCTTGGCGCGCCCTTTACCGATCCGATGGCGGACGGCCCGGCAATCCAGAAAGCCGCCCTGCGCGCGCTCGCCAATAAAACCACGCTCACCGACGTGCTCGCGCTCGCTAAACGCTTCCGTGAGACCGATCAGGACACCCCGCTCATCCTCATGGGCTATGCCAATCCGGTCCACACACTTGGCTATCAGGCTTTTGCCGCCGCCGCTGCAGAGGCAGGCATAGACGGCACCATTCTGGTCGATTTGCCGCCAGAGGAAGACCAACCCATCCGCGAGGCCTACGCCCAGCACAATCTCTCCGTCATCCGGCTCGCCACCCCGACCACGAATGAAGCCCGCATGGCCAAAGTCGCCGAGGGCGCGAGCGGGTTTCTTTATTATGTCGCCGTCGCAGGCGTGACCGGAGCCGGCTCGGCCAACCCGGAAGATATCCGCGCCGGGGTCGACATGGCGCGCCGCATTTCCGGTCTGCCAGTCTGTGTCGGCTTCGGTGTAAAGACGGGGCAGCAGGCTTCCGAAATGGCAAAAATTGCCGATGGGGTTGTCGTTGGGTCCGCATTCGTAGAACATGCAAGACTTGCAAGTGAGGCAGGAACGCCTCATCTTGCGGTCGAGAACATGGGACAACTGGCCCATGAATTGATACAGGCGCTACAGGGGACGGTGCCAGCCGCTTAGGCTAACGAGGAGTCGCACAGCGATGAATTGGCTGACAAATTTCCGCACGCCCGGGTTGAAGGGCTTGTTGTCCGGCAACAAAAAGGACACGCCAGACAATCTCTGGGTGAAATGCCCGGTCTCTGGCGAGTTGGTTTATCGCTCTGATCTGGAAGAGAGTTTCTACGTCACGCCTGCTGGGGCCCATTTACGGATCTCGCCGCGCCGCCGCTTCCGTTTGTTTTTCGATAATGAGCGCTGGGAGCCCATCCCGCTGCCACAGGTTGCAGCTGACCCCCTGAAGTTCAAAGACGACAAACCCTATCCCTCGCGGATCAAGGGCGCCAAATCCAAGATCGCCAAACGTGACAAGGAAGAGGCGCCCGACAGTGGATCGGTGCCTCCGGTCGCGCAGGATGATTGCATGGCTGCTGCCTTTGGCAAGATTGACGGCATCCCGACTGTGGTTCTGGTCCAGGACTTTGCCTTCATGGGCGGCTCGCTTGGCATGGCCGCCGGCGAAGCCTTTATCGCGGCGGCGCAAATGGCGGTGGCGCGCAAGGCTGGCCTCGTCGTCTGCACCGCTTCCGGTGGGGCCCGCATGCAGGAAGGGACGCTGTCCCTGATGCAGATGCCGCGCACCACGCTGGCCATTCAGGAAGTCAAGGATGCGGGTCTGCCTTACCTCGTCGTCCTGTGTGATCCCACATCCGGCGGCGTATCGGCTTCCTATGCCATGCTTGGCGACATTCATATTGGTGAGCCCGGCGCAATGATTGCCTTTTCCGGTCCGCGCGTCATCGAACAGACCATTCGAGAGAAGCTGCCGGAAGGCTTCCAACGCTCAGAATTCCTGCGTGAAAAAGGCCAGATCGACATCGTCGCAGACCGGCGCGAGCTCAAATCCACCATCGCCCGTATTCTCGGCCATCTGATGCCGCCACGCGCTGCGTCCAATGATGTCTCGGAGCTTCCCGTTGTGCCGCCATCCCCGGATGCGCCAACGACTGAATCCCCAACCTGATCAATAGGTGAGTTTATGACTGTCGCAGCGGCCCTCAAACGGTTTGAAGGGCTGCACCCCCAGACAATTGAGCTGTCACTGGGGCGGATCAAGGATGTGCTTGAAACGCTGGGTCGCCCTCAGGACAAGCTGCCGCCAGTCTTCCATGTCGCGGGCACAAATGGCAAAGGGTCCACCTGCGCCTTTCTGCGCGCCATGGCGGAAGCGGCAGGGCTGCGTGCACATGTCTTCACCTCGCCGCATCTTGTCCGTTTCAACGAACGGATTCGGCTGGCGGGCACCTTGATCAAAGATGCCCAGCTGGAGCATGACCTGACCCGCGTATACGACGCGCTTGAGGGCCGCCCGATTACCCACTTCGAGGCGACGACAGCGACAGCTTTGCTCTGTTTCAGTGAGGCTGAAGCCGATCTGCTCATACTGGAGGTTGGCCTGGGCGGGCGGTTTGACGCGACCAATGTGATCGATGCCCCGGCGGTCAGCGTGATCACACCGGTTGATTACGACCATGCGCAGTTTCTGGGCAATGATCTCGGAGGTATTGCCGGTGAAAAGGCGGGGATCATCAAAGCCGGGTGTCCTGCCGTTTCGGCCCGGCAACCAAAAGTCTGCCGTGAGGTGATTTCGGCCAAAGCAAAACAGCTCGGGGCTGATCTCAAATATCTCAGCCTTGAAGATATTGAACGTGTGCCGGAACAGGTCGCTCTGATCGGCACCCATCAGCGCAAGAATGCAGCGCTCGCTGGCCTCGCACTTCGCTCCTGGCGCGACCGGAAAATCAGTGACGCGGCGATCTGGAAAGGGGCGGGTTCCGCTGAATGGCCCGCCAGACTGCAGCATCTCAAGCCTGGCCCGCTGACCGAACTCGCGGGCCGTGCCGATGTCTGGCTGGATGGCGGCCATAACGCCCATGCCGCCGCCGCGATCAATGAAGCCCTCGATCAGATGGGCGGCACAACCATACTTGTATGTGCAATGATGGCGTCCAAGGACCATGACGCCTATTTTCGCGCCTTGCGCGGGGCCATCACAGAAGTTCACACGCTGCCGAATGCGCCGGGGCATGCCGGCGCAGAGCCAGACGACCTCGCCCGCAAAGCCAGCGACCAATTCGATCGCGCGACACCTCACGCCAATCTCGAAAACGCTCTGCGTGCCGCCGCGGCCACGAACCCAGACCGGATTCTTATTTCAGGATCGCTCTATCTGGCGGGCGAAGTGCTGGAAAAGAACCACGAAGTTCCGACCTGAACGGGCTACGGCGCTAAGCGTTCTTGATACTCATCCCGCCATCAACAGGGATGATCGCGCCGTTCAGATAAGACGCAGCCGGAATGCAGAGCGACAGCGTGATATTGGCCACTTCTTCCGGGATCCCGTATCGGCGCAGCGGCACGCGTCGCTTGGCATAAATTTCCTTATGCTCATCGGGAATGCCGTCTGTGATTCCCGTAATGATCGGCCCTGGACAGATACAGTTGCAGGTCACACCGTCGCGGCCGAGATCCACCGCCATCGCCCGCGTCAGGCCGATGACCCCGTGTTTGGCCGCCACATAGGGCCCGTTCAGAGGCGTGGCGCCGAGGCCTTCGGTTGAGGCAATGTTCACCACGCGCCCGCCCTCTGACGAGGCCATCAGGTGCGGTAGCGCCGCGCGGATGAGCCGCTGATGCGCCGTCAGCATCACATTCAGGCTCGCCTGCCAGACCTCCTCATATGCCTCTTCCTTGGGATGCACGGGCCGGGCGAAGCCAGCATTATTGATCAGGATATCCAGCGCGCCGAAGGCCTCCACAGTCGCGGAAACTGCGCCTTTCAAAGCCTCAGGATCGGCCACGTCCAGCGCCATGGCCTGAATGTCGCTAAAGCCATCAGCCCGGATTTCCTCCGCAACCGCCTCGACGCCGTCTCCATTGAGATCCGTCGCCATCACCTTTGCGCCTTCACGCGCAAATAGATGCGCTGTGGCCCGACCCATGCCACTCGCCGCGCCTGTGATGAGAAGCGTTTTTCCGGCAACGGACCGGTTGAGGGGTTGATAGGGCAGCATGGGGGTCCTCCAGTTTTGCGCCACCCTAGTCGGCTGAGATCACAAAAAAAGCCCCGCCGCAGGGCGAGGCTTTGATTTTATCGGCGCAAACAGACTGATCAGGCGTTTTCCTTGATCCATTCGGCAATGCGCTGCTTAGACATCGCGCCGGTCTGCGTCTGTACGACTTTGCCATCCTTGAACATCATCAGGGTGGGCAGGCCGCGAATACCGTATTTGGAGGCCGCCATCGGATTGTCGTCGACATTGATCTTCGCGACTTTGATGTCACCGCTCATCTCTTCGGCGACGGCATCAAGATGCGGGGCCATCTGTTTACACGGGCCACACCACTCGGCCCAGAAATCGACCACGACGGGCGTATCGCCGGAAATCGCGGTTTCAAAATTATCGTCAGTAATATGCTCTGCAGCCATGTCGACCTCCTTCAGTCTCGTTGAGCCTTAACATAGTCAGCCCGCGGCAACATCAAAGCCCGCTCTTGGTACGGTTTAGCGATTCTGACAAGAGATCACCTGGAAGTGAGATGAATTTAGGTCCGTCTGTATACAGCAAGGCACATTCGATCGCGTGCATGGGATAGATTTGCTGCAATACGTGTCGGTAAGCCGCCATCTGAACCAGATAGGACAATCCGATCTCTTCAGCCCGTTCCGGCGCAGGTCGATCGGTCTTATAGTCCACGATCAGAACACGTTTGTCTGTAATGACCAGCCGGTCGACCCGTCCATTGATCGTGCGCCCATCCGGCATTGCACCGACAATCGCGGCTTCGCTGCGTCCGCCGCTCGCGAATACCGGCGCAAAACCCGGCTCAGACAGCGTCGCCAACGTGGTCGCCAGCATTTCCTCTGCTTGTGCGTCTGTCACATCGCTCGCCCGGCTGAGAAACCGTCTGGCCATGTCTGCACGGTCGGCCTCTGCAACCTCAGGCAAGACCTGCAACAGACCATGGATCAGCCGCCCACGTCGCAGGCCCGCCTTGCGCCCTGCCCCGAACGGCTCTGCCACCGCCGCATCATCCTCAAGCAACTGGCTGGGTGAGGCGAGGCGCGCTGGCGGCACAGGCTTCGGCGCAGGCCGGGTCAGCCAGTCCGGCGCCAGCAAAAGCGAGGTCTGCGCTTCAACCGCTTTCGGGCGGGTCGGCACGTCTGCCCCGAATACCAAAATGCTCTCAGGAACTGGCGGCATGTCCGCCCCCGGATCGTCGCCGCCCAGCAGAGCGGTCATCGCGGTCAGACACCAGCGATACCAGGAGGATTTGGCAAACCCTGCCTTAGGGCTCTTCATCCCGGCCCCGCAGATGATCAGGCGATCCTGCGCGCGCGTCATCGCCACATAAAGCAGGCGCCGCGATTCCCGCTCCAGGGCCATGGATTTGGCCTCCCGCATTTGACGGGTCGTCTTGTCATCGCCGCTGGGGCTCGGCGAATAGATTGGCACACCGTCTGAACTGACAAACACCGCGTCTTCAGCCTTCCGTGTCGCGCTCGTCGTGTCCGGCAAGATCACGACCGGGGCCTGCAGGCCCTTCGCGCCATGCACCGTCATCACGCGGACTTCGCGCTCCGGCTCGCCCAGATCCCGTTTCAGCTCGCTCGTATCACCTTCGATCTCGGCCAGAAACGCCTGCAGACTGGCCGCCTCCCGCATATCGTGGCCCAGCGCGCGATCAAGCAGCGCCTGGATCGGATCGCGCACTGGCTCCCCCAGCCTTTGCAACAGCCGATCCCAGCCGGAAACCCCGTGCAAGCGCGTGTTCAGCACCTCGCTTAGAAAGTCGAACGCCGCCAGGGGGCGCGCCGCAATCAGCCCACGACAAAACGCCTTGGCAGCCGCAAATTCCTCGCTCTCTGATGCCTGCAGCCGGTCCCAAAGTGTCTCCCCCGGTTCACGGCCATGGGCCAGAACGAACAGGTGCGTGTTATCATCCACCAGATTGCAAAACGGCCCACGCAGAATTTCAGCCAGTGTCAAATCATCGGCAGGCTGCAGCGCAAACCGGATCAGGTTCAGACAATCCTGCACGCCCAGATTGTCGATCAGCCGCAGCCGATCTGCCCCTGCGACCGGCAGGCCGACACTCTTCAAACTCTCGATCAGGGCATTGAACAGAGCATTGCGCCGACGCACCAGGATCAGGACATCTTGCGGCGCGATGGGGGCGCGCGACCAGCTGCGATCTGTCCCCTCTTTCCAGACCGTCTCACCGCGGTCGATCATTGCCTTGACGGCCTCCGCGATCTCTCGCGCCAACTGCCGGACCGGGGCATTCTCTGGCACGTGGTCGGTCGGTGCCGTCCAGTCGCTGTCTTCGTCTTCCCGCTCTTCCGGCATGCACAGCGGCCATAGCTCAACTCGGCCCGGCTGGTTCGCGCGTCTCGGATCATGACGCAGCAAGTCGGCTTCACGCGGTGGCAGCGGATCGGTCGCAGCGCTCGCCAGCGGCACCCGCGCCAACACCTCATCCACAAAGGTCAGCACCTCTGGGCTGGACCGGAACGACATGCTCATTTCCGGCAGGTTGACGTGCTCCTGAACCCGTTCTTCCCGGCTGACGAACCCCAGGCGTTCGGCCTCAAAGTGCTGCTGGTCTGCGCCTTGAAAGGAATAGATCGACTGTTTGGCATCACCGACGACAAACTGCGTGCGAGGCTCGGCGGCCCGGTCTCGTCCCTCACCGGCTTGAAATTCCTGCACCAGCGAATTGATCAGCGTCCATTGCGGCGGGCTGGTATCCTGCGCCTCGTCCAGCAGCACATGCGTCAGTCCGCCATCCAGCTTGTACAAGACCCATTGGGCCGCATCGGCAGAAGTCAGCAGGCCGCGCGTGCGTTCGATCAAGTCATCAAAGTCGAGCGCGGCCCGGACGGCCTTTTCGTGCGCATAGGCCTTAACCATGGGCAAGCCCAGCACCATTAGGGCAAGCGTCTGCTCCGCCACGCGCGCAGCCTTGATCTCTTCATAGGCTTGCTGCAGTCGGGCGACCTCTGTCCCCTGCCCGTCCTTGACCTGAAACAGGTGGGCGATCTCCGCATCATCCTTGTGGGCGGCCCCATAGGGGTTCAGCTTACCCCAGTCCTTTTGGGTTCGAAACGCAGACACATACGCGGCCCAGCGCACCTCTGCTGGCTCATCGCTGCAGGCCAGCCGAATGGCCGCCGCGAGTTTCGCATCTTTTTGGGTGGCTTTCGGGTGCCCCGACAGGCGGTCCGCTAGAGTCGCAATTTGCGCACGCGGCAGCTCATCGCCCATGACGCGCGCGATAATCTCATTCGGAGTTTCCGTGCCCGCACCAACGGCATCGCGCACGCGCGCCTCGATTGCGCTCTGATCTGCCCCAACTGTACGGGCGAAGGCGGCGATATCCTGCCGCTTGGATTTCAATGCCTCCAATGCCGCCGCCGCGCCGCGCCCACCCGCCGCTTCAGATATCACCGCCAGGGCTTCGGGATGGGCTTCGGCCGCTTCTTGCAGGTGCGCGCCCAACACGGCGCGCCACACGGCGTCCGCTTCAGCGTCCTCAATTTCTCGGAACCCCGGAGAGACCCCGGCCTCCAGTGGAAATCGCCGCAGAATCCGGGCGCAGAAAGCGTGGATGGTTTCAATTCGTAGACCGCCTGGCGTTTCCAGCGCGCGTGCAAACAGGCGACGGGCTTCGCGGAAATCTTCATCTGCATAATCGCTGGGCGGGCGGCCTTCTAATCTGGACAGATTTTCGCGCAAGGTTGCGTCGCTAGCAATCGCCCAGCCGCCAAGCCGGTCAAACAGGCGCGATAACATCTCGTTGGCAGCCGCCTTGGTATACGTCACGCACAGTATGGAGTCCGGCGGCGCGCCCGGTCGGCCATCGCTGCGGCGCAGCAAGAGCCGGGCGACCCGGTCGATCAGGACTTTGGTCTTGCCGGCCCCGGCATTCGCCTCCACCCAGGCCGAGCGAGCAGGGTCAGCGGCTTGTGCCTGCGCGTCCACGGCGCGTTGGAAGGCGGGCGTATCCGGGGAGCGAACCGCCTCAGTCATATGTATCGATCCCGGCCCACTCATCGCGGCGGGCCAGTCGGACATAGTCTGACGGATACACCACGCGTTCCGGTCGCGGGGCGCTCAGATAGGGATGGTTTGGATCGGCAAAAGCGGTGAGTAGCGTCACGAGGCCCGCTCGGGCCTCGGCAATAATCTCCCCAACCGGCTTTTCATCCTTGCTGCCCGGCTTGCCGATTTCGCGCACCTCGAACTTGGTGCCAAACTGAACATAGGTGAGAGCCTCCACGTTTCGACCCGTCGGCAAGTCTTCGAACCGGCCCTCCTGCGCAATCACGCCCAGCAAGGGCATTTGCGGCGACAGGCCAGAGCGGACCTGTTTCTCACTCGGCGGAGTGCCGGATTTGAAATCGAGGATGGCCGCCCGGTCCCCATGGCGCGGTTCAATCCGATCTGCCGTGCCAGAAAGGGTGAAAGTCTGCCCCGCCACTTCAATTTCTGCGCTGCCATAGCGCTCGGTCAGCGCCTTGCCGGACAGTTGGTCTGCGCCTTGGGCGCGCCAGTTCAGAAAGTCCTCAATCACCGCCTGACGCTTGTGGCGCAGCGCCAGAATGTCAGGCTCGGCCTCTCCGCCAGCGCGCAAGGCCTCTTCGATCAGCGCCAGCAGCGCCTCAGCGCTTTGGTCCTGATCGTCGCGTTCGAACAGCTCCAACGCCTTGTGAACGGCGGTCCCACGAATGCGAACATCTGCAGGCAGGTCCAGCGGGTCGAGCCGCTTCAGGCCGAGCACATATTGGCAATAGATCGCGTACGGGTCACGCACCAAAGTCTCAATCCGGGTCACTGACAGTTTGGTCGGCCTCGCCTCCAGTGGCGGGGTCGGGCGCGGTTCCACCGAAAGCTTGGGATTGAGCGGTTCGATCTGTTCAAGCGCCTCCAACCAGGTCTGCGGATCATGATCTGGCGACGGGGCAAGCGCTCGTTCTGCCGTGTCTCCCAACGCGCCCCGTACCAGCGTTCGCAGCCGCCAGATCCAGCGCGACGTGACGGCCGGTTTATCATCCCGCCGCGCTGCACTGATCAGCGTGACATGAGGCGCGCAGGCAAGCTGGGCAAAATCATGCGCAGACAGGCCGACGCGTTCATCGGGGTCCGACAAGCCGATCTGCTCGCGAAACACGCGCGGCAGGAAAGCATCGGCGGGCGGTTGGGCAGGCCATACGCCCTCCACCAGCCCTGCCAGCACGATATGATCAGCCGCCTGCAGCCGGGCCTCCAGCGGCCCCCAGATGGCGAGGCGCGGATGCGCCTGACCCAATTGTACGCTTGTCATCGCGGCCTCGGCCTTGAACAGCTCGACAAACACGTCTGCGGGCTGCGCGCCCATGGGCGCTGTAATCTCACCAAGATCCGACATTAGCCGTGACAGGCTCGCGCCATCTTCCCCCTGCCAGGGCAGCGGCGGATCGCTGAGCTTATTCATCACCGCGCAAGCCGGTTCAAAGAAGGCCTCACCGTCCAGAAGGTCTGCAATATCGGGCATCGCGTGCACGGCAGCCATAACCGCATCCAGCGCCCGTTTCGCTTGGGAGAGCCCCGCCGCAGGCGGTCGATCATAGGTCTCGATCTCTCCGCTTTGCAGGCCATCAAGGTAGGCCGACAGCTCATCCAGCGTATGCCAGACCCTTGGGCCGCGAAGGACAAACCGGTCCAGCGCGTCGATCTCGGTCTCTGGCAAGACGCAGAGCGCGTGGCGCAAAACCGCCATCAGCTTCACCGGATGGCCCGGATCAGTCAGCCAATCCAGCACGAGGCCCGCATAGCTGCCCGACCGGGTCTGGATCAGCGGCAGCCCCGCGGATGGCGGCACCTCTACATCCCATTGTTTCAGGATCGCGCTGACCTGCCGCGCAAGCCCGGCATCCGGCGTCACCAGCGCCAGCGAGTTGTCTTTTGTCTCTAGCGCTTCGCGCATCAGCAGCGCCGCAAGCTTGGCTTCTTCACTGCTGTCTTTCGCGCCGAGCAGGGTGAGGCCTGACAGCGCAGTGTCGACAAACCTCGTTGGGTCGCGCTCTTCTGCAAGCAGGACCAGGCGCTCGGTCCAGTCGGCGGTGTGCTTGGCCGGGGCCAGCGCCTCATGGATCAGACGCTGGCGCGCTGTGGCGGCCTCCGGCTGGTCCAGCGTCGGCCAGCCCGCCACCTCATCTGAGGTCAAGCCCAGCGATTTCAGGGCCCGCACCAGCGCAAATTGCGGGTGGCTCGGCGTGGCCTCAAGCGTGTCCCAAACCTGATCCGGAAGCGAGCGGTCAAACCCCGGCAGGACGACAAGCCCTTGCGGCAAGGTGAGTGCGGCCCGCATCAGGCACCGACTGGCCGGTGTCGCGCCGGTGGAGCCTGCAATGATCACTGGCCCTTTGGGTGGCGCCGAAGCCCAGACATCCGCCATAGCCTCAGCTGCCGCCAACCGCCGCGCATAAGGGTCCATGGCATAGACGTCTTCCAGCTTGGCGGGCCATTGCTGCGTGATAATCTTCAGGAAGTCGAGCGACTGTTCCCAGTGTTTTGCCAGCTGGCGATCCTCGACAAGGCCCTCCAAAGCATCCCAGTCCACCTCACCAGACAGGGCCGCCTGGTCGACCAGTCGCGCCAGCTCTCGCGCTGCCGACAGCGCCGAGGCCGCGGGCAGGGACAAACCCCGCGCGGCATAGAACGCCATGACCAGTTTGGTCAATTCGCCCAGGCGCCGCCCGTTAGGCACCACAGGCGGCAGATCGGCGAGCGCCAGCTCCGCGCTTGGCGGCGGGTCTTCGGTCTCCAGATCCCCCAACGCGCGAATGTCCGGCAAGAGCAGCGCCTCTTGTCCGCTCTGCGCATGCAGGGCGAAGGCCAGCACGCGCGCTGAGCGCCGGTTCGGAACATAAATCAGCGCATCGGCCAAAGCTGTGGGGTCAGACGCTGCATCCAGCGAGGCGAGCAACCCCTTGGCCAGTTCGGTCAGGAAATCGGCGCCCGGCGCAATCGTGCGCAGCCGCGGCGCGCCCTCGTCGAACAGTCCGCCTATGCGCCGTGACATCGCGTCCACATTTCTGCATCCTTCAGCGCTTGCGGATCGCCGACATGCAGCCAGAACCGGTCCAGCGGCAAGCCATGGATCCGTCCTTGCGGCAGGGCCGCATTCCAGATCCGGTTGGCAGAGAATGGCTCCACCGGCTGGCCATCATAAAGCTGCGGTTTCAGAATCCGAACTCCGGCATAGGCAAATGGCGCGCTTGCTGCGTCACCGCGCCGGGTGAGGTGTCCGGCTTCATCGCGAAAGAAATCGCCTGCACCCGGGAACCCCAGACAGCGTCTTGTGTCCGCCAGCAAGAGTAACTCATCCATCGCGCCTGGATCAAAGGCCTCTGCCAGCGCGCGCAGAGGCGCAGCGTCGGTCGGGGCCCAGAACGCGTCTGTATTGATTACAAACACCGGATCTTCACCTAAGAGAGGCCGGGCCTTGGCGAGCCCGCCGCCCGTCTCCAGCACCTGATCCCGTTCATCCGAAATCACCACGTCCAGATCGGTTCGGGCCTTCACATGCGCTTCAACCTGATCGGCGCACCAGTGGACATTCACAATCGCGCGCTCAACTCCTGCTGCGCTCAGTTGGTCCAGCAAGTGATCAATTAGCTTTTTGCCGCCAACTTCAAGCAGCGGCTTGGCGGTCGAATTGGTCAGCGGACGCATCCGTGTGCCCAGCCCTGCCGCAAGGACCATCGCTGTTGTCGGAACCGCGATCATGCCGCCACCTCAAAGATGAAGGGCGCCACATCCCGCACAAAGGCAGCCATGTCGGCGACGGCGGGATGTTTCAGGTTTTCCGCGAGCAGATATTGCTGGCGCGGCATAAACTGTGCGTAGCGGGGCTTCCTGTCCCGGACCTGCAGCCTCGCAAACACGCCCGTGATCCGCAGCGCATTCAGCGCGCCAATCACCGCGAGCCGTTCGCGAAACGCCGTTTCGCTTTTACCCGTGCCGTCCAGATAGGCCCGGATCGCAGCGTCTGTTGCGTCTGCGCTGACCGCGCGCCGCGCATCCTGGGTCAGCATCGCCATGTCCCACGCGTCCCAGCCGAGCACGGCGTCCTGAAAATCCAGCACCGCAACCTGACCCTCCGGCAGAAACAGCAAATTCTCCGCATGATAATCGCGCAGGGTGAAGTCCCGTGGGAAGGCCTCAGCGCGGGCGATCAGATTATCCCGGGCCCGTTCCCACCGCGCTAGATCCGCGGCTTTCGGCGACATGCCCGCTTCCAACTGTGGTAACCACTCGGCAAACAGATTCGCATTGGCGCGCAAAGCCAGCGCGTCAAACGGCAGGATCGGCCAGACCTCGGCTTCAAACTTCAGGCGACTTGGCGCCTCTTGCATATGCAAACGTGCAAGATCCTGTGCCGCGAGCCGGTAGAGTTCGGTTTCGCCTGCCTGCCCCCGCTCGATTAATCTGGCAAACTCGCGCCCCTCTCCGAAATCTTCCAGAAGCGCCAGCCCTTGCCCACTATGGTAGGCAAAAATCTCTGGTGGGCGCAGTCCGGCCTGCTTCAAGTGTTTCGCGATCAGGACGAAGGCATCTACCCGGCTCGCCGCGAGCCGTGTCTGCGCGTTCCACCCGGCCGCAAGGCGTGCCGCCTCGCTCATCTCCGGGCGGCAAGGCGCGCTGTCTTCGGCAGGCGCGTCCATCAGGATCGCGGTGTCATCGCCGCGCTGCAGTCTGGCATAGCGCCGGGTCGACGCGTCCTGGCCCAGCCAGATCTGTGCCGCATCGCCCCATCCGGCATGGTCCAGGAACGCGGCAATGGCGCGCTCACGTGTCGTCTCAGAACTCATGCAGCCTTGTCTGCCAGTCTTCGCCGCAAGGTTCCAGTCTTGCCGTGCGGGTTTCCCCGGCATGATCGATGAACAGGTCGAGCCGCCATTTCGGCAGGTAATCTCCAGCATGGTCCGGCCACTCAATCAGCGTCAGTCCCGCCTGCGTCTCATCCCAGCCGAGTTCCTCAATCTCGTCCGGCGCCTCCAAACGATAAAGATCGAAGTGGAAGATCGGATAATCCGGACCCTCATAAGTCTGGACCAGCGTATAGGTCGGGCTCGGCACCTCGGTCGCCTCACCCATCAGCGCCGAGATCAGTGCGCGTGCAAATGTTGTCTTCCCCGCTCCCAGACCGCCATGCAGGGCGATAACGTCCCCGGCCTTGAGCAGAGGGGCAAGCTGCTGCGCCAGCGCCTCCGTTGCGGCAAGATCAGGGAGTGGCCTAGAGCCCATCCAGCGCCTCCCGGACCGCAGCGACCAGGGCCGCTTCGGGCTCACAGCCAACCGAGAGGCGCACAAACCCTGCGGGCACATCGTCGCCCCAGCGCGCCCGGCGCTCCGCACTCGTATGTACACCGCCAAAGCTGGTCGCGGGAAACACCATCGTGCAGTTTGCAATGAAAGCTTCGGCCATCGCCTCGTTGGCGAAGTAAAGTCCGATCACAAAGCCGGGCTTGACCATCTGTTCCTGCGCCAGTGCGAAACTTGGATCGGCCGGCAGGCCTGGATAGCGCACAGTCTCCAGTTTGTTTGACTGTACAAATAATTCTGCCAGTCTTTGCGCGGAGGTGCACATACGCTCCAGTCGAACGTCCAGCGTCATCAGACCCCGATGGACCAGAAACGCTTCGAACGGCCCTGCCACAGCGCCCGACAATTTGCGCCAGCTGCGGGCCTTCGCCAACAGATCGGCATCCCGGCTCGCGACATGCCCAAACAACACATCGGAATGCCCTGACATGGCTTTGGTGTCAGAACTGACCACCATGTCTGCACCGAGGTCCAGCGGCTGCTGCAGCAAGGGCGTCGCGGACGTGTTGTCGACCACAGTCTTCGCGCCCGCTACCTTTGCCCGCGTGCATATCTCTGCGATATCACACACATCGAGGCCCGGATTAGACGGCGTCTCAATCCAGACCAGATCAAACCCGGCGAGGTCCTGCGTGGCATAGTCGCGGGTCGGGCAGGTGACGATGTCGAGCCCCATCTCGACCAGAAAATCCTCCAGCAACAGCCGGATTGTGTAATAGCCGTCCGACGGCACCAGGATCCGTCCGCCTTGCCTCAGGCACACCATCAGGGCGGCGGTAATCGATGCCATGCCAGATGGAAAGGCAACGCACTCAGCCTCTTCCAGCGCGCCAATCGCGGCTTCCACCTCCATGACGGTCGGGTTCGCGTCTCGCCCATAGGAAAATTCGGTGCCGGGCTGCGGGTCCAGCCGATACTTTGCCGTCGTCACCACCGGCGGGCTGAGCGGCTCGCCGTCCTGTAAACGGCTGGAGCGTTGATGCAGCATTTTGAGGAGGCGTTCAGATACCGGTTTCATTCAATCCAACCTGTTGGAACTTGTGGGCTTTTGTGACAAACACGGGCGAGCGAAAAGGGCAATCCAGCTTATTGCTTCGCAGGCATTGAAAAATAATGACGCATGCGTCATATTTTACTCATAAGGATGTTCTCGTGGATTTATCGACCTCTGAAAACACAGTCATCATTGGCGGCGGTCAGGCAGCGGCGCAGGCCTGTGCGTCGCTGCGCCAGTTTGGCTATGACGGACAGATCACCCTGATCGGTGACGAGCCTGCCCTGCCCTACCAGCGCCCGCCGCTCTCCAAAGCCTATATGAAGGGCGACATGGACGAGGCGCGGCTCTATTTCAAACCCGAAGAATGGTATCGCGACAATAAAGTCGACCTGATCCTCAACACCCGCGCGACCAGCATTGATCGCTCAGCGAGAGAGGTGGCGCTCGAGAACGGAACGCGCCGTCCCTATGACGCCTTGATCCTCGCCACAGGATCCCGTCCGCGCACCTTGCCCGTGCCTGGGGCTGACCTCGACCATGTTTATGACCTGCGTGACCTGGCTGATGTTGAGCAGATCCGCCCGCATATGGTTGAAGGCCGCAAGCTGGTGATTGTCGGGGCGGGTTATATCGGTCTCGAAGCCGCTGCCGTCGCCCGCCAGCTCGGGCTAGAAGTCACTGTGCTGGAAATGGCCGATCGTGTGCTCGCCCGCGTGACCAGTCCGGTGATGAGCGAATTCTACGAGGCCGAACACCGCGCGCAGGGCGTAAACATCCTCACTGGCGCTCGGCTTGAACGCCTCACCGGGGACGGATCGGTCCAGACTGCAGAACTGGCAGATGGGACCAGCCTGCCAGCTGATCTCGTTCTGGTCGGGATCGGCATCCTCCCGAACGATGATCTTGCCAAGGCCGCAGGCCTCGCCTGCCCGAACGGCATCATGACTGACCGCGACGCCCGCACCAATGATCCCCGCATCTTTGCCGCTGGCGATTGTGCCGCGCGGCCGCTCGTCCATTATGGGCGCCAGGGCCGCCTTGAGAGCGTGCACAATGCGATTGAGCAGGGCAAGCTGGCGGCGGCCGCCATTATGGGCAAACCGCGCCCGATGGAAGACTGCCCCTGGTTCTGGTCAGATCAATACGATCTCAAGCTCCAGATTGCCGGTCTCAGTCAGGACTATGACCAGGTCGTTTTGCGCGGAGATCCGAAAGATCGAAAGTTTGCCGCATTTTACTTACGCGGTGGCAAGCTGATTTCGGTAGATGCTGTGAACAGCGCGCCAGAATTTCTGGCATCGAAGAGACTGATAATGGCAGGCGCATCGCTTGCACCTGACACATTAAGCGATACATCCCTAACCATGAAAGAGATTGCGGCCGCCGCCGCCTGAGGAGACCCACCAGTATGGCCAAAATTACCTATATCGATCACACCGGAGAAGAGCGCACGCTCGAAGCGAAAAACGGTGAAACCGTCATGGAGACGGCGATCAAGAATTCCATCCCCGGGATCGATGCCGATTGCGGCGGCGCCTGTGCCTGCGCCACCTGTCACGTCTATGTCGACGAGGCCTTCATGGAGAAAGTCGGCCAGCCGGAAGACATGGAACAGTCCATGCTCGATTTTGCCGAAAATGTGCAGCCCAATTCACGTCTGAGCTGTCAGATCTCGGTCTCTGATGATCTCGACGGTCTGCGCGTCACCACGCCGGAAAGCCAGCACTAAAGCACAAATCCGGTTAAAGCCCTCGCGGATCGTCGAGGGCTTTTCGAGTGTCCTCTCCTAAGGTGAGGCATTGGTTCCGATTGGGAACCGACTATGTGCATAGCAGAGCTATTGTCGGAGTACCGAATGCCGAGCTATTCAGACCTGTTGTCCAGCCTCAGCCCGCAGGCCGATGGCGCAATCACTGTAACGATCCCGGAAAGCTGGATGCAGGGCCGCACGACCTATGGTGGATTAACCGCGGCGCTCGCGCTGGAATCGGCGCGAACCCTGGTCGATGATATTCCGATCCGCTCCGCGCAAGTCGCCTTTGTCGGCCCGGTCGGCGGCGACATTCGCATGGTCCCGACACTCCTGCGGCGCGGCAAGAATACCGCCTATGTCAGCGTCAACACGCTGTCCGGCGAGCAAGTCATGGGCCAGTGCATCTTCGCCTTCGGCAAGGCGCGCGACAGCAGCCTCAGCTTCAACGATATGCCGATGCCGGACGTGCCCGCGCCAGAGACGGCTCCCAGCTTCTTTCGTGAAGGCCCTCGTCCCGGCTTCACCCAGCACTTCAATATGAAAGGCGTGCTCGGCCAGCCGCCCATCTCGGGATCGACGGAGCCGACCATTGGCCTCTGGATGCGCCACAAGGACGACAAGGCCCCGCAGGACGCGACCGCGGTGCTCGCGATCGGTGACGCCCCACCGCCTGCCGCCATGTCCATGTTCAAGATCCCTGCCCCGATCAGCTCCATGACCTGGATGGCTGAATTCATGACCGATGATATTCGCACCAGTCCGGAAGGGTGGTGGTTTGCCCAGCATACCGCTCAGCTCGCCAAGGATGGCTATTCCAGTCAGTCCATGCGGCTGTGGAATTCTGGCGGCCAGCCGATCCTGGTCGGCCGTCAGACGATCGCGGTATTTGTCTAGCTAGAGCGCCGCTTTCAGGTCTTCGAGATAGCTGTACTCTTCTTCCAGCGCTTCGACCTTGCCGCTGTCTTTGCCCTCGGCGAGAATGGTCTGGCGCAGCGCATCCATATCTTTCTGCACCACCGCAGCATCGACGCTGGCGAGGTTGACCGCTTCTTCCGCGAGGATGGTGAGACCAGCGGGCGTCACATCTGCAAAACCACCGCGCACGAACAGGCGCATTGAGACTGTATCGCCATCCAGAACCCGCACGACGCCATTCTTCAGCGTGGTCATGAACGGCGCGTGATTGACCAGGACCCCGAACTCACCATCCGTGCCGGGCGCGATCACATGATCAACCTCGCCAGAGAACAGTTCCCGGGCGGGCGATACGAGAGAGAAATGCAATTTGTCAGCCATGGGCCTAGTCTTTCGTATCCACGTTCAGGCAGTCTTCAAACAGGACGACTGCTTTCTCGAATTTATCCCGGCAGCCGACATTGCAGAAGCCGACCACCTTACCTTTGTACAGTGTCAGCGACTCTTCGCTGACAGGATCGCCGGACCACGGGCAAAGCGTATTGATGCAATCCTCAAGCTTTAGTGCCATGGTCTGACCTGTTCTAATTACGCATCAGCCAGCATCTTCTCCGCTTTGGCTTTCGCCTCGGCGATCGAGCCAACCATGTAGAAGGCCTGTTCCGGCAAGTGGTCATACTCGCCTTCGATCAGGCCTTTAAAGCCAGCGACCGTGTCTTCCAGTTTCACCTGAACCCCCGGAGAGCCGGTAAAGACCTCAGCCACGTCAAACGGCTGTGACAGGAAGCGCTCAACCTTACGGGCCCGCGCCACGGCCAGCTTGTCGTCTTCTGACAGCTCGTCCATGCCGAGAATGGCGATAATGTCCTGAAGTTCCTTATAGCGCTGCAGGATTTCCTGTACGCCGCGGGCGACTTCATAATGTTCCTGACCAATGATCAGCGGATCAAGGATACGCGAGGTGGAATCCAGTGGATCCACCGCCGGATAGATACCTTTTTCCGCAATCGAGCGGTTCAGAACCGTGGTCGCATCGAGGTGCGCAAACGAGGTCGCTGGCGCCGGGTCGGTCAGGTCATCGGCTGGCACGTAAACCGCTTGCACAGAGGTAATCGAGCCTTTGTTCGTGGTCGTAATCCGCTCCTGCAAAGCGCCCATATCGGTCGCCAGCGTTGGCTGATAGCCCACCGCCGAGGGAATACGGCCGAGCAGCGCAGACACCTCAGACCCAGCCTGGGTAAAGCGGAAGATGTTATCGACGAAGAACAGAACGTCTTTGCCTTCCTCATCACGGAAATACTCGGCTTGCGCGAGACCAGTCAGGGCCACACGGGCCCGCGCGCCGGGAGGCTCGTTCATCTGGCCATAGACCAGCGTTGCCCGGCTTTCGCCGTCAAGGTCGATCACGTTGGCGTCCTGCATCTCGTAATAGAGATCATTCCCTTCACGTGTGCGCTCACCCACACCGGCAAACACAGAGTAACCGCCGAACAGTTTCGCGATATTGTTGATCAGTTCCTGAATCAGAACCGTCTTGCCCACACCGGCACCGCCGAACAGGCCAATCTTACCACCCTTTGTGTACGGGCAGAGCAGATCGATCACTTTAATCCCGGTGACGAGGACTTCAGCCTCGGTTGCCTGATCAACAAATTCAGGGGCCGGCGCGTGGATAGGCTTGCGCAGTTCGGTTTCAACCGGGCCGCGCTCATCGATTGGGTCACCGATCACGTTCATGATCCGGCCAAGTGTCGCTGGACCAACTGGAACCAGAATTGGTTCACCAGTGTCAGCAACGGCCTGACCGCGAACGAGACCTTCAGTTGAGTCCATCGCAATCGTGCGAACCGCGTTCTCACCGAGGTGCTGAGCGACCTCAAGCACGAGGCGGTTGCCATTGTTGTCACATTCCAGCGCGTTCAGAACGTCAGGAAGCGCGCCGTCGAACTCAACGTCGACAACAGCGCCGATAACCTGGCTTACGCGGCCAGTCGCTTTTGAAAGGTCCATGCGAGGCGTCTCCTTGGGAGCGGGTTTTGATTTCTTCGGGGCCGCCTTTTTAGGGGCAGCAGTGGTTTTTTTCGCAGCAGCCGTCGCCGGCGCGGCAGCGACAGGCGCTTTCGCTTCGATGTCTGCTGGCTTACAGACGCCGCAGGGGCGGGCATCTTTCTGACCGAGCGCGGTCATCGCGCCTTCAGCTTCGGCATAGGTCGTAAAGGGGCCATGCCATTTATCGTCATCATTGGTCTGGTCACCGCCAACACCCTGACCATCATTGCAATAGCGGCAGCTGCTATGGTGCAGGCGGGCGCGTTTATTGCCAAAGTTTTCGTAGATCCAGAACGACATCTAGAGCGCCTCCGCTCCGGAAATGATCTCGATCAGCTCTTTGGTGATCTGGGCCTGACGTGCGCGGTTATATTGCAGGGTCAGACTGTCGATCAGCTCACCGGCATTGCGGGTCGCATTGTCCATCGCGGTCATCGACGCGGCTTGCTCACCGGCCGCGTTTTCCAGCATCGCGGACAGGATCTGCGTGTTGAGATAGCGCGGCAGCAGCTCTTCAAGGATTTCCGGCTCAGACGGCTCATAAATGTAGATCGCGCCGTTCAGATCGATTGTTTCGGCGTCTTCTGGTGCCGTTGCCGGGATCATCTGCATCGTTTTCGGCGTCTGCGTCAGAACGTTTTTGAACTCTGAGAAGATCAGCGTCGCAATATCGAACTCACCATCATCATAGCGCTTGGACAGATCCTTGCCGAGGCCAATCGCGAACGGCGTGAACTTGTCTTTGGCTTGCGACATGTCGACATGATCGACGAACAGGTCCTCGAACTCGCCTTTCAGCGCTTCGCGGCCTTTCTTGCCCACCGTGATCACTTTCACCGTCTTGCCATCGCCTTGCAGGGCCTGGATCGTCTGACGCGCAAGTTTCGCTGTGTTGGCGTTAAAGCCGCCGCACAGGCCGCGCTCGGCGGTCATCACGATCAGAAGATGCGTCTGGTCATTGCCAGTGCCGGCCAGCAGCTTTGGTCCGCCCGCGCCCTCAGTCATGCCTGCGGTCAGGTTTGCCACGACGTTCGCCATGCGCGTTGCATAAGGCTTGGAGGCTTCAGCCGCTTCCTGCGCCCGGCGCAGTTTCGCCGCAGCCACCATCTGCTTCGCCTTGGTGATCTTCTGCGTGGATTTCACGCTGCCGATCCGGTTTTTAAGTTCCTTGAGGCCTGACATAAGACAGAAACTCCTGGGCGGTCGTTAGTGTCTTAAGCGAAAGTCTTGCCGAAAGCGTCAAGCGTGTCCTTGATGCCCTCTTCAATGTCAGCGGTCAGCGCTTTTTCATCGCGGATCTTGGTCAGCAGGTCTGCTTTCTCGTTCCGGATATAAGACAGAAGATCGGCTTCATAACGGGTTACGTCAGAGGTCTCGATCTCATCGAGATAACCGCGCGTCCCGGCATAGATCACGACAACCTGTTCTTCCATCTGCAGTGGGCTGAACTGTGGCTGCTTGAGCAGTTCAGTCAGACGTGCGCCGCGGTTCAGAAGCTTCTGCGTCGCCGCATCAAGGTCGGAGCCGAACTTCGCAAACGCCGCCATCTCGCGGTACTGCGCCAGCTCCCCCTTCATCGAGCCCGCGACTTTCTTCATCGCCTTGGTCTGGGCCGCAGAGCCCACACGAGACACTGACAGACCGACATTCACCGCCGGGCGGATGCCCTGATAGAAGAGGTCGGTTTCGAGGAAGATCTGGCCATCCGTGATCGAGATCACATTGGTCGGGATATAGGCCGACACATCGTTCGCCTGTGTTTCAATGATCGGCAGGGCGGTCAAAGAACCGGCACCGAAATCTTCATTCATCTTCGCCGCACGCTCCAGCAGGCGCGAATGCAGATAGAACACGTCACCTGGATACGCTTCCCGGCCTGGAGGACGGCGCAGCAGCAGCGACATCTGACGGTAAGACACAGCCTGCTTCGACAGATCATCATAAATGATCAGCGCATGCATGCCATTGTCACGGAACCACTCGCCAATCGTACAGCCGGTAAACGGCGCGAGATATTGCAGCGGGGCCGGCTCAGACGCAGTCGCAGAAATCACCACGGTGTAGTCCAGCGCGCCGCGCTCTTCGAGCGTCTTCACAACCTGCGCCACGGTCGAGCGCTTCTGACCCACCGCAACATAGACACAGAACAGCTTCTCTGAGTCCTCTTTCGCTGCGTCATTCACCTGCTTCTGGTTCAGGATCGTATCGATACACACCGCGGTCTTGCCGGTCTGACGGTCACCAATCACCAGCTCACGCTGACCGCGACCGACCGGGATCATGCCATCGATGGCCTTAATGCCAGTCATCATCGGCTCATGCACAGATTTGCGCGGCAGGATGCCCGGCGCTTTCACGTCCACGCGGTTCCGGCTCGCCACATTCGCAATCGGGCCCTTGCCATCGATCGGGTTGCCCAGCGCGTCGACCACACGGCCGAGCAGGCCGCGGCCCACCGGCGCTGACACAATCTCTTCCAGGCGCTTAACTGTGTCGCCTTCTTTAATCCCGCGGTCATCGCCAAAGATAACCACACCGACATTGTCGCTTTCCAAGTTCAGCGCCATGCCTTTCACGCCGCCGGAAAACTCCACCATCTCACCGGCTTGGACATTGTCGAGGCCGTAAACGCGGGCAATACCGTCACCAACGGAGAGGACTTGGCCGACATCAGAAACCTCAGCTTCGACGCCAAAGTTTTCGATCTGGGACTTCAGAATGCCAGAAATTTCTGCTGCGCTGATAGACATAGAGCTTACGCCCCCTTCATTGCGGTGTTCATACGATCAAGTTTGGTGGCGACGCTTGCATCAATCAGGGTCGATCCGATGCGCAGCTGAATGCCGCCGACAAGGGCCGGGTCGACCTCTGCCTTAAGTTCAATGTCGCTGCCGACCGCCTTGGCGAGCACTTGCTCCAGCCGTGTGCGCTGGTCAGCGCTCATCTCTTTTGCGGTGATGGCAATCGCACGCTTCACGCCGCGGTGCTTGGCATAAAGCGTATCAAAATGGCGCGCCGCGCCGAGCAGATCGTTCGCGCGGCCATTCTCTGCCATCGTGCCGATAAAACCGGTCACGGTCTTGCCAAATCCAGCCTCGCCCGCCACGGCGACCAGCGCTTTGACCTTGTCTTCGCGGGTAAAGGCCGGGCTGTGCAGTAGGCGGTCCAGATCGGCGTTCTCGGCGGCAAAGCTTTCAAACGTTTTCAGGCTCTCGGCAATGGCGGCAAGCTCGCCCTTGCTTTCGGCGAGATCAAACAGGGCGCCAGCATAGCGGCGCGCCACGGCATTGGCAGTGATTGCAGAAGATGCGGCCAAGTCTCTGTCCGTCGGCTGAGGGGCCCAAGCCCCGAAGGATAATCACAGGAAACAGGGCGCAGAACACGCCCTATCCCAAACTTCCGGCGCACCTAGCACTTCGTTTGTAGGCTGACAACACCGCCTGCAGCGTCAAGATGCGACCGAATCGCGCGGGCGCTGTGGAAAGGTGGAGGTTGTCAATAAAAGGTCCTCAAGAGGAAAGAAAGTCGGGCTGGGATTGTCAAACCGGCATTAATGCGTTTCTTAAAGATAGGTCGGGGGACTTATTGGGGATCAACTTGATTGTGACACGCGTTCTCGTCGGTATTTTTGTGGCCATTTCGATACATGCGTGCCAATCGACTCCAGCAGACGTCGAGGCTCTGGACTCAAACCCTCTCGTCTCTGAAGAACCAACGATCGAAGCGCTGCAGGACAATATCGCTCGGCTGAAGCATGATGGCGCGCCCGAAGCTGAAAGACTTGCGGCACTTGATGCCTTGGCGCAGGTGGCGAGAACACAGGCGGAATACCGCACTGTGGTTGAGGCTCAAAAGCAAATCGTCGAAATAGCTGAGCGGACTTACGGCCCAGAAGCGCAGGAAACGCTCAGTGCTCGCCACTTGCTGATCTCGGATCTCATAGAGCACCGCAACGACATGCCTGAGGTTGAAACACTTGCGCTCAGCAATCTTGAGGCGCGACGTCGGGTCTATGCCGATGAAAGTCTTGAGGTGGCATCTTCGAAGGCGGTATTGGCCAAGGTAAGCTCGCTCTTGGAAAAAAAAGACATAGCCGCAGAATTATTGCAGCAAAGCCTGAAAACCCAAGAGGCGTTGCTACCAACAACCGACCCAGTGATAGCGCGGACTAAACTGAACCTCGGTACTGTTTATCGAGGCCGCGGCCAGCTGACTGAAGCCATAACCTTAATGGAAGAAGCCCTTCCCATCCTACTGCAAACCTATGGCGATACTCACGCAATCGTGGGCCAAGCGCGTTATGAATATGGGGGCACGCTCGACCAATTCGGGCGTCTCGCAGAAGCCGAAGTGGAAATGCGTGAATCCTTACGTATTCGCGAAGAGTTGTATGGTGAGAAAAGCTTTGATGCAGGTATTGCCTTGATGCAGCTTGGTCAAATCTTGCGCAAGCAGGGGCGCGGCGCTGAGGCAGAGCCGCTGCTGATTCTGGCGCTCAGTAGTATCGAGACCTCGAAAGGTCAGGATCATCCCGCATTCAGTGTGGCTCTATCGATTCTCTCAACGATCTACATGGACGGAGGTCGCCCAAGCCTGGCCGTTCCCGTTCTGGAAAGAAGTCTGCGCCTTCAGGAAGCGCGAGGCGCACCGGCACGTGCGACGATCCCTGCGCGCGGCAACCTCGCTTACGCTCAGAATGAGCTCAAAAACTACGAAGAAGCCGACCGATTATTTCGCAGCGTTTTGTCGGACCTTATCGATCTGGCCGGACCCGATGCACCCATCGTCGCCCAGGTCCATACCGGCATCGCAGCAAATTTGGCCGCCATGAAGAAATTTGATGACGCCGAAGCGGCCTATCTGGAAGCTATCGCGATATACGACAATATGGGCGACGAAGTAACGGATATGCGCGTCTCGGTGACGTACGGATTAGGCTATTCCATTCTACGTCAAGGACGCGCTTCAGAAGCGATACCGCTATTGCAAACCGCCGTGTCTGACTATGACGGTTTAACGGGAGGCATGGCGACAATGGCGCTTGGTGCCCGGGCAAGTTTGGCTGAAGCATACGCATTCGATGGTGATTTTCGCGCCGCCTTTGATGAAGCTGAGAGTACCAGTGAATCGATATTACAGCGAGTGTTGCAGACCTCGCATCTTGATGCCGAATACAATCGGGCCGACCGCCGACGTTTGCGTGGCGTTTTTCACCAGTTACTTCGAGCCCTGTCACTGATCGGAGAGCATGATGCGGAACTTGCCTCGCCGGCCCATGCGTTGACGTTTCAGATCTCTCAGTTGGTGATCGCGTCTTCAGCGGCGGATGCTGCGGAGGAAGCGGCGATTATTTCGAGGTCCAGCGGCACCGAGGGTGAGCTGGGACGCAAATGGCGCGATTTGCTGGAGCAAAAACGCCTCAAGTCGAGTGAATATGTTGAACTCTTGGAATCTGATCCAGCGTCCGCGGCGGATTTGGCGATGGATCTCGATACGCTCGATGAAGAAATTGAAGCGGTTACAGTGGCGCTCAGGTCGGACGCCCCTCATTACCTGGATCTGGTTTCGGCACAATGGATGCCACTCGAACGGTTCCAGGGCGAAGACAGCGTCCTTGAAGACAAGGAAGCGATGTTGGTCATCTTGCAGGGTGAAGACGCCGTCCAGGCAATGTTCATCAATCGCGACATGGCCCGCACCGTCAGTTCTGATCTGTCCATCGAGGATGTGAGCGGCTTGGTTGAGCAATTGCGGCGTTCGGTCGATCTTGCCGACATCGCCTTCGCAAAAGACTTACCGGAATTCTCCAACACCGCATCGGAACAACTTTACGCGGCAATCGTTGCGCCTTTTGAGGACGAGCTGACGACTACTGACGTTCTGTATGTCGTGTCTGATGGGCCGATATCTCGGCTGCCTCTCAGCCTCTTGTCTCAACAAACAGGCGATGGTCGCAATTGGCTGATCGACAAGACGGCCATCGCCGTTCTTCCGTCACCAGTCTCTTTGATTGCAGCCCGCCAACTTCAGGCAAGCGAAAATAAGGCCCGCCGCTTCCTAGGTGTGGGCGACCCTCAGCTCGAAGGGCAATCGCGGGATACGGATCTGCGTTCATTCGCAGCGCTGCGTGGATCAGAGGGTGACGCAGCCCAGGTCTTTTCTGTCTGCGGTCTGGCGCCCCTCCCAGAAACGAGAGCAGAATTGCAGACATTGGGGGCTTTGCTCGGTTCAGATGGCGCAGACTATCTGGTCGGCGCGGCGGCGACCGAACGCAATCTGTATGCGATGAATGAAAGTGGTGCACTGAACGAATACAACCTGATCGCGTTCGCGACGCATGCGCTTTTGTCTGGTACGGTTTCCGAAGGGGATAATGTTGAGTCGGCTTTGGTGCTCAGTCCGCCTGCCGGATGCGAGATTACGTCATCCAGCGATGATGGCTTGCTGAGCGTTTCGGAGATCATGTCGCTCAAGCTGAGTTCCGAATGGGTCATTCTGTCGGCCTGCAACACCTCTGCCTCGGACCCATCGGATGGAGCAGAACCGCTTTCAGGATTAGCGAAAGCATTCTTTCATGCCGGCGCCGAATCGCTGCTTGTTTCCCACTGGGACATTAATTCTGAGGCCACTTCGATCTTCATGTCGCAGATGTTTGACCCATCCGTGGAACTGGGTTCCCGCGCAGAGACCTTAAGACAAGCCCAGATTTCGCTTCGCGACCATCCACCGGACGGGCAGGCCTATTATTCCCACCCTGCGTTTTGGGCACCGTTCAGCTACATTGGTGCGGATCAGTAAGGTGAGCGGAGCCGTTGCGGCTGACGGATCGTCGCACTCACAAAAACGAATACGGATCAATATCCGCTGAGACCCTTGCGGCGTTCGGCAATTTCAGCGCTTTCAGCCAAGCCGTCATATAGGCGGACAGGTCCACATCCCGCGGGGCGGTGATCAAAAATCGGAGCCTGTGACGCCCTCGCAGGACGGAGATGGGCGCGGGCGCGGGACCATAGACGGTGACGCCTTCCCCGTGCGGCGCGGCTTTACCGGCGAGCAGGCCGATCTCTTTCGCCATCTCCGCGCTCGGTGCTGACATGACCAGCGCTGCCATGCGCCCAAAAGGGGGCAGGGTCAGCTCTTCGCGCACATCGCGTTCAATCTGCAGGAAGCCGTCGCGATCCCCGGCCGCGAGCGCCATCATTGCCGGATTGTCCGGCTGATAGGTCTGGATGAGCGCTCGGCCCGGCCGTTCGGCCCGCCCTGCCCGCCCCGCCACCTGGCTGAGCAGCTGAAACGTCTGTTCCCCGGCGCGCAGATCCCCGCCTTGCAGACCGGAATCGGCGTCCACCACGCCCACCAAAGTCAGGTTCGGAAAATTATGCCCCTTGGCAACAATTTGCGTCCCGACGAGGACATCGATCTCACCCGCTGCCATCCGCTCGACGATGGCCCGCGTCGCCGCCCCGCCCTGCGCGGTGTCAGAGGAAAACACTTCCACCACCGCGTCCGGCAAGAGCTGGCGCGCTTCCTCGGCCACCCGTTCGACCCCTGGCCCAACCCCCATCAGGCTGTCTTTTGCTCCGCACATCGGGCAAGTGTCCGGCTTCGGCATCGACCAGCCGGTCAGGTGACAGACCAGCCGCCCGGTATAGCGATGCTCAGTCAGCCAGCTATCGGTGCCGGGACTTTTCAGCCGCTCCCCGCAGGACTTGCAGATCACCAGCGGCGCATACCCTCGTCGATTGAGAAACAGCAGCGACTGCTCGCCGGCCTCTTGGGTGGCCTGCAGCGCCTTTTGCAGCACGGGCGAGAGCCATTGCCCCCGCTCCGGCGTGTTCGCACGCATATCGACAAGCTCAATCTCCGGCAGTTTCGCCGCCCCCGGCCGCGCTGACAGCTTCAGCCGCGTGTAGCGCCCGGCCTCTGCATTCACCACGGTCTCCAGCGCCGGCGTCGCCGAGGCGAGCACCACTGTCGCCCCCTCCAGCTTGGCCCGCATCACCGCCATGTCGCGCGCGTGATAGGTGACCCCATCTTCCTGTTTGTAGCTCGTATCATGCTCCTCATCGACAATGATCAGGCTCAGTCTCTGAAACGGCAGGAACAGGGCTGAGCGCGCGCCGGTAACGATCCGCGCCCGGCCATGCGCCACTTCGCGCCAGGTCCGCCGCCGCTGCTGATCACTCAAGGATGAGTGCCAGGGCGCAGGCCCGGCCCCGAACCGCTGCTCGAACCGGTCGAACACCGCCTGCGTCAGCGCAATCTCCGGCAACAAGACAAGCACCTGCGCCTCAGGGTCCCGCGCCAGCGCCTCCGCAATTGCCTCGAAATAGACCTCGGTCTTGCCCGACCCGGTAATCCCATCCAGCAGGAACGGCTTGAACCCCCCGTCCCGCACCGCAGCGCGCAGCGCGTCGCCAGCCGTGCCCTGCTCCACGGTCAGCTCAGCGCCCGTCCGCCCCGGGTCCGGCGCGGGGTAGGGCAGATCGCTCACCCGCGCCTCTGCCCGCAAACTCCCCGTTTCAGCCAGGCCCTTGACCACAGACGCCGACACCCCCGCCGCCCGCGCCAGCTCTGCCGCGCTCACCGGCCCGGTCTCACGCCCTGCCTCCAGCACTTTCTCCCGCGCCGGTGTCATCCGATTGGTGCGATGCCCGGTCAGCGCGTACACCGTCTGCACCGGCGAGGGCGACAGCCCGCCCCGCGCCCGCAGCGCCATGCCCAGCACCTGCCCTGGCCCGGCCACATTGTAGCGCGCACAGAAGGTCACGAACCTGCGCATTGCCTCCGTCATCGGCGGGGCGTCAAACACGCTCGCAACCGGCTTCAGCACCTTGGCGCTGGACGTCTCGACCACGTCCCAGACCACGCCGGTGCGCTCATACTTGCCGAGCGGCGCACTGACATAGCTCCCAAGCTCAACCGCCATCCCCTCCGGGATCTCATAGTCGAACGGCTCGGGCAGGGGCAGCGGAAAGAGGATGCGGGCCACAGGCATCGCGCTTCAATAGCAGGTGTCGCCGCCTCTGAAACCCATCCTCTGGAAACAGGTTCTTAAGCATACCGGCTGACACTCCCTCCATGGCACTCCTCCCGGCCTTTCTCGACCACATCGCCCGCGAGCGCCGTCTCGCCGCCAATACCGTCGCCGCCTATACGAGTGACCTGCAGGATTTCCTCGGCTTCCTCACCGGCCATGTCGGCCAGCCGCCAAGCGTCCGCGTCTTCAGCGAGCTGCAGGCCCGCGACATCCGGGCCTTCCTCGCCCATCGCCGCCGCGAGGGCCTCAGCGACGCCTCGATTGCCCGGCTGCTCTCTGCCATCAAAAGCTTCTACACCTGGCTCGACCGCGCCCACGGTGTCGAGAACCCGGAAATTGCCTTCCTCACCGGCCCGAAACGCCCCGCCCGCCTGCCGCGCCCGGTCTCGGAGGTTGCCGCCAAAGACCTGATCGAGACCTCAGAGACGCTGCAGGAAGAGCCCTGGGTCGCCGCCCGCGATGTCACCGCCCTCACATTGATGTACGGCGCGGGCCTGCGCATTTCAGAGGCGCTGGACCTGCCCGGCAACCTCACCCCGGCGCCGGAAACCCTTCGCATCACCGGCAAGGGCGGCAAGGTCCGCCTCGTCCCGCTGATCCCGGCGGTGCGCGAAGCGATGGAGGTATACGCAAAGCTCTGTCCCTATAAACAGAGCGCCGAGACGCCGTTTTTCTATGGCCTCCGCGGTAAACGGCTACAGGCCCCGGTCCTGCGCAAACAGGTCCAGATCCTCCGAGGCGCGCTCGGCCTGCCCGAAACCGCGACCCCGCATGCCCTGCGCCACTCATTCGCCACCCATCTCCTCGCCAATGGCGCAGATCTGCGCGCCATCCAGACCCTCCTCGGCCATGCCAGCCTCTCGACCACCCAAGTCTATACCGGCGTCGAGGCGGGGCACTTAAGGAAAGTCCACGCCGCAGCGCATCCGCGTGCTTGAGCGCAGCTCAAATTTTCGATCGAGGATCGAAAATAGGTGGAGATTGCCCCGGCAGGGGCTTTTGCTTCCGAACGGTGCGGTTGTCCCGGAAGCAGACGCTAAAGCCGTGGTTGCGAACTGACGAATATCGCTAGAACCTGTTGCCTGTTGCCTGTTGCCTGTTGCCTGTTGCCTGTTGACTAGACGGTGAACCACCGATTGGAAATCAGATTACACACTCACAGCTGCCAGATAGATAGATACTTATCACAGAATGTGCTCGCTTAGCTGACGTGGAAATTGAGTTTCAATTCTCGCAACTGCATTGATCACAACAGTTCGAGCTATGTCGCCTGTTTCTCCGGTAAGAAGTGAAACCCATCTCGCAGGATAGTACCTGCTGAACATTCCTAATATGTATGCTTCAATCGCCATTCTGTGTATGTCGATTAGGTTGTCTCCGTTCGGCAAAGGGCGGACGATCCACCCAAAATCTCTGTCTTGAGCATATGCCAAAGGCGCATAAAATTTAAGCTCCTCACCTTTTCCAGGAATTTCCGCGCACATGGTTTTCAGCTGCGGAATTTGCCCAAATTTAGGGTGAGGCTGCACGGAGTATTTCACAATTTCTGGAAATTTGTATTGCCTCAGCATTTCTTCGATTTTTTTTGGGTCATTGTTTCTATCCGAGATTGCGAAGTAGATTTTCAAGGATGAGCCACCTGCTACAATCAATCCCAGATCAACATTCCCCTCACCATCGATAGCGATATTGTATTCACTGTGAAGGTCATGTTCTCTCGACAGAAGATCACCCAGTGTGAGTTCGGAGTTATCCGATATGAAGGAGATTTCGCCGAAGTCTTTCCTGAAGTGCCCAGTCGAATTGCTTTCGTTTAGCCAGGTAAAAGACTGACTGTTTCCGATGGCGTTTACAAATTCTTTGAATAGACCCTTCGATGCCCGGACCTTGAGTTCAAGTATGGCTGTATTTCCTTCGCTCAAGATCGATGTCCATTCACAGGTCGTCAAGCCATGAGCTGGAGTGAGACTAGACTCGGTTTTGCGCGCATCCTTCAACAAGGTGGCTGCTCGGCAGAGAGACGCAACACCGTAGTATAGTAAGAGCGGTTTTACGACTGCAGACGCCGAGAAAGTTGAAGTAAAGTACTCTCTGGCTTGGGTAAAGCATGCACCAATTTGGTGAGCTTTGCTGGCGCTAAGAGATCTTGAATGAAGCCGCTGATAGTGCCGCGCCAGATAGTCCCTGCTTTCAAATTTGAGCAGAGGGTCCCAAGTACTTTTATCCATTTTATCTTTGCCCCATTTCGAACTGAGTGGCTGAACTTCTATGTACGAAAGAACTCTCGTCCCGGCGAGAGGCGGCGTTTTCCCGCGCGGCAGCCGCTCGCGAAGTTTCGAATGCCTGATTGCTTAAGGCAAGTTCTGCTAGATAAGCGCAAACTTTTTAGTCTCCCATCTTGCCCACATGAAGAGTCGGGTGAATTCAGAGAACCTCCTCCTACCCAGATAAGCCACCAACCAATCCGACCCAATCCCACCTCATGCCATCCTTGCGCGCATGTCTTCGGCCACCGATCCTCTCGCGCATTTCCAAGCTCAGGGCGAATTGCTCATCGCCCGGATTGTCTCGCGGGATGATTTGCAGCTCGCACCGGCCCTGATCAGCAAGGCCGCCGCCACCCGCCTCCGCCAAGGCCTTCGCGCGCTGGAGGCCTATGTGCGGCGGGTCCTGTTCTGCCTCGCGCTAGCGCTGGAGCCGGGGCTCAAGCCCGACAATTGCCCCCGAAATCCGCGCGAGCGGGTGCCAGATCCCGATCGCAGATCAGGGTTCAAGCTCTTCACAGGCGAGCGGGACTGCCTTGATTTCGCTGACTTTCATGACCCCTGGGCCGACCCGAAACCGAGACCACCTCACGGCAAGCCGGTGCTCGCTGCGCCGCTGCTGGATCGGCTCAACACATTGAAAACGCTGCTGGAAAACCCGATCGAGCGCGCCCGCCGCCTCGCCTTCCACCTTGCCCGCTATCGCCCCGGCTGGCTCTTTGCGCCCGGCCAAAACGCGGATGTGCCGACAAGATGGGGCACCGAACTCTCGGCCACCTTCACCGCCATGGGCCACCAGATCGTGGCCGCGAGCAAAGCGCGCCCGCCCCCCATCGGCCCACGACCGGTCAAACCGCCGCGGATTAGACGGCTTTGACTGTCAAACCCCGTTTGCCCCCTCCGCCCTTCGGGCACCTCCCCCGTAAACGGGGGAGGATATTGGCGCAGCTTCCGGTCCTATCCTCCCCCGGTTCACCGGGGGAGGTGGGCGCGCAGCGCTCGGAGGGGGCATGTTCTTGTCACCGCGCTAAGAGGCTCCGCCTCACGCGGTGGAAGCAGGTTCCCGATCCTCGCTGCGCTCGTCCGATGAACCAGGCTCAGGGCTGGGTTTCTCAAACTTCGGGACCAAATTACCCTATTAGACATCCTTCGGCGCTTTCAGCCGTCGTTTCGTCTGGTGGCCTTCGGCTGTGTCCCCATCGACTTTTTCGCCGCGCATATAGTGGCGTTGCCAGCCCGCTTTCAGCGTATCCTTGTCACCGGCATAGAGCTTTTCGTTGAAATTGGCACGGCTCTCAGACCACGCATGGAAATCCTGTTCGAGCTCCGGATTGCTCGACAGAAGTTTGCGTTCCGGCTCGATCTCTTCGAGTTTCTTATGCTCGATCGGCACGATGAAACAGAAGGGCTCGCCTTTCCTGAACACAACTTCGCCGGGCCGGGTCATCTGCCAGTTCATCGTAAACGGAAAGGGCAGCCAATCGGTCTCAACCAGGCCGGTCAGCGGCGCGATCCCGTCCTTGAAGAAATTCGGCGCGCCCATTGTCATCAGACCCCAGCCGGGTGGGGTGCGAAACAGGTGGCCCGTATGAAAAGTGACAATCCCGCGCTGAAAATGACTGTCGGCAAAAGAAGCAATCGCGCGCGGATCGCCGGTCGTCTTCAGCTCAATATCATCTTTACGGGGCCCACCATTCCAGATGATCTTGATATCCATCGGGCAGAGAATTTCCCAACCCGTCGAGTTCGCCATGGAGAGCGGCAGGCACCGATAAGGCTGGCGATCCGGAAAGGCATCCATCCAGTCTCGATTGCTGCGACCGGGCACAATTTCGGGGGCGGTGTTGTAAATCTTATAGCATTCAAGTTGCATGGGATGACGCGCTCAGAGTGGCTTGACTTTGCGCCTGAGTCATTGCCCCAAGGCCGTCATGCCTGCAAGTCCATCAGATCTGTTTGCCTATCTCGACCAGCTCGGAATCGCGCATCACACGGTCCAGCATGAGGCCACATTTACAGTCGAAGAAGGCCGTCATCTCAAATCCACGATGCCGGGCGGGCATAGCAAGAACCTCTTCATGAAAGACAAGGATGACACAACTGTCCTCATCTCAGCCTGGGCGGAAAGCCAGCTTAAGCTCAACCAGCTGCACAAATTGATCGGCACACGGCGGCTCTCTTTTGCAAGTGCTGAACTGATGCAAGAGGTTTTAGGAATCGTGCCGGGTTCAGTGACCGCTTTTGCTTTGATGAATGATCGCGATCAGCGTGTGCAGTTTATTGCAGATAAGGCGCTGCTCCAGTTTGATGCGGTGAACTTTCACCCGCTGGAAAATACTGCAACCACGCGCATAAGCTCAGCCGATCTTCGCCGTTTTGTTGAGGCCACCGGCCATGAGCTGACCGAGGTGGATTTCTCCGCGCTCGCCTAACGTCTCAGGCCAGGCAGCAATCTGTGAGTGGCATAGCACTGATGGATCTCACCCTCCGGATCGTGCTGATAGAGGTCCGGATTCGCGAGATAGGCGGTCAAAGCCAATTTGGCGGTTTGCTCAAACTCCAGGCTGGACAGGTCGATCTCGGTTTCAGCCAGAAGTTTCCGGCCGCGGCATCGGTGCAGCTGAATATGGCTTTGTGTTGCGGCCTCTTCACCCGCGCGCAAACGATGAAAAGCGTTCAGTCGACGCTCCGATCCAATCGTCAAAGTTGCAGGCCAACCTGCCGCCTCAGGAACCGCCACCCAGGCAGCGCGAAGGCCGGAATCTGCATCTGTGCGCGTAAAATTTACCGCGTAAACCACTCCGCCTGGAGCCTCGATCTCGTCCACTGTGATCAGCGGTGTTCTTGAGAGCTCGCCAAGCCAGGCCTCGATAATCTCGTCGCGAATGATCCAGCCCATCTCGTCTTCGCGATTGGCTAGAAACGCGGCGGCCTGGGCGAACAGGGAGGCGCGATCACTGATCCAGCCAGCCCGATCGAAATGTGCCAAGGCGCGCTTTGCTTCGCCATTATCTACCGCAGAGACCCCTGCGATCCGGCTGGCCTCGGCGACTTCCGGGCGGTTGGGGCATTGGCTGAGAAACGCCTCTGTCGTTTCCAGGATGTAAGGTGGGGAAAGTTCTTCGGTAGGATCGGTCAGCTGGTCCTGCCAGGCCTGAACATCGCGGAGCGAACAACCAGCCTCTTCCCCAAAGGCGACATGCTCAGGGTAAAGGCCAACCAGGCTGGTGACAAAGGTTGCAACCAGCGCGGTGCCCCAACGCCAGACCCGGTTGGTAAATGAGGTCTTAACAATCATGTTCCGGCTGGCTGCAAGACCAATGCCGGTTTGACAGGCTTACCGGTTTCGCAAGTCTGGCGGAGAATGTTCGTGGTGGTCGTGACCGCTGTGATCATGGTCGTGATCGTGCAGCCCAATTGGCAGGAAGATCAGCGCGAAGGCCACTGCAATCCCCGAGGATAAGGCAAGTAACCCACGTGTCGGCGGCGTCTCTGCCAAGGGCGCCAATAGTGGACCTGTTGCGACATAGAGCAAGAGACCAGCAGAGACGGCAAACAGAGCGCCGATCAAGTCCGGGCCAAGGCCATACATAACCGGACCGGCAAACAGGACCCCAAATGGCGTTGTCGCGGCGGCGGCCACGAAAGCCCAGAAAAAGGCCGCTTTGTTTGACACCGAATATCGGCGCAGGATGGCAAAGGCAATCACCCCTTCGGGAAACTCATGCAGGATTAGACCGATCGCTGTGAAGACACCTGCTGAGAAGCTGGCAGCGAACGTTATGGCATAGATGACGCCATCGATGAAAGAATGGATCCCGATCGCAATGATCGGCGTAATCGCAGCGCTCATGGCGGTCTGGTCGGGCCTTTCAGGAGACCAGGTTCGGACCAGAAAATTCATGAGCAAGCCGCCGAAGAACCCGAAAGTCAGCCAGACGGATGCGTTCTGTGAAAGCGACAGGGCGCGCGGCAAAATGTGCAGAAACACCATACTGCCCAGCATGCCAGCGGCGGCCAGACCAAACAGGTTGGCATATCGCCTGCTCCAATCTTCCCAAAAAGCAACGGCCAGAAGTCCGATTGTTGTTACAAATGCCGCAATCAATCCAAAATACAGGGGTGCTTGCAGCGACGAGAGCATGTATTAGACTGGCCTTGAAGCATGCGGGCGAAGAAGAATGGACCGCGCGAAAATGTTATAGTATCTCAATAGCTCAGGTGGTTTAGGTTTCTCACCAACGGGTGTCAAACATAATTGGATAGACAATGATGAACAGATACAGTTTGAGCATAGCCGCTTTTGCCGGTCTCGCTTTTGCGGCATCGTGCGCGCCAGCGGTGGAGCCTGAAGCGCCCGTCGTTGACAGTGAACCTGTTGAGGGTGCTGTGGCGCCCATCAACCAGGCCAGCGAAGAAACCGAGGTCGAAGAACAACCAGTGGCGGATGTGGCAGAGGCCGATGCCGACTCAGTGTCTGAACCTGTCGAGGCCGATCAGCCAAGCGCGTCGGCAGAAGATGAAGATCACGACCATTCCCATAGTGATGGTGAAGACCACAACCACGAAGGTGATGATCATCATGACCATGATGAGCATGACCACGATCACGCGGATGGCGACGATCATGATCACGATCATGGAGGAGAGGCCCATGTCCACGGCAAAGCCGATATGGCCATTGCGATTGAGGGCAACAATCTGTCGGTTTCGTTCGAAAGCCCGCTTTATAATCTGATCGGGTTCGAGCACGAGCCGAAAACAGAAGAAGAATCGGCCGCCTATAACGGCATGCGCGATACGCTCGCCAATAGCGACAGCGTGATCGTGTTCTCCGAGGCGGCAGAGTGCGCGCATTATTCCAGCGAAACCTCCATTCGCCGCAATGGCGATCATGCCACCCTGATCGCCGATTATGAGTTTACCTGTGATGACATGTCGGAGCTGGTGGACGGATCGGTATCTGCCTTTGGGGTGTTCTCGGGTCTGGAAAAAATGGATCTGGTCGTCGTGTCTGACACAGATCAGGATGCAGCCTTTCTCACCGCGGACAACTCCAGTTTCGATATCAGCCCGTAGAGCCGCGTCATTGTGACGGATCCGGTTGTCTCCTTGTCAAAGGTCGAGTTTGCGTGGACCCCCGGCGCAACCATCCTCGATGTCCCGTCATTTTCGGTTGAGAAGGCCGAGCGGATCTTTTTACGCGGGCCGAGCGGGTCGGGGAAATCAACCCTGCTGGGTCTGATCGCCGGTGTCCTGACGCCTCAGTCCGGAACAGTGACGGTCATGGGTCAGGATATGGCCACTTTGCCGGGCCACCAGCGCGATCGGCTGCGGGCCAACCACCTCGGTGTGATATTCCAGATGTTCAATCTGGTTCCCTATCTCTCGGTTCGAGAGAATGTGGCGCTGCCCTGCCGGTTTTCGAAACGCCGAAAAGACAAGGTAAGACAGGCGGGGGGGATTGATCGCGAGGCAGAGCGGCTGCTTGGGCGATTGGGGCTGTCCGATGACGATATCCTGGACCGCTCGGTTCGCCAGTTGTCTGTTGGCCAGCAGCAAAGAGTGGCGGCCGCGCGGGCGCTGATCGGAGAGCCTGCCCTGATCATGGCAGACGAGCCCACCTCAGCACTTGATGCCGATCATCGGGATCAGTTCATCGATCTATTGAGCGAAGAAGCCAGACGGTCCGAGGCCGCGCTCTTATTTGTCAGCCATGATGCAAGCCTAGCGGGCCTGTTTGATCGCGCGGTTGACTTGCAGGATCTCAATGCGGTCAAATCCGGGGTTGCCGCGTGATGGGCACATCCATACTCGGCCTGGCCTGGCGCAGCCTGATGAACCGCCGGGTTTCAGCGTTTCTGACTCTGATTGCGGTTGCGCTGTCTGTTGCGCTGTTTTTGGGGGTGGAGAAAGGCCGCAACGCGGCCAAGGCGGGGTTTGATAATACGATTTCCGGCACGGAACTGATTGTCGGGGCGCCGTCGGGTCCGATCAATCTCGTGCTCTACTCGGTCTTCCGGCTCGGCAATGCGACAGCCGAGATTTCGTGGAACGCGTTTGAGATGATCCAGTCGCGCGATGATGTCGCCTGGGCGGTTCCGATTTCGCTTGGCGACAGCCATCGCGGGTATCGCGTTTTGGGCACAACGCCGGGCTATTTCGATCACTATGGCTATGGTCAGGGGCAGAAACTCTCTTTCCAGGACGGCGCGCGCTTTGACGATCTGTTTGATGCCGTCCTTGGCGCAGAAGTCGCGCGCACGCTCGGGTATGAACTGGGTACCCCGATTGTTCTGACCCATGGGCTCGGGCGGGCCGGATTAACCGACCACGACAATCGTCCATTCCGTGTGGTTGGCATCCTGGAACCGACCGGGACGCCCGTCGATCGCACCATTCATGTGTCGGTCGAGGCGATCACCGCAATCCATGTTGGGTGGGAAACCGGGACGCGTAACCCGCTCGCGGACACAATCACCGAAGATATGATCCGGTCATTTGATCTGACCCCGAAAACCGTCACCGCTGCATTTGTTGGACTTAAGAGTCGCGGCTCCATCCTGCGGACCCGCCGCGCCATTAACACCAATCGCAGCGAACCCCTGCTGGCGATCATTCCGAGCCAGGCTCTCGCTGAACTCTGGTCGGTTATGGGCAATGCCGAGCGGGTTTTGCTGGCCATCTCAGCCTTTGTGATCGCGGTCGGCTTGGTCTCGATCCTCACCAGCATCCTGACCAGCCTGAATGAAAGGCGGCGCGAGATGTCAATTCTCAGAGCCATCGGTGCGCAACCCGCCCACATTCTGATCCTGATGATTTTGGAGGCCGCGGTGTTAGGATTTGTCGGTGCGATCCTGGGTGTCGTGCTTATTCAGGCGCTGTTCTTGATCGGCGGTCCGATTCTGACCGCGCAATATGGCATCGCGCTTACCGGAACAGGTCTCGGCCTGGTGGATCTTGTCACGGTTGGTGTGGTCACTCTGGTTTCGGTCGTGCTTGGGATTTTCCCTGCGATTACCGCGATGCGTCGCTCGCTCGCTGATGGATTATCAGTTAAACTGTAAGCCAACTGTCGGTTTTCACTGGTGCCGGTATCGCTTCGGCCCTAGTTAAGTGAGTATGATGTTGAGATCGATTTTGATAAGTGTGTCGGTCCTGGCCATGGTTTCGTGTGGTGGCACGGATGCGTCGGAATCGATTGCGCAGCCAGAGCCCCAGGGTTCCAGCGAACCTCAGGTGGGCGATCGTATTCCAGAGCCAACGGCGTCTACACGCCTTGCGGAAGCGGGCGCCGAAGCCAACGCGCTGGCCGCGCGCGGCGTGCGGGAACTTGGCTGGGAAGAGCTGATGCCTGAAGGGGAAGAAGAGCGTCTTGCCGCCCTGTATCAGGCACAGATGGCCATGCTCTATTCTTCGCCAATCGCCGAAGGGTCAGCCGCCGATATCGCCGTTCAGATCGGGACATTCAACACGGTGCCGGAACTCAACGAGACCAAGGTGCGGTTGCCGGGATATACTGTGCCGTTTGAGTTCGGCGCCAATGCCCGCATCACTGAGTTTCTGCTGGTGCCTTATTACGGGGCCTGCCTGCACGCGCCGCCGCCGCCGCCAAATCAGACAGTCTTCATCATCTCTGACGAGCCCATCAAGCTGCAGGATCTTGCTCAGGCCGTTTGGATTGAAGGGACCCTCTATACGCAAACCCAGGAATCTGAACTTGCAGATGCGGCCTACACCATCAAAGTCGACAAGATCGAAACCTACACATACTGATCGCCCGCGTCGCCCTGCCCCATAGAACACATTGGGAAACGGCCTAGGTCTGTAGCAGGATTTTGGAAAGGAACACCGCCATGGCGACCATGCTTCAATATGGATTATATATCGCGATGGCTGCTGTCGTCGTCATTCTGGTCATGGGGCTTGTGAACATCACCCGGACCAATGACGAGCAAGCCAGCATGTCCAACAAACTGATGCGCGCGCGTGTCATTGCCCAGGCTGTCGTTGTAGGGATCCTAGTGTTGCTCGGCATCGTGGTTGGATCAATCAGACTGTTTTAGAGTCCCACTATGGTCAAACTCGATAAGATCTACACCAAAACCGGGGACAAAGGCACGACTCGGCTCTCCACCGGCGAGGAAGTGGACAAGTGGCATCCACGCGTTGCGGCCTATGGTACCGTCGATGAGGTCAATGCAGCGATCGGTGTTGCCGCCTTGCATGCCAGTGGCGACCTGCTAGCAGCGCTGCGCCGAATTCAGAACGATCTGTTTGATCTCGGCGCAGACCTCGCAACGCCGGACCGAGGGCGTGTTCTCGAGTGGGAGCCGCTGCGGATCGTGGAGGCGCAGGTTGAACGTCTGGAAACCGAAATCGATGCGATGAACGCCGATATCCCGCCCCTGGATAGTTTCGTTCTGCCGGGTGGCACGCCGCTCGCGACGCATCTACACGTGGCGCGGACCTTGGCCCGGCGTGCCGAGCGCCAGATCGCCCAGTTGATCGCCATGCCGGATGAGCCGGTGACGGCCGAAGTCCTGGCCTTTGCCAACCGCCTGTCAGACTGGCTGTTTGTGGCGGGACGTGTTGCCAACAATAATGGCGCTGACGATGTGAAATGGGTGCCAGGCGCCAATCGCTGATCTCAGGCGCGGGCAAACGGATCGCGCATCAGGATGACATCTTCCCGCTGCGGCGAGGTTGAGACAAGCGCTGCGGGCTTGCCAACCAGTTCTTCAAGCCGCCGGACATATTTGACCGCCTCGGCCGGCAGATCGTTCCAACTGCGCGCCCCTTTGGTCGATCCGGACCAACCGGGCATGGTTTCATAGATCGGTTCGACACGGGTCTGATCGGTCAGCCCGGCGGGATAATAATCGATCACTTCGCCACTCAGCTTGTAGGCAGTGCAGATCTTGATCTCATCGAAGCTGTCGAGGACGTCGAGTTTGGTAATGGCGAGGCCGTTGACCCCAGAGGTTGCGCAGGCCTGGCGCACCATGACCGCGTCAAACCAGCCACAGCGGCGCGAGCGACCCGTATTCACCCCGATTTCGCGCCCAATCGTGCCGAGCCGTTCGCCGATTTCGTTCAACTGCTCTGTGGGAAAAGGTCCGGCACCGACCCGGGTTGTGTAGGCTTTTGCAAGGCCGAGCACATAGGTAATGGCACCCGGGCCGACGCCAGCGCCTGCTGCGGCATTGCCTGCCACCACATTGGAAGAGGTGACAAAGGGATAAGTGCCGTGATCGACGTCCAGCATCACGCCTTGCGCGCCCTCGAACAGGATACGCTCGTCATTGCGGACTTTCTCGTCCAGCGTTTTCCAAACCGGTTGGGCATAGGCGAGGATGGTCGGCGCGATCTCTAGCAGGTCCGCCTTGAGCTTTGCGCCATCCGGCTCAGGTAGGTTCAGCCCTTCGCGCAGCGGTCGATGGTGCGCGAGCAGGCGATCAAGCTTCAGATCAATCGCGGCCGGGTCGGCCAAGTCTGCGACCCGAATGGCGCGGCGGCCGACACGGTCCTCATAGGCCGGACCAATGCCTCGCCTTGTGGTGCCAATCTGGGCCTCACCGGCGGCCGCTTCGCGCGCGGCATCAATATCCTTGTGCCAAGGCAGTATGAGCGAGGCATTGTCCGCCAGCAGGAGCGTTTCGGGCGTGACCTCGACGCCTTGGGCCTGAATGCCGGCGATTTCTTCGATCATGTGCCAGGGGTCGACCACCACGCCATTGCCAATGACCGAGAGTTTGCCGCCGCGCACCAGACCCGAGGGCAGGAGCGCGAGCTTATAGGTCGAGTTGCCGATCACCAACGTATGGCCGGCATTGTGTCCGCCCTGAAACCGGACCACCGTATCGGCCCGGCTCGACAGCCAATCGACAATCTTGCCTTTTCCCTCGTCGCCCCATTGGGCGCCTACGACGACGACACCTGCCATGTCGGAAACTCCTTTTCGGAAACCCGCGCCAAAGACCCTGATTACACGCCAAAGGCAAGAGCCGCCGCCCGCCAGATTTGGATAAAATTTCCTCTAATGACTTAGCCATATTCAAATCTGGGTGTGACATACCGGCTGAATGATGGGCCTTCAAACTCTCAGCCGACCCGGTTTCGGACGCCTTCTTGCGCTGCCAGCCCTTGTTGCAATGGGCCTTGCGCTGCCCGCGCATACCGACACAGTTGATCGCATCACGATGTCGCAAGAGGGCATCGTGATCGTTTGGGGCGCAGACAGCACGAATGCCACACCGATCGCCTCTGATTTTATCCTCGAGAATAACGGCACCAATGTCGATCTGATCGCTGGAGATGTCTTCACGGTGGTAACCGGCACTCTGCAGGCCCTGGACGAGAGTTTTCCGGACGGGGCCGGAGCGACCTTGCGCATTCGGCGTATCGCTGGCGGCGGCAATCAGACCGCAAACTCAAACGGCGACCGGTTTACTTCGGCGGCAGACTCCTTCAGCGCTTTTGGCCTGCGCAATAATACAGATATTCGCACCGTCCGCAGTGAGATCGAGTCGAGTTTCTATGTGGCCTCCAACAAGGGCTTTAACATTGACGCGACCTCGTCTGTCGTAGGCGATCCGGCGGATCTGGACCTGATCCGATTGAGGGCGAGAATCACAGAAACCGATACAGATGACGGACTGTCATTTGGGACCGCCGCACAATACGCGCATACGGGCAACTCAACCACTGCGGGGTTGCGATGGACCGGTTATCGCCGTCTCTCACGCATGACGTCCGGAATGACCATGTTTGTCGGTAATCGGCGGACAGCAGAATCACCCGGAAGCATCGCAGATCAATCAATCCGGTTCGATCTCGATTATCGGTGGAATACCGGTAATATCGACCTGGCCGATGGCACGTTCGACGTCGAAGCCGAGGTCGAGTACACGGTCTATATTCCTTAAGCGCCGCTAGTTGAAAATCGTTGGTTTGTTGGCCTGAAACCGGGCGGCCGCATCCGCAATACCGGTTTGCTGATTTGCCGGTGCCATGCCGTAGGTCTGGTCGCGCAGAAAATTCATCAGATCGTGACGTCGCCCCGCATGGGTAAGATCATCCGGGCTAAGGGTTTTGCCGATATGAACGGGCATTGCAGTCCCGATCCGGCGCTTCACCTCGCGAAAGATCAGCGCCAAGCGCAACTCGATCGACATGTGGCTCGCCCATTGGAACAGGCGTGAGTTCTGCCCTTCGAAGAAGATGGGCGTGACATGCGCCTTGCTTTTGCTGATCAGCTTGGCCGTGAAAGGCTTCCAGGTATCATCAACAGCGGTTCGGCCAAACGGTGTCGGCGCCGTCGACACGCCCCCGGCGGGGAAAACGATAATGCACTGCCCGTCTGATAAACGCTGCAGCGCTTCGGCCCGGGTGGCGATATTGGTCGCCTGTGCGTCCCGCGTTCCGGCGAAGTCAATCGGCAGCAGCCAATCCCTGGCTTCTGGTGCGCCATCGAGAATTGCGTTGGTCAGGACCTTGAAATCTGTGCGACGCAGGGAGATCAGCCAGGAAATCAAGACCCCGTCCAGAACGCCAAAGGGGTGGTTCGCAACGACAACCAAAGGGCCGCTCGCGGGGATCTGAGCGAGGCGGGCTGAATTGAACTGGACGTCCAGTTCAAGCAGCTTTACCGCCGCGTCGAAAAACGGCTCGCTCGACAGGTCCCGCCGATAGGTTTCATACAGTTTCTGTAGTCGACGCTGCCCGGTTAAACGCTCTATCGCGCTGACAAGTCTACGCTTTATCGGATGCTCAAAATAGGGCGCGTAAGACAGGATTGGCGCGTCATTCATGCAAGCGTATCTGGATTGAACCGCGCGGTCTGGCAAGCGTCCAACCGCTAATCCTTCATCAGGCCTGCTGCCTTGAGCGTCTTTCCGGCGCGAATGACTTTGGCGAGCTTTTCCTCCGAAGAGCGATCCCCGCTATTGGAATCGGGATGGAAGCGGCGCACATATTCGGCATATCGCGTCCGAATCTCCGGCGGTTTGGCATCCGCATCGAGATCCAGTTCGGCCAGCGCGCGCTTGGCAACGCCGGTTGCGCTGCGGTTCCCGCGCCGGGCTTCACGTGCAGCCTCCCGATTGTCGAAGAACTCCGCCCCTTTCCAGGTTCGCGGGTCGCTGGCTTTGCCAGCTTTAGCCCCGCCCATCGGGCCTGATCCCATCTTCCAGGTCGGGCTGAAACCGTAGCGGGAATTTTCCCGAAACGCCTTTAGCTGCTCGTCTGTCATCGTGTCGAAGAAGTTGAACGATTTGTTGTACTCCGCCGCATGGCGTTTGCAGAACCAGTGTTTGCCGTCGCCAAACTGCATGGGTGCGGGATACTCACCGGGTAAGTCGCAACCGGCATAGTCGCAGACTCGAGTCTTTTGGGCTTTCGCACGCGACGTCTCGTCGGCGGGAGGTTTCACCCTTATATCGGTGAACTTCGGGCGGTACTCGTAATCTTTGCTCATCAGCGCCGCAACATAGTGTGTTCAATACCGGGAGGCCAGAAAAGATGTCACGCAGAGACCGAATTTTTGAAGTTCTGACCAATACTTTCCAGCCAAGTCGTCTGGAAGTCACGGATGACAGCGCCCGGCACGCTGGCCATGCCGGTGCAAGTGCGGAAGGAGAGACCCATTATAATGTGACCATTGTCTCTCAACAGTTTGACGGCTTGAGCCGCGTTGCGATGCAACGCCAGATCATGCAGGCCCTGACAGCCGAGTTTGAAAGCGGGCTGCATGCCCTGTCGATCAAGGCGAGCAGTGCGTGAAGCTGCGATAGGTTTTGGTTAAGTCCTCGGCGATAGACTTGCCTCATCGGAGGACGTCATGGCCGCACATGGATATGCCGCGCAAGATCACGCACGAAGCGAACCGACAACGGTTCGGATCGCGGCGACGGACGACCAGACCTGGGCGCTGGACGCCGACTTTCTGTATGAGCGCCTCGACCGATTGAAGCCGGTCGGCAAACACTATGTCCATCGCATCCGCCTGCTGGATCTGATGTCCGATCTGTTGCTGGTGGCTGGGGTGCTGTCGGCTTTTTTCGTCGCCTGGTGGACGATCATCCCCCTGGTCGGGTTCGCTTGTATTCAACGGGTATCAAACCGCCGAATGGCCGGCGAACTGGCGGGTGAGGCGGCGAAAGAATCGACCGAGGCCTTTCTCTATCTCTACAATTCCGGGGCGCTGTGGCTGGACAATGCGCCTACCAGGCCTGCATTGAACCGGGCACGTCGTCTTCGGTCGCGCTCGCTTTTTTAGCCAGCCACCTGCGCAGCGGGCCGATCTCGCGGGCGGCAAGCAGTCCGAGGGAACGAAGCGGCTTGGTCAAAGTCGCGTCATTTGAAAACAGCCGGTCAATACTATCGAGCGCCAGCGCCACAGCCGTGCCTTCAAACCGGCGGGCTTCGCTATAGCGCTCCAGAACCGGCGCTGATCCGACGTCCAGGCCGACAGTCTGGGCCTGCTGAAGCACCTCGATGAGGGCAGCGACATCGCGAAAGCCCTGATTGAGCCCCTGTCCAGCAAGTGGGTTTACCCGCCGGGCGGCATCGCCAACAAGCGCCGCGCGAGGCGCTGTAATCTTCGTCGCGATCTGCAGTACCAGCGGGTAGCTGCCTGCCTTGCCGTCCAGTGTCATCGGTCCGCAGAAATCAGACAATCGCGCATTGAGTTCGGCTTCGATCTCTGCGGGCGTACAGGCGGCCAGCGCCTCAGCGCCGCCGCGTTTCAGGTACCAGGCGAGGTTTGCGCGGTCACCGGGCAGAGGCAAGGTCGCAAACGGCCCCTCGGGAAGAAACAGCTGACGGGCGATGCCGTTATGGGGTTCGGTGAGATTCACGTTCGCGGTGAAGACCGACTTTTGATAATCGCGGCCTTCAACCGGGATGCCAAGCGCGTTGCGAACTGGAGATCTCATGCCATCTGCGCCAACAACGAGGCGAGCCTGAATGGGGTCGGCGCCGTCCAAAGTGATCGACGTGAAGCCTGGCTGGGTGCCCAGTGAGACAAATCGTGCGGGCGCGAGGCGGGTCAGGTCTGTTGCATCGGCACACGCTGCGTCCAACGCGGCCTGTAGCTCCTCCGCCCGCACCATATAGCCCAATGTGTCTTCCGGAAACGGACTGTCGAGATCGCTGTCCTGAAACAGGACCGAAGGCGGCGACAGAATGTGATGGCCGCCATCAACCGCCTCAAGGCCGTGCAGCGGCTGGCATGCTGTCTCCAGCCTGTGCGTAACACCAACGGTCTGGAGCATCCGCCAACTGCCTGTAACAATAGCGAAATTTCGACCGTCGGCTGCCGGTGCCGCAGCTGGGTCGCGGCTATCAATCAGCACAATATCAAGCCCTGCTCGTGCCAGGCCGAGCGCCAGTACGGCGCCGACTGGGCCTGCACCGACAATCGCTACATCGAAGACATGATCAGTCATTTTGTAAGTCTATCGCGGCGCACGCGGCGTGTCGCCGCGACGAATTCTCGTTGGACCCATATCCGGGTTTTCAGAGGGACAGGCCGCTGACGAACAAGCGTGCTTTTGCATCAGGGCGTGCTCGTTTTTTGATCAGCAGAGTTTCACTCGGATCGCAATCTTTCTTTAACGCTGGCGTCAGGTTGAGCGTGCGCCCTTAAAGTGCGGCGGTCTATCAACCTAAGCTGCGGGAGTCGTAGGGCATGAAAAATTGGATAAAGCACGCAACCCGGGGAGCTGTACTGCTTCCGGTTGCTTTGGGAGCGGGGCTTACTGCCTTTGCTCAAGAAGAAGTGCCACTAACCGGCGATGAGGCTCTGGCGATCAGTGCCTATGTCGACAACAGCTATCTGTTCCTGATCGGCGGTCTGATCGTTATGTTTATGGCTGCCGGCTTCCTTTGTCTGGAGGCAGGTCTCGTTCGGTCAAAGAATGCATCGATGCAGTCGATGAAGAACATTTCTCTGTTCTCTGTTGCGGGCCTGATGTTCTGGCTCGTCGGTTATAATATGGCCTATCCTGCCGATGCGGGTGGTTGGGGCCCGGCTCAGCTGTTCGGTATCCCCGACTTTATATGGTCACCGTCCGCCGGAGAAGCGGCTGTCGATGGATATGCGGCCAGCTCCGACTGGTTCTTCCAGATGGTATTTGTCGCCACGGCTGCTTCGATTGTTTCCGGCACCGTTGCTGAACGTGTAAAATTATGGCCTTTCTTGATTTTTGTCGCTGTTTTGACCGCATTCATCTACCCCATCGTCGCCTCCTGGGAATGGGGCGAAGGCTATCTTGATAGCCAATGGGGTTTCTCAGACTTTGCCGGATCGACACTCGTCCACTCCACCGGGGGCTGGGCGGCTCTGATCGGGGCCATCATTATTGGTCCACGTGCAGGCAAGTATATTGGCGACAAAGTGAACCCGATGCCGGGGTCGAACATTCCTCTGGCCGCGTTGGGTACGTTCATCCTGTGGTTTGGATGGTTCGGCTTTAACGGGGCGTCACAGCTTGCTGCTGGTACAGTTGAGAATATCGACGCGGTATCGACCATTTTTGCCAACACAAACATGGCCGCTGTCGGCGGTGTGCTGGCGGCGATGATCCTGACGGCGATCCTTTATAAGGGTAAAGTCGATCCAACCATGGCGTTCAACGGCGCGATTGGTGGCCTGGTCTCAATCACCGCTGAGCCGCTCGCCCCAACCATGGGCGGCGCTGTTCTGATCGGTGCGATTGGCGGCGTTCTGGTTGTTCTGACCGTTCCACTGCTCGACAAGTTCAAGATTGACGACGTGGTCGGCGCCATCCCAGCTCACCTTGTTTGTGGCATCTGGGGCACGATCATCGTTGCGGCATCCTACGGCAACAACATCATGCCGAATGATGCCGGTGACCCGAGCTATGTCGGTCAGCTGGTCGGTGTGATCCTGACGGGTGTGTTTGTATCGATCGCATCAGGCATCGTCTGGTTCGCTCTGAAATCAACTGTTGGTGTTCGCGTCAGCGACGAAGACCAGCAAATGGGTCTCGACAAGTCCGATGCCGGCGTCGAAGCCTATCCGGAATTTGCTTCCTAGCAAATCACGCTTCCTCCTTTTGGGGAGCGTTTCCTCCCAACTTATCCCGGCCATTCGTGGCCGGGATTTTTTGTGCGCAAACTGCAGCCTTGTTAGCGCCGCTTTAAGGCCACCTTGTCAGTTTCAGATAAGTTTTGGTTTCCGATTTCGGAGAGTGGTGAATGGCGGATACAGCAGCAGACCCCCAGCAGATGCGAGACGTCTCGGATCCGGTGTGGCGGATTCTGACGGGAACGGCTGCTTTCGGGCTGGGCGTGTTTGTCTGTGGCAGCGTGGGGTCTTATGATCCCACCGATCCGAGCTGGAACGCCGCGACCACAATGGACGTGAAGAACCTGTTTGGCGCGGGTGGGGCGGTTTTTGCCGATCTCGCGCGCCAGATGCTCGGCTGGTCGGCCTGGGTGGCCGGGCTTGCTCTGATGATTGGTGGAGCGATGCGTGCGGTGTTGATCGGCGCGCCACGCATTCGACGGTGGTTATTCGGGGCGCTGTTTGTGCCTCTATCCGCAGCCTGTCTGGCGTCCTGGCCGGTACCAACCTCCTGGCCGCTGCGGGCCGGTCTCGGCGGTGTGATCGGCGATGGGCTTCACGGCTTGGCGGTTATGCCGTTCCGGGCCTTGCTTTTGCCTGCGCCAGAGTTGTTGTCTGGACTGGTCCTCGGGGCAGCGGCTTTGCTTGCGGCGTTTTCAGCGCTTGGGTTCCGGAAGGATGATGCGCAGCTCTTGCAGGCCGCCGCGGCGAGATCGAGCCGCAAGGCCGCGAAGCGGGCAAAAGGTATCAGCGGCTGGATTGCCACCCTTCGCCAACGCCGGAGTGCCTCGAAGTCTATGCATGATGTGGATTATGGTTCCTCGGATGGGTCCAATCCGGACGAATTGCCGAGATTGGTTGAGCGCCCCATTCCGCGCGACTTAGAGGATACCGATGTTCTTGGGGACGACGCCCCAGTAATTCCGGTTTCGAGTCGCGGAGATCCGTCCCCGGTCGATACACGCCGCTCAGCGGCGAAACCCGCCCCTCGGGTTCGCAAACCGCGTCGGCGCAAGGCCTCGAAGCTGCCACCGATCGATCTATTGCAACTCGCACCGCCGCGCCGTGAAGAGGTCGATGAGGATGCTTTGCTGACCAAAGCCAATCGTCTCGCAGAAGTCCTGCGTGAGTTTGGCGTGCGCGGTCGCATTCGCGAGGTCCGCCCTGGTCCGGTGGTGACCCTGTTTGAGCTTGAACCCGCCGCCGGTGTGAAGTCAGCGCGCGTGATCTCACTTGCCGATGATGTCGCCCGCTCCATGAGTGCAGTTTCGGCTCGGATCGCGGTCATTCCGGGAAAGAACGCGATCGGGATCGAACTGCCAAACGAGGCGCGCGACACGGTTTACCTGCGCAGTCTGCTTGATTCAGAGGCCTACACCAAAACCAAGGCCGCGCTTCCGATGGCGCTGGGCGAGGACATTGGCGGGTCCCCGACAGTGGTAGAGCTTGCCAAGATGCCCCACTTGCTGATCGCCGGGACAACCGGTTCTGGTAAGTCGGTGGGCGTCAACGCGATGATCCTGTCGCTGATCTATAAGCTGCCGCCTGAGGAATGCCGCTTTATCTTTATCGATCCGAAGATGCTGGAATTGTCGATCTATGAGGGCATTCCACATCTCTTGTCGCCGGTTGTGACGGACCCGAAAAAGGCTGTTCTGGCGCTGCAATGGGCCGTTCGCGAGATGGAAATGCGTTATGAGTTGATGTCCAAAGCCGGCGTGCGCAACTTGGTGGGCTTCAATGCCAAGGCGGCTGAGTATCGCAAGAAAGGTGAGCACCTGACGCGGTCGGTGCAAGTTGGTTTTGATGAGCGCGGCAAGCCCAATTATGAAACAGAGATCCTGCCGCTGGAGCATGTCCCCAATCTGGTCATCGTGATTGATGAAATGGCCGACCTGATGATGGTAGCGGGCAAGGAGATTGAAGGCTGTGTCCAGCGCCTGGCACAAATGGCGCGCGCGGCGGGCATTCATCTGATTACCGCGACCCAGCGGCCGTCGGTGGATGTGATCACTGGAACCATTAAGGCGAACTTCCCGACGCGGATTTCCTACATGGTGACGACCAAGATCGACAGCCGGACCATTCTGGGCGAGCAGGGTGCAGAACAGCTGCTCGGCATGGGCGATCTGCTCTACCAGGCAGCTGGCGTGAAATCGAAGCGCTGCCACGGTCCTTTTGTGTCGGATGACGAAGTCCAGGCGGTGGTCGATTGGCTGCGTGAGAATGGCGGCGAGCCCGACTATAATCCTGAGGTTCTCGAAGAGCCCGAAGAAGGCACAGGCAGCGCGGTTATGGACGCGATGCTCGGCACGTCAACGGGTGACAAGGACGAAGACTTGTATGCCCAGGCGATGGCGGTCGTCCTGCGCGACAAGCGCGCCTCAACCAGTTATATCCAGCGTCGCTTGAAGATCGGCTACAACAAAGCGGCGACCCTGATTGAGCGTCTGGAAGACGAGGGCGTCATCTCTGCCCCAAACCATGCCGGTAAGCGTACCATCCTGCAGCGCGGCGATGCCAGCGAGTAACAGGTCGTTCAGGTTTTGAGATTGGCCAGCCGTGCTACCGTGGCTTCGAATTGTTCCATGGTTTCGTTGAGAATGTCAGCGACCGGGCGGACCTGCTTTATGCGTCCAGCCACCTGACCGGTGAGCGCGATGCCCGCTTCCAGATCGCCGCCGAAATAGACATCCTGCGTTCCGGCAAACTCGCCAAAGATATTCTCAACGCCTTCTTGCTCAATTCGGGTCGTGCGCTCGGTTCGCAGGGCGCGCAGGGCAGGGCCGGGACCGTCCCGGTTGAGAAACACGGTGTCGGTGGCATCGGCGTTGACGATCGCGTCTTTCCAGTTCTGATGAACCGGGCTCTCCGCGCTTGAAAGAATACGCGTGCCCATCAGGACGCCTTCTGCGCCCAGGGCAAAGGCCGCCGCCATGGAACCGCCATCCATGATCCCGCCAGCCGCAACAACCGGCACGTCCACGGCTTCGCAGACCTGTGGGATAAGCACCATTGAGGCAACATCCTTGGGGTTTTTAAACCCGCCGCCTTCGCCGCCCTCAACGATCAGGCCATCCACGCCAGCCTCAATCGCGCCGAGCGCGGCCTTCAGTGACGGCACGACGTGAAACACAGTCAGACCCGCTTCTTTCAGCTGGCCGGTATACTTTTTCGGGTTTCCGGCAGAGGTCGTCACGAACTTCACGCCATTGTCGATGATGAACTGAACAATGCCTGGATCACGGACAAAAGCCTGCGCGACATTCACGCCGAAGGGCTTGTCCGTCAGCTCACGCATTTTGGTGATTTCACCGCGAATGGCGTCGAGTTCGCCTGATGAGGTCTCGATAATCCCCATCCCACCGGCATTTGAGAACGCCGAAGACAGAGGCGACCGCGCGATCCAGCCCATGGCGGCCTGAATAATCGGTTTCTCAATGCCGAGCATCTCGGTGATGCGGGTTTGAAGCGCCATGTCACTCTCCCAATCTGCAAGACCGTTCTAGAGGCGGTCTCGCCGGGGAAGCGCAAGGGGAAATCCGAACTCGGTTGCTTGCCCTAGCTGAAGAAGCCTTTGTCCTGCATCCATTTGACAATCTGATCGGCGCCTTCTTCGGCGGTCGAGTTGACTGTATTGATCGTGATTTCAGGGGATTGTGGCGGTTCATAGGGGCTGTCGATGCCGGTGAAATTCTTGATCTCGCCAGCCCGGGCGCGCTTGTAGAGGCCTTTCACGTCGCGCTGTTCGGCGACATCGAGGGGCGTATCGACATGAATTTCGACGAACTCGCCGTCCGTCATCATGTTGCGTGCCATGCGGCGTTCCGAACGGAACGGCGAGATGAAGCTGACCAGCGTTATGAGGCCTGCATCGCTCATCAGCTTGGCGACATTGGACACCCGGCGAATATTCTCCACCCGGTCCTCGTCCGTGAAACCGAGGTCGCGGTTCAGGCCATGGCGGACATTGTCGCCATCGAGCACGAAAGTGTGCTTACCCATAGAGTAGAGCTTCTTCTGAAGCGCGTTTGCGATCGTGGATTTGCCCGAGCCGGAGAGGCCGGTAAACCAGAGCACGGCAGGCTTCTGCTCTTTTTGCTCGGCCAAGGTCTCTCGATCAACATCAAGCGCCTGCCAGTGAATGTTGCCTGCACGGCGCAGCGCGAAGTCGAGCAAACCAAGGCCGACCGTATTGTTGGTGAGCCGATCGATCAGGATAAACCCGCCGGTCTCTCGGTTGATGTCATAAGGGTCGAACGCAATTGGCTGATCCAGGCCGAGTGTACACACGCCAACTTCATTTAGCGCCAGCGTCTTGCCGGGCTTGTCCTGCAGCGTGTTCACATCGATCTGGTATTTCAGGCCTGAGACCAGAGCTGTCACAGACTTTGAACCCATTTTCATAATGTAACGGCGCCCTGGCAGCATCGCATCATCAGACATCCAGAGAATGCGGGCCTGGAACTGATCAGCGACTTCTGCGGGCTCACTCGCCGCGCAGATCACATCGCCGCGGGACGTATCGACTTCGTCTGCGAAGGTCAGCGTCACAGACTGACCTGCGACAGCTTCTTTAAGATCACCGCCGTGAACAACAACGCGCTCAACCGTGGTCTCCTTGGCGCTGGGCAGGGTCTTGATCCGGTCGCCCGGCTTGATGGTGCCGGACGCGATCTGACCGGAGAATCCGCGAAAGTCGAGGTTCGGGCGGTTCACCCACTGCACCGGCATCCGGAACGGGGCCGCCATACGCTCATCCCCAACCGGAACGGTTTCAAGATATTCCATCAGGGCAGGACCACTGTACCAAGGTGTGTTCGCCGAATTGCTGGTGATGTTGTCACCGGCGAGCGCTGACATTGGAATGGCCTGGATCTCAATCCCGGCATTCAGTTCCTGAGCGAATTCCAGAAAGTCCTGTTCGATATTGTTGTAGATCGCCTCGTCGTATTCCACGAGGTCCATCTTGTTGATCGCCAGAACCAGCTTCCGGATCCCAAGCGAGCTCGCGATGAAGCTGTGGCGTCGGGTCTGCGTGAGGATGCCTTTGCGGGCGTCGATCATCAGGATCGCAAGATCAGCGGTTGAGGCGCCAGTCGCCATGTTGCGCGTGTATTGCTCATGGCCTGGCGTATCGGCGACGATGAATTTCCGCTTGTCGGTTGAGAAGAACCGATAGGCAACGTCAATTGTGATGCCTTGCTCGCGCTCAGCCGCAAGGCCATCCACGAGCAGTGCAAAATCGATCTGGTCGCCCTGTGTGCCATGTTTCTTGGAATCGGTTTCAAGTGCGTCCAGTTGATCTTCAAAAATCATCTTGGAGTCGTAGAGTAGACGGCCGATCAGGGTGGATTTGCCGTCATCTACGCTGCCGCAAGTGATGAACCGCAACAGGGACTTGTTCTCGTGCGCTTCAAGATAGGCTGAGATATCTTCAGCAATCAGGTCAGACTGATGTGACATTAAAAATAGCCCTCTTGCTTCTTCTTCTCCATCGAGGCGGCCTGGTCGCGGTCAATCGTGCGGCCCTGGCGCTCCGATGATGTGGTGAGAAGCATTTCCTGAATGATGTCTTCAAGCGTATCGGCTCGGCTTTCGACTGCACCTGTCAGCGGGTAGCATCCTAGCGTACGGAACCGCACATATTTCTCGACGGCGGTGACACGCAGCGCTTCTGGGACGCGATCATCGTCCACCATGATCTGACTGCCTTCCCATTCGACTACAGGGCGTTTGGCGGCATAATAGAGGGGGACGATCTCGATATTCTCCTTGCGAATGTACTGCCAGATATCGAGCTCGGTCCAATTCGATAGCGGGAAACAGCGTATGCTTTCGCCTTTCCGGATCCGCGTATTATAAAGGCTCCAAAGCTCTGGGCGCTGGTTTTTGGGGTCCCAGCGATGTTCAGCGGTTCGGAAGGAACAGATCCGTTCTTTGGCACGGGACTTTTCTTCGTCACGTCGCGCGCCGCCGAAGGCGAGATCGAACTTGTACTTGTTCAAAGCCTGTTTCAGCGCCGTGGTTTTCATAATGTCAGTGTGCAGCGAAGATCCATGCGTGAACGGACCGACGCCCTGTTCAACGCCATCCTGATTGGTGTGGACAATCAGATCCATGCCGATTTCCGCCGCCTTGCGGTCTCGAAATGCGATCATTTCCTTGAACTTCCAGGTCGTGTCGACATGCATCAACGGAAACGGCGGCACGCTTGGATAAAAAGCTTTCATCGCCAGGTGAAGCATGACCGCACTGTCTTTGCCGACCGAGTAAAGCATCACGGGGTTTTCAGCGTCGGAAATCACTTCGCGCATGATGTGGATACTCTCGGCTTCAAGCCGATCGAGGTGGGTAAGTTCTGCCACTATATGTCCCTCTGCCGCGGATACGAAACAAACGAGGGACCCATTAGGCAATCTTAACCAAACCCACAACTGCCACAGCAGCAAAGAATGTATGTTTTTTCTAAACGGTGAGTTTTGCCCAGATGCAGGTCGGGTTTTAGTCACGCACGCGGCTTCGACGGACGGCGTGCAGACGATCGTTTCCGACATTGAAGGCCGTTTCACCAAGGTCTCCCGACGTACGCACTGGTCTTTACCTGTCATTCTGCGCCATATCCTGTCGATAGAGACGAAAAGGAGATGGCATGGCCGAACAAATGCAGCAGGTATCACTGGCCACATATTGCGATGGTCCTCCCAAACTTTCGGACTTCAAGGTTGAAACGAAAGACGCGCCTATTCCGAACGAGGGACAATTTCGGGTCCGGCACATCTTCAATTCGGTCGATCCGGGCACGCGCTCGCGGCTGTCAGGCACCGACAGCTATGCCGGGGCGCTTCCACTTGGAAAGGCCATTGACGGGTTCAGCGTTGGGGTCGTCGATCTGTCGGAGAACCCGGACTATCCTGTTGGCACAAAGGTCTTCTGCGCCGGTGGATGGCGCACGCATACGATCCAGAATGGCAAAGGCTTCATCGGGAAAGTCGCGGACGCTGTTCCGCTCCCTTTATCACTGTGGATTGGCGTCCTGGGCGTGCCGGGCCTGACCGCCTGGTTCGGTCTGAAGGCCGTTGCCGGTTTCAAAGCCGGGGACCGCGTGCTCGTCACATCGGCGGCGGGGCCTGTCGGGGCAACCGCTGGGCAGCTGGCCAAAGCCGGGGGCGCTGAACAGGTGGTCGGGATTGCTGGCAGTGATACCAAGTGTCAGTGGCTGGTCGAGGAAGCCGGGTTCGATCACGCGATCAATTATAAGGCGGTTCCAGATCTCGACGCCGCAATCCGCGAGGCCATGCCCAAGGGGGTTGATGTGCTGTTCGACAATGTCGGGAATGCGATGATCAATCGGGTTTTGCCGATGATGCGTCTGAACGGACGCATTTGCGTCTCCGGGCAGGTGGCAGACTACAATTTGACCCCGGAAGAAACGCCCGGCATCGTCAACACAAAGCCATTCATTACCCATCGTGTGATGATGCAGGGGCTCGTCGTGTTTGATTTCATGCGTCACTTCCCGACCGCGCTGAACGAAATGGCGGGCTTGATCACTAAAGGCCAATTAAAGCTGAAAGAAGAGCGCTTTGAAGGCATCGAAGCGATGCCCGAAGCCTTCTGCGGTCTGTTTCGCGGAGAGAATTTCGGTCGCCGCGTTGTCAAAGTGGGGGATGAGGCATGACCACTCCGTTCGACATCATCGAAGAGACCTACTCCCGGTTCACCTTTGAACGTGACGGCAAAGTTCTGACCGCCGCGATCACGTCTGACCACCCCGTGAACGGCGTCGATGCTGCGATGCATGAAGAGTTCGGCAAAGTCTTTGCCGACCTTCAGCGTGATAGCCATAGTGACATCATTGTCCTGACCGCCAAAGGGCGCGCCTTTTGTGCGGGCGGCGATTTCGACTGGTTTGACGAGCAGATCTCCGACCCGTCCAAGTTTCGCGACATCGCCTGGGAAGCCAAGCGCATTGTTTCATCCATCCTGGAGATGGAGAAGCCGATCATCTGTCGCCTGAATGGTGCAGCCGCCGGCCTGGGGGCCACTATTGCCCTGCTTTGCGACATCATTATCGCCGATGAAAAAGCCGTGATTGGGGACCCGCATGTGAAAGTCGGGCTGGTCGCTGGCGATGGCGGCGCGCTGATCTGGCCACAGCTTGTCGGGTTTGCCAAAGCCAAAGAACTGCTGATGACCGGCGATATGCTGAGCGCGGCAGAAGCCAAGGACCTCGGCCTGATCAACTATGCCGTCCCCGGCGATGAACTCGACGCCAAAGTCGCCGAAATGATTGCCAAGCTGCAGGGAAATCCCCGATGGGCGGTGCGCTGGACCAAGACCGTGGCGAATATTCCACTGCGCGCGCTCGCGGCGCAAATGATGGACGCTGCGATTGGGTGGGAAAGCGTCTCCAACTATATGGATGACCGGAAAGAGGCCGTGGATGCGTTTCGCGAAAAGCGCAAACCGAACCTGACGGGGGAGTGATGCCAGACAGGATACCCCCTTCTGGCCGACACTGCTTTGGCTCTTGTGGCGAGGTTATGGAAGACTTGAGCAATGGATGATGTAGACCCGCCTTCAGATGCAGTACCCCGAGCCTCACCCGCCGAAGCGCTATGGAGTGAGGTGCAGAGAAAATACTCGACGAGATATACTTTTTTCTCGCTCAACGCGTCCTTGCAGGGCATGGGTCTAAGCGACCGACTCGGCGGACGGCGGGTCGAGGTGCTACAACGCTCGAAACATGCGCAGTGGCTGATGGCGCAACTCGGTAACTTAGACGTGTTTGACCTGCAGGCTTTCAAAGCCATAGCTTACGTTAATAAGGATCAAGCCGAGGCAGCGTTTCGCTTCACCGCAGTGGCAAACTTCACTGTTCCCCTGACCCTCGCCGTGGTGATCAATCAGATTCTGGAGAATGGTCTTTATCGGTTCTTGGCCGACAGCTACGAGGGCAGCTTGGCTTTGTTTGCGGTCACCGTTTTTGTCATCGCTATGTTGATGTCTTATGTGGTCATAATGGGCGCTTTAAGCGGTGTACGCCACGCCCGGGATATCTACCACCTCACTATGCTGGAGCTGGCAAAGCGAAAAGAGACCGCTGTCATCGCCGAGTTCGTAGATGACAGCATTGATAGCCTACCGACCGATCTCAGCTGATATCCTGCTAACCTATGTAACGAGCCGCGCCGGGACTTTTAGACGCCCCGACGCGAATGTCTTCAATCTCCAAATTAGGAACCGTTGCCGATAATCGTCACGCCGTTCAGACGGGCTTGTTCCGTCACAGCTGGTTCGCCCAGCGACGCAACGACACGTCTGACCAGACGGTTCTGACACCGGCGCTGTACATTTGCGCGGGTGGTCACAGAGCTGGAAAGACGCTCTGGCGCGCAAGCGGTCCAGGCCTGCTGGCGGATGGTGTCGTAGATATCCGAAGCCGGGGCTTCCATCTCGATTTCGAACGTGACCGTTTCGGACTCTGGTGACTCCGCTACGGCAGGGGCGAGTGACATGGCGAACGCGGTAAGAGTGACGGCGATGAGGGTTTGGGAGGTACGCATTTGTTAAGTCCTTATATTTGGCGACAGCGCTTGGGCTGCCGCACAAGACAAACCGATCCAGCATGCTCGATCCTCTCAATCGCGAAAATGACAGTGCTTTTTCGAATTTGAGGCGTGATTTGTGGAAATGCACAGAATTGACCTGTCGCTCATTCTCCCCTATTTCCACCGTCCTCGTGGTGATTTGGCCGGTCGGCTTGCAGCCACGTAAAACAAGTCGCTAAAAGGCCGTGCGGAGATCAGAGGGGTGCAAACCTCAGCCGCCGTTCCGATAGCGATAAGAATAAGACGGAGGCGGCGACATGCCGATCAAGATTCCAGATACGCTTCCTGCGCGCGATGTGCTGGTCCAGGAGGGTGTTGCTGTCCTCAACGATAGTGACGCGATCCGGCAGGACATTCGCCCGCTGCAGATTGGCCTTCTGAACTTGATGCCCAACAAGATCCGAACCGAGACGCAGATTGCCCGGCTAATTGGAGCTTCACCTCTGCAAGTCGAACTATCTTTGGTCATGGTCGGCGGGCATACGCCGAAGAACACGCCCAAGGATCATCTGATCAGCTTTTATCAAGACTGGCAGGATGTTAAGCATCGCAAGTTTGACGGCTTTATTGTCACAGGGGCACCGATTGAAACCCTGCCGTTTGAAGACGTGACCTACTGGAACGAACTGACACAGATTTTCGACTGGACACAGACCCATGTCCATTCCGGCTTCTTCATTTGCTGGGGCGCGATGGCGGCGGCGTATCATCTGCACGGTGTGCCGAAGCATCAACTCGCGGAAAAAGCGTTTGGGGTCTATCGCCACCGAAATCTCGACCCGGCCTCGCCCTACCTTTCCGGTTTCAGCGATGATTTCCAAATTCCCGTGAGCCGGTGGACCGAAGTCCGCAGCCGGGACATTGCGAAAGTGCCAGATCTGAAAGTGTTGATGGACAGTGATTTCACTGGCCCGTGCCTGTTGAGCGAACCCGGTCGGCGCAACCTCTACTGCTTCAACCATATCGAATACGACTCGACGTCGCTGAAAGAAGAGTATGAACGAGATGTAGCGGCGGGAAAGCCGATCCGACCGCCACATGGCTACTTCCCCGGAGATGACACCAGCGCGCCGCCCCAGAACCGCTGGCGTAGTCATGCCCACCTTCTGTTCGGCAACTGGATCAACCAGGTTTACCAGACGACACCGTTTAATCTGGATGAAATCGGTGCTTAAGCTCGGATATGATCCAGATCAGGCCTGCAAACATCGGAGATGCTGAATTCATCGCGGACGTCTATCGACCGTTTGTAGCAGGAGGGTGGACTTCGTTCGAAACGGAGCCGCCAACCAGCGCGGTTATCGCAGAGCGGATTAAAAGCGCAGGAGACCTCTATCCCTGGCTGATTGCAGAACGCGATAACACGCCTGCAGCCTATGCCTATGCGAGCGCTCATCGCAGCCGTGCTGCTTACCAGACTTCAGTTGATACGGCGATTTACTGCGCGCCCTCGGCACGGGGAAAAGGCGTGGCGAAGCATCTTTATGGTGCCTTGCTGGACCTTCTGACCCGTCAAAACTTCGTCATGGCCTTTGCCGGGATCGCGCTCCCAAACGATGCGAGTGTCGGTTTGCACAGGTCAGCCGGATTTGAGTTGATCGGCACATATCCCAATGTGGGCTTCAAAGCGGGCGCGTGGCGCAGCACGCAATGGTGGGCGAGACCGCTCGCAGTGCCACAAACTCCACCAGCCAGAATACGTCCACTCCAAGAGATTTCCTGATGACCTATTTCTCCGACGAACCTGAACACATTACTGAAATTCGCCGTCAGTTGCAGCGCTACGGCGAACAATATCTGCCGCGCGAGAAGCGACGCGAGCTGGACCTCAACGCGACCTGGGATCGCGAGATCTTTGCAGGACTCGCAGACATGGGGCTGATCGGCCTGACCGTTCCGGAGGAGCTTGGCGGGGCAGGGGTCGACATCGTCGCGGCGACAGCTGTCCTGGACGAGCTGTGCCAGTTTGGATCAAGCCTCGCCGGGCCATATATTCACGCCGCGTTCTATGGCGGGATGAACTTGTCTGAGAATGGATCAGACGAACAGAAAGCCGAGCTGCTTCCAGGCATTGTGCGCGGCGAGACTTTCCTGTGCTACGGCCTGTCAGAGCCGAATGTCGGCGGCGATCTTGCCAGTGTAGAGACCCGCGCGACCCGTGATGGAGATGAGATTGTCATAGACGGAGCGAAGCGGTGGTGTACCGGTGCGGACTGGTCTGACTACATCTACTGTCTCGTCCGTTCCGGCCCGGCGGAGGATCGCTACAAGAACCTGACCTTTGTGCTGATCCCGACCGATGCGCCGGGTGTCACCATGCAGCCGATCGAGCATTCGAACTTGCGCTACACCAAGTCCATGGATGTCTATTTTGACAATGTCCGACTGCCCGTGTCCGCGATTGTCGGGGGGCCAGACAAATGGAACCAGGGCTGGAAGAACCTCGCCGGGCGGGCGCTTGATGTCGAAAAGATCGAAATAACGGCCGTCGCCTATGGGGTCATGCGCGCTGCCGTAGAAGAAGCCTGGGCCTACGCCCAGGAACGCGAACAATTCGGCAAACCGATCGCCCAACACCAGGCGATCCGGCACAAACTGTCCACTGCCAGAACCAAACTCCAGGCCGCGCGGCATATGCTCTATCACGGGGCCTACCTCGCCAATACCGGCCAGCCTTGCAGTGTCGAAACCAGCATGGCGAAACTGTTTGTCGCGGATACAGGTGTGGAGGTTGGGATCCTGTGCCAGCAGGTGATGGGCGCATATGCGCTTTCAGACGCCTATGATATGGACCGCAATCTCAGAGACCTGCTGGGCATGCCGATTGTCGGCGGGTCGAGTGATATGCAGCGTAACAATCTGGCGAGCCTGCTCAGACTTTAAGCGATCGTTCATGCAGATGAGATTAATTCTCAAACGCACTTGACAGCGAAAGGCGTTAGTTGCAAATTATTCTCATGATCATTTGCATCTGTCGCCGTATCAATGAACAGGGTGTCCGCGAAGCGGTCGCAGCGGGTGCACGTTCACCCGAAGCTGTTCAGGCGCATCATGGCTGCGAATTCAATTGCGGCAAATGCCGTTGTGCCATCGGTGAGACGATTGGACGGACGCTTGATCAGGACGGCAGCAGCTCAACACTGATTGCTGCCGAATAGGCCTTTCAAATCGTTCGAGAATGGCGGGAACGCATCCGGGTTTCGGCTGCGGGTTTTTGCAGTCTGCGGTTCGATTGCGCCCCCTAGAACCCGCACAGTCCTGCATTAGTCTCACAGGCCTGGATCACGCCGTCTATCCAGGACTCATAGCCCTGGAGGTTGGTGTAGCGTGCCCCATAATCGCCCTCGCAGAACCGGCGCGTTTCCAGATTCTGTTCCACCACGGACAGTACGCCGACCACGACCGGATTGCCATCTTCATCATCAACAAAGAGCGGTCCCCCACTGTCGCCGATACAGGGTCCGGCGCCATCCACGCTTTCTACGCCGATCGCGGCAGGGCCAGCACCCGTCAGGTTCAGCGTGGCCGTCAACAGTCTGCTGGACAACATGCCATTGAAGCTCGTCAGACCCCAGCCCGCCATCCGGGCCTCCTGATAATTGAACGGCAGCAGGGTTTTAGACGTGGACCCGTACGCAGCGATCGGCAGATCTGAAATCTGCGCCGCCGCCGCATCGTCGATACGCAAAAGGGCAATGTCATTCACATAGCTGTTGCCGGCTCCGTCATAGGCGGCATGACAGAAAGAGGCGCTTGCCATGACGGTCGTCGCAAGCGGGCTTTGCAGGTTCTCCGCGCCACTGATCAGACGCACTTCATCATAGTCATCATCCAGGCAATGCGCGGCTGTGATAAACCAGTTCCTGGCGATACGTGTCGCGCCGCAGTGTCCGGAGGCGATCGCGCCGCCCGGGAGGACCTCGCGCGGTTCCATTTTAACAAGACCGGGAAAGGCCGCGAGCGATGCCACGGTGCCGTTAACCGCGGCTGTGCCCACCAGATCAGGGTCTTGCGGCTCCGCGCCCGTAAGTTCTGCCACGGTCAGGCTGTCATCAACCGGTTTGACCGGAAGGCCACACATAGCCGCGTTCACTTGTGCAAGATCGGTGATTGGCGCAGCAACGGGTACCGGCTCCGGTGTATCTGTCTCTCCGGTTGATGGTGCGGGTTCTGCGGGCGGTGTGGTCGACGGCTCAGGGGTGCTTTCAGCGACGTCATCTTCGGCCGCGTCAATGCTCGGCTCAGTTGGCTCCGTCGTTATGATCGTCGGTTCCGGTGCTGTTTCCGAGCCGTCGCCGCTGCCGGGTATTCGGATTTGATCGCAGGCGGCGAGGGCCAGTACCAGAATGCCGAAAGTGATAGCTCGTGAGTTCTTCATGTCGCGTTCCTTCGATACGTGACGCCAAGGTTAACGCGCGAACCCGTCACAGCGTCAATCCCCTTCATCTTCGTATCCGACCAGCCTGAGGGGCCGCGCTTTTCGTCCTTCCAGCTCTGCCCACCGGACGAGGGCATCTTCGCGCCCATAAGTGACCCAGACTTCTTCTGGATCAACGTCACAAATCGTATCGGTCAATTCGTCCCAATCTGCGTGGTCTGATAGAATGAGCGGCAGTTCGACCCCGCGCTGTTTGGCGCGTTGGCGTACACTCATCCAGCCAGAGGCGAAGGCGAGAACTGGATCTGCAAAGCGTTGTCCCCATTTTTGAGCAAACGCGGATGGCGGTGCGAGAACAATTTGCCCTCGAAACCGCGCCTTGTCGTCAATATCAGTGGCGGGCACGAGCGATCCAAGGTCAACGCCGCGAGATTGATAGAGCGTGCAGAGCTTCTCCAACGCGCCGTGTATATAAAGAGGGGAGTCCCATCCGGCTTCGCGCAGCAGAGCGATCACGCGCTGGGCTTTGCCGAGTGAGTAGACCCCGACCAGATGTGTTTTTTCCGGAAACAGTCGAACGCTCGATAGCAGCTTTGCGATTTCGCCGCGATCATCCGGATGGCGGAAGACCGGCAGGCCAAATGTCGCCTCGCTGATAAAGATGTGTGTATTCGGCACGACCTCAAACGGTCGGCAGGTCGGATCCGTGCGCCGTTTATAGTCGCCGGTATTGACGATGCGCAGGCCCTTCCATTCCACGATCACCTGAGCCGAGCCAAGAATATGACCGGCCGGAGCGAAAGACACACTGACCCCACTAATATTAACGGTCTCGCCAAATGCCAGCGGCTGACGGCTGGCCGTGAATTGCGCGCCATAGCGTGCTGCCATAATGGCCAATGTGTCGGGCGTTGCGAGAACCGATCCATGTCCGGCCCGTGCATGATCGGCGTGCCCGTGTGTGACAACCGCACGGTCCACCGCGCCGCGCACCGGATCGATGTAGAAATCGCCCGGCGGACAATAAAGGCCTTTTGGGGTGGGATGCAGCAACAGGTCAGGGCGGATCATGGGCGAACATTTAGGCCGCTGATCCCGCGCTGGCTATGCAAGATCAGCTGCGAACCGGTTCCGGGATGGCCGTCCCGTTTCGCTTGGCGATGAAATTGACGAAACTCTCGGCCAGACGTTTTACATCACCGCGTAGGCGTCCATATTTGCCACGCATGGAATTGTAGCTGTCGAGATCGGCACGATCCATCGCGCTCAAGGCCTGTACCGATTCCGGGATTGTCGGCCCGAACGTGCGGTCCTTGAGGTAGATCTCTTTCAGCTCCGTCTCCGCATTGCGGGCATAACGCGTGTTCTTGAACCGTGTGATCACAACAAAATTCCGCGAGGCCAGATCGGGCACAACTTGTGTCGTCACCCAGTCGGTAAACTGTTTCGTGCCCCAGATTGACACTGAATCGGCCAGGGTCGGTGTGACATATGTCGAGGCGATAGACAGTCCGGCCCGCGCCATAGGTGACAGATAGGGCGGCGTGTCGAGTAGAATGACGTCATAAAGCGGGGCTAAAGTCTCCAAGGCCTGAGAGAAGTGACCGGCGAGATAGCTGGCAAGCCGACTGGGCGCCATGCCTGACGCGTAGAGCTTCTCCTCAAGCGCCATTTCAGTGAGACGAAGCTGCGGGTGGGCCGGCAGGATCGAGACCCATCCTGCGCGCTCGTCACGCTCTTCAGCCAGACGCAGCTCTTCAAGTGTCACCGCATTCGGCAGAACCAGGTTGGCAATATTTGGTGGCTCATTCGCGGTGAACTGCTCGAGCAGATGGTGAACGCCCTTACCCTGTTTGAACGCCATCTGCAGACCGCGCTCCGTGAGCAGCATCTGACTGGAATTTGCCTGCGGGTCGAGGTCAACAATGAGCACATTGGCCCCATAAAAATAGGCCAGACCGTCTGCAAGCATAACCGTTGTCGTTGATTTCCCGACGCCGCCTTTCAGGTTCGAGACAGCGGTAATTGTAGCAGACATGCGTTTCCTCTCACTCGCTCGTCTCTTACACGTCCCTTTCAATTCTCGGAAGGGGAATAATCGATGTCTGACGAATTCGTTGCCTGTGTGCGGGTTGCAAACCCGGTGCCGAGTCCAAGCAGGAGCGCCCAGGTCCACATAACGCTCGGGATCTCCAGCGCGTAGTCGACCATACCGTGGGCCAGCACCACGAATGAAACCGCGACAACCATGCGGAGGAAATTTCGAGGTCGACTCGCGGGCTCGACAAGCGCATATATGATCGGCCTGTGCAGGGCCATCAGCACGGCCATCATGATAACCGTGCCCACCAGCCCCTGCTGTATAAGCCACTGCAGCGCTACATTGTGTGCCGCCCCCACCGGGATCATTTGCGGTGCGGCATCCATTGTCATGGCCGCATCGTTGACAGCATTGAAACTGCCTAATCCGTGTCCAAACCACGGTTCATCCCGCCAGAGGTCCCAATATCTTGCATACAACTCCCCGCGCTCGCCGGTATCCGCCAGGATATTTCTCGACCGCGATGCCAATGTCGTGCTCGACCAGATAAAAAACACGATCCCTGCGCTGAAACCTGAGAGCATCAAACCGCGGCGGGTCTTGAGGAGACGGCTGAAGCTGGAGCCCGTCGATCCCGACATGCGTGAGCCGATACGAAAGTCGAGGGCGACGAGAACGAACAGCGCAACCAGACCGATGACATTGCCCGCGCGGGACGATGTCAGCACAAGACAGCTCAAGGACAAGATGAGCAGGGCGTGAGCGGCAAACCCTTTGGAAATCACGTAATTGATCTGGTCGCGTCTCTGGCGGGTTCGAAATTCCCGATGCTTGAACAACAGGCCGATACTCGAAACCGCCACCAAAGCAGAGATGACAAAGAGGGTCGCGGCCGTGTTAGGTGATCCAAAGCCGGCCATCAATCGACCCTTGAACTCACGGTGAATGATTGGGCCACCTTCCTGCTGCCCGACGGAGTGGGCGATAAAGGCGACTAGGGCAAAAACCAGCAAGGTCCAGATCAGTGCGGACTTGGTCGCCTGCAACCCAGCTGAGCTGGCCCCGAGAATCCGGCCCATTGACCAAATTGCGAGGCCACTGGCCAAGGCCAGCAATTCCGCCCGGGCTTCATACCAGTTGCCGTATAGTCCGAGCATGATCCAGACCAGCATGAGGCTTGCGAGTGAGAGCATCCCGGTTGTGATACTGGATAAGCCGGAACCTAGCACCAGAACGACCAGAAGCGCGACGATCGCGAGATAAAACAGTGTTATTGCGTCAACGCCGTCTGCTCCCGAAGAAAAATGCGCCAGCATGATCAATAGGGGTAAAAATATTCCGACCAGTTTTGCTGGCCATTCATTCAACCAGTTGGGTTGAGCCGCGCTAAACCAGTGCTTCAATTTATCTGCAGGTTGGCTCATAATAACCGGGCTCCAGTCAGCGGACCACCGATTGATTCGGGCGCTCAAGACCAGTTATGACCGCAAAATGTCCAAAAATGAACATAAAGTAAGCACTGCGTGAATCAGTTTGGCGATAATTCGCGTGACAGGCGAAGCAATTTGCGTTTGAACGCGGATGTGGGACATAAGCGTTAACAATAAGTTTCGGGACGTGCGTAGAAGAAATTTCCAATTCTGCTGGTTGGGTCAGCTGAGTGGCAAGCTTCTTGCTAAGTCAAAGCGCAAAATGGGAACAGGGTGGCTGTTCGGTAGATTAAGTGGGACAAGAGTATGGGTTTTCAGCCGTATACAGACGATTTAACAGATGCTTCTTATGCTGCGACGCAGCATAGTCCGCGTAGACACAAATCTCTGGGATTCATAAAAAGAGCGACAGATATCCTGGTATCGGGAACAGCCATTGTGTTCCTGCTTCCGGTTCTTATTCCAATCGCCATTGCCATTCGCTTGTCGGATGGGGGCCCGGCCATCTTTGCGCAGAAGCGTGCGGGTCTGAACGGCCAGACCATTCGCGTCTTCAAATTTCGCACAATGGTTGTCGATGCGCAGGCACGCTTGGACAAGGTCCTTGCCTCTGATCCCGAGGCACGGCGTCAGTGGGAGGCAATGGCCAAGCTCGATAATGATCCCCGGATCACCAAGTTCGGCGATTTCCTGCGCAAGTCGTCGCTTGATGAGCTACCGCAACTGTTCAACATTTTCCGCGGCGACATGTCACTGGTCGGCCCTCGCCCAATCCCGCTTTATGAAATTGAGCGCTATGGTCAGTTCTTCCGTGATTACTGCGCGGTGCGGCCTGGTTTGACCGGACTGTGGCAGGTGAGCGGACGCAGCGACACTGACTATAACCGTCGTGTTCAGCTGGATGTCGAATATGTCGACCGCTGGAGCTATGCCAAAGACATTCAGATCATTTTCAAGACTGTTCCGGCCGTCTTGAACTCCGATGGCGCTCGCTAGAGCTGAGGCTATTAAACAAGAATGATGAGACCGGGCTTGCTGAAAGCCCGGTCTTCTTTTTTCGCTACGCACCACGGCATGTGCCTTGCACCTTTATCTCGTATTGAGGCTTTGCTGCTAGGCGGCTCGAATAGAGTTTGTGACGATTGGATAGGACGATGCGAGTTGCGCTGATCCATTATTGGTTGAGAAGCATGCGAGGCGGTGAACGCGTGCTCGAGGCCTTCTCTGAAATGTTTCCGGATGCGGACATTTTCACGCATATTGTGCAGCGCGATCAGTTGAGCGACCAGCTGAACCGCCACGACATCAAGACAACTTTCATCTCAAAGATGCCGTTCGCGAATAGGCACTATCAGAAGTACCTTCCATTCATGCCCCGGGCCCTCGAGGAGCTCGATTTGTCCGATTATGATTTGGTGATTTCGTCCGAATCCGGTCCGGCCAAGGGCGTGATTGTTCGCCCCGACGCGTTTCATCTTTGCTATTGTCACTCGCCGATGCGTTATATCTGGGACCTTTATCCGCACTATCTGAACGCGTCCGGTTTTCTGGCGCGTCAGGTGTTTCCCGGCATCGCTCACCGGCTCCGCACCTGGGATGTGTCCACTGCGGCGCGTGTCGATCAGTTCGTCGCTAATTCCTCGTTCGTCCGGCAACGTATCAACAAGTACTATCGCCGTGACAGCGAAGTCGTGTTTCCACCCGTCGCGGTCGACGAGTTCGAAGCCGCCGCCGTTGATGGGCCTGGCGACTACTATCTCGCGGCCGGCGAACTCGTTGGCTACAAGCGGTTCGACCTTGTCGTTGAAGCTTTCACCAAGCTCGGCAAGCCTCTTGTTGTCGTCGGCGAAGGTGAGCAGGCAAAACAGCTGAAGAAAGTCGCTGGCGATACGATCACTTTTGCCGACCGGGTGTCTTTTAGCGAACTGAAACAACGTTTTGGAGCATGCAAGGCGCTGGTCTTTCCCGGCGAAGAAGACTTTGGCATGGTGCCAGTCGAAGTGATGGCGGCTGGTCGACCCGTCATAGCCTATGGCCGCGGGGGAGCTTTGGATACGGTCGTGGATGGCAAAACCGGTCTTCTATTTCATGAGCAGACGGTCGAGGCCTTGATTGCAGCGATCGAGACATTCGAGACGATGCGGTTCGACAAACAGGAAATTCAAACCCACGCCCGCCAGTTCGGGCCGGACCCGTTCAAAACCAAAATACGCCGCGTCCTTGCCGACAATGGGATCGATATTCCAGCTTAGTCCTGGCCGATTTCAGACGGGCGAACCGGCGTATAGATCTTGCGCTGGTACGCGTTGAACGCGATCCCCTTCGCAACCGCTTCCCGGCTGATCTGCTCCAGAAATTCATAGTCGAGATACCACCACCGCAAGACATCGGCGCCAGCGAAAGCCTGAAGTCTGATCTCCTCTGGGATGTCATTCCAATGCTTGATCACATAGGCCAGACGCCAGCGTAGAAGGTCGCGGTTGCAATAGGGGCAATCCCAGAAAGACGCTTCCAGATGCTCAATCGCCGCCTCATTTGGTCGACCAGATGGCTCTGTTTCCAGGGAGACGAGTTTGGCGTGCGCGATCGGCAAACGGTGATTGGTCTGCAGCGCGCGTTCGAGCAGCGCGATGGCCTGATGATGATCTTCTTGAGTGTCAGGGTTTAACTGCTCTGCCAGAACGATCAGTTCTTGCGGGGCGTGAGTTTTATCGGAGGACAGCACTTTAGCAGCATACGCAGGGGCATCGATCTGGCCGGCCCGAAGGTCATCGATCCGGGCTTGTTCACTCCGCAGCGATGTTGCGATCACGGCGCAAACAACAAACAAGGCCAGAAAACCAAGACGAATGGCGTTTTCAAAGATATGATCGAAGATCTTCATGGGTCTAGACAGCATTAGAATGTTACCGTGATTTTATTACTATAACGAGTTTTCTGTGCTAAATGAGTGTTCTGGAGTAATTTTTCAGCTCGGCACTGGACGGAGACCGATCAGGTATCACGTTAATACATGATCAATTTTGACTCTTTATGAGTCGTTACCAGAAACCCCGACTTATGAGACGCTTATGATATCTGTTCCTGGACATGATGATGCGCGCCAACCAACGGTTGATGTGTTGTCGAATGGACGAACACATCGCGGCGCGGTCGTCAAAGAAGCGAACGCCAAATGGCCGCTTTGGTGGACGGTGCTGGGGGTTACATTCGTTTGTTCATTTGTGTGGTCACTGATTTTCAGCCTGATTTTCTGACGCTGTTGCGCCGACTGGGTCGCCGCCTGAAGTGAACCGGGTCGATTGGCATTCGGTTTGCTTTGCATCCCGTTGAAATGTAATATATTACGGGTTCGGGGACAGTATAGTCAGTCACAATGAACGAGTTTTTTGATTTTTTACGCGCCCGGCTGAAAGCTGTCGGCAGAGTCTGCCAGCGGGCACTCGATGGCGTATTAAATCGTCTGCGTCCGAACCGGCCCAATATCGAGGCGCTGCGGCAGCGAGAGACGCATCTTCGCCCGGGCTCGGCCAGGGCCAAGACGGCCGGTCAGACGGCTCGCGCTCCGCAAGAGATCAGACCTTACACCGAAGAGTTCATGCTCGGTGAGGCGATCCGTGTTTATGCCATTGGGGATATCCACGGCCGGGCCGATTTGCTGGTTGACTTGATGAACAAGATTGATGCCGACAGTGAAGGCGTCTCGGGCGAGGTACATCTCGTCTTTCTCGGCGATTACATCGATCGCGGCTTGCAGTCGCGTCATGTTGTCGATCTCCTGCTCAGCGATCGCATGGACCGCTATATTACCCATTATCTTAAAGGGAATCACGAAGACGCCATTCTGTCCTTTATGGGGGATCCTGAATTCGGACCGCGCTGGGCGTCCTATGGTGGCCGGGAAACCCTTGTCTCCTATGGGGTGAAACCGCCGCGCAGCATGGCTTTGAGCGATGACTGGATGCGCGCGCATGACGCGTTTCTCAAGTCGATCCCGATGACCCATCAGACGTTTTACCGTCAGTTGAAGACGTCTGTTCGTCTCGGCGGCTACGGATTTGTACATGCAGGCTTGCGCCCCGGCAGAGTTTTTGCAGAACAGGATGATCGTGACATGATGTGGATCAGGGAAGAGTTCCTGCAGGACAAATCTTCATTCGACGTTTTCGTCATTCACGGACACACGCCAATTGACTCGCCACACCGCGATCATCGGCGCATAAATGTTGATACGGGTGCCTATTTTACCGGGCGCCTGACTGCGGTGAGACTGGAAGGAAACTCCGTCGAGTTCATCTCGACCGAGACATGAGGCAAGAATGAAGACAAGAGTGATCAAATCGATATGTGTGGCAGCCGCTTTGAGCCTGGCAGGCGCGTTGGGTGCCTGCGAAACAGCGCCGGTCGCCTCGACACCGGTTGAGCGCACAATTGAAAGCGCTGCGGCTGTTCAAAGATCCGTTGGGGAATATCGTTTGGGCACCTCAGATGAGCTGCGGATCACTGTGTTCGGTGAAGAGGAACTCTCTGGGGAGTATGTAGTGGATGGCGCGGGCCGCGTGGCTCTGCCGTTGATTGGTCAGATTGAGGCGCTTGATCTGACAGCGGATGAGTTCGCCCGTCGGGCTGAGCAGCGTTACGCGGCAGGCTATCTTCGCGAACCGCGCATCAATGTCGAAGTGCTGAATTACCGCCCATTTTACATCCTCGGCGAGGTCGAAACGCCAGGCGAGTACCCCTATACAAATGGGCTGACTGTCATGAACGCGATCGCAACGGCGGGGGGCTTCACCTACCGCGCCAATAAGAGAGTGGTTGCCATCCGCAGCGCCGAAGACGCGGATGAAGAAAGGATTGCCTTGGAGCCTTCGACTCAGGTGCTTCCAGGTGATACAATTCGCGTGATTGAGAAGTTTTTCTAGCGCACTCGCCTTTTGGGAGAGTCCTGATGTCCATCTGTGGAATTGTGTTTATAGAGTAGTGTTAGTTTGGGGACGTAGAAATGGTTTTTAAGTCTGTAATTTTGTCTTTGGTTGCATCAACTCTGGTTGGGGCAGCTTTCGCGGATGCTGAAAACCAGACCGATCTACCGGGAGAGGCGCTGGCCTGGACACTGGCAGCGTACGTTTCCTGCGATGACGCAGATGCGTTGCAGCAACAGATAAGGGCGGAGATCTCTGCCTTTGGGGCGGATGGGGAAGAAACGCTTCAAGCAATGAAAATTCTGACCAGTGAGGATACCGCATGCGGAGCATTGCGCCTCTACGCGATTGATCTTGTATCTCTTGCAACGACGGATATGTCAGCGTTTGAAGCGGCACTGGAGGTTCAAGAACAGCAGGACTTAAGACAATCGGAGACTGAACTACCGGAAGGTCCGGAAGCTGTCACAACATCCTTGGTTGAGGCGACAGTTGCGGACGTTCCTCTGAGCAGTGAAGATCAGACGTCTTCCGACTATCAGAACTAGGTTCAATTCGATCAAAAGTCTTGTGCGCCTGTTAATACTCTGCGCCGGAACCAAAACCATTCCCTAGGGTTTTGGCGCTAAGGTTGCAGGGTGAACCGGTAAGTAGAATTTAGACGAGCATCGGACGGACATGACTTTCAGAGCTTTAACCGCCAGCGCAGCAATCGCGATTGCTGTTTCAGGGACCCTTTCTTCTGCGTCTGCGCAAGAAGAAGACAGTTTCTTCGTTAGAAACAAGTATGTCGCCGTAACTGAGCGCCCGCAGCCGGAGTTTGATCCAGTGACCGTACGCCTTGGCACTTTTGAAGCCAAGCCGGAGCTTGGGCTCGGTGCGGGCTTCGCATCCAACCTGTTCGCGGTGGATGAAAATGAAACAGATGACACATTCTTCAGTGTCGCACCGAAGGTTGAGGTCAACTCCACCTGGGGCCGTCACGCCCTGGGCGCTGAGGCCGTCGTCGATCACCTTGAGTACACTGACACAAGCGACGAGAGCCGGACCAATCTTATTGGTCGGGTCTTCGGGCGTCTTGATGTGTCTCAGAATGTGAATGTTTTCGGCGGCGTGCGGGGGGCTGATCTGGTTGAGCCCCGGTCCAATATCGCGAGTCTCGCCAATGCGGCAGACCCGGTCGATTATTCTGAAGTCGGCGCAGACGTCGGGGTCGAGTATACCGCCGCGCGCTTGCGCTTGCGCGGCCGTGTTGAATTGCAGGAACTCGACTATGACGATGTCTCGCTCACCAATGGCCTGATCCAGGATCAGGATTTCCGTGATCGGGAAGACACCACGATTGAGGCACGTGTCTCCTACGCGATTGAGCGCGATTGGGCCGTGTTTGGTGAAGTCCAACAGATCGAAAGCGACTATGATCCAGCCAATATGTTCAATGCCTTCAACCGCGATTCCAGCGGTACGATTGTTCGGGCCGGTACAGACTTTGAACTGCAGAGCCTGATCCGCGGTGACATCGCGGTCGGTTTCCTGTCATATGACTATGATGATGCAGCGTTTGAGGACGTTGACGGCTTGTCTGTTGAAGCGAATGCGCAGTGGTTTGTTACACAGCTTACGACAATTACAGGCAGTGCTGAACGCAGCGTTGTTGACCCCGGACTGCAAGCGACCAACTCAGCCGTGCTCACAGGTGTGGCAATTCGTGCCGATCATGAGCTGAGACGCAACATTTTGCTCTATGGGGGTGTTGACTTTTCCCAGTTCGATTTTGAAAATGTGAACCGGACCGATGACCGTTATGGTCTTGAAGTTGGTGGAACCTGGAAGTTGAATCGTAATGTTTGGGTGGATGCGTCTTATCGCCTGCTCGATCAGTCCTCAAATGTTCAGGAATTCACAGATAACCGCCTGATGATTGGACTGAAATTCTTTCCTTAGTCCCGTCTAAAAGGCCTGAGAATTGCTCGCACCGGGAGAACCCCGTGCCATTTGAGGACGTAGAACGTGAACAAGCAATACCAATTCGGTTCAGGCATTCCGAGCCGTACTTCTTACGCGAGTGATCTTGGAAAACTAACAGAAGACAAAATTGTTGATCCAAGCCAGGCCCTGCGTGCGTTCCGCCGCAGGTTGCCTGTATTTGCGCTGACGGTATTTGCTGTGTTTGCCGCGGTCGCGGTGTTCTCATTTCAGGCCACGCCGGTCTATTCCACCGGGGCGTCTGTGATCATCGATAATCGCGAGAAGACGGTCATCGACTATAGTTCTGTCCTGTCTGGTTTGCCACCGGATGCGACGGTGGTGGACACCGAAGTGGAAATCATCCGCTCACGGTCCTTGGCTGAAAAGATCGTGCGGAAGCTAAATCTGGTCGAGTCCCCGGAGTTCAATCCGAACCTGACCGACCCGGGCGGCGTCAGTCAGATCAAGAATGCGGTCATGGGCTTCATGCAGAACATGATCGGCGGAGGTGAGCGCGCTGCCCCGATCATTGATCCGGCGACGGCAGAGCAGTCGGAAATGGATCTGGTTGTCTCGAAACTGCTGGAAAAAACATCTGCGCGTCGTCTCGGCACAACCTATGGCATTGATATTTCAGCCAACAGTCACGATCCGGTACTGGCGGCACAGATCGCCAATGCGATCGCTGATCAGTATCTGGTCGAGCAGCTTGATGCCAAGTTCGATGCGACCCGCCGCGCCAATGCCTGGCTGGAAGAACGACTGTCAGAGCTTCGCAAGGAAGTGAATGACGCTGAGAGCCTGGTCGAGGCGTATCGTACCGCGACGGGTCTGTTTACGTCCGGTGACACAACTTTGAACCAACAACAAATGGTCGATCTGAACGCCCAACTCATCGTCCAGCGCGCCGAGTTGGCTGAGCGTCAGGCCCGGTTGCAATCTGTGCAGCAGATTTCTTCTGCTGGCGGTTCTGCTGATATCAGTGCCGAAGCGCTTAACTCTGTTGTCATTGCCGAACTGCGCCGTCAGCAAGCTGAGATCAATCGCGAACGGGCGGACCTTCAAAATCGCTATGGCGCACTGCACCCTGAAATTGAGCGGATCAACACCGAAGCCGCGAACATTAACAGTCAGATTCAAACTGAAATCAGCCGTATCGTGTCCAGTCTTGAGAACGAGGTGTCCATTGCGCGCCAGCGCGTGAACAGTCTGGAAGGTGATTTGTCAGGCATGCGTTCCACATTGGCTGAGAACAACCGTGCGAGCGTTCGCTTGCGGGAGTTGGAGCGCGATGCTGAGGCGTCACGTACGATTTACGAAGCCTTCCTCGCCCGTTTCAAGGAAACCAATGAGCAGGAAGGCCTGGCCGAAGCCGACGCCCGTATTCTATCTCGTGCATCCGTTCCACTGTCGCCATCATTCCCAAAGACATCACTGAACCTCATCATGGGTCTGATCCTGGGCGTTATGCTGGGTATTCTGGTGATCATTCTGATCGAATCGATGAACAGCCAAATTGCCACCGGCGACGATATTGAGAAGAATTTCACGGTGCCCTATCTCGGCAATTTCCCGCAGCTCACGGGCGCGGACCGCAAGAAGCCCGGTGATTATGTGGTGAATAATCCGATGTCGAGCTACGCAGAAGCCCTGCGAAACCTTCGGGCGTCGCTGATGTTTGCAGATCTCGACTCGGTCGTCAAAACCGTCGCGCTGACCTCGTCTCAACCCGATGAAGGGAAGACGACGCTGAGTTTCGGTCTCGCGCGGATGTCAGCCATGTCAGGTACCAAGACTCTGCTGATTGATGGCGACTTCCGCCGCAAGCAGCTGTCCTTGACGTCCTTGGACAAGCCAGCCGAGAATGGTTTCCTCGAATGCCTGTTCGGCGAATGCACGGTGAGTGAGGCGGTGGTTCAGGACTCCAAGAGTTCCCTGCACATCCTGCCATTGACCGTCGACCGTCATACCCCACGCGATGTGTTCGGTTCGAAAGTGTTTGACGAACTTCTCGAGCAACTGAAGCAGGAATATGACCTTATTGTTTTCGATACGGGTCCGATCATGCTGATGGCTGAGACCCGCGTTCTTGCCAGCAAGGTCGATCAGGTTGTCGTGGTGTCACGCTGGCTCAAGACCAATCGCGCGGCCTTGAAGCAGACGCTCTCTATCCTGTCTGACTTTGGGGCGACCGTGACGGGCGTCGCGATCAACCGTGTCGACATGAACAAATTCTATCGTCAGGGATATGGTCACTCGGGTTACAAATCGTATTCGAAATATTACACGACCGGGACATAATCTTCGGCGTGGTCGCCGCGCCGTTTCGCGAAATCACGGCGGTCATCGGCATATGATTTGCATCCGAATTTGTGACGCTATTCGCAATTGGGACGCCGAACATGCCGCTGGATAATCTAGATACCGTGACGTCACAGTCATCGCTTGTCGTTGTCATCGCAACGCTCGGCCGTCCCGACGATGTCGCAGATCTGATCGAAAGCCTGGAGAGGCAGACCCGGCTGCCAGACCGGATCGTGATTTCAGTCACGTCCGAGGACGATCTGCCGTCGGAAGACAAACGACGCGGCGCAGAGGTACTGTTTGGCGACAAGGGCCTCTGCGCTCAGCGCAACAAAGCCCTGGATCATATTGGAGAAGATTATGACTATCTGGTCTTTTTTGATGATGACTATGTCGCCACCCGAACCGCGGTTGAAGATATCGTGCGCTATTTCGATGAGAATCCAAGCGTCGTCGGCATTACCGGACACCTGATCGCCGACGGGATCAAGGGTCCGGGCATCAATCGTGAAGAAGCCTTTGCGATGGTCTCGGAATATGACGCTGCACCGCGTGGCAAATCCAAACTGACCGAACCGGTTGCCGACCTGTATGGCTGCAACATGGCTTACCGGGTGTCGGCCATCCAGGGGGAACGTTTTGATGAACGCCTGCCCGCCTATGGCTGGCAGGAAGATGTCGATTTCTCAAACCGGCTCTTGAAGCGCGGTGACCTGATCCGTACAGACGCGTTTTCCGGTGTTCATCGCGGGACAAAACGCTCGCGCTCACCGGGCAAGAAACTGGGCTACTCACAGATCGCCAATCCGGTCTATCTGCTTCAGAAAGGCACGATTGGCCGCCGCAAGGCTTATGTCCTCATGACCAAGAATGTCATCGCCAATCATGCCAAACTGCTGATCCCGGAGCCCTGGGTCGACCGGAAAGGCCGCGCCGCTGGAAACTGGGTGGCCCTGTTTGACCTCATGCGCGGCAAGATGGATCCAGAGCGCATCCTGACACTGAGCTAATCCTGAAATCTTGAGTATTGCGCAGACGGCGTTTGCAGCGACTGCATCGCCGCCACTCGCCTGCGGGTTTGAGGTTTTGTGTCGTCAAATCCAGCCGGACGCCCGCTAGCGGCTTGGCGCCGGGAGGTCCGCTGCATTATGACCGGCCTGCTCGGCCATCAGCATTTCAGCTTGCAGGAGTTCTCTGTGTTCGAACACGGAGAGTCTGGTACCGATCGCGGTCGCCAGACCAAACAGGAACGCATTGAACACGCCGAAGTCCGCGCTGGTGCCGATCAAAAGACTGATCCCGAACCCCGGAAGGAATGCCCAGCGCACGCCTGTCAGCATCGCTTCACCATAGCTGTCGCCGGGCAGGGCCTTGCGTGTCAGGGATTGCAGCACAAACGCATAAAACAGTGCGCCCCCGACAAAGCCGGCATTGCTCATCACAGCGACAAATGCATTGGACGGACGTGTCGATCCGATGCCGACGCCCAGACCGTAAGTGTCCATCAGCGCTTGCCAGGAAACGGCTGTCCAGTTGTTGCGTTCATCAAATGAGGAGGTGCTGGCTTTCTGGAACACCATCTCGTCCAGCATTTCATAGACAGGGTCGAGGATATCCGGGCGCATCATCATCATGATCATCAAGGCGGTCGCGCCCCAGAACAGGGCCCAGGCTTCCAGGGCCATACCTTCGCGACGGCGGGACCCGGCAGGAACGGTGGTGGCGCGCCAGACCCATTCAATTCCTGCGAACAATCCAAACAGGCCAAGGCCGACATAAGCGGCTGACGATGTTGAGAGCCATGCGAATCCGGCCAGCAATCCGATCAAGATCGGCGCATAGGTGTTGCGCAGCGCGTCATCGGCAATGGATCGTCTGAAAAAATAGATCGCCGTCAGCATACCGACACAATGGGCTCCGAACGCAGAGGCTTCCGGCATCAGTCCGACAACCCGTTTGGCGTTCATCACCTCAGCCTCGACGTGCAACTCATAAGTTGCTGTCCGAAACTGGTCGAGGAATGTGCTGATCGGGATGTACTGGCTGGCATAATCCAGCGTCCCGGTCACCACGGCAATCAAGCCGCCAAAACATAGCGCTTTCAGAGCGACTTGCTGCATTTCGAATGTGCGCAGGATGCGGGTCAAAGCGAAAACGAGAAACACTGATACGGTCAGATAAGCGAGCTGTGAGATGTTCTGCATACTCGGATACAGAGGCGACTCGATCAGATTGGTCGCGCGGATCGGCATAATGGTGACAAAGCCCGCGAACAGGCGCGGCATGAACATCGTTACGAGAACAGCGACGAACCAGAACGCAAACAGAAGCCCGAGTCGCTTTCCGCCAAGAGAGTTCAGGAAGAACGTCATGCCCGGAGTCGACAGAAATGTCCGCGCCACAATCAGCATAGCGCAAACCGTTGCGGGCACCAACGTCAGATCACCGAGCAGGGCGGGGGGGATCGCTGCAAACGCCCCGAACGACATGCTGGCAAACAGCAGATAGATCAGCACATTGGGCCGACCCATCAGACCAAGTCCGGCAATAGCCCAAAACAGAATGACGGGAAGGGTAATCATAAGGATCGTCTATACTCTAGATACGGTTGAATGACACTACAGGATCGGGTGAGAAGTCACGCTCAATTCGCAAAAAATCAGCCCCTTATTGATATTGCGGAATAAGTTTCTCCAGCATCTCTTTTGTTTTCAGAATGCCGGCCACCTCACTCATGCCTGTGCCTTCAAACTCGACGCCGAGATATCCTCGGAATCCGGACTCCTGAATGATCTGCATCAAGGTCGGAAAATCGAAGGTCTGTTCGACGCCATGCTCGTCAAACTCGAAGGCTTTGACGCTAACCCCCTTGGCGTAAGGCATCATCTCCCGCGTCCCTTGAATGTAATCATAGGTCTCTGTTTCGGAGATTTTGAAGTTGCCGAAGTCCGGCAAGGTGCCCAGCCGTTTGTGCCCCACTTGTTCAATCATGCCGACCAGCCAGGCTGCGTTGGCCGCCAGACCGCCCTTATTCTCAATCACAACATCAATGTCTTGCGAGGCCGCATAGTCTACCAGTTGGGCAAACCCATCGGCGGTCAGTTTCTGGCGCTCTTCATAGGATGGACCGTCATCGGAGAACGCAAAGGCTCGGATCGCGTAACAACCGAGATATGCGGCCGCATCGATCCATTTTTTATGGCGTTCAACCGCATCAAAGCGATCAGCGGCCTCTTGCGCACCCAGAATGCCCTCACCGTCGACCATGATCAGCACATTCTCCACGCCATGCTCCTCGGCGCGGGTTTTCAGTTCTTTGAGATAGGCCTTGTCTTCGGCTTTGCCGCGATAGAAGCCACTGACATATTCCACCGCGCCGATGTCGAAGGTTTTGCGGGTAAATTCGGCGAAGTCAATCGGATCAAGGCGGCTCTGGAAAAAGTCGACGGGTCGTTCCAGCATCGAGTATTTCAGCCGTTTAGCGTGGCGGATGAAAAAGTTCCCGCTGCCACCAATTTTCCGATGCAGCGCGTACTGGGCGAGGGAGAGCTTGTAGCGAGGCTCAATTTCGGTCTGTGCAGTCATGATCGATCTCGTTGTGATAGCTATTCTGCGGGCTCAGCGCCGCGATTTTTAAGTTTCATAAAGGCGCCGTGGACGAGGCGCTCAATGCCATCCGGTCGACTCGACCGCAGCCAGAGGCCAAACACGGTGATCCAGTAGGCGATGAAGCCAACGCCGCCGACAAAGGCGCAGGAGATGATCAGCATCACCGGGCTCGAATAATTGATCAGCGGCTGAAGCCCGTACACACAGGCCGACAGGACGATCATGCCCAGAAACGGACGGAGCATGGAGGTGGCTTGATCCCAGAGCGGCAGATCGAGCAGATATTTCACAATGATCGCGCCGGCGATGGTCCAGGCCGTAACGCCGATCACCTGTCCGACCAGGAAGCCGTTAATGCCAAAGAACTGCAGACCGAGGAACAGGAGCGGTGCCTTGACAAGCAGACCGGCCAGGGCGTGCACCGCATTGAACTTGGCCTTGTCGAGCGCCAGAACCATGCTGGCCACAGGCTGTGCTGGGAGCTGAATGATAGCTGATAGTGTTAGAACCGTGAGAAACAGGCTCGCACCCGTCCATTGATCGTTGAACAGGAGCGAAACAATCGGCTCTGCCATGGCCAGCACCAGCGCCAGAAGCGGCGCCACCGCGGTGACGACGGCCGAAGACGCGGTCAGGTAGCCGGGTTTGATCGCCGCTGGGGTGCGCAGTTCGGCGAAAGCGGCGATGAAGGGGCGCATGATCGGCACCACGAAGACCTGATACGGCGCGCCTGCCAGAGTTTGGGAAATGCTGAACTTGCCGACAATATCTGCCGGGGCGCCGCGCCCAAGGGCGAAGATGTCGACCTGCCAATTGGCCGCTACAAACATTTGCGACACCGTACTCCAACTGATCATGTTGCGGAAAATCGGCCAGTCTTTCAGAGTCAGGCGCGGGCGATAGGGCGCATAGATGTAGGACCCGATGATCATGTTGACCGGTGTGAGAACGGTCATGATGGCAAGCGACCAATAGCTCTCTGTTGCGATGGCCAGTGGCACCGCAATGGCGGCTGTGACGATCTTGGCGATCGTATCGATGATCGCTTCCGGGAAATAGTTCAGCGCGCGCGCGTACATGACCAGCCTTGGGTTCACCAGGCCCCGCAAAGCTGGCGATAAAGACAGCACCACCATCAACAAGCCAAGACGCGGTTCGTCGAACACATACATCGCCACCGGAGCGAATGCGCAGACAATCGCGGTAACCAGCAGGGCCCGCAAAACGGAGATGGTAAACGCGGTGTCCAGCATCCGGTTGGTGATATTGGGCGTTCGGATGATGGCCTGAATGACCGGAATTTCCAGGATCGATTCCGTGAACTGAATAAAGATCATCGCGATCGCGACCAGCGCGAAATCTTCCGGTACGAGAATGCGCGCGAGGATCAGGATCAGCACAAGATCGATCATCTTGACGAACAGCCGTGCGCCGAGCAGCGCCGCACTTGCCGAAGCCGTTCGGCTGGTGACGTCTTTTGCCATCCTAATGTCTTCCTCTACGCTCTCAGACACGAGATTCAGGTTGCCGATCGGCACGCAGATTTGATCTTGTCCCGATGTTCCCCGAGGTTGCAATATCACTGCCAACACAGCGTTCAAGCTCAGCGATGAATTGTAGGCTGAGAAGCATAGGATTGCACTATTGATCGCCAATCCATTTTGAATGGCGTAAGCTTTGCGTAAATCTGGCAGAACAGGCGTTAAGAGGTGGACATGACGGAACTGGATCGACGCAATCTGCTGCTTTCTGGAGCAGCTTTTATGGGGCTCGCGGCAACGGGCTCCGCCCCGGCATATGCGCAAGCGCCGGACGTCCTGTTCGACATCTCACTGGCCCAATGGTCTCTGCACCGCGCGCTGTATGGCGACCAGGGAAAGCCACCCAGCCTCGACCCGCTGGATTTCCCGGTGGTCGCCAGACAGACCTTCGATATCGGTGCGGTGGAATACGTAAACTCATTCTATCAGGGTAAAGCCCGTGACCGCTCATATCTGACCGAGCTTAAGACACGCGCTGATGGTGAGGGCGTGATTAGCCATTTGATTATGTGCGACGGGGAAGGCCGACTTGGCGATCCGGATGTCAATCAGCGCCGTGACTCTGTCGAACGACATAAGAAATGGGCCGATATGGCGGCTGTACTCGGCTGTCGTCACATCCGCGTCAATGCGAACAGTGAAGGCGAATTCATTGAGCAACAGCGTCTTGCCGCGGACGGCTTGCGCCAGCTTGCTGAATATACTGCACAGTTCGGCATGAATGTGCTGGTCGAAAATCATGGCGGGTATTCCAGCCATGGCTGCTGGCTGGCGGGTGTGATGGATATGGCGGACCACCCAAATGTTGGGACTTTGCCGGATTTCGGGAATTTCCGCATCTCGGACAAGGAAAGCTATGACATTTACAAAGGCGTCAAAGAGCTGATGCCCTATGCCAAAGCGGTGAGTGCCAAATCCTTCCGGTTTGACGCGTCGGGCAATGAGGTCGGGATCGATTATGACCGAATGATGCGGATTGTCTTGGACGCGGGTTTTCGCGGCTATGTCGGTATTGAGTTTGAGGGTCACGAAGACAGTGAAACAGACGGCGTTTTCAAGACCAAGGCCCTGCTCGAACGGATGCGCACGCGGCTAACCCCGCGCTACCAATGAGTCAGTCTTTTTCTGCGAGCAGTTCGCGGCTGATGCGGACGTGATCCATCACATAGGCATTCGCACCAATGGCGCCGGACTTGACCCGCTCATAGGCTTTCGTGGCCTGACCGACTGCCTTTACGGGATCATTCAGCAGGTCCATTGCCGCCAGTTTTAGCGCTTCGGGCGATCCATGCGGGATATAGGTCACCGCTTCGGCGTCGAAGTAGGCCTCAAGGCCGCCCACGTGCGAGGCCACAACCGGAATACCGAAGATCGCAGATTCCTGAAGGACAGTTGCGCCACTCGCGTGCAGGTTCGGTTTCAGCGGCAGCACCATCAGAGACGCGGTCGAAAGCTCCGCTTTCAGCTCGGCATCGTTTCGCACGCCGCGGATCTCCACATTTTCGATGCCATCGGCAAGCTTCGGATTGGTCTTGGTGGAGAATATCTTCACGTCGATGCCGGGCTCGTCCTTGAAGGCTTCAATCGCGGTCTGCCAGTCACGGTGGCGATCATTGCCGACGCAAATGATCCGGTGTGGTTCATTCTCGCGTAGTTGCGGCTTCGTCAGATCTTCGCTCGGGATGCCGAACCGTACCAATTCGATACGCTTGCCTGGAAAAAGGTCTTTCGCCCGCTCCAGATTGAGCGGTGAGTGAACGGTGAGCACGTCCACATAGTTGATCAGGTAGCGATAGAACGCTTTCCGGATCGGGTCGAGCTTTGGCCATTTATCAAAAAACCAGACACTTTGTCCGAGCAGTAGCGGCCGCGGCTTGTTCTTGCCGCGCAGGGCAAAGACCAGGGCCATGGCGAGATACTGGGACTCGGTGTGCGTCCAGATGATGTCAGCTTCCAGCGCCCGTTTTGCATTATGACGGGCCTGAATATAGTCAAAGCCCAGCAGGACACGCAAAACCAGGCGAATAAAGGCGTACAGTTTCGACCCTTTCGCCGCCTCGGAGAAACTGACCTCGCATCCCATCTGGTTGGCGCGGCCATACCCATATGGCGTCGGATCGTTGATCCCGACCAGAACGCCGTCGGACCACATCTTTTCCCAGGCGACCACGTCCTGACCATGCGCCAGATGTGCGAACACTTTGATTGTGTCGCCTTCGCTAGCCGCGTCCTTCCTGATCTCCACAGAAGAATCCATTCTTCTTGATACCTCGTTTGCTTGATCGCGTCCTTGCAATTCCGACACCTGATCTATCGATGACTGACCGTTCCCTGTGGCGGCGGGACAGCTCTGAACCGGCACGAAGGCGTGCGGGCCCAAAGGTCGCGCAAGGGCACTCAGCCCGACGATCTTCGGTCGCTGCGCCGATCGCTGGCTGTATGCCACCAGAAGGCGTCGTACGGGACGATCGAAAAGCACCATCGCGATCCAGGCACCAAGCACAATGACCACGGCATAAAAACCGATCGCATAGGGACTGTCAGCCTGCCCGCCAAACGATTGCAGGGTTCCGTTCGCCCACATGAAGATCGGAAAATGCAGCACATAGATTGGATAAGACAGCTCGCCGAGCAACCTTGAGCGACCAAGGCTCGCCCCGCGACCGTCAATATGTGCACCGGCCAGTACGATGAGAGGTGACAGCAGGAAAACGAAGACCGCATCAAATACAATGCCAGAGCCAAACCGCGGAAGCATCATGGCGCCAATTAGCAGCACCGCAATCAAGCCGTAGGAGGCCTCCAATCGAACATTGCGTGCTGTGTACAGGTGATGGATCAACAGCCCGGCCGCAAATGAATAGGTGACCCGGAACGTGCCCCAGATGAAATTGTAATCCTGTTCCCCGAGCAGAAAATCACTGAAATAGAGACCGCTGCACAGCATACCGACGGCGGCAACCACCGCGATCCAGACAGTTCTGGATACGGTGAGCCAAACAAAAGCCAGAGCCCAGGCGATGTTCACAGCGAGCTCAAAGAAGAGCGACCAGAGCGGCCCGTTAAGGGGATAGATCTCACCGGAAGGGGCAAGTTGTTCCGGGGCGAAGAAGTGCGGCAGCAGGAGTAATCCGGTGACGGCGGCGGTAAGGATTTCAGCAACGGATGCGCTGTCGGCATCCGTGAACCGCTTCGCTAACGTATAGGCCGTCGCGACAAGAACGGAGAGCCCAATCAAGGGGTAAAGGCGGATCATCCGCACCTCGACGAATTTGCCGAACGACATATCGCCGCCCAGGCGCTTGGCGTACGCGTGCGCCATGACAAAACCGCTCAGGCAGAAAAAGAAATCCACGGCGAGTTCGCCACGCGGAAACCAGTTCCGCGTATGCGTCCATTCCGATAGATGGAAGAACAGAACGCCGAAAGCGGCTACTCCTCGCAGGCTATCCAGAACCGGATAATACGTCTTGTGCGTCATGACCCCCCTTCGTCCTGACAGCGATGCTTATGGGTTGATCAGGCCAAACTGGTCTCACGCGCCGGGCTTTGGTCTTGTGATGTCCCGGAGGTCTCCGGTGCCTGCGCCATTTGTGCTTTGAGGTGGTCTGCCAGACGGATCGCCACCGATGTGATCATCAGCGTAGGATTGGCATGCCCGCAGGTTGGCAGCACCGACCCACCGGCGATGTATACACCTTCGCATGAGTGGATTTTGCAATTCTCGTCGACGACCCCGGTATCGGGATCAACTGACATACGGGTCGTCCCCGATGTGTGCGCTGTATCGATGATTGGCGCATCTGCCAGTGACTTGGTTTTGATCCAGTCAGCGACTTCTGGCACCGGTAGACCGGCTTGTTCAAACTGTTCGGCAATCAGCTCACCGGTTCGCATCAGCGTCTTCAGTGAGCGTTCGCCCGGCTCCCATTTCACCAGAGGCAGCGGCTCACCAAACCGGTTCAGCGTATCGCTGAGCATGACCCGGTTTTCCGGCAGAGGCTCCTGCTCAACGATCGCATCAAAGCCGCAACTGACCAGTTTGTGCGGGACGCCCTTGTTCTGATATTCTTCGACTACGAAGTTCGGCATCAGCTTCACGAACGTGTTGATGATCGGCATCTTGATCCAGTTCGGCACGCGGTCGCTTTGCAGGAACAAACGGCCAGCGCCGGTAAACATCATGCCCGCGCCCTTAATGATCGAGAAGACGTCGCGAAATGGCGCTTTACTTTGTCCGCGCAGCAATGTTGCAAGCGCGCCCCAGGGGTCGTCCTCTGCGCGATCCGCAACAACATAGGCGCCAGCATTGACGAGGCCTTCTTCTGCCTGAACCTCTGCGCCGAGTTCCATGCCATGCATATACATATCGACCCGTTTAGGGCCTTGCAGGCCGATAAATCCGAAGCGGTCGCAGATTTCTTTCGTGTATTTGTCGTCAAACTTCACCACCGGCGCGTTCATGTGATCCATGAGGTAGCGCCCAACCTGATCGCGCTCATTGCCGAGGCCTGCTGAGCAGACTGTCTTGGACGCCAGCAGCAGGCGGGCATTCTCCAACGCACCGCACGCAATGACGACTTTCTTCGCTGTCACCGTAATGTCTCCAGCATCGATGCCTGTCAGCACCACTGCGACTGTGGTTTCACCGTTTTCGGTTTTTGGAGTCACTGACCGCGCCGTCGCATTGACCAGAACGCGGACATTATTGTCGGCCTCACGCATGAATTCCGGCCCCATGCGCGTCATGTTCACAGGGTTGATGCGCGAGCGTGAGAATTGCCAGAAGAAGGATGAGAATTTCGCCGGATCATATTCGGGCTGCTGACTGCGCCCGGGATATCGCTCCCAGAAGTCGTTGCCATAACTGCCTTGCCCCAAATTGAGACGGGTCTCCGCCCGGCGGATATAGGGCATCAGATCGTCGCGTGTGAACGGCCAGCCGGAGAATTCAAGCCAGTCCCGCTTGGCGAAATCATGCTCAGAGAAAGGCGCTGACTTTCCGGCCCACGCCGCGGTAGAGCCACCCAGCCCGCGGCATCGAACGCCAAATCGCTGCACCTCAACTGACCATTTCTCCGCCTGGTGGCCGTGATACTCGCTGCGACGCGTTTTCCAGGTTTCGGGAACCGTCTGACTGTCGAGTTCCACCTCATTGAGCTGTTCATGTGCGTCGGTTTGTTCAGTATCGCCGCTTTCGACGACCATCACGCGCCAGGGCGTGTCAAAGAATTCGCGTGCCACGGTCAGTCCCGCCGCACCTCCCCCAATGATCAGCAGATCGGTCTCAAGATGGGCCCCATCTTCGAGCGTTTTCAAGTTCTGGATGTCCACGCGCCATCACCCTTTATGGTCAACATATTCGCCGACACCGATATGCAGATCTCATGCCGCGTATGCTCGATTGTCGACGCTCGGTTTTAACCGGGATTTGAGCGAAAACCTAATGCAATCGCGTGTCAGGGGAGAATATTGCGCGCGGTCAAAAGACGCACGCCAGTTCTGACCAGAAAAACTGCCTGTTTGGGCAGTATTAAGCCTTTGCTGCCTTGATCCGCGCGAGCAAGTATCCTTTTGTAAGATCGTTGCTTTTTGTCGCGTGTTGAGTGGGGAGGATCGAGATGTCAGAGCCAGGTCAGGAAGATGCAGCCAATCGCAAGGATGTCCTCGATGCACTTGACGATTTTCTTGAAGAACTGCGCCGCGAATTCAAGGAGAATCCGGAGTTTGCCTATCGCGCCGTACGCGCCCTTGGCGCAAATGTAGAAATCACCGGACCGAAAGCTGTAGACCTGGTCAATCCGATCTGGCTCGTGTCGCAGCACGGTGTGCATGACACAGCACGGCGACTGAGCACGTTCACACCCGCGCAGCTCAAAAAAATCGCCAAGAACAGCTCGCTTGCGACGCCGACGGATATGGCGGGTAAGTCATCTGAAGACCTGATCACGTTGATCGTGAAACGGGCTCAGATCAAAATCGAAGAGCGAACATCCTAAATCAACCGCTCGATCTGATCGATCAGTTTTCCGGCCGCCGCGTCCCAGGTGAACTGGCCTGAATGCTGTTTGACAGAGGCCGCGCGGTTTGAGCGCATCTCCCGTGTATCATCTGCCAGTGTCAGAATGGCTGCGCTCCAGGCGTCTGGATCATCGGGGTCGGCATAAATCGCCGCATCCCCGCAAACTTCCGGCAGCGCGCCGCACGGGGCGCAAATGGCGGGTGTACCAAGAAACATTGCTTCCAAAGGGGGTAACCCGAACCCTTCCGTGCGGGATGGAAACACCATGGCGAGCGCGTGTTCCAGCAAGGTCCGCATCTGGTCGTCATTGATGAACCCTGCGAAGATCACATTGTCCGGAACGGGAATGCCGGCCTGGGCGAAATCCTCTCCGGTGGCGCCGCCAAACAGGACCAGTTTTTGCGCCGCCATGTCAGGTTTGCGAAACGCATCAATGACCACACCAAGATTCTTGTGTTTCTGAGTGTTGGCGAGGCCAACGCAATAGCTTTGCGGTGTCACCATCATTTTTGACAGAATGTTCTTGTCGGCAATCACCCGTTCAACATGATCAATCCCATTATGGATCACCGATATCTTATCCCGGTCGGCAATGCCAAAGGCGGCGAGCTGATCTTTGGAATAGTCGGACACGGTCAGCACCCGTTTCGCCCTTTTACCAATCGCGGGCAGCACGCTGCGATACCACGTCCGAAACGCCCGGGAGTAACTGTCCGGTGTCAGGAAGACCTGCGCATCATGGATCATGGTGACGGAGTTCTTCGCCAGGACCGGCGACACGTTGCAGAAATTGAGCAAAAGCGTTTGCTTCGCAGCGCGGGGCAGCTCTAATTGCTCCCAGAGCTGACCGGTCAATCGACCGATCTGGCGCGCCGGAAATACGCTGCCATCCAGTGAACGGATCGTACCGCTTGGATGCAGGACTTCCCCGTCCAACAATGCCGCGAGCCTTTCGTCGCGCTCTGCCCGGCGGCTGAGCGCCACAAGCAACTCTTCGGCAACGCGCTGTACACCCGTCGGCTTGGCCGCCAGAAACCGTCCATTCACGAAAAAATTTGGCATTTGCGCGCGCCCTTTATCCTATTCCTATCGCTGTTTCAAACTGCGGGCCAGAAACGCGTGCGGGGTGATGAATCGCCACCTTGTTTGAGCCGATTTTATCGCTAGAACGCGGCATGGGACTTGCTATCAATCACAGAGACTATTTTTCTCGACAATACCGATGCTGAAACCTTCGGTCGTCGAGTTTGAACACATGGGGTGCACGCGCGCAAATGACCGGTACAATCTATCCAACAATCCTGTGCGGCGGTGCAGGAACCCGGCTGTGGCCCCTGTCGACAAAACGTCGCCCCAAACAGTTTCTGCCCCTGACAACATCGAAGACCATGGTGCAGGAAACGGCGAGCCGGTTTGAGGGGTCAAATCGGGACGATCTGTCTTTTGGCCGTCCCCTTGCCATTGGATCAAATCGGCATGCAGCCCTATTGTCAGAGAGCCTGCCAGAGGCGCGTCTCATTCTGGAACCGTTTGGCCGCAATTCCGGCCCGGCGGTCGCCGCAGCCTGTCTTGCCCATCGACCAGACGATCTGGTGCTCATTCTGGCGGCGGATCACGACATCAAGAATGTGCCCGCTTTTCATGATGCAATCGCCGCAGCCGTTCCGGCCGCCGAAGACGGCGCGATTGTGACTTTCGGCATCAAGCCGACATTTGCGGCGACAGGGTATGGCTACATCCATGCCAAGGACCCTGGCCAAACAGTTTCGGATGTAGAAGCCTTTGTTGAGAAGCCGCCATTGGAAACTGCGCAAGCCTATCTCGCCGATGGCAGCTATTTCTGGAATGCCGGGATCTTCCTGTTCAAAGTCTCAGCTATGCTCAGTGAGCTCAAGACGCGGGATCCAGCTATGCTGGACGCGGTCGGCTCGGCTATCGATGATCCGACTGCGGATATCGTTCACCTGTGTCCAGCGTCCTTTATCAAAGCCACAGACATCTCGATCGATTTTGCCGTTATGGAACATGCTGAAAGCGTGAAGACAGTCCCAGTCAGCATGGGCTGGAGTGATGTCGGAGGCTATTCAGCCCTACATGAGCTCGCTGCCTCTGCGCCAGACGATAACGTCACTACTGGGCCTGTATTTGTTGAAAAGTCGAGCGGATTGCTCGTGCGCTCAGAAGGGCCGCGCGTCGCTGTCTCTGGTCTGCAGGACGTTACGGTGATCACCACCCCGGACGTGGTGATGGTCTCCGACAGCAAGGATATTGATGCGGTTAAGCGGCTCGGCAAACAGGTGATTGCAAACACCGATAGCCTGACCGTTTCACCGGCCTATAAAGCCAAGGCCAAGGCGTTTCTGCGGCAGGCCTTCGAGACCTGGAGCAAGGTGGCCTGGGATGACGCGCAAGGCGGGTTTGTCGAACAGCTGGACATGACCGGCGTGCCAGACACGAATGCGCTTCGAAGGCTGCGCGTTCAGGCCCGTCAAACTTACAGTTTCGCCAAGGCGATCTCGCTCGGTTGGCCCGAGGTGGACCGCGCGAGCGACCTTGTCGAGAAGGGGCTGACTTATCTTTCAGCGCACGGGCGTCATCGAAATGGCGGATGGGTCCATCATTTGAATGCAGATGGCACGGTCGCAAATGATACGCGCGATCTCTATGATCATGCTTTCGTCATTCTGGGCGGCGCGGCAGCTTATCGCGCGACCGGAGCTCAGGCCGGTCTGGACATGGCGCTGGAGACGCTGGCCCACGTTCAAGCCGCTTACTCTGATCTCGAGCAGGGTGGCTGGTTTGAGGGCGACCCAAAAGGCATGCAGCGCCGCGCCAATCCGCACATGCATATGCTCGAAGCGATGCTGGAACTGTATGCCGCGACCAATGACGAGGCGCATCTGGCGCTGGCGACAGAGATTGTGAAAGTGTTCGAGAACTATCTGTTCAAACCCTCACACGATGCCCTGGTGGAATTCTTTGAGCTTGATTGGAGCCTGAAAACGCCTGTGGCAGAAGCCCTGATCGAGCCCGGTCACCACTATGAATGGGCTGTTCTATTGGCCTTCCATGAGCGCCTGACGGGCCGCGACACCGGCAGCTGGCAGCGCCGACTCATCGCCCGAGCCGATCGTATCGGGCGCGATCCAGCGACTGGATTTGCCTGGAACGCTCTGCGTGCGGACGGCGCGGCGATTACCAATGACCAACGCCGACTTTGGCCTCAGCTGGAGATGCTGCGCGCGCGTCTTGTGCATCCGCAACTGGCAGCGCCGGGGGAAGCTGAGCGTCTGATCGATGCGATCGAGTCCACTTATCTTGCGAATATGCCAGCTGGCACCTGGCTTGATCAGACGGACAAAAAAGGCGCGCCGGTCTCCACCGCGATCCCTTCCAGCATGTTGTACCACTTCATCACGGCCTATGGCCCGCTGATTGGACCTGAAACCTGAGGCGGTGTGGCCTCCAACGCTAAATCGAATAGGACCAAACGATGACGCAAGGCTCAAAAACGATACTCGTAACCGGTGGGGCCGGTTATATTGGCAGCCATACCTGCAAACTGTTGGCAGAGCAGGGGTTCACGCCTGTCAGCTATGACAATCTGGTTTATGGGCACGAACATGCGGTCAAATGGGGCCCGCTGGAGATCGGTGAACTGTCGGACCGGGCGCGTCTCGACGCTGTGCTCGAGAAGTATAAGCCGGTCGCGGTGATCCACTTCGCTGCCTACGCCTTTGTTGGCGAGTCCGTCGTCGAACCATCAAAATACTACAACAACAATATCGGTGGCACGCTCAGCCTGCTTGACGCAATGAAGGATGCCGGGATCGACAAAATCGTCTTTTCCAGCACATGCGCGACCTATGGCCAGCCGGAGACAATCCCGATCACGGAGGACACGCCGCAAGCGCCGATCAATCCCTATGGCCATTCCAAGTTGATGATGGAGCAGATCCTGCGCGACTATGATCATGCCTATGGGATCCGCCATGTTGCCTTGCGCTATTTCAATGCCTGCGGGTGCGATCGTGACGGCGAGATTGGCGAGGAGCATGACCCTGAGACGCACCTTATTCCGCGCATCCTGATGTCACTCACGGGAGAGATCCCTAAACTGACCGTCTTCGGGACGGACTATCCCACACCGGACGGCACCTGCATTCGAGACTACATCCATGTAGAGGACTTAGCGGCGGGGCACACGGCCGCGCTGGACTATCTCTTCAAAGATGGCGCAAGCGAATGCATCAATCTCGGTACGGGAGATGGATTCAGCGTGAAAGAGATCATCGACTCTGTTGAGCGTGTGACTGGGATGGAGGTGCCGCGTGAGTATGGAGATCGCCGCCCGGGCGACCCGCCGGTTCTGACTGCCGACATTTCGAAAGCCAAGGATCTGCTCGGATTTGAGCTGAAAGCCTCAGATGTCGACAATGTCGTCGCCACAGCCTGGGCGTTTCACCAGAAAAAGACCAATCGCCGTCGCGCAACAACGGACGCTTAGAGCCAGTCCGGTTGCTTGAACGGCAGGCCGAGATCGTGGGCCACCTGTTCGTGCGCGATGTGTCCGTCTGCGACCGTCAGACCGTGCGCCAGATGGGGGTTGGTGCGAATAGCCTCCCGACCGCCTTTATTCGCAATCTCCAGAACGTAGGGCAGGGTGGCATTGTTCAGCGCATAGGTTGACGTGCGCGGCACGGCGCCTGGCATATTCGCCACGCAATAGTGAAGGATGCCGTCAATCTCATAGATTGGATCTTCATGGGTGGTCGGGTGCGAGGTCTCAAAACACCCGCCCTGATCAATCGCGATGTCGACCAGAACAGCCCCTCTCTGCATCGTCTTGAGTTGTTCCTTGCTGACCAGTTTTGGCGCCGCCGCGCCCGGGATCAGCACCGCACCGATCACGAGATCGGCCTCACGCACCGCCGCGTCGAGGCTCGCCCGGGTCGAATACATCGTCTTCACAACGCCATCAAACTGCGCGTCCAGTTCAGCCAGGCGCGCATTGTTACGGTCAAACACCGTCACATCCGCGCGCATACCAATTGCGATTTCCGCGGCATTGGTGCCGGAGACGCCGCCACCAATGATCACGACTTTGGCCGGCATGACGCCGGGCACACCGCCCAGCAGGATCCCGCGCCCGCGTCTGGTCTTCATTAAAGCCCAGGCCGCGACCTGCATTGCCATCCGCCCGGCAACCTGGCTCATCGGCGTGAGTAGCGGCAAACGGCCTTCCTCATCCGTCACGGTCTCATAAGCGATGGCAAGGCAGCCACTCTCAATCAGTCCCTTTGCCTGCACAGGGTCCGGGGCGAGATGCAGATAGGTGAACAGGGTATGCTGCGGTTTCAGGCGCGCGGTTTCTTCCGGTTGAGGTTCCTTGACTTTGACGATCAGTTCCGCGGCCTCAAAGACGGCGTCCGCATCGGGCAGAATGCGCGCGCCGACATCTGTATAATCGGCATCTGAGAATCCAGAGCCGGTACCGGCCTCGCTTTGAACCAAGACCTCATGACCGGCCCGGACCAGTTCTCCGACGCTTTCCGGAGTCAGGCCTACTCGAAATTCCTGTTGTTTGATCTCAGTTGGAACCCCAATGCGCATGCCGTCTCTCCCTGCTTGCGCCGCATTGATATGCCGTACCTTTGGCCATGTCATGCAGATTCATTGCGCCAACCTCGGATTTGGCGCACTTTTTACTGAGCGGAGTTCAACTTTCGCGCAGGGAGTAACCGGCGGATCGAACTGTGCGGATCGGATTGTCACCGCCATGGCTCATCAAGGCCTTGCGCAAGCGCCCGACATGGACATCGACTGTGCGGGCTTCAACATAGACATCAGACCCCCAGACGCCATCCAGAAGTTGTTCACGCGAGAAGACACGGCCCGGATGCTGCGCAAAATATTCGAGCAGCCTAAACTCGGTCGGGCCGAGGTGGATGTTGGCGCCCTGACGGGTCACGCTGTGGGTTGTGCGATCAATCGCGATGTCTCCGACCTCAATCATGTCATCCACAAGCGCCGGTCTGATCCGTCGCAGCACAGCCTTTACGCGGGCAACAAGCTCGTTGGTGGAAAACGGCTTGGTCACATAATCATCGGCGCCGGTCTCAAGTCCGCGAATGCGATCGGCTTCTTCGGTTTTTGCTGTCAGCATGATGATTGGCAGGTTGGCTGTTTCCTGGCGCGAGCGTACCCGCCTACAAATTTCGATGCCCGACACTTTCGGCAACATCCAGTCGAGCAGCATCAGGTCCGGCGTGCGCTCATCGAGCAGCAACATCGCTTCATCCCCATCTGTTGCCGTTGCGGTCTCATACCCATGCGCTTCGAGGTTGTAACGCAACAATTCTGACACTGAGGCTTCGTCTTCAGCAATCACAATAAACGGTTTCATGAGGCTTCTCTCATCTCAGGGGTTCGTTCGAGGATCGAATTTGTTGTCCGGTGGCGATGTAATGCACGGCCTTGGCAATGTTCGTACAATGATCGCCAATACGTTCGAGGTTTTTGACGATGAACAGGAAGTTCGAGCGGGTATCGAGCTTGTCCGGGTCCTCCGTCATGTAAACAAGCATGGATTTCAGCATCGAATTGTAATGGCTGTCGATATCATCATCCTGTTCGATGACGGAGATCGCAGCGATCGCGTCGCGGCGGGAATAGGCGTCCAGCGCGGTGTGCAATTGCCTGGATACCGCTTGACCCATCCGTTCAACACCGCGCAGGGCGACCCGGTTATCGGCTTCGGTGACCGCGAGGCTGCGATGCGCAATATTCTTGGCGAGATCCCCAATCCGCTCAATCGTGCCGGCAAGTTTGATGGCCCCGATCACCATTCGAAGGTCTGAGGCCATCGGCTGGCGCAGGGCCAGAATGCGGACAACGTCGCGTTCGCACTCGATTTCCAGCTGATCCATTTCCGCATCGCGCTCAACCACTGTGCGCGCCAGCTGATTGTCTCGGGTCACCACGGCGCGGCTGGCATCTCGGATCATCGCCTCTGCAAGCCCGCCCATGCGAAGCAGGTTCGCTGACAGGTGTTCCAGCTCATCTGTAAAGGAGGTAACGATATGTTGCGTCATAGAGTGTCCAGTCGACGAAGCTTACCCGAAGCGGCCGGTAATGTAATCCTGTGTGCGTTGATTTGAGGGATTGGTGAACATCATCTCTGTCTCACCCATTTCGATGAGCTTGCCGAGATGAAAGAAGGCTGTGTTCTGCGAGACGCGCGCGGCCTGTTGCATGGAGTGGGTAACGATGACGAGGCAATATTGCTCGCGAAGCTCGTCGATCAGTTCCTCGATCCGCGCTGTGGCGATCGGATCAAGCGCTGAGCACGGCTCATCCATCAGAATCACTTCCGGGTTCACTGCAATGGCTCGTGCGATGCAGAGCCGCTGCTGCTGTCCGCCCGACAGACCTGTGCCGGGTGAGGCCAGGCGATCCTTCACCTCGTCCCACAGCCCGGCGCGGACCAGCGATGTTTCAACGATATTCTCAAGGTCGCTCTTGCTGCTGGCCAGTCCATGAATACGCGCGCCATAGGCGATATTGTCGAAGATGGATTTCGGGAACGGATTGGGTTTCTGGAACACCATCCCGACCCGTGACCGTAATAGGACCGGATCAACCGTCGGATCATTGATGTCCGCGCCGTCCATAATGATCTCGCCCTCGACGCGGGCACCGTCAATCGTGTCATTCATCCGGTTCATACAGCGCAGAAAGGTCGACTTGCCACACCCTGAAGGGCCGATGAAGGCGGTTACCGATCGATCACGGATCGGCATGGAAATATCGAAGATGGCCTGCTTCTCGCCGTAAAAGACATCGATGTGACGGCAGTCAATCTTTGTGTCCTTGTCGGATGGGGCGCTTTCAGGTTGCGATGTTTCGGTCTTGTCCAACATATCTACCACCTTCGCTCAAAGCGACGACGCAGCATCACAGCTGCCAAATTCATCAATACCAGAAACACCAACAGGATAATAATTACAGCGGAGGTCATTGGCTCCCAGGCCCGCTCTGCGCCGGAGAACCACTTGTAGATCAGAACCGGCAAGACCGTGGACTCCTGGTCGGCCCGTGTCGGCACTTCGTTGACAAAGGCCACCATTCCGATCAGCAGCAGCGGCGCCGTCTCGCCTAAGGCCCGCGCCATGGCGATAATCGCCCCGGTCAGAATGCCGGGCGCTGCCAGTGGCAAGACATGGTGGAACACAGCTTGGGTGCGTGAGGCGCCGAGGCCGAGCGCTGCGGTGCGGATGGACGGTGGTACCGATTTCAAAGCGGCTCTTGAAGCGATGATGACGGTCGGCAGGACCAGCAATCCAAGCACGAGCCCCCCGACCAAGGGGACCGATCGCGGCATGCCAAACAGGTTGAGGAACACCGCCGCCCCGAGCAGGCCGAAAACGATCGAAGGCACGGCCGCAAGATTGTTGATATTGACTTCAATCAGATCGGTCAGCCGGTTCTTCGGCGCGAACTCTTCCAGATAAACCGCCGCGAGGATGCCGACAGGGATGGCAAACAGCGCGGTGACAATCATTGTAAAGATCGAGCCGACAATCGCGGCCGCCGCACCTGCAAGCTCGGGATAGGTGCTGTCAGCCTGCGTGAACAGACCTGAATTGAACACGCGCTTTATACGCCCCTGTTCGTTTAGCATGGTGGTCCAGGCAATCTGTCGGTCTGATACAGTCCGGTTGCTGGCTGGCGTTTTTATGATCAACGCGTCGATCGGTGTTTCATATCGGTCGCCCAGCAGGGGCGCCGGCCCGGTGAGGTAGGAGGCGATCAAGCTGTTCGTGTTGATCGATTCCAGAGTAAACCAGGTGTCATCCACGCGCAGCAGGACGCTCGGATCTGTTCCCTCCAAGTCAGCGACAGCAGACTGGAAGGCGGCAAATCGGGAATCCCCGATCTCTTCGATTTCAATCAGACCGGCCTCATTTGCCGCGATGATCCCCGCTTGTCCGGCCACCATCGCGCGTCGATCCGTGGCCCCGCCTTTCAGGTAAAGATCCAGATCGTCAGAAAGCGCGGCGCGAACAGAGACCGTCTCGTCGATCAGATCGGGCTGCTCGGCGACCTTGTGTGCGATCGGAAGAACCGCAAGGCGTGTGGTCAAGGCAAACACCTCGCGGCGAAGTTGTCGCGTCCGTCCGGTTTCCGGGAACGTGGCCAGCAGATCCTGCTGCACCAGCGTGTTAAAGCCGGTCACATTGCTGGCAATCTGTTCCGGCTGATCCCGCCCTTCCGGAGCGATCAGCTCGCGTTCCATTGTCAAATCAAACACCACCTCATGCCGCGTAAACGCCGACCATGCCTGTGTCAGAATTGACAGCACCAGAACTAGCAGCGCCAGGATCGCAAAACCGATGGCCACCAGACCATAGGCCCGAAACCGGCGCTCCGCCGCATGGCGGCGTTTCAGGCGTTTCATCGCGGCTTCGCTGGCAAAGCTGGACGGCCGCTCGATAGGGGTCGCTTCGGGCGCGTCAGTCATATTTCTCTCGATATCTCTGGACGACTCTTAGAGCGATCAGGTTGAAGATAAGCGTGACCGAAAACAGTACGAAGCCGAGGGCAAACGCCGACAGGGTCTTGGCGCTGTCAAATTCAGTGTCGCCGGTTAGCAGTGCCACAATCTGGACGGTAATCGTGGTAAGGTCCGACGTCGGATCCGCAGTGATCTGCGCGCGTTGACCTGCGGCCATGACAACGATCATGGTTTCGCCGATCGCACGAGACACCGCGAGCAGAAGCGCTGCGATAATGCCTGGCAACGCAGCGGGTAGAACGACATTTCGAACCGTCTCGGAAGGGGTTGCGCCCATGGCAAGCGCGCCATTCCGCAGCGTCTGAGGCACTGCGTTGATCACGTCGTCTGAGAGCGATGACACGAAGGGAATAATCATGATGCCCATCACCAACCCGGCTGCGAGCGCGCTTTGCGGCTGTGCCGAAAGCAGTGTGTCTGATGTGAAAGGCAGACTGTTAATCCATTGCGCCCCAGACCGCACCGCTGGAGCGACCACCATGGCCGCGAAGAACCCGTAAACTACGGTTGGGATTCCGGCGAGCAGCTCCAGAATGGGTTTGATCCAGGCGCGCAGGGTTGGGCTTGCATATTCAGAAAGATAGATGGCCGAAAAGAGACCGATCGGAGCCGCAACACACATGGCGAGCAAAGCAATCAGCAGCGTCCCCAGAAACAGCGGCACTGTGCCGAAATCTTCACCAGTTTGCGCATTCCATTCTGTGCCGAACAGAAACCCGAACAGTCCGGGACTGCCCTCGGAGTTAAAAAACCGAATGGTTTCAAAGATCAAGGACAGGATGATGCCGAGCGTGGTCAGAATGGCAATCGCGGCGCAAAGGAACAGTACGCCGACAATCCCCATTTCGACATAGTCGCGGGCGCGGAACTGCCGGTTCAACTTGCGCAAACCGTAGACGAATCCGGCGAGACCCGCCCCCAGGGCAAGGATCAGCATGAGCAGGCGAGACTGCCCGCGAAGTTCGGTCAGTCTGGAGCTTGCGGCGTCGAACAAGTCGTTGCCGGTCGGCTGTGGATCGCGCATCGCTGCATGTTCGAACAGACGATCGACATATTGATCCAGTTCGAGCGCTCCCAGAGAGCGGACATAATCCGGTAATTCGCTGACCAGTTGGCTGCGGATAAAGCCGCCTGAGAGCACTAGATAGAGGATGAAGATGAGCGCGGCCGGTACCGCGGCGCACATCGCCATAAAGTAGCCATGATAGTTTGGCTGCGAATGCGACCGCTCCAAAGGCCCAGATGCTGGCGCACGCGCCATACTGGTTCGCCCGACATAGAACGAAACAAAGCCGGTGACGGCGAGGGAGGCAATCAACAGCCAACCGATTTGAATGTGGCCAAGAGTCTGAAGCATTTGCGGCCTGAACGCCTAGAGTTTGAGCGCTATTACCGCTGCTCGTTGACACATATGTGACACATGTGTGCCTTTCGACCATCGAGCTATTCTAAAACGCTGAGGGGACCGCGAGTGAGACTCGCGTCCCGGATACAGGGTGTTGAAACGAAATGGTTTTTGCATGCAACAAAAGCCGCCCCGCCTTTGAGGCGTCTCCGTAAAATACGTCCCCGAGAATGGGATGCCCGATGGACTTCAAATGCAGACGAAGCTGGTGAGAGCGACCAGTCTCAGGGTGAAGGGACAGCCGGGTTGACGACCGGGATTGCGAAACAACCGTCCAGTTGGTGACCGCTGGCTGACCGTCGGCGGCAATATGTCGAAGGGGTCGCTGCAAGGAATGTTTCGCAATTGGGGCATCGATGCGGCCCTGGTTGTTCTGCACCAGACCGGCGACCACGGCCTCATACAGTTTGTGCACTTGGCGTTCCTGAAACTGAATCGACAAATGGCGTTGCGCCGCTTTTGAGCGGGCAAATATAATCAACCCGGACGTGTCCATATCAAGCCGGTGAACGGTGTGAACTGGCCCACACCGATCGGTCAGAATGCTGAGTGCGCAGAAGGCTTTGCTTTCGCCCAAGCCTGGAACGCTCAACAAGCCTGATGGTTTATTGGCGACCACGACATGGTCGTCGAGATAAACGGTTGTCAGCGCACATGCCGGGGGTGGACGGTATGCTGGGGCAACACGAAGCAATGCCGCTATGACTCCTGAACGGTGCCCGGCATCCACATGCCGAAGCCGGCGCCTTCGCCTTCAATACTTTCAACAGAAAGGCCGCCGCGATGACGCACCATTATGTGCTTGACGATGGCGAGCCCCAGACCCGTCCCTTCAATCTTGCCACCGCGACTTTCATCAACCCGGTAAAAGCGCTCGCCGAGCCGCGGTAGATGTTGCGCAGGGATGCCTTCGCCGCTGTCTGTGACGCGCATCCAGACTGCCGGAACACGCGATGAGGCGCGCGGTGCAACCAGAATGGCGCGCTTGCTGTCGGGCATTTGCCGGCCGCTGGCGAGGGCGGCCTCTGCCATTGTATCGGCATGTCCGAACGTGACCTGAACTGTCCCTCCTTTTGACGTGTATTTGATGGCGTTGCTGGCAAGGTTCTGGATGACCTGGGTGATTTCGTCTTCATCCGCAACGACATTGAGCGAGACGTCCGGCCCGGCAAAACTCAGGTCGACGCCGCGATCGTTGGCCAGCGGCGCCAATGACAGAGCAGCATGCTGAATCAGGGCAGAAAAATCAACCGTCGTGGAAGGTGGGCGATGTTCGCGGAACTCGATCCGCGACAGCGACAGCAGGTCTGCGACCAGCCGCTTCATCCGTTCTGTTTGCTCGGCAATAATGCTTATGAAGCCATCCCAGGCAGCTTTGTCGTCCTTCGCCGGGCCGCGCATGGTCTCGATAAACCCGCTGATGGCCGTCAACGGCGTACGCAATTCGTGGCTGGCATTGGCGAGAAAGTCCGCGCGCGCCTGTTCGGCTCGCCGCACCGCCGTCAATTCTTCCATCACGACTGTGACACTACCTGTTCCCGCCGCAGCATGAATATGAGCGATCCAGGTTTCCGTGTCGCCTTTCAAGGGGATTTCAACGCGCTCAGCCGCGCCGGTTTCGGCGACCCGGTCTGTCGCGGCCAGCAAATCCGGATTACGAAACACGGCCGATGCCAGAGCGCCCGGTTTGGCATTGCTCCCGAAGACGTTCAGCACCCCTTCATTGGTCGCGTGAATGCGCTTGTCGGTGTCGACAAGAACAGCCGGAAAGGGAAGCGCTTTCAAAAACGGAACAAGCACATCGATTGGCGGTTCCGGTGGGGTCTGCTCCTCAACCGTTGCCTCTGTTTCTACAAGATTGGCCTTGTCATAATAAGGCACAGATCCGACAAAATAGGCGAGTGAGCCTGCAATCATCACAACTCCGCCTGTGATCCACTCGACCAGTCCGATAGCATTGGTCACAAACAGCAGGGTCAGCACCGCCGCAGCGCCGGTGGTGAGTACGAAAAAGTCCTTGCGACGCTGCCAGACAAAGTCCTTTTCCGGTGCGTCTTCTTGCAAACCGTCATCCATTCCCGCTATCCCGCGCTGACCAGACTTTCACTGGTCTGTAAAGCACATTGGCGCGTAGAGAGATATGTTCAAAGTTCAGACCGGAATGCAGGTTCGAACTATTATTGAAAAACGATAATTGTTTGTTGACAGTCATATAGTGCAAGCGTAAAGCATGCGATAGTCCAAGGACGAGGTTTAATCATGAAGCGAACAGGCGTGGGATTCGGATTGCTCACATTGGCAGGGTGCGCGAGCGTGCCCAGCATTGCCGGTGATCCTGTCGAGTTCTTCCCGGTTGCCCCGGATGCGCCGTCTGCCTGGGCAGCGGCTGGTGTGTCTGGCGAAGTCCCAACCAGCGACTGGCTAACTCAGTTTGGCGATCCGACATTGTCTGAATTGGTAAGTGAGGCATTGGCGGCGAATCCCAGCTTACGTGCGCAATACTTCGCGGTTGAAGCGTCCAGAGCTCAGGCGCGCGCCACTTATGGCCGGTCTTTGCCCAGTGTCTCAGTGTCGGGCAGCGCTGGGGGCAGCAGCACATTTGTAGAAACGGCGGCTGGCGATGACCGCGTTGATACGGAAACCTTCGGTGTCAATGGCTCGCTGAACTGGGAAGTCGATCTTTGGGGCCGGGTCCGTGCCGGGATTGACGCGGCCGAAGCAGACCTGCTCGTAAGTGAAGCTGATCTTGCCGCCGCGCAGCTCTCTATCGCGGCGCAGACGGCAACGGCCTGGTTCGACCTGAATGAAGCTCTGGCGCTGGAGCGTGTTGCGGTCCAGACCTATGAGGCCCGCGAGCGGGCGCTCGAACTGACGGAACGGCGCTTTTCGCGCGGTCTGTCGACAGCGCTGGATGTGCGGACGGCGCGGACAACGCTGGCCTCGGCAGAGGCAGCTATCGCTTCGCGTCGGCTTGCCAGCGGTAATGCCGTTCGTCGCCTGGAAATCCTGCTTGGGCGTTATCCCGAGGAGGAGATTGATGCGCCAGCAGAAATCGCCACACTGGATCCGCTGTTAAGCGGCGGAAATCCCGCGCTTCTATTATCACGTCGTCCGGATATTGCCTCAGCAGAGGCCGCGCTCCTCGCAGCAGGTCTGCGGGCTGAGCAGGCCCGTCTTGCCCTGCTGCCCAGCCTCAGTATCTCCGGAACGGTATCGAACAATGACACCGATTTTGCCGATACGTTCGACCCAAGCCGATGGGCGGCTAGCCTGATCGCGAACCTGTCTGCGCCCCTCTATAATGGCGGGGCCTTGAGAGCAGATCGCGATGCCGCGATTGCGCGGGCGCAAATCTCTGTAGAAACCTATGCCTCCACTGTCCTGTCTGCCTGGCAGGAGGTTGAAAACGCCCTTGCAGCGGATGGTTTGCTGGCTCAGCAGGAGGATGCCCAGGCGCGCGCCCTTGAAGAAGCTATTCTGGCCGAAGACCTGGCGACGCGGCAGTACACCAATGGTCTGGTTTCGATCTTCAATTTGATTGATTCACAGACCCGCCGCCTCGACGCTGAGAGCAATCTGATCACAGCCCGCTCAGCTCGGGCCACAAACCGCATCAACTATCATCTGGCGCTCGGTGGGGGTCTTCCCGTCGAACTGCCGCAACCGCCGATCCTGCTTGGGTCAACCCGTTCCGAAGAGGCTGCCCTGCCATGAGCCGTATATTCCCGATCATCGTAACACTGGCCATGGCCCTCATCGTCGGTGGTGGCGCCTTCTTCACGATCCAGGTGATGACGCCAAAGCCTGAACAGGCAGAAGAAGCGCCTGCTGGACTATCAGTGTTTGGTGAGCCTGTCGTGCGCGATGATCTGGTGTTCAAGGTCGATGTTCAGGGAGAAGTTCGTCCCCAACGAGAGATTGATGTCGCACCCCAGATTTCTGGCCGAATCTCATTTGTATCTCCGGATTTCATTGATGGCGGCTTTATCCGCCGAGGGCAAACTCTGATCCGACTTGAAAGCGCCGATTACGAACTTGGTGTCGTGCGCGCCCGCTCAGGTGTGGCAAGCGCCGAGCAGGCTTTGATCAGAGAGCAGGCTGAAGCTGAGATTGCCATTCAGGATCTTGAAAATCTGGGCATTACAGAAAGCAGTCCCCTGGCACGGCGCGAACCGCAATTGGCTGATGCAAGGGCTCAACTCGCCTCGGCGGAGGCCCAACTGGCAGATGCTGAGCTGGCTCTGTCACGAACGGCTGTAATCGCCCCGTTCACCGGACGGGTACGCATGAAATCGGTCGATGTCGGGCAGTTTATCAGCCCCGGCCAGTCGCTCGGCCAGATTTTTGCCACCGACATTGTTGAAGTTGTTCTGCCGATTACCGGGGAGCAGCTTGGCCAGCTCGATTTGCCGATCGCTTTCGCCGAAACGCCGGGCAATCCAGGTCCCGAAGTAATTTTCACCGGCCCGGTTGCGGGGGAAGTGCGAGAGTGGCGCGGTCGCATTACGCGCACGTCCGCCGCAGTGAATTCCCAGACGCGCCTGATCAATGTTATTGCTGAGCTCAAGGACCCCTATGGTACTGGCGCAGATGACGGTGTGCCCATGGCGCCGGGTCTATTTGTGGATGCCAGTATCATTGGCAGTGAAGTTAATGACCTTCTGGTTGCGCCACGTGGGTCCATCCGCAGCGGCAATAAAATCTATATTGGCGACAAGGCGACCAGTCAGTTGCGCATATTTGATGTCGACCTGATCTATAGCGATCCAGATGGGGCCTGGTTCAGAAGCGACCAGGTCAATGTCGGCGACCTTGCCATTGTCAGCCCGATCCAGGCTGCATTCGATGGGATGAGCATCACCCTGCTGGAGCGGATGCCGGACGGTACCATCTTTGAGCATGAGCCTGACGGTGTGACTGGCGGCGACGGCTCATCGTCCGAAGTGAATGCAGCGATCGTATCCGGCAGCGAGGAGCAATAGGCATGGGTGGCGTCGTTTCATGGTTTGCTCGCAACGCGGTCGCCGCCAATCTGTTGATGATTGTCGCCTTTGTCGGCGGGTCTCTCGCCTACAATCAGATGGAGCGGGAAATGTTCCCGGTCGTCTCGTTCGCAGGCGCGACGGTCACTGTGGCCTGGGACGGGGCGTCACCGCAGGATGTCGAAGAACAGATCATCACCCGAATTGAGGAAGTTGTCTCTGATATTGATGGCCTCGAACGCATAACCTCGATCGGTAATGAAGGCTTTGCCGTCGTGAATATCGAGGGCCGTGACGATATCGACATGCAAGAGTTTGTCGATGAAATCAAACTGCGTGTCGACCAGATCAACAATCTGCCACAGGCCGCCTTCCAGCCTCAGGTTCAGCGCTGGGAACAGCGCAACAATTATTTCGGTATGACCGTTTATGGCGATGTCGATCTGTTGACCCTGAAACGCCTCGCCGATCAGGTTCGCGATGATATCACGGCTCTGCCCGGCGGGCAGTTGGCAGAGGTCTGGGGTATTCTCGACGAAGAAGTCTCCATCGAGGTCAGTGAAGTGGCCTTGCGGCGTTACAATCTCAGCTTCTCCGATGTCGCCAATGCAATCCGGGCTTCGTCGATTAATTCATCGGGAGGCCGGGTGCGCTCATCAGTGGGTGATGTCAACATGACAACGCGCCAGCTTGCCGATTCCGTCGATCAGTTCGAGCGGATCGTTGTTCGACAAAGCGCCGAAGAGGGCACCATTACGGTCGGTGATGTGGCCACCGTGATCGACGGCTTTGTCGATGCCGATCTCGACACCACCTATAATGGCCTGCCCACCGCTTTCGTTATGGTCCCGGCTCCAGACCGCATGCAGATCGGCGAGTTCGCGGCGCATTTCAGAGACTATGTCGATCGCGCGAATGATCCCCGCTCAGGCATTCTGCCGGAGAGTGTGAAAGTCGGGATTATCTTCGACAACTCCGTTCTGTTTGACGCGCGGATGAAGCTGATTTCGGAATCGGCGCTGCTCGGCGCGACCATGGTGCTGTTGGTCCTGGTCCTGTTCCTGCGTCCTGTTGTGGCGCTTTGGGTAACCGTTGGGATCATTACGGCCTTCGCGGGCGGCATCATGATGCTGCCGTTCTTTGGGGTCTCCTGGAACATTCTGTCGACCTTTGCGGTTCTGTTGGTGATTGGGGTAATCGTCGATGATGCCATTGTGGTCGGGGAAAACATACACAAGGAAGTTGAAAGCGGCCGACGTGAAGGCGTTGATGCCGCAATTGTCGGCACCCAGCTGGTGCTGAAACCGATTGTGTTCGGGGTGCTGACAACAATCATTGCCTTCCTGCCCTGGGCCTTTGTCACCGGTCCGACGCGAAGCTTCACGCAGCAAATCACGTTCGTGGTGGTGGCGGCTCTGGTCTTCTCATTGATTGAGTGTCTGCTGATCCTGCCGGCCCACTTGTCGCATATGAAGAAGCAGGCGTTCAAAGGGGTTAGTGGCGGATTGATGCGGCTTCAGCGCCGGATTGCGGACAGCCTGATCTGGTTTGCTGACCATATCTATCGCCCGACGCTCGAGCTTGCCTTACGCTTCCGCTACGCCACGCTGGTCCTGTTTGCCTGCCTTTTCCTGTTTGCCAATGGCCTCGTCAGCAACCGGATCGTGCCGTTCAAGTTCATGCCGGAAATTGATGGTGGCTTGATCATCGTCAACATCGAAATGCCGGAAGGCACACCGTTCTCGCGCGTCCTTCAGGTCGGTGAACAGCTACAGACCGGCGTTCAGGTGGCTGCCAAAGAACTTGATCGCGATTGGCGGCAGGAAATTTTGGCCGTGACCCCGGAGTTTGATTTCTCCGCGGTTGAGTCGAACCCCTCCGGCCTCGGCGGCGTTATCACAGACATCTCGCTGATTGCCACGAATGATGGGATTGAAGCTTATATCGGTCTGATCCCTCCGGAAAAGTCGCCGGAGACCTTGTCCACGCGTCTGATCTCGGAAGTAGTTCGAAGATATGTCGGGCCGATACAAGATGCGGAAGAAGTCTCGTTCGATTTCACCGAGAACGAGTCCGATAGCGGGATCCGATTTGCCCTCAACCATGACAATCTGGATCGGCTTCGAGAGGCGGCGAATGTCGTAAAGGCGCAATTGGCGACCTATGCTGAGGCTTACGATATCGGCGACAATCTGACAGCGTCTGCGGATGAAATCCAGATCGAGCTCAAGCCCGGAACGGAATCGCTCGGCATCACGCTTGCGGATGTCTCAAACCAGATTCGCCAGGCCTATTTTGGTGAAGAAGTACAGCGCCTGCCGCGAGACGGCGAAGATGTCCGCGTTATGGTTCGCCTTCCAGAGTCGGCGCGCCGGAACCTCGACAGCTTGGACAATCTCCGTATCCGAACCGCCGATGGGCGAGAACTGCCGATCACACAGGTGGCCGATTTTACCTATGCGCCGGGGATCAACCGGATCCTGCGCCGTGATCGCACACGCTCTGTGACGGTACGCTCAGAACTGCTGGGTGACGGCACACGCGGCCGGATCATGCAGGATATGGATCTAAACTTCTGGCCTGATTTCGACCGGCAGTTCCCTGATGTTGAACGCGATGCTGCCGGTGAGTTCGAAGATGAAGCTGCGTTTTTGGGAGAAATTCAGCGTCTTTCCCTCATGGCGATCGGGGCGATGTATATCCTGCTCGCGATTGCGTTCCGGTCCTATTTCCAACCGTTACTGTTGATGACGGCCTTGCCGTTTGCCTACGCGGGCGCAGTGTTCGGGCATTTGGCCTTTAATGAACCGATGGCGATGTTCTCGCTGTTCGGGATCGCCGCCGCGGCCGGGGTTGTGATCAACGATAACCTGGTTCTGGTCGATTTTGTAAACAGGCGAAGGGCTGAAGGGTCAGGCGCGGTCCAGGCCTTGGTTGATGCTGGCGTGTCACGCTTCAGACCCATTCTGCTCACATCGGTGACCACGTTTGTTGGCATCCTTCCGCTGATTGCAGAACGGTCGGTCAATGCGCAATTCCTGAAACCTATGGTGGTCTCGCTTGGATGTGCTGTGGCCTTTGCCCTGTTTGTGTCCCTGTTCCTAGTGCCGTCGCTTTACGCTGTCGGCGTGGAGATCGGGCGGATCTTCCGCTGGAGCTGGGGCGGTCGGCCCTATCGCACGATTGGCGAGACCTATTCTGGCGGCGCGACTTTCGACTCAGAGGAGTTGATCGGATCCAGCAGCGAAGGACGCCGCCCCGCGCCTGCGGAGTGATCTGGAATACCCATAACGAGAAACTGGCTTTTTGGAGAGAGAGCAAATGAAACGATATCTGATGATCGGCGCGGCCGTGGCTGTGCTGGGGGCTTGTACAACTGCAGTTGAAGGCACGTCCCAGTCTGAGGCAGGCAGTGTCGCAACGGCGGCGACCGAAACCGTCGAAGCGACGACCTCGGACATTGTCGAAGCCAAACCGCAAAAAGAAAAGCGTGTCGTTGAAACGACGTCTCGTGACGATTGGGGTGAGTTTGGGCTCGATCTGCCGTCGATGGATAAGACCACCCATCCCGGCGACGACTTTTTCCGCTATGTAAATGGCACCTGGTATGACGAGTTCGAGATGCCGGCAGACCGGACCCGGTATGGTTCATTTACGCTGCTGCGTGAGAAATCAGAGCAGCGGGTGAAGTTCATTATCGATGATCTGGCAGAGGCGAAACCGGATCCGGCAACGCTCGAGGGAAAAGTCGCAGCCTTCTACAACGCCTTCATGGACACTGACGCGATTGAAGCAGCGGGCCTCGCGCCGGTACAGCCTTATCTTGACCGCATCGCAGCGATGGAGGATCAGGAAGACCTCGCAGAAGTGTTTGCGGCCCCGGGCTATAGCAGCCCGATTGGCGGCTGGGTGGACATCGATTCCAAGAAAACCGACGAATATATTTTCTACATCACGCAGGGCGGCTTGGGGCTACCCGATCGCGATGTTTACCTCAGTGATGAAGGCAAGAATGTCGAGACGCGTGATGGTTATGTCGCCTATCTCACAATTCTGCTGACCGAAGCGGGTTATGAAGACCCGGCTGAGGCGGCCGAACGCGTGCTTGCGCTGGAGACTGAAATTGCAAAAGCCCATTGGGATCGGACGGTCGGCCGCAACCGAAACCTGACCTATAACAAGGTGTCCAGGTCGGGCCTGGAGGCGATGAGTGGGGATTTCCCGCTGGAAACGCTCCTCGAAGGTCTGATGATCGCTGATCAAGAGACCTATATCGTGCGCCAGCTGATGCCGGATGCTGCAGAAATTGAAGCGCTGGGTCTGAACGAAGAGCAGGTCGCGAAAATTTCCGGCGGCGGCATTGCTGGCATCATGAAGATTATGGCTGAGGCCGATTTGGATGACTGGAAGGCCTATCTTACGGCGCATTTCCTATCGGATCACGCAGCTGTTTTGCCTGCAGTGATCGACACTGCAAGCTTCGAGTTCTATTCGAAACAGTTGCGGGGCCAGGAAGAGCAAAGAGAACGCTGGAAGCGCGGTGTTACCGCGGTTGAAGGCGCGCTCGGTGAAGCGGTCGGTAAAGTCTATGCCGCCCGCTACTTCCCGCCGGAAAACAAGGCCGCGATGGATGATCTGGTCATCAATTTGCGTAAAGCGATGGCGGACAATCTGAACGAACTCGACTGGATGGGTGAAGAAACCAAGGATCAGGCTCGAGACAAGCTGGCCAAGTTTACGCCCAAGATCGGTTACACCGAGAAATTTGAAACGTATGACGCGATGACGCTCGGGGCTGGGGCCTTCGAAAACATGATGGCGTCGAACATCTGGGCTTATCAGGACATGATCAGCCAGCTGGGTCAGGAGATCGACAAGACCGAATGGTTCATGCTGCCGCAAACGGTGAACGCATACTATTCGCCAAACCGCAACGAGATCGTATTCCCGGCTGCGATCCTGCAGCCACCCTTTTTCAACATCGATGCCGATCCGTCGGTCAACTACGGCGCGATTGGCGGCGTGATCGGTCACGAAATCGGGCATGGCTTTGATGACCAGGGTTCAAAGTCAGACGGCGACGGCGTCTTGCGTGACTGGTGGACAGAGGAAGACAAAGCAGCCTTTGTCGCCAGAACAGATGCGCTGGTGGGTCAGTACAATGCGTTTTGTCCTCTGGACGACGGCAAGACGTGTGTGAACGGGCGTCTCGGTCTTGGTGAAAACACCGGTGACCTTGGCGGCCTGTCCATGGCCTACAAGGCGTATAAGATGAGCCTTGATGTGAATGGTGATGGCGAAATCAGCGCCGATGAGGAAGCGCCGGTCCTTGACGGTTTGACCGGTGACCAACGGTTTTTCATGTCATGGGCTCAGCAATGGCGTAACAAGTATCGCGAAGAAGCCCTGCGCCAGCAGCTCATCCGTGGCCCTCACAGCCCGCCATACTACCGCGTCAACGGGATCGTGCGGAACTTTGATGAATGGTACGAAGCGTTTGATGTCGGGCCGGAGCATGCGCTCTACCTGCCGCCGGAGGAACGGATCCGGATCTGGTAAGTCTTTGGAGCTTGTATCAGTGAAATTTCGGGAAAGGCGGTCTGCGGGCCGCCTTTTTTGCTGCTGCTATGGCCTGTTTGCCAGACAGTGCATACGCCTTAGGACTGAAAATTCCTCCGATTCTGTATGGTTGTTGCGCCGCACACTGATCTATGTGTGAGACAGAACAGGGGAGGGATTATGGGAAAACCAAAGACAGTGACCGCTTATTTTGAAAGCCTGAACGGTAATGCGCAGCGCATTGCCCATGCGCTTGAGCGTACAATTCAAACACGCTGGAGAGCCCTCGGCTGCAAGCTCGCCTGGGGATTTCCCTGTTGGACGGGCAATGAACGGATCTTCTCCGTGATTGCGCACGGCGAGCGATGCAATTTGCAGCTATGGCAGGGCGCGCGTCTGGCGGGGGATTATCTCGGGCGCATTGAGGGCACGGGGAAAGCGCTCCGCCATGTCAAAGTGTATTCGGTTGACGATATCGATGACGAACTCATCGATATCATGGAACGGGCGGTCGCACTTGATGCCGTCAACCCACAACGCGTTCGATAAGAGCTGAGACATCCCGCCGCGCACCGCCGCAACCCCGTAAAAATCGTGCCCCGCTACTTGACCTGACATCGACTTAAGTCCCACTTGAATGCAAGTGCACAATGCGTGCAGGTTAATGTCTGGAGAGTTTATCATGTCTGCTACTGATCCTGTCGTTATCGTTGGAATGGCTCGAACACCCATGGGGGGTCTGCTGGGCGATCTGGACGCCCTGTCGGCGAATGAATTGGGCGCGATCGCGGTGAAAGCCGCCGTGGAAGAGGCTGGGCTCGGCGCTGATGAGGCCGACGAGATCATCATGGGCAATTGCTTGCCCGCCGGACAGGGCCAGGCCCCGGCGCGTCAGGCTGGCTTCAAAGCTGGCATGGACAAGGGCCTGGAAGCCACAACCATCAACAAGATGTGCGGATCGGGACTGCAGGCGGCTGTGATGGGCCGCAATGCCATCGCCTCAGGCGATGCAGAGATCGTGATCGTGGGCGGCATGGAGAGTATGACCAATGCGCCGCACCTGATTGATGTCCGCAAGGGCCACAAATATGGCGATATGGGCGCGAAGGATCATATGGCGCTCGACGGCCTGACCGATGCCTATGCGGGCGGTCCGATGGGCGCTTTCGCGGACATGATCGCGGAGAAGTATCAGTTCACGCGTGAGCAGCAGGACGCTTATGCGCTCGAAACCCTGTCACGGGCCCAGAAGGCGACCGAAAACGGAAAGTTCAAACGCGAGATTGCACCGGTGACGATCAAGACCCGTAAGGGCGAAACCGTGGTCGACAGCGATGAACTGCCGCGGACGGCGCGGCCGGATAAGATCCCAAGCTTGCGGCCGGCCTTTGGTAAGGATGGCACTGTGACCGCGGCCAACGCGTCCGCCATTTCAGATGGCGCGGCAGCCCTGGTCCTGATGAAGGGCTCCGAAGCTGAGAAACGCGGCCTCAAGCCCATTGCGAAGATTGTCTCTTCATCAAGTCACGCGCACGAGCCTGAATATTTCACCACCGCGCCGGTGCCGGCGATGCAGAAGGCGCTCGACAAAGCCGGTTGGAGCAAAGATGAGGTAGAGCTCTGGGAGATCAATGAGGCGTTCGCGGTGGTTCCGATGATCGCGATGCAGGAGCTTGGTCTCAGTCATGACATCGTCAATGTAAACGGTGGTGCCTGCGCCATGGGTCACCCGATCGGAGCCTCCGGTGCGCGGATCCTGATTACCTTATTGGCGGCCATGGAAGACAAGGATGCCAAGAAAGGCGTGGCCTCGCTCTGCATTGGCGGCGGTGAAGGCATCGCCATGTGTGTTGAGCGGGCCTAAGCCGCGCTAGGACACCGGGACATAGTCACTGACAAGGCCAAGCGGCAGCGCTGTCGTTCGCTTGGCAATATTGATAATGATCCGCGACTGAACATCGGAGACCAACGCTGAGCCGAGCAGCTTTTCGCGGAGGAACGAGTCGTAGGCATGCATATCCGTGGTCGTGACCCGAATGATATAGTCAACCGCACCGGTTACCGTCATACACTCGGTCACTTCTGACCATTCGGCGACCAGCGCCTCGAAGGCCTCCAGATTGTCTTTGCTCGGCAGTGCCAGTTTGACATTCGCAATCACCTCAAAGCCAAGACCCAGCGCATCACGGTCGAGCAATGTCACCCGGCCATCAATGATCCCAATTTCTTCCATCCGCTTGATGCGGCGCCAGCACGGCGAAGACGACAGGCCGACTCGCTCAGCAATATCAGCGACCGAAAGCGACGCGTCTTTCTGAATGAGATCGAGGATTTTGGCATCAATTGTATCGAGCGGGCCAGGCAAAATTCACCCCAAAATAAACGCAGAACAGAACCTTATTGCTCAATAAAGACGTATTCCGGCAAAAAAGGCAAGCAATTTCCGCGCTTAACTGAAAAAATCACCCGATACGAAATCGGGAGCTTGCCATGAAGCATCGCCAAGTCAGATTGGACGACAAGTATGAGCTTGTCGAGGGCAAAGCTTATATGACGGGAATCCACGCTCTGGTCCGCCTGCCGCTTGACCAAAAGCGGCTCGATCTAAAGGCAGGCTTGAACACAGGCGGTTTCATCTCCGGGTATCGTGGCTCGCCCCTGGGCGGCTATGATCAGCAGCTTCGCGCCGCACAAAAATGGCTCGATGAACATGATACCGAGTTCTGGGAAGGGCTGAATGAGGATCTCGGCGCAACCGCGGTTTGGGGCAGCCAGCAACTCGGCCTGTTTCCAGGGGCGCAGCGAGACGGCCTGTTTGGCCTCTGGTACGGCAAAGCCCCCGGTGTCGATCGCACAGGCGACGTGTTCAAACATGCCAACGCTGCGGGATCATCGCCGAATGGCGGTGTTCTGGCCGTGCTTGGGGATGACCATATGTGCAAGTCCTCGACCCTGCCTTCGCAATCTGAATATGCAATGGCAGATGCCGAAATTCCGGTCCTTAGCCCCGCCAGCATTCAGGACGTTCTGGATTACGGGCTGCACGGGTGGGCCATGAGCCGGTTCTCCGGTGCCTGGAGTGCAATGATCGCGCTCGCCGATACAATGGACAGTGGCTCTGTCGTCGATGTTTCGCTCGACCGCCTGTCGTTCCAGACGCCGGATTTTGAGTTCCCGGACGCGGGCGTCCACATTCGCCGCGGTGATGCGCCCTTGGATAAGGAGCGCCGCCTTCGTGACATCAAACTTCCCGCGGCTCAGGCCTGGGTGCGAACAAACCGGCTGGATCGCGTGATCCTGCCCTCTGACAATCCACGCGTCGGTGTAATTGTTACGGGACAGGCGGCCCGCGATGTCTATGAGGCGCTGGCCGCGATTGGCCTGTCGCCGGAGCAGGCGTCCGACCTCGGCCTTAGCATTTACAAAGTGGCCATGCCTTGGCCGCTTGAGCCGCAGGGCGTTCAGGCCTTCTGCGCCGGGCTTGAGCGCGTGCTTGTGCTGGAACACAAGCGCCCCTTGATCGAACACCAGCTGCGCTCTGCGCTCTATTCACTCGCCGACCGACAGCGCCCGAGGATTGAAGGCAAGACAAAAGCAAATGGTCAGCCGCTTCTCAGCCAGGTCGGGTCGATGACAGTGCCTGAAATTGCGGCAGCGCTCATCCATGTCTTGCCCGAAGGCTGGGACACCAGTCTGGCAGACGCCTACTTCAAGCGCGTGGGACGTGTCGGCGATGCAGCCCAAGATAATGCAACCTCGACTGTGCGCTCGCCGCACTACTGTTCAGGCTGTCCGCACAACACGTCCACGGTTGTACCCGAAGGATCACGCGCGCTGGCGGGTATTGGATGTCACTATATGGCGAATTTCATGCCGGACCGGAATACCGACATGACGAGCCAGATGGGCGGCGAAGGCATTGCCTGGCTTGGTCAGCATTTCGCCACGGATGAAGCCCACATGTTTGTCAATCTCGGCGATGGCACCTACAGCCATTCCGGCTCGCTCGCCATTCGCGCGGCTGTGACGTCGAACGCCAATCTCACTTACAAAATTCTCTACAATGATGCGGTTGCCATGACCGGTGGACAAACGGTTGAGTCCGGTCAAACCCCGCAGCAAATCGCCCAGCAGGTCCGCGGCGAAGGCGTCGAAAAGATTGTCATCGTAACCGAAGATATCACGCGCTACGCCAATGTCCGCGGTTTGCCACCGCGGGTGCGGATCTATGACCGGGGCGAGCTCGACAAGGTCCAGCGCATGTTGCGTGACACGCCGGGTGTCTCGGTCATGATCTATGATCAGATTTGCGCCACCGAGAAGCGCCGCCGCTCCAAACGCGGGCTGCGTGCGCCAGATCGCACGCGGGTGGTGATCAATACAGAGGTTTGCGAGGGCTGCGGCGATTGTTCTGTCAAATCCAACTGTCTCTCAGTTGAACCGGTCGAGACTGAACTTGGTCGTAAACGCCGGATCAATCAATCGACCTGCAACACCGATATTTCCTGCATCAAGGGCTTCTGTCCGAGCTTTATAACGATCACTGATGGCGAGTTTACTGCTGAAGACAAGGAGCGTCCGGACATCGATGCGAGCGCCCTGCCGCTTCCAGATTTACCTTCGCTGGAGCGTCCCTGGAATGTCCTGTTCACGGGTGTTGGTGGAACCGGCGTGACCACAGTCGCGGCGGTGCTCGCTGTGGCCGCGCATGTCGATGGGCGTGCCGCGTCCAGTCTCGACATGACAGGGCTGGCTCAGAAGGGCGGGCCGGTGCTCAGCCACCTGCGCTTCGGACGTGAGCCGGACATGATCACAACCGGTCGGGTGCCCCCGGCAAGCACGGATTGCATGATTGCATGTGATCTGGTTGTGGCCGCCAGCGGCGATGCGCTCAACTTGATGGATCCCGATCGCACGATGGCCTTTGGGAATAGCGATGTAACGCCCACCAGCGAGTTCATCCGCGATCGATCCAAGCGTTTTGAAAGCGACCTGCTGGCTGCGCGCGTGAAACGCCAGGCGAACGCGTTTGCGGCCTTCGATGCCGAAGCGCTTGCGATCCTCTATTTCAATGACGCGATCTATACGAACATGATCATGGCTGGGTATGCTTGGCAGGCTGGCGGTGTCCCCGTCTCTTTGCGCGGTATCTACCGCGCCATCAAAATGAATGGCGTGAAGGTTGAGGACAATATGGCCGCGTTTGATCTTGGGCGGATCGCCCGCCACGACCTGTCCCGGCTCGAACCGGCACGGGATCCTCGCGGCACGGTCAAACCCAAAACGCTCGACGAACTGATCGCAGACCGCGTGGAGCGCCTGACAGCCTATCAGAACGCCGCCTATGCCGAGACATACATTGCAGCTGTCGAGCGTGTCAGAGCAGCAGAAACCGCAGCAGGTCTCGGTGAACGACTAACCGAGGCGGTCGCGCGCTACGCCTACAAGCTGATGGCCTATAAGGACGAGTATGAAGTCGCGCGGTTATGGACCGATGGCAAGTTCGACGCCTACCTCAAGAAACGGTTCAAAGGCGGCAAGATCAACTACCATCTCGCTCCGCCTCTGATGTCTGACAAAGATGATCAGGGCCATTTGAAGAAAAAGCCGTTCGGGCCCTGGATGAAAACCGGGTTCAAGCTGTTGAAACATTTCAAGGGGTTGCGCGGCACCCGTTTTGACCCGGTCGGATGGACCGATGAGCGCAAAATGGAGCGTCGCCTGCGTGACACCTATCTGGATGAGCTGGACGTTCTGATCGATGGACTGACGCGTGAGCGCCTTGATCTCGCGATTGAGATTGCGAGCCTGCCCGACAGCATTCGCGGCTATGGCCACGTCAAGGAGGCTGCTGTCGAAGCGGCCGAAACGCAGCGCCAGCTGCTATGGGATCGCTGGGATAGAGCGACAGGGCCCTCGCCTGCCACCACCACGCTCATCAATCGCGCCTGATCCCCCAAAGGTTCGGCGCGGAACCTACGCAAGCCTAGCGAATGATCCGTAGGTCGGAAATCGATGTCGCAATTTCCTCATACGCCTCAATCAGTTCGGCGCGAGATTCAGCAGCGAAATAGAAATCCTGATTGGTGGCACAGTAAGACAGGACCTGTTGGCCGGCTAATGGCGCCTGCATCGCCACGGCATATACTTTGATGCCCTTGGCCTTCATATTGTCGCAAAGCGCGCGAGCCTGCGCATCTGATGTGCCCTGCGCGTCGAACATCTGATTGTTAAACGAACCATCGGTCATCAGGATCACGGCTTTCACAGAATCGGGCTCGTTGTAATCAAGTGGTTTGCCTGTGCCTGTGAAGACATTGCCCCAGTGTTCGGACACCAAATACCAGCTCCAGGCAACCCCCTGATGACCCGCGGTTCGTCCTCCTGCATCCAGACCGGTAATATAGTTTGTTAGCGCGGTGCGATTGTCCGTCAGCGCTAGGGGTTCAATATCGCGGCACTCATTCCCGCGATACCAGCTATGGCTACCCTTACTCGGGTGCCCAACATACCAGTCGCCGCCATCTGATTGCCGGTCATCTTCGACAAACCAGGCCTGTTGATAGGCCAGATATGACCCCTGTGCAGGCGTCGCATCCGTGAACTTTTCGTCTCCATCACGCTCCCATACGCATGTCGAGGTCAGGGTGTATGACGTCGTTCGATCTGGAACGGGTTCGCCGCTGATTAATTCGAAATAGACCCACTCGTCCGTTTTCTTTGTGCCACGTGCCCTGTCCTGAGTGTAAGAACGCACCCGGATGCGGTAGTTCCCTTCGCGATAACGCTCACCGTAATAATTGCCGTTGGAGTCGCCATTCACAGCGTAGGGTTCCGCATTTTCAGTTCGCGAATAGTTGTCCGGGCCGCGCAGGTTCAATCGAACACTCTCGATCTGCCCTCGAAGCGATGTGCCGTGTGGAAAGGTCACCGCAAAGTTGAGATCGTCCCACTCATGATCATCGATATGAATAACGGCGTTGTTACCAAATCGCGTGATCAGCTGGTCGGTATCAGCATCATACACGCCAAGATGATACTGGTTGCTGACGTCTCCAAGTACTTGAGGCTCAGGATCATACCCCTGGATGACATGGGTATACGTTCGTCTTGGTGTGGCCCCTGTGACATCTTCAAAATAGTCTCCAGCATCGACCATGGCGTTGTAGGACGACATGGCGATCCTGACATCTGATGTCTGACTGGCTGAATCCGCGGGGATGAGAATGTCGACCGCAGCTTGGGCTGACTCCTTCAGGCTGCTCAACCGACTATTGCTGTTCATTGACCCGGAGACGTCAAACATGAACGCGACGTCTACTTTACCAATGCCGTAGGTTGCCGTTGAACTGACTTTAAAGGGGACCTTGTCGATGCCGACCACATTCATCAAAGATGTGTCCTGCTGGCATGTAACTTCGCCCTTAATGTCTTCATTCGTCGTGCTGATCTGAACTTGGACGGCGCCACATGAGAGATTTGACGTCGCCGTATGTGATTGGCGCGATACGAAGTCCTGGACGGTCTTGGTGATTTCTGAGTCCGTCCCACCATTCTGTTTCGTTTTCGCCGCGGCCAGCACAGCCGAGTCGAGAATGACCTGAATGCGGTTCTTTTTCATCGTCGTGTTCTGAAAGTCGACCGCGAAGCCCGCGACGGCCACCATAGGCACGATCGAAAGGCCAAAGATCATGGCAACGTTGCCGTTCGTATTCTGACGAAACGTACCGATCAGGTTTGTCCAGGATTTGCGCATAGGTAGACACCTCGACTCAGAAGCGAACAGGCAAGACATAGCGGAATCGCATTTCCGGGCGGTTAGATTGTGCTGTGGGATTTGATCGGGGCGATTAACCTGGGCTTAAGGTTGTTCACCCGCATCCAGTTGCCCATGATGACTGGACAAGCGCTGCCGAGTCAGGGAAGGCGTATCGTATGAGACAATATCTGAACCTGCTGCAAGACATTCTGGACAATGGCGTCGCGCGCGGTGATCGCACCGGAACTGGAACGCTTGGTGTTTTTGGCCGTCAGCTGCGCTTTGACCTGTCTGACAAGTTCCCACTTCTGACGACAAAGAAGCTGCATCTGCGCTCCATCATTATCGAACTCCTATGGTTCTTGCGCGGTGACACCAATGTCAAATGGCTGCAGGAAAATGGCGTGTCCATTTGGGATGAATGGGCCGACGAGGCCGGAGACCTTGGTCCGGTCTATGGCAAGCAGTGGCGCAGCTGGACCGCCCCGGACGGCCGGGTCATCGATCAGATCAAATGGGTGCTGGAGGAAATCCGCACAAATCCAAACTCGCGGCGCATGGTCGTGTCGGCCTGGAACCCGGCGGACGTCCCGGATATGGCGCTGCCGCCCTGTCACTGTCTGTTCCAGTTCAATGTCATGAATGGGCGCCTGAATTGTCAACTTTATCAGCGTTCCGCCGATGTCTTTTTGGGCGTGCCGTTCAACATCGCCTCATACGCACTTCTGACGCTGATGATGGCGCGGGCGACGGGTTTGGAGCCGGGTGAGTTCGTCCATACGTTTGGCGACACGCATCTCTATATGAACCATGTCGAACAGGCCAAATTGCAGCTCACGCGGGAGCCGTTTCCGGGACCACGCATGCTGCTCAATCCTGACAAGACCGACTTGTTTGGTTGGGAGTACGAAGATTTTGAGCTGGTCGACTATCAGGCGCACAAACATATCAAGGCGCCGGTTGCGGTCTGAACACCCGGATTTGACCTCACGACCGCCACAATCCAATTTGAAAGTAGCCCTCGCGCCCACGATTTGCTAAACAAGTCGTTAAAGGGAGAGGTTATGAACGAGGGAAACTTTCAGACATTCATGGTCGGTGGACTGCTGATCCTGATCGGAGCCGTTGTGTTCCTGGCCTGGAGTGCGTGGCGTTATGTCGACCGTGAGCGGGATATGGAGAAACTGTCTCTGGCAGGTGTCGGTCACGAGCTTCGGGTCAATCTCCAGCGCCTGCTGCAGGAGCTAAGCGATGTCGCCGGACATCAGCCCACACGCCCGCAGGATCTATTACCACTCGTGCACCCACAGCTCGATGCGGTTCTGGCCCGTCCAGGGGAGGCGGACCGGCGCGCTCTGACTGTTATTCGTGCTGCTTACGCCGAAATGGTAGCTCGCAAAGCGGATATCCGTGACGCACTTGCACAGGGCGAGGATACCAGTGCGGCAACCGACAGTGCGATCAACGCCCTGATTGACGGTCTCGCAACGCTGTATCTGTGGGAGGAGCACAAGGGCCGCTCGCCTGCTGAGGCCCATTCAACCCGAAGCTGGGACGTGCGCGACTGGATGAAAGAGCACCAGTTCCCGGTCGATGCGCTGCCCGGAATTCATCTACGAGATGTGGTTGTTGAGCGCCTGCGAACCTATGGCATGGCACTCACGCCCAAACCGCTCACACATACCGCGCATGAGTATTTTTCCATGCAATATGATCGGAAAGCCGATCCAAACGCACCGTTCTGGAAGCGCAAAATTCCCAAGCCAGAACCCGAGACGCCTGAAACGGCAGAGGTGCAGCCCTCACAACAACCTGAAATTGTGGAAGCAGAGATTGTAGAGCAGACACCCAATATCCAGGAGGACCCGGCAGATCCAACGCTCCAGCCTGCCGAACCTCGACCAAAATTGGTGAATGTGTGAGCCGCACAGGCGGCGTTATATAGGTCTTGAGACGATGAAACAGGTGATTTGGGCAACCGTTGGGGCGGCGGCACTCAGTCTGGCTGCGTGCTATCCGGCATCCGAAACGCCATCAGACTCGCCCGGAGCCGTTGAAGCGCCGGAGAGCGATTCTGCATCGGCGGGCGTTGACCCGGACTTGGCACCGTTCACAGACCTTCTGGGCGCAACGTACACACAGTCGGGCGCCGTTGAAGCAGATCTGACAGGCCTGCTTGAGGCCCTGCCGACTTATGCGGGCGTGGATTGGGAGACCATGCGGTTCGACTCCGACACTGGGGCAACTGTGTTTACCGGGCTTGATATCTCGCTGGGAACCGACGCGCCGGTTGGCATGCGGTTCGAGGAAGCCAGCGTCTGGGGCCTCGATGCGGACTTTCTCGCTGCCCGATTGCGCGGGGAACGCCTTGATGAAAGTGGACCGGTGATGACGCGGTTCGATGGACGCCAGTTCAGCTATTTCGGATTTGGAGACGCTCTGAACTTCGCCATGAACGGCTTTTTTGATCTCATCGCCGAGGGCGAAGAACTACCAGAGGACTTCAATTTTTCCGTTGACGCATTTGACTATTCCGGCGCGCGCTTTTTGATGACGGATGTTTCCCTGCTGCCTTGGGAATTCAGCCCCCTCAGTGCCGACATATTGCCTGATGAGCTCGACGAAGAGCCAGAAGTAAAGGCTTTGCTGATCGAGGGGATTCATCTCGCCCAGCACGTGGTTGCGGGCACGCGGAGTCTGGCCATGGACAAGGCGATCATGACTGACATTTCAATGGCGATGACAATGCGCCAGCCCAGCGCAAATGTTGATATCACATCTGAAGTCGAGCTTTACACGCTCTCCGGCATGCGCGGTTTTGACTATGACCAGACCCTGGTTCGCAATGCGAAATCCATTCAGACTACGGAATATGTGACGATGGATCTTGGGGACGACACCTTCGGAGAGGTATCTCCCATGGGCCTGCCCGCCGGTATGGACGTCACTCAAGAAACCACATATGCGATGGCCAAGAGCGCGGACATCAGACTGAACAAGGTCCTGGGCTTTCTCGCGCGCGGCGAGATACCCAACATGGACGAGCGAGACTTGCTCAGTTTGGGGCGCGGATCGGCCACGGATTTCGCTTTCAAACTAAACGGCGCTGATACGTTTGCGGTCAGGGAAATCCGGCTGGATGTCGATCAGTTTGAATGGCTGATACCGTCTGACCTGGCGATCAGCTTCGATGGGGGTGTGATCCATATCTCAGAGCTGACCAGCTTTGCCAAAGGCATGATGGAGGGCTTTGCCGAGACGGCCGAGGAGAGCATGAGCCCGTCCGAGGCCAGTGAACTCGCCATGGTTCTGGAAGGGATGGACAAAGGGCTGGAATTGCTCCCGGACTATGGGCTCGACAAACTTACCCTGAATGGGGCCTTTACAGCCAAGTGGAACGCCGATCAGGGCCCGGCTGACTTTGCCTACACATTGGAGGGCGATGGGTTTGGTTCGGGTCAGTTGGATCTCGGGCTGACCTTCCCGGTCTACGAAACCCTGCGCGCTGCATCACAATCGGAAGATCCTGAGCGCGCTCTTGAAACCGCGTTTGAGGACGCATTTGCGATCCGCTCGGGCTCCTATTTCGAACGGGATCTCGGCGGCTATGACAAGATCCTCGGCTTCGTGAATGCGATTGGTGCCGAATACCCCGACCAGGGTTGGGGTGCGATGGTGTCAAATATGGAACCGGCACAGATGCGGGCCTACGGCGCGACACTGGTGCGCATGGGCCGCGCGAGCGCGGAACAGGAATTTCCGCCTGCGGCTGAGTGGCTCGATGCGATCGCGGCTTATGTCGAAACCGGCGGATCGATCGAGTTTGCCATGCGCCCAACAGCGCCTGTGACAGCTGAAACTTTCGATGAACTCGACGAAACCGATGACCCGCAAGCTGTCGTCGCCCGGCTTGGCCTCAGCGTCACGCACACGCCGAACTGAAAATCTGTGGTTCGAATGAGATCGCCGCCTTGCATTTGCGAGGTGCGAGGTCCTATCGTCTTCTCAATGCCAATAAACGCATTGCGATCAGAAGGGACCCTGACATGCAAAAAATAAAACAAACGGCGCGGTACACTTTTCTATCGGGAGGATTACTTCTGGGAGCGGTGGTTGCCGGGCCCGTCATCGCCCAGGAGGCAGACACGCCTCCGACCCAAGAGAGCGTGACAAGCGAGCGCGCCTATTTTGAAAGCCTTGCGAGCCAGCCTTTTGCGGGACCGGTCTCAACAATAACCGAGCCCGTCGACTTCGAACTGCTGTTCCAGGACTTGCCCGACGGGGTCAGTCTCAAAACCGGCTCCGTGTCGCTTGATGCCAGCACCGGCGCGACCGTAGTCGAAGATTTCGCCATTGTTTATGATCTCGATGGTTCGGATGTGGGTCTGATCGCGGATGAAGTTCTGTTCTTCAATTTCAATCCTTCTGCAATCCTGGACCGGGTCAGTGGTGATAATCTGGGCGCGTCTGTGCGTGTCGCAGATCGGATCGAACTGCGCGACGTGAACACGGTCGGCATGGACGCCGTCAGTGCCCTGATCACGCAGGAATACGTTGATGCACTGGACGAGTTCGCGCCTCTGGACGGAGAGATCTTGACCGAGGCGGCCGCGATCAGAAACCTCACTTACAATTTCGGGATTGACCAGGTTCTGCTCGATGGTTTCACGCTTGAGCCCTTTGAATTGACAGCCCCGGCTGAGGGTGCGGACGTCGATGAGGAACGCCAAGGACTGCAGTTGCTTGGGGCTTTCGCGCGCGCGTTCAGCCTTGATGCTCTGATGTATCGCGGTGTTGTCGGAGACCTGCAATTTACCGACGAAGAGATTGAAGGCGCGTTCGAAATGTCCATCGGCATGAGCGGATTACGTGGCTATGACCGCGGCGATCTTGCCTTCTCCGGCAGTTGGGACACACAATTTGGCGGAGAATTTCCTGTCCCGGAATCGGATCTAAGCGGTGATTATTCTGATGAAGGCTTCCGCCAGCTGCCCATGGCGTTCGTCGTCGGCTATTCCGCAGTATCAGACGTCCGTCTGGGACGCGCGTTTGAGGCGCTCAGCAATTGGCAGATGCCCGAAACTGACGACACAGATTTCATGCGGCTCGGGACGTTTGAGACCACCGACTACACACTCGACCTGAATGGCGAAACGCTTGTCAAAGCGGATCAGATCAGGGTCGATGCCGATTTCCACTGGTTGCTGCCGAAATCCTTCCGAATGGATCTGGTCGGGCTGGGTTATGAATTCGGCGGACTGTTTGACGCCATGCCAGAGCTTCTGGCCGAAGAGTTGGAGCCTGAAATCAGTCTTGAACAGGCCAAGGCCGGTATGGAGATCATCAAGAAATATGATTTCGACTGCCTGTGCGGTGACTCGCGGGTCTCGATTGACTGGGATGAGGAGACCGGTGCGATCCGCTATGACGAAGCGGGGTCACTCGCAGAGGCCTTCGGGTCGTCAGCAAATCTCGATCTCACCATCCCAACGCCCGCCACAATCGCAGACTTGATCGCGAGCGATGCTGGCGAAGATGTGTTTGGTGAACTTTTCGCCGAAGTTTTTGAGTTCCGGTCGGCTGAGCTGACTTTGTTGGACCTCGGCGGCTTCGCGCGTCTCTTCCCAATGCTGCACGAAATTGGCGAGGCCTTTCCTGAAGAAGACGGCATGGCGATCCTCGCCTATAACGAGCCCGAACAACTTCGCGAGCTTGCTTACAATATGGTGATCAGCGTCAAGCCAATGGTTCGAAACGAGCTACCGGCCGCCGATCCTTGGATGTCTGCTGCAGCCGATTTCATTCGTGAAGGGGGCCGCCTCACGTTGAGCGCCAACCCGCCCGCGCCGATCAACGCCGAACTGATCGAAAGCTACGAAGGCCGCGAGCCCGAACCGGATGAAATTGTAGAGATTTTGGGATTTACGGTTACGCACACAAAATAGGCATGTGGGCGCTTGACCCCGGCGCCCGCGCGCCTCACATCTGCGGTCAGGAAATTCTGGAGTTCATATGATACGCCTCGACGACGAGCCTGAAGGCCAAACCATGGCCGAACCGAATGCCTTTCTGGAAGAGGCATTGTTCAACGCGCGCACGATCATGTTGACAGGCGGCGTCGATGACAAACTGGCGCGCCGTGTTTGTGAGCGGCTTCTGGCGCTCGCGTCTGACAGCTCTGACCCGATCCTTCTGGTTATCTCCTCGCCAGGTGGCCACGTCGAATCCGGCGACATGATTCATGACATGATCAAATTCGTCGGGGCGCCGGTCAAAGTGCTTGGCTCGGGCTGGGTCGCCAGTGCTGGTGCGTTGATCTACTCTGCAGCGAAGAAAGAGAACCGGTTTGCTCTGCCAAACACGCGGTTTCTCCTGCACGAACCGCGCGGCGGCGTTGGCGGTCAGGCGTCAGACGTTGAAATTCAGGTCAAGGAAATCGTGCGTATGCGCGAACGTCTGAACAAGATATTCGCGGATGCCACCGGTCAGCCACTCGAAAAAATTCAGGCCGATACCGACCGTGACTATTGGATGAGCGCTGAAGAGGCGGTCGATTACGGCCTCGTCAATAAAATCGTCCGCCACCATAGCGAAGTAAAATAAAATCACTGCAAATCAGCAGGGTTTGCAAGGTGTAAAGGAATTGCGGTCAATTCTTCACACTCGAATGGAGTGTTGAGGTAAAAATGGCCGTACGAATTGGAGATCTCGTCGAAACGGTGGGACTGGTTTCGGCCGACACCCCCTTATCAGTAGGCATCTCCAGATTTCAGGCGGACAGTTCAAGCACTTGCTTCACTGTGGTTCGTGATCGCAAACCGATCGGATTGCTCCATCGTCATACGGCCATGGAAATTGCACTTTCAGTCGTCGAGGGCGGCGCTGATCGGATTTGCGCTGGTGATATTGCCGAAACGACTCCCGTCCTGCTGGACGCACGATTGAAGGCGGCGCAGGTCGCCATTCAATATCGCAAAGACGATTATGCCAGGCTGCGGGCCGGCGCTTTCGTGAAGCGTGATGGCCGCTATGTCGGCGTGCTCAGTTTTGCCAAGCTGATGAAAGCGATTGCCCTTGAAAACGCGGCAAGGGCGAAAGCGATGAAAACCGTGCCAGACGCGGCGCCGGAACCTGCCGCGGCACCAGAGCCCGAACCAGAAACGACCCTTGCCGCCGAACCGCCTGCCGCCGCGTCGGCCCCAGTGGTGGAGGCCTCGGCGACAAAGGATGTCAGCGTTCAGAGCTTGATGGCGACGCTCGTTCACGAAGTCCGCACGCCATTGACAGGCATTATGGGGATGGCTGAAATCCTTGATGGGCGCCTGCAGCGCACCGACAATCGCGATATGGCGCAATCCATCGTCCAGTCCGGCGAGATTCTGAATCATATTCTCAAGGACACACTGGATTATGCCAGTCTGCAGGCCGGGGCGCTGCCGCAGCGAAGTGAAGCCTCTGATCTGAATGATCTGGCTGTGGAGCTGCGCCGTGAGTGGGCAACAAAGGCCTCCAAAAAGGGGCTCGGGCTGCACATTGCTTACAACCCGGGCGGTCCACCCAAAGTCGATACGGATTTGCGCCGGATCCGCCAGATCTGCGATATCCTGATCCGCAACGCGCTTCGGCATACCCGGCAGGGCCAGATTTCGGTCTCGATTTCCACCAGCCCACTGTCAGACCAGCATATGCTGAGTGTCGAGATCGCTGATAGCGGTCGCGGCACAGATGACGAGATGTATGAGTCGATCCAATCGGCCTTTGCCAGTGGCGCGGCTTTGCAAAGCGTACCGGGTTGGGGTCTCGGGCTGACCATCTGCAACGCCTTTGCGCGTCATCTCGGCGGACAGATGCAGCTGGACCGTAATCCCGGCGGCGGCAACCTGTTTACGCTCACTTTGCCGGTGAAAGCAGCGCTGCCAGTCGCGAAAAAGGACAGCCGGTCTGATCGACCGAAATCCGGACAGTTTGCGCTCGGCGAGGTGCTGCTGATTGAAGACCATGAAGCTTGCGCGCTGATTGTCATGGACGCGCTGGAACAGGCGGGATGGCATGTCCGGCACGCCGCAACGCTCACCTGCGCGCGTGAGGCGCTTGCCGAGCAGTCCTATCAGGCCATCCTGACCGACTTACACCTGACCGATGGCAATGCTCTGACTCTGATTGATGAGCTCCGTCGGCAGGGTGGGGTTCATGGCGATGTGCCGATCCTTGCACTGACCGCTGATGGCACGGATGGGTCCAAACAGGCATGCCTCGCTATGGGGGCAGATCGAGCCTTGAAAAAGCCGCTCTATGGTCCGGAACTCGTGGCCACGCTGGCCGATGTCCTTATGACCCGGGCCTCCGGAGCGCTGACAAACGGCCAACTCCGCGGGCGTCTGGCCAGCTAGGCTCGGCTAGCGCCCGAGCTCCTTCATCGCATCTTCAAGCCCCTGAAGGGTCATCTCGAACATCCGATCCGGCCCGATCAGTTCACGGATCAGCTGAATAGATCCCGTATACTCCCAGGCGCCGGATTTGACCGGGTTGAGCCAGGCGAGATTTGGATACTGGTTCACAAATCGCTGGATCCACAGACCGCCCGGCTCTTCGTTCCAGTGCTCAACTGAGCCGCCGGCATAGGTGATCTCATACGGGCTCATCGTCGCATCACCCACGATGATCACCTTGTATTCACTCGGGTATTTGTGCAGCACGTCCCAGGTTGGGATCACATCAGAACGCCGTCGGCGATTGTCTTTCCATAGCCCTTCATAAGGGCAATTATGGAAATAGTAGTATTCGAGGTTCTTGATCTCCGCCCTGGCAGCCGAGAACAATTCCTCCACCACTTTCACATGCGGGTCCATCGATCCGCCAGCGTCCAGCAAAAGCAGCACAGACACGGTGTTGCGACGCTCGGGCCGCATTTCGATGTCGAGATAGCCCTGGCGCGCGGTGTTGCGGATGGTCTGATCGAGATCGAGTTCCTCGGCTGCACCGTCTCGCGCCCATTTGCGCAGGCGTTTCAGAGCGATTTTGATATTGCGGGTGCCGAGTTCAACGCTGTCATCGTAATTTTTGAACTCGCGCTTGTCCCAGACTTTGGTGGCGCGGCGATGGCGGGACTTTTCCTGTCCGATCCGTACGCCTTCCGGATTGTAGCCATTCGCGCCAAAGGGTGAGGTCCCGCCCGTTCCGATCCATTTATTGCCGCCTTCATGGCGTTTCTTTTGTTCTTCGAGGCGCTGTTTCAGGGTTTCCATCAGCTTCTCGAAGCCGCCCAGGGCCTCGATCTCGGCGCGTTCCTCGTCGGAGAGGAACTTCTCGGTCATCTTGCGCAGCCACTCTTCGGGTAGCTCCTGCACGTCGACCGCGTCGGCAAAGCTGTCGAGGCCTTTGAAGACATGGCCAAACACCTTGTCGAACTTGTCGATATTGCGCTCATCCTTGACCAAAGCCGTACGCGCCAGGAAGTAGAAATCCTCGACGTCGCGGCCGATCACCTGTTTGTCCATCGCTTCCATCAGCGACAGATACTCCTTCAAAGTCACCGGGACTTTCGCTTCGCGAAGTTCGTTGAAGAAGTTGAGAAACATGGCGTGATCTCCTGACGTTCACGTCAAAAGTAACCCTTTGCCCGCCGGTTTCCAAGTGTGACGCTAGGAAAGCTCGTGCTAACCTGCTTCCGGATAACAGGCCCCGAGGCAGGTTTCGCCCAGATAGGGCGAGTTCAGCCAAGGCGACTGCTGTCTTTCCGTCGCTTTGATCACATCGCCGGCAACTTTGCTGAACAGATCCCGGACGTTCAGACCAGGTTCGGTAATGCGAACTTTCAACGCCGAGGTGTACGGACTGTTCACGCCGTCGCCGTCGGCAGCGATGTCACCCGGTTTGGTGGAGTAGGCGATCGCAGTGCGATCCACTTGCAGAACAATATCGGCAAGCCCCCGGCTCTCGCCGCCCATGCCCGGAATATTGCGCCCGACCCGGGTTTCCCACGGATTTTCCCGGCAGGCATCCAGAATAATCAGGTTCATGCCATTATCAGACGGGTTCTTCAGCCGCTCATATAACAGGTTGAGCGGCACCGCATGGTTGGACAGGCGATATTCGACCTGTGCCTCTGTCATGCGGCGGAAGTCGAGGCTTGGCAGCTGCGCCGAAGCCGGGATCACATAATTGGTGCCGCTCACCTGAATGGCGTGACCAGCATAGAAAACGACAACAATCGCATCTTCTCCCGCATCCGTGATCTTGCTCTCAAACTCAAAAAACGCATCGCTGACGGTAATCTTGTCCGGGTTTTCCACGTAAGTCACATCGAACCGGATGCTCTCCAGCGCATTCTTCATGTCACGCGCATCATTGATCGCATTGGCGAGGTCCGGCGCATAGCCTTCCTGTTGGACCGCGCTGCTATAACGATCATCATCAAGATCGCCGTCGCCATTATAGTCGCTCACCCCGATGACAAGGGCCAGACGCGGTTGATCTGTCCAGACGAACTGGGTCAGAGGCACAGTCGGATCACGGCTGTCTCCGTCTGAAGCATCCGCTTCGCCAGCTTCAGCACTCACCATCCCCGAGCCAAGATCGACCAGACCGGCGAGCTCTTCGTCCGTCAGGGATGCGTTGCCGTTTCCGGCGAGGACCATCCCAGATGTCTCTTCGGTCCCGGACGACTCTTCAACCTCTCCGGAAACGAGCGGTGAACTCGGTGTGAAGTAAAACGGGCGAGCGTTATTCAGTCCGGTATATTCCGGGTTCTGAGCACCGCCGGTCGCAATCCGCACATCGGCGCTGACATACTCTAGAAAGGGGCGGATCGCGAGACCCGGCTGAACCATGTACTTTGCAACAGCTTCGGCGAATGGGCTGATGGGGCTACCCAGCTTGCGATCGACCGCCGTTTCACCGGCGCCAGAAGAGTAGAGCATGATGACACCGGCGCTTCTCGCCTCGGCCACGAAACCGCGTGTGCCTTGGCCAAACGGATTCCATCGCCCGCCGTCAAGAAAGACCAGTCCCTGATTTCGTGCGACCCTAACCGTGTTGGCAAGCTCCGCGGTGGAAATCCATTCTGGCGCATATTCGTCAACTGTGCGCCAGTTTTCATCGTACTCGGAATCTGTTGCGGCCAGCAGGTTTTTACCTTCTATCTCAAGGCCGATCCCGGTGTAATACACCAGGGCATCATCCGCGTCCCCAGACTCAAACTTGAACTCATCAAGGCGCGATCTGGCTTCCTGCAGAGATGGATTAAGCAGGATATCGACGTCAAACCCGGCGAATTGAAGTGCATCCGCCACGTGGTAGGCATCATTTTCCGGAGCGGTGAGCCCAGGCACAAGTTCGCTGTCGGAAACGGCAATGATCAGGGCAATCCGCTTGATCGAGCTGTCATAATTGCGTTCCTGCGCCTGTACCGCCGACACCTGATTGATCAATAGAAAAAGGCAAAACAAACTTATCAAACGAAGCATGAAAGAGTCTCCGAACAGTCCCTCGATTGGTTCCCAACCCAATGGTTAACGGGAATTAAACAACCAGAGACCGGAGGTTTCAAGCGCTATTCGAGCCTGACGCGGTCTGAGCGTCTGCAATTTTCGAGAAGTTCAGTGAGTAATGGCGCTCTGGGGAGGATTCGAACCCCCGACCCCTTGATTCGTAGTCAAGTACTCTATCCAACTGAGCTACCAGAGCAGGCCGAAGGCGGACACATACAGCTCAGCTGAGACGTTTGCAACCATTGTGTTCAGTCTTTATGGGCCACTGTCACGTCGCGCTTACAGGGCTTCAGACAGACAGCCCCGAGTCTTGCCGCGCGGCTTCCCAGACCCCGCGAGCAATGGCGCGCGCCAGCGTGCTCGCCGCCAGCTCGCCAAGCCGCGCCAGGCTGAACGCAACGGGATCTGGCAGCGGCTGTTTCCCGGTAGAGAGCACGAACACAGCATCGCCATCAAACGGCGCAAAGACCGGCCGAATGGCGCGCGAAAATCCGGAAAGCGCCATCTGCGCGACGCGCTGCGCTTGCGACGCGCTCAGGCTTACATCTGTGGCGATGCAGGCGATTGTCGTATTCTGTCCGGGCGCCGGGTTGGCTTTGGCCGCGCCCCAATCTTCGGCATCGGCGCGGTAGTCCGCCGGCGGACGCGCCCTGCCAAACTCGCCATCAATCTCGTAAGGCCAGGCCCAGAAGACGTCTGTACCGGGCATGTAAACACTGCCAAACGAGTTCACAGCCGCCAGTGCGCCGACGGTCAGGCCATCGTCTGTCACGATCGAGGCAGACCCGAGACCGCCGCGCGCTTTGCCTGCGCGCGCGCCAAGCCCGGCGCCTGATGACCCGAGATCGAAGGTGCCATCCGCCCGGCGCAGGGCTTCGCGCCCAAGTGCCTCATAGGGGGGGCGGTCCCCCCAGGCTTTATCTCCACCATTGTTGAGATCATAGAGTATGGCTGCGGGCACGATCGGTGTTTTCGGGACATTGGGATCTTCAACCAGACCGAACCCGCGCCCGGCTGCCCCCAGCGCAGCGGCCACACCGTCAGCGGCGGCGAGGCCATAGGCGCTTCCGCCCGACAGCACCACGGCGTCCACAGCCTCAACCAGGGTGCCCGCCGCCAGAAGATCAGTCTCACGCGTGCCCGGGCCGCCGCCAGCGACCGCGACCGCTGCGACTGCTGGCGTATCGGCGAGCACCACCGTCGTCCCGGTCAAGGCAGTCGCATCGTCTGCGCAACCGACGCGCAGGCCTGACACATCCGTGATCAGATTGGCTTTGCCGGGTGTAGACATCGTATAAACCTTTCAAGTCCTCGGATCTCGCTCTACGGTGAGATCGGAAATTCGCCAAGCGGGAGCTGTCTAAACATGCTTAAATCAAGCCAAATCAAGTGGTTTTCAGGGGCATTCACAGCCTTTGCGGCGGTGGCACTGGTCGGTTGTGAAACTTCAGAAACGGCTGAAGTGGTCGAGACGGTGGTTGAAAAGCCAGCCTGGACCAAAGGGGCCATGGTTGCTGCGGCCGACCCGCGTGCGGTCGAAGCCGGGCTTGAAGTGCTCCGCCAGGGCGGCCATGCGGTGGATGCCGCGATTGCTGTGCACGCCGTCCTCGGGCTGGTTGAACCGCAATCGAGTGGGATTGGCGGCGGTGCCTTCATGGTCGTTTATGACCGCGCGTCTGATCAAACGATTGTCTATGATGGCCGCGAAACCGCACCGTCGGACATAGACGAAAACCTGTTCATGCAGGATGGCGAGGTTCTGAACTATATCTCTTCCTGGCAGTCGGGGATTGCGACCGGTGTGCCGAGCACAATTGCGCTTTATGAGGCTGCACATGACGCGCACGGTCAGCTGGCTTGGGACGGCCTGTTTGATTCCGCGATCACATTGGCTGATGATGGCTTTGTGGTGCAGCCCCGGCTGGCCTCCTTTCTGACCAATGAGCGTTTGCTGTCCTTCACGATGCTCGATGATTATCCGGCTTCGTCAGCCTATTTCTTCCCCGACGGCGAACCGCTGCAGGTCGGCGATGTGCGCGACAACCCCGATTATGCCGAGACGCTCCGTGCTGTGGCGACGGGCGGTGCGGATGCGTTTTACGAAGGCGAGATTGCCGAGGCGATCGTTGCTGCGGTGGCCGAGGAGCCACGCCCGGGCACGCTGAGCCTTGAGGACATTGCCAATTACGAAATCATTGTGCGTGAGCCGCTGTGCGGTGCCTGGCGCGCCTATACGATCTGCTCCGCGCCGCCGCCATCGTCCGGTGGGATTACACAGAATATGATTGCCGGGCTTTATGACCGCTTGCTGCCCGAAGGGGCCCAAGACGAAGACGCTTATCTGAAAGCTTTTGTGGATGCCCAGCGTCTCGCCTATGCGGATCGCGACCATTATGTCGCCGATGCCGATATGGTCATGGTGCCGACCGAGCAACTGATCGACCCGGCCTATCTTGATGTCCGCGCCACCGAAGCGTTTGAGCCTGCTGCACTGCCCACGCCCGGTGATCCGGGTCTTGTGCTGGGTACGGGTTCGATTGTCGGCATGTGGGGCCAGGACCCGACTGAGGATGCGCCAGGCACAACCCACCTCTCCATCGTCGACAATTATGGCAATGTGGTTTCCATGACCGCCACCGTGGAGTCGATTTTCGGTACATCTCGGCTGGTGAAAGGCTTCTTCCTGAACAATGAACTGACTGATTTTGCTCGCGAGCCGACCAAGAATGGCAAACCGGTTGCCAATGCGCCGGCACCGGGAAAGCGGCCACGATCCTCCATGTCGCCGACCATTATTTTTGACGAGGCGGGCGAGCCGAAACTGGTCACCGGGTCACCAGGCGGCAACTCTATCGTCGCTTATACAGCCAAGACAGTCCTTGGTGTGCTGGATTGGGGCAAAACCCCGCAGGAGGCCATTGAGCTACCCAACATTGTCGCGCGCGGTCCGAAAGTGAATGTCGAAATCGACCGCCCCGGCGGACCAGAAGCCGCTGAGGCGCTTCGCCAGATGGGCTATGACGTTCTGGAGCGCGAAGGCGAGAATAGCGGTTTGCATACTATTCTGGTCACCGAGGACGGGCTGGAAGGCGGCGCGGATCCACGGCGTGAGGGCGTTGCCGTCGCTCTGGAATAGGCGTTTTGCAGCAACACTTTTGACGCGGTTCTCGCTGTCATGAAATTGTCGCCTTGCGACTCACCGCCCTTTTGTCTTAAAGCGCGGTTAAGGGTCATGGGCAGAGGCGGCAATCGGCATGAAACTGATCACGGGAAACGCAAATCGACTGTTGGCCGAGGCGATTGGGGATCATCTGGATTGTCCCCTGACCGACGCCGAAGTCAAAACCTTCGCTGACAATGAAATCTTTGTCCGGATCAACGAGAATGTCCGCGGCGAGGATGTTTTCGTCATCCAGTCGACGTCGAAGCCCGCCAATGACAATCTGATGGAGCTCTTAATCTCTATCGATGCACTGCGCCGGGCCTCGGCTGCGCGCATTACCGCTGTGATTCCCTATTTCGGCTATGCCCGTCAGGATCGAAAGACCGATGGCCGCACGCCGATCTCAGCCAAGCTCGTGGCCAATCTGATATCCTCTGCAGGGGCAGACCGTGTCCTGACCATGGATCTGCACGCCGGTCAAATTCAGGGCTTCTTCGACATTCCAACCGACAATATGGTCGCCCTGCCGGTCATGGTTGACGATATCAAGCGCCGCAACGACTCTCAGAACCTGATGGTGGTTTCCCCGGATGTCGGCGGCGTGGTTCGGGCCCGCTCTTTTGCCAAACGGATCGGGGCAGACCTGGCGATTGTCGATAAACGACGCCCGAAAGCCGGTGTCTCGGAAGTGATGAACATCATTGGCGATGTCGATGGCCGCAAATGCATCATGGTGGATGATATCTGCGATTCTGGCGGCACGCTGTGCAACGCGGCTGCGGCTTTGAAAGAGGCCGGCGCGATTGATGTCAGCGCCTATATCACTCACGGCGTCCTGTCGAACAATGCGGTGGGGCGGATCGAGAAATCGGTGATGGATGAGCTTGTGATCTGCAATACGATCCAGCAGAAAGACGCCGATCTCAAATCAAAGAAACTTCGCGTCCTGTCCGTGGCGCCGCTGCTGGGTGAAGCAATCCGCCGGATTGCCAATAATGAAAGCGTTTCGAAACTATTCGATCAACACGTTTAGGTCAGCCAGCGGTCTAGAAAAGCGTCAGTCCCTTCACCGAAGCGGGATCGACGGAATCCCCGTCTTTCCAGACCTCAAGATGCAGGTGCGGCCCAGTCGCCCGGCCGGATTTTCCCATCTTGCCGATTTTGTCACCGGCGCAGACTTCATCGCCCACGCTCACATAGTATTCTGCAAGCTGTGAGAACCGCATCTTCGTGCCGTCTTCAAACTTGATATCGACCGTTTTGCCATAGCCATCCTTGAATTTGGCTGTGATGACTTTGCCCGGGCCGGGCGCATAGATCGGCGTGTAATATTCGGCGCCAATATCGACGCCATAGTGGAACTTGCCGGTTTTCGAGATCGGGTCTTTGCGCTCGCCATATGCGCTTGTCAGTCTCGCATTCGGGTGAACAACGATTGCATGGGTGTAGGTCGCGTTTTGGAACTCCACCTGTGCGAGCGACAAGGGCGCAATAATCAGGCCGGTGACGACCGCCGCCAATGCGGCCAGACGCCGGGGCTTGTATTCGGAGGATTGAAGCAACTGGTTCAACCGCAGTTTTAGCGTACTCCGACGCGGCAGAATGAAGGCGGCAACGGGCAGTCCAGCCGGAGTTGGCCGGATCGCGCGGGCGGTGTGCGTCAAGGCACGCGCATAGGCCACCGTGTCGCCGATCAGCGCTGAGGCCCGCTCGTCGCAGGCGGCTTCACGCCAGTAATCCAGCTGTCGACGCATCATCCAGGCGAAGGGAGAGAACCAGAAAACGTCTGCAACCAGCCGCTCGAACGGGCGGGCAATCAGGTCGCCCCGAGCCATGTGCGTGCACTCGTGCGCGAACACAATGTCGGCTTCCCGAGTCCGGTCGAGCGCTTTCGGCAGGAAGACCACCGGTTTACGGATTCCAGCCAGGAACGGCGATCCGCAATCGATCAGATGCACCTCGGGGGCGCGGCTCAGCCCGAGCGCTTTCGACCAGCGCGTTGTGGACAGGTGATCGGCGGGTTCAGCCTGTCGCTTCAGACGCTGAAGCCGGACTTGCGACAGTGCGATCAGACCCATCCGAATGGCCCAGCCCCCGAGAACAAGCGTCCAGAAAAGGGTGCCGAGATTGCCATCAACCGCATTGCTTGCGGCCGATTGCACAACCGGCGTGTTCGACAACACATCCGTCGCCGTCGACAAGTAGGGTAAGTCTGGAATGGTGGTTTCCGTCATTTGCGGAACAAACGTGTAGGCGGCGGCGATGAACCAAGGCAAGAAGGCCATTCCGGCTGCACCGCGCCAGACATTGTGGGCAAAACGGGGTGGGACAATGCCACGACAGAGAAGATGTGCACCGGCTGCCAGAAGGCCCGTCCATACAAGCGAAAATCCGACAAACCAGATCGCAGTCACGGGCTATTCCTTTTCTTTGCGTTCCGCCGCGTTGATGATCGCGTCAAGCTCCGCCAGCTCCTCGTCAGACAGATGAGGGCTTTCAGCAAACAGGGCAGCCGGAATCGGGCCATTCATGTCCAGGACTTTGCGCGCCAGATGACGCACCAGGCCTCCCAATGTCTCGACCCGGTCGAGCAGAGGTTCAAACGTCACCGGATCGGTCTCGCCATTGCGCTCAACCCAACCCTTTGCCTCCATCCGGCCCAGGACCGTTCTCGTTGTCGACAATTGCCAGCCTTGAGAGGGCCCCACCGCCTCGTGCAGTTGACGTGCGGTCTGCGGACCACTGGTCCAGAGATATTTCAGCAAGACAAGTTCTGATGAGTTGGGGTTAGGCATGCGCGCTCCGAAGTGAGATACGCGCGTGATGCTACAGATGTAGCGCTCTTCGTCAAGGTCTTTAAAAGCGTCTTGAGCCGACGGCCCTGACGGATCTGCAAGCTGATATTGCTTACGCAGCGGACGTCATGTATACGCGCGGGCTTGAAAGGACGGCGCAAGGCCGATCCTGTCAGGTTGTCACCGCAAGGCGGCGGACTCCAGGGCGAACAAGGATAGACGGATGTCTCAGCAAATTACATTTAACGTGGACGTGCGCGAGCGCGTCGGAAAAGGCGGGGCGCGTGAAGCCCGTCGCAACGGCTTTGTCCCCGGTGTGCTCTACGGTGGCGGCGAGGATCCGGTGGCGATCAATCTGCGCCTGAACGAAGTGATCAAGGCGATCAATACCGGCCAGTTCCTGTCATCAACAGCGACGCTGGTTCATGACGGCAAAAAACAGCTGGTGATCCCGCAAGCCATTCAAATGCATCCGGTCACCGATCAACCTGAACATGTTGATCTCTTCCGGGTGAAGAAAAACCAGGTCATTACCGTTGAAGTCACGGTCAACTTTACCAATGAAGACGCCTCGCCGGGTCTGAAGAAAGGCGCTGCGCTGAACGTTGTGCGTCACGCGGTGGAGCTAAACGTCCGTGCTGACAGCATTCCGGACTCTCTGGAGGCCGATCTGACCGGGCTCGATATTGGCGACAATGTCAAAATCTCAGACATCACGCTGCCTGCCGGTGCGGAGCCGTCAATTACCGATCGCGACTTCACCATCGCCTCGATCGTCGGACGCGGCATCGCCGCTGATGAGACAGAGACCGAGGAAGCCCCGGAAGCCGATGAGGTTGAAGCCATCAATCAGTCTGGCGACGACGACGAAGAATAGTGTTTAAGGCGTTTAGCCAATGGGTGGCGGGGTGGTTTTCAAGCCGCTCCGCCATTTCTGATTCTACCGACGACACGACCGCAGAAGATAAGGATCCACCCGTGCTGATTTTTGTCGGACAAGGAAATCCCGGCCCCAAATATGCGGGCAATCGGCATAATCTCGGCTTCATGGTGATGGACAGGATCGCTGAGGAGCACGGGTTTGGGCCCTGGCGCGCGAAATTCCAGTCGCAGGTATGCGAAGGCAAAGTCGAAGGGCAGAAAATCCTGCTGATGAAGCCCGAAACCTTCTATAATGAAACCGGCCGCGCGGCGCAGGCGGCCGCGAATTTCTATAAATTGGCGGCTGAAGACGTGACCGTTTTTCATGATGAGATCGACCTGGCGCCCGGACGTTTGCGGGTCAAACGCGGCGGGGGGCATTCCGGTAATAATGGCATCCGCTCAATGATGGCGCATATCGGCGCAGACGTGCGGCGGGTCCGGATTGGCGTTGGTCATCCTGGCGATAAGTCACGCGTCATGCCTTACGTCCTGTCCGACTTTTCCAGGACCGATCAAGACTGGCGCGACGCCTTGATCGAGGCCTGCGCGAAAGCGCTGCCGCTTCTGGTCGATGTCTCAGACGAGCGGTTTCAAACCGAAGTGATGCGTCTGGCCCCGGCGCCGAAGCACGATCCAAAAGAGAGCTGAGGGATCAAGCCTCGCCAGGCTGGTCGTCGGCTTCGCCCACGCCGTCCTGGATCGCGAACCGCGCGAAGAACGCCATCACGGTCAGCAGGACAATGCAGATCCAGAAGGGCAGGGCCGGGTCGACATACTGATACAGGAACAGGCCAAACAAGGGCGTGATGATATAGCCCGCCCCATTCGCCGAAATCACCAGCCCTGACACATTCCCCTGCAGCGCAGGAGACACCGCCAAGGACGCGCCGCTGGAAAACCCGGGCCGGGTCAGGCCTTGCCCGATGCCGATGAAAAACTGGGCCAGAATAAGCGTGGCGAAATCCTGCGCCGGGATCAGCAACAAGGCCCCGACCAGCAAGGGGATACACCCGACAATCATCAGGGTCCGATTGCGCAAGCGCAGACGCGGGATCAGCACCAGTTGCGCCGTCATCACCGCCATCGCGCCCATCGCAAAGGCCGGGCCGGTATACTGCGCCGCCTGCTCTCCGCTCACGCCCAGTTTGTCCATAACCGCAAAGACAAAGACCTGGGTCAGGATCCCGGTCACCAGAGACAGCGAGATCGCATAGGCCAAAAAGGGCGCGACGTTTCGCGAGCGCCATAAGCCAATGGCGCCGGGCACCGGTTCGATCTTCGACGCATCGCGAACCGGCTCGCGGTTTTCAGGCAGAAACAGCCACAGGAGAAGCGACATGGTTGCGGCCAGGATGGCGGTGATGAAGAGCGGTGCGAGCAGTCCGAAAATACCAACCAGAGCCGAGGCAAAGGCGGGCCCGATGACAGTACCCAGACTGAAACCCGATGTGACAAAGGCGATTTCAGACTGGCGCTCCTGCGGCGTGGTCCGGTCGGCGACATAGGCCTGCGCGGCAGGGCTAGAACCTGATCCAATCAGACCAAAGACAGCTCGCGACAGGACAAGACACGCGAATATGGCGAACGCACCGGTGATCAGTTCCGATAAGGCTGCCCAGGCCGATATCAGCAGCAAGGTCATCGATACCGCATATCCGGCCAAACCGAGCGACGCGACCCGTCTGCGACCCCAAGTGTTCGACCGTTTGCCCCAGAACGGCGAGGAAAGCGACCAGCACAACGCAGACAAAGAGAAGATCGCGCCCGCCATCCAGTCGGGAAGCCCAAGGTCGCGTGTGAGCGGCGGAATGACCGCGGCAATCAGCATCGTATTGCCCGCGCCGATCGCCATCAGGGAAAAGAACAACAGAAAAAACGCGCCACGCCGATTGGGCATTTGCGCGTTTTCGGATGGGCTCTCTTCAGACGACATGCGCCGTCTTCACGCCGCCGTCTGCAAATTTCAAGCGAAAATTAGCCTCTGGCGTTGCCTGCCGACGGGTAACAGGCGCCGTCATAAGGCGGCAGGTCCGGGCTCATCATCGACCGGTTGGAATAGTCGATACAGGCCTTTCCAAACTGGCGAACAATTTGGGTGGCTTGATCTTCAGCCCAGGAATGGGCGCAGGCCGCCTGATCGGGCACCGGGCTGTCGGCCGGGGCGCCGGGGCGACGATAGGAATTGATCAGCTGTGTGACGCACTGGCCATAGGATTGGACTTCGACACGAAAGCCATCGCGGCGTTGCTCGAGCGTTTTCAGCTCCGACTCTGAATTGATCTGCAGGGTCGAAAAGTCCGGCGCTGTGACCGCTCCGCAGGCCGCACGCGCCGCCTCGATTCCGGCAGTCGTGGCCGCTGTCGCACAGACCCGGTAACCGTCACTTGCTGCATATTGTTGAGCACTGGCTGTCCCGGCGGCGCCGAGCAAAGCGAAGGCAAAGATCAGAGTTTTCATCGAATATGCTCCCGTCATCTGTCGTCCATTTGACCCCAATCGTTTTAACACCGGGTTAGAAACGTTGACGCCAAGACACCTTTAGTTCCCCAACGCGATGCCGGTGTCCGGCATGCCAGACGATTTCGGTTGAAGCGTAACATTGGCACCGACCCGTCGCAAATAGGTTCCTCAGTATTTACCGGCGATGAACGCTCTGTACGACCATCGCCGAGTTTCAACGCCTTTGAAAGGAAACCGTGCGACAGTTCCGGCTCAATTGTCTGCGGAAGGCCCCGTTTTGGTTCAACTCATTGGTTTCGCAATCGTTCTGCTCGTCGTTCTGGGCGGCTTGCTGGTCAGTGGTGGCCCCGCCGTCATGCAGGCTTTGCCGTTTGAACTCGGGCTGATCGGGGGCGCGGCTTTCGGGACGTTGCTGATCGGCAATGCGCCCGACGTCGCCAAACGGGCCCTGTCCGGGTTTTACCGCGCGGTTCGCGGTGCCAGGTGGAAGCGGTCTGACTATACCGATTTGCTGGCCACGCTGCACGAACTCACAAGCCGGGTGCGCAAAGGCGGGGTGATTGCGATTGAACAGGATATTGAAGCTCCTCACGCCTCCGAACTGTTTAAAAACAATCCCCGTTTGCTGGAAGATGAAGAGGCGACGGCGCTGATTTGCGATACGTTTCGCTTGCTGGCGCTTGATCCGGCTGCAAGTGAGCGCAGTGCGCAACATCTGGAAGAGTCAGTCTACGCGATCGTAGAAAACCGTCAGCGCGCGGTTGGCGCTCTGCATACCCTGTCTGATGCGCTGCCTGCGCTCGGCATTGTCGCCGCCGTGCTCGGGATCATCAAGACGATGGGCGTGATCGATCAGTCCCCGGCCGTGCTCGGCGAGATGATCGCGGCCGCGCTGCTAGGAACATTTTTGGGTGTCTTCCTCGCTTACGGTCTGGTCGGACCGGTCGCCACGCGGTTCGGACAGATTGTCGATGAGGAAGCACTGTATCTCGACACAATCCGCAATGTCCTGTCCGCGCACACTAAAAAGGTCGCGCCGGGAACGGCGATCGAGCTCGCGCGCGCGGCCCTGCCAGCTCACCTCAAGCCTGATCTTGGCGATATGGATCTCGCCATCTCGGCTGCACGGTTTCGACCCAGTCTCCGTGTTGCATAAGCAATGATTGTAACAGGCCTCTAGTCTTGCGGGGTGAGGCGCTCTAGGCTGAATCAGAGCTTGATGAGGGGAGCTGCGACATGTCGCGATTCGACGAATTGATCCGAACAGTGGCCCATTACCAGAAGCTGGCCGGCGAAAACTATTCGCGGGTTCGGGGTCTGGCAGAAGAGTTGCGGGAAGGGCTTTGCGCCTATATCGGGTCGACCGACGGGGTCTGCGTGCGTCTGGTGCCGCCTATGGGGGCGTTCGAGGCGAAGGATTATGGCGACCAGGCCTACTCAATTCCGCCCGCCGGGTTTCGTCCCCTTGGGCCAGTTCTGTTTGGCCTCGCTTTCCGGGTTTCAACCGGAACGGACTGGATGCGGGTCACCATTGAGTGTCAGAAAATTGGCGAAACCTTCATCACCCGGATCGCCGGGGGGGAAGAGTACACGCTGTCGATTCCGCTGGCCGAGAATGACCCTGAGCCCTTCTATGACCATCTCTATGAGCATGTTCTGGACTGGTTCCAGACCCAGATCACGCGCTATGAGGCAGGTGACTATGGTCAGCGGGAGATTGGCTTCGATTTTTCCCGAAATGCCGACTCTGAAGCTTTGTCCTGATCTTGCCAGCAGCAAGGAGCCCTGATGGAGTTTAACATCCTTCTGGCCGGTGCGGTTGGCAGTGACGTGATCTTCGCGTGCGCGCTGATCGGGGCGCTGGGGCTCGGCGCGCAATGGCTCGCCTGGCGCCTGCAGGCCCCGGCGATTGTGCTGATGTCGCTCGCCGGTTTGACGGTTGGCCCGCTATGGTCGCTCATTTTCAGCGAGCCCTTGCTCAACCCGTCCCAGACCTTTGGTGAAGTTTTCCGACCGATTGTGTCGCTGGCAGTCGCGGTGATCCTGTTTGAAGGCGGGCTTGTGCTCAAGTTCGAAAACTTGCGCGATGCCGGGGCAGCGGTCCGGCGTATGGTCTTTCTGGGCGGGCCACTGGCCTGGCTCCTCGGGGCCTTTGCGGCCCATTATGCAGGCGGGCTCGATTGGGCCAGCGCGGTCGTGTTCGCCGGTGTCATGGTGGTGACCGGGCCAACGGTGATCATGCCGCTGCTGCGTCAATCCAAGCTCAGCGGTAAGCCCGCGCAGTTCCTCAAATGGGAAGGCATTGTCAACGATCCGATCGGGGCCCTGTTTGCGGTCGCGGCGTACGAATTCATCCGGGTGGCCTCACAGGGCCAGAGCGTCTTCGGCGCCGGGGTCTGGATCATTATGGCGGCCTGTTTCGGCATTGCGCTCGGGATCGCATTTGGCTGGATTATGGCGAAGGTCTTCCGGGAAGGCTGGACACCTGAGTACCTGAAAGCCCCGCTTATCCTTGCCACCATCATTCTCTGCTATGCGATGGCGGAAATGTTCGAAAAGGAAATTGGCCTGGTCGCTGTAACCGCCTACGGCATGACGCTGGGCAACTCCAAACTGGCTGGCCTGACAGAATTGCAGAAATTCAAGGAGGACATCGCTGTCCTTCTGGTCTCGGGCGTCTTTGTCATGCTGACCGCCGATCTCACACCGGAAACCATCAGTCGCGCGATCAACTGGAACACATTGGCCTTTTTGTTCTGCATGTTGTTCGTGGTTCGGCCTCTGTCAGTCTGGATTTCGACCTTTGGCACGCTGTCGCGCAAGGAAGCCATATTGCTGGGATGGATCGCGCCGCGCGGGATTGTCGCTGTGGCCGTCTCTGGCCTGTTCGGGTCTTTGCTGGTCGACCTGTCGCGTGAAGGCCGGTTCTTCTTCTCCGGCGCCGACCAGATCACACCTCTCGCGTTTGCTATGGTGTTTACGACCGTCGTCATGCATGGCTTTACGATCGGGCCGCTGTCACGCGCGCTCGGGCTCTCGCGTAAGGAGCGCCCGGGCGTTCTAGTCGTCGGGGCCAATACCTGGAGCCAGGAATTTGCCAAAGCGCTCGAAGAGACCGGGATTGAAGTCATCATCGCCGACAGCAGTTATCGTCGGCTGCGTGCGTCCCGCGAGGCTGGACTGGATGTGTTCCTCGGCGAAGTGCTCTCCGAAGATGCTGAATTGAAGCTCGACCATTCCCGGTTCTCAACGGTGGTCGCCCTCTCGACCAATGATTCCTACAATGCTTTGGTCTGTAATCAGTTCGCCCCGGAAGTCGGTCGCCATATGGTCTATCAGCTGTCGCTGAACGATGGTGACGAGAATGATGACCGCGGCGTCAGCTCCAACGCCCGGGGCCGGACCTTGATCCGGCGCGGACGCACTTATGACAGTCTGGTCCGCGACCAGTATAGCGGCTGGACCTTTGCGCGAACGAAACTGAGCGACAAATACACGCTCAAACACTTCCTTGATGAACGTAGCAAAGCCGATATCGTCGCTGAAATACGCCCGGACGGCTCATTCATGCTGATTGGGCCGAACCGCGAGCCCCGCGGCGGCGAAGGCACCACATTGATCAGCTTTGCCCCTGAGCATAAGCCCGAGCCACCCTTGGATCTCATTCCGGAGACAACCTAAAAACGAAACGCGTGCAGTTCCGCACCGTTTTGTCGAAGCCAGGCGCGATCGGTCTTCCAGTCCGGATGGCAGGTTTCGACATGGCTCCAGAAGGCGCGGCTGTGATTCATTTCCAGCAGGTGCGCGCATTCATGGGCGGCGACATAGTTGAGCACCCGCGGCGGTGCCATGATCAGGCGCCAGGAGAAAGACAGGACCCCCTCCGACGTACACGATCCCCAGCGTGAGCGTGTATCCTTGACTGCAATCCGGCGCATTCTCACCCCAAGCAGCGCGCAATAGGTCTGCACCGACGCGTTGAGATCGCGCAGCGCTTCGGCTTTCAGGAAGCGAGTCACCCTTTTTCCGACGGTTTCCGGTGCGCCCGGGACGCGAAGCCGCGGGGCACTTCCATGGGTCTCCAGCACGGCGCGGCGACCCGGGCCATCAAGACTGATCTCGACTGCGACCCCCCGAATCGGCAAGACCCCACCTTCGGCGACACGGCGCAGATCAGGCATCTCCGACAGTTGCGCGGCCATCCAGTCCACCCGTTCCTCTGCAAAGGCAGCCGCCTCAGGCAGGCTATGCTTTGAGGGCGCAACCGCCACAAACTCATTGGTACGCCGGTCCAATCGCAGGATCAGCCGCCTGGCCTTTGGGTTGATTTCCAGTCGAACTTTGACCGCCTGCCCACATTTTGTGGTCAATGCCATCTTGTCGCCTTTATCGATAATCATTAAATACGCCTCAAACGGAATATGTCATAACCGTATCGATTCTTGTCTTACAGGGGACTAAATTATGAAACATCTAATGATTGGCGCCGCAACCTTGGCCTTGCTTGCGGGGTGTAACGCTTCCGAGCCGGCGACCGAAGCGGCTGATGTGACACTGGCCGAGATCATTATCGGCGAAGGCGACCCAGCCGAGGCGGCAGACGCCCTCGCCGCCATGTCCCTGGTTGATTCCGGCAGCGGAGTTCTGACGTTTGGCGACAGCTCGGTAGATGGCGCGAAAGCGACCTTTTCTGACCTGACCATTGCTGGCGAAGAGGCGATGAAAGCCGGATCTCTGGTCTTTGAGGGCCTCGATATGGTCGACGGTCAGGCCAGTTTCTCAAAAATGAGCCTGAACGATATCTCGTTCACCGCCCCGGAAGGTGAGAACGCGGAAGTCAAGCTCGGCAATATTGAACTGATCAATCCGTCGCCGGAGCTCGCAGCCTGGATGGCCGCCAGCCTGCAAGGCGGCGAGGTTCCCTTCCCGACCGCTGACAAAGTGGTGTTTGATTCCTGGTCAATGACAGGCCTGACCGGCAATTTCGCCGAAGATGAAGCCGAAGGCACATTCGGCATCGACTCCATCGAAATTCGCGACATGGGCGATCTCTCCGCCAAGAAGGCGACCCTGAGCGGCCTGACTGTGGACGTGTTTGATTCTTCTGACGATATCGATGTCGATGTCAGCCTCGGCAGCGTAACGGCGACCAATATTGATGCACGGTTCATTGAGGCGATCCAGCAGAATAGCGACGATCCTGAGACCATGATCGGCGCGCTGATGAACCTGGCCTCTGAAAACCCGATGGACCCGGGCTATGACTCATTTGCGATGTCAGATCTCTCAATCGCCGCGGCCGGGGCGTCCTTCGCAATGCCTTCGCTTGAAGGCTATGTCACCCGCAACGATGCCGGGCAGCCGGTAAAATATGTCACCAAGCCTTACACAATGACGCTCGATGCTGATGCCGACGGGGGTGAGGCGGGTGCAGCCCTGCTGCAAGGCCTCAGCATGGTCGGCTATGAAAGCCTGACTTTGAAGGGTGAAAGCATTGGCGAGTACGATCCTGACCGGGATATCGTCGATTTTGACGCCGGTTCAAACTATCTCGAACTGGTTGACGGAGCCAAAATCAGCTTTGGCGGCAAGATTGAAGGCTATAGCGCTTATTCCAAAGAGGCGATGGCGAGCTTTAATATGGCCGATCTCGCGGCTGGCGCTGAGCCAGATCCAGCAGCCATGACTGAAGCGATGGGCAAGCTGACAGTCCATGGCTTCGAACTGTCGATTGACGATGACAGTCTGGTCAACCGGATCCTGAACGCTGTTGCCACACAATCGGGTCAGGATCCTGCTGAGCTGCGCTCTCAGGCCTCAATGGGGCTGGCTATGGCGCCAATGATGGCCCAGGGGACAGGCATCGATATGGGCCTGGTCACCGAACTGACGACAGCCCTCTCCAGCTTCATTACCGAGCCTGGCACACTCACAGTCAAGCTTGATCCGGCTGAGCCACTGTCCTTCGCCTCGATCATGGAAAACCCTGATCCGGCTGCCTACACCAAGGATACACTCGGGTTCACAGCGACCCACAAGTAGCCTCGGCAAGATGCCAATCCGAAGGTGCGCTCTGGCAACGGAGCGCACCTTTTTCATGTATTACTGGTAATTCCTACAAGTCCGGCGCATAACCAACTTATGAAACTTGCATTCTTTGGCGACGTTGTCGGAAGACCGGGAAGAGCTGCGGTAAATGAACATTTGCCATCTGTTCGCGCGCAACTTGGTCTCGACTTTGTTGTGGTCAATGCAGAAAACGCGGCGGGTGGTTTTGGTTTGACGGAAGCCATCGCGAACGAATTCTTTGGCGCGGGTGCAGATTGTCTGACGCTTGGCGATCATGCCTGGGATCAGCGTGAAGCGCTGACTTATATCACCCGAGAGCCGCGGCTATTGCGCCCCGTCAACTATCCCGCAGCCTCCAGAGCGCCCGGGCAGGGGTCCAATCTGTTCGTGCTGCCCGATGGACGCCGCGTCGGCGTGATCCAGGCGCAAGGGACCGTGTTCATGAAACAATTGCTGGATAATCCCTTCGGGGCTGTCGATGAGGCGCTAGATGCGATGCCGCTGGGCGTCGTCGCCGATGCTGTCATCGTTGATATCCATTGTGAGGCGACGAGCGAAAAAATGGCGATGGGACACCATTGCGATGGCCGTGCCAGTGTCGTCGTTGGCAGTCATACCCATGTCCCGACCGCCGATCACATGATCCTGTCTGGCGGCACAGCATTCCAGAGCGATGCCGGGATGTGCGGCGACTATGACAGTGTAATCGGCATGGCCAAGGACAATTCGGTTCGCCGCTTCTCAACCCAGCTTCCCGGTCGGCGGTATGAGCCGGCTTTGGGGGAGGGGACGCTTTGTGGTCTATACGTTGAAACCGATGACGAGACCGGCCTTGCCAAGCAGGTCTGCCCGATCCGCGTCGGGGGACGGCTGGCGCAGATCCTGCCAGACGCTTAAGCTTCAGCCGCGTGCCAGGCGCGCCTTGGTCATTCCGGCATGTGGCGTGGCCGTGGCCGGATCATCCGGCCAGTCATGCTTGGGATAACGCCCGCGCATATCCTTCGCCATATCCAGATAGCCGCCCGCCCAGAACCCGGGCAGGTCCTGCGTCGTCGCCACCGGTTTGCCCCCGGGCGACAGCATTTGCAGGGTCAGCGGGCAGCGCCCCTTTGCGACGCTTGGATGCTGCCCACAGCCATACAATTCCTGAACCCGGCACTCGACCAGTGGCGCGCGCTCATCCAGCCAGTCTATCTCCGCCTTGCGCCCGGATGGCAGTTCAGCCCGCAGCGGCGCCAGCCCGTCCAGCTCCTGAGGCAGGGGCCAGTCGAGCGTCGCCTTCAAGGCGTTCAGAACTGTACCCCTGGACGGAAGTTCAAATCCCGCTTGCCCCAAGGCCGGGCCGAGCCAGGTTTCTACATCCCGCTGCAAGTCTTCAACCGTGCGCTCCGGCCAGGTTTCACCGAAGGCTCGGCGCAAAACCTCCAGCCTCCTGCAAAAGGACTTTACCACAGCGTCCAACCCTGTCGGACCAAAGCCATGTTCTCGAAGATGCTCCAGAAAACCGTCGCGCGCGGTATCTCCCGACGGTTTCGGCAACGGCGTTTCAGACAGAATGATCGCGCCCATCGCCTTGACCCGCCGCGCTTTGAATTGCCCGGTCTTGGGATCGAACGCCGCCACTTCCCGTGTTTCCACCTGACCGAATGTCTGCGCCTCCTGTTCAGACAGCGCCGCTGCCAGCGTAATCCGTCCAGCCTTCGCGGCACCGATCAGATCCGCGACCACCAGCCATTCGGATTTGGACAGGGCGGCGCTCGCATCCAGCTGTCCGGCGCGCCCTGACGCCATAATGTAAGTCTCACTGTCTGCGTCTCGGCGCCGCGCGATCCGGTCTGGCCAGGCGGCCGCGAGGATTGTGGCAGGATGACCCGTGGGGGCCGCCCCGCCTGACCACGTATCGGCCTGACGGCGCAAGGCTTTCGCTCGCGCGGATGTGTCACGCTCAAATCGTGCAAGGCGCTCGACCAGGTCCGGACTTGCCCCACCCACGCCCACCTCGCCCATCAGCGCCGCGATGCGCGCCGCCAGCGCCTTTTCGCCCGGCGCATCAACCCCGACGATCAGGGCAGCCAATCGCGGCGACAGCGGCAGGCGCGTCATCGATTTGCCTTTCGTGGTGAGGTTGCCAGCCTCATCCAGCGCCCCCAGCGCAACCAAACCTGCGCGCGCGGCTGCAACCCGTCCATTCGGCGGCGCATCTATCCAGTTCAGCGCTTTGGGATCACGCTCGCCCCAATCGGCGAGCGTCAGCAGCAAGCCACTGAGGTCCGCGCCGACAATCTCTGGTGTGGGCGCCGCAACCAGTCCCCGTGTTTCAGCCTCATCCCATAAACGATAACAGATGCCCGGCCCAAGCCGCCCGGCACGGCCCCGGCGCTGATCGACATTGGCGCGCGCAGCCCGGATGGTCACCAGCTTGGTCGAGATGCCGCTTGGATCGGTTTCGGGCACCCGCGCCATCCCGCTATCGACAACCACTGAAACCCCTTCAATCGTCAGTGCGGATTCGGCGAGATCGGTCGCCAGCACGATCTTGCGCCCGCCATCCTTGCGCGGGCGGATCGCGGCGTCCTGTTCCTTCGGGGACAGGGCCCCGTAAAGCGGCGCAATGTCTGTATCGCTCAGGCCCTCCAGCCGCTCGGCGGTGCGGCGGATATCTCCCGCGCCGGGCAGAAAGGCGAGGATCGAGCCCTCGGTTTCACGATGCGCGCGCATGATCGCTTTCGCCATCTGGTCTTCCAACCGGTCGCGCGTCCGCCCAAGATAGCGTGTTTCAACCGGATACTGCCGCCCTTCACTCTCGATCACCGGTGCATCCAGCTTCGCTGAGAACCGCGCCGTATCAAGCGTCGCCGACATGGCGAGCAGGTGCAGATCATCGCGCAGCGCGCCCTGAACCTCCTGACACAAAGCCAGGCCAAGATCAGTGTTCAGCCCGCGCTCATGCACTTCATCGAAGATCACCGCGCTGATGTCGGTGAGCTCCGGGTCGCTCAACAACCGGCGAATGAACAGACCGTCTGTGATCACCTCAATCACAGTGGCTTTCGAGACGCGGCGCTCAATCCGTGTCGACAATCCCACGCGCTGGCCGACTTTTTCGCCGAGCGTCGAGGCCATGCGCTCTGCCGCCATGCGCGCAGCGACACGGCGTGGTTCCAGTAAAAGGATCTTGCCCGGCAGTGCCGCCTGACCGGCCAGACAACCGGCCAGCGCCAGCGGCACCCGGCTCGTCTTCCCTGCCCCCGGCGGCGCGGCCAGCACCAGACGCTGATGCGATTTCAACATCTCACAGATCTCAGGCAACAGGGGATCAATGGGCAATGCGGCCATAATTAGATGTCTGTCCTCATCCCGGTGGTTTCGCAATCACCCGTTTTCGCTTAAACGCGGTCGGTAGCCATATTGGAGAGCCGTGCCTCGTGTCCAGTTCCTTAGAGTTTTCCGTCTGCGTGCCGATGCACAATGAATCCGGAAATGCCGCCCAGCTGATCTCTGAAATCGCCGCCGCGCTGGAGGGACGCGCTTATGAAATCGTGGTTACCGATGACGCCTCTACCGATGACACGCGGATCGTTCTAGCGGGGCTGAAAGACACCTATCCGCAACTGCGTGTCCTGTCCCATCGCCGCAATGCCGGTCAATCGCGCGCCCTGCGCAGCGCTATTCAGGCCGCACGTGCGCCCGTGGTGGGAACCCTGGACGGTGACGGCCAGAATGATCCGGCCGACCTTCCAGCGCTTTATCGCAGCCTGACGCGCGCCGATGCGCCGGAAAACCTGATGATGGTGATGGGGCGCCGCGCCAGTCGCAAAGACACCGCCTGGAAGCGCTTTGGCAGCCGCTTTGCCAACGCCATTCGCCGCCGCATGCTGCGCGATGATTGCGACGATAGCGGGTGCGGCATCAAAGTGATGAACCGCGAGGCCTTCCTGTCGCTGCCCTATTTCGATCACATGCACCGCTATATGCCGGCCCTGATGAGGGCTGACGGTTATGGCGTCGAATTCATGGATGTGAACCACCGCGAACGCGGCGCGGGCCAATCGAAATACACCAATTTCGGACGCCTCTGGGCCGCGCTGTCCGACTTGCGCGGCGTGATGTGGCTGATCCGCAGACGGCGCAATCCCGGCGCTGCCGACGAACTTTAGATGCGATCCAGAATGAAGGCGGCCCGTGCCTGCGGCGTGCCAAACGGCACATCAATCAGGTGATAGCCAGACTGCCGGTAGGCCGCCCGGATCCTGTTCCCAAACCGAACCGTCCCCGGAAAGTCCAGCGTTCGCTCGTCATCCTGCACGTAAATCGCGCGCCAGGGTGCAAACCAGAACACGGTTGGATCGTATCTACGAGCCCGGACATGACGCAGAACCGCGCGCTTTGACAGGCGATAATGCTCACAAAAGGCGAGCAGGTCCGGGAGCCCCCGATCGAACACGGTCAGCCCGCGCGCGTGATCAAAGTCTGCGATCGCGGTCTTCAACATCAGATCGACAAACAGCGCCGGATCCTGATCGCCGGTTCCGCGCTCGCCGCTTGCCCGTTGTGCGGCTAGAACGCGCCGCGCAGGCTCGGCCACGCAGGTAACACGCGCCGACAGGATCTCTAGAACGGTTGTTTTGCCCGCCCCGGGTGGTCCTGCGAGAACAAAAAATCGGCGCATTCTCCCCTCCATTATGGGTGAATGACTGAATTGCTGCAGAAAAACTCATGAGGCGTTAACCACGGATATGCCTAAAGTCTCTGCGTATATGAGGTTCATCGAACCAGCGGGATGTCAAAACAGCACCGAATATCCCGTCCATCAGGGGAAGACCAATGCGAGCCACATTGAGCGCGTTTCCACTATTCATAATTCCCGTCGGGATTTACTGCCTGATCGCCCTGACCATTAGCGGCGATCCCGCCACGATTACATCCGGCGGTGAAGTTCTCACTGACAATGGCTCCCCTCTCATGGCGGTGCTCGGACAGAAATTCTTTTCTGTGCCGATGATGGCGGGCGGCACCGAATGGGTGATGACCAAAGGTGACGCGCTGCTGCTGCTGTCGATCGCGGTCTTGTTCGTGGAAATCCTGAAATCGACCAGCACGGGGACGGCGACAATCCTGAACCACGCTTTCTCGATGCTGCTTTTCATCGTCTGCATGATGGCGTTTCTGCTCCATCCGAACTTCGCCACATCGGTCTTTTTCATCATCACGGTTATGGCTTTGCTGGACGTGCTCGCTGGTGTGGTTCTGGTGATCACCTCTGCGCGCCGGGACTATGCGCTGGCTGAAACGGTTTAGCGGTTAGACAGCGCTCACGACGTCACATATCTGCAAAAATATGCCCCCGGCGCTTCACAGCGCCCGTTTCTGTTCTACTGTCGCCGACATCAGATCAGAGCAGTATGCCGGGGAGGCATTATGGAAGCGCTACAAACCTTCATCATCGAACTGAGCAACTTCCTCTGGGGGGGAAGTTGGTATGGGAGGCAGATTTTCTCGTTCGGCCCAATTGCCGTGCTTCTGCTCGGCACAGGGCTTTATCTCATGTTCCGCCTGGGTTTTCGGCCGCTACGGCGTCTGGGACCTGCTCTTGGAGAAGTCTGGGCTGGAAGAAAAGGAAACGGTGATCCAAACCAGATCACGCCTTGGCAAGCGCTCTCGACGGCGCTTTCAGGTCAGGTCGGTACCGGCAACCTGGCCGGTGTGGCCACAGCGATTTCTGTTGGCGGCCCGGGTGCGATTTTCTGGATGTGGATTACGGCTCTCTTTGGCATGGCGCTAGCTTTCGCGGAGTCCTCGCTGGCGATCAAGTATCGCGAAAAGGACGAGTATGGCCGCATCAATGGTGGCCCCATGTACTATATCAAGAATGGTCTTGGGAAGAACTGGAAATGGCTTAGTATCCTGTTCTGCATAGGGTGTATGTTCTCCGCCGCGGTGACTGGCGGGATGATCCAGTCAAATTCCATAACCCAAACGGTTGTTGCTGATGTCGACCGGTTTACGGGTTTTACGATGCCAAACTGGGGTGTCGGGCTGATCATTGCAGCTCTGACGTTTGCGGTAATCATTGGGGGGATCAAGTCGATTGGGAGTGTGGCTGGTAAAGTTGTACCCGTTATGGCTGCAACTTACATCCTGATCGCCTTAGTGGCGCTCATTCTGAACTTCGAAAACGTCCCGGCAGCTTTTGCCATGATCTTCAAGTCGGCATTTGGCTGGCAGGAAGCTGCAGGCGGCTTGGCCGGTTATGGTGTCCTGTTCGCGGTTCGCGAGGGCATCGCACGCGGTCTGTTCTCTAATGAAGCAGGCCAGGGGTCCGCGCCAATCGCCCATGCGGCGGCCCAGACCAAAAACCCGGTTGTACAGGGTGAAATCGCCATGATTGGCGTATTCATCGACACCCTGATCATTTGCACGATGACCGCGCTGGTCATCCTGTCGGCAAGCGGTACCTGGGTGACTGATCCGAAGCTCGTAGCTCAAGGCGTTTCGGAGACGACACAGTACGTTTTTCAAGCTGATGGCTTGAGTTCTGCAGCGATCACCAACGAAGCGTTTAATAAAGCGCTGCCCGGAGGCTTTGGAGGCATTTTCGTGACCATCTGTCTCGCGGTATTTGCTTTCACTACAATTCTCGGTTGGTCTTACTATGCTGAACAGGCGGCCACTTATGTGGTCGGCGAGTGGGCGACGCATCCGATCAGGTATCTTTGGGTCGTCCTAATTTTCATTGGAACGACATTCCCCGTAAGCTTTATCTGGCGGTTTGGAGACATTGCGAACGCGTCAATGGTCTTACCAAACCTTATTGCGGTGATCGCACTTTCCGGCGTCGTGCTCGCTATCCATCGCAAGAATGGCGATCCGGATACAGAGGACGGCGACTCCATCATGCTTGGCTCTGATGGCAGGCCTTATGTAGAGCCCAAGGCCTCACCGGCCGAATAGCGGCGGCATCAGCCAAACCAAAAGTCAGCAGGCGCTCTTCGGGGCGCCTGTTTTCGTTTGGCTAACCTGCGCTGTGTAGCGTCGCTCCATGTCTGATCTTGCCCGTATCGAAGCCTTTCTGGAGATGATGTCTGCCGAGCGCGGCGCGTCTGCCAATACGCTGGATGCCTATGGCCGCGATCTGCTCGATGCGTCAGGCTATCTCGGCGGGGGACTGACCCATGCGACCGGTGAAGAGCTCGCCGGGTGGCTGCGCTCGCTCGCCAAGGATGGTTTGGCAGTTTCCACCCAGGCCCGTAAACTCTCGTCGCTGAAACGGTTCTTTCGTTTCCTGTTTGAGGAAGGCGACCGCAAGGATGATCCAACCTCTCGTCTGGAAGGCCCGAAAACCCGCCGCGATATCCCCGACGTGCTGTCGCGCGAAGAGGTGACCCGCTTGCTGGGCGCGTGCCAGGACGATATCCGCCTGACCTGTTTGCTGGAGCTGCTCTATGGCAGCGGCTTGCGCGTCAGTGAGCTGGTTGGCCTGACCCTTGGCGCGCTCCCGCGACGGCGGCTCGGACGTTGGGAAACGCGTGAAATCATCATTCGGGGCAAAGGCGGCAAGGAACGGCTCTGCCCGCTCGGCGGCCCAGCTTTGCTGGCGCTCAGCAACTGGCTCGCTGTGCGTGAAGACAGCTTGCCGGAAGGCTCGCTTGCGCGTGGCCGGGCCGAAGCCTTTGTGTTCCCCTCACGCGGCAAGTCAGGTCACATGACCCGTCGCCGCGTGGGTCAGATGCTCGAAGCGCTCGCCGTCAAAGCCAATCTCGACCCGTCACGGGTCCACCCCCATGCGCTGCGCCACGCCTATGCCACCCACCTCCTTCAGGGCGGGGCGGACTTGCGCAGCGTCCAGACCTTGCTCGGCCATGCTGACATTTCCACCACGCAGATCTATACCCATGTGCTGACCAACGAACTGTCTGAACTGCTCGAAACCAGTCATCCCTTAGCGACCTGAGGTGCATTTGAACCACGCTGCGACGATCCCACCATTGTCGTGAGGCTTATGCGCGATAAGGTGCCGCGAAATTCGGAGATCCCTTATGAGCCAGAAAGCGCCGCGCCAATTCTTCAAGCCTCTTGCTGCCGGTGCCCCCGCCCCGCTGCTGGAACTGCCGACCAAGGTCGAGCGGATGATTCAGTTCGTTCCACCACAATTGGAAAAAGTGCGTTCAAAGGTACCCGGCATGGCCGATACGTGCGATGTGGTGCTGGGCAATCTGGAAGACGCGATCCCGGCAGATGCGAAAGAGGCGGCGCGCGCTGGCACGATCGAGATGGCCAATATGGTCGATTGGCAGGCCAAAGGCACCGGCTTCTGGAGCCGGGTCAACTGCCTCAACTCGCCCTGGTTCCTCGACGATGTCACCGAACTTGTCACCAAAGCCGGGCACCAACTTGATGTCCTGATGATCCCCAAGGTCGAAGGGCCATGGGACATTCATTATGTCGACCAGTTGGTCGCGCAGCTGGAAGCCAAGGCCGGCCTGACCCGGCCGATCCTGCTTCACGCGATCCTCGAAACGGCCGAAGGTGTGGCGCGCGTCGAGGATATCTGCCTTGCCTCTCCGCGCATGCAGGGCATCTCGCTCGGCCCCGCTGACCTTGCCGCCAGTCGCAAGATGAAGACAACTCGCGTCGGCGGCGGACATCCCTTCTACCGCGTCATCGAAGACCCCAAGGAAGACGGCTCAGCCAGAGCCGCCGCTCAGCAGGACCCCTGGCATTACACAATCGCCAAAATGGTCGACGCCTGCGGCATGGCGGGCATCAAACCCTTCTACGGCCCCTTCGGCGACATCGCTGATCTGGAGGCCTGTGAGCAGCAGTTCCGCAATGCTTTCCTGCTCGGCTGCGTCGGCACCTGGACCCTGCACCCAAGCCAGATCGATGTCGCCAAACTTGTCTTCAGCCCGGACCCGGACGAGGTCGCCTTTGCCCGCCGTGTCCTTGAGGCGATCCCGGACGGAGCCGGCGTCGCCATGCTTGACGGCAAGATGCAGGATGACGCGACTTGGAAACAGGCGAAAGTGATTGTCGACTTGGCCGATCAGATCGCCGCCAAGGACGGCTGATCGCCCGCGCGAGCTCCGGCCTTAAGCCTGCAACAGTTCTGTCGCTTTGAAGTGATCCAGCATCATGCCGGTCACTTTCGGCAAAAAGCGTGGCGGCATGTCATGTCCCATGCCGTCAATCACTTCCAGACGTGCTCCCCGCACCAATCTCGCAATGTCCATACCGCCTTCAACCGGAACCAGCGGATCGGCTGACCCATGGATGACCAGGGTCGGGGCCTGAACGCGACGGGTCATCTTGCGAAAATCGCCGCTGGCAATGATCCCGGCCATCTGACGGGCCAAACCAGACGGATCATAGTTTCGGTCGTAGCTCGCCGTGATCCGATCCCGCATGCCATTGGTGTTGTGATCCTCCCCTGGGGTTCCAATCACGCCAAAGGTTGCCACAGACATATCGATCCGACCCTCACGCGTCTCCGGAACCGGGCCGCGGCGCAGCATCGCCTGAAACACCTCCCTGCCGGGTCGGGGCAGTTTCGGGTTGCCCGTGGTCGTCATGATGGCGGTCACGGACGCGACGCGGGACGGGTGAAGCGCAGCGAGATGCTGGGCGATCATGCCGCCCATGGACACCCCGACAATATGGGCATTGTCGATCTCCAGCGCCGTCATCAGCCCCGCGGCATCCCCGGCCATATCCACCAGCCTATAAGGCGTTTTCAGCGTGATCCCGATCCGCTTGGCCAGCATCTGCGGGATCGGCTTCGGTACCCGCTCACCGTCATGCTTGTGCGACAGGCCGATATCACGATTGTCAAACGTCACCGCGCGAAAGCCCGCACCGGTAATGTCACGGATCAGCTGGTCCGGCCACATGGTGAGTTGCGCGCCAAGGCCCATGATCAGCAGTACTGGAGGGGCACTCTCATTCCCATGACTTTCATAGGCAAGCTTGATCCCGTTGACGTCAACTGTCGGCATGTTTCACCTCGCTGGCTACCAATCAGAGTAAACCGCAGCCTGTCACAAGGCTAGAGATTGCGTCGCGGAATTACTCACCTACCGCGCGGACATCGGCTTCAACCACCAGAGTCAGCGGCTCACCTTCGGTTTCAAAATTCAAAGTGATATCAACGGTCTCACCGCTCGTCACACCTTCGCCGACGTCGAACATCATCAGGTGATTGCCGCCGCGCTCCAGGGCGAGAGGTTCGCTCTCGCTGACATCAAACCCGTCAACCTGACGCATCTGCATCTTGCCATCTGTCATCGCCATCGTGTGCAGTTCGATCGTGCCGAATGCGGGCGAACTGGCGCTGGTCAGGCGCACATCAGCCCCTTCCACTGACACAACGACCCCGCCCATCGTCATATCACGGCCACCAATCGGCTCCATCACAAAGGCGTCGGTGTAAGACAGAACCGGTCCTGCCTCAGGCGCCGTCGGTGTCGGGGCATCGGCGGGTGAACAGGCAACAGCAAAGGCCGCAAGTGCGGGAAGGGCAAAAAGTCTGGTCATGAGATCTCCTGTGCTCAAGTCTATCTAGTGGTGTTCAACCCTCTGACCAATGCGTCATATTCTTGTCCAGAATTGCGTGTGCAGTCCAAGATAGCAGACGGGAGCCTGGACCCATGAAGACGCTTTGGCGGCATAAAGGGATCACCCTTCTCGGACTGGTCCTGGCGATATGCGTGGTCTTCAATCCAAGATCGGTTGCCGGAAAACCGAGCGCGGAAAACTGCGCGACCCTTCAGGTCGCCAGCAATGGATTTCACACAAATTTCTACCTGCCAGCGCATGTGTTTTCCGAAGCATCCACCCTTCGACAGGCGTGGCCGACCGCCAGTTGGTTTGTCATAGGCTGGGGCGATGAGAGCTTTTACCGAGACGGCCCGACCCTCGCGCGGTCCATCGCCGCGATCATTCCGCCCAGTCCCACGGTGCTCCATGTCATCGCCACGCCGGACACGCCGGAGACGTATTTTCTGGATGAGGCGGTCACGGTTGCCTTGTCGACTGAGGGCATGGACGAGGTTGCGCGTCTGATTGAAGCCCGATTTGCGCGAACCGAGGACGACGAGCCGATCCGGCTGGCCGACGGCCATTATCCTGGCGCGTCCGCTTTCTACCGCGCGAAAGGCAGCTATCATGCTTTTCATACCTGCAACCAGTGGCTTGCCGGGGTGTTGCGCCGCGCCGGCGTGTCGATCAATGCTCCCAGCGCCATCCCGGCTCAGAGCGTGATGTGGCAGCTCAAACTGCGCGCGCCCAAGGCCTGCCTAGCCGCCTAAACCTGCCAGAAACCGACAACGCGGCGCACTTCTTCGATGATCGGTTCGGCCACCGCATTGGCCTTCGCTGCGCCTTTGGCGAGGGCGGCATCAATTTCAGCCGGATCATTCATCAGCTCACGCATTCGCGTGGTGATCGGCGACAAGTGATCAACGGCAAGCTCGGCCAGCGCGGGTTTGAACGTGCCAAAGCCCTTGCCACCATATTCTGCCAGCACCTGTTCGTCGCTGAGACCGGCCATCGCCCCGTAAATGCCAACCAGATTGGCAACTTCCGGGCGGCCCTCCATTTCTTCAACTGTCACCGGCATATCGCCCAGTGTATCGGTCTTCGCCTTCTTGATCTTCTTGGCGATCGTGTCGGCATCATCAATCAGATTGATCCGGGAGGTTTCGGCCGGGTCAGACTTGGACATTTTCTTGGTGCCGTCTTTCAGGCTCATGATCCGCGCGCCCGGTCCCTCGATCAGGCCTTCAGGTTCAGGGAAGAAGCCGGGCACGTCAAACTGCTGGTTGAACCGCGCGGCGATATTTCGCGACAGCTCCAGATGCTGTTTCTGGTCTTCGCCAACCGGCACATGCGTCGCCTTATACACCAGAATGTCCGCTGCCTGCAGCACAGGATAATCGAACAGGCCGACAGATACGCGCTCGGAATTATCGCCGCCTTTGTCCTTGAACTGGGTCATTTTTTCGAGCCAACCCATCCGGGTCACGCAGTTAAACACCCAGGCAAGCTCGGTATGCGCCCGAACCGAAGACTGAACGAAAATGATAGAGACATCCGGGTCGAGCCCACAGGCCATCATCGCCGCAGCAATCTGGCGCGTTTGATCCGGCAGCTCGGCCGGGGAGTAGGGCATGGTGATCGCGTGCTGATCGACCACACAGTAGACGCCGTCCCAGCCGTCTGTCTGCAAATCGACAAATTTCTTCAGAGCCCCGAGATAGTTTCCGAGGTGCAAGTTGCCGGTCGGCTGAATGCCTGAAAAGATCCGCTGGGGACCTGAATATGCAGTTTGTTCCGTCATGGGCGGGGGGTTTAGCGCAAAGCTGGCGCTTGCACACCCCGATATTTACGCCCGGCGGGTCATGGCTTTCAGGTCGCTGAGCCGGATCGCCCCAAACAGAACTGACGCCACCGCATAGGTCAGGCCGCCGATCAGGATATAGACCAGCACTTGCAGGAATTTGCCCACCGGCAATAGGGCTTCAAACCAAGCGAGATTGAAACCGATCAGATACAACACACCGCCCATGGCAAGGCTCGCAAGCGCGATTGAGATCAGGCGTGTGATCAATCGACCGCCGGGCGTATACCACCCCCGTCGCATCAGCCCCAGGAACAGGAACGATACGTTCACCCAGGCCGCAATACTGGTCGCGATCGCGAGCCCGGGGAAACCGGCCCAGTCCATGGACCGGAACCAGACAAACAGACCCGCCCCCAGCACCGTGTTCAGCGCCACGGTCATCAGTGCGAACCGCATCGGCGTTTTGGTGTCTTCCCGCGCAAAATAGGCCGGTGCCAACACTTTGATCAGGACAAAAGCCGGCACGCCCCAACCATAATGAACAAGCGCGCGACCGGCTTGCTGGGCGTCACTGATCAGGAACGCCCCGCGCGCATACAGGCCCTCAATCAGATAGGCCGGGGCCACCATCAGGGCGATCGCGGCGGGCAAGGTCAGGGCCATGGCCAGCCCAATGCCATCATCCATCAGGGCTTTGCCGCCGACCCCATCATCGCTGCGGGCGGCGCGCGCGAGCCGCGGCAGGATCGCAACCCCAACCGCAACACCGACGAGGCCCAGCGGCAGCTGATACAGACGGTCTGCATAGAACAGCCAGGACTTTGCGCCGGGTTCAAAACTTGCGAGCGCCTGGCTGACCAGGATGTTGATCTGCGTGCCACTGGCCGCAATCGTGCCCGGGATGGCCAGCGCGACGACTTTCTTCACCCCCGGCGTAAGCTTCGGCCAGCCGAGCGACAAAGATACTTTCTGCCGTGACACCCCCCACCAGAGCAGCGCGGCTTGTGCGAGCCCTGCAGCGCTGACGGCAATGGCGGCATAGAAGGCGGTCTGACGATTGTCGTCGCCCAACAGGGCAGCGGCGATCAGGAACAGGTTCAGCACGGTCGGCGCGCCCGCCGAGAGCACAAACCGCCCGCCTGAGTTCAGCACACCAGACAGCAAGGCGGCGAGCGCCATACAGGCAAGATAGGGCATGGTGATCTGCGTCAGCAGGATCGCAAGCTGAAAGCTCTCACTCTCGCGCTCATAGCCGCCATGAATGACCAGCATGATCCAGGGCATCGCCAATTGCGCGACAATCACCATGCCCGCCGTGGCTGCGAACAGGCCGCGCAGGACTTGCCGCGCAATGTCGTCGGCTGCCGCTTTGCCCTCGGCTTCCAGCGTTCGGGCATAAGCCGGGACAAAGGCCTGCGAGAACGCCCCTTCGGCAAAAATCCGCCGAAACAGATTGGGGAACATCAAGGCCGTGACAAACGCATCGCCGATCGGCCCTGCGCCGACTTTCGCGGCGATCAGAATATCGCGCACAAAGCCTAGGGTCCGGCTCGCCAGGGTCAGGCTGGATTGGGTCAGCGTGTTTCGAACCAGGCTCATCTGAACAGGCGTATCCTGACCTAAAAACTGTCTGCAGCACTGGCCCGGCGCAGTTTGCGTGCGGGCGTGCTGGGCGCTTCAGGTTCCTGGCGCTCAAGCGCGGCAATCAATTGGTCTTTTAAGGCCGATTTCTGGGCAGCGCCGAAGTCTTCCGGCGTGTTGACATAGAAAGCGTCGAAAACACGTTCGCCATAGCTGCCGACATGCGCCGACACGATCGTCACGTTGGCCTCGGCCAGGATACGTCCAACCGCCGTCAGCAATCCCGGGCGATCCCGCCCGGCAACGTCAATCACCGTGTAATTGGTCGACTCGTCCTCAGAAATATCGACCGTCGGTTTGACCAGGAAGGCCGCCTCGCGCGCATCATCGCGCAGTTTGACCGGCGCAATCTCTTCTGTGCCGGTCAGCGCATCCAGCACCTTTGCCTGCAAACGGTCAAGACGGCGCTGATCCCCCTTCGCAAACGCACCGCCATCATCGTCCTGGAGGACGAACACATCGACAATCCGGCCCGATTGCGTCGTGAAGACCTGGGCAGAAATGATGCTGGCGCTCTGACTGTCTATCGCCGCTGACAGACGCGCGAACAGGCCAACCCGGTCCGGTCCCGAGACAAACACTTCTGTGCCGCCACTGTCAGAAGTTGATTCAACCCGAACAATCGTTTCCTCACGCCCGGCCAGGATTTGGGCGTGACGCATCAGTGTGTCATTATCAAAACCGGTCCAATAGGCTTCATCCAGCTCCAGCATCACCGGCGGTAGATTGCCGAACTGGTCGATCAGGTGCTGTCGGTTGGCTTCTGCCCGCGCGTTGAGATCTGCAGCAACCGACTTTTCGTCTGTGCGCCCGCCGCGCAGGGCCGCTTTGGTGCTATGATACAGTTCGCCCAGCAACTGACCCTTCCAGGTGTTCCAGACATTCGGCCCGACCGCGCGTATATCGGCCACCGTCAGCAGATAAAGCAGGTTTAGCCGCTCCAGATCGCCAACAACCGCCGCAAACTTGACCAGAGTTCGCGGATCGGAAATGTCCCGCTTCTGGGCCGTCTCACTCATTTCAAGGTGGTTGCCGACCAGCCAGCCGATCAGCTCAACCTCTTCTTCCGGCAGGCCAAGACGGCGCGCGGCCGACATTGAGGTCTTCATCCCCTCGACCTGCTGGTCGCCCTGACCCTTGCCGGTATCGTGAAGCAACATGGCAAGATACAGCGCGCGCCGGTGTTTGATCTTCTCAAACAGGGTTTCGGCCAGCTCGAACCCTTCTTCGCCGCGGTTCATCTCAGCCATATGCTGAACCGCACGGATCGTGTGCTCGTCGACCGTATAATGGTGATACATGTTAAACTGGGTTTGCGCGACAATGCCGCCAAATTCCGGCAGGAAACGTCCCAAAACCCCGGTCTCATTCATCCGGTCAAGCGCCAGACCCGGATCCTTGCCCGCCAGCAGAATGTCCAGAAAGATCTGGATCATTTCCGGATCGCGGCGCGTCTCGGGGCTGATCAGCCGAACATTGCGATTGGCTAGAGACATCGCATCGGGATGAATGTCGAGCCCCTCATCGTCGGCGATCTGAAGCAGTTTCATCAACCCGCTCGGATTGGCCAGAAACGCGGCCTCATCGCGAATACCAACGCGGCCGCCAATGACGTGAAAGCGCTCGTCCTCAAGCGGCTTTGGCGTGCCACCGGGGCGCAGAAACCGGCGCCAGCCGACGGGTTTCGCGCGTTGGCTCTCTTCCAGCTTTGCCGTCAGGATCCGGGTCAGCCCCCCGACATCTTTCGCAGCGAGAAAATAGCGCTTCATGAACCGCTCAACCCCGAGCTGTCCGCCGCGATCCTTGTATCCCATGCGTTCAGCCAGTTCCGGCTGCAGATCGAAGCTCAATCGCTCTTCCGGGCGTCCGGTCAGATAGTGGAGATGACAGCGCACCGTCCACAGGAAGCGGGCCGCGCGCATGAACACATGATACTCATGATCGGTGAACACGTCCTGGCGCATCACGTGCTCCAGTGTCACCACCTCTTCCGGGCTCATGTGTTTGACGATCCAGAACAGGGTCTGCAGGTCTCTCAGACCCCCTTTGCCTTCCTTGACATTCGGCTCGACCACATAGCGTGTATTGCCTTGGCGGGCGTGGCGCTCATCGCGTTCCTCCAGCTTGTCAGCAATAAATTGCGCATCATAACCGCTGACGGCTTGACTGTTGAAAATCTCCCGCATTTCCTCTTTCAGGGTCGTGTCCCCGAACAGGAAGCGAGCGTCGAGCAGGCTGGTCTTGATGGTGACGTCTTCTTTCGCCAGCCGCACACATTCCTGCGGAGTCCGGAACGCATGACCGACTTTCAGCCCCATGTCCCACAGGGCGTACAGCATGTATTCGATCACGCTTTCGGCATAGGCGCTCGCCTTGTAGGGCCGGATGAAGAGCAGATCCACGTCGGAAGACGGCGCCAACACGGCCCGTCCATAACCCCCCGTTGCATACACCGCCAGGCGTTCGCCCTCAGTCGGGTTCGAGACGCGAATGACATGCGTCGTGGTGTAGTCATAGAGGGCGTGCAGCACCTCGTCTTGAACCGCAGCCAGCAAACGGGCGGTATCAATCCCGTCTGCGCCTTGTTGCAGGCGTTCCTGCGCAATCAAGCGGCCGCGAAACAAAGCGGCATGCAACAGGTCGAGCGCGCGGCGCCGTGCCGCTTTCTCATCGCCTTCATTCGCGAGCGCCGCCGCCGTCAGTTTAATCCGCAGCGCGCGTCCATCGATAATGCTCGAAATCTTCCACGGTCTCGGGGCACGTTTGGGCCGTATGTCGGACGGGTGTTCAGCAAGGTCGATGTCGGTCATGTTGACGGGTCTACCTCATTTCCAGCGCGTCTGGCCAGTCTGCGGCTCTAGTCGGCAGACCGGCGCAGTGAGATCAAGGCCTGCTCAAGCAGTTCAGGTCCTGACGCGCAGACAATCTGCCCGCCCGGCGTCGCTGGCTGCCCGCGCCAGTCACACGCCAGCCCGCCTGCACCGCGGATCACCGGGATCAGCGCCGCAGTGTCGTGCGGGGCGAGACCGGCTTCTGCAACCAGATCAATGGTCCCGGCTGCCAGACGGGCATAGGCATAGGCGTCCAGTCCATAGCGCACCAGCGGCGCTGTATGGCGCAGGTGCGTCCAGGCGCCTTGCTCGGCTGGTGTCATTATGAACGGATCAGTGGTCGAGATGACGGCCTTGCGCAAATCATTACAGGCCGAGACGGACAAAGCCGCTTCCGCGCCTGCGGATCGCAGAACCGACCCTTCGGGAGTGCCAATATAGCGCTCATCCAGCACCGGCTGATCGATCAGTCCCACCACCGCGTCTCCGGCCTCATCAACCAGGCCAATCAGTGTGGTCCATGACGGTAGCCCCGCAACAAAGGCGCGGGTTCCGTCGACAGGGTCCAGAAACCAGGTCCAACCGCTGGACCCGGGCTGCACCCCATATTCTTCGCCATTAATGCCATCATCCGGGCGCAGCTCTGCCAGAACCGATCGCATCGCCCGTTCGGCGCCGCGGTCGGCTTCCGTCACAGGGTCAAAGCCCTCAGTCTTTTTGTTCTCAACATGCGAGAGGGCGCGAAACAGGGGTAAAGTCGCCGCGCGCGCGACATCAGCAAGCGCGACCGCGACAGAGACAGCATCAAAATCGGGGGATTTGGTCATGCGCCGCGTGTACGCGCGGCGTCATCAGCTCGTCAAGCGGCGCCGGTTTCCGTGCTCTCAGCTTCCAGAGCCTTGGCGAGCTCCAAAAGGCGGCGACGCGGACGTTCACCCAGGCGATAATAGGCCCGCACAAGTTCCAGCGTCTCTTTCTGGCTCAGAATATCGCCATCCAGACGTTCGGCGTCATTGGCCGCAACGCCCTTCATCTCTTCGGTTTCAATCCCGTCGAAAAAGTACTGAACGGAAACATTCAGCGCCCGGGACAGGTCAAACAGACGCGAAGAGGTGACCCGATTGGCTCCGCATTCATATTTCTGGATCTGCTGGAAGCGAACCCCCACCATGCTGGCCAGATCTTGCTGGGTCATGCCCAACAGACGGCGGCGACGCCGCAACCGTTTGCCCACGTGCAGGTCTGTATTATCCGTCATTCTACTCTCCCAAAGGGCGAGACCGCATAAAAACTGCGAGTCCCAATTCAGTATCGTCGAAGACAGTTCAGCAAAAGCCGTGCCGGAATTGAAAATTGGTCACGTTCCAGTCCCGTATCCCATAGATGCAAGGGAGTTATGCGGCGGTGCGGCAAAAGTGACCTTGAGTTTTGTGCGTCGCACAATATGTTGATTTACAGCACTGCGGTGCTGACGCCTTCTGGCGTTTCCTCCCTTACCTGATAAGGCCGCGCTTTGATCAGCGCGGCCCTTTTTTTACAAGGTTTCAGAGACAGCCAGACCAATCACGTGTTCGGCCACGTCCTCGATGATCTGCTGCAGCTCGAGGAATTCCGGTCGCTGCTCAACGATATCCTCGCGCATGTAAAGGCCGCGATTAATTTCAATTTGAAGCGCATGCACCCCGTGTCGGGGCCGCCCATATCGACGGGTGGTATACCCGCCCGCATAAGGCGCATTCCGGGACACTGACAGGCCAAGCTTGCGGAACCGGCGCTCAACCAGGCTGGTCAGACGCGGGCTGCAGCTTGATCCGAACCGATCCCCCAGCACGATATCCGGCAAACTGGATCGTCCGGCCTGGCGTGAGGGCATGGAATGACAATCAATCAGGATCACATCGCTCCAGCGGGTCTTGAATTGCTCCAGCCGCGCGTGCAGGCGGTCATGATAGCCATCGTGAACATGATCGAGGCGCGAACGGCCCTCGGCCCGGCTCAGCTTGCGCCGATAAATCTCCCGGCCACTGGCCCCAACTCGCGGCAGACTGCCAAGTCCGGCCTTGACCCGCGCGCTTTGTTGCCCGGTGGTTCTCGGTGCGCCATCAAGGAACATGCTCTCATCCAGCTCCCGCGCGTCCCGGTTGAGATCAACATAGGCCCGGCCATGCGTGCCGCAGATCTGCACCGCCCCCATCCGGCTAACCCCGGCGAACAATTCGTCGACGAACGCGTCTTCGGTGCGGCGCAGGTCCATGAGCGGGACATTCAGCTGATCCTGAAACGCCGCAGGATAGTAATTCCCGCTATGTGGCGACGCGAAAATCGCCGGAACCGCGGGTGCTACAGGTTCGATCAGGCTGAACGGCGCGACGCGCGACGCGGGCACATCCATCAGGTTCTGGGACACAGCACTCATGCGAATAGACATCGGCGTTCTGGCGTCCGGGTCAAGCCTGAATTCGGCAAGTTTCCTCCAAAGCGGTCCGTTAATTGCAGAAAAGTCTGAAAAGCGTTCACGGCGGGTTTACCGGTTCAGCGCTTATAGTAAGGTTCACAACAGACCGAGGACGATCCTTTGATGAGCAAGATCCTGCTGGCAGAAGATGATGATGCCATGCGCAGCTTTTTGAGCGCGTCATTGCGGCGTGCAGGCCACGATGTTCAGGACTATGAAGACGGCGAAGGTGCTCTGGAGGCACTTGAGCGGGAAGTTTTTGATCTGCTTTTAACCGACATTGTCATGCCCGGTATTGATGGCATTGAACTCGCCCGCCGCGGTGCAGAGCTCGACCCGGCGATGAAAATTGTCTTCATCACCGGCTTTGCGGCCGTGGCCCTGTCAGGCGGGGCGCCGACGCCGGCCGGCTCGAAAGTCCTGTCCAAGCCATTCCATCTGCGCGAACTGGTAGACGAGGTTGAACGGGTGATGGCGGCCTGACCGGCTCTGCATTCGACCTGCATCAAAAGCGAAACCTGTCTTGACGCGAGCGGCCGGATTGTCCATTACGCCATGCTTCATGGACGGTCGATTAGCTCAGCGGTAGAGCACTGCATTGACATTGCAGGGGTCACTAGTTCGAACCTAGTATCGACCACCATTTCCCGACCTGAAAAAGGTCCGGGGGACCTTTTTCAGCGGGAAATGAACTTTTGTTTGATCACCCGCTTCGTTTCACTCCGCGATGGATCGCTCTCAGGGCTGCGTTCGGGTTGAGCTTCGCTCAAAAAATCGATCCGGTGGATCGATTTTACGATTTGAATGCGGCGGCAGCCGCTTTCCTGGATCAAAAATAGGAAATGAAGCTTCGTTTGATCGCCCGCTTCGTTTCACGTCGCGATGGACGGCGCTCAAGGCTGCGATCGTCAAATGAAGTAAATCTCGACAGCATCGGTTGAAAACTGACCAATGCGCGTTGACGCCTCGGTCTGTTCCCCGCTATATGCGCCGCTTCCTACCCCCGTGCCCAGATGGCGGAATTGGTAGACGCGCTACGTTCAGGTCGTAGTGTCCTTATGGACGTGGAGGTTCGAGTCCTCTTCTGGGCACCAAATCACACTTCAGAGTGGTTTTATTTTGTCCAAATATCATTGAACTAATTGGAAAAAACAGGCTTTTAACGTACTAGAGGTTCGTCGCAGTGCGGTCATGCCCGCAAGGATGCTCCCGAGAGTCCTCATAAGCGAGTAAGAGCAGGGCCCAGCATTGCCAATCTTTGGCCGCGCAAACCCAAAGGCATGCATTGGCGCACCTATCGTCGGTTAGAAACACTGAATTGGGATGCGGTGATGGGTATTGAGCAGGTTTTGACGGGTTCGTTGGACTGAGCTGATTGACAGCCTCAAGTCCTTAGCGCTTCCTTTACCAGCAACGCTGAGTGAATGGTCGTTGTCGCGAGATGGGGTCGCCCGAGCATGGACGCTCAAAAATTCATAGAAACTTGGAAAGGTCGCGATGGGAACGAATTGGGCAACTCCCAATCCTTCCTCAACGAACTCTGCGACTTGTTGGATGTTCCACGCCCCCATGACCCCAACAAGGGTGGCACCCTTGAGGAATATTCGTTCGAGCGAGCTGTCACGTTCAAACATAATAATGGAAAGACTTCCAAGGGACGGATCGATCTTTATCGACGAGGGTGTTTCGTTTTGGAGGCGAAACAAGGAAGCGAGCAGAAAGCCCGCATTGCCGATCCGCGTCAGCATGAACTGATCACCGGTGAGCCTTTGACAAAACAGGCAGCCGGCATGGCCGTGCGTGGCACCCCGTCATGGACCGCCGCGATGCTGAAAGCCAAGGGTCAAGCTTATGCTTACGCCCGGGCATTGGATATCTCGGAAGGATGGCCACCTTTCCTGATCGTCGTCGACATCGGCCATGTGATCGATCTCTACGCAGACTTTTCCGGCTCGGGAAAGAACTACACGCCTTTTCCTGACAGGCAACGCTACCGATTAGATATCGAGGATTTGCACGATCCTGAAACGCTAGACCTGCTGCACGCCGTGTGGATGGACCCCACTTCGCTAGATCCGACGGCGAAAACAGCTCGTGTGACGCGGCAAATTTCAGACGAGCTGGCGGCCTTGGGGCGCTCTTTCCATGAGCAAGGCCACGCACCCGAAGTAACGGCCCGCTTCCTGATGCGGTGCTTGTTCACCATGTTCGCTGAGGATGTTCATCTGATTCCGGCCGATAGCTTCACCAACCTTCTGATCGATATGCGGGGTCAGCCTGAAAACGCCGCTCCAACCCTTGAGGCGTTGTGGCAGGGGATGGACAAAGGCGGCTTCTCACCTGTGCTGCGACGAGACCTCCTCCGCTTCAATGGCGGATTGTTTGCTGAGTCGACGGCGCTCCCCCTAAATAGTCTGCAGCTCGGCTTGCTGATCCGCGCTGCCGAACAAGACTGGCGCGAAGTCGAACCCGCCATTTTCGGAACACTTCTCGAACGCGCGCTATCAGCAAAAGATCGGCACAAACTGGGCGCGCATTTCACACCCCGCGCTTACGTCGAGAGATTGGTCACACCGACGATAATGGAGCCGCTACGCGGGGATTGGATGGACGTGCAAGCTGCCGCAATCACATTGCAAGAGGACGGCAAGCTGGACGACGCCATAGACACGGTGCGCGAGTTCTTGGCGAAGCTCTGCAATATCCGCGTGCTCGACCCGGCCTGTGGATCTGGCAACTTCCTATACGTGGCGCTGGAGGGCATGAAACGATTAGAAGGAGAAGTGATCTCGTTCTTGGACGGTCTCGGCGACAGGCAAACGCAATCCATCACAGTTGATCCGCACCAGTTTCTGGGCATCGAGCTGAACCCCTGGGCCGCCAACGTGGCCGAACTGGTGCTGTGGATCGGCTATCTGCAATGGCATTTCCGCACCTATGGCAACGCCGCCCCGTCCGAGCCCGTGCTGCGCGACTTCAAGAATATCCGCCAAGGCGATGCAGTTCTGGAATGGGCGGATCGGACGCCGCGCATAGACCAGAACGGCACGCCCGTCACCCGCTGGGACGGCGTAACCACCATGCGCCATCCCGTGACGGGGGAAGAGGTGCCGGACCCGGACGCGCGCGTGCAGGTCTATGACTATAAGGAGCCCAAGGCGACGGTATGGCCCCAATCCGATTTCATCGTCGGCAACCCGCCTTTCATCGGGGCCTCGCGCCTGCGGGACAGTCTGGGCGATGGCTATGTGGAGGCACTGTGGAAAGCCTACCCCAAGATGCCGCAAAGCGCAGATCTGGTCATGTTTTGGTGGGAAAAGGCAGCGCTCGCGGCACGGGCCTATAATGCCAAGACGGGCAAGGGCACCCGTCGCTTTGGCCTGATCACCACGAACTCTCTGCGCCAGACCTTCAACCGCCGGGTGTTGGAGCCGCATCTGAACGACCCGAAAAAGCCGCTCTCGCTGCTCTTTGCGATCCCGGATCACCCTTGGGTCGACACGCTCTATGGGGCTGCCGTGCGGATCGCCATGACCGTTGGTGCGGCGGGCAATCGCGCAGGAAGACTTCAAGTTGTGGCAACAGAGAGTAAGGAAACAACTGAAGCCGAAGGACGGCAAGTGACATTCGATCATCAGGTCGGAAAGATTTTTGCAAACTTGCAGATCGGCGCGGATGTCTCTTCGACGGTTGCCCTTCTGTCAAATTCTGGCCTCGGCCATAAAGGAGTAATGCCGTGGGGGATGGGGTTCGTTCTCTCCAAAGAAGAAGCTGAAAGCCTGGCTCAAGATCAGAAGGTTGCTTCGCTGATCTTTGATTACGCAAACGGGAAAGACCTAGTTGGCCAACCCCGAAACCTCAAAATCATTGACTGTTTTGGACTTAGTGAGGACGAACTCCGCAGCAAATATCCTGCAATCTTTCAACTGCTTTGGGACCGAGTGAAGCCCGACCGAGATACGAACAATCGAAAGAGCTACCGCGATTACTGGTGGATTTTTGCCGAGCCAAGAAAAGAAATGAGGAAAGCGCTGGCTGGAACCGAAAGGTACATAGCAACCACAGAGACCGCCAAGCATAGGATCTTTCACTTCTTAGACAAAGCCGTATTGGCCGATCAAAAGATTCGAGTGGTCGCCTTGGAAGAGGCTTGGCAGTTGTCAGTGCTTTCCAGCAGGGTGCACATCGCCTTCGCACTGTCGCGTGGGAACTGGCAAGGTGTGGGCAATGATCCTGTTTATACACATAGCACCTGCTTCAATCCATTTCCCTTCCCCGACCTCACTAACGACCAGCGCACGCGTCTCCGCGTCTTGGGCGAAGAGCTCGACGCCCATCGCAAGCGCCAGCAGGCCACCCACCCCAAGCTGACCCTCACCCAAATGTATAACGTGCTGGAAAAGCTCCGCGCTGGAGAGGCCATCGGGGGCAAGGACCGCGAGATTTACGACCAGGGCCTGATCGGCATCCTGAAAGACCTGCACGACCAGATCGACGCCGCCGTCGCCGAAGCTTATGGCTGGCCCGTGGATCTCAGCGACGAAGACATCCTCTTCCGCCTCGTCGCCCTCAACAAGGAACGCGCCGAGGAAGAGGCACGCGGCCACATCCGCTGGCTCCGCCCCGACTACCAGAACCCCACCGGCGAGACCGCGATGGCGAAGGATACCGGGAAACTGGACCTTGCAGAGGTTGAAGTCAGCACCGAGATTTACGAATGGCCGAAAGCCATGCCGCTGCAAGTCGCTTTTGTTCGAAACACGCTCGTAGATCTGGGTGAAAGTGACACCGAAACGGTCGCCCGGCACTTCAAACGCGCACCCCGCAAGACAGTCCGAGACATTCTCGAAAGCCTGACGGCACTTGGACATGTTCGGCAAACCGGTGACGACAAGTTCGCTGCCTGATCCACGGCTTGATCAGGAGGTTTTGGGGTGCTTTCGCGGGTGCCGACGTGTCCACTTGCAGAACAGCTCACTGAACCAGCGACGTGTGACCGTAGCACGATGCCTTACGAAACACCGTGGTTGCGCAAGCCCTTGCTTTCCCCTCCATCGCAGACCGGTGAACCCCGCCCATCGATCAACCTGTTGCCGGACATATGGAGGGTTTCCTCATTGTCCGTGATGTTCATTTAAATGGAGCGGCGTGCCCGTCAGCATGGAATAGACCCAATAGGTCGTCTTGCCATCCTGAACCGTCTTCACCCGCTTCAAATTGCCGTCATAGGTGTAGGTGTTGTTGTGGCCTCGGCGGCTTACCCCGCGCGGTCATAAGCGGCGGTGCCAAACAGCAGAGCACCGACAGCATGGGCCTGCGCAGAAATCCCGGCTGGCTTGAGCCCTGCTGCCACTTCGTCTTGTTCATGCACAAAATTACCCTAGTCGTTACCGCAAGCATCCGAAATACTCCGCTCAATTTAGCGGTGGCTCAAGACCCGCCCCTCGCATCACAAAGTAACGCCCAGTCTCGAAACCTTACCTATTAACGTGTTTGAGATTATGCATTATCATTCTCAAATAAAATTTCTGAAACAGATAATTTCCATCCTGAGTACTTCTTGATAATTTCTTTTTCATGTGTTTTTATTATCAAAATTATCTTTTTTTTTTCATATATAACGTCTAAGTCTTCTATTTCTTCATTAAAAATTTTTTCGAAGTATAATCCCCTATTTATCATCACGTAGTTATTCCCTACATAGAAGTATTTACCCCTCAGGTATATTAATAAAAATCTCTCAAAAAGAAAATATAAAAGTATTGGAGTGATTATTATTACTAATTCATACAGACGAGGAACTTCATCTGACCACATTCCGCTAATAAAACCATACTCGTAGAACAAGAAAGTTACAGAAAGAAGTATGACGACGGTCGGTAAAGTTCTAAGGATTGCCAAAGAGACATTCTCTCTAAGGCCGCATATTTTTTGACCCGCGTCGATTTTGTTTTTTATTTCATTCTCAATTGAAATTTGAGCCACTTATGAAATTCCTATTTCATTTGATACAATTTACTGAAAACAAAGATATCAGACGATGTCCATCGGTCTTTCCTTAAAGGTAGATTTCTAACACGGACATCCGTGTGACCAAGATCGAGGGTTTGAAAATACCTCTTCGGCACGCGGATAACCACGCTCCAGATCTTGGTAGACGTCGCCAGCTGCTCCTTCCACCGCCCCCTGTAGCATTGACATGCCTTGCTCACCCATTGCTCCGCCAGCAATTGCAGCTACAGCTTTAAACAGCGGAGGGCCAGGAACTCGAGCCCCAATTGCTGCTCCTGCAAGATTACCGCTCAAATCTATTCCGTTGTCTACGATCGCTTCAGTCGGCGAGCCACCATTACTTATATCAGTCGTTGTATCGTGTAATTCACCAGCCACCGTAGCAGTAGTGCCAGCCACCTCTAATAACTTAATTGTACCGGATATATCTGGCCCGCCACCTGCGTTGTTTACGTCTTCCAACGTTTTGGCTGCTACTTCCGCTGTAGCTCCCAGCGCATCCAGTGTATCAGAAGTTCCCTTATCGCGTCTTGAGCTTTCATGCTCATCGTCAAATTCAGCGGCTTGCGCTTGCATCCCCGTCGGGTCCGTATGATTCACCGGATCATTATGGACATAGGCATACAGATTAAGCTGGTCCTGGTAGCCGATGGGGTCGGTGGAGAGGAAGCGGCCGATTACCGGATCATAATACCGCGCCTGCATATAGGTGAGCCCTGACGCCTCATCCATGACATGGCCGGTATAGCCGATATCATTGTCATTCGCCGCCGCAGAGGTCTGCTTCTCGCCAAACGGGGTATAGTGTTCCCGCCACAGGACACCGCCTGTCGTGTTGGTCGCCAATTGCGGGCTGCCCTGATGGTCGAGATGGGTGTATTCAGGCGTGCCGTTGATCAAGCGGACCTGTGCCCCGCCGCCGGACATATAAAGCGTTTCCTCATTGTCCGTAATGTTCTTCGAATAGAGCGGCGTGCCCGTCAGTTTGGAATAGACCCAATAGGTCGTCTTGCTATCCTGAACCGTCTTCACCCGCTTCAAATTGCCGTCATAGGTATACGTGTTGTTGTGGCCTCGGCGGTTTGCTCGACGCCGGTCGCAACGTCTCGGCTATGAATGACATCTTCCAGTTGGTAATGAAGAGTTGGTGGCAGGGGGCCTAACTTAGGGAGCTACCTTATCGCCTTATACGGACGATCTACTTGGTACAGAACGCCTCCGGACGAAGAGGCACCTCAGCCCACGCTAAATCCGCTTCTCTTCTTGAGCCGCCAGCGGCTCACTCAAAGTGCGATCCAATATCGGATATCCTGAGTCTTCGAGCATTCTGAGGAGCTGATGTTCAGAGCAATCCAAAAAATCCAAACGGATTTCTTGTGGAGGTTCATTTTGTAACCTGATTTCGAGTATGCGTCTTTCGCCCTGATTGTTGATTGCAACACTTGAGATTTTCTCTCTTCTTATCTGCGCTTTAGGACGCTGATGTACCTCGATTGTCTCTGGTGTTACTAATAGATACTTAGGCGCGGAGACAAAGGTTTCCCGCAAACCGTTAATCACTCCAGCGAAGTAAAAAGGAGACCCGAGAATTACCACGTAACCGGCGCCTACTGGGTCTCTTGATCCCATCCATCCGCCCGTCAGATCTAGTCCAAAGATATTGTTGATCGAGGTGAAGAGGGCGTAAAGAAACACCGGGCATAAGAGCAGATATAGTGCCCATTTTCTGCGAAGAAAAATGTCGCTGACCCGAATAATCATGTCTGCCTCCCAAAGGTCACTTTTATCGCGGTAATGCCCTCCAGCTCAAGTAGTTCATCAATGCACCGTTAAGAGACCTTTCGGCTTTTACAGCTGCACGATTGGTGGTACGCGCTACTTTTGCCGCTGCCTGAAGGGTAGCGCGTGTTCCTTCGGTCAGGGTCAAGTCGGCGCCAGCTCCTGCCGCAATAGCTCCTGGACCGTTAGCGCTGCCGCGCAGTACGGCGGCCGCTGTCACAACTCCGCCAATATATCCTACAGCTTGTGCAACAGCCTCAATCCCTGGAGTATCTGAATTTGAAATCGCACTTGCTTTCGCAGCCAAGTTCAATCCAGTGCCAGTCTTCGAAACAAGCTCCGACCCAGCGGTTTTCACAACTTCTCCTGCAACCCGAGCTGATCGCACAGTCTCATCCATCGTTGCCAAGGCTTCCATACTCGTACCTGTGACCGTAGCGGTCACTTCCGCTGTAGCCCCGAGCGCATCCAGTGTATCAGAAGTTCCCTTATCGTGCCTTGAGCTTTCATGCTCATCGTCAAATTCAGCGGCTTGCGCTTGCATCCCGGTCGGATCCACCAAGTTCACTGGATCATTGTGCACGTATGAATACAGGTTCAGTTGGTCCTGGTAGCCGATGGGGTCGGTGGAGAGGAAGCGGCCGATCACCGGATCATAGTACCGCGCCTGCATATAGGTCAGACCCGACGCCTCATCCATGACATGGCCGGTATAGCCGATATCATTGTCATTCGCCGCCGCGGAGGTCTGCTTTTCTCCAAACGGGGTATAGTGTTCCTCCCACAGCACATTTCCACTTGAATCCGTTGCCGCGATGGGCGACCCTAAATGGTCGACATGAGTGTAGTCTATACCGGTATTCTTCACGCGTATTTGAGCGCCACCGACATCAAGATAGTAGGTCATGACGCCGACAATCCGATGGGCGATGGCGGGCTTGCCTGACAGGCGTGAATACGTCCAGTATGTTTGCGGTCCGTTAAGCACCGTCTTCACGCGTTTCAGATTGCCGTCATAGGTGTACGTGTTGTTGATGCCTGTCCCGGTAACAGAAGTTGGCTGATTGGCGTGATCATAAGTTAGGTCCACACCACCATGTGCCAAGGTGCCGTTGTCGACGACATTACCACGACTATCATAGAAAATCGTCTGCCAAGCATTCTGTTCGGCGGTATCGCGGAAATTGGTCAGACGGTTCAAGCTGTTACTATAGTTCAGTTCAACGGTACGACTGCCGAGCTTCTTCTCGCGCAAATTCTCAAGCCCATCATACTTGAAACTACCGCTGCCCCATGGGCCAGAGGCCGAAACTAGACGACCGCGTGCATCGTATCCGTATTGTTGTGAACGGCTGCTCAATACGCTGTCGGCAGCGGTGATTAGTTTTGCACGAGCATCATACGTATACAGCTTGTGAACAACTTTGCCCCCTGTTCCATCTACGATAGTTTCAATTGGGAGCTGCCTAGCATTGAGTGTTTGGGAGTAGTTCTTGCCATTCGCATAGTCGGCGGCCTCTACCATTCCATTCGGATGATAAGTGACGTTCGATACCAAGTTTTGACCATCGAATTGCAGGCTACGAGGCTGGCCAAAACCATCTGGGTTATAGTTAGCAACAACGTCTCCCAGAAGCGTGGTCAAGGTCATTGAATCTCGATGACCTGTCGAATTGTAGTCATGTGTCAGGGCATAGATGCGATTCTTGACGATTTGAACTTGTAATTGCTCTTTGCTCAGATCGTCGAGCTCATTGTACCAATATGTCCAGGCTGTTGCGCCACGGTTGACCGTTTTAAGGCTCCCATTGGCGTCATAGGTTTTCGTGATGTCATCGGTGCCTGCTGGAAAGTCGATCAAGGTCTGCCGCCCCATGGGATCATATGTGTAGGACGTGCGAATACTGCTCGACGGCGCAGCGCAGTTTGACCCAGCAGCCTCGGCCCGGGACGCGGAAATCATCTGATCGGCCGCATCATAGGCGAAGAGTTCGTCGCCGAATTCCGGGGCGCGGTGGCGGCAGAGGCGCAGGCGATTGTCGTACCAGAAATAGCGATCCGCGCTGACATTGTAGCCATTCAAGCCGCTCGACTGGTTCAAGTGCTCGATATTACCAAAGTCGTCGTAGACCATCGTCGTGATCGTGCCGGTGGCGTCTTGAACCCAGACGGGCTCTTCCGTCGCCGGGGCACCGAAGGCCTGATACCGCGTTTTTGTTGTCGCATTTGCTGGGTCCGTGACCCAGACTTCGTTGTCTGGTTTGTACTGCGTCGACATGGTCGCAAAGGGTGCCATGGTCTCTGCGGTTTGGGTCACCCGACCGAGCGCGTCATAGGTGGTGTTCGTGCCCGCGGTTGGGTTGCTGGAATTGGACGGCAGGGAGGTGAAGGTGACCTGACCCAAGGCATCATAAGTCGTCTTGTTATAGACCGAGCTCGAATGCCCTGTCAGATCAATCTCCTGGATCAGTTTCGGTCGCGTATAGCTGTCATAGGTGATGATGGACCGGCTATTGCCCCGGGTTGAGGTCGCCGTGATGCCGCTGGCACTGGTGGTATAGCTGATTGTTGTATCGGCCCAGCTGCCCGGGCGGTTCACCAAGGTGCGCCAGCCCATATTGTTATAGCTGAAGCCAAACGTGACGCCGCGCGGATTGGTTTCGCTCGTCACCCAGCCATTATCGTCAACGACACGAGAGAGCGTGCCGCCATCGCGCAGAGTGATGTTGCGCGGGATGCCGCGTTTGAAATTGGTAAAGCTGGTCGTATCGCCCAGAGCGTTGGTGGCCGAGGCCAGGCGTCCACTGCTATGATAGGTATAGCTTGAGGTCGGGCTGGAAGAGCCAAACGTCTTGGTGTTCAGCAGTTGGCCGTTGCTGTTATAGCTGTGACGCTCAAATTCCTTCCCATTACGCGTGATCACTTGCGGCAGGCCCAGGATCCATTTTGACAGAGAGTGGTAATAGGTCGTGTTCTGGGTGCGTGAGCCGGTGGTCACGCTGCTCTCTTCGGTCACCAATGTCGGGTTGCCAAAACTGTAAGCGCTGCTCGCCATGTTGGAATTGTAGGCAAAATCAGTGGTGTAGGTTTCACTGTCTTGCGTGATCACACGCTCAATCCGGTGGCGAGGATTGTTCAGCTTTTCCGGGTTCTCATTGTACAGCCAGTTTTCGCCCACGGCGGCCTCGGTGACATAGTCATACTCGGTTTTCTGGATCTGAGACGTACCATTGGCATAGAGAATGGACTCTTTCAGCAGGCCCTCAAGCGCGCCGGTGGAGTGGTAGATCTCACGCCGGCGATGGCCAAGCGGGTCGGTAACCTCACCCCATTTGGTGCTCGGCACGGGATCGGGATGGTAGCCGGTGTGCGGATAGCCGGAATAGGCATAGGTCCATTCTGCCGTTGGCGTGCCCGGCGCGGTCAGTTTTTTCTTGGTCACCGAATAGGCACGAAAATAGCGGAGCGGCTGGGCATTGTTGCCAGAGCAATTGGTTTGTTCACCATCATTGCTGAACGGCCCGTTATAGCCTTTGATATGCTTGGTCTCGGTAAAATCGAACTCGCCAGTGACACCATTCGGGTGCTTGAGCGAGATATCAAAACTGTAAAAGGGGCAACCATAGCGGGAGCTAGGTTTGCCCTGGCCGAACTCCTCGATATCAAACTCCCAATACCGACCATCTGGCAGTGTGACCTTGTCGAGGAACGTTCCATAGCTCAGCGTCTTGTAGGTGTAAGTCCAAGTACGTCCATTGGCGATGATGCTGGTGATCAGGTTGGAGCTGTTACGGTTAATGTCGATGACCCGGCCGTCATTGCTGTGGATTTTGGTGACCCAGCCATCTGAGTTGTAATCATACTTCACCCAGTTGCCGTGCACATCGGTCACTTCGCTGGCTTGCAGCGTGACCCGAACGCGGCCCATGACACCGTGACTGTGGCCTGAATTGCTTTGTGCAGAAACCGCCATAGCAACTTCATTGCGCAGCAAGTATTTGTCGAATTTATACTGGTCACCATTCGGCGCGATCGCGATAAACCCATCGGCACCATTGTCCGCCGGACCACATTTGAGCGCCCAATAATTCTTAGTCACTCGGATGGTGCCTGCCGGCCAGTTCACGCCTTTCGGCGCGTGCAGCACCTTTTGCGTGCCGTGCCCGGGAATGGTCAGATCCATTCCATTGGAAAACTCCTGCCCGGCAAAGATGGCAACGGGCGGATTTTCTGGGTCAAGATTGAACCCGCCGCCCGGCCCACCAAAAGGCGCAGCCCAACTCGCTCCAGAGGCATAGCTCTGTTGACAGAGATTATCGCTGTTGGTCATGAAGTCGCTGGCCCAGATCATGGAGATGGTGGGCACCTCCAGCTTCCAATCGGAAAAGCTATTGGAGATCTGCTGAGAGCTTGGGGTCGCCGTACTGTCGAGATGCGGGAATGGATAGGAGCCATCACGCGAGCGCCGAATGGCGACTTCAAGGTCGGAGTTCCCCGGCAAGGAGACATCCACATGTTCAAAGCTCAGCGTGCCGGTATTCATGTCTATCGCTTCGCCGAGCAGGCCGACCTCATCCACCTGCAGCCGCTCATCGACATTCTGGCGTTCGAGATATTCTATTTCGATCGACGACGAGCCCGACTGTGCGGTGGCTGCGGCGCCACCAAAAAAAGACAAAGCAAAAGTGATCGCCGCAAGCGGCGCAACACGCCTGAATACAGACATTACATCCTCCATCGAAATATAATGGAGAACTCATTCAACTATTTTGATTCAATCTCAATAGATGAAAAATTTAATGATCAGAAATTCATTACATTTTTAAAAATATAGAAAAAAACTGAGATTTTCATATTCATTGAAGTAATAAATTCATGCGATCTTTCTGTGTCCCCGTTCGATGATGGGTATTCAGGTAAAATGGGCGCTTAGATTATGACAATTTGAGTTTTAGTCTCGACCCACAAGTCTCGCCAAAAATGAGATCTTATCTGGCCTGCGTGATCTGACTGGCGCAACTATAAAGTTAGGATCGATGGTTGATTCATAACGGTGTTCATGCCGTCTCCAGCCCATAAGGCGGTACGAAGGTCACGGGCAAATTGGTTCTTGGTGCGGGTGCTCTATAGCCAAGTGCTGAGTACTAGCTGGTGGTGGTTTATACTAGGTGCTTTGCGTCATCTCTTCCGTGACGGTGCCGTTTCGCTCCCTAAATGCAATAATTGCGGGGATATAGTGTAGAGGTTCGAGTCCTCTTCTGGGCACCATTCATTTCCGGTTTGCTTCGCAAAATTTTTGATCCAGTGGATCAAAAATAGGAAATGAATGCGGCGGCAGCCGCTGTCCTGGATCGTGATCAGGAAATGAATGAGTCTTTTGTGTTCCCGTATCGCGCTGTCGCGCTCACATGGAATGCGCTCAAGGCTGCGTGAATCGGATTGAGCTCCGCTCAACCAAACACCCCAGACTACCCCTCAGGTCACCCGAAACGTCAGCGCGACCCCATTGTTGCAATAGCGCAGGCCGGTCGGTTCCGGGCCGTCGCCGAACACATGGCCCTGATGGCCGCCGCAGCGCGCGCAGTGATATTCAGTCCGCGTCATCCAGAGCTTATTGTCCGGCTTGGTGTTCACCGCGCCCGGCCGTACATCATAGAAGCTCGGCCAGCCCGTGCCGCTGTCATATTTGGTCGCGCTGTCGAACAGTGGCAGGTCACACCCCGCGCAATGATAGGTCCCGACGCGCTTTTCATCGTTCAGCGGTGAGGTAAACGCCCGCTCGGTGCCTTCCTCGCGCAACACATAGAAGGCCTGTTTGCTGAGGCGTTCTCTCCAGTCTGACTCGGTGAGCTGGCGCCACTCGCTGTCGGCAAAGGCATCTTCGCTGATATCGGCATAGGCGGCGTTTCGGCTGTTGCCGGGGCTGCAGGCGGCGGCGAGCAGGGCGACTGGGGCAAGGGTGAGCAGTCGGCGGCGGCTGAGGTCCGTGAGTTTCATCTGGGTCATGGCGCCTAGATAGGGCGCTTCTGCGGGTTCGGCGACTCACACCTGCATCACCTCTTTGTCAGCCAGCTGCGATCTGTGTGAGATAGCGCTTGGACCGCCCGACAATCCGCTTTAGGACGCCCCCATCCGATACAGCGACCAAGACAAGAGGCAAGACCCATGGATGATGCGCCCAACGACAACCTGACCGATGCCGCCAAAGACCGGCTGCGCCTCATCGTCGAACGCATTGAGCGGCTCGAGGAAGAGAAAAAGGAAATCGCGGAGCAGATCAAAGAGGTCTATGGCGAGGCAAAAGCGGTTGGTTATGACACCAAGGCCCTGCGCACCGTGGTCCGCCTGCGCAAGGTCGATCGCCAGGAACGCCAGGAACAGGAAGCTCTTTTGGAAGTCTACTTGGACGCGCTTGGCGAACTCGACTAGTCTGGCGTAATGCCCCGGGACGTTGACGAACGAAAGAAACGAAAAGCGCTTCGAAAATTGCGCAAGGCGGCCGCCCTCGCCGAACAGGGGCTCGGGCCGCCCCTGTCCGATTGGGAAAAGCAATTCCTGGAAGAGGTCGAAGAGCGGATCGAGACCTATGGCTCGGCCTTCAATGATCCGGAAAAAGGCGGCAGTGACGAAGCCCTGTCAGCGCTGCAGTCAATCAAGTTGCGCGAGATAGACAAAAAGGCCCGCGGCAAGGCTAAAAGCGGCTTCAAACCGAAGAAATCCCTGGGGCGAAAGACCCGGCCGAGCAACACACGCCAACTCAATGACGACCTTGAGGCGGACACCCCCGCTCCGGTCCCGCCCAAGCGCTCGTCGCCGCAATTGGTGAGCGGGCGGGACCTGCTTGATGGTGCGGCCGACACCCCGTCAGACACAAGCGCAGAGACAAAAACCGTGGCAAAGTCACCGCCAAAACTGCGTGTGATCAAGGGAGGCGTAGACGAGACCTGAACCAAAGCGTCAGTTGTTTCGTATACGAGTTAAGATAGGAAATTTGAAATGAAAACCATTGTGATCACCGGCGCCTCAACTGGCATTGGCCGCGCTGCCACCGACTACCTCGCTGCAAAGGGCTGGCACGTGTTTGCCGGCGTGCGCAAACAAAGCGATGCGGACATTCTTGATCAGGCGCATGAGAATATTACGCCGCTCATGCTCGACGTTGCTGATCCCGATCAGGTCCGTGAGGCTGTTGAAACCGTCAGTGCGGCTCTGGACGGGTCCATGCTGGACGGGCTCGTGAACAATGCCGGGATCGCCAATATGGGGCCTCTGGCGCTACAACCCCTGGACGAATTCAAGGCCCATTTTGACGTGAATGTGTTCGGACTGCTCGAAACCACGCAGGCTTTTCTGCCCTTGCTGGGTATGGACTCCTCAAGAGCGGGCAAACCCGGTCGGATCATCAATATTACCAGTGTTGGCGGCCGATTGGCGTCGCCCTTCCTTGGCGCCTATACCGCGACCAAACATGCCGTGGAGAGCGTGACGGACAGTCTGCGCCGGGAACTGGTGGTTTATGGCATTGACGCCATCGCGATTGGCCCGGGCTCGGTGCGCACGCCGATCTGGGACAAAGCCGAAGACGCCAACAAGTCGACCCCTTATGCCAATACACGCTGGGCCAAATCGATTGAGGCGTTCAGTCAGGTCATGCTGGATGGCGGCCGCGACGGGCTCGACCCAGAGGTGATCGCCAAGACGATTGAGCGCGCGCTGACGACCGCCAGGCCGAAAGCGCGCTATGCCCCGGTGCCCAACAAGCTGACCAATTTCACGCTGCCCATGCTCCTGCCGAAACGGGTGGTCGACAGGATTTTCTGGAAACGCTTTGACCTTGCCTGACGCGGCCGATCAGAGGCTTGCCAAAGCCTGATCAAGATCGGCGATAATATCCGCCGCATCCTCAATCCCGACGGAGACGCGGACGGTATCGGGCGCGGCCCCGGCCTGCGTTTTCTGATCGTCGGTAAGCTGACTATGGGTCGTCGAGGACGGGTGAATGATCAGTGATTTGGTGTCACCGATATTCGCCAGGTGGCTGAACAGAGTAACGCTCTCGACCAGTTTGACCCCCGCCGCATGACCCCCTTTCAGGCCAAACGTGAACACTGCACCAGCGCCCTTCGGACAATATTTTTGCGCCAGCGCGTGATGGCTGTCACCCGGCAGGCCAGCATAGCGCACCCAGCTGACCGCATCATGACCCGACAGATATTCCGCCACCGCATTGGCATTGTGGCAATGCTTGTCCATGCGCAGCGGCAGCGTCTCGCATCCCGTCATGATCATAAACGCATTGAAGGGTGACAAAGCCGGGCCGAGATCGCGTAGACTGAAGGCGCGCGCGGCGATCGCAAAGGCGATATCAACCTCGGCTCCGTCAGGACCGAGTGGCAAGGCACCAAAACCCTCAGCGAAGACCAGATCATTATAATAGCTTTGCGGCGTCGTCAGCGTCGGGAACTTGGCCGCGTTGGCTTTCCAGTCAAACTTGCCGCCATCAATGATTATGCCGCCAATCGAGTTGCCATGCCCCCCAATGAACTTGGTGAGAGAGTGGACCACAATGTCCGCGCCATGGCTCAGCGGCTGGCAGAGATAGGGTGAGGCCATCGTATTATCGACCATATAGGGCACACCGTGACGGTGCGCGATGTCTGCGATCGCCGCCATGTCTGTAACAATGCCGCCCGGATTGGCGAGGCTTTCAGTAAACACCACGCGGACGCTCTCATCCATCGCCGCTTCCACGGCGGCAAGATCGTTCACATCGACAAACTCAACCGCCCAGCCGAACTTCTTGAACGCATGTGACAGTTGGTTGATCGAGCCGCCATAAAGCTGCTTGGCCGCGACGATCTTGGTGCCGGGCTCCATCAGGACATGAAACGCCAACAGCTGCGCGGCATGGCCGGAGCCGACGCCGAGCCCCATTGTGCCGCCTTCCAAGTCGGCAATCCGCGCCTCCAGTGCGCTTACTGTGGGGTTGCCGATACGCGTATAGATATCGCCAAATTCCTGCAGCGCGAACAGTTTCGCGGCGTGATCGGCATCCTTGAACACGAAGCTCGTGGTCTGGTGGATCGGCTGCGCACGTGAGCCCGTGACCGGGTCGGGGGCTGCGCCAGCATGCAGCGCGCGGGTGGAGAAGCCTTGGGTCATTTTCGTTTCCTCTGCAATTTTCTGGTCTTCCTATGCCCTACCACTAGACGCCGGAAAAGTTTTGCCTAGCTTGAGTTTTAATAAAGAGCGCCAAGCGCCGACAAAAACTCAAGATTTCCTGAGGAGGACCCCCATGCTTGACGTCAAAGCCATGCCGCATATCGCAGATATTCCGCGCGTTCAGGCAGAACGTCGCCCCGATGAGGTCGCCTTCTGGTACAAGGGCGAAGAAACCAGTTTCGGGCAGCTCGACCAGCGCGCGAACCAGGTGGCAAATGGCTTGCTCGCCTTTGGCATCGCGCCGGATCAGCGCGTCGGCTATCTGGCCAAGAACACCGCCGTTTACTATGAAATGCTCTTCGGCGCGGCCAAGTGCCGGGCGGTGATGAACGCCGTCAACACGCGCCTCGCGCCGCCGGAAATCCAGTTCATCCTGTCTGATGCCGAGGTCCGGGTCCTGTTTGTTGGCCCCGAATGGTTTGATGTGGTCGATCAAATCAAGGCCGATTGCCCGCATCTGGAACACATCATCACCGTTGAAGGCACGCGCGAGGGCTGGCCGGAATACACTGCCTGGCGCGACCAGCAGAGCGACGAGCCGACCGGCATGGAGACACTCGACGGCGACGATGTGATTCAGCTCTACACGTCCGGCACCACCGGCCTGCCGAAAGGCGTGATGCTGACCAATGCCAATTACAAATCCTATATGGACCAGTGCGCGATGCTGGAATGGGCCACCTACGGCGTTGGCGACACGGTGATGAATGCCATGCCGCTCTTCCATGTCGCGGGCGTCAATGTGGGTGTGCTGGCCGCGGCGCAGGGCTCAAGGACTGTGGTCCTGCCAGAGATCAATCCGGCAGAAATCCTCGACCTGATCGAGAGCCAGAAGATCAATCACGCCTTCTGGGTGCCTGCGGTGATCCTGATGCTCAGCCAGATGCCGGATTTCAGAGACCGGGACTATTCCAGCCTGAAGCAGGTCTTCTATGGCGCCTCACCGATCACCGAAGACCTGCTGGTGCTGGCTGTCGAGGTGATGGGCGCGCGCTTCACGCAGGTCTATGGACTGACCGAGACTGTCGGTGGAGGCACCTACCTGCCGCCGGAAGCGCATGATCCAAGCTGGGGTAAATTGCGCAGCTGCGGCGTGCCGTATCCGACCACGGTGATCCGCTGCGTCGACGCGGACGGTAACGCGGTGCCGACCGGCGAAGTGGGCGAGATTGTCATCAAGTCCGGCTTTGTCATGAAAGGCTATTGGAACCGTCCGGACGCCACTGAAGAGGCGATCAAAGACGGCTTCTTCTATACGGGGGATGCTGGCTATTTCGATGAAGAGGGCTTCCTGTTCATCCATGACCGGGTCAAAGACATGATCGTCTCCGGCGGTGAAAACGTCTATCCGGCCGAGGTTGAAAACGCGATTTTCGGACATCCGGACGTCGCTGATGTCGCCGTGATCGGCGTGCCGGACGACAGATGGGGTGAAGCGGTCAAGGCGATAATCGTCCCCAAACCCGGCACGGATCCCCAGCCTGATACGATCATCGCCTGGGCGCGCGATAAGATTGCCGGCTATAAATGCCCAAAATCGGTCGATACGATCGCTGAAATGCCACGCAACCCGTCCGGCAAGATCCTCCGCAAAGACCTCCGCGAACCCTATTGGCAAGGTAGAGATCGTAAGGTTTAGCGCACAGGACCGGCGGCGCCGTCTCCAATACTCGTATCCCGTCGACCTAGAGACTAGGTGGGCGCCGGGTAGATAGGACCACGGTCCAGTCCAGAGCCAGCTCCCTGACGGAACTTAAGGTCGGCGGATAACTGATCGTCCTCGAACGCCCCAGCACCTGTGCTGAGCCTATATAGGCTATGGCTTGGCTCAGGGTAAGGGTAGTATGACGCCAAGCACTTGTCCGTTATCGTGTGAATTTGGAAATAGGCCTGATGCACAGGATCAAAACACAAGGCTCATGATGTTAAGGCGAGCGACACAGAAGGACGCACAAGCGATCGCTGCCGTGCACACAGCGTCGCGACGCGGCGCAATGCCTTGGCTGCCTGTCGTGCATACACCGGAAGAAGATCAGGCATTTTTCCGGGGCACGGTTCTGTCCAACCAGTCTGTCTTTGTCGCTGAGACTGCCGGGCAAGTGATCGGTTTTGTTGCGTATGAAAGCGACTGGCTTAATCACTTGTACGTGGTCCCGGCCTTTTTCCGGCGCGGGATTGGCTCGGCTCTTTTGAGCAAAGCCCAGACAGACGCGAACCTCCTGCAGCTTTGGGTATTTCAACAGAATTACGATGCCCGCGCATTTTATTTCCGGCATGGATTTACCGAAGTCGAGTTCACAGACGGGGCCTCAAACGAAGAAAAGACCCCCGACGTTCGCATGATCTGGCAAGCAGACCCGTCTCCGCGTTGATGTGCTCAGCAGCGTGCCACGCCCGTCAGTCCGGCGCGCGATATTGCTCCGACAATTCCCGTAGATAAGCCCAGGTATAGAGCCCGCTCGAATGCCCATCTGAAAAGAACAGGCGCACCGCATAGCGTCCGACCGGTTCCGCCTTTTCAATGCTGATATCCTCAGCCACCACGGGTGGCGGCGGCTTCGGACCTGCGCCATGCCCGCGCACCTCTGCTGACGGACTTTCCCGGCGCAGAAAAGGATAGGGCAGATCAAACGTCTCACCATCATCAAAGCTGATTTGCAGGCGTTGCTTCGCCTTTGAAAACCGCAATTCGCTTGGCCAGGCCCGGCGGCTCATGTCGGATCCAGATCGAGGTCGCGGGCCTCGCTATCCAACATGATCGGCATCCCGTTACGGATCGGATAGGCGAGCTTCGCCTTGGTCGAAATCAGCTCGCACGCCTCTGCGTCGAGCTTGAGTGGGCCCCGCGTCACCGGGCAAATCAGCAGCTCCAGGAGGCGCGGATCAACCCCGCACGGCCCGGTCTTCGCAGCGTGTGTGTCTTCAGTCATTGCAGGGTCGAGGTGTCATCGCCCGGGACATCCATGTCAAGCAAAGTGATCAGGGTTTCGGCCCGCGCCGCGACCGTGCCCGCCTCCAGCAAGGCCTGTTTCTCCATCGCGCCAAACGGGCACCCGGCTGACAGCGCATTGATCAGCGTTTCCATCGCGGCGTTTTCAACCGCATCCCAATCGACTTCCATATTGTTGACATGGGTATAGCGTTTCAGCGAGTTGGTCAGGCGCAATCGGTCATCACCGCCGCCGCTCTCATCAGGTTCCAGATCAGAGGCATAGGGCGTCCAGTCGGGCACAACCTGGCGATAGGGCGTGTCGACCGACAACTCCTCGACAATCCTGAAGCGACAGATACCCGTCAGTGAGATCAGATAGCGGCCATCATCGGTCTCGGAATAAGAGGTGAGACGCCCCGCGCAGCCGACATGGGCAAGCTCCGGCGCTGAGGCGGGCCCAGCCATCGTCTGGATCATACCAATGATGCGGGTGCCGGCCATCGCATCGTCAATCATGTTCAAATAACGCGGCTCAAAGATGTTCAGCGGCAGGGACCAGCGTGGAAACAGCAAGGCCCCGCTCAGCGGAAAGACAGGAATGGTCGCGGGCAGGTCAGCGGTCTTGTGATAGTGTTCGATGGCCACGCCCAAACATCCTTTCTCTCCCCACCTCGATTTAACATGGGGCGAATTGGTCGGATGTCGACCATTTCCAAGCGTCAGGCTTTAGGAAAACATCAGCGAGCCGAGCCGGCGGCGACCCTCAACCGCAATCGGATCCTTGGGGCCGAGTGCTTCAAAGATTTCCAGCAGCTTGGCTTTCGCTTTACCCTCGTCCCAATCGAGATCGGCGGTCAAGATCGCAATCAGGTGATCGATGGCGTCCGTGTTGCGTCCTTGGGCGACGAGTTTCTCAGCCAGGTCAAATCGCGCGGCATAATTGGTCGGATCAACCGCCACGGTCTCACGCGCGGTGGCCAGGTCTTCGTCCAGCGGGGCTTCCGCCATCAGGTCGAGCGCTGTGCGCACAGACTTGATCGCCGGATCGCTGGCTTTGTCTTCCGGGGCCATGTCCAGGACCTGCCGCGCCCGGTCATGATCGCCATTCGCCATATAGCAACGCGCGAGGCCCGCCAGAGCCGCGACATTGGCTGGGTCGGCTTCAATCACAGCGCCATAGATCTGGGCTGCCGTGCCAATATCCCCGGCGTGTGCAGCCTCTTCAGCCTGCGCAAGCGCCTGCTCCAGCTGTTTGGCACCATCTGTGCTGCTCAGGATCTGGTCAATGAACTGCCGGATCTGGCCTTCTGGCAGGGCGCCCTGAAACCCATTGACGGGCCGACCCTTGTCAAACGCAAACACGGCCGGGATGGAGCGCACGCCCATCTGACCGGCAATGCCCGGATTCTCGTCTATATTGACCTTGACCAGTTTGACCTTGCCATTGTGGCTGTTGATGACTTTTTCCAGCACCGGCGTCAGTGATTTGCACGGCCCGCACCAGGGCGCCCAGAAGTCAACCAACACTGGTTGGGTGTTCGAGGCTTCGACGACATCCTGCAAGAAAGTCTGGTCGGTCGCGTCCTTGATGTTTTCAGGTGGGTTCGGCGCAAGATCGGTCATGGATATTTCCCTACGGTTTCAGCAGGGTATTTGGGCCCCGGCGCCTTGTCATGCAAGGGCCATCGCTCAGCTTAGGATTGACCGGTCTCGGCTTCCTTGGACCAGATCTCTTTGACCCGCTGATCGCGCCGACAGCCATTGCGGTAGAATTTGTACCGCGTCGGGTTCTTCAGATAATAGTCCTGGTGATAGGTTTCCGCGTCATAGAAGGGTGCTTCATCGCGAATCTTGGTGACAATCGGGCCGGGCAGAACGCCGCTCGCTTCAACCTCGGCAAACTCGGCCTCGACTGCGGCCCGCTCCTCGGCTGAGCCGACGAAAAATGCCGTTGTATAGCTGTTACCGCGATCACAGAACTGACCGCCCGCGTCCGTCGGATCAATATGGCGCAGGTGATAGGATACCAGCTCGCCGTAAGACACTTCGGTCGGGTCATAGACGACTTTGACCGCCTCAAGGTGACCCTGACGGGTGTGGTTCTTGTAGGTGGGGTTATCCGTCTCCCCGCCCGTATACCCCGAAATCGTTTCCAAGACGCCGTCCAGCTTGTCGAAATCGCTCTCAACACACCAGAAACAGCCGCCTGCAAAGACCGCCGTTTCAAAATTATCCGCAACTACGATTTCCGGCCTGTCCTGCGCTCCGGCATTCATGAAGAATGTCGTGGCGGTCGCGATCGTACCAGCAAGCACCGCAATGGCGAAAGGGTGGGTCAATTTCATCTTGGCCTCGGGGAAGCGTGTCGGGGAGAGCGCTATATGGCGGCTCGTATTGGAAAAAGCGAGCCCGACTTTCAGATATCACAAGAAGTTGTGCAGCTGGTGATGTTTTAACCACATAACGTCTTCAATATATGAAGTATTCGTAATGATTAACCGGCAAGACGCTCGAGTTCTTCTGCGCTCAGCTCCGAATTGTCGTAAACGTTCTGCACATCATCGAGATCGTCAAGTAAATCCAGCAATTTCATCAGCTTATCAGCATCCTCACCGGCAATCGGCACCTGATTGGTCGGCTTCCAGATCAGCTTGGTCGATTTCGCCTCATGCTCACCAAACTGGCCTTCCAGAGCCGCGGCAACTTCCATCAGGTCTTCACGCGCGGTGTAGATGAAATGTCCGTCATCATCGGACTCAACATCACTTGCGCCCGCTTCAATCGCCGCTTCCATAATCGTGTCTTCGTCCCCGGCCTCGCTCGCAAACTGGATCTCGCCGACATTTTCAAACCCGAAGGAGACCGATCCGGTTTCCCCCAGATTGCCGCCATTCTTCGAAAACGTGGTGCGGATCTCACTTGCCGCCCGGTTCTTATTGTCGGTTGAGGCCTCGACAATGATCCCGACCCCGCCCGGGCCAAAGCCTTCATAGCGCTGTTCGACATAATCTTCGCCGCTGCCGCCCTGGCCCTTATCGACCGCGCGCTTGATATTGTCTTTGGGCATGGACTGGGCCCGCGCATTCTGGATCGCCAGACGCAGGCGCGGATTGCCATCCGGGTCCGGCCCGCCCAGTTTCGACGCGATCGTGATCTCTTTCGACAGGCGCGAAAAGAGGACCGCGCGTTTCTTATCCTGCGCGCCTTTGCGGTGCTGAATGTTTGCCCATTTACTGTGGCCGGCCATGCTGCACTCCTCAAGACAGTCCAGAACACTAAAGTCTGAGCGGTTTAGCCAACCCCCTCGGCAATGCAAGTCAGCCAACTGGAATTCCACCCCTCGCGGGGACCCCCGATTGGGCAATCGCGTGCGGCAATGCTAACGTATTCCAAAAACAGGAGGAGACAGGTCCATGGCCATGCCCCAGCACTGGAAAACCGTTCGCCTCGCCGGTGCGCTCGGCGCCGAAATCCATGGACCCGACGTGCGCAATCCAACACCGGACGATATTGCCGCGCTGAAACAGCTGCTACTTGAGCACCTGGTTCTGTTCCTCCCCGATCAGGCCCCGAGCCCGCGCGAGCATGTTGCATTCGCCCGCCATTTCGGCCCTTTGGAAGGCCATCCCAATCTCAGCAGCGATGGCGACTTGCCCCCGGAACTCTTCCAGCTGAAAGCGAGCCAGGGCGGCGTCGCCGACGAGTGGCACACTGATCTCACCTTTCAGGATCAGCCTTCGATCCTCTCCATCCTGCGCATGGTGAAATGCCCGGAGGTCGGCGGCGACACGATGTGGAGCAGTCTCTATGCCGCCTATGATGAGCTGTCAGAGCCGATGAAGGCGCTCTGCTCCGGTCTCACCGCTTTGCACGATGCCCTGCCGCACAATAAGCCCGACAGCATGGCCATTCACCCGGTCGTGCGCCGCCATCCCGAAACCGGGCGCGAGGCGCTCTACGTCAATGAACATTTCACCCGCCGCATCGTCGAAATGCGGGCCGAAGAAAGTGAGGCGCTATTGCGTCACCTCACCGCCTGGGTCCAGAACCCGCGCTTTACCGTCCGCTACACCTGGCAGCCCGGCTGTATCGCGATCTGGGACAATCGCTGCACGCAGCATTTCGTCCTGAATGACTTTGTCGGCGAACGGGTGATTCAACGCGCCACCGTCTCCGGCGATCAGGTCGAACCTGCCGGAGACCTGAACTGGCAACCCTGGGTCCGCCCCGGCCGCCTCTCAGCCACCAGCCGCCACGACCGCCAACTCTATTTCTACCTGAAAAACCGCGCGAAGACGAGAACAGACGCCGACCCGGTTTGATCCGGGCTTTTGCGATCGTGATGCCTGTAGAGACAGTCACGCGCCGGGAGAAGATCATGGGGTGTCGAGTACGGCCTCAATCGCTCGCTTCTTCGGGCCACATGTCTCTTCGTCAAGACTCGCGCATTCTCGGAGAAGTTCCAGCGCTGCGGCTTTAGGTGCATCAGACGGCACCTCTCCCATCATGTGCAATAATGCCAGGGACGACTGAGCATACGCATCGCCCGCATCCGCTGCTGCGCTCAGCCATTCCATCGCGCGCGGTATGTCTTGCTCTACCCCTTGATAACAATAGAGAAGACTTGCACCAATTTCATTTGTAGCGATTGCGCTTCCTTCTTCCGATGCACGCCTAAATAAGTACATCAATGACTTATCGAGCATCCGGAGATCGGTCTCATCGTCGAAGTCTTCCGCAAGCTCAATGGCGCGTAGCGCAAGCTGATCGCCAGAATACTCATCAAACCTCTCCGCCAATTCCGCTGCAGCGGGCGATGATAACGTCCAAACCGCTTCAAGCGGCTCAACATAGTCTTCTTGGCATTCATCGAACTGTTCCGGGGTCAGCCAATTCAGAAGTGTCTGCAAATGGCTTGCTCGGTACTCAAACATATCTTGATCGTTGGCGCTTGAGGCCTGACTCTCGGGCCACCCGGTGACATATTGTCTTGATGCGTCCCATCCCGGCTCGCGATCAAGCCGAACAAAGCTAAGGGATGTCTCTATCCCGTCGATCATAGCAATGCGCTCAGAACACAGCATAATGGCCACATCCGCGCTGACCCAGACGTCACAGGGATGATCGTTGCCGGATTGCGGTATGAAACCGGTCAGACTGTTTTGATCGAACGCCCCATTCGCTTGAGGCGCACCGTAGAGTTTGATCAAAGATTGCCGAATTTGAGCTGCGTGTTGTTCCCTGCGTTCATTGTCTTCTGGCGTGCTGCTCGGATAGAATTGATGAAGGTAGGCGTATTCGATCCTTGATGGACCAGTTCTGTCCCTCATCGTAGCGTAAACTTCTCCAGATCTAAAGAACTCTGGAATTCGCGCACTTTCAACATCGAAATAAATCGGATTGTGAAACATGCAGTCGGATACCAGAATCTCGACTTCATCGACTGAGAAATAAGCGTTCAATGGCTTGGATTGTGTTTCGCATTCCGTTCTGCGTTCAGAGGTTCTCTGCGTGAGTTCCTGTTCGCTAAAGTCCCAACCAATACCAAATGGAGACTCATGGCTGATAGCCTGTTTGGGAACGGGATCGTGAAGCCAGGAACACGCTGACAAAAACACTATGACGGGCGCGGCGATTAACCGCGCGATTGAATACTGCATGCTGATTGAACTCTTAAGTGTTAGCCCAGTGATTCTTACGAAAGTTGCAATACATCGACCGCATTGCCAATGCAGTAATAAATAAAACACGCCCGTTCGCCCCCCACAGATCTCTAAAGTGGCTCAGTTCGGGATATTCGATTGCGATTGGCACTCTCTCTCCAATCCGACCGAATTCGCGCCCATGGCATCCTTGCGCGCATGTCTTTCACCGCCGATCCTCTCGCGCATTTCCAGGCCCAGGGTGCGCTGCTCATCGCGCGGATTGTCTCGCGGGATCACTTGCAGCTCGCGCCCGTGCAGATCAGCAAGGCCGCTGCGATCCGCCTCCGCCAGGGCCTTCGCGCGCTGGAGGCTTATGTCCGGCGGGTCCTGTTCTGTCTCGCGCTGGCGCTGGAGCCAGTTCTCAAGCCCGACAATTGCCCCAGAAACCCCCGCGAGCAGGCGCCAGACCCCGATCGCAAACCGGGTTTCAAGCTCTTCACGGGCGAGCGGGACTGCCCTGATTTCGCTGACTTCCACGACCCCTGGGCCGACCCGAAGCCGAGACCGCCGCACGGTCAGCCGGTCCTCGCCGCGCCGCTGCTGGACCGGCTCAACGCGTTGAAAACACTGCTGGAAAACCCCGCCGCCCGCGCCAAACGCCTTGCCTTTCATCTCGCCCGCTATCGCCCCGGCTGGCTCTTCGCCCCGGGTCGAACCGGCGATGTGCCCCACCGCTGGGGCACCGAACTGTCGGCCACCTTCACCGCCATGGGCCACCAGATCGTGGCCGCCAGCAAAGCAAGGCCGCCCCCAATCGGCCCGCGTCCGGTCAAGCCGCCGCGGATTAGACGGCTTTGAGCTCAAACCCCGCTTGCCCCCTCCGCCCTTCGGGCACCTCCCCCATGCATGGGGGAGGAAAGCCCGCGGCGCTTCCGATTTCTTTCCTCCCCCGCAAATGCGGGGGAGGTGGGCGCGCAGCGCTCGGAGGGGGCATGTTCTTGTCACCGCGCTAAGAGGCTTCGCCTCACGCGGTGAAAGCGGGTCACCCGCTCCGCTGCGCTTCGCGATGGACCAAGCTGAGGGCTCCAAACTCCGGGACAACAGGTGCCGAACACAGGCAGTCCTGAACCTGGTTCATCGGACGAGCGAAGCGAGGATCGGGAACCCGCTTCCACCGCGTCGCCCGAAGGGCGTTAGCGCGGTGAAAAAAGCCCCCCAAACCGCAATAAATACTCCGAAACCGGATAAAATTACGTCCGTATAATGAATAAATTGTTTACCGCAGCGCGAAACTATGAGAGTCTGAACCCAATCAGAAACGCAGAGTCGACGCGCTTTTAGTCCTTATGAGCTGCGCATCTGCCGTAGATTACCGGAGGCAAATATGCCCACATTGACACAAGAATTTGACACTGTTCGCGCCTACAGAACACCGCTCCCCATGTTCACCAAAGCGCGCCTGAAGCGTGCGATTGAAATTGGCTTGCCGATCCTTGGGGCCGCGGTCGGTGTGATGGCGGCCTTGATTGCCGATGGCGCGTTCAACCTGTTTGCCTGAGGCGCTTATGTCTCGCGCCAGTCTCCCGGATTGAGATCGCCGAGCGCCCAGTGTCCGATCCGATGCCGGATCAGGCGCAGGGTCGGATGGCCAATCGCGGCGGTCATCCGCCGAACCTGGCGATTGCGGCCTTCTGTGATGGTCAGCTCAAGCCAGCAATCGGGCACAGATTTGCGAACGCGGATCGGCGGATGGCGCGGCCAAAGGCCCGGGGGCGGATCGATCCGCTCTACTTTTGCCGGGGCGGTGCGGCCGTCTTTCAGCTCGACCCCGGCGCGCAGCTGTTCCAATGCGGTCTCGCTCGGCACGCCTTCAACCTGCACCCAATAGGACTTTTCGGTCTTGCGGCGTGGATCTGAAATCTGGTTCTGGAGCTTGCCATTGTCCGTCAGGATCAACAGGCCTTCGCTATCTTTATCGAGCCGGCCAGCGGCATAGACTTTGGGTACCTGGATATAGTCTGACAGGGTCTCCCGCTTCGACCCTGCGCTGCCTTTATCGGTAAATTGCGAGAGCACATTGAAAGGTTTGTTGAACAGGATGATGCGGGTCAAGCGAGCAGCTTTTCTGGATGGACGCCGTCGACATAGCCCATAAATGGCGCCTCGATGGAATATCCCATTAGCTCTCTCACCCGCTTTGGCAGCTTGGTTGTAATATCTTTTGGCGTGACGGCCATCATGTTCTCAAGCTGACGGGCCCAGCCGACGCAATATTGCGGCGTGACGATTGTACGAGGTCTGTCTGTACGATTCGAACCACCCCGATGCAGCAGAGTCCCTTTGGCGATCATCAAGGACCCTGCAGGCATCGTCGCCTTGATCGCATCGGGATGAGCGTAGGGGTCGTGATCTATGCTCTTTTCCACGTCGCTATAATACGCGTCAGGCTCGTTCAACGCTCTGATGTCTTCTCCCGTCCAGAGATGGCTGCCAGGAACGATCTCGGTCGCACCATTGTCCTCGGTTGTGTCATCAAGGGCCCAAAAGGCAGAGACTCCAAAAGCCCGGCGCGGCATCGGGATTTTGATTGTCCCGTCATCCGTATGCCAGGGCTGAACCGTCTCGCCTGAATGCAGCCGGATCGCGAGACAAGCAGATAACAAACAGGATCGTCCGAGCTCCGCTTCGGCAAAGGCGAGGGCGAGCGGGTGCTGAACCATATCCGCAAAGAGCGGTGATTTTGCAAGCAGGGCATAAACGCGATTGGTCCTCAGACCCTCAAAGTCATTACGCCCGCGATGAACCATGTGAGGCTCCAGCGCGGCTTGATAGCCCGCGATTTCTTCTGTGCTGAGGACACTCTCGAAAATGATGTAACCCTGCTGATCATATTCTGCGAACGCTTCAGCGAACGGGCGTCCATTGAGCCAGGGCGACAGAGAACCTTCGCTAATGTCAGTTGAATGCGGCATCGTTACGGAACCTCCCTTTACCTGAGACTAGCAAGATCACGTAGGGTCAGAAAACTGTCGATTTGAGTGGTCAAATTAGGGCTTTTGAGCCATAAGCCAGCCGATGACTGAAACAGCTCAACCCAAGCCGACGAAGAAGGTCTTTATCAAGACCTATGGCTGCCAGATGAATGTCTATGACAGCGAACGTATGAAAGACGTGCTCGCGCCGATCGGCTATGGCCCCGTAGAGGGGCCTGAGGGTGCAGATCTGGTGGTTCTGAACACCTGTCACATTCGTGAAAAGGCAACCGAGAAAGTCTATTCCGAGCTTGGCCAGATCAAGAAACAAAAGGCCAAGACCGGCGGCAAGATGATTGTCGCTGTGGCGGGTTGCGTCGCTCAGGCCGAGGGCGAAGAGATTATGCGCCGTGCTCCGGTGGTCGATCTGGTGCTCGGCCCGCAAGCCTATCACAAGCTGCCGGAAATGATCGCGCGGGTTCATCGCAAAACCGGGGATCGCCTTGAAACCGAGTTCGAGACGCTGGAGAAATTCGACGCGCTGCCAAAACAGCGCAGCGTGGATGGCCCGGTTGCTTATCTCTCGGTGCAGGAAGGCTGCGACAAGTTCTGCACGTTCTGCGTGGTGCCTTATACGCGCGGTGCAGAGCTTTCGCGCCCGGTGGATGATATCGTGATTGAGGCGCGCTCACTGGCGGCCCAGGGCGTGCGCGAAGTTCAGCTGCTCGGTCAGAATGTGAATGCTTATCACGGCCTCGCCCCACAGCTTGAGGGCGATGCTGAATGGGGCCTTGGCAAGCTTGTTCGCCATGTTGCAAAGATTGGCGGGTTTGACCGTATTCGTTACACAACCAGCCACCCGCGGGACATGGATGACGACTTGATTGCGGCGCACGGCGATACGCCAGAACTGATGCCCTTCCTGCATCTGCCGGTTCAGTCAGGGTCCAACCGCATCCTGAAGGCGATGAATCGCGGGCATACGCGCGAGCATTATCTCGATATCATGCGCCGGGTGAAAGAGGCCCGCCCCGATATCGGCTTTGCCTCAGACTTTATTGTCGGCTTTCCCGGCGAGTCTGACCGCGATTTCGAAGACACGATGGATCTGGTCCGCGAGGTTGGCTACTGCATCGCCTACAGTTTCAAATATTCCGAACGGCCCGGCACACCGGCTGCGGAGATGTTCGGTCAGGTCCCAGAAGAGGTGAAGACAGAGCGTTTACACCGCCTTCAAGCGCTGCTCTGGGAACAGCAAACCGCGTTTAACCAGTCCAAGATTGGTCAAACGGTTCCGGTTCTGGTGACAGGCAAGGGCCGGATGGCAGGCCAGGTGTCTGGTCGCTCGCCCTGGCTGCAATCGGTCTATTTCGAAGGCAGTGAAGATTTGCAAGGACAGATTGTCGACGTTGCGATCAACCACGCCACGCAAAACTCGATCAGTGGCGAGTTGGTGCGGACCCGCGAGGTTGCACTTTGAGTAGATTATGGGAGCCGAACGATCCGGCGCTTCTCGCTTACATTTGCGGGCCAAATCACATGCACCTTCTGTTGCTGGAAGAGGCACTGAGTGAAGGCAAACTCTCAGCAGAAAGTCAGGGCGAGGGCATCCGCCTGAAAGGCTCAGCCGAAGCGGTGTCGCTGGCTGAGGATGCTTTGGCGGCGTTCGAAACTGTGCTGACCCGGAACAATGAAGCCGGTGTAGCAGCGCTGGAAGGCGCGATCGAACAAGCCCGCGCACCAAGCCAGACCTATGGCTCGCTGACCGGTCTGAAAGTGCTGATCAAGCCGCAGACCGATCGGCAAGCCGAATATCTGGATCTGCTCACCGGGGCGAAGAATGACCTGATCTTCGGCGTCGGTCCGGCTGGAACAGGCAAGACGTTTCTGGCGGTGGCCGCGGGGGCGGCTGCGCTGAAAAGCAAGACGGCGGCGCGTCTGATTATAACCCGCCCGGCGGTCGAGGCGGGGGAAAATCTCGGCTTTCTGCCTGGTGACCTGGAAGAGAAAGTCGAGCCTTACTTGCGGCCGATCTGGGATGCCTTGAACGAGACGCTCGGGGCAGATCAGGCGCAACGTCTGCGCGACAAGAAAGTGATTGAAGTCGCCCCGCTCGCCTTCATGCGGGGGCGCACGCTCAAGAATGCGTTTGTGATCATGGATGAGGCGCAGAACGCAACGATCGCGCAAATGAAGATGGTGCTGACCCGGCTCGGTCGCGATAGCCGCATGGTGGTGACAGGTGATCCAGGCCAGGTCGATCTGCCGCGCAGTCAGCCTTCAGGACTCGCGCATGCGCTGCGCATCCTTGAGGGTGTCGAAGGCGTTGGACGGGTCGCGTTCACCTCAAAGGATGTCCGCCGTCACGCGCTCGTCAGCCGGATTATCAACGCCTATGACCGCGATGCGAAATCGGGCGAGCCATGATTGAGTTGGAGTTGCGAATTGATGATCCCGCCTGGGCCGCGGTGTCTGAAATCGAGCGCGTCAGCGAACGCGCTTTGGAGGCCGCCTCACGCCTTGGCGGTGTGGAAGGCGAAGTGAGCGTTCTGCTCACCGGAAATGACGCGATCCAGACGCTGAACCGCGACTTTCGCGGCAAGGACCAACCCACCGATGTCCTGTCATTCGAGGCTGCGAAAGAAGACCGGCCTTTTCTCGGGGACATCGCGGTGGCTTACCAAACCTCTGCCCGGGATGCTGAGGCGCGGGGTTTGACCATGCCGCAACATCTCAGCCATTTGCTGATCCATGGCTATTTGCATCTGATCGGCCATGATCACATTGAAGACACAGATGCACAGGAAATGGAGGCTTTGGAGATCGCAGCGCTTGCATCGCTGGGGTGGCCTGATCCATACCGTTAACCGTCGATACGACCAGAAAAGCTAGGATTCGCACACGCGAGATGACACAGCGGAAGAAAGGCCTGATGGGCCTGTTTGCCAAGGGTGAGGAAGAGGTTGAAACGCCGGATCTGCCCGCCACGCCAGAACAAAAAGAAATGCGGTTGCGGATTGCGGAATTCGAAACCCTGCGGGTGAATGATGTGATGATCCCGCGCGCTGAGATCATCGCGGTGGAACTCGCCACCAGTTTCGAGGATCTGATCCAACTGTTCGCAGAGGAAGCCCATTCCCGCTTGCCAGTCTATCGGGAGACTCTGGATGATCCGATTGGCGTCGTTCACATCAAGGACGTCGTTAATGACATCGCGCGCAAGAATGGTGATGAAACACCGTTTGAGGATGCGCCATTAGAGCGTCTGCGCCGGGATTTGCTGTTTGTACCTGCCAGTATGCCGCTGACCGATCTTCTGGTGAAAATGCAAACCTCACGGATGCATATGGCGTTGGTTGTGGATGAATATGGCGGCACGGACGGCCTCGTCAGTCTTGAGGATCTGGTCGAGGAGATTGTCGGCGAGATTGAAGATGAGCATGACGAGGAAATCGCCATGCTGGTTCGGCGCGGACGGCTCGCCTGGGAAGTCGATGCCCGTATGGAGACCGATGATTTTTCCGAAGAAACGGGGCTCGACCTGACGCTCGAGGATCATGAAGTGGACACGCTTGGCGGTGTTGCGTTTGCCCTGGCCGGGCGTGTGCCCTTGCGCGGTGAAATCCTGCCTCACCCGAACGGCATTGATCTGGAAATCCTTGAAGCTGACGCACGGCGGATTCAGCGCCTGATCGTGCGCAAGCCTGCCCAGGAGACCGCGGCATGACCGAAGCGCCAAAAAGCCAGGGCTTGAATGCGTTCACAAGTATGCAGGAGGCGATCGCGCGAACCGGGGGCTGGACCGCGATCGGCTTTGCGGCGCTGCTCGGCGCTTTTGGCGCGCTCGGCTTTGCGCCGTTTCATATTTCACCCGCTCTGGTGGTCTCGTTTACGGGGCTGATCTGGTTGCTTGATGGCGCGCGCAGCCGGCGGCGCTGGGCCCGGGCCATGTTTGTCCGCGGATGGGGGTTCGGGTTCGGTTTCTTCCTGGTCGGGATGTATTGGACCGCGCTGCCCTTTCTGGTGGAACCAGAAAAGCATGCCATCTTCATTTGGATGCCGCTGATCGCCTTGCCGGGCGGCATGGCTTTAATTTGGGGGGCAGCCTGTACGCTGGCTGGAACTTTCTGGTCTGCCTCTCCGTCGCGTGTGTTCATGTTCGCTTTCTTCATGGGGATTGCAGAACTGGCGCGGGGGTACTTGTTTGGCGGATTTCCCTGGAACCTCGCAGGTACGACCTGGATGCCGGGAGGGGCCTTGTCTCAACTGGCGGCGATTGGCGGGGTCTACTGGTTGACGCTTATCACGATCTTTGTGGCCTCAACGCCGGCAGCTTTGGTCGATACACGCGAAACGAAAGCCGTTTTTGGACGTGCTGTTCCGGCGATCATGGCGGTGGTCATCGTCGGGTTTGGATTTGCCTGGGGCTCACAACGGCTCGCTGAAGATACCACCATGACCGAACGTACGGTCGTGCTAATGGATGCGGGCGTGCCGCAAGCGGACAAGTTCAGGGACAATGGAGAGCCGGTGCTCGCGCGTTATGCCAATCTGCTGCGGGATGTCCCAAGCGAGCCGGGAGATATCGTGATCTGGCCAGAGGGCGCGCTCCCTTTCGATCTGCTCCGCAGCAATACCGCGCTCGACATTATTTCCGCCTTTCTGGATCGGCGCACCCTGATTGTCGGGACGGCGCGGCAGGCGGCGATCGAGAATGAAACGGTGTTCTATAACAGTCTGGCTGTGTTCCGGGCCGGAGACACCTCCGCCGATCTCGTCGCTCTGTACGATAAGCATCGGCTCGTCCCGTTCGGCGAATTGCCCGCGGCAAAGATCATTCCGGCAGGTGAACTGATTTCTGGTATTCTACCAGGCGCGCTCCAGCGCATGGCGAAAAGCGGGTTTGAGCCGGGACCAGATCCGACGGTCTTGCTGCCGGATGATGTTATGCCGCCAATGATCCCGCTGATCTGCTATGAAGGCCTGTTCCCGGAAATTGTGCGAAATGCATTTCCGCAGAGACAGGCGGCTGAATGGATCGTGGTGATCTCTAATGATGCCTGGTTTGGCGGCGGCCTCGGGCCAGCTCAGCATTATGCGCAGAACCGCTATCGCGCGATTGAAAGCGGATTGCCGATGGCCCGCGTTGCGACCCGGGGCGTGACTGCGATGGTGGATGCCTTTGGGCGCGAAACCGCGCGCGGGGGCGTTGTCGCCGGAGATCTAAACGGCTGGCGCTCATCAGTGGTGCGCACCCCGCTTCCAGCCGCGATTGGGCAGACGCCTTATCAACGGTTTGGCGAGTCTTTCTTCTGGATTTCGCTTGTTATCATTGCTGGACTGGCTTTCCTGACTTGGCGGCGCTAGGAGTGAGTTTTGTGAAGGAATTGTGAGCAGAGCATGTCCGAAAACAAGCTGCCGAGTGGAATAGATCGGATCGTCGGACAGCGATTGCGCTGGCGTCGTCGTGAGCTGAAGCTCACACAAGAGCAGCTGGGTGAAAAGCTCGGACTGACGTTTCAGCAGGTGCAAAAATATGAGAAGGGTGTGAACCGGATTTCGGCCGGACGCCTGTTTGAAATGGCGGCGGAACTCACTGTGCCGATCACCTATTTTTACGAAGGCGTCGAAGATTTGCTGCAGGCTGAGCCTTTGATGGTGAACGAGTCCGATCACCCGCCGACGCTTCCGGTCATTGATGGCGAGGCAATGGAACTGGTGACGTCATTTCAGAAGATCCATGACCCGGCCTTGCGGCGGTCATTGCTTGATGCAATCCGCGCTGCTGCGGCGTCGTCGGAAAAGAAAGCCGAGCACTGAACGGCTGTTGCCAAACGGTAACAACCCATCCTACTGTGCGGCTGCAACATAGTTCGAGGGTTGCCTTGCCGCACTGCACAAGCAACTTATTAGAAAATTGAATTAAAAAGTTCGGGAGACGGGCTTGGCCGGTATCAAGACAATTGGCGTGGTGGGCGCAGGGCAAATGGGCAATGGCATCGCCCATGTGTGTGCGCTCGCAGGTTACGATGTGATCCTGAGCGACCTGTCTCAGGACGCCTTGGACCGAGGCCTCGCGACGATCGAAAAAAACATGACGCGACAAGTGTCTCGCGATGTGATCACCGTTGACAGTATGAAAGCCGCCCAGGCGAGGATCAAAGGGACGACGGATATCAAGGCATTTGATGCCATTGATCTTGCGATTGAGGCGGCCACTGAGAACCGCGAGATCAAGGAAAAGATCTTTGCAAGCCTCTGCGAGATCGTGCCGGACAGTGCCTATCTCGCGACCAATACGTCGTCCATCTCTGTCACCCGTCTTGCCTCAACCACTGATCGTCCGGAGAAGTTCATCGGACTTCACTTCATGAACCCGGTGCCGTTGATGAAGCTGATGGAAGTGATCCGAGGTCTGGCCACCGATCAGGACACTTACGATATGGCGATTGCTTTGGCTGACCGCCTCGGTAAGACCACAACCAATGCCGAGGACTATCCTGCCTTTATCGTCAACCGGGTCCTGGTGCCGATGATCAATGAAGCGGTGTATGCCCTGTACGAAGGCGTGGGCACCGTCGAAAGCATCGACACGGCCATGAAACTTGGTGCGAACCATCCTATGGGCCCGCTGGAACTTGCCGACTTTATTGGCCTAGATACGTGTCTGTCGATCATGCAAGTCCTGCACGATGGCCTGGCAGACACAAAGTATCGGCCCTGCCCACTGCTGGTGAAATATGTCGAAGCGGGGTGGGTCGGTCGTAAAGTCGAGCGTGGCTTCTACGACTATCGCGGCGATGCGCCGGTCCCGACGCGTTAGAAGACGGGTGACTTCCAAAGCACGGGCCAGCCATGCTCGTGCATCTTCTGGTCAGCACTAACCAGTGCGCAGTTCTTAATCATGGCTTGAGCCATTAGAATCCTGTCCCATGGATCTCTGTTCTCCCATGGCAATCGTGCAGCATTGAGCATGGTGACGGCGTTCAGCAAAAGCTCATTCGCTCCATTTTCGAGGACGAGCGGATACCATTCCTCTGGGGGCTGTATGGTCCACTTTCCCAACTGGCGTTTCTGTTCGATTTCATAGAATGAGACAGGGCTGACAAAAACCTTCACATCGGGATGCTCAAACGCCTCATGAACAGCTCTTGGCAGTCGGTTGCTGTCGAACATAGCCCAGACCAGAGCATGGGTGTCGAGTAGCAATTGCCGCGTTTCGTCAATTGCCATCATGTGGATCGTCTGAAAGGCGCATGTCTTCCGGTTCCGCGCCCATCAGAAAAGACTCAGGATCGGCCAAACCGATATGGTTCAAGGCGCCAGCCTGAAAACCCCGTTTTTGCGGTGCCTTAATGCTCGCGACTACTTTACCGTCGCGCATCAGATAAACATCCTCGCCCGCTTCTGCTCGACGGACAAGCTCTGAGAGCTTCGCCTTGGCTTCTGAAATGTTCATGTGAATGCCCATACTCGGCATTTAACACGTTTTCGAGGCTTGGTCCAACAGGTTGGACCAGCTAACTCCGCCAGCGCAAAGTGGTGGGCTCAACCGGGTTGATGAAAGCGCGCTGCTCCTTGCGAGATGCAGCCCATTCTTTTTTGGCTTTCAGATACCATTTCGACTGTGTGTCGACATCATCCATAAGGATCATTCCGCTTTGATAAGGTGCATTTGCGGTTTGTGACGTCGTGACTTGCTTGTCCTGGCTGAGAAACTTGCGCCCCATATGTTTGCCGAGAGGCTTGAACACCGAAATCAAAGGCGCGCCGACCCACCAGGTCAGCTGCGTCACATGCGTCTCAAGCTCTGATTCAGGGGTCATACAGGTCAGGGTCAGGAAGGTGGCCCTGTCATTGGAAATCTTCTCCCATCGAAACCCTGGAAGCTGGAAACAGATCTCCGTTTCCACCGCGTCGCCAAATACCCAGCGATACAGTTTCGAGTTTGAACTCGGACTGTGTTTTTCAATCGCCCAACCCCGTTCCATCGGAACGAAGCGCTTCTCTTTGATCTTGTAACCCGCCGACGGTGGCCGCCACCACCACTGATTATGCACATAGGCGACGTGGCCGGGATCAATCAGGCCGTAAAGGGCATCGTCAAACCGGCAGTTGAAGTGCTCGCGCATGACGAAATTCGGTTTGTCGGGCAGGGGTCCGAAATCGGGTACGGGCACGTCAGGTGTGCCGTCAAAGCGCGGGTCGCTCGAGATGAAGATGAATACCGCCCCGTTCACCTCGTGAAGTGGATAGTTGCGAACCTTGATCTTGTTCGGGTCATAAGGGCTGTCTTCGGTGAGGGCCGGGATCAGGCGGCAGACCCCATCGGTGCCAAAGCGCCAACCGTGATAGGGGCATTCAAGCGTTGCCTCGCCCTTCTCCTCGACCTGCCGCCCGCTGCTGAGGGGCACCATTCGGTGCGGACAGATATCGCGTAGGGCAAACGCTTCGCCTGCATTGGTGCGGGCAAGAACAACAGGCTGACCTAGGATGACGCGGCGAATCTGTGTTCCCGGTTTAAGATCCGCCGAAACTGCTGCGAAATACCAGCTGTCGGTTAGCCAGCCTTCAGGCGTGATGCCAACCTGTTTGGATGACGTATTATCGATGAGCGGGGTTGTATCAGGCATTGGTGCTTCTTATCGCGGAAGCGCAGGCGCGCAAACACCTGGAGGTCAGCTGCAGGCGGCACGCTGTGTCTATTCCTGATACATCCGCGCATAGTCCGCAAATTCGCTGCCCTCAAGCGTTTCTTCGATCACGGCTTTGGCTTGCTCGAAATCAACCACAAAACAGGCCGCATTCATGATGTCAGAGCCGGACTCTCCGCCGTCACAAAAGCCAAGACCGGTCCAGCCGAGTATCTCGTTCAAGCGGTCTTCAAGTGAATAGCGCTTGTCGAGATCCTCTTTCGATCCGAACCCTTCGACCGCGTACTCCACAATCAGCAGCTGATATTCGTCAGTCTCGATCTCAGCGAACCCAAGCGCGCGGGCCGGATCGAGAATGCTGTTGAACTGCTTTTCGAGCGACCCAAAGAACCAGATGCGATGCACCAGCGTGTCGCCAGCCTCTCCAACCAAGCCCCAATGCTCGACGATGCGCCGGCGCTCTGGCTCAGCCCATGCTTCGTGATAGGCTACCGCACGGCCATTTTCGTCGCGTTTATAGAGTCTGAACATCGAAGCCACCGTCACTTGAGTTTCGGCGGTATAAGTCGCCGCAGACAAAGGCGCTAGGCGGGGCGGGCGGGCGTCGCTATATGGCGCTTATGACACCACGCGATAAAATCCGTAATTTCTCCATCGTTGCCCATATTGATCATGGCAAGTCGACGCTGGCCGATCGGCTGATCCAGCAGACTGGGACGCTGAGCGAACGCGAAATGTCGGACCAGGTGCTCGACAATATGGATATTGAGAAAGAGCGCGGGATTACAATCAAGGCGCAGACCGTGCGGCTCGACTATACCGCGAAGGATGGGGAGACTTACGCGCTGAACCTGATGGACACGCCCGGGCATGTGGATTTCTCCTATGAGGTCTCGCGCTGTCTGGCGGCCTGTGAGGGATCTTTGCTGGTCGTCGATGCGTCGCAGGGGGTCGAGGCGCAGACGCTGGCCAATGTCTATCAGGCGATCGAGCAAGACCATGAAATCGTACCTGTGCTGAACAAGATCGACCTGCCCGCCGCGGATGTGGATGCGGTCGCAGAGCAGATTGAGGACGTCATTGGCCTTGATGCCTCAGACGCTGTGCAGATCTCGGCCAAGACGGGCCTCGGCATTGAGGATGTGCTTGAAGCGATTGTTACCCGCCTGCCGGCGCCCTCGGAAGGCGAGGTGGACAAGCCGCTCAAGGCGTCGCTCGTCGATGCCTATTATGACCCGTATCTCGGCGTGGTCGTCATCGTGCGCGTGTTTGATGGCGTGATGAAAAAGAAACAGAAAATCAAGATGATGAAGACCGGGGCGACTTATGAGCTCGATAAGGTTGGCGTCTTTCGTCCCAAGCCCACTGATACTGATGAGCTTGGCCCCGGCGAGGTGGGTTTCTTCGTGGCTTCCATCAAAGAAGTCGCTGATTGTGCCATCGGGGATACGATCACGCTCGAAAAAGGCGGCACGGAGGTGGCCCTACCCGGCTATAAAGATGTCCAGCCGGTGGTATTCTGTGGGCTTTTTCCCATGGATGCGGGCGATTTTGATGATCTGCGCGCTGCGATGGGCAAGTTGCGCCTTAATGATGCGAGCTTCACCTGGGAGATGGAGACCAGCGCGGCGCTCGGCATGGGCTTTCGCTGCGGGTTCCTCGGTTTGCTTCACCTCGAAATCATTCAGGAACGCCTCAGCCGCGAGTTTGATCTCGATCTGATCGCGACAGCGCCGAGTGTGGTCTACGAGATGACGATGACGGATGGCGAAGAGATCGAGCTGCACAATCCGGCCGACATGCCCGACGTGGTCAAGATCGCTGAGGTGCGCGAGCCCTGGATCAAGGCCACGATCTACACCCCGGACGAGTATCTCGGCGCGATCCTGAAACTGTGCCAGGACCGGCGCGGCATCCAGACCGAGCTCTCCTATGTCGGCAACCGGGCGCTGGTCGAATATGAGTTGCCGCTGAATGAAGTGGTGTTCGACTTCTATGACCGGCTGAAATCGATCTCGCGCGGCTATGCCAGCTTTGACTATGAGATTATCGGTCACCGGGCTGAAAACCTCGTCAAGATGAACATCCTGGTGAATGATGAGCCGGTTGATGCGCTCGCCATGTTGGTCCACCGCGACCGAGCCGAAAGCCGCGGGCGGCAAATGTGTGAGCGGCTGAAGGATCTGATCCCCCGCCAGATGTTCAAAATCCCGGTCCAGGCGGCGATCGGGGGCCGGATTATCGCGCGCGAGACGATCTCAGCCCTGCGCAAGGATGTCACCGCGAAATGCTACGGCGGCGACGCGACACGGAAGAAAAAGCTGCTCGAGAAACAGAAAAAGGGCAAACAGCGTATGCGCCAGTTCGGCAAAGTCGAAATCCCGCAAGAGGCCTTTGTCGCTGCCCTGAGAATGGATGGGGATTGATATCCAGTTCGCGCGGCGAAATTTTTAGTCCGGTGGGCTAAAAATCGGATATCAATGCTGCGACAGCAGCTGTCGCTCCCAAAGTCTTGCGAAGCCAGATCGTTTGATCCAGCGAAGCAAATGAAAAGCGCGGATGCCCTCGGCAGGTCAGTTCCCCGGTTTCATGGCCAGGGGCAGATGACCGAACAATCCATTCGACGCTCCAGTCATGGCGCCCTCGATTTCGAGCAGTTTGAGCTTGGTCTCGGTTCCGCCGGGCGCTGAAAAACCGATGAGCCGACCATCGGCGCCCATAACCCGATGACACGGGACGATAATCGGGAAGGGATTGCGTCCGAGCATCTGACCAACCCGTCGTGCGAGCTGCTTGTCGCCGAGCCGTGACGCGATCTCACCATAGCTGACGGTCTCGCCTGCTGGAATTGCGCGCGTCGTGGCATAGACGTTAGCGGCGAACGGATCGAGCTGACTGAAGTCGCAGGCGATGAAAGTAAGATCGGTTTGATCTCCCTCAAGCAGGGCCGTAATCGACTGAACCGCGTCGCGGACATAACCGGGCGGATCGCCCTTCGCGCTGCCCGTTCGCGCAGCTAAACCGGCCTCTGTCGCAGCAGGGGTCCTGTCCGGTAAATGTGTCGCTGTCACATTGTCACCCGTCCACGCGATGCCGCAGTCGCCGATCGGCGTTGGGAAGAGTGCGAATTGTGTCACTCGCGTTCCCATATCACATCACTGCGAACACGCGATGGATTGGGCCGCCATCTCCTGTTCTCGATTTGGTGACGGAGACGATATTGTTAAGCCACGCATACCGTGGATCACTGGTTTCGAAGAATGGTGCCGCGCGGAAATAGTAACGCCAAGCCCCGGTTGGATCGTCCGCTTTCTGAACATCGAATGCATATTCGGCGTCTTCCGGTCCAGACCAGGTCCGGCCTTGCCAATAAGCATAGATCAAAGCGTTGTCATGCGTTTCCAGGCAAAACCGAACATCCAATACGCCTGTTCCATCGGGGCGGATAGAGATCCAGTCTGCACCAGAGTTCGGCACTACGCGACCGCTCAGGTGGGGCCCTTCAAACGTGCCATCTTTTACGAAGAAGATGATGCGGTTCCCGTCTGGGGTCGGTCCGACATCCATTGCCGGTATGTGAAGATTCACGCGGGCTTCGAACAGAAACTCAAGGCCGGGTGGGCTGTCAGCATCCCAATTCGTCTTGTTGGAGTTGAGGATATCAAGCATATCGGTTCCTTTAAGTCGCAAATTGGTCTGAGGCGTTGTTTGCTGCGGCTGCCTGATAGAGTTCTATCAGCTCACCGCTGGGCCCTTGTAGAAAGGCCATCCGCATGGGTTCTGATCGTTGCCCGGTCATCACGACATCGAGCGGCGTGCCGTCCCAATGCGCTTCTTCCATCGCAAAACCGAAAGGCAACGCCCCCGCCGCGACGGCGCGATCATAAGCGGCATCCACATCCGCCACAGAAAGCGCAAGATGATTGAGCGGAAATCCGGGCGGCGACATGTCTCCATCGCCTGCAGGATGCAGCTCAATGTAGCGCCCGTCACCCGCCTGCAGAAATACGCTTGCGAGCCTGAATGGAAACCGGCCAGTCGGCCGAACCCCGACAATATCGTCGAAGGCTTCACGTACCTTCAGTCCGAGCCCAGTCGTGTAAAACTCCACAGACGCGTCCATATCCGAGACGAAGAGACAAACGTGGTGCAGAATAGGCTCATCGGACCCACAGAAGACGCGGTCTTTAACGGCCTCCAATCCGGCCCCGCGTTCAATCTCGCTTTCATGTGCCATCGCGCCACCTCTGCGTGCTGATCTTTCAATTTGTATGCATAGCGCATATAATTCTGTCAATCCTGTATTCCAAATTTTTATGCGGTATGCATATATCTGGCCGATGGACCGTACAACGAACCTGCTTGGCGCGCTTGCCCTCGGACTCACCGACCGGATTCAATCCGGTATGAAAGACGCGTTGGAACGGTCCGGAGAGTTTGCTGCAGCGATCGTTGTTCTCGGCTATGCGCCGGGTCTGTCGGTCGAGCTTCTTCGCCAGGTGCTTGATCGCTCCCATCCCGGCACCGTGCGATTGATAGATCGTTTGGTCGACGATGGTCTTGTCGAACGGCGCAAAGCCACTGATGGCCGAGCCGTGGCGCTACACCTCACGCGAAAAGGCACCAAACTTCGACGGCAATTAATGGAAAGTCGTCTGGATACGCTTGAGAGCGGACTTGCGGGGCTCTCTGAGCAGGAGCGACGTGTTCTCGGCGATCTGCTGGCCAAAGTCCTCAAGAATTTGCCGGACAGCGACATGGCCAAACATCGTATCTGTCGGTTGTGTTCAGTTCCGACCTGCCGCGATTGCCCAATTCCGGGCAATGCGATTTAGGCTAGTGTCCGGCCGAACCTGAGTTGGACCGGACTTGCTGCGTTCGTTCAAATCACTTGTTTTTGACTAGTCCTGATCGGACCGCAATAGCTGATCCATGAAGCGAACGCCCCAACCGGCATGCCCGATCGGCGACGTTGGCGTCTCGGTTTCACGCCAGTCAACGCCAGCGATATCGAGATGCACCCATGGCAAGGTCTCATCGACAAATGTGCCGACCACGGCCGCACCAATCGACGCGCCGGGCTGCCCGCCAGTGTTCTTAATGTCGGCGATCAGCGATGCGATCTGCTCAAAATGGCTTGGGTGGAGCGGCAGGGGCCAGACATCCTCGCCGGCCACTTTCCCAATCTCCATCATATCGAGACTGAGTTCGATGTCGCGCGTGATCACGGCGCCATAGTCATCACCCATGGCGCGCGCAGCAGAGCCGGTAAGCGTTGCAATATTGACCAGCATTTTGGGCTCATATTCCTGCTGGGCATAATACACCGCATCGGCGAGAAGCAGGCGGCCTTCCGCGTCTGTGCTCATGATCTCAATGGTCTTTCCTGACATCGTCGTCAGGACATCGCCAGGACGGATGGCATCTTGAGACGGCATGTTCTCCGCGATCGGCATTACGCCGACCACATTGACATCTTCGCCGCGCTTTGCCGCCGCCAGCACAGTTCCGGCCACTGCGGCGGCGCCAGAGAGGTCGGACTTCATCAGCCACATGCCATTGTTCTGCTTCAGGGAGATGCCACCCGTATCGAACGTTATGCCTTTGCCGACCAGAGCAATCGGCGCGTCTCCGCGGTCACCGCCAGTATACTCCACAACCATCAGACGCGGATCATGAATGGAGCCTTGCCCGACACCCATCAGCGCGCCCATGCCCCTGCGACGAATGTCATCTGCGTCGAGCACCCTGATGCGCACATTGTCGACCCCGCGATAAGCGCTACGCACGCGGTCGACAAACTCAGCGGGCCACAATGTGTTGCCGGGCTCTGTGCCGAGATCACGGGCCAGGGTAACGCCTTCGACCAGGTAAGCGAGATCTGAGTCAAACTTGGACTCTGCTGCCGGGTCGGAGCTGTAGACGCTTACTGTGTAATCGATGGGAGCCGGGTTCTCTTCGTCAAACGTCTTGTATTTTGTGAACGTATAGCTGCTGAGCGCGTAGCCTTTTGCAAGATAAGCCCCGACGCCCTCGACCTCCGTCAGCAGCCCATCGGCAAGCACGGCAACTGCGTCCTGGTCGTTTACGATGGCGGCATAGCCACCGAGATCAGTAATCTGTCTTGCTGATAGAGGCTCGTCGCCGGTGCCTATCACCGTGACGGTGCTAAAGGGCGCCATCGCGCGCAAGGACAAGGGTAGACCGAAAAGTCCTTCAAAGGCCTCTGACTCAAGTGCTGCGCTTAACCGCCCGTCGGTCGCGGCATCGACTTGCGCAGCTTGCGGGCTAAGCGTGCCGTCCGGGCCAACGAATAGGATAACGTCTCCGCTGGTTGTCAGGTCGCGATCTGAAAACTCAAAATCAGGCGCTGCGAATGCAACGGGCGTGGTGAGCGCGGCGATAAGTGCCGTCTTGAACAAGTGCCTGGAAATCATAATGGGGGTCCCGCCTCCTATCTGTAACGTAGGGAGGACGTAGGCGGGATGTCAGAAATTTCACATAGAAGTTTCCTATCCTCATCATAGGCCGCGGGGCGCTGACGAAGAAGTTTGATCACCTCAGATAACGGGCTTGCGTTAGTCTTTGATCCGTGGCTCTCGCGCCATGAAGCCGAACAGGTAAGCGCCGACTTTGCGCATTTGAATCTCTTCCGATCCTTCTGTGATACGATAGCGGCGGTGGTGGCGATAAATGTGCTCGAACGGCTTGTGACGCGAATAGCCGATGCCGCCATGCACCTGCATCGCCCGGTCAGCAGCCTCACAGCAGAGCCTATTGCCCCAATAATTGCACATCGAAACCTTGTCAGAGAGTTTGTACTCAATCTCCTTATGATCCATCCGGTCCATTTCCCACGCTGTTTTCCGGATCAACAGGCGCAGCATTTCGATTTGAGTGGCGAGCTCGATCAGCGGCCACTGGATCGCTTGATTGGTCGCCAGCGGCTTGCCAAACGGCTTGCGCTTGCGGGCATAGTCAACGCTTTCATTCAGGCAATAAACCGCTGCGCCCAAAGAGCTTGCGGCCTGGCGGATGCGGTTCTGATGCACGAAACTTTGTCCGAGACGAAGCCCATAGCCGATCTGACCCCAATAGGAGTCTTCAGGAACCCAGACATCCTTGAACGACACACGTGGGTGATCGGTCGGCATGTTGAAGGTCCACAGATACTCCTCGACTTTCAAACCGGGCGTGTCCGTCGGAACGATGAAACAGGTGATGCCGGCCGCGTCGCCATCCTTTCCACTGGTGCGTGCAAAGGTCATACAATGGGTCGCGATGTGCATGCCTGTGGTCCACATTTTCTCGCCATTGATCAGCCAACCGGCCTGACCATTCCTTTCGTGTGGAACAGCGACCGTATCCATGTGTGTCGCGTCTGAACCATGCTCGGGCTCCGTCAGACCGAAAGCGGTGATCATTTTCTTGTTGAGTAAGGCGTCGGAGTCGCGCGCGAATTGTTCCGGGGTCGCGAATTCCTTGAACAGCTGCACGAACGGATTGTTGCCGACGACAGAATGTTCGTTCTGAAGATCATTGAACAGACCGAGCCCTTTGGCGGCGAGATGCTCCCGGATGATCGCCATATCGAGTTGGCTGCCTTCGCGCCCGCCCAGCTCCTTCGGCCAGGAATAGCGATAGAACCCGGCCTCGTCGGCGAGTTTGATTGCCTCGCGCAGCAGGTCTTCCCATTCCTCTCGCGGAATGCCGTCATTATCCCAATCAGTGCGAGCATGTTCGCGGCGGTGATCGAAGAAGCGCTGATTATCATCCTTGTTCTGCAACGGCATGATCTTGGCCTCGATGAAGGCATCAAGCTCCTCCAGAAAGGCTTGCGTCTCTTTGGGAATGTCGAAATCCACGGCGCTCGTCTCCTCCAAACTCGTTCTGTTCGCGGCTCAGCCGCACGCTATTTTCAGCCAGTATGAAGCCGAAGAAAACGGAGTCCATCGCCCACGCAGCGTCACCCTGTTCAAACTGGCTCGCGCAAGCTTGTCTTGTACGCGCGCCGCTGCGATACAATCTAATTGGAAGGCGCGACACATAAGGGGAAAACGCATGTCTGAACTCACCAGCCCAACGGCACTTCAATATCTCGATCGCGCCATGGGCGGATTACGCGATCTCGGTCTATTGCCCGAAGATGGTAGCGCAGGGGCTGCGCCGATTGTGGCCCTGCTTGAACAGATCACGGATCTCGCCCCTGACAAAGTCGCTGCGATTGCGCGCACGCTGGATCAAGCCAGCGTCTTCAACGATGTCGTCCGGGAACAAGTCTCGGGTATGAATATCGCGCAGCGCTATGAAGGTATCACCGCTGCGTTCGATTCCATTCGCGATGATGCGAAAAGCCTCGTTGATCAGTATGCGGACGGCAAGATTTCGACGATGGAACGGGTCTCGAACGTCTGGATGAAAATGACCCGCGGTGACATTGCTTCCCGTTTCGGCAAGATCAAAGACCTCTACCTTGAAGTGCAGGATGAAAGCGCCAATCAAATCAAACGCGAGCGCAACATTCTTGAGGCCTATCTCGATTTTCGCGGCGCGATGAAACAATCAGAGGTGTTGTCGCTTGAGGTTCTGGAAACCGCTGAAGCAAAGCTCGAAGCCGCGCGCCAAACCGTGACTGAAGCGGTCGAGGAAGTAACGACTTATACCGGCGATGACCCCGCGGAGCGCGCGCGTCTGGAGCTTGCGCGTGACGAGAAGCTTCGCTTGCTGCAAATGGAAGACAAACGCTATCAGATCGCCAAGGACCTGTCTGACAATCTGACCGTCGGGTACAATACGTCTGAGGTGATCATGGCACGGCTGGTGCAGATCACGACGGCGAAGGAGCGGGTCTATGCCCAGTCCGTCAGCTTCTTTTCCACTAATGAGGTCGTGCTTACTGCACTGACGGCAAGCTTCACGGGCATGCACGGATTGCACGAAAGCACCCAAACGCTTGAGGCGATGAAGGACGGCGTTAATAAAAGCCTCGAAGTGCTCGCAGAAATTGGCGGCGAAGTTCAGGAGGCGGCGACGCGTGCTGGGTATGGGCCGACCGTATCTGCGGCCTCGGTCAAAATGCTGGTCGACAGTGTGGTAAACTACCAGGAACGGTCGCAGATCATCATTGCGGAGATGCGGGATCTTTCGACCAAAAATTCAGAGGAAGTGCGCGCTGCAGTTGAAGACGGCAAACGGCGCCTGACCAAACTCGTGCAGGACGGCGCCGCGCTCGCACTGACAGCGTAAAGTTAGAATGCCCGCAGCCGATACCCGCCCACTGGATGATGTCCTGCTCGCCATGGATGTTGTCGACACGTTGCGTCATCGCGAACAGGCCCTGGCGCGGGAGCTGGACGCGGTGGGGCGCGAAACGGCCCTGCTGGACCGGTTACGTGAGATCTATAAGGCGCAAGGCATCGAAGTGCCGGACCATGTTCTACAAGAGGGCGTCCGGGCGCTTGAAGAGCAGCGCTTTCAGTACAAACCGCCGAAACGCACGCTGTCGGTTCGTCTGGCTGAAGTCTATGTCTCGCGCGCACGGTGGTGGAAGCCTGTGGTGGGCCTGTTGACCGCCATAGCGATCGGGCTGGGGGTGTATCAGTTGGGTGTGGCTGGACCGGCACAAGCCCGCGCGGCGGCGATTGAAGCCGAGTTGTCGACCGGCCTGCCCGACGAATTGCAGACAATTCATCGCGCTATCATGAACATCTCTGACGAGGATGTCGCTCTGCGCCGTGCAGACACGTTCTTGCAGGACGGATTGCAGGCGGTCGAAGCCCGCAATGTTGAAGGCGGGCGCGCCGCGGTGGAGAACCTGAAGGAGCTTCGCACAGACATTACAACGTCTTATGATGTCAGGGTGGTTTATGGTCCGGACGAACCCCGCTCTGGCGTGTTTCGTATTCCCAACGATGCACCAAACACCCGAAACTACTACCTGATCGTCGAGGCGGTTGACCCTGCCGGCCGACTGGTTGAGGTGCCGATCACCAACGAGGAGAATGGGGAAACCCGCCGCGTGACGCGCTGGGGGCAGAGGGTGAGTGCATCGGCCTTTGATACGATTGCCAGCGACAAGCGCGATGATCAGATCATTCAGAATGCGGTGATCGGGCAGAAAATCGTCGGCCGCCTCAGCCCGGACTTCTCAGTCGAGACGCCCGGCGGGGCGATCCTGGAGTGGTAGGCGATGAGTAGTTGGATCAGCGGGCGCTCAGCGCTTCGTGAGCTCGATATGTCACTCGCGCGGCTTCGAAAGAAGCTCTCCAACGCGATGGACGCTGCAGATGAGGTTGATGCCCGCAGTGCGGAAGTGCGTCAGGAACAGGTGACCGGCTATCGCCGCCTGGCCGAAATGCGGATGAGCCAGATCGAAGCGGTTGATTTTGACCTATTGGATCGATTGCATCGGAGGGCGCACGAGCTCATGGCCGCGCATGCCGATTATGTCGACAGTGAAGCCCGTACGCTTGCCAAAGCCGAAGAACAAATCAGCGCGCTGGAGCGCATGCGCCGCGAACGCGCGGAAGTTCGTCAGGAGAAGCTGGATGCCTATGAGGCAACCCTGGATCAGGTCGAGACCGACTTGGTGTCTGATCCTGGCTACACCTCTCAGCTTACGGTGAGTGACGAAGCGAGTGCGATCGCCCAGCGCGCCGAACAAAAGCTAAGTGTTGCGATTGATGAGCGCGAAGAAAAAGGCGCGCCTTACCGTGATGACCCTTTGTTCTGGTATCTTTGGGAGCGCCGCTATCGCACACCTGATTACAAAGGTGGCGGGCTGTTCCGCATGCTGGATCACTGGGTTGCGCGGCTCTGCAAATATGACGAGGCGCACGCGAACTTTGCGCGCTTGAATGATGTCACCGATTGGCTGACCGAGCATGCGGCCAGCAAGGCAGAAGAGGCCGAAACAGCACTTGCCGCATTGGAAGCGCTGGAACTGGCAGCATTGGAAGACGCTGGCGCCAACAAGATCAAGGCGGAGGCAGAGGCACTTGCGGCGCAGATCGCGCAGATAGATCAGGATATTGTCGCTGCAGAAACGCGGCACGGCGTTCTGGCTGAACAACACGCTGCGGCGCTGGCGGGTAAGAAAGGCCCGGCGATTGAAGCGCGCAACGTTCTTGAGCAGGGATTGCGCACGTTGAGCTTCACTGACCTTCGGCGAATGGCGGCAGAGACGGTGACGCTGGAGGATGACGAAACGGTCGACGATCTGGTCAAACTGCGGACGGAGCAACTTTCTCTCGAACTCGAAGATGAGCGTATCAGCGGTTTGCCGTCACGTTTGAAGAACGACCTCTCGCACCTTGAGGGGCTAAGACGAAAGTTCAAAAGCTCGCGCTTTGACAGCGATTATACACGGGTCAAAGCTGCGATACTGGAGGACGCGATTGAGGGCCTACTCTCTGGCCGGGTCTCGGCCGACAAGGCATTTCGGCATCTGCGTCAGTCGGTACGCCGCAGCAGCCCGAAACGCCGCAAAGGTGGCTTCGGTGCGCGTCACCGTATGGGCGGGGTCGATCTGGATGGTGTATTGGGGGATATCGCGGTTGAGGTCCTGAAGGAAGTTTCACGCGGCGGTTCGAAACGTGGGCCAAGCCTTGGACGTCGCACGTCCTGGCCATCGCGCCGCTCAGGCGGTGGCAGGCGGTCCAGTCGCAGGCGTGGCGGCTTCAAAACTGGCGGTGGGTTCTAGGATGTCAGGTCCAGAGTCTGTTCCAGTTGGGCAATGCCTGTCGTGTCGATAGCCTGCAAGTGTTCCAATACCGTTCGGCCATGCAGCAACACATCCGGTGCGAGCTCTGCCAGCGGTGCGAGCACGAAGGCACGGTTTTGTATCTCTGGGTGCGGGAGCGTGAGCGTGTCAGACTCCATCTCAACATCGCCATAGAACAACACGTCAAGATCAATCAGACGCGGTCCCCAGCGTTTCTCGCGCAAGCGCCCCATCGCAGCTTCGATGCCGAGACACGCGGCGAGCAAATCTTCCGGCGATAGCGAGGTTTGCAGCAGAACACATGCGTTGAGAAACGCAGGCTGATCCGTCTCTCCCCAAGGCGCGGTCTCGTACATGGCTGAGACCTGTCCAACACGGATATGGGGGTTTGCATCTAGCCGCCGCAGTGCGGTTTGCAGCTGTGCCTTCCGGTCACCAAGATTCGAGCCAAGACCGATGGCTGCCTCAATCATCGCGGGTCCGTTTCACCGCAACGCCGACATGGTCGATAATGTGTGACACCGGAGCGCTGGGCTTTCGGATTTCAATTTCGACGCTCTGAACCAGGGCAAACTCTGACAGGATTGCCGCGGCGATCCGGTCGGCCAGCGTTTCGATCAGGTTGAATGTCTCGCTTTGCGAAACCTGCGAGGCGAGGTCGCAAACCGCCCCGTAACAGACCGTCTCGTCCATCTTGTCCGGGCCATCCGGGGTTCTTCTGATCGTGTAGGCGATGTCGACGTGAAACTTCTGGCCGAGTGACTTTTCGGCCTCTTTCACGCCATGATAGCCATGGATGCGCAGGTTTGAAATCGAGATGCGATCAGTCATCAATGGGCTGTTCCAGTTGTTCAAATATTGTCAGCGCGTCGCGATGTGCCGCGACATCATGCGCCCGTACAACACGTGCGCCGTTTGCAACAGCGAAAAGATGCGCTGCCAGTGTGCCGGGCAAGCGTTCATCCACCGGACGGTCCAGCGTCAGACCGATGAAACTTTTGCGCGACAAGCCGACCAGGACCGGGCAGTCATACTCCAACATGACATCCATGTGCCGGAGCGCGTCGAAATTCTGCGTGAGTGTTTTGGCGAAGCCGACGCCTGGATCAAGCCAGATATTGGCCTTGGGAATGCGTGCTTCGGCCGCCTGTTCGAAGGCCCGATCAAAGAAGCTCTGCATGTCGCTTCGAAGGTCGATATCTTCGCCGATCTCGCCGCGATTATAGGTGATCACAATGCCTGCCCCAGTGTCGGCCACGACCTGAGCCATATCCGGATCTCTCCGCATGCCCGAAATATCATTGATCAACACGGCTCCAGCCTCTACCGCGCGCTGGGCGACTTCGGCTTTATAGGTATCGATAGAGAGGGGCGTTGCGCTCTGGCTTGAAAGGGCTTCGATGACAGGCAGAACCCGCGCCAATTCTTCGTCTTCAGAGATGACAGTAGCGCCGGGCCGCGTCGACTCGCCGCCAATATCAATGATGTCTGCGCCTTCCGACACCATCTTGCGGGCTTGCTGAAGGGCGGTTTCGGTACGATTGAACTGGCCGCCATCAGAGAAACTGTCAGGCGTGGTGTTCAAGATCCCCATAATCAGGGTTTTCTGCCGCGCGGCGGCGAATAATCGGTCGCGTCGATCGCTTTGGGCCGGGGTCATAAGTCACCTCGCTGAGCACGTTGAAGCGGCTCATTCAGGGCGTCGAGTGGCGAGGGGTCAAACCGGGTCCCATCGAACTCAACCACAGGCGCGATCCAGCGCAGACTGTTGGTGACGAACAGCTGATCCGCAGATCGAAGGGTCTGAAGCGATAAGCTCCGGACTTCCGCTTCGAAACCGGCACTCTGAGCCTGTTCCAGAATGAAGTGGCGGACAATTCCGGGTAAGGCCCCGTCTTCGACGGGCGGTGTGACCAGAGTCGTCCCAAACCGCGCGAAGAGATTGGCGGACGCGGCACAGGCGACTGTGCCAGTTGGATTGAGCAGGAGGGCATCGTCTGCACCTGCTTTGGCGGCGCGTCGCACCGCAAGCACGTTATCGGTGTAAGACAGGGTCTTATGTCGTGCCGTGATCGATCCCGGATCGCGCGTCAACGTGCTAAGGGCCAGCTTGACCGGCTGTCCGATGCGGCTGGTGTCATAGTCAGACAAACGGGCCATCAGCGTTGGTGCCTGCTCCCCACCTGCAAGCCCCCGCCCACCCGGACCGCGAGTGATCGTCACGCGCAGCGCACCGCTCGGCCTGCCCTCAAACAGCTCGTCGAGCGTTGCTTCGATACGGTCTCGCTCAATGTGGATTTCAAGCGCGGCGGCGTCATGACAGAGCCGATCAAGATGAGCCTCGCGAAACATCATTTTGCCATGGGTTACGAGCGCCGTGCTGAACACCCCATCGGCCAGCAACAGACCGCGGTCTGACAGATCGAACGCCTGTTTCGGGTCGGTGCCTGATGTTTGCTGCAGAATGATCATGCGGGCACGTTCAACCTTGCAAGCCGCAGAAAATTCTCGAGCAGATCGTAACCGTGCTCCGTCAGGACAGATTCAGGATGAAACTGCACGCCATAGATCGGCAGATCTCTATGCGACAGGGCCATGACTTCGCCTTGTGGCGAGCGCGCATCCACCTGTAAATCGATATGATCTGCAACCGGCTCAACGATCAGGGAATGATACAGGCCGACGGGCAGGGGGCTTGGCAGGCCGGCAAACAGGTCTGACGCGGAATGCGTGATATTTGCTGCAAGTCCATGCGTGGGCGAAGCGGAACGGACCGCTCGCCAGCCAAACGCTTCCGCGATCACCTGATGGCCCAGACACACGCCCAGAATCGGAATGTCGCCAGCAAACGTTTTGACAGCCTCCAGCGAAATACCCGCCTGTTGCGGCGCGCATGGGCCTGGGGAGATGATGATGGCTCGGGGCTTCTGGCTTCGAATGTCAGTCAGTGTCGTTTCATGACTGTCGACGACACAAATCTCTTCGCCCAGCTCTTCGAAATAGCGCGCAAGATTGAAGACAAAACTGTCGCGATTGTTGAGCATCAGCATCATAGGGGCGCGGTCTCGACACTGGAATGGCTCTCAGTAAGCCGAGACACTTTGAGCACGGTTTCGGCGTGTTCCGCGACCGGATCTGACAGGAGTGTGATGCCGGCTCCCGCTTTGAGCGTCCAGGTGTCGCCGACAATATCAATGGTGCGGATCAGAATGCTGAAATCCATCGCGCCATCAAATCCGATATAGCCAAGCGACCCGCAGAAAGCGCCTCGCGCCGAGGTTTCCAACTCGTCAATGATCTCCATTGCGCGCAGTTTCGGCGCGCCAGTGATGGAGCCGCCAGGAAACACGGCTGCGAGCACATCTATGCTGTCATGCTCGGCCCGCAGCCGACCTGTGACGGTCGAGGTGAGATGGTGCAAGCCTGCGAACGTCTCTAACTGACACAGTGAGGGGGTTTTGACCGAACGCGGTGCGCAGACTTTGGAGAGATCATTGCGCAACAGATCGACAATCATGATGTTCTCGGCCCGGTCTTTCCGGGAGGTCTGTAACTGTTGACGCAGACGGGCATCTTCTGAGGCGATGTCCGCGCTTCGGATCGTCCCTTTGATCGGCTGAGCCTTTATTTCTCCCACAGCCGTCCCCGCGATCAAACGCTCTGGCGAGACGCTGGCGAGCGTGCGGGTTTGAAACCGACCGAACGCGGAAAAGGGCGCCGGGCTCGCTTCGCGGAGCGTGAGATAGTGGGCGAAGGCATCTCTGCCCGGGCAGTCCGCCTGATAAGTCTGGGCGATGTTCGCCTGATAGATATCGCCCGCGCGAATATAGGCCTGCGTTTTGGTAATCGCGGTCGCATAGGTCTCCGCCGTGTCGGACGTTGTCCAGGCGGGCGTCGAGGGAGCCGCGGCGTGATCGGATACCGGCTCCGCGAGCCGCGCGAGCACCCGGCCGATCCGCGAGGCCGCAAGATCTGGATCCGGGCCGGAATGTGGTCCGATCAGCCCAGCCGAGATCACACTTGTCCGATCTGCTTTGTGATCAAACGCGATCAAAGTGTCGTACAGGAACAGTTCGAGCAGGTGGCCCTTGGCGGGATGACGCGATTTGAACTGTGGGATGCAAGCTGGTGCAAAGTCATAAGATAGATACCCTGCCGTGCCCCCCTGAAACGGGGGACCATTAGGATCGTGCGGCGCGGCGAATGAGGCGATCCAGTCTCGCAACGCCTGAAGGGGCTCGCTGGCATGTGGCTGACCATCAATTCGAACCGTATCGCCGTCATAGGTCAGCTTCGAGATCGCATCGAAACAGAGATAGGAATATTGCGAAGCGGGGTGATTTGGATCAGCGCTGTCCAGCCATAACAAGTCTGCTGCGCTCCGCATCTGTATGGCGGCGCGAACAGAATTGCAGTCGCCTGATACATGGACCAGCACTTATGGGCATCCTCATCGGTTTATCGGAATATATTCAAAAACTTAGGAAACCGAAATCGCGCATCAAGAGCGCCAACACAGCTTCCGGCCGCAAGGCCGTATCGCGCAAAGATTACAAGTGTAGTTGACGTATCGTTTTTCGATAAGTATACGAAGCCTGCGTTCAGGGTCACCCTCTTGCTATGGAGCTTTTTGCATGATGCGTTCAATTTTAGCGGTGTCCATCTCCAGTTTTTTCGTCTTAGGGGCAGCCCAGGCCGAGACCCGGACTTATGATGTTGAGTCTTTCACCGCGATCGATGTTTCGGCTGGGCTCGATGTGGTGTTCGAGACGGGGGCAGCCCAGTCAGTCCAAGTTGAAAGCGAGTCTGGTGACTTTGATGATATCAAAGTCCTGGTTAACGGCGACACGCTCGTTTTGAGCCGTGCCAAGCAGGTTAACTGGAGCTGGGGCCAGCGTGAGAGCTATCTGGTGACCGTCTCGGCACCCGTCCTCAGCAGTATTGATGCCTCCTCAGGCGCAGACGTCAAAGGCTCCGGCCTCACCGGCAGCACGGTTCGGATCGACACCTCGTCGGGCGCTGATGCGGACATCACCGGTATCGAGGCTGATGAAGTTCAACTTGAATCGTCGAGTGGATCCGATCTTACCGCCTCTGGGACGTGCGGCAAAGTCATTGCCGAGAGTTCATCAGGTTCAGACATCATGGCGAGAAATCTGATCTGCACCTCTGGTGAAGCGGATGCCTCCAGCGGATCTGACATCACCATTCATGCCAGCGATTCCGTCTACGCTGATGTCTCGAGCGGCGCGGATGTAACTGTGCACGGTTCACCGGCGAATACCGATGTCGATAAGTCCAGCGGCGGTTCGGTGAACATTCGCAGCTGATCTAGCCGAAATCGAAATCACTCATTCGATTGCCTGGATCAGGCCAGGCGAGGTCCATATCCTCCAGCGTGCCCCTTACGATCCGGGCGATCATCGCATTTCGCCGTGTCCGACTGTCAGCCGGGACGATGTACCAGGGGGCATGTTCGGTTGAGCAACGCTGCACAGCTGTCTCATAGGCTTTCATGAAGTCCGGCCAGAGCTTGCGATCCTCAAGGTCAGCTGGATTAAACTTCCAGCGTTTGTGCTCTTCGGTAATCCGCTCCTGCAGACGAATACCTTGCTCTTCATAGCCAACATTCAGCATGAATTTCAGAATGGTGACGCCGTTTTCGGTCAGGTGCTTTTCAAAACTGTTGATCTGCTCGTAGCGTTGCTCGATCACATCTTCCGGTGCAAATTTCCGAACCTTGACCACCAGCACGTCTTCATAATGGGACCGGTCGAAGATGCCGATCCGACCTTTGCGGGGCACCGCTTCGTGAATGCGCCAGAGATAATCGTGAGCGAGTTCAGTTTTGCTTGGCGCTTTGAACGCCTCGACTTGCAATCCTAATGGACTGGTGAAGGCGAAGACATTGCGGATCACGCCGCTTTTGCCGGACGTGTCCATGCCTTGCAGCAAGACCAGTAGGGCGCGGTCGCGATTAGCATATAGCTTGTCCTGAAGCTCGTCTATTGCCGCCGCATCTTTCTTTAGCTGTACCCGCGCTTCTTTCTTGTCCGGAAACAGGGACCGATCACCACTGTCATGCAAAGCCAGTTCGAAGGGTTGACCAGGGGTGGCTTTCAGCGCTTCACGGACTGCGCTGATACTCGGATGGGACATGCATATCCTCCTGAATTGGAACATAAAAAAGCCGCGCCATGACAGCGCGGCTTTGGTAAGAGTGCAAGCGATAAACTGCTTAAGAGGAGTAGTATTCGACGACCTGCGCAGGTTCCATCTGAACCGGGTAAGGGACATCGCTCAGCTCAGGCATACGTACATAAGTCGCTGTCATCGCTTTTGGATCGACCTCGATATAGTCTGGCAAGTCGCGCTCAGGAGACCCGAGGGCTTCGAGCACGAGCGCCATATTGCGAGATTTTTCACGGATCTGAACCACGTCGCCCGGCTTCAGACGGTAGGAGCTGATATTGGTTTTCACACCGTTCACCGTGACATGACCGTGGTTCACAAACTGGCGTGCAGCAAAGATCGTCGGCACGAATTTGGAGCGATAGACAAAAGCGTCGAGGCGCGATTCGAGCAGGCCGATCAGGTTCTCAGCCGTGTTGCCTTTGCGGCGCGCCGCTTCCACGAACGTCCCGCGGAATTGCTTCTCTGTGATGTCGCCATAATAGAATTTCAGCTTCTGCTTGGCCATTAGCTGCATCCCGTAGTCAGAGACTTTGCTGCGGCGGTTCGGGCCGTGCTGTCCTGGCTTGTTTGGGCGCTTGTTAACGGGTGATTTGGGGCGACCCCAGATATTCTCGCCCACACGGCGATCAATCTTGTACTTCGTTGAGTGACGACGTGACATAGCATTACTCACTTTTTGACGTGGACTGGTGGGCGCCTCAACGCACCCACGATTGCAACGGCAGTTCCACACCGACCCGTAGATAAGCGGCGTCTAAAACAGGATAAGTATGCGAGAGTCAACCTGTCGGCTGACCTCTGCACCCTATTTGCTGACTTTGGTCGCGGCAGAGATTTCAGGCCGCTCCTCAGCGTCTTTCAGATATCTCGGATCGACTCGCATCCCGCTCGCCTGCTCATAGGCATAGCCATAAGACATGATCGCGGCATCCTTGTCCTTGGCGCCCATGATTGAGAAGCCAACCGGGATACCGTGGACGTCCCCCATCGGAACCGTAATGTGGGGATATCCAGCGATCGCGGCGAGATAACCTGCACCGGCCCAGCTTGGCCAGACATCGCCATTGATCGGGTCAACCCGCGAAGACACTGGCCCAGACGGCGATACCAGCATGTCGACGGAATGCTCGACCAGCAATTTGTCGATCCCGTTCTCACGTGTGGCGCTCTGCACCGCTTTCAAAGCGTCGAGATATTCTGCATCGCGCAGGCTGCTCTTTTCCTGGGAGGCATCCATCAGGCTTTGATCAAACAAAGCCAATTCAATCTCAGCATTGTCGGTATTGAATGCGATGATTTCTGCGAGGGACCGTGCCGGAACGGCTTCTGGCGCGTCGGACATATATGCATCCAGTCCAGCTTTGTACTCAAACTGAAGCACCGTCAGTGCGTCACCCCAGAAGTTTTCGGCATCGGGTGCAAACTCTTCGATTTCGACCAGAGTAGCGCCCTGGGCCTCCAGCACTTTCAAGGCCTCGTTGAACAGGGCTATGACATCGGCATTGGAGCCTTCTGCAAAGCGCAGCACGCCAACGCGTTTTCCGGCGAGTGATGATGGATCGAGGGCAGCGACATAGTCTGTTTTCGCCTCGCCATCGGCCATGGCGTTGAGCATCATCGCGGAGCCTGTGACGGTCTTGGTCATTGGCCCGGCCGTATCCTGAGAGTGGGAAATCGGCACGATATATTGCTGTGAGACGAGGCCGACGGTGGGTTTGAAGCCCACAATGCCATTCACGTTGGACGGGCAGATGATCGAGCCATTGGTTTCGGTTCCGACGGTTCCGGCTGCCAGAGACGCAGCAGCGGCGGCGCCAGAGCCGGAGCTGGACCCACAGGGCGAGCGATCGAGCATGTGCGGGTTGCGCACCTGACCGCCCAGGGCTGACCAGCCACTGATCGAGTCATTCGACCGGAAGTTCGCCCACTGGCTGAGATTGGTCTTACCAAGGATTACTGCGCCCTCGGCTCGTAAACCCGCGACCAGTGGGCTGTCGCGGCCAGTCACATTGTCCTTCAACACAAGCGCGCCCGCTGTGGTGGCGACCGGGTCGAGCGTTTCGATATTGTCTTTCAGCAGGACCGGAATGCCATCAAGGGGTCCCAGAGTTTCGCCCGCGGCGCGTCTGGCATCACTCGCTTCGGCTTGGGCAATGGCGTCGGGGTTGAGGGCGAGCACCGATTGCAGTTGGGGCCCTGCTTTGTCGACCGCGTCAATGCGGGCGAGATAGGTCTCGGTCAACTCAACGGCGCTGAGCTCACCTGTCTGAAGGGCATCGGCCAGTTCAGGCAGAGTCATAGCGGCCCATCCCGACGCCTCACTATTCGGTTCGGAGATCAATACCGGTTCCAATTCGGTTGTTGTTACAGACGTGATACAGGCACCGAGCACTGCACACCCCAAAGCCAGTCCAACCCATCGTCTCATCGCCCGCTCCTCTATTGCTGGAGGTCAACATACGGCGTTGGTGCACTTTTCCAAGCCGGTCCATGCCCTTTGCACTCCAGCCCGCCCGGGTGGACTAGTCAAACCCGACGAGGAGCGCGCAGGCATCGTCGCTGGTTTTCAAGCGGCCCATACGCGCATTGTCATCTGACGAGGTTTCAAGCTCGCGCAACTGGTTAAGGAGCGGTGCCAGTCCGGATCTCGCTGCTTCCGCGTACAGGGTCTCAGGCGTGTAGACCTCATATGGTGTCACCAGCCGAAAAAGGCCATCCGACATCAGAACGGCGCGGGCTCCCTGCTCAATCTCGAACTGTCGGTGCAGAGCGTGAGCGGCGGCTTCTGTCTGCAAACCGAATGCCCAATAGCCTTCTGGGGTATTGTGGGCTGCACGTTGCGCCTGCAGGGCGGCGAGACGTCCGGTATCGGACAGTTGCAACAGCTTGCGGGCGCCATCGGCTTCTTCTTGTGGTTTTTCCATATAGCCGACGAGTTCGACACCTGACCGGGTCTCGATCAGACAGATACAGTCGCCAAGCGAGAGAATTTCAGCCTTCCCGTTCTCAGGCCTGCGCAACCACACACCGGCGGCAGTCGGCAAGCAGTAGCGTGGGGCCTGAGACAAATCCTCCCGCGCGTGCCGGGCCGCCTTTTCAGCCACCAGAGAGATGACCCGCGAAATGTAATCGCGTCCCGCTTCATCGCGTTCAGGATGGCTCAGTGCAAACTGTTCTGACAAGGCTTGGGCAAACCAGGCCGCATCGCTTTCTTCCGAGGCCATGACCCGGCGCCCGCCAACATCCGTTGAACCGTCCAGCACCCAGGCGCGACCCCCGGCTTCGTCAAAGCCAAAGCGATCATCGCCGGTCCCAACGCCTTTGCCCGGGGAGTTAATGCTTTCTAGAAGCTGCATGACCTGTCTCCTCGTTTCCAGACATCCAATGCCGGGAAATGATGACAAGTCTATGTTGAAAGTTCTACGACTTAGCGTTCGAACTTCTTGAACTTCACGCGTTTCGGCTCGACGGCGTCCGGGCCGAGGCGGCGTTTCTTGTCTTCGAGATAGGAACTGAAATCGCCCTCGAACCACTCGACATGGCTGTCGCCTTCAAAGGCGAGAATGTGGGTGGCCATACGGTCCAGGAACCAACGATCGTGGCTGATCACCACCGCGCAGCCCGGGAAGTTCTCAAGACCGTCTTCGAGCGCCTGCAGGGTCTCAACATCGAGATCGTTGGTCGGTTCGTCGAGCAGCAGCAGGTTGCCACCTTCACGCAGCATCTTGGCAAGATGTACCCGGTTGCGTTCCCCGCCGGAGAGTTTGCCAACCGGTTTTTGCTGATCGGTTTTCTTGAAGTTGAAGGCGCTGACATAGGCGCGGGAATTCATCTCGACATTGCCGAGCTTGATCACGTCCAGCCCGTCTGAGATTTCTTCCCAGACATTCTTTTTGTCATCCAGCTTGTCACGGCTCTGATCAACATAGCCGAGCTTCACCGTGTCGCCGAGTTCCAGCGTGCCAGCGTCCGGCTTTTCCTGATCCAGGATCATCTTGAACAGGGTCGATTTCCCTGCGCCGTTCGGGCCGATGACGCCAACAATGCCGCCAGGCGGCAATTTGAAGTCTAGATCATCGATCAGCAAGTTGTTGCCAAAGCCCTTGCGCAGATTTTCCGCTTCCAGAACCTTGTTGCCGAGCCGCGGGCCGGGCGGAATGCGGATCGTGGCGGAGGAGACAGTTTCCCGCTCCGCTTTTCCGGCCATTTCCTCATAAGCCTGAATACGGGCCTTGGATTTTGCTTGCCGGGCTTTCGGGCTGGAGCGCACCCATTCCAGCTCTTTCGCAAGCGCACGCTGGCGCCCTTTGTCTTCGCGCGCTTCCTGCTCCATCCGCTTGGCCTTCTGTTCCAGCCAGGCCGAATAGTTGCCTTCATAGGGAACACCGCGCCCGCGATCGAGCTCCAGGATCCAGCCGGTGATATCATCAAGGAAATAGCGATCGTGGGTGACGAGGATCACGCAGCCTTTGAAATTGATCAGATAGTTTTGCAGCCAGGCGACGGTTTCAGCGTCGAGGTGGTTGGTCGGTTCGTCCATCAGGATCATGTCCGGACGCGATAGAAGCAGGCGACAGATCGCGACGCGGCGGATTTCGCCTCCTGAGAGCGATGTGACGTCAGCGGTGTCCGGCGGGCAGCGCAAGGCCTCCATCGCCATTTCAATCTTATTGTCGATGTCCCAGGCATCAGCGGCGTCGACCTTTTCCTGCAGCGCCGTCATTTCTTCCATCAGCTCGTCTGTATAGTCTTCTGCGAGCTTCATCGAAACGGCGTTGAAATCATCCAGGAGTTTCTTTTCCGGACATTCGCTGGCAACGTTTTCAAACACGGTCAGACCCGGATCAAGCTGCGGCTCCTGCGGCAGGTAGCCGACCTTGATCCCATCTGCGGCCCAGGCCTCGCCATTAAACTCTGTCTCAACGCCCGCCATAATCTTGAGCAGGGTGGACTTCCCCGCGCCATTGACGCCGACCACGCCAATCTTGGCATCCGGCAGAAAGGACAGGTGGATGTTCTCAAACACCTGTTTACCGCCCGGATACGTCTTGGAGACGCCTTGCATGTGGTAAACGTATTGCGGTCCGGCCATGCGATTTGCTCCTCAGGTCCGTTTATCGAGATTCGCGTCTTTGGCCCAAGGGGTCTCTTAGCGCAACTCCTAATCCATGCGCAAAACAGCGCCTTCCAGCCTGCCGTGTTGGGTTCGGCGGTCATAGGCCCGATTTCTAATACCAGCCTCTGTGTTGAGTTGATCAGAGATTCGTCTCGCCTTTGCGAGCAATCGCTCGCAGGTTGGTTCCGGCTTTAGGTCCCGTAGCGCGACTTTTAACTCCTGAACTATGCCCATATTGATCGCGACATGACCATCTTCATGGGTTTTCAGGGCAGAGGCATAGCGGTGCCATTCCTGGCGTACGCGTGCACTGACACCCTGTGGCTCAACCCATTCTGGCAGGGTAAGTGTTGTGTCGACCTCAATATCGACGTGAGTGATGGTGCAGGATGTTTCAGTTTCCCACCAATCGATCCGCCAATTCCAGTTGCTCCAGGCGTAACCCGTGAATGTCTGGCCCCCTTCGCGGTTCGGCGATGAAGCAAACATATTTCGCCTGATTTCGGGCAAGGTCGACCCTGTGAAACTGTAGAACACTTTTTGTTCGTCGTGGTCTACATTCGTTGTTGGAACTTGCGGACGAGCTTCAACGCCGCAGCCAAACAGCAGCAAAAAACAAAGAACGATTCCGGCCCGCATCGCGCATCCTTTCTAACTTCTTTCCCCAATTCTGCGACGCCAGAAAATGAAAGCAAGAAAATTCCAGCCTGGAAAACACAGTTGATGACATGGACAAAATCCGCGCTAGTGTCCGCGCCATGTTGAGACAATACCTCTTCCCTATCCTGTTGCTCGCGGCCGCTTGTACCGCGTCTCAGGCGCAAGTAACTTCGGAGACCCAAACCCCTATGGTGGACCAGACCCCACTTACGATTGAACGCCTTTATGCCAGCCCCAGCCTGTCTGGCCCGCGCCCGCAGGCGGTGAAATACTCCCCGAATGGAAAACGTGTAACTTTCCTAAAGGCACGCGAGGATGACGCGTCCCGGTTCGATCTCTGGCAGTTTGATGTGGCGACGGGTGAGCAATCGATGTTGGTCGACAGCCAGATCCTGGAGCCGGAGGAAGCTGAGCTTTCCGAGGAAGAGAAGGCGTTGCGCGAGCGCAAGCGGATTGCCGGGCGCAAAGGGATTGTCAGCTATTATTGGGGCGCAGCGGGCACGATCCTGGTGCCGATTGGCGGCGACTTGCATCTGGTGACGCTTGGCAGCGATGGGCCGAGTGCTCGCCAACTCACCGCCACCGAGGCTTTCGAATATGATGCGAAAGTCAGTCCCGGCGGGCGCTATGTGAGCTTTGTCCGTGACGGTGCCGTCTACGCGATTGACGTGGACAGCGGCGAGGAAAGCCGCCTCACCCCGCTTGCCGAGCCAGAAAAGGCGATTTCCTATGGTGTGGCTGAATTCGTGGCGCAGGAGGAGATGGACCGCTATACCGGCTATTGGTGGAGCGAGGACGACCGCTATATCGCTTATACCCGCGTCGATGAAAGCACGGTCGATATCATTCCACGCTTCGACATTGCGGCGGACGACGTGACCGTCATCAATCAACGCTATCCCCGCGCGGGGCGCCCGAACGCGATTGTCGATCTGTTTGTGCGCGATATGGAGACCGGTGAGGTCAATGAGATTGAGTGGCGGCGAGAGGATTGGGGGCCAGCGACGGACCAGTATCTGGTACGGGTAAACGCGCATCGTGGTGGATTCATTGTTCAAAGTGTGAACCGCGCGCAATCGGAAATTTTCGGCCGCCCGATTGGCGCACCAGATTGGGCCCCATCCGCGTTTGCGCATCATCAAATAACGATTTCTGAGAAACAAGACCGCTGGGTGAATCTAAATTCCGACTTTATGGGTTCGCCATGGCTTTGGACGACGGGCGAACAAACCGGCTATCGGCATGTGCAGGTATATGACGGGATTGGCCGGCGACACCTCACCGAAGGCGAGTGGGCAGTTGATGAGCTGAAGTACGTCGCTCCAGATGGCAAATACTTTTACTTCACGGGTTATATGGATACCCCGCTAGAGCGACATCTCTATCGGCAGAACACCGGTGAAAGAGCTGATTCCTATGACCCGGTCTTGCTGACCGAGCGCGGAAAGTCGTGGTCGATTACGATGGCGCCGGATGGGCGGTCTTTCGTCGGGACGTCCTCGTCACCCACGCAATCCGCCCAGACCGGACTTTATCGCACCGAAGATGGGTCGCTGATCACCTGGATCGAAGAAAACAAGCTGGATGAGACGCACCCTTACGCGCCTTATCTCGCCGAACACACAGTCCCTGAGTTTGGCACGCTCACCGCTGAGGATGGCCAGACGCTTTACTACTCCGTCCAATTACCGCCGGACTTTGACCCGAGCAGAAAGTACCCGGCGCTGGTTGAGGTCTATGGCGGTCCGCATGCACAAATGGTGGATCGTGATTGGGAACGGATGACCGATCAATTCTATTCGCGACAAGGCTATGTCGTCTTTCGTCTCGACAATCGCGGGTCGGCCAATCGCGGGAAAAAGTTTGAAGACGCGATCTATCGCCAGATGGGTGGCCCGGAAGTGCGCGATCAGCTGGTCGGGGTCGACTGGCTCAAGAGCCAGCCTTTTGTTGATGCGGACCGGATCGGCATTCAGGGCTGGTCTTATGGCGGCTATATGGTGCTGATGACCATCCTGCAGGCCCCTGAGGGAACTTTTGCCGCCGCTGTGGCTGGCGCGCCGGTCACCGACTGGAGCCTGTACGATACGTTCTACACTGAGCGCTATATGGACACGCCGCAGGACAATCCGGACGGCTACGAGAAATCTTCGGTGTTCTATCATCTCGACAGACTGCAGGGCGAGTTGACACCTCTGCTGCTGATCCATGGCATGGCGGATGATAATGTCACGTTCGACAATACCACGCGGCTGATGGCGGAGCTGCAAGATAAAGGGCTTCCGTTCGAATTGATGACTTATCCGGGTGAACGTCATGGCATTCGCGGCGAAACACGGCTGGTGCATCTGATGAAAACCCGCATGGCGTTTCTGGACCGGAAACTGAAAGACAAGTGATCAGGCCGTGGAAGATCCTGTCGAGCCAGCAAACCTTTCGGGATGACTGGTTGTCGATCCGCTCTGATCGGTGCCAGACGGCGGCCGGTCGCATCATTGAACCGTTTCACGTCATTGAGGCCCAGACCTGGACGAATATTGTCGCACTGACGGAGGGCGGCGACGTGGTCCTGATCGAAGAGTATCGCCATGGGGCCGGGCAGGTGACGCTCGGGGTACCCGGTGGGGTGTGCGACGCTGAGGACGGCGAATTTTCTGTATCTGCCGCGCGCGAGCTGGAAGAAGAGACGGGCTATCTCTGCGACACGCTGATTGAGACCGGTCGTGCGTTTGCCAATTGGGCGAACCAGGACAACGAGATCATCTATTTTCTTGGTTTCGGGGCGAAGCCAACCGGCACGGTGAACCTTGATCCGAATGAAGAGATCGAAGTGCGCCTGCAACCCTATTCAGACTTTGCCGATTACAGCTTTGATGGGCCCAAACACACCCACCATGCCGCCGCCCTGTTCTTTGCAGAGCGCTATTTTAACCGCCATCCTGACCAACGCCCCAAATGATCAAACCCTGGAAAACACTGTCCTCGAAACAGGTGCTGAAGGACCAGTTCCTGACTTTGCGCACCGATCGATGTGAGCGAGAGGACGGGCATGTCGTGCCGACTTATCACGTGTTGGAGTTCACCGATTGGGTCACCATCATTCCGGTGACCTCTGCAGGCAATATCGTTCTGGTGCGCGAATATCGCCATGCCTCTGGCGAGGTCATGATCGGCTTGCCCGGCGGGGTGTCTGATCCCGGGGAGACCGATTGGGAAGCCGTCGGTCGGCGCGAATTGCAGGAAGAAACGGGTTATCGCGCCGGGTCGATGATCCCCGTCGGCACCTGTTATCCAAATCCTGCGACGCAGGACAATCTTCTGCATTTCTATCTGGCACTCGATTGTATGCCCGACGCCGGGCAAAAGCTTGATCCGAACGAACAGATTGAAGTGCTCGAAATGCCTTATGACCAGTTTCTCGACTATGGCACGCTTCCGGTGCAGCATGGCTTGCACGCGACGGGCCTATTCTATGCCGAACGCTATTTCGCGAAGTTTCCCGGTGTGCGGCCTAACGCTGGGTGAGTCTTGTCAGAAATCCTTCAGGCGCGGCTAATGCCGAAAACGCCATGGAGGAGACGTATGCCAGCTTTTCAACCCACCGCTGACCAGTTTCGCGCGTTTCGTGATGACCCCTATGACGGCCCCGTTGCGCAGGTCAATCTGCTGAAATTCAGGGTGAAAGCCGAATATGCCGAAGGCGACCCTGAATATGGTGAACAGATCACCGGCGAAAAAGCCTATCAGCGCTATTCTGAAGCCTTCACCAAAGCTGCAGCGGAGGTTGGCGGCGTCACGACACTGCTCGCGTCCACTGAGCGTTACTTTATCGGCGGCGGAAACTGGGACGGCGTGCTGGTCAACCATTTTCCGAGCCGCCAAGCTTTTATCGCGACGTTAAATCACCCCAGCTACAAGTCCATGTCACGTCACAGAGATGCGGGCTTGTTGTGCCAGGAGCTAATCGTCACGCGCCCGCTCTGGTTACACGGGGAACGACAGGAATGAGCGAAACAAAACTGGTCTTCCAGTCGTCGCATCAACAGATTGCAGATCTGATCCGAGAGGCGGGGTATAAAGCCAAATTGGAGGTGAGCGAGGACTGGGCTTCAATCCGCACGGAGATGCATGATTTCGTGTTCTGGGTAGAGTTCAGCCAATGTGATGAAACCTGCAAATATTGTGCGCTGATGCGTTTCTCCAGCGTCTTCGCGAACAATGAGAAGCAGATTGGTCGAAGGCAGGTCGATGAGTGGAATCTTAATTCCTGGAGCAAGGCCTATTTTGACCTCAGCGACAATGTCATTCTGGATTTTCCAGTTAACATGCGTGAAGGCGTGAGTGATGCGAACTTTATGGCGACGCTTCGGTGGTTTGGCGATGAAGTCTACAACTTTGCGAAAGCTTTAGGCTGGTTTGAAGCGGAGACCTTTCAATGAGCCATTATGAGATCTATGGGGCGCTTGGATCGCCCTATTCCATGAAAGTCCGCGCCGCGCTGCGGGCGAAGCGCCTGGTTCATACCTGGACCGGGATGACAGCTGAAGATCGCATGCGGGTGATGCCGAATGCGAAAGTTCCCGTGATCCCGCTGATCAAAACGCCGGACGGGGACTGGATCAGCGACTCCACCCCGTTCCTGCTTTCGATTGAAGGCCAGGGCCGCGATTTGCTGCCACCCGACCCGGTCGCCCGTTTCGCGTGTCTTTTGCTCGAAGACATGGCCGATGAGTGGTTCATGAAAGCGATGTTTCACTATCGCTGGGCCTATGAGGCGGATGCCGAGTGGGTCGCGAACTGGTTGATGTTTGACACGTTGCCGAATGCCGGGCGCGAGGGGGTCGAAACAGCGGCAGCTGACATTCGAGCGCGCCAGATCAGTCGTATGGCACTGGTCGGGTGCACACCCGAAACCGGGCCACTCATCGAAGCGAGTTGGAAGCGATGCTGCAAACTGCTCGAAGCGGTGGCGCTGTCCGACCAACGCTATCTGTTCGGGAACCGTCCCTCGCTTGCGGATTTGGGCTTCTATGGACAGATCAAAGTCATGTCGACGGACCCAACCCCGATGGCATGGATGCGCTCCGACGTGCCCTATCTCTATCGCTGGATTGACCATGCCGATGATGCGAGCGGACTGCAGGGAGACTGGTCGAACGAGATTAGCGATCCGGTCAGGTCTCTGCTTGAGATTGCCGGAACGGCTTATCTGCCTTTCCTGAAAGCCAACCTGAACGCGCTTGAAACGGGCGAGAAGACCTTCTCGCTTGAGATCGAAGGTGGGACCTATCAGCAGGGCACATTCGGGTATCAGGCGAAATGCCTGAAGGCTTTGAGATCATTCTGGGCCGAACTCGACCCTCAATCCCGGCACCAGCTTACCGAGTGGATTGGCCCGAACGTCTCGATTCTGGCGCCCTAGGTGGTGAGCAGAATCTCACAGATCGCTTCCAGTCCTCGGGCGTCCTCGGCATCAAACGCATCCGGCATTTCGCTGTCGGCATCGAGGACAGCCGCCAGTTCCCCTTGCGCGTCAAATACAGGTACGACGATTTCGGAATTCGTCCGACTGTCACAGGCAATGTGCCCTGGAAAGACGTGGACGTCTGGAACAATCACCGTCTGGCGCTGAACGGCGCACGTTCCGCAAACGCCCTTGCCAAACGGAATGCGCAGGCATCCCAAAGTGCCCTGATACGGCCCGACAACAAGCTCATCGGTTTTGAGCGGATCGACGATGTAAAACCCGGTCCAGAAGAAGCGCGGGCGGAAGGCCTGCGACAACAAGCATGCGGCACTGGCATAACGGGCGGGCAGGAATGTCTCTCCCGATATAACAGAAGCGATTTCAGTTTTCAGCGCGGCATAGGTTTCTGTTTTGGTCATGCTGGCCCTCTACATCAGAAATCCAATATAGGAACCTCCACGTTCAGATCACGGTGCTGAGCGTCCCAACCGCGCGTTCGGTCTGACAGACGCTTGCAAGGTGCCCCTTAAAAGATATATCATTTGGTCCGGAGGAGAGAGTTGGCGCAAACCCTGTTTGATAAGTTGTGGGCAGAACACCGCGTCTGTGACGCTGGTGACGGCGCAGACCTGCTCGCCATCGACCGGTTGCTTTTACATGAGCGAACAGGCGGCGTGGCCCTGAAATCCTTGGCGGAGAACGGGTATTCGGTGCGCGATCCCTCCCGGGTTTATGCGATCATGGATCATATCGTGTCTTTCCGAGCGGGCCGAGGCCGTGACGAGTCGCGCAGCCCAGGTGGGGAAGCTTTCATCACCGAAACCCGGCAAATGGCAGAGGCCGCAGGCATTCACCTTATCGATACAGATAGCCCTGCTCAGGGCATTGTACATGTGACCGCGCCAGAACAGGGGATCGTCCTTCCTGGATACTCAATCGTGTGCCCGGACAGTCATACGTGCAGTCTGGGCGCTTTCGGCGCGATGGCTTGGGGGATCGGGTCCAGCGAAGCCGAACACGTCATGGCGACAGGTGTCATACGGGCTAAAAAGCCGCCACAGATGCGGGTTTCGATTGATGGTGAATTACCCGCGGGATGCAGCGCCAAGGATATCGCGCTTTATGTGATCGCCAAGTATGGCGCTGCGGGCGGCAAGCGTTGCGCGATTGAATATGCCGGATCGACTGTGGCGGACCTGTCGATCGAAGGGCGCCTGACGCTCTGCAATATGGCGGTTGAGTTCGCCGCATTTTCGGCCCTGATTGCACCGGACGAGCAGATTTTCTCATACGCTCGGTCCCGCCTTGCAGACCGCAGCGACGTTGACAAAGCTATGGCACACTGGCGCACGCTAACGACGGACGATCATGCTGTTTTTGACTATGAGATCCATGTGGATGCATGTGAGATCACCCCTCAGATCAGTTGGGGCACGAGTCCGGAAGAGAGTATGCCACTCGGCGGGCACATTCCTTTGACTGCCCCCGCCCGGGCCCTCGAATATATGGGCTTGTCGCCAGCGCAACCTATTGCCGGATTGCCCATCCAGGGCGCGTTTATCGGATCATGCACGAATGGTCGTCTGTCTGACCTTCAGGCAGCGGCCACCGTCCTGAAAGGGCGTCGGGTCGCATCAGGCGTTCGGGCCGTGTGTGTACCTGGCTCTCAGCAGGTGCGAGCCGAAGCCGAAGCGCTCGGTGTCGATCAGGTGTTCATCGCGGCAGGCTTCGAATGGGGCGAACCCGGATGCGCGATGTGTTTCTACGCAGGCGGCGAGACCTTCCCACCGGGCGCGCGTGTCGTCTCCTCAACCAATCGTAACTTTGAGGGGCGCCAGGGCCCTGGCGTGCGCACACATATTACAAGCCCGGCCACGGTTGCGGCGTGTGCGGTGGCCGGAAAGATCTGTGCGCCCGTGAACCTGCCTGCGCTTGAGCCGGAGGTCGTGTGATGAGACAACCGCTGGTGCAGCATGAAGGGATCGCGGCTGTTCTTCTGCGCGATAATATTGATACCGACCAAATCATTCCCTCACGCGAAATGAAACAGGTGAGCCGCGCGGGCCTGGGCGAGGGCCTGTTTGCGGGTTGGCGATATCTTGAACCGGGTGGTCGTGCGATCAATCCGGAATTTGTGCTGAACCGGCCCGAGCAAACCGGGACAAGCATCCTTATCGCGGGAGAAAATTTTGGATGTGGGTCGTCGCGCGAACATGCTGTGTGGGCGCTTGAGGAGTATGGCATCCGGGTCATTTTGGCGAAGAGCTTTGGCGAGATTTTCCACGGTAATTGCGTGCGCAATGGCATTTTGCCAATCACGCTGTCGGCAGAGGATATCGACGCGCTCGCTGCAGGTGAACAGCCGGTAAGCGTGTCCGTGGACCTTGGAGCCCAAACCGTTCGCAGCGAGCACCTGCGAAACGGACAAATCGAGTTCGAGATTGGCGCCTTTGCCAAGCGACTGCTGATCGAAGGGCTTGATCCCATCGCCCTGACCCTGACCGAGCAAGATCAGATCGACGCGTTCCTCGACCGCGACACCGCGCAGCGTCCCTGGGTCTATTCTGCCGCCTGAGGGGCTTGTTTTGCCTTGAAGGCATCAACCAGACCGCGTTCAATCAAGCGATCGATTTCACTATCGTCCAGCCCAAGACTGCGTAAGACCTCTTCTGAGTGCGCGCCAATCTCCGGTGGATTGATGCTTAGACCGGGTCGGGCACCATCAATCGAGATCGGCATGGCGGGCAGTGAAATCTCACCCCCATCTGGAATGGTCATGTCGAGCAGGCCGCCACTTTCGACCAAGTGCGGGTCTTCGGCGAGATCTTCCGGGCGCTGGATCGGCGCGAAAGGCAGGCCTGTCGTTTCCAGCTTCGCCATCAGTTCGGCCTGCGTGAAAGCTGCAAACAGGTCACGCAAGACCGGAATAATCTCATCGCGGCGAGCGACGCGGTTATTGTTCGCCGCGAGCGAGTTGTCTGCCGCCCAATCCTCAAGACCAAACGCCTCACAAAAGGCCCGCCATTGGCTGTCTGAGACCACGCCGACAAACACTTTTTCATCGTCTTTGACGTCGAAGACATCATAGACCGCCCAGGCTGACACGCGTGCTGGCATCGGCGCGGCAGGTGTGCCGGTCACCGCATATTGCGCCATATGCTGACCGACCAGGAAGACCGTTGTTTCATACAGAGAGGCGCTGACATGACGGCCCTTGCCGGTTCGTGTCCGATCCTGCAGCGCCGCGAGAACCGCAATGGCCCCGAACATGCCCCCTGTCACATCGATCACGCTGCTGCCCGCGCGAAGCGGACGACCGGGTGGGCCGGTCATATAGGCGAGGCCGCCCATCATTTGCGCCACCTCGTCGAGCGCCGTGCGATGCGCATAAGGGCCGTCCAGAAAACCTTTCTCCGAGCAATAAATCAGTCTCGGGTTGCGCGCCGAGAGCGTTGCGTAATCAAACCCCAATTTATCGAGTGCCCCGGGACGGAAGTTTTCGATAAACACATCGGCCTCGTCGATCAGTTTGAGTGCAATCTCCTTGCCCTCAGGTGACTTCAGATCGATCGCCAGGCTCTTTTTGTTACGGTTATACATCGAGAAATAGCCGGCCCCCGATCCGCGGAGGCGCCGAGTCTTGTCGCCACCGACCGGTTCGACCTTGATCACTTCCGCGCCCAGGTCGGCAAGCACGAGCCCCGCGGCTGGCCCCATGACCATGTGAGTGAATTCGACAACCTTGATCCCGGCCAGCAGGCCTGTTTCACTGTTCATATTTCTCTCCCATGAGCAAAGTAGATCATGCTTTGCCTTCCTGTACATCTTTAATAGATATATCAATTGAATTAGATATATCATTTGGCAAGAAGGTCACACTTAGACCAAAGACAAAGGCGGACAGAATGACGACAAACAGCGTCTTGATCAGTGAAGTCGGACCGCGGGACGGCCTGCAGAATTGCCAGGCGATTATGCCGACGGCGGCGAAGAAACGCTGGATTACGGCGCTGGCTGCAGCAGGGGTCAAGGAAATAGAAGTCGGGTCTTTCGTGTCCCCGAAACTGCTGCCGCAAATGGCTGATACAGGCGAAATTGTCCGTCACGCGATCGAGATTCCCGGTCTCGAAGTCGCTGTTCTGGTGCCAAACCTGAAAGGGGCGCAATTGGCGGTCGAGGCCGGGGCACACAAGATCACGCTGCCGCTGTCGGTCAGCGAAACCCATTCACTGCGCAACATTCGTCGCACGCATGACCAGGTCATCGACGAAGCCAAAGCGATCTCCGATCTGATCCAGACCTTGCCGGAAGAGCGCCGCCCTCACTTTGAAGGGTCGCTATCGACCGCCTTTGGTTGCACGTTGGAAGGTCCGATTGACGAGGCGGTGATTCTGCGCTGCGCAGAGCGATTGATGGCAGCAGGATGTGACGAAGTCGGCCTGTCAGACACAACGGGTTATGGCGACCCGATGTCGATGAAGCGCTTGATCCGCGCTGTGCGGGGCGTGGTGGGCGCCGAGAACCTGACCGGCGTGCATTTGCACAATACGCGTGGCCTCGGCCTCGCCAATGTGCTGGCCGCCTATGAAGAGGGGATCACGACATTTGACAGCTCGCTCGGTGGCCTCGGTGGGTGCCCGACCGCGCCCGGCGCCAGCGGTAATGTGGTGACGGAAGATCTGGTCTTCATGTTCGAGTCGATGGGCGTGGACACGGGCATTGACCTTGAAGCCTTGATGGCGACGCGTGAACTGGTCCAGGCCGCCTTGCCGGATGAAGACCTCTATGGCTTTACCCCGCGCGCTGGGCTACCGCTTGGCTTTAAAGGTGCGCCAGTTCCTGTCGCCGCCGAATAGTCCAGGCTTCAGGAGACCCTTGTGCCGAACCTGCCCGCGCTGATCACACTGCTCGCCTATTCCTTTATTTTGTTCGGGATTGGCCTCTGGGCGGCGCAGAAAGCCAAATCGCAAGAGGACTTCCTGCTGGGCGGTCGCAGTCTCGGGCCTTGGGTCGCTGGGCTGGCTTATGCCGCGTCAAGTTCAAGTGCCTGGGTCCTGCTCGGCTTTTCAGGATTTGTTTATGTTGCAGGCCCGTCGGCCCTCTGGATGGTGCCAGGGATCATCGCCGGATATGCTGCAGTGTGGCTGTGGGCCGGGAAGGTCTTGCAGACCGCCAGCCGCGAGGCCAACCAGCTCACCCTGACGGAGTTTCTGACCCAGTTTGCTCATCCGGGATCGGCACGCTTGATCCGGATCGCTGCCTCCCTTCTCATCGCAATCTGTTTCTCCTTTTATGTCGCGGGCCAGTTTCAGGGCGCGGGAATCGCCATCAATGACCTGTTCGCCACTGGATTTGGTCCTGGCGTCCTGATCGGGGCGCTGATCATTCTGGCTTACGTCTTTCTCGGCGGGTTCATGGCGGTGTCGGTCACGGACACGATCCAAGGCTTGTTGATGGCCTTTGTAGCGATATTGCTGCCGACACTCGCCTTTGTTGAAGCAGGTGGTGTCACCGCAATTGGCGCAGCGATGGCTGAAGCACCGGAGGCCTACGGCGATGCTTTCGGCGCCCGCACAGGCTGGGCCGCCTTGGGGTTTGTGCTTGGTCTCACCGCGACCGGGTTCGGCGCGCTTGGCCAGCCGCATCTGGTGGCCTGGATTATGGCCACAAAAGATACTTCGGCCCGGGTCAAGGGCGCGGTGGTCGCCATGAGCTGGGCCACGCTGGTCTTTGCGGGCATGGCGGTGCTCGGCTTGTCAGGGCGTGCCATTCTCGGAGGTGACGCTGCCCCCGAAAGCGTATTCTTCACGCTCGCGGACGACCTGCTTCCCGGAGTCCTCGCGGGCATTGTTGCGGCGGCCACTTTGTCTGCCATCATGTCGACTGTGGACAGTCAATTGCTGGTGGCCGGCGGTGCGGTCTCGCACGACCTTGGGCTTGGAAAAGCGCTTGGGGGGCGCGAAGTTCTGGTGTCGCGTCTGGCGATCATCGGTGTTTGCATTGCCGCCCTCACGCTGACCTTCCTGGCACCGTCGAGCATTTTTGACCGGATCCTGTTTGCCTGGGTCGCCCTCGGGGCCTCGTTTGGGCCGATTGTCGTGGCCCGCGCGTGCGGGTTCCGGCCGAGAGGACGGACCGTGCTAACCGGTATGGTGACCGGATTTGGTTTGGCTGTCGCCTATGAAGTCGGTTGGATCGGCACTGGACCAGGCGCAATGTGGAAGACGATTGCACCATGGATCGGTGCGCTGCTCACAATGTCGCTTGTTGCGGCGACCAGAAAATCTCGCGTCACAGACGAAATGGGGCTTGGCGTTCGCGATTAACCGTGTCACCCTAAAGGATATATCATTTAGAGGTGGAACCCATGAAACTCTTTTCCAAGGTTGCTGCGCTTGGTGTAGCATTGAGTGCCCTTGCGGCTTGCGCAACGGTGGGCCAGGCGCAGGAAAACGTACAGCTTGATCCGACAGACGCGACAGATTCTCTGACCATTATGCGGAAGATCATGTGCTCCACCATTGATGATCAGCCCGAAGTCTACTGGTGGCACGGCATTGCCCTGTCACGCGTCACCGGCGAGCGTGATCGGCATGTGTTTGATGTTGAGGGCATGAATATCCGCGCCTGTTCGACCATCGAAGATGAGGACAAAGGTACGGGGCTGCATTTGGTCTCCCGCGAAATCCTGCTCTACAAGGATCCGGACACCGGCGAAGTCTTGTCGACCTGGGACAATCCCTGGACCGGTGAAACCGTCGATGTGCTGCATGTCGCGAATGATCCGGTGAACTTCAAAATGTACGAAACCGCCCGTGATGGGTCTCCGCTGGAGTGGAACGGCGAGATTGGTGAAGATGGCACCTGGTGGATGCGCAGCACCGTGCCGCTCTGGTATCCAAATCCGCTGGCCAGCGAGTTCCAGAAAGAGATTGGCGGCACCTATCACGCGACCGAAATGTTCAACTTCTTTGGCCGGGTCGATGATCTGCTCGATCCAGAGACAGATTCTGCCAAGATCACAGTTGGCTGGGCACGCATGGCCGACTGGTTGCCCTGGATGGACATGAACGGACGGCAAGGCATGCTCTACATGCACACCGCAGGCTACAAACTGGAGACTTTCGATCAATTGTCGGACACGATGAAAGCCGAAATTGCCACACACTATCCAGAGTATACCAGCCCGCCGCCGTCTGGTGACCCGCGCGCCAATATGACCAGCTGGAAATACTATAAAGGGATTAGGGACGGATCGATCACGCCACCTGATCGCGGTGTTGAGTAACAAAACCAGACCAAATTGATCAAAGGCCGGGGCTGAAACCCCGGCCTTTCTTTTCTCTAGAAGTCCTGACCCTCATAGGACTGCCAGTCTTTGGTCACAAAGCGCTCATCTACCAGTGTGCGTTGGAACAAGCGATCGGCTTTGAACCATTGCCAGACGCGGGCGCGGGCGAGGCCGTCATCAGAGAGCTGGATCATTTCATAGAGATAGAGATCGGGCTCGCCGGTCCGGGTCCAGTTCAGCATTGTGGTGCGGTTGAAATCATCCAGCGCAACATCGCAGGCCCAGCCATTGATAAACTCATTGTCCCATTTCAGACGGCCATTTTCGACCATGGCTGGAAAGTCGCGTGTGTCGCACTTGCCGTCGGCCCAGCGATAATAATTCGTTTGATGATAAGGGTGTCCTGTGTCCGGGAACCGGCAGATTAAGCGCGAGGCGTGCTCATCGATGAGCGCCCCTTGGGGATCATAGAACCGGTATGTCCCCTCCCAAACCCCTTCGTGACGGGCCAGAAGCGGCATGATCTTTTTGAGCTCATTGGCGCTCATTCCATCGGCCATTGTTCGATCCTTTCAAACAAGTGTGTTTTTTGGGCCACGCGAGGCTGACAAAAAAATCGCATGGGCTGGTCAAATTCTGATTTCGCTCTAAGAGGGTAGAGCCTGCAAAAGATATATCATTTGGTATGCGTGTCGATGAACACGATGCCGCACAGGGGAGACTATCATGTCAAAGAACTTTTTGATGTTCGGAGCCGCTGCCGTCGCGATGACCGCTTACGCTGCTCCAGCTTTAGCTCAAGACGGTGAAGAAGAGGCCGAAGCACGCCAGAACGTGATCACGGTTACCGCCCGTAAGTCCGAAGAGAACATTCAGGATATTCCGATTTCTGTCTCCGCAATCACCGGCGACGCGATTAACGAGCAGGGTATTCTCGGGATTTCTCAACTCTCAGACTTCATTCCAGGGTTTCAGCAGCAGCAAGCCTTTGGACGCGACGGCGATCGCCCGGTTATTCGCGGCACATCCAATATCCTGATTTCTGAGGGTAAAGTCGGTATCTTTATCGACGGGATCCCCTTCCTCGGTGATTCAAGCTCGCTAGACCTCTCAACGCTCGAACGGGTTGAGGTAATTAAGGGCCCGCAGAGCGCTGTGTTCGGTCGCGGTACGCTGTCTGGCGCCATCAACTATGTCACACGCACACCTGGCGACGCACCTATTGAAGGTCGCATCTCGGCCGAGTTTGGTGAGCATGAGCATCACCAGGCAACGGGCTTCGCCAACTTTCGCGTAAACGATCAGCTGGCCTTCAGCTTGAGCGGAAAGTTTTACGACTTTGGCGGCGACTATGACAATGAACTCGGCGGAAAACTGAATGAGCGCCAGACGACCACCTATAGCGCAGCTGCATTCTTCGATCCGACAGACGATATCTCAATTCAGGCCCGTTACATCTACTCGAAAGACGATGACGGGCATTATGCAATCGCGCTGACTGACACCGCCGATAATAATTGTTTCCTCGACACACGCGGATACATTTGCGGCGAAGTGCCCGTACCGGACAGCTATGCGATTAATACTGACAGCATCCTGGAGCCAGGCCTGTATCGCGAAACAGACCGCGGCTTCCTTACAGTTGACTGGGATGTCATGGGGTCCGGGTACTCGCTGACCTATCAGGCTGGCATCACCGACATTTATGAGCGCACCGGAACCGACTCAACCTTTGACGAGAACCAGGCGTTCTTCATCGGTGGATCATGTGTGTTCTTCATTACAAACTGTGATCCGAATGCCTCTGCTTTCAACGACACCGGCGCGATCAGACGGACCGGGTTTACAAACGAACTGCGACTGTCATCGCCTCAGGACATGCCGTTCAGATGGCGCCTGGGTGCCTTCACCTCGAGTGACGATCGTAAAGGCCTTGCAGAGTATATTGAGTTTACAGAGTTTGGTCCCGATTCGTTGGGTGACCGGGTGGAAGTCGATAACGTCGCCTTCTTCGGCGGCGCTGAGTATGACGTAAATGATCGTCTGACCATTGGCGGTGAAATTCGCTACGCGGAAGACGACATCATGCGGGCAGAGCAGCAATATGTGCTGTCTCAATATGTCGACCCAAGCGTCACCAACGCCTTGCCACTGCCATTCTTCAATCCTGCCCAACCTAACCAGATTGTTGGCGGAGATTCGGTGCGAGAGGCCTCCTTCGATTCCTTCACACCGCGCATAACCGTTGACTATCGGGTGAACGAGGACCTCCTGGTTTACGGACAGTTTGCAGAAGGCAACTCACCGGGTGGCTTCAACGCAACAGATGCCCCACAGACGACATTCGACGAAGAGACCCTGACCAATTTCGAGGTGGGTGCAAAAACCTCAAAGTTTGGCTTTGATCGCCTCAACGTCTCAGGGTTTTTCAACATCTATGACAATCAGGTTCTGACCAACACCTATACAACGGCGCAAGGCGGGACCAACTCCTTCAGTACGAATGTTGGTGAGACTGAGATTTTTGGACTTGAGATCGAATTCGCGCGCTACATTACAGATGATCTGCTTGTGTATGGCTCCTACGGCTATCTCGATGCTGAAATCACAGAGGGCGCCGATGACGACCAGGCGATCTTGCTAGGCGGCGCAGATTGTGACGGCGCTACGGGCGAAGACTTTGCTGGTCCTGCAGAGTGTGTGGGTCTTGCCAGCATTGTGGGTCAGACACCGCCACTGGTGTCAGACCACCAGTTGGCGCTCGGTGCGCGCTACGACTTTAAAGTAGGTGAAGCGGCACCTGACTTTTATGTTGGAGGCGACCTCACCTATCGCTCATCCTTCTATGCGCAGGTGCACAACGAAGCCGAAACAGGCGATGCGACGCAAGTCAATTTCCGGGCAGGCTTTGATCTCGGCGACATCAATTTCCAGATCTGGGGCAAGAACATATTCGAGGATGACACACCGGTTGGCATCCTGCGGTATGTTGACTTCAACGCGCCAGATTCGCCTGCTGGCTCAACACGTGCTTTCGGTCTGACGCCGCCTGCTGCCCGTCAGATTGGCGCGACAGCGACGTTCTCGTTCTAACGCGCCGAACTCAGCTGCCGACAGCATCAAAGGCCTGGAGATCTGGGAGACATTGGCATGAAGCCCATATCGAAACTTTTGGTGCTGTTTGGCACGGCGGCGTTTTGTTTGCAGGCCGCTGCACAGGACAACACCGTTCCGGGTTGGCTTGAGAAAGACTTTGGCGAACTGACGGCCTTGTTTGAAGGGCGTTGGGACAGTGACCGGCATGCCTTTTTCGCTGAGGCTGCTGGCATGGATCTCGATCAGGTTGCCCCGCGACAGCATATTGAGATCGTGCCTGCGACACTTGCCGCCGGTGAAGAGTTGAGCGCAGGTCAGGCCGTCTTTCAAGCGACCCGCAGTGTCGATGGAGAGCCCCCCGCGACGCTGATCCACACATTCACAATCGACAGTGACAGGCAGGCGATCCGGCAATCGGTCTCCACGTCCGGTGGCGTGCTCGCGCCCACACCGATGGATTGCCATGTGCTTTGGCATCGTCAGGGGGCGCAGTTTCAGGGTAAAGCTGAAGGAGTGGGATGCGACGCGCTGTTCCCTCGCCCAGCGGAAGGGGGACCGCTTGAGGCGACCCTGACCTTGTCTGAGAACGATTTCTGGGTCACCTCAAGCCGAGGGAACAATACGATCGAAGCCCGTTTGCGCCGGGCCCGTCCGTTTGAGTGCTGGACGGCGATCCTTCGTGGCGCGGAGCACGGCGACTCTGGCGAAGGTATGCGCGACTGGGATTTTCGCCGCGGCGTGAAACTCCACGATCAGGGCGGTGAAGCTGAGCTGATGTCCGACGAGCCCGAACCGCGTCGGATCCGCTTGCGGCTTCGCAATGTGGACTGGCCCTATGGCACCAATCGCCCATCCCTCACCCTCTATGTCATGGAAGGCGACAGTGATCGGGCTGTCTCCTATGCCTGGACGGAGGGCGGCGCAGATCGCATCGGCATCAATCTGCGCTGGTTACAGGCAAGCTGCACCTATACCCCGCCGGTGAACGACGAGTAGGTGTTAGATCGGCAACCTGGTGGTGTTCTTGAGACATTCCATAGCGAATGTCGCGCTGACATCAGCGATTTCGAGTTTTGAAATCAGCGTTTTGTAAACCCGGTCATAGTCCGCAACCGAGCGCACGGCGACTTTGAGCAGATAGTCGACATCGCCCGCCATCCTGTAGAACTCCACCACTTCAGGTATCTCAGTGACGGTTTTGGCGAATGTGTCGAGCCAGGCGGATGAGTGATCGCTGGTTCTGATGGCGACGAAAACCGTCTGCCCCACATCAAGTTTATCGGGATCACAAATCGCCACGCGAGCTTGAATGACACCGTCCTCTTCAAGCCGTCTGACCCGGCGCCAGCACGTATTGACCGAGACGCTTAGCCGCTCGGCGATGGTCTCAAGAGAGGTCGTGGCATCCGTCTGTAGGAGCCGCAGAATCTGGCGATCGGTATCATCAATACTTCTCATGGTTGGGGAGTATATCGAAAAATATTAGCAAAGTACGCGTATAAAAACGAAATATCATAATGATATTCGGTTCCACCCGGGATATGCTCTGCATCAAGGAGTATGTGATGGCTTTCTCAGGTTCTGATCCGGTTGAGTTCTGTGAGCAGAAGCGGTTCAACGCGCTCGCCGGAATGATTGGACGGACGCCGCTCTTGGCGCTTCATCTGCGCTGGAAAGGCGAACGACGCGTGATCTTCGCCAAGGCCGAACACTATAATCTCACCGGCAGCATCAAAGACCGTATGGCGCTGAACATCTTGCGCTGTGCTTATGAAAGTGGCGCCCTTAAGCCCGGCGACACGATTGCCGAGGCGACCAGCGGCAATGCGGGCATAGCGATCGCCTCGCTTGGCCGGGCGCTGGGGCACCCAGTGCACATCTATATGCCAGACTGGATGAGCGACGAGCGCAAGTCTCTGTTGAGATCGCTCGGGGCCGATCTGCACCTGGTCAGCCGCGAAGAAGGTGGCTTTCTCGGGGCCATCGCGGCAACGGAGGCCCTTGCGGCTGAACGGGACGATGTGTTCCTGCCTTGCCAGTTTGCCAATTGTGAAAACTGCAATGCCCACGAGGCGACAACGGGCCCGGAACTGCTCAGTCAGCTGGCCTCCATCAATGTAGCCCCTGACGCCTTTATTGCCGGGGTTGGCACCGGCGGCACGATTATGGGGGTTGGGCGTGCCCTGCGTCGCGTGGTGCCAAATGTGAGTATCCATCCTTTGGAACCTGCTGAGTCTCCCACGCTGTCGACCGGTTACAAGACCGGCTCACACCGCATTCAAGGCGTATCGGATGACTTCATTCCGTCGATCGTCAAACTTGATGAACTGGATGCCGTGATTTCTGCCCACGACGGCGATGCGATCATTATGGCCCAGAGACTTGCAACCGAGCTCGGCCTTGCCGTCGGCATCTCATCAGGGGCTAATTTGATCGGCGCGCTGAAGGTTCAGGATCAACTCGGCGGCGCGGCCAGGGTCGCCACTGTTTTCTGCGATGACAACAAGAAGTACCTCTCGACCGATCTCGCGCGCCGCGAACCTGTTCAACCAGCCTATCTCGCTCCGGATGTTGAGCTGATCGGCTTTGAAAGTGTGCCTTATGACGCGGCAGCCCCTGCTGCGGCTTCCATGATCGCATAAGCCGCCCGTTCCCCGGATTCCATCGCGCCTTCCATGCCGGTGTGGAGGTAGGATGTATGTTCACCGGCAAAATGGAGGCGACCGGCGGGGTGGGTCACCCGCTCGGCCCAGGGCTGAATCTGTCCTGGCGCCCAATGCATGTAGGCGCCGCCACTCAAGGTTTGGTCTTGATCCCAGCGCACGACTTTATGCGCCTTGGCTTTGATGCCGCGTGTGTCCGCAAGGGTCTGCTCCGCCAACGCTTTCCAATCTCCATCACTGGTGGTCCGCCGGATGCCTGTGCCATTGATCCAACAGGTTAGAGCCACGGTTTCACCTGATCCGTTGCGCACGGGAAAAACCCGCTCAATCGGCGTGTCGGTCCACATCATCAGGGGCAAGTCGTCCGTCGGACTACTCTCCAGCTCCAGATGCACCTGCTGGATCTGTGTGTAGGACATTTGGTCAATGATCGGCTGGATGGGCGCAGTGCTGTCAGGCAGCTCGAAGTCGAGTTGCCGCAGAACCGGGAAGGGCAAGGTGCTGATTGCAAATGGAGCCCGATAGGTCTGTCCGTCCGCATAGACCTCAACCCCATCCGCCTTGACCTGGATCGCGGAGACTGTCCGCCCGGTTTGCAATGCGCCCTCACTGAGGCTCGCGGCCATGGCTTCCGGTAAGCGCTGTGATCCACCTTCGATTTCCTCTGATGGACCGGAGGCGGAATCGAGCGAAAACAAGGCGAGAGTGCGCCATAGATTGAGCATCGAATAAGTGCTGAGCTCATTGGCGTTCAGGGCGATATTACACAGCCCGCGCGAGGCGGCGTCGAATCCGGCTGCTTCAAGAAAGGCGTCCGCGCTGATATCAAACTCCTCGCCCACTTCCCGCCAGGCATACTGATCCACCAGCGGGTTTTGACGGGCGGCCGCCATGAACAGAGCGGTGTCCGGTGTTGCGCGTTTGAAGTCTTCCGGGAAGGGATTGTCCGGCGCCAAAGCCCATTCGCGCGCATCAAAGGTCCGCCCGTTCAGGACCATGGTTTTGTCGCGCGACCGTCCCGGCGGAGGGGGCACAACCTTCAGGCCGAGATCGAGGGCTGTTGACCGGATGCGGGCATAGGATTGACCGACTTGCTGGCCTCCGGCTTCCGGGCGACCGGGCAAGTCATCCAGGGTCCACATCCGCCCGCCAATTCGTTCACTCGCCTCCAGAACCACAACCTTGAAACCGTCCGTTTCCAGCATGCGCGCTGCATGCAGACCCGCAAGACCCGCGCCGAGGATCAGCACGTCTGCATCCTGTCCGGGGCGTATGCTTGGTGCACAACTCGCAGTCAGAGCCAGACTACCTAGCGCGACAAAATCACGTCTCGTCAGTTGCATATCAGATTTTCCTCGACGCCCGCTGGAAAAGATATACCAATAGACCTCAGGAACCGAGGCTCGCCAAGAGCGATTTGAACACTCTGGAGGATTTCATGGTGCAGGACGGCGAATTCAAGCGCGGTTGGCCGGTGCTATCTGCTGCCGCGGTCGGGGTTGGTCTCGGCCTGTCGCCGCTCCCCTTCTATACGATTGGCGTCATGATCCCGCCCCTGCTCCAGGAGTTTGGGCCGATGGGGTGGACACCGGGCGATATCTTGAATGCGCTGGCCATCTATACGTTCGGTGCCTTCGCGGCTTCACCAATTATCGGGATCCTTGCCGAACGCTACGGCGCGAGACGCGTTGCCTTGATTTCCGTGGTGACGTTCAGTTTCGCGATGATGGCGCTGGCGCTCAATACGGGCTCGAAGTCGCTTTACATCGTGCTTTGGCTGGTCCTCGCGTTTGCCGGAGCAGGTACACTGCCGATCACCTTCACCCGTCCGGTCGCCAACTGGTTTGACAAGAATCGTGGAATTGCGCTCGGGATCGCCTTGATCGCCACGGGCGTGTTTGGGGCGCTGGCGAAGTTTTTCGCGCAATATATCGTTTCCAATCCAGACTGGCATTTCGTCGCCGGATCAGGATGGCGAAGCGCCTATGTCCTGTTGGGGCTGTTGCCGCTGGTGATTGCTTTGCCGATTGTCTGGCTCGGCCTTCGTGATCTGAACGATACTCCGGCGCGCGACGCCAAGTCCACTCAGTACAAACTTCCAATTCTCGCGATCGCCTTAGTAGGGACGATTGGACTTGTCTGGATTGTGATGCGCCAAGTTCTGCCGCTCGCCTCAGAGAATGGCTGGCGGCTTGAATACATTATGGCCGTCGGATTTTCCCTGCTCGTATTTGTCCCGACCGTGATGATGATGGTCCTCAACATCAAGACAGCGCCGGTGCAAAGCGCAAACTCAGAACGCGTTGAACTTCCCGGTATGATGCTTGGGGAGGCCCTTAAGACCTGGCGCTTCTGGTTGCTGGCAATTTGCTTTGTGCCGATCTCCTACGCGATTGGAGCGGTCATTCCGAACATTGAGCGTGTCCTGACGACAACCGGCATGGGAATGAATGAAGCGGTTGGTCTTGCGACCTTGACCGGATTGGCGGTCCTGGGTGGGCGGATCATTGGTGGCTATCTGATCGATCGCTTCTGGGCACCGGGTGTGGCTTTCGTATTCCTCGCTTCACCGGCAATTGCGCTGCATTTGCTAGGGCAGCCGGACGTCTCCGTAACGACCGCGACCATCGCCATCCTGATGATCGGATTTGGGGCGGGCGTTGAATATGACTTTATGGCCTACATGGTGTCGAAATATTTCGGCATGAAATCCTATTCGGCCATCTATGGCGCGATTTACGGCTTCTTTGCGCTGGGTGCGGGGCTGGGGCCATCCATCATGACAAATATCGCTGATGGCCGCGGCCTGTCTCTCATGGGATTGGAGACCGGTCTTCTAACCGGTCAGGATTGGGCCTTCACCCTGACCAAATCGGCGCTGTTACTGTTCGCCTTTACGATCCCGCTTCTCTTCCTCGGCAAGTATAAGTATGGCCACGAGAGCGACCTAGATGACGCTCTCACCGAAGCGGAAGAGACCGTGGAAACTGGTCACGCCTAGGACGCGTCGAGCTTTTCTAGCACCAGATCCGCGACGTCTTCAGGGAACGCATCCATGAAGCCGTAGCCCCATTGCGGGCACTCGATGACTTCGCCATTGCGCAGAAGCGGTGCAGCGCGGCGTGTGCATTCGGTGAGGTCGTCGGTCGGGTTCAGCAAAGTAATCCGGTGCGGCAGCCGGGTGAGCGCGTCGTCAAACGGTTTGCCCCAAGCAAAGGCGGCAACATGGCCCCATTCGTAAGCCTCGCCGCCCATCATGTTCATGTACATGGACCGGTCCATCATCTCCAGCGTCTGCCCTGGCCCCTGACGCTCGATAATCCGCTCCCAACTCACCCGAAACCGGGTATTCTCCTTATCAAGCGGAATGGGCGTGAACATGTCCTTGAACATCTCACGCTCTTCGTCGGTGAGAATGGCCGCTGAAATCATCGCAATCGCATGGACCCGATCGCCCTGTTGCGTTGCCATTTCGGCCGCAACTTTCGCCCCAGTGTGATTGCCGAACAAGTCTACGGTTTCCAGGCCGATCGCATCGGCCATGCGCCACATCTCCCGCGCGTACATCGGGATTGTCGTCTCTGCCTCGGACGGGGCGGCATCCGACATTCCGTATCCTGGATAATCGGGTGCAATCACACGCCGGTCACGGCTTGCAACCTGCATGAACGTCTCGAATTCCAGACCGCATTTGGGACTCTGATGCAAACAGATCAGAGGCGGCTTACCCGCGTCCGTTTTCGCTTCCGCAACCCGAAAGTGGATTTGGCCATGTGTCCCGTCGATATAGGCTTTACGGACGGTCATACCTGTTCCGGAGCGACGGTGACGACCGCCTTGCCTTTATTCTTGCCGTTCATCAGACGCTCGAACAGGGCAGGGGCCTGCTCCAGGCCGCCTGCGCGATCTTCTGCAAATTTCAGCTGACCACTGGCGATCCAGGGTGCGGCTTCAGCTATGTACTCATCCCAACGGGGATAGAAGTCATAGACGACTAGACCTGACAGCTGCGCGCGCTTGCCGATGATGAGGCCCGCATTGAGAGGATGCTGGCTCTGCGTGTCAGTGTGATAGGCGTCGACCAGACCGCAGAGGACACCGCGGGCATAAAGCCGTGCATGGGTGAGGGCGAGCATGGCCATGTCGGCCGATACGTTCTCAAAGAAGACCGACAGGCCATCCGGCAGGGCGTCGGCCAGGCGCTCGCGCCAGCCATCGGTTTTATAATCGATACAGGCATCGAATCCGTAAGCGCCGGTGACGAGTGCGCACTTTTCAGGGCCCCCCGCAATCCCGACGACGCGGTCTGCGCCCTTGATGCGTGCGATCTGTCCGACCGTACCGCCAACCGGGCCCGCCGCTGCGTCGATCAGGACGGTGTCACCAGCGCCGACTTTCGCGAGCTGGGTGATACCGGCCCAAGCGGTGAGACCCGGCATGCCAAGCACACCAGCATGGGCGGCAAGCGGCGCCACGCTCGGATCGATCTTGCGCGCTTCACTCGCGCTCAGGGCAACATATTCCTGCCAGCCGCCTTCCATGGCGTGGACCCAGTCGCCTTCAGCAAAGCCCGCTGCCTCGCTTTCAATGACCTGACCGACAATCGCGCCGGGGATGGCCCTTTTCATCGGCTCCGGAGCCGGTTCGCCCATGTGGCGTCCACGCAAACGCGAACCGACATAAGGGTCGAGCGAAAGATGTACGACCCGAACGAGAATACCGTTCTCAGGGCATGTGGGGCGATCTGCTTCGATGATCGCGAAATCATCGGCGACGGGCTTGTGATCAATCGCGTGTTTTAGGGTGCCAAGCTTCATGCCTTATCCTTCGACCATTTCGATAAGCGTCCCATCCGGATCTTTCAGGACGCCGACGCGTTTGCCTTTGTAGATTGCGCCATCCCGCACAGTTGGCGCGGTCAGCCACGGGCCAGGCAGCGCGTCGAAGTCGGGGTGGAACAGCGTGCCAATCGCACAGCCCGGCACAAGCATGCCCTCATGGTGCGGGCGCTGGATCGCTGCCTCCGGATACTGATCCAATTCCAGAAAGACGTCCTTGTCGTGGATCAGCGTGCAGATGCGATGCAACTCATCGAGCGGGGTGCCGTAGGCTTTGGCAATCATTGTGTAGGGAATTTCCATCTCACGCCCGAAAGCCAGACCGCATTTCTCCTGCATCCAGGCCGAAGCGCGATCCATATCGGAATTGCCCATCACCAGAATGAATAGTTTGTCGATCAGGCTTCCGGCGCGCGGCAGATTGTACTCCGGCAAGTCATCATTGATCTGAGTCAGGTAGACGATCTCTTCGTCCGGGCCTTTGACCTGCATGGGGTGAATGGCATCAAGGCCCGGGATTTTGTTGGGCGGACCGATAATCTCGAACGGGCTGTCCAGCATGCGTGCATTCACCGCCATCACGTCCTGAACGCAGATCTCAATCGCGTTCCAGCCATAGGACCGCAGGGCCTTGAAGCCTTCAACGGCGGGCTGTTCGATGAAACGCAGAAAGATGTCGGCTCCGGACTTGGGTTGCATTACGCTGTAGGAACAGCCCGCCGAGTTCGGTGCGCCCCAGCTTGCGGCCAGATCGTCGCCAATCCTGCCTTGCTCGACCACACTATAGTCAAAGAACGTGGCATAGAGATCTTGCGTTCGATTGAGATCAGAAACCGTTACGGTTGCCGCGCGCAGAAGTTTCATGAAGATCGGCCCTTTGCAATGCCCGGGAAAGGGCGTCATAAGAAAAGATATATCATTTGTATGGGCGGCGGCTAGCACCCTCAGGAGAAAAGATGATGAGCGCTTACATGATTGTGTTTGCAAAGATTCATGACCGAGATCGTTTTGTTAGCGAATATGGCATGCCGACGGCGAAACTGATCGGTGAGTATGGTGGCGAATACATTGTGCGTGGACCGGGTGTAGAGGCGCTCGAAGGCGGACTGTTTGACGGGACAAGCGCGGTCATTTCGAAATGGCCAAGCAAAGAGGCTATAAAAGCCTTCTGGAACAGCGAGGCCTATGCCAAGCTCAAGGCCGGGCGCCAACCGCTGGCGGAGGCGCATGTCATGATCGTGGAGGGATAAATGCGTCGAGGCTTCATTCTGTTTGCCAGTGTTCTGGTCCTCGCCGCGTGCGAGACAGCGCCGATAAGCGTCGCTCAGGACGCGACCGGGGCGGCATCTGTTGAAGCCATCCAGGTGTCTGATCCTGATCGGTCCGATCCAAGCCTGACAGGCGGCGAGATTATCGCCATGGCGCATGAAGCGGCTGGCGGCGAGACATTTGTAAACCCAGGGTCCTTGTTCCTGTTGGGCTATAACCGGCTTTACGGCCCCGATGGCAGCGTCAGAACCTGGGACCAGTATGCGATGTGGCGTGTCTTTGCAGATGAGAAAGCCGACGCGCATGCGGCCAATGGGCGGGTTCGGATTGAGGCGTGGCAGTCCGGCGACCTTGCGATGCTGTTGAGCTTTGATGGCAAGGCCACCTACAATCAGGATGGCCGCATGGAAGACCAATCCGCCAATGCGATGTGGAGCAATAATTTCGGCTTCGGGGCGATCCGTAATGCGCTGGATGACGGCTGGACCCAAGATCGCCGCGCAGATCGAACCGTGGATGGCAAACCGGCCTATATGGTGCAGCTTACCGATCCCTCAGGCGGGACGACCCTGTTCGGCATACACCGCGAGACCGCTCAGATTCTCTATGTCGGGTTCGACACGCCGCGCGGCTGGCATGAGCGTCGATACTCCGACTATTTCTCAAAGCCCGGCGTCAGTTGGCAACAGGCCGGACGCGTCCGCCTATTCTATGATGGCGTGATGGCGAATGAAGCTGTCTGGACCGATTTCAAAATCGGCGAAGCCTATTCCGATGACCTATTCGCGATATCAGCCGCGCCAACCTCGCCCAGCTTTGACTAAAACGGCTTTACCGCGCCAAAGAAGGCTGTGGTCAGGATCAGGACCCAATAGAGATAAGCGACGTTGCGTCCAAGCTGTATCGACTTTTTCAGCTTCGTTTCGACTTCGGGGTTGGGTCCAGCGGCGAGGACCGGGAACATTTTCTGCCACTCATGCATGATCAGGCGCAAGATCACGCCAATGATCAGCGCGGTTCCATAGGTCAGGATCTTTGCAGCAAACCACATCTGCCCCGGACCGCTGGCAAACGGTCCGTTGCCGCTCAAAGACATCAAGGATGTGATCAGCAGGGTCGGGATCAGAATATAGCGGGTCCAGTCCTCGATATCTGAAAGCGGTTTGAACATCGGCGTGCCGCGCTTCGCGAAAGCGCCCCAGGTTAGCGCCATCCAGGCCGCCCAGACCACCCACATCGCGACCAGCCAACCCCCGCCGAGCGGCTGAACACCCCAGAGATAGCCCATGTGAAGGCCAAGCGGGAGCAGGCTGATAATGCCGGTCCGCGCCAGGATGTCGATCCGATAGGCGGTATCCATATGCCGCTGGCGTTCTTCCAGAGGCAGAGCCGGATTGACCACCTTGTAGGAGGTCTGGAAAACACCCCACTCGCCGCCGAGCCAATAGACCATCGCAACAATGTGCAGCCAGCGCAGGATTGCCAACTCATTTGCAGCCAGAAATTCACCCATGCTCGCCTCCCATTCGAATACGATTTAAATGATATATCATTTAAATCTGAGTGTATGTCTAGTCCGACTCTACGGGCTCAACCCGGGGCCAGATATACAATTCGTCGTCCGGGTTGCCGAACAGCAGTTCGCCGTCAGTTCGCGTCTGTGGACTAGTCGACCTTCGCAAACTCGTCTGCGACATCTTCGCTGGACGCCTCTTTTCCCCGTGCAATCGCCTCGCGGTCCTGCTGCAGGATCCGCAGGCATCGCGCGATATATTCCTGCATCCAATACCCGCGCTCATCGGCTTGGGTCTTGTCGGGCTCGAAGGTCTCGATCGCTTCTCGGGTGACGACACCGTCGCGCTCCAGCAGGCGCTCGATTGTGTCCATACGCTCACGCATAACGGCGACTTCCTGCATCAGGGCGAGGGTGATGTTCATCACCCGCTCTGTGTCGGGATTCTCAAAAAACCAGGGTCGTTTGCCTTTGGCTTTGCTGCCTGCGAGTTTGAGAGGGTCGAGGGTGTCCGTGCTCATGTCTATCCCTCCTTGCGGGCGCCGACGACATGCCAGGCTGCCTTGCGTCCGTAGTCTTCCTGTTCGGTGTCTTCTGCCGCCTCCGGGAAGACTTCGGGATCAACAACCGCGGCCACGCCGCCATGGATCAGGCTGTCCTTGCTGAAGCCGGCCTTCTCCATCCACGCGTCCAGATCAACTTCGTGCATTTTCGTCCAGAACGGCTCGTTGTTATAGAAGGCGTCCCAGTCGCGCATGGCTTGCTCGAACAATGGCATCTCATCTGAGTATTGCGGCTGCTCGACGTGCAAGACGATGCCGCCGGGTTTGAGCAGGCGCTGTGTCTCGGCAAAGATCATCGGCATGGTCTTGTAGCTGGTTTCGTGCAGGAACATGGTCGACTGCACCCAGTCAAAACTCTCATCTTCAAACATGTCCTTGAGGTTGGAAACGTCGCCCTGAATAAAGGTCACGTTCTCAATGCCCATGCTCTTGGCGCGGGCGAGGCCGTAGCGCAGCATGGGGGCGCCCGCGTCCACGGCAATGACCTCGGCGTCCGGGAAGGCCTGTGCAATGGGGAGGACATTATGACCTAACCCGGCGCCGATATCGAGAATACGCTTTGGTTTGAAGTCTGGCAGGTTCTGTTGAACCCATTGGGCCACAGCGATGCCGCCGCCATCATTGAAACGACCGAGCATACCGCCTGTGGTCGCAAAGATACCGGCATCGTAATTGGCGGGCCCGGTAATGTCGCCGGGAACGAGCTCGGTATGGTAGGACCCCGGCATACAGTGATGATCAATGGCGTCGGTTGAGCGCGGTTGTTTGAAATCTGGATCAAGGACGAGACGTGGGTCGTCTTCGGTCAGTTCACGGACTTTCTCGTTCAGCGCTTCTGCCTGGCGGAGCGTCACCCAGCGGCCAGCCTGCTGGCGAGTTTCCATCGTTGCGCGGCGCATGGCAGACCACCATTGAAACATCGGGTCTTTGGTGAGGTCTTTGCGGACCTGATGCCGGGTTGTGTAAGGCGTTTTACGTTTTGGTTCGATCCGGGCCTCAAACGCTTCGGCCACACCGGGCATGACTTTGGTGGAGAGATGCCGGTTCATTTGTGCGAGGAAATTGAACCGCGCGATCTCATCGTGGCTGGTTTCGGGATACACACCGTGCCGACCGACGACGCGGTAATCGGGCGGGCCATCATAAGCGATCGGTTCCGGACGGGGGTCGCGCTCTGTATCGGCCATGGCCAACTCCTTTTTCGCTTCACAAACTGCCGCGTTTTCGCAACAGTTTCAACGTGAGGGCTATGCAATTGGCTTAAAAGATATATCATTTGAGACAAGAAGCTATAGGGAAGGTTCCTGATATGAGTACCAAGATTGTCGCACTCTTTAATCTCAAGCCGGGGGTCAGCGTTGCAGATTATGAGGCGTGGGCAAAGTCCAAGGACATTCCGACGGTGAACGGCCTGAAATCGGTCGACGAATTTGCGGTATTCAAATCCGTTGGCTTGTTGGGCTCGGACGACAAGCCGCCGTATGCCTATATCGAGATCATTGACGTCAATGACATGGACCAGTTTGGCGGCGAGGTTTCAACCGAGACCATGCAGGCGATCGCGGGTGAGTTTCAGGCTATGGCAGATGACCTGTCCTTTATTCTGACCAACAAGCTTGGCTAGGGGGCTTTGATGGGAAGGTTTACCGGCAAAACGGCTGTGATCACCGGATCAGGTCGCCGCAAGGGTTTGGGTGAAGCGATTGCCAAACGCCTCGCCGAAGACGGCGCGAACATTGTGATCTCCGATATTGGCGCGCCGCGTGATGCTGCGACGGGCGCCGAGCATATCGGCTCTACCGATGAGATGGATGCGATTGCCGCGGACATGCGCGCACTTGGTGTTGAGGCGTCAACCAAGGTTTGCGATGTGCGCTCCCTCGAGGATGTGCGCGCACTCGCGCAACACGCTGTCGACACGCATGGCAGCCTGGATATCTGGGTCAACAATGCAGGCATCGGCTATATCATGAAGCCGCTTCTGCAGGTCACCGAAGATGATTGGCGGGCGGTGATCGACGTCAATCTGACCGGCGCTTTCTTCGGCGTGAAAGCGGCCGCTGAGGTCATGGTCAAGCAAGGCAAGGGCGGGCGGATCATAAATATTGCGAGCCAGGCGGCAAAGTCCGGTTTTCCGCATGCGCAGGCCTATACGTCTTCAAAGCACGGTCTTGTGGGCCTCGTTCGCTCAGCCGCGGTGGAGCTTGGCGGTGACAAGATCACCGTCAACAATGTCTGTCCGAACCATGTCACCACCGGGCTGGGGGCTTGGCAGAATGAGTATTTCTCGAAAGTCGTCGGCGCGGATTCGGTTGAGGACTATATGGCGGCGATGGCAGATCGCATTCCGATGGGGCGTCCCGGCTTGCCGGAAGATACCGCCAATGCCGTTGCGTTCCTTTGCAGTGATGAAGCCAATTACATTACGGCAGAGAGCATGAATGTCTCCGGCGGGGAGGAGCCGCATTGAGTTTGCCTCCTGATCCCGCGCCAGCGGGTTTTACCTGGCCGGGCGGCGCGAAGCTTGCCTTGTCAATTGTCGTCAATGTTGAAGAAGGTGCTGAGCGCCGGATCGATGAGGGCGACAAGCGCCCTGAGCCGGTTGATGAGCTTGGCGCTGTGCCGGGCAAGCCGATCCGTATTCATGGTAATGAGAGCAACTATCAATACGGCATCAATCGCGGCGCGCCGCGTGTCCTCAAAATTCTCGACCAAGCTGATGTGAACGCGACCTGGACGGTCTGTGGTCAGGCGCTGGAAAAGGCACCCTGGCTGGCCCAGGCGATTGTCGCACGCGGGGATGAGCCCTGTAATCACGGGCATAAATGGGCGTTTACCGCCTTTATGGATGAAGCCGAGGAGACGGCGTTTATCAAGAAGGGCACAGAGTCAATTGCGGCAACCTGCGGGCGCCGCCCGGCCGGCTGGCTCTCGCGTTATCTGCACACAGACATCACACGCCGTATCCTGAAAGCCCAGGGCTATCTCTACCATATGGACGATTATTCCGATGATTTTCCTTATTGGGCCGATGTCGATATGGGCGATGGGCGAACCGAACCGATGGTGATCCTGCCCTATGCGATTGACAGCAATGACATGAAGTTCTGGCTGAGCCCCAGCTTCACGCCGGACATGTGGCTCGACTATGCCAAGCGGAGTTTTGACTGGCTGTTAAGCGAGTCCCGGGACGAAGGCGCACGGATGATGTCGCTCGGCCTGCATTTGCGGATCATCGGGCGGCCTGGGCGGATCGAGGCGTTTCAGCGCTTTCTCGATTATGCCAAATCTCATGACGGCGTGTGGATCGCGCCGCGCGAAGAGATTGCGCGCTACTTCGAAGCGCATGTGAAACCGGGAGAGCATTAGATGAGATCAATCATTTTGGCCGTGTGTGGAGCGTTCGCATTGAGCGGCTGCATCATTATTGAAAGCGACGAAATTACCCGCGAAGTGGAACGCGAAGTTATTGTTGAGGTCGAAGACCCGACACCTGTCGCAGACAATCCGCTCGACTTGCGGCGGACAACACTGGTGGTGCGTGACATTGAAAAGTCGCTGGCTCTATACCGCGATGCGCTGGGCATGACCGTGGAATATGATCAGGAATTGACCTCACCAAGCCTCACGGGGCGCTATGGCGCGGACGGGCAGAACCGCTCGCGGCTTGTTTTGTTGAAGGCCAATGACAGCTTTATCGGCATGCTGGGCCTGTGGCAGTTTCTCGACCAGACCGAGAAAGATCTGGCCGAGCCGGACCCGGCCGATTTTACACCCGGTGAAATCGTGCTTCTATTCAACTCCAACACACTCGACACAACGTTTCCGGCTGCGGCTACCGCACCTGGCGTCACCATCATCGGCGCGCCGAAAGCACGCCGCTATCCCTCACCTGCTGGAGATATTGTCGTCATGGTGTCGATGCTGGTCGACAATGATGGCCATACGGTGGAGCTGAACCAGCTTATCTCAGACCCCCGCACGGACTAGGCGATGAGCCGCCTACCACCTTTGAATTTAGCCGAAGTCGATCCCGACACGCGGGAGATGGTCGAGCAGGCTGAGCGCTTGATGGGATTCGTCCCGAATGATGCCTTGGTGATGGCGCGTCATCCTTCGCTGACCAAAGCGATTTGGGGCCTTGTTGCAGCGATCTACGGGCCGGGTGAAGTCGATAATGGGCTAAAGCGCCTGATTGGCGAGGCAGCCAGCAAAGCGGCGGGCTGTTTTTACTGTTCAGCCCATGCCGCGCATGGCGCGCGGCAACACGGTGTCGCCCCAGAGAAAATCGAGGCGGTCTGGAGCTTCGAAGACAGTCCGCTCCTTTCCGAAGCCGAACGCGCCGCCATCAATCTAGCCATCAAGGCGGGGGTCGTGCCGAACGCAACAACCGACGCGGATTTCGATCGTCTGAAAGCGTATTTCTCGGACAATCAGATTGTTGAGATTGTTGCCGTGATTGCGATGTTCGGCTTTCTCAATCGCTGGAATACGACGCTGGGGACGGCACTGGAACCGTTACCGCTCGAGACTGTGAATCAGTTTGACCTTTAGCGCTCAGCGCTCTAATTTGTCCGGACAAATCTGGATCACCTATGTCATTGACTTTCAAATCCCTTCTCTTCGTGCCGGGAGCACGACCGGACCGCTTCGACAAAGCTGCTGCGAGCGGTGCGGATTCGATCATCATCGATCTTGAGGACGCGGTCTTGCCAGAGGCGAAGACTGAGGCGCGCGCCGCCGCGCTGGGCTGGCTCGCCCATCGCGGGGAGGTGACGGCGGGCATTCGCATCAACAGTCCGCGTACCGCAGAGGGATGTGCAGATATTGCCGCACTGGCTGTGTCTGGCTGTTCCCCGGATTTTGTCATGGTGCCCAAGGCGGAAACCGGCGTGGACATGGAAATTGTCGACGAAGCACTCGGCCACGGCGCCCCGCTGATTGCGGTGATCGAAAGCGGACGCGGCCTGCGCCGGGCTTTCGACATCGCCAAACAATCCAGCTCAGGGGTTCTGTTCGGCGGCGCAGATTACAGCGCGAGCCTCGGCGCAGACCTGTCGAATTGGGATGCCATGGTTGTCGCACGTGGAACGATAGCCGGGGCGTGCGGGGCAGCCGGGGTGCCAGCTTATGATGTGCCCTATCTCGACGTGAAAGATACCGCCGGCTTGGATGAAAAAACACGAAAAGCCAAAGCGATGGGATTTGCCGGACGCGCTTGCATCCATCCGGCCCAGGTAGAGACGGTGAATGGTGTTTTTAGCCCGAGTCCAGCTGAAGTGGTTGAAGCACGTGCGATTATCAAGGCGCTTGAGGACAGCAAAGGCGGCGCTGTCCTGCACAATGGGAAACTGATTGATCGCCCGGTCATCCTGGCGGCGCAAAGAACACTCGCCAAAGCAGGCGAATAGAGAGGACATCATATGGTTCAGAACTGGAAAGAGGTTGGCCCAAATCGTTATCGTGAAACGTTCGGGCGCTATTTTGAGGACTTTAAGGAAGGCGACGTCTATGAACACCGCCCGGGTAAGACCGTCACCGAATATGACAACCACATGTTCACGCTGCTGACGCTGAACACCCATCCCATGCACTTTGACGCCGAGTTTGCGGCCGCCTCTGAGTTCAAAAAGAACCTTGTGGTCTCACCCTACACGCTGGCGCTGATCATCGGCATGAGCGTAACCGATTGCAGCCAGAAAGCGATTGCCAATCTCGGCATGGACGAGGTGAAGTTCACCGCGCCGGTCTTTGCAGGCGACACGCTCTATGCCGAGAGTGAAGTGCTCGGCAAACGTGAGAGCAAGTCGCGCCCCGGCCAGGGCATCGTGACCATCGTGACGCGCGGCTACAACCAGGACGGCACCATGGTCTGCACGTTCAAACGCAACATGCTGATCCCGGCACGGGGGCATGCTGTGGAAGACAAGATCGAGACCTATTGATGCAGATAGAGTTGGAGCCCATCGGCTATGTCCGAGACGGACGCAGCGAAGTTCAAGATGATCATTGGGGGAGCGAGCGCTGCCGTATTGAGCTGACAGATGCCTATGGGCCCGAGGCCTTGTTTGGACTGTCTGACTTCAGCCATCTGGAGATCATTTTCTACTTTGATCGCGTGCCGGACACTAAGGTTCAAACCGGCGCCCGGCATCCGCGAAACAATAAGGACTGGCCGTTGGTCGGCATTTTCGGGCAGCGTGGGAAGAACCGCCCGAACCGATTGGGCCTGTGCACGTGCAAGCTGATCTCCGTCGAGGGAACGACGCTGACGGTCGAGGGCCTTGATGCCATTGAGGGTACACCTGTCCTCGATATCAAGCCGCTGATGCGTGGGTTCCAACCCCGTGAGGACACCCGCCAGCCTGAATGGGCCGGCGAACTAATGAAGAATTACTGGTAAATTCAAGGAGGCCATTATGGCAGATACAGCCTACATATCGGCAGAGGCCGTCGAAGAAGAAGCGATCATGCTGGATGCCATCGACAAATGGCTGGAACAGAAGGTCAAGCCGGTTGCGATGCAGCTGGAGCATGACAATGAATGGCCCGCTGACCTCGTCGAGGATATGAAGGAGATGGGCCTGTTCGGGGCGCTGATCGATCCTGAATATGGCGGGCTGGGCCTTTCGGCGACGACCTATTCCAAGATCGTGACCAAGATTGCTGAAGAGTGGATGAGCCTGACGGGTATTTTCAACTCTCACCTTATGATGGCGCAGATTGTTCAGCGCTTTGGCACCGACAAACAGAAAGAGCACTGGCTGCCGAAATTTGCGACAGGCGAGCTGCGTGGCGGTCTGGCGCTGACCGAGCCGAATGCCGGGACCGACCTGCAGGCGCTGACCACAAAGGCGACGCGGGTGGGCGATAAATATGTCGTCGAGGGCGCGAAGACCTGGATTTCGAATGCGATTGAGGGCCATGTCGTCGCCCTGCTGGTCAAAACCGATCCAAAAGCAGAACCGCGCTATAAAGGCATGTCGATCCTGATCACGCAGACCAAAGACGCCGAAACGCGCGAAGATTTGCCGGGCGTCAAGAATGGCAATAAGCTTTCCAAGCTTGGCTATAAGGGTATCGATAGCGGTGAGCTCATCTATGAGGGTTATGAGTGCGATGCTGAGCTGAGCCTGGTTGGCGGCGAAGAGGGCAAGGGCTTCTTCATGGCCACCGGCGGGCTGGAGATTGGACGGATCAATATTGCGGCTCGCTCGGTCGGGATCGCCCGCCGCGCGCTGAACGAGAGCATCGCCTATGCCCAGACCCGCAAATCCATGGGCAAACTGATCTGTGAGCATCAGGCCATACAGCTGAAGCTCGGTGAAATGGGTGCCAAGACGCGGGCAGCTGAGCTTTTGGTCGCGGACGCAGCGCGGGCTTACGATACCGGAGAGCGGATCGATATGGAGGCCGGGATGGCGAAGTATTTCGCCTCCGAGACTGCTGTCGAAGTCGCGACCGAAGCGATGCGCATCCATGGCGGCTATGGTTATTCGAAAGAGTATGTGATCGAGCGGCTCTATCGCGATGCGCCCCTGATGTGCATTGGCGAGGGCACCAATGAGATGCAGCGGATTATCATCGCGAAACAGCTGGTGAAGCGGAACCCGGTTTAACAAAACTCGTATCCCCGGCGAGAGCCGGGGTCTGTTGGGCGTTGAGACAGACATGTTGCAGGAGACCCTGGGTCAGGCCCGGGGAGACGGACCATGACACAAACCCTCCCCTTAAAAGGCCTTCGCATCCTCAGCGTCGAGCAATATGGCGCCGGGCCGTATGGCACGATGCTGCTGGCCGATCTTGGCGCTGAAGTGATCAAGATTGAAGACCCGTCTCGCGGCGGCGATGTATCTCGCTCGGTCGGGCCTTACATGCTGGGGGAAGGCGACAGCGAGTTCTTCCAGACTTTTTCGCTGGGCAAGACATCGGTCGCGCTGGACTTGAAATCGAACATGGGGCGGGCGCAATTTGAGGCCTTGGTCAAAACCGCCGATGCGGTGGCGAACAATTTGCGTGGGGATCAGCCGGGTAAGCTCGGTCTGACCTATGACGTACTGAAAGCGATCAATCCCAAAATCGTGTGCGCGCATCTGTCGGCCTATGGGCGCAAGTCTGAGCGCGCGGCCTGGCCGGGCTATGATTATCTGATGCAAGCCGAGGCCGGGTTTATGAAGATGAGCGGCGAGCCGGATGGACCGCCGGTGCGCTGCGGCCTGTCCATCATCGACTTCCATACCGGCAGCCAGATGGCGACAGCTTTGCTCGCGGGGGTCGTCGGCGCGATGCGGACGGGCGAGGGCTGCGATGTGGATGTCTGCCTGTTTGATACCGCCTTGCATCAGCTCTCCTATCCGGCGACCTGGTATCTCAATCAGGGGCATGTGACCGGGCGCCTGCCGCGCGGCAGCCACCCCTCCATCGCGCCGAGCCAGCTCGTACGCACAAAGGATGGCTGGGGCATGTTAATGTGCCAGACGCCAAAATTCTGGGATTTATGGTGTCAGATTACTGGCACGGATCTTGGTCAGGATGAACGGTTTGCAACCATCCCGGCCCGGCGTGAGAACCTGGCGGCGCTGAGCGAGGCGGTCGATGCGGTGATGATGACAAAGACCACGGCGGAGTGGACGGAGGTGCTTGGTGGCAAAGTCCCATTCGCGCCCGTGCTCGACATCTCTGCGGCGCTCGACAGCGCTTATGTCGAGAGCGTCGAGATGACGCGCGAAGTAGATCATCCAGATACGGAGGAAGGCGTGCGCGTGCTCGCCTCACCCTTCCGGGTGAATGGAGAACGCCCACAGCCGACCCGCGCGCCGAAGCTGGGTGAGCAAACGACGTCGCTGATCAATGGATGACAATCAGAACTTACCGCCGGAATGGGACGCAGAGTTTGCGGAGAATCTTATTGGTGCGTTCGTTTTGATCGGGGTGCGACGGATAAAATCGACGGGCGAAACAGAAATGACTCAGTTCGCTGGCACAGTTGTTTCTGCGGCAGAGAGTGACACAATTCACGTGCAACTACGCGACGGTTCTGACTGGAGCATGCCCCCAGCCCTTCATTGGTTTGAGCCTGCTGCCCCTGGTGTGTATCGCCTGCGTAGCACTGGCAAGGAAATCGAAAACCCAGACTACCTTGTTCAGATCGCAGTTGAGGAACCTAGCAATTAATGAAACTCTCTGGCCTTAAAGTCCTCGATCTCTCCGCCTTTCTACCGGGGCCGCATATGACCATGATGATGGCCGATCATGGCGCCGATGTGATCATGGTCGAGCCGGCCAATGGGGTTGGTGAGCCGGTGCGTGAGATTGGCGAGAAGACGGCCGACGGCGTCTCGGTTTGGTTTCGCAATGTCGCGCGGGGCAAGCGCAGCTTGAAACTCAACCTCAAGGACGAGGATGGCCGCGCGCTGTTCTATCGCCTGGCGGCGACAGCGGATGTGGTCGTGGAGGCGTTCCGGCCTGGCGTGGTGAAGCGACTGGGTGTCGACTATGACACGCTGCGCGCGCACAATGCGCGGCTGGTCTATTGCTCCATCTCCGCGTTTGGGCAGGACAGTTCGCTCGCCGCAAAGCCTTCGCATGATACCGGCGTTGAGGCGATGGCGGGGCTGATTGACCTGAACCGCGGCTTGGAGGATGGCAAGCCGACCATGCCGTCCATTCCGTTCGCAGACGCGAGCGCTTCACTGATGGCCTTGTCAGCAATCCTGATGGCGCTTTATCGGCGCGAGACAACCGGCAAGGGCGACTATATCGACATGGCGATGTATGACGCCGCGCTCGCCTGGACCCCGAACGTGCTTGGGCCGACTTTTGCAGACGACAAGCACCCGCCGGTCAAAGACATGCGCAGCTTTGGCGGCTCGGCTTTGACGAATTTGTATGAGACCTCTGACGATCAGTTCATCGCGTTTAGCGGGCCGGAGCTGAAGTTTGCGACCAACCTGCTGACAGCGTTGGGGAGAGAAGATTTGATCAGGGTGGCCAAGCACCCGCCAGGGCCGGAGCAGGCGCCGCTGCGCGCCTTCTTGAAAGACACGATTGGCGCGAAACCGCTTTCGCATTGGCAAGCCTTTCTGGAGCCGATTGACTGTGCCTGGGGCTGGGTCCGCAGTTTGAAAGATGCGTTCGAGGATCCCTTCACAGCGGAACGGGGCATGGTGTTCACCGACGGGGACGGGCACCGACATATCGGGCCGCCGGTCAAGTTCGCGGATGAGCCTCCTGAGCCTAATTCACGTGTCCCCGGTTTTGGGGAGCACAGCGCGGACATCGCTGCTGAAGCTGGGCTAAACGCGGAGGAGATTGCGGCGTTGAAAGAGAAAGGTGTGATATGAGCGCGCTGAAATTTCCCGCTCATCGCGCGCATGAAGGTACCTGGACAGGCACCTATCGCCATATCGACCTGATGGGGCAGGAAGAAGAGCTGATTCAATCACACGTCGTTTGTGAGTTTCCGGATGATGGTAAAGTCTTCTACCGCCAGACGATCAATCTCACCCACCCGGATGGCAGCGTGATCAAAGCGGGCTTTGACGGCGTCGATCGCGGCGATCACCTCTGGTTCGACACACCGAATTTCATTGGCAAGAGCTGGGAAACCGCTGACGGTGTGATCCTGCCCAATCTGCAGCGCAAGGACGAACCTTGCGCGCATTTTGTCGAAGTGATCATCATGGGTGAGGGCGGTACCCACCGCGCCCGCACTTGGCACTGGTTTCGCGGCGGACAGCTGTTCCGGCGCACGCTCTGCGATGAGGTTCGTCAGACCTAAGCCCGCGTGCGATCAAGCCACATTTCATAAGCGAAACGGCCCGCCGGGTGCAGGCTCTCGGACAGTAAAATGATCTCGCCATTTCCATCGCGGTAGCGCCGCACGACCCGCAATGCAGGCGACGCTGTTTCGACGTCCAGCCGCTCTGCCTGGCTCTTGTTCAAAGCAACCGCTTCCATCCGCTGCGCCACGCGTTCAATGCTGACCGGATGATTGGCTTCGATCCACTCTGAAACGGAGCCTGGCAGAGCCGCAATCGTTGTCGGATCGGGCGCAACATCAGCACGGATATACACCGCCGTTATGGCCTGGGGCGGCTGTTCGGCAACCTGGCGGAAGCCAATCAGCTGCAGATAGCGGCCGGTCAGTCCAAGGCGATCCAGCGTCTCCTGATCGGCATCTTGTGAGGTCGAAATCTCAAAATGTGCATCGCGGGCATATTGCAGGATGGAGTCAAAATCACTGAGCGGTTGCGCAAAGGCCGGTGCGCGCGGGGCGCAGACCACAGTTCCGGCACCGCGCCGCCGCTCAATCAAGCCATCATCAGTCAGAATCCGAAGCGCATCTCTTGCCGTATGGCGTGAAACCCTGTGCTTTTCGCAGATCTCCATCTCTGTCGGCAGGGCATCGCCCGGCTGGTATCTGCCGTTTGCGATGGCCTTGCGATACTGCTCTGCCAGTTGACGGTACCGGGGTTTTGCTGCTGGCATTTACAGGTCTTTCCGCATGGCGTGCCACGCAGCCGCAAGCGACTCGCGAAACTGGGGGTCTGCAATCGAAATAAGCGCCTGCGCGCGCTGTTCAATTGTCTTGTGCTTGAGTTCGGCAATGCCATGCTCGGTTACGACCGTATCGACGTCTGCGCGTGAGATCGATGTCGCATCCTGGGGCAGGCGGGGCACGATTCGGCTGATCGTCCCTTTCCGCGCTGTTGACGTGAGCGCCAGTATGCCTCTGCCGGACTTTGATGCCGCAGCCCCACGCAGGAAATCAACCAAGCCGCCGGTTCCGGAAACCTGCCGTCCATTAATGAATTCGGCATTGGCCTGACCGAACAGATCTACTTCAATGCAGGAATTGATCGCCTTGAAACGCGGGATGGCGGCGAGCGTCGAGATCGCGTGCGTATATGTCACCGGCGCGAACAGAATACGATCGTCTTGGACCACTCGGTCATAGAGGTCTGAATTGCCGATCGCGACGCCGGTTGTGATGGCGCCATAATCGTCTGCGATGGCTTCGCTTTCAAGCAGCTGGACAAGGGGGTTCGAAACCATCCCGGCATGGATCCTGAGTTGTCGGTGCCCCTGCAAGGCCTTCAACACGGCCTGTTGCACATTGCCCAGCCCGAATTGCAACGCATCGCCAGTGTCGCAAAGTCCAGCGATATGCTGCCCGATCTGGCCGAACGACTCCGGCAAGCTCGTCTCTTCAACTTGGATCAGAGGCGTGTCGGTTTCAGTGACCAGACCAAACCGCTCAAGCGGAACTTTAGGGCCGTGGACGGGCGCTGCCATGGCGTGATTGATGACACCCAACACGGGCACCGAACCGCGCTCCAGGATCAGCGTCGAAAAGTCCGCCGAGACACCCAGACTGACCAGGCCATTCTCGTCCGGCGGGCTGACCATCACGATTCCACCGTCAAGTGGCGTCGATAACAGCCAGCTTGTGCTTTGGGTGTAGCTCAGCGGACGGAAATGGGTGCGTCCAGCGTCGAATGAGGGACGCAGCGCGGAAGACACAAATATGCTTTCTGCGTTCGCTGTCGGATGTAGGCTTGCCCAGTCGGTCTTGTTCACGCCGGGGATCCAAATGCCAAGGAATGTCAGGCCTGCTGCGAGCTCTTGCACCTGCTCGAAGGCTTCAACGACCGCAAGCGGTTCTCCGCTACACCCCGCAACATAGAGGCGCGCTTCTGTGGGTAGCGTCTGGTGGAATTCAGCCAAGGCTTTTGAGAGGGGAGCAAGGGTCATTTTTTCGTCGGTCGCGTCACTTTCTGGTTCACTCAAACACAAACTTTGTGTAAGCACCAGAATATGTCCGGACAAATTTCCGAAACTCCCATTCTAATCACGCTTTCAGAGCGATTACAGCGCTCAGTCGGTGAACGGGATTTGCACCGGGCTCGGCTTCATCTGCTCGATTGGATCGGGTGTGCTACGGCGGGCGCGAAGGAACCGGCCGGACAGATCCTGCGATCGCAACCGGTTGAGCAGGCATCAGGCCTCGCTTTTATCTGGGGCGGGTTGGGAAACATTCTCGAAATGGATGATGTCGACAAGCGCGCGCTACTGCATCCGGGGCCCTGTATCCTTCCGGCTGCTTTGGCGATGGCGAGTGTCGGCAGTGCAAGCGGCGAGGATCTACTCACCGCGATCGTACGCGGGTATGAAGCGACCATCCGCCTTGGCCGCGCTGTCGGATCGGCGCACTATGCCATGTGGCACTCGACTGGCACTTGCGGAGCCATCGGTGCGGCCGCCGCTTCTGCAAGTCTGCTCAAGCTTGACGAGACGCAAGCCGCACAGGCCATGGCGCTGGCGGTGAGCCAGTCGGCAGGCCTCTGGCATACCCGCTATGATCCGGCCAGCATGGGCAAACAGTTGCATACGGCGGTTGCAGCGCGGGCCGGGTTTGAAGCAGCAGAACTCGCGCGCGCTGGCTTTACCGGACCGCTCTCTATCCTTGAGGGTGAACAAGGGTTCTTCGCCGCGATGTGCAAGGGAGCAGATGCGAGTGATGTGATGGCCGACTTTGGCGGGGAATGGTTGATCCATGAGGTCAGCTTCAAGCCCTGGCCTGCCTGTCGCCATGCGCATGCGGTGATTGATGCGGCGCTGGAGCTTCGGGAGAAAATTGACGTGCCGCAGGCTGGGCCGATCACAGTGCGGACTTATGGAGATGCGCTGAAATTCTGCGACAAGCCTGATCCCAAATCGGTCATCGAGGCGAAGTTCTCGCTACAGCACGCCATGGCGGTCTGCCTGGTGCGCGGCGCGCCGGGTATGGAGGATTTTTCGGTAGAGGCGACGCAGAATGAAGCTTTGAGCGCTCTGCGCCAGCGCGTGCGCGTAGAGGTCGGCGAAGACTATGAAACGGCCTATCCAGCGCGCTTTGGGGCCGAGGTGTCATGCGGGGTACAAACGGTAAAAGCGCCCGACGCGCTAGGCGATCCCGAAAATCCGGTCAGCGAAGCGCAGCTCAAGGACAAAGCCCGCATGTTAATGAGAGAGGGCGAAATGTCGGCGCAGGAGATTGAGGAAACGATTGCCCATATTGAGCAGATTGAAAACCAAGCAAGTTGCGCGCAGCTGCTAACCCCACTCCAAGAGGCGCTGTCATGACGGGCATGGTGGACGCTTTCGTCGCCCACGGGCTGGGCACGCGGTTTGAGAACTTGCCTGACGCGGCACTGCGGGCGGTGAAGACTTATTTGCTGGATACGCTCGGCGTTGGCATTGCCGGGGCAGGCGCGCCGCTCACCGCGCGGGTGCGCCAGGCGGCTGGCGATTGGGCCGGTGAAGGCGCGGCGCAGGTTTGGGGCCTGGGCAGTTTTGCGACGACACCTGCCAATGCGGCTTTCATCAATGGCTTTCAGATCCACTGCCAGGAATATGACTGTGTGCATGAACCGGCCGTTGTGCATCCACTAGCGACAATCCTGGCGGCGCTGATGTCGGAGGCCGATGCGCGCAGCAACGTGTCTGGCCGGGAGCTGGCCATGGCGCTTGCCGTAGCGGTGGATCTCGCGGCTGGGATTGGGGTAAGCGTGACCAGTCCGATCAAGTTTTTCCGCCCGGCCAATGCCGGGATATTTGGGGCGACTTTGGGGCTTGCCCGACTTCGTCAGTTTACGGCGGATCAGACAAAAGATGCGCTCGGCTATGCCCTCGCATTCAATTCCGGGACGATGCAGGCGCATGTCGAGGGCAAGCCAGCCCTGCCCATACAGATCGGCAATGCGGCGCGCGGGGCGATCATGGCCTGCGACCTCGCCGAGGCCGGAATGGAAGGCCCGCATGATAGCCTTGAGGGCCCGTTTGGCTATTTTAACCTGTTCGAGGATGAAGCCGACCCAGCCGATGTTATCGCGTCGCTCGGCAAGGTCTGGCGTATCGCAGAGGTCAGCCACAAGCCGTTCCCGACCGGCCGCGCGTGTCAGGGCGGCATTGTGCTGATGCAGAAACTGCGTGAACAAGGTGTAACGCCTGCAGAGATCGAGCGTATTACGCTAAAGGCTCCACCGCTAATCCAACGCTTGGTCGGGCGGCCCTATGCGTCGGATATGACAGCAAACTACGCCCGGCTCTGCTTTCAATATTGCGGCGCGGTGGCTTTAACCAAAGGCACTGTGGGACTTGCTGATTTTAGTGAGACAGCTCTGCGCGATCCCGAGATCGCGTCGCTTGCGCCCAACATCGAAGTCATCGACGATGGCTCGCCTGACGCGGCCGCCTTTACTCCTCAAGTTGCCACTGCACACCTCAAGGATGGACGCACCGTCGAAGCGCGGATTGACGCCCTCTACGGGTCGCCCGCCGATCCCATGAGCGAAGAGGCTCATCTCGCCAAGTTTCGTAGCTGTGTCGATTTCGGCTTTGGCGCGCCGCGCTGCGAGATCGCCGATCGATTGATTGAATTGACCAAAAATCTTGAGGCGTTGGAGGATGTCTCAATCCTCAGCCGCCTCGCCGCAGGACAGGAGGCCGACTGATGGCTGGTGAGCACAAAACCTATTTCAACTCCGTCGACTGGGATGCATTACAAGCGGACCACCCAATCGGCGACGCTTTCGTTAGCTTCGCCCAAAAAAGCCAGGACGAAATCCGTGCCCATCAGGAGAAGCTGTTTGCCCGTTGTGTGAACCGCGCTTGGCAAGTGCCGTTCTACCAGAAACTCTGGGGCGATGCTGGGATAGAGCCCGGCGACATTAAGGGGCTCGAGACGCTGGCGAGCCTGCCCATGTTCGACAAGTCCGACATTATGGACTCAATCGGGCGCAAACCGCCGCTCGGCGATTTTGCCGGGTTTGAGAGCCATAGCGACGGTCGCCCGCCTGTGATCATGCACACGACGTCCGGTACGACCGGCACCCCGCAAGTGCTTCTGTTCGGGGCGAAATCACGCGAGGCGCAGAACCTGCTCCTCGGGCGGCTCTACAGGTTTCAAGGCTTGCGGCCAGATGATGTCGTGCACTCTGTTTACGGACATGGCATGATCAATGGCGGGCATTATGTCCGCGAGGCGGTGATCCATTGGACGAGCGCCATCTTTATGAGCGCCGGAACCGGGGTTGAGACCCGCTCTGTGCGTCAGGTTGAACTGATGCGCGACTTTGGGGCGACGGTGATTGTTGGCTTTGCCGACTATATCAAGAAGCTCGCCAAGGTCGCGGTGGAGCAGGGGATTGACCCGGTCAAAGATCTGAAGATCCGTATGGTCTCTGGCCACCTTGGCCGCGAAGACAAGGACAGCCTGTCGGAGAGCTGGGGCGGAGTTGAGTGCTTTGATTGGTACGGCGTCGGCGATACGGGCTGTATCGCTGGGGAAGGCCCCGACCGAGACGGGCTTTATGTCATGGAGGATGCGCAATATCTGGAGGTTTGCGACATTGATAGCGGCGCGCCGGTGGCTGATGGCGCGAGCGGTGATATGGTTTGCACCTGTCTCTATAAGGACGATATTTATCCGACTATTCGGTTTAACACCCATGATGTGACGGCGGTGAAGATGGGGCAGTCTTCGCTGGGTTTGAACTTCAAACGGATTGAGGGTTTCCTCGGGCGCTCTGATAATATGGTGAAGATTCGCGGCATCAATATCTTCCCGCAGGCGATGGGACCGCTGCTCGAAGAAGTTGACAGTTTTGCCGGGGAGTTCATCTGCCGGGCCGAGCGCGACGGCGCGGGGCGCGACGAGTTTATCGTCTGCGCCGAGGTCAATGGCCCGCGCGGCGACAGCGAAGTTGGCAAGTATAAAGCGCTTTTAAAACAGAAGATTGGCATCGATTGTGGTGTTGAACTCTCTGGTCCTGGCGACCTTGCGCAACTCACCCAGACCGAAGTACGACAGAAGCCGATCCGCCTGATTGATGAGCGTTTCAAGTGAGACGGCCTGACTATCGCGCCCGGATTGCGCGGCATAACCCGCGCCTGAACGCCTTTGTCGATTTGACGGATGAGGCGCCAGGCGAGGGGCTCTGTTGGGGCGTAAAATCGAACATTGCGGTCAAAGGCCTGCCCTGGACAGCCGGTGTTGAGGCTTATGCGAAACAGATGGCTGAGGTGGATGCCGTTGTGGTGAAACGTCTCCGAGATGCAGGTGGAACTGTGCTCGGCACACTCAACATGCATGAGGGCGCGCTTGGCGCGACAACTGACAATGAATTCTATGGCCGAACCCACAATCCGTGGGCGGAGGGTGTGACACCTGGCGGGTCATCTGGCGGGTCGGGGGCTGCCGTAGCGGCGGGCCTCTGCGATGTCGCGCTTGGGTCAGACACAATGGGCAGTGTGCGCATTCCGGCAGCTTATTGCGGGGTGCAGGGGCATAAGCCGACAACCGGAGTGGTGCCGACGGAGGGTGTGATCGCGCTGTCCACCACGCTTGACCATGTCGGCCCGCTGGCGCGCGATGTGGAGACCTTGTGGCAGGCGATGCACGTGATGGCCGATTGGGGTGCGCCGCCAGGGCTGGCGCCCAAGTCACTTACAGGCTTGCGCATCGGTCTTTGGGATAGCGGCGGTGACGTGGAGCTGACCGAGGCTGTGAAAGCCGGCTTTGCTTCTGCTTGCGCACACGTGCAGGCGGCGGGGGCGGTGCTCGTGCCGTTTGCGCCGCCGGTCTATGACTATTCTCGCTCGCGCCGAGCCGGACTGCTGATCTCTGAGATTGAGGGCGCGAAAGTGCATGGCGTGACAGCTGATGGGCCCGAACTGGAGGGATTCTCTAAGACGTTTATAAACCTTATGCGATGGGGCGTTCGTCAACCCAAGGAGAAGATCGAAGCGGCCTATGTGCATGTGGCCGAGGTGCGCGCCGCCGCCACAAACGTCTGGAATAAACTCGATTTTGTGATCGCCCCCACAGCCCCACAGGAAGCGTTCAGCTTTGACGACCCTGTACCGGCCAATCAGGCGGACTTTACCGCCTGGGCAGACTTTGCAGCTCTGCCTGCCACAGCCATCTATACGGGGCTTAGCGAAGCAGGTCTGCCACTCTCAGTTCAGGTGATTGGCCCGGAAGGGGCTGATCGCGAGACCCTGAAAGTCGCTGCCGCACTGGAGCACTTGTTTGGGAAGCCGCCCTTGCCGCAGGCCGAAGGGTGATGCTCTTTGGGGTTCGGGGAAAGTAGGCAACTCTGCCAGTTCAAACTCCTATTTGGGTAGATTTGAACTGGGGTTTCAGGCTTTGGCTCAATTCAGCACGACTTATTCAAGTTCATCACCTTCGACACTCAAATGCGCTTCGAGGAACCACACAGATTTGTCGAGAAAACGTGAGGTTGCTGTCAACAGATCTGCCGTATCGGCGTCGCCTGCCTGATCTGCGGCATCTATGCTGCTGCGCACCGTATCTCCCAGAGTCGCAAAACGGTCTGCGAGAGCAATCAGATGCGCGTGCCCTGCGCGGGTATCGAGCTCGTAGGCCTGCAAGTGAGTTGAGGCTGCGATCGAGCCTGATCGGCCGTCGGGTATACCCCCTAGCGTTGCGATCCGCTCAGCTATCTCGTCGATCTCTTGATCCAAGGGGGCGACGAAACTGTCAAATAATTCGTGAAGTTGTTGGAAACGAGGGCCACGGACCGTCCAATGTGCTTGCTTGACTGTAAGCCGCAGCTCAAGCGTATCGATCAAGACCGCTTGCAAGAGTGCGATGGACGTTTTGCGTGCATTGTCGGCAAGGCCGAGACGTGTGGTGTACATGAGTAGGTTCCTTAAGGGGGGGGGGGCTGGCCCAGTCAGGCCGAGGTTTGCAAAGTGTGTGTTGTGTTGCGGTCCCTGCCGCTTTGAATCATTGTCGGGGTTCTTGTGGAGACGTTGGCTGGACCGCGGCATTCAGATAAACACCGCGGTCCGCACCAATTAAGCCGCGCGGGCCGCCTCAAAGACAGGGAAATCAATCTCAGTGTGGAACACTTCATTGATATAATTTGTCAGGACATTGAGTGCGACATGGCCAACGATCTCGACCAATTCGGCGTCTGAATAGCCCGCCAGGCGTACCTCAGCGAAATCCTGATCAGAAACGCGTCCGCGTGTTTCGGCAATTTTCACCGCAAACCGGACTGCCGCGTCCGCCTTCGCATCCGTGGAACGGCCTGCGCGGTTGGCTTCAATTTCCGCTGTGCTGAGTTTTGCGAGGTTCTGGCCGAGGTAAGTATGAGCACTGTTGCAATAGTCGCAGCCATTATAGTTGGCGATGGCCAGGGCAATACGCTCACGTGTAGCAGCGCTGATCTTGCCTTTGCCAAGCGCGCCATTGAGACCAAGATACCCTTCCAGCGTCGCAGGGCTATTGCCGATCAGGCGGAACATGTTTGGTGCTGATCCGAGCATTTTTTCGACACCTTTAAGCAGGTTCTGGCTGCCTTCTGGGGCGTCGTTGATAGTAGCGGGAGTGTTGATGCGAGACATGATGTCTTCCTTTAAGTTTGAGGTTCTGAGACAGCCGTTTGGCTGTGAGGTGAAATTAGATTGCATCACTTAGAGAATGAATATACTTATTTTAAAATTTATTATTTTGGTTATTGATAGTAATAAGTGGTTGGATAAATGGATCGGATCCAAAGTCTCGAAGTGTTTGTTGCCGTTGCTGAGGCTGAAAGTTTCGCGAGTGGCGCCCGCGCCTTAAACTTGAGTGCGCCATCAGCAACGCGAGGCGTGAATGCGTTGGAGCAAAGGCTAGGCGCAAGGTTGTTTACTCGAACAACACGGCGCGTTCGGCTGACGGACGTTGGTCGCGCTTATCTTGAGGACGCGCGCGATATCCTCTCTCAATTGCAAGCTGCTGATGCCGCCGCATCAGGTGCTGCGACCAATCCCAGGGGCCGTTTGCGAATCACGTGTTCGAACGAATTTGGACGGTTATATGTCGCCCCGATCCTGACTGATTATCTGGACGCGTTTCCAGATGTGACCGCCGATGTTCTGATGGTCGATCGGGTCGTCAACATGGTCGAGGAGGGGTTTGATGTTGCCGTTCGAATTGGACCGCTGCCCACGTCCAACCTATCCGCTGTGCGAGTTGGATCAGTCCGACGCATTGTCTGCGGCTCGCCCGCTTATTTTAAGCAAAATGGCATCCCGCAATCGCCAGCCGACCTGTCATCTCATCAAATTGTCTCGGCAGCACCTGTCAGTCCTGGTCCGGAATGGCGCTTTGGCTCTGACGGGCGGGATGTGGTCCGCATCGCCCCTCGGCTTAAGGTCAGTAGCGTCGCATCAGCAATTGAAATTGTACGCCAGGGCTGGGGACTTTGTCGCGTCTTATCGTACCAGGTTGGACCAGATCTTGTGTCTGGGCGGTTACAATCTGTTTTGGAAAATGTTGAGCCGGACCCGCTGCCTATTCACCTCGTTCACATCGAAGGACGACGCGCACCAGCAAAGGTCAGAACATTTGTCGACTATGCCAAAGATCGGCTTCGCTCCATTTCTGTTCTGAATTGAAAAACGCCGTTAGCAAAGGCCTTGAGACATCCGCTGCTGCTATCGTCGAACGCAGACATAAACTGCGCTCAGCCAAACGTAAACTTCGCCGCGCGTTTCTCTAGGAACGCACGATAGCCATCCTGGAAATCTTCGTTTGAGAAGCCTTCCAGAAACAGCGCCTCGGCTTTCTGGTCAGTGTCGTCCCAGCCGGACTGGAGGCCTTTGATCATGGCTTTTGTCGCTCGGGTGGACCATTGCGAGATGGCAGCGATCTCTGCGGCGAAGGTGCGCGCGGCGCTCAGCGCTTTACCTTTGGGGGCGAGGCGATCAATCAGCTGTATCTGTTTGGCTTCGTCGGCCATGAAGATACGGCCGGTAAACAGGATGTCTTTGGTGGCGCCGGGGCCTATGGCGGCAAGCAGGCGACGTGTGTCACCGGCGGGATAGACCAGCCCGAGCTTGCCGGGCGTCACGCCAAACTTACTGCCCGCTGAGGCGACGCGAAGATCACACGCCATGGCGAGGCTGACCCCGCCGCCAATACAGGCACCGTCAATCGCGGCGATGGTCGGTTTGGGGCAGTTTTCAACCGCGTTGAGCGCGGCAGCGATCGTGTCGCCGGAGGCTTTGGCGCTTTCGGGTGTGGCATAGATGGTTTCAAACTCGGAGATATCGGCACCCGCGGCGAAGGCGCCAGCATCACCGCCATGGATCAGGAGGACTTTGACGTCTGGATTGGCCGTTGCTTCGTTGACAAGGGCCGGAATGGCAGCCCACATATCAACTGAAAGGGCGTTACGTTTAGCCGGTTTATTCAGAACGATTTCGCCAAGCGGCGGGGCAATGTCGAGACGGATCGTTTCGGTCAAGGGGCATCCTCGGCAAAGGCTTCGATCGGAGCCGGAGCACCTGTATTGGCAATTAAAGCCTTGCGGCGCAAGAAGCGCTGAAAGCCTGCGGGGCCCATACGCGAGCCGCCCATGCCGGAGAGTTTGAAACTGTGCTTCTCTGCCTCGTGGAAGAGCGCGGTCAGAGCCGCATCGTTGAGCGAGACACCGCCTGCTTCGATCTGACGTCCGACGACTTCAGCTTCCTCCAAAGTCCCGGCAAACACAGCGGCGGACAGTCCAAACTCCGTGTCATTGGCAAGACGTATCGTTTCCTCAACCGTGTCAAACGCCATCACGGGCAGGATAGGCCCAAACGTCTCATCGCGCATCACGTCCATCTCGTGGGTGACATCAGCGAGCACGGTTGGCAGAAGCCACCTGCCACCACCATGATGCTCCACAGTTCCACCGGTGAGGACGCGGGCGCCTTTGGCAACTGCATCGTCAATATGGGCCTGCAGCGTATCGGCCTGCTGATCGAAAATGACCGGTCCGAGATGACCGCGGCTGATATCTGGCCAGTTGAGGGTGACGGTTTTGGCTTTTTCAGTTAGCTGTTCCAGGAAAGCATCATGCACAGATCGCGCGACATAGATCCGCTCGATCGACTGACACGCTTGCCCTGTTGAGAGAACCGAACCGCGCAAGGCGGCGTCTGTGGCTTTGTCAAGATCAGCGCTTTCCAGCACGATGAGTGGGTCTTTGCCACCAAGTTCCAGGAAAGCCGGGATCATGTTTCCAGCGGCCGCAGAGGCGACTTTGCGCCCCGTGGCCACAGATCCGGTGAAACAGATTGCATCGACATGGTCGATTAATGCTGCACCGGTTCCACCATCGCCTTGGACAAAACTCAGGACATCTTTGAGGCCGGCTTCTTCGATGGCCAAATTTAGAGGGTCGACAAAACGCGGTGTAACTTCTGAGGGTTTCACCATCACCGTACACCCCGCCAAAAGCGCCGGGATCGTGTCGATCATGCTGAGCGTCAGTGGAAAATTCCACGGGCTGATCACGCCGACAAGCGAATACGGAACAAATTGCGGGGTATGGCGGATTGCCGAATTGGTTCGCCCTTCGGTCCAGCCTTCGGGCAGCAAGTCTGGCGCCTGGGCGAGCCAGCCAAAGATTGCGCCAATGACGCCATCTACCTCACGTGCGGCGATGGCACGGCGTCCAGTGTCTACGCTGAGGCGCTGTGCAATCGCGTCCTGATGACGGGACAGCGCGTCGGAAAACTCACCAAGCTTGGCCATCCGGCCATCAAGACCAAGCGCCTGCCAATCCTGACCCGCCGCACGCAGGCGATTGCTGATCCGCTCAACATCGCCGCGAGATGTGCTCTCAAATTGGAAATCAAACTGTCCGGTGCGTGGATCGCGCGCGTGCAGGATCGTCATTCTACCCCAAGCCCCAGGGAGCCTGGATTCACGATCCCTTTTTCATCCACCGCGTTCTTGATCGCCTCAACCAGTTTCCAGGTGGCTTCCTCCCGGCCTTCCCGGTAGGGATAGGTTCGCCCGATCTGGAAATGCGCGCCGCCGCGTTTGCTGAACACGTCGAGCACGACTTGGCGTGCCTTTTCGACAACCGCAGTTGCCTCCGGATTGGTGGTGTGACGCTTGATCTTTTTCATCCAGTCTTCGCCAACGGTGTGCTCATGGATCGGCCAGACTTCCTCAGGCCATAGGAAAACCGGCTCAATCAGGTAGCCGGTTGTGCCGAGGCTGGTGATCAGAAAACCGGTCAGGATATCATGCTGGTCGAGTTCGTCCGACATGGCCTCGAACCCGGCTTCAATCTCTGCCCAGGTTGCCGGACCTTCGGAGACCGGCACGATACCGTGGATCGGCACCCAGCGCTCACCCTGCGGACCGAGTATATTGTTCATCGGCCCAAACGGGTTGGCTCGGATGATTTTCGGGATCGAGTTTTCAATCTCCTTGCCGCCAAGGTCTGCAGCAATGTCCCTGAGCACCTGGATGTCTTCCTTAACGCCTGCTGCAGACCGTCCCTCGACACAGACGTGCAGTGAGTAATCTACCTTGTCCATAAAGCCGCGACCGGCCAGCGCGACCTTTGCGCCTTCGCGCAGACCTTTGAGCAGCGAGCCCTGGCTTTTCATCACGTTGGTCAGGGCCTTGGCATCAGACACCAGACTGGCCCGGGCCAAGCGGACTTTTGTCAGGTTGGGGTCGAAGCCGAAAATCTCACAAGCAATATCCTCGCGCATCATCCGCGCCATAGCTTCTGCGCAAGCGGCGCGCGTGCTGAATTCGAAGCTTGCCGTTTCTTCCGCCTTTGGCAGGGGGATGAGGCGAAATGTAGCTTCGGCCTTATAGCCGAGCGCACCAGTATCGCCGCAGAATAATCCCGTCAGATCCGGGCCGTAATAGCGCCAGAACGGTTTGCCGTTTTTGGTCCCGCCAGTGCCGGTTCTGACCAGTGTGCCGTCTGCCAGGACGACGCTGATTGAGAGCAAGCTTTCGCCGGTCGTGCCGTACTTTCCGGCGCCAAAGAAAGCATTGTTCTGGGACAGGCCGCCACCAATTGTCGATCCGATGCCTGAAAGTGGTCCCCAGAAGGGGGTCCGAACCCCATGGGGCCTCAGCGCTTCATAAAGCTCTGCCCAGGTCACACCCGCCTGAACGGTGACGTACATGTCCTCGGTGTTGACCTCGACCACTTTGTTAAGCTGCGACAGATCGAGAATGCCGACATTGTCACGGTCTGGCGTGTAACCCTTCGTATAGGAATAACCGCCGCCGCGCGGGTTAAGAGAGATGCCGCGATCATGCGCGGCACGCACCGCCGCCTGCATCTCCTCGATCGTCTTCGGTGTTGCGACAAATGCGGCAGTCTCGCCTTTCGTCCAGATGTCCTGGCTCATGAACTCGCAGCTGGCCTGATCGTCTCTCAGGCCGTCTTCCCCGAGCTGCTGTTTGAGGACGCCAGAAAGGTCGGAAGCGGATTTGAAATCGTCAGCCATGAGGCGAAAGTCTCCTAGAATGAGGTCGGCGTCCAGAGGCCAAGAAACGCGGCAAAGATGAGGAGCACCCAGATGCCCGTCACCAGTGGGCGGGCGCGCTGCAAGGTCCGCGCGAGCACAGCTTCCGAGTTCGCAGAGTCTGAACCTGTCAAACCTGCCAGAGCTGGACCCAGCGGCTTGAGCACGACACGGATGTATAGCCCCAAGGCGACGCAGCCGGCCAGGGCCAAGAGTTTGAGAGTGAGGAATAAAGGTAACTCTATCGCTGGGCTGAAAGCCAGGCCGCTTATACCGATCAGAGAGAGGAGCAGACCGTAGCGAAGTATCGAGTCGAGCGCCTTTACCCAACCGGCCGAACCGCCATGATCCAGGTGAAGTTTCCAGGCGATGGCCAACCATGCAAGTGACGCAACGACGATGGCGCCGATGACTGGCCAACCCAGACTGAGCCATCCATTGCTTTCGGCCAAAAGCAGTCCCGTCGGCAGAGCAAGGATCAAAGCCGTTCTAGGGGCCATATCGACGTCGCCGACAATCTTCGCCGCCATCAAGCGGCGGTCGGCGGTCACGTTGGGCTGGGTCAGGAAGCGGCTCGTATAAAACGCGCCAAGATCTCCGCCGAGCCAGTAGACGAAGACGAGCACATGCAAGAGTGCAAATAGGGCCTGATCAGTCATACGACCTCCGCATTCAAATGATATACCATTTAAATCGCGAAAGGCGAGCGCCAGTTTGTCGCTTATTCCGTGGTCCAGTCCCTCTGCCCGGCATTGTTGCGAGCCAGACGCATATGGTACTCAAACCGATCCGCGCGGTAGTGGGCTGTGATATCCTGCACGGGACGACCACTGGCATCTTTCATGATGCGGTGAATGCGCAAGAGCGGCGAGCCTGGCGCAACGCCGAGATTCGCCGCCACGGCGGGCACCGCTGCTGTTGCTGTAATGGTTTGTTCGGCCTCGACCGGGGCATGTCCCGCTTGCTCCAGCAACTTGATCAGAGATTCAGTTGCAAGCTGCGCATCGTCATACCCTTCAGCGATGTCGTATGGGATATAGGTGACCAGATAGGAAAAAGGTTCGCCATCCAACCGTCGTAAGCGTACGATCCGCTGGACGCTTTTACCGCCCTTGAGGTCCAGCGCTTCTGAGATCGCGGGGCTCGCCGTGCCGACCGTACAGTCGAGCAACTGTACTTCGGTCTCCACCCCCATTCGGGTCAGACCATCAATCATCGTCTCAAAGCTGCCTTTGACGGTCGGCGCCGCGACATCATAGATCACGACCGTGCCGATGCCCCGCTGGCGACGCACCAGACCCGCGACGGCCAACTCATTCATTGCACGTTTCACGGTGATCCGGGAGACACCCAGCGCTTGAGTGAGGTCTTGCTCTGCGGGCAGTCGATCATTCAAAGACATGGTGCCGTCCATAATCTTCGCCCGCAGCAGGTCGTAGATCTGCTGGTACAATGGGATGCTCGCCGATTCATCAATATCGGCAGGTGTGAAGGTCATGGAGATGGTGTCGGGCATGGCTTTGATCCGTGATCTGTAAGGATGCTTTATCGCTGCTTGCTGCAAACTCCAAGCCGTCAGCCGCTACAGCGCGTGCGACCGAGAATCAGATTGCCTTCTCAAAAAGCTTCAAGATAAAGATATACCAAACGAAAGTTGGAGGTTTCCATGATTGCACGTTTCTTCGGTTTGAGTGTTGCCGCAGTTTGTCTCGGCGCGATGGCTTCGGCAGAAGAGGGCGCTCTGAAAGCATGGGTCGATGCGCGGGCCGGGACAGGAGAGCCGGTGCACTGGGTGTCTGAAGGCGGCATCTATGCCTATCCATCCGGTGAGCAGCTGTTTGGCATGATCGGCTTTGACAGCTCCACTGTGATTTGGCCTGAAGACCCCGCTGAAAAAGTTATCCATCTGACGCGCAAAACCTTTGCCTATACCGATGTCGAAACCGGCGAGGTGATCACGGAGTACAATGGACAGAAAGTTGAACCGATCGCCTATCCGTATCAGCTGATCGAGTACCGCTATGAAGACGGGCGTATCTATGGCGACGTAACGCAGGGCACGGGTGACCGTGTCCGGAAGATCATTTCAGAAGACGGTATTGCGGCGCGAAAGATGGGCGATACGTGGGCCTTTACCGCCTCTGTGTTCCTCGACTTTCCACTTCCGACCGGCGCGCAATATCAGGCCTGGGAGAACTATGATTTCTTCATCCATCCCGAAGGCAGTGTTGACGAGCCACATCAGATGAGCTGGCAACGCTATGGCGCGCTTCCCGCCTGGGCAGGTGGGGAGCAGGCGATCTATCACTTGCTGACTCATCGGGTGGAAAGCCAGGAGGAGTTCCCGCCAGAGCTGCTGGCCTGGGCGAGAGAGAATAAACCGCAATGGCTTGTCCCCCCGGCAGATCTCGCTGAGATTAAGGCCATCCAGCAGGGCGATCCGGCGACCGGCTTTGGCGGTTAGCCAATGGTTGGGTGATCGAGCTCGATCAGCTCGTACCAGGTGGCCATATAGCCGCCCACACCGCCCTGGACGAAGATGAAGTCATCCCTGGTCACCCACATGTCGTAAGACGGATGTTGGGTGCCGCCCATGCCGGGCCCTTCATCATCGACATAACGAAAATGGAAACATTCGAACGTGCCCGCTTCGACGGTGACCGTGTCTTCGCCAACATATTCAAGGCCGATATTCACTTCTGAAATGATCGGGGGCGTTGCGCCGCGATGGTCTGGCGAGGGTAGAAATACCCGCACATTGCGCCGGGTGGGGCCGTTTGAACGATCAATCACCCGGCACATTTGGGCATCGCCAATGATCGGGTGGGTTCCAAAGCCGTCAAACGCGCCTTCGGTTTCTACGCGTTGTGATAAGCGCCCGATGGACGGCCCATAGCTCTCGCATTCGATCGATCCGGAGCGGTTCTCGTCAAGATTGAACTTGAACCAACCTGAGCCCATGAATGCGTCGCCAATGGTGAGGCGCACATGGCAATCCATCGGATTGAAGTTCTCATCAGTTGAATAGACGATGTCCCGCATCACTGTCGGGTCGGGTTCGTGAATCTCGCAATGCGCGCGGACCGTCATCTTGCCATCGGAATGGTGCGTGATGTTGAAAATCTCATCGCCGCGGACCTGATCCAGCATTTCAGGCTTTTTGGAGGTGTAGCGGATGCGCCCGCGAATGCGGCGATGTTTCATACGGTCCGTCACGCTTTGACCCCCTGGCTGAGATCATCTGTAGGTCCACCGGCTGCGCGATGGGCAATCGCCTCAGCGCTTTCCCAGATCTTGCCGCCAATATACTGGCCGATCGAGTTCGAAAATTCGTGATAAGTGATGGTCTGATACATCCCGCAGGTGAGGTAAGGATCACCATTCATCAGGGCTTTGGCCTCTTCCAGATTGGCGGCGAGGACCAGAAAAATTGAACCGACGAGCGCTTCGCCGCCCGGCTCACGAATTGGACCTGCCGTGACATAGCGGGTCCAGTTTGCCTCAACATGATCGAGATGACCTTTGAGATGCTCGGCGCGCAGCGGCGCACTGCCCGGCCCGTCGGTGCAGGTGACGAGATAGCAGGTCTTGTCCAAACGCGGGACGAAGGGCGGATATTCAGGGAAGTCGGTCATGTCTGATCTCCTATTTCAGGATGCCGGCGGCGGCGAGCTTGTCGATCACGGCTTGCTGCTGCGCGATGGCCTCGGCGCGCTCAATCATCTGGCCGTTGGGCGTACGGTTGGCCGGGGCGTGGTTGGCGCCGGCATAGCCGCTGGCAAAAGCCGCGTTCGGTAGGCGCGAGAGCGTGTTGGTCATGCCGGTCTTGCGGCGGGTGTCGCGCAAGGCGCCTATATCGAGCACGGCGTTCGCATTGAGGGTCTCGCCTTGATTGGCCTCGGCGAGGGTGCGACCATACCAGTCGAGAATGATCGACATGCCATCGGTCGAGGCGGCGGGTACGGGTGTGCCGATAATTTGCGCGCTATTGGCCGAGACGACATAGGCAATGTTCTCAATCGCGCGGGCTTTCTTGGTAATGTGCTTGGGCGTCAGCGTTGGCGCGCCCACCTCGCTGGTTGGGTGGAGCAGGATTTCCGCGCCCTTGAACGCATGCATCCGCGCGATTTCGGGATAGAGGATTTCCTCGCTCGCAATCGTGCCGAGCGCGCCAATTTCTGTCTCAGCCACTGGGAAGACCGCATCCTCGCCATAGACGTCGAGATACTTGTCCCAGACATCATAGGGGCTTGGTGTGTAGAGTGAGATCATCCGGCGATAGCGCAGCACCGTGTCGCCATTTGGGCCGTAGACAACATTGCTCTGAAAATAGAGATCGGGGAAGTTCGGGTCGGTCTCATAATGGTTCGAGCAGAGATAGATGCCGAACGTCTGCGCGAGGGCGGCGAGCTTATCAGGGAAGGCACCTTCCATTGGGATCGCCGCCTTGTCCTGCCACTCTTCGCGGGTTTCGCGCAATGGGAAGCCTGTCATCCAGTATTCCGGTAGCACGACCAGTTTCACATCATAGCCATTAAAGCCTTTCAGGAAGCCCTTGGCTGATCCGATCTGGCCGCGCACGCGGGCAATCGCCGCGTCCATGCGCGCATGGGCGGCCTCGGTCGTGGCATCCTGATTGACCGCGTCGCAGACGGTTTGCAGCGCGAGGGCGGTGTAGCGCATGGGCTTGGCTCCTTGAGCGGAAACGGGAAGAGTGAGCGCGGCCGCACCGGCGGCAGCGAGGAGTTCGCGGCGGGTCATGATATGGCCTCCTTGAAGGCGGCGGATGCGTCGGTGGCGGTGGCGAGACTTAGGCCTTCTGTAGCGGTGAGCGCTTTCAGAATGCGGCGCACAGCGTGAATACGGAAAGGTTGGCCCGCAATGTACGGCGTCATCGTAAAGGCGAGGGCAGATGCGCCTTCTTTGTCGTAAAGGTCTACACTATAGGCCGCCGCCTCGATGATCTGATCAGCCCACTCATCTTCAGAGTGCGAGCGATCGAGCAGCAGTTTGAAATCGCCCAGCTCGCCATAATGAGGCAGGGCGGTGATTGAACCCATCTTGGTCCTCATCGACAGGGGGCGCTGATCGGCCTCCCAGTCGAGGACCGTCTCAAAGCCCGCCTCGCTGAGTAGGTCTAGCGTGCGATAGCTCTCATTGCGCGCCGGGCTCATCCAGGTCTTGGCCTCTGGGAATGCGGTGCGCGTCTCCGCGATCAGGGCGCTTTCCTCGGCTTCGCTGAGCCCGTCATGATGAATGTGCGCGGTCGAGACGCCATGGGCGGCGATCTCATGCCCGCCTGCTTCTATCGTCGCGAGCAGTGGCGGATAGCGCCGCGCGACCTCTGCGTTGACTGCGAATGTGGCTTTCACGCCTTCGGCCGCAAAGGCGCGCAGCAGGCGATAGAGGCCGACCCGGTTGCCATAATCGCGGGTCGTGAAATGGCGGAGGTCGGGGTAAGGCGTCTTCATGGCGCCGGGATGCGCGAACGGCTTGGCGGGCGGGCTCAGCGGGAAGAACTCAACGGGTACGATAATGGTCGTAGTCGCTTTGGTGTCGCCCTTCAGTTTGAAAGGCGCGCGCCGATCCGCCGGGTCCCAGCCATAATGCGGGTTGTCCATGCCGTACTGGCGGTTGGGGTATTTTAGATAATCGTCAGGTAATTTAGGAGATTGGGGCAAAGCCGGTCCCTCCTGTCGCAACACCGCGCGCGGCGACGTCCGCCAGCGTCTGATCCCAATAAGTCTCGCGATAATATTCCGCGATCTCTGACCCGGTTGCGAACCAGACATCGCCGCGGTGGCTGCAAATGTGTTTCAGCGCCTGTTCGAACACGCGCAAGCGGTGCGGTTGGCTGACCAGATAGGCATGTAGCGGAATGCACATCACCGTGCCGGACTGCTCGCCTTCTTCCAGCAACTGATCAAAGTGACGGATCAGCAGATCGGCGTAACGTTGCGGGCTATAGCCCTGCACCAGGTAGGTAATGACGTCATTCACCTCCAGCGAATAGGGCATTGAGACCAACTTGCCAGTCTTGGTCTTGATCGGTTGCGGCTGGTCGTCCTGGAACAGGTCGCAGGTGTACCAGAACTCATGCTCGGCGATGAGGCCGAGCGTGTGCTCGGTATGGGTCAGCGCTGGGGCGAGATACCCCCGAATGCGCTGGCCGGTGGCGCGCTCGACGGTTTCAATGCTGTCCTTCAGCACGGCCACTTCTTGGCTTTGCGACATGCCATAGGAATAGCGCGTGTTGTAGATCCCGTGGGAGAAGAACTCCCAGCTCCGCGCATTCACCGCCTCAATGATTTCCGGGTGATGATCGACGAGCGCTGTGGAGAGCGAGATCGAGCCACGCAGGTTATACTTATCGAACAGATCCATCATCCGCCAGTGGCCGACTGTGTTGCCCCAAGTGCGCTGAGAATAGGCGACTACGTCCGGATTGCCGCGCGGCCAGCCGGGGCGCTTGTCATTGTGGGGGGGCTGGAACTCGTAATACTCGATATTCGGCGCGATCCAGAAGGCCAGCTTCTTTCCCCCCGGCCAGGTGATCTTCGGACGGCCTTCATACGGCCAGTAATCGTAGAGGTTGGGATCAGCGTGCATGGCTGCCTCCAGCGGTGCCCCACCCCGACCCTCCCCAAAATGGGGAAGGGGATTCTGAGTCAGTCATATGCTGTCTCATCATGGCTTCCGGTGCGGTCCCCTCCCCATTTTGGGGAGGGTCGGGGTGGGGCTGCGTTATCATCCCGCATACCCCGCGATCGCGTCATGCACCTCAGCCACCGGCACCACATCCGCATACTTGATCAGCAAGTCCGTCAGGTTGGCGAAGTGGTAGCTTTCATGCTTGTCGGCGACGCATTCTTCCGGGACGATGGTGCGGTAGCCATGGCTGAGCGCATCAACCGCCGTCGCCCTTACGCAGCCTGATGTCGAGCCGCCAGTGACGACCACGGTGTCGACTTTGTGCCAAGTCAGAAAACTATTTAGCGGCGTCTCAAAGAAGGCACTCGGCATGCGCTTGGTATAGACGGCATCGACGGCCTCATCGATCTCAAGCCGGTCATCGAATTCAGTTCGCTCGGACCCGTATTTGATGTTCTGCAAACTGTCCGGCGTGTCGGTGCGCGTGCCCCAGACACCGGCATCGGCGGCATTGTCCATATACGCGACATGCGTCCAGATCACGGGCAGCCCTTTGCTGCGCGCCGCCTTTGAAATGGCGTTGATATGCTCCATCTGGCGTGGGTCTGTAATATAGGCCGTCTTGAACAGATCGGGCCGCGTATAGGCCTTCTGTGGATCGACATTGACGATGGCGAGCTTGTCCCCGAACCCGAACCGGGCCCGGGCCGGATTGGCGCGCACCTCCTCAAAAATCTGACGCGCGGTTTTATCGGAGGTGACCATGGTCGGTTGAGAGAGATCGTGCGTCATCGATTTTCCACTTGCCAAATTCGAATGGATTAAATGATATATCTTTTTAACCGTGTCCAGCCGGTCGGAGGATATCATGAAGGGATTTATCGCGGGGGGGCTACTTGGTCTATGTGCTGGGTTTGCCGCGACAGCGTGTGTGGGCTTACCGTCATCTGAGGCCGTTAGTCAGGAGGCCATATCTGAGCCGCCCGCCTACATGATCGTTCTTGGCGAGGTGTATGACCGGCCGGCCTTCATGGAAGGGTACGTCGCCAAACTACCGCCGCTTTATGAAAAATATGGCGGGCACTATATCGCGCTTGGTGGCGGACCGACCCTCGAAGTGCTGGAAGGTGACTATGCCCCAGCCAGTTACGTGATCGGCAAATGGGACAGTATGGCGGCGGCCAGAGCGTTCTGGAACAGTCCCGAATATGCTGAGCTGATGGCGGCGCGGATCGACAATGCCTGGGGCGATTTCGATGTCCTGCTGGTTCAGGGCCTTTCTGCGGCTGCTCCGCAAGGAAGCAGCCCTGATCAAGACTGAGGCAGATTTGCAACACCTCCAACCGAAATGACCGGACAAATGGACACTGCCCATAAATGATATATCCTTTGCTTCGCGAGGAGAGCTTATCAAGAGTCCAGAAATAAGGAGATCTGAGCATGAAAAAGACCCTAATCGGTGCAACCGCTTTAACTGCCCTGGCAACGGCTTGGGCTGTTCCTGCGGTCGCCCAAGACCAAGACGACACCGCTCGCCTCGGAACTGTTACAGTTACCGCTCAGAGAGTGCAGGAGGACCTGCAGGATACGCCGGTTGCAGTTACCGCTCTTGATACAGCGCTATTGGAAGACCGTCAGGTCGCCGATGTGATCGACCTGAACTTCAATGTGCCGAACCTCACGCTTTCAACCGGGACTGGCACAGCAAACTCCGCCCGGATCTTCTTGCGCGGTGTCGGTGAGGATGAATCGCGCGGTGCGGTGGATCCTGCCATCGGTATTTATGTCGATGGGGTCTATCTTGGCCGTCAGGTTGGATCGCTGTTCGACGTCGTCGACCTGGAAGCGATCGAAGTTCTGCGCGGCCCCCAAGGCACTTTATACGGACGCAGCACCAATGGTGGTGCGATCAAGCTGACCAGCGTCAAGCCCGAGGACGAAACGAAAGCCAGTGCCGGTCTCTCTATCGGTACAGAGGGCTTGGCGGAAATCAGTGGTATGGGCAATCTTGCTATATCCGAACAGACCGCGATCCGTATCTCGGGCATGTACCGTCAACGCGATGGATTCTTCGAGGTTGAGCCCAACGGCTCACGTACCGGCGAAAGCACGAATGTCGGAGAGATCGATACATTCGGTATCAGAGCGCAACTGTCGCATGACTTTGGTAATGGCTGGGACGTGCTGGTTGCCGCTGACAATACAGAAGACCAGTCCGATCCCTTGCCGGGTAGCTATCCAAGCAATGCAGACGGCGATGGCGATCTGTTCACCATCGATCCGTTCCCCGGCACTGATTGTGATGCTTCACCTAATGCGACCGGTTGCTTTACCGGATACTCGAATGACCTCACCGCGCGGGGCGCGTCTCTGACAATCAATGGTGAGCTTGATAACTTCAACCTGACATCCATCACTGCCTATCGCGAAATGAATGACGAGCTTGATACGCTGGTCGGCGAGTCGCGCTATATGCAGGAAACAGATCAGGATCAGATCAGCCAGGAGATTACGCTTTCCTCTGATTTCGAGGGACCGTTCAATTTTGTATCGGGCCTGTACTATTTCTCTGAGGACGTGCTGCTTGAGACTGTCTTTGTCTTCCCGTTCACGGTCGATACGCAGACAGAGTCTTTCGCCCTTTTTGGCCAGGGAACTTATGATGTGACTGACCGCCTGACCCTAACCGGCGGTTTGCGGTATACAGAAGAAACCAAAGACTTTGACGGCGCCCGAGAAGTGTCGTTCATTCCTGGCGATGCAAGAGTCGATGATCAGGACTTTGACTTCTTGAGTTACACCGCGATCGCTGATTATCAGATTACAGATTCGGTCATGGGATATGTGTCTTATAAGACTGGCTTCAAAAGCGGTGGCTGGTCGCCAGACTGTTTCAGCGCGACGGCGTGCTTCCTACCTGTTGAGGAAGAAGAAGTTGGGACATTTGAACTCGGGGTTCGCTCAGACCTGTTGGAGGATCGCCTCCGTCTGAACGCGACTTACTTCCACAATTCTTATGATAACCTCCAGCTGGCAGGTACGGTGACAGGGCTGGGCTTCACACGCTTTAATGTGGCAGAAGCTGAAACCTCTGGCTTTGAGCTTGAGGCCCAATTCCAGGCCACACCAGAGCTTCAATTCTTTGGTAGCCTTGGTCTGCTCGACACCGAGTATAAGTCGGTCACCGAGGCTCAGGCCAATGCGATCACCATCAATGGGACGTCTGTGTCGTGTGACCCAGGTCAGGATGTGGTCGATTGTGCGCTTGGACTGGACATGAAGAATGCGCCTGAAGTTAAAGGCCAGATCGGTGCCACCTACACAACCAGCTTTGCTGGTGGTGAACTCTCACTGACGGGTGATGTCGGCTATGAGGATGAGTATTACATCTTGCTCGCCAACAGCCCTGAAGACGCACTCACCGACGCGACCACCGTTCTGAATTTGCGCGCGACCTACCAGCCCGATGACGCCAACTGGTCGGTCTCCGTCTGGGGCAAGAATGTCACGGACGAGGAGTATTATCGCGCAGGTTCGAGCGCCAATGGCAGCGTCACAGCCTACGGTGCCGATCCCGCCGTGTTCGGTATCGACTTCGATGTCGAATTCTAGGCCCGGACATGATCCGCTTCGGACTTAAAACGTCGACAGCCCCAATGTTCGCATTGGGGCTGTTTGCATCGTGTCAAACAAGCACGGCGACACCGCCGTCGGTTACACCCCCGCCCGCCGAATTACCGTCGCCAGTGACCTCGGCGCCCTGGCTGATGGCAACGGCCAGCGTCTCCGACCTTGATCGCACTGCGCGTTTCTTCATTGAGATTGGCGGCTATGAGACGGTGTATCGTGGCCCGCTCGATGCTGCAGAACTGAACGCCTACAATCTTCAACCCGGCGCAGGTGGTGAAGTGCTTACACTGCGCGCCCCCGGCAGTGACGCCGGGTATGTCCGTCTCATTCGGTTCGACAATGCCGGGCGCAAAGTGCCGACAAGACCCGGCGCACGCGCTTGGGATACGGGGTGTTTCTGGTCGTTCATGGTGCGCGCCAAAGATATTGACCGCGTGTATGATGACGCGATCGCCATGGGCTGGGGTACGGAAACCCCGATCGCACCGCTCTCGTTCAATGGTTCAGAGCTCAGTATTGTCGTGTTCAAAGGCCCCGATGGCTTGCAGGTTCAGGCCTATGAACGGCTTAATCGCCCGCCGCCGGAAGGTTACACACCGTTCGAACGCCTCAGCCGGCCGTTCAACATCATGCAGATGACCCGCGACCGTGAAGCGATCAGGGTGCTGATGGAAGATGTGCTTGGATTTGAACGCGTATGGTATGGCGCGCCCTACACAGACGACGAGCCGACACTGATGCCGCTCGGCATTCCTCAGAATCTGACCACGAGCGTGCCCTACAAAGCCGGGATCTTTACCCCGCAGACCCAGACTCTGTACGGCCGGATGGAATATATCGAAATCGATGGCCTTGATGGGTTCGACTATGCAGATCGCTGTCACGCGCCAAATCTCGGTTGGTTGTCGGTGACCTACCCGGTCGATTCAGCAGACGAAGCGAAAGCGATGATCGAAGCACGGGGTTGGCCGATTGCTCAAAACGCCTATGAGACCACCCGCCCCGCCTTTGGAGCGTTGCGCGTGTTCAGCATCAAAGCCCCCGACGGCGCAACCATCGAATTCGCAGAAGCCAGGTAGCGCCTCCACCAACGGGGCCGATGCTTCGATCAAACCGCGCCGGTCCCGGAAGCGATCAGCGCAAGGCAAACTGTGACTATCAATGAAGAATTTGGTGGGCCTGGAGGGACCGGAGAAGACGATTTAGATCAATAGCTTATGGGCATGTGGGGCACTGCTTTACCCTATGTTTTGCCATGAACGAAAGGGGACTTTGCCCCACATCATGCAGCGTTCTCACGTCGTACTCTCCGGCGCTCAGCTGTTGCTGCAACGAGCGGTTCATATTGACCCCAATCTATCTCCCATTCGAATCTGTTGCGTTCGCGCCAAAGTGCGTACGCCGCTTTTTCGTCAGTTTTGAACTCTTCCGGTGGTGCTGTCAGTCTAATGCGAACCGGTCTCCAGCATCGTCTGATTGGGGCCTTCTACGCGGCGAGAAGTTCCCGCCATTCGAGAAGTGCGGCGTCACGGTGGGTTTTAAACGTCTGTCTGCGGTTGAGGTGGCGGTCTAAGTTGAAGTGATTGTGGAGAGAGGCGTGGGTTGAAACGAATTTCTGAAGATTACTCATCCTTCGAAATCTGGACATCGCCCGCTCTCGCCGTCGGAACGGTAAGTGTGAATTCTCAGCCCGATTGTTCTTATGGCGACCGACCTCCTGGCGGTCGATGTTGCCGATGGTTTTCATGGCGGCGCCATATGATCGAAGCCGATCAGTGACGATGACCTTCGGAGCGCCGTATCGCTTCATCGCTTTCTTCAGAAACGTAAGGGCTGCCTGCTTATCCCGTGATTTCGTCACGTATGACTCTAGCACTTCGCCCTCGTGATCGACGGCGCGCCAGAGATAGTGCTGCACGCCATTAATTTTCACAAAGACCTCATCGAGATGCCATCGCCACTGAGTATATTGGCGCATGAGTGAAGCGCGCTTTGTTCTGATCTTACCAGCGAACATAGGCCCAAACCGATCCACCCACATTCTCACACTTTCATGGCAGAGATCGATCCCACGCTCCTGGAGCAAGTCTTCGACATTGCGCAATGAAAGTGGAAACCGAACGTACATCATCACAGCAAGCTGGATAATCTCAGGCGACGTTTTGAAATATCTAAACGGGTTCTTGGTCATAGACCGACCCTGGAGCAGCGCGGTTAAGGCTCACTTTCCGCTGACAATACCTTTGAAGGTCCTCGATCGCGGTGATGATCGACTTGGAAGCCCAGAGACGGTTTCAGAGGATGTTGGCATTGGCGTCGCTCAGGCGCCGATTGTAATGCGTAATGGACAGATACGCTTTCGCATTATCGGGCGGGCAGGTGTAGCGCTCTCTTTGATTGATGCTGATGAAGCGGCGTTTGAGGCAGCGGTGCGCATCTTGGCAAACCAAGCCGCAAACATTGACTTGGAAACCCAGATAGAAGCCGCGCTGCCCGGCACGCTTCTTTCGCCGCAGGAGACGGTGCATGATGGCGCAATCGTATCGGTCGTTTATCCTGCGGCACATGCCTATCGGGGCTGGAGGCTGACAGCTCAACTTACCGGGACGTCGGATCAGGCGCGTGAAGAAACGAGAAGTCAGTTTTTGATGGCGCTGGACGCGTACGGCGAAGATATCCCTAGCGCACTGGCGGCCTACCAATCGAGCCAAGATCTCGACGCATTATGGTCTTCAATGATCGTGGCTTGCCGCGCGGTTTTGATCGAACTGGCAACGTATCTCGGCCAAACGGCCGGATCAGATGAGGATCCACTCTCTGACCCTGCCGTAACTCAAGGCCTAGAGGCACACGGTCTTATAGATTGGGGGAGGAGATATGGTGTCGAGCTGAATCGACTTTGGCGGGATTATGGAGCGTGGAGTGAGTTCGGAGACTTCATAAAGTTTGGACGACACTTCGAACGCCTCTTATGGCGCTTCGGCGTCTTCATTTGGCCTGAAAATGGCGGAACGTTTGTTAGAGTCACACCGATTGACTTTGAAGCCGCGTTTCGCTCATTGCCTGACCGTCTAGTGTCAACCGTTTCAACTCAAGACCAGAATGAGCTGCTGGCCGCTTATCGCAGCGCGGGAGGAGCGGTTGATCGTGATGGCCGAAAAACATGAGCCGTCCGATGGTGTGACTAAAACTCAAGACTTTGGTTTCGAGCTCCGAAACCGCTTCTGGGATCATCCCGCGTCGCTGTTTATGACCGCTTTCGGGATGAAACAGCAGTTCCGGCATGTCTCCTATTAGGAACTAGGAGCTATGTTGTTTCGCGCGCTGCAGTGATGCTTCGGCGAGGTCAACTATCTCCAGAGTTTCATATAAACCGCGCTTGAAAGCCCTTAACCCTGTTGCGATCTCGTCGACACCAGAGCTGGGTGCTTGCGCGAGCATGGCCTCATCGATTGCTTCATCGAGTTTCGTCAGCGCTTCGACAGTTTGCTCACGGGCTTTGTCCAGATCGTCCATATGACTTACCGCCGCCTGGTCGCCGGAGAATTCATGCAGCTTTTTCGAACTTGGACTGGACTGTTCGGCGAAGTCGAGCATTGCTGTTCGTGCGCCCGGTATAAGTTCGGGCTTGTCTCAGTGGGGCGATTGTTTCGCCCAGAACACGGAGACAGACATGACAGATACGATCTCACCACCGAAAACCGGCACCAAGGAAGCAAAGCTTGTTTCGCGGCTCAGCCGCTCAGGCGCAACACTTGCTCAACTTTCAGGCCTGCTTGAGTGGCAACCCCATACGGTGCGCGCCGCTTTGACGCGACTGCGGGGACGTGGCTACATCATCGACCGGATCGCCAAGACCGAGCGCTCTGCGGCCAAGTTCAAAATCCGAAAGCCTG